>CAZSXU010000062.1:2464-4849 GCA_964610505.1 uncultured bacterium | reverse complement strand
CCCGCTCGGGACCTCGCGGGAATCGCCATCGAGTCCCTCCCACCTCACACTCTGCGGGCCCGCCGATTGCAGTTCATCGACCACCGTCGCCACCTTCCGCCCGCCGACGGTGAAAATATCCACCTTCACCCGGCACGCCGCCGGCAGAACATATCGAATCTCCGTAGCAGGATTGAACGGGTTCGGATGGTTCTGGCCGAGCAGGAAGCCTCCCTCGACAACGGCCGGGTCCCCCGACGCCACGTCCGTCGGATATCCCCGCCGGTCCATCGCCGGACAGCCGTATAGATTGTGATCGAACAGGTTCTTGAATTCATAGATATGATCCCAGGCGAAATTGACGTGGCAGTAGTGTTTGGAATCGTACAACGCCTCGCCCACCGTCTCGGGTCCCGACGGCCCGTCGATCAGAAATCGATAGAACTCGTAGCAGAGAGACTGCACGCCGCCCGGGTCATCGGGCCAGCCGCCCCCCGCCGCGGCCGAGCGGGAGGCCGTGATCACCGCCGCACCGGCGCCCCAATCCGGTTTCGTGAGCAGATCCACCCCCAACCGGCCGATCGAATTGGGCTCGGGATACCCGACGCTGCACCCGACGCCGAACACGATCGACGGGTAGTCGTCCTCGAGAACGTCGGCGGTGTTGATCGTGTACGCGCCCTGCATTTCACCGTTGGCCGACTCGGGGATGCCGTCCCCGTCGTCCCAGGCCCAAATGGTTCGATACCCGGCAGACGGCCCCCCGTGTCCTCCCCAGTTCACGATGCCGTACTGCCCGCCTCGCCAGTCGGCGGTGAAGGCGGACTGCGTAAGCGCCGGCCAAGGGAACACCGAGGGATCCACCCCGGCCTGTTCGCTGTAGTGACTGACGGTCCAGCCGCTCATGAAGTTGGTCTCGATGCCGTCCATGTAGTCGGCGAAATCGACCTTCGGATAGCCCGAGTAGTCCTCGTTTTCGTAGAAGGGAATGGCGGCCCCGTGGAGCGCCGCGTCCTTCCAATCCCCGTCGTCCTGCTCAAATGCAACGATCTTGTTGAGCGCGTACGTGATCCGACCGTTGGTGTTGGTCGGGATCCGCCCCACGTAGACTTCTGCCAAGAAATCCGGATCGTCCTCGGTGTACTCGCCCCGATAGCCGTCTCCGTCGGAGTCCCAGGAATCGGCGTCCGGCGACGACAGATCCGCATAGTAGTAATCCGTGGGGACCGATCCTCCACAGTTCGACGGAACGGTCGGGTTGTGCGCGTGATGGGTCGGGTCGGGAAAGCAGTAGCACATCGGCACCGATTCGTAATTGCCCACGAGAAGCACATACTCGATTCCCCAGGGCCCGTAGTACGCGCGCAGGAAATTGCGGATCTGCTCCGCCAGATCCGCGCCCGGCTGGCCCGTGATGAGCGGATCCGTCACCAGGAGAACGCGAACGGCGTGCCCCAGCGCGGTCTTCCAGCCCGGGAAATCGGACGCGTGATAGGCGCCCAGGTTGGCCTCGGTCGTGATGACGAGATAGTCGTAGGTCTCGTCTCGACCCTTGGCGGCGGCGTCCCCGGGCCGGTAGAGATCCCGTACGCGGCCGTAGTTTTCGAACAGTCTCGCCGCTCGAAGATCGGCCGCCGTATCCTGCTTGAGTGCCTCCACCCTTCCGGCTTCCGCGGAACCGGCCGGCGGCAGCGCGTAGCGGATGACGGCTCGGGCGCTCTCATGGTGAATCAACCGGCCCGACTGCGGATGATACTCGAAGGGGCTGAAGGAGATGGCAGCGTAGGCGTACTTCCGGAGCGTGCCCGATCCCGCCCTCGTCACGATATCGCCCGGAAACGCGAGATCCGACGAGTAGATCTCCCGGCGGTTCGCCTCCCACTCCCGCCCCATCTCCTCGAGACGTTCCGCGCGCCGGGAAGGATCGACGAGCGGAAGGATGGGCGGCGCCGGTTCGATCCGGTAGGCGCCCGCAAGCGCGGTGGCCCGTACGCTCTCAATCTCAACCGACGTCACCCGCGCACCGGGAGGCAGCGCGATGAGGAAGGTCTTGACGGGAAGCCGAGGATGTCCGGGCGCAGCCCGGTACGCGCAGCCCTCCATCTCAATCCGGTGGCCCTCTTCCCCATCGACGATCTCATAGTCCGAGGACTCAATATCCACGACCACGCGATCCGCCTGGATGGACGTCATCACGACTCGGGGGGCACCCACGGCCCCGCCCGCAGCAGCCGCGCACAGGCACAAAACAACGCCAAACACTGCAAATCCATATCTTCGTTTCACAGGATCACCTCACGGTTGGAGACGCGTTTCGTATTCCTATTATATCACATCTGGCGGGATTCTCCAGAGGCCGAGTGAGAGTAAGAGTGAGAATGAGAGGAGTACCACCGAGAGCGAGAG
>CAZSXU010000062.1:0-2364 GCA_964610505.1 uncultured bacterium | reverse complement strand
GCCGAGAGCGAGAGCGAGAGTAAGAGGGAAAGTGAGAGGGATACTCCCGAGAGAAAGAGCGAGAGCGAGAGGGTATTGCTCTATTGCTCCACCAAAGCTCGGCCGCTCTGGTTTTCGATCTCGATCCGGTAGCCGGCCGGCGCATTTACATGGTAGGCGATCCGGTTGTCCTCCTTCCACCAGGAGAGGGACACCCGCCCCCCGGGGATCGGACGCGAACCTTCGCACGCGTCGAGGCGCATGGTGCAGAAGCGGAGTTGGACAACTTTCTCCTCCGTGTCCACATCATAGATCCCCAGAATATCCCGATAGAGGACATGGACGACGTGGGACGCGTAGCCGTGGCAGCAACTGGCCGTCGGCGCGGAGAATTCCCACAGAGTCCCGGTCCTCTCCGCCATGTCGTGCCAGTAGGAGATCGACTCGTCCACGATCAGCTGCGCAAGACCCGCCTCCGAGAGGAGCTCGAGCCGAAGCATCTTGCCGATGAAGAGCTGGGCCGCGCCCGTCCTGCCAAACGGGTTGGCCGTGCGCCGTTTCACCCCGCATTCGCGGCGGAGCAGATGCCACAGATCCCGGTGCTCGGCCCGATGGACGACGTCGAAGTAGAAGGCAAAGTATTGACAGGCCTCCGTGCGGTCCGCCGTGACGGTAAGCCCCCTCTTCCCTCCGAGAGCGGCGTCGGCGAAGAGATGACCGTCGAAGGACTGCTGGAGGACGTGGATTCGGATTTTGTTCGCCCTGGACTCCAGTTTCCGCACACCGTAGAGGCGGGCCGCCGCGGACAGCGCGCCCGCGTACAGCATGTTGGTGGGGTAATTGAGGTCCCACCGGATACCCTCGGAGGAATACGTCACGAAATTCCAGCCCGGGAGATTCTCCAGAAGTCCGCTCTCGCCCTCGAAAGATTCGAAGTACTCGAGGAGATCCATCACTTTCGGACGGAGTCCCTCGACCGTCTCCCGATCGCCGCTTCGGGCCGCGTACTCCTCCAGCTGGACCACGAACCACAGCGCCCAGTTGGGGATGAATTTGCCGTCGGCGGGGTCGGCCGGGTAACACATCGGCAGCATGCCGGTTGGGATTCCGGCGAACGTCTCGGGCATGAGAAAGTTCTCGAAGAAGTTCCGCTCGACTCGAGTTGAGCCCGTCAGGTCGTAGGTGGCGCGGGCCGTAAAGAACGCGTCGCAGAGCCGGCCCGATCGCTCTCTCGAAGGGCAGTTCGTGAAGAGGTCCAGAGCGTTCTGCCGATGGGTCAGGACCCCTGCGGCGAACAGATCGTTCAGCCGCTCGTCGGAGGCGGCGAAGTGGGCGTCGTTCGGTTCCGGATGCGCGTATTCGCGGAGGATGACGTCTTCGACCACGCAGTGGCCCTCGGGACTCGCCAGCTTCAGATACCGAAGCGTGTAGGGTTCGATCGTTTCCACGCAATATTCACCCGGCGCCAGCTCGTAGCTCACCACGCGCACGCACCGCTGCCGAGTGAAGTCCACATCCTCCCGTTTGGTCAGAACCTCGTCGAAGAGAAACCAGAGGGTCGTCTTCTCCGTGCAGGTGACCTTCGCCCCCAGGAACCCGGTGAGGTTCCGTCCGAAATCGAGGATCTCATACGAAGGACCCGGAAGATCGACCCCGGGATGCTCCGGATACGAGCGATCCAGGGTGTCTTCGGGGACAGAGGCGAACATCTGGACGTCGACCACCGGATTGGCCTCCAGCTCATCCGGCCCGAAGCCCTTGAGGCCCCGGTCGGCGTCGTTCCCCGCCGGTCCCTCCCAGAGACGTTTGACGTCCGCTTGCGGCTCCAACCGGCCCCGGACGATGCCCCGGACCGGCTCCCGGACGTCGAGCGCCGGGAGGAGAACGCCTCTTGGCAACAGCCGTGTCTCGGGCAATTCCGAAATCGCCTCGCCCTGCGGCGGCGGCGCCGCGTCCCGACGCCAGCCATCGTAGCCCGGAGTCAGGCGATAGACTTCGGTGAACGTCCGTTGGGAGCTGAACCGGCACGTCTTCTGAACGCGCTCATCGAGTACGGCGGCCTCAAAGGCAATCCCGTCGCCCGCCGTGGAAACGAGCCCCCTACCACCGGCCACCACCTCCGCCTGGAGAAACGACGCTTGATCCAATTGATAGTGACCGTCCGTATTGTAGCCCACAACCTCAATCGCCACGAGGTTCTCGCCCGGGACGATCGCCTCCGAAATGTCCCATTCATCGATGCGGAAGTACCCGTGCGGCCCGCGAGCCGGACCGTGGGCGACGTACCGTCCGTTCACCCACGCGCGGTAAAGGGTCGCGGCGGCGACCCGCAGGAGAACCGGCTCGGCCGGGGGGGCGGGAAAGACGGCCCGGAATCCGGCGGTC
>CAZSXU010000061.1:0-5361 GCA_964610505.1 uncultured bacterium | reverse complement strand
CAGCCACAGATATCACAGATGACACAGATGAAAAGCGGGTAGAGCCCCGGTGGTCCGGATCAGCGATCCGCCCCACCAGCCCAGGCGACAGGGTTTGCCATACCCTCTATGCGCCTGGGAATGTCAGCCTCACAACGCAACCTGGAGTGTTCTAGCAGGGGCCCCGGATCTAGCTTCTTCCGTTGAGGCAAGGATTTGCCTCCACACACTGCCCATCCGCGTGCTGCCTCGTTTTCGAGGCAGCCCATCTGCGTAATCTGCGGAAGAGCTCTTGGCTTTGAATCCGTGTAATCTGTGGCTCGCTCTTGATCTTCCTCTCCCTGAAATCTGTGGCGAGATCTCTTGGCCTCGAGTAGAATGGACGCCGACTCGAGCGACGGCGGATGCATGGCAAAACGTGTGGAAAGAATCCTGGTGATCGAGGACGACCGGGCGGTGGTGCGAATTCTCCGGGCTTTTTTGGAGAAAGAGGGTTTCAAGATCCAGGCCTTCGGGAACGGAGAGGAGGCGCTGGAACGGTACTTCGACCAGGAATACGCGCTGGTGATCCTGGACTGGATGCTTCCGGGCATCTCCGGGATCGAAGTCTGCCGGCGGCTCCGGGCGTCGGACCCCAACACGCCCGTCGTCATGTTGAGCGCGCGGGGTGAGGAACAGGATCGAATTCGAGGTCTTGAGGTCGGGTGCGACGACTACATTGTCAAACCGTTCAGCGTGCGGGAGTTGGGCGCGCGGGTGCGCGCCGTCCTGCGGCGCTATGAGCGCGCGAAGCAGATCGCCCGCGGGAGAGGCGAAGGGGCCCGCATCGAGACTCGCGGTCTCGTGATCGACCGGGACCGGCACATCGTGACGGTAAAGGGCAAGCCGATCGATCTCACCGTAAAAGAGTACGACCTTCTCTGCCTTCTGGCTGCAAATCCGGGGAGGACCTATTCGCGGCGGCAGCTGCTGGATCTTCTCTGGGACCACGACGCGGACGTCTTCGAGCACGCCGTCGATTCCCATGTCAACCGGCTCCGAGCGAAGATCGAAAAGGATTCTCGCTCTCCCCGATACGTCCAGACGGTGTGGGGGTTCGGGTATCGGTTCTCGGAACTCTGAGTTGCTTCTCGCTTCTCGGCTTTCACCTCTCTCGGGCCGGCGCCAGCCGGTCCGCTCACCCTCTCCACCTCTGCGCGATCGGCATTCTTCTCCCCGGTCCGAACGCCTTTGACGTAATCTTCAGAACGGGCGGTGTCTGGCGGCGTTTGTACTCGTTGACGCGAACGAGACGGAGGACTTCCGCGACCACCTGTCGGTCGAATCCCAGATTCGTAATCTCGTCCGAGTCCAATCCATCCTGAATGTGAACCTGAAGGATCTCATCGAGGATCTCATAGGGCGGAAGGGTATCCTGATCCGTCTGGTCGGGTTTGAGTTCCGCGCTGGGCGCCCTTTCCAATACGGACCGGGGGATCACGGGGCCCTGCCGATTGATTTCCTCGCACAGCTCGTAGACCATCGTTTTGGGAACGTCGCCCAGCACGGCCAGCCCGCCGGCCATGTCCCCGTAGAGCGTGCAGTAGCCCGTGGCCAGCTCGGACTTGTTGCCGGTGGTCAGAAGCAGATGTCCGAACTTGTTGGAGTGCGCCATCAACAGGACGCCGCGGGCCCGCGCCTGAAGGTTTTCCTCGGCGACGTCCGGACTCCGATCGGCAAACGCAGGCGCCAGTTTCTCGACGAAGGTGTCGAAGATCTCGTCGATGGAAATGAGTTGAACGGAGATTCCAAGGGCCTCTGCGATGCCCATGGCGTCCCGCATGGATTGATCGCTTGTGTAGCGCGACGGCATCACAATTCCGTGCAGATTCTCGGCGCCGAGTGCCCGGGCGCCGATGACGGCGGTGAGTCCCGAATCCACGCCGCCCGAGAGGCCCAGTACGGCGGAATGAAAACCGCACTTTCGTGCGTAGTCGCGAGTCCCGAGAACGAGGGCGTCGACGGCGGCCATCCGGTCCGTGGCCGCCAACTCGCGGGTGTCCCCGGAGCCGGCGTCGGTGTCCACGAACACCAGATCCTCGTCAAACTCCCGGCCTCTGGCCCAGACGGCACCGTCCGGTCCCATCGCCAGACTGCGACCGTCGAACACGAGGTCGTCGTTTCCTCCGACCTGGTTGACGAAGAGGATCGGCCGCCCGTAATTCCGGGCCGCCGCCTGAAGCATCTCGAGGCGGAGTCTTCGGTTCTCCAGGGTGAAGGGAGACGCCGAAATGTTGATGAGGATCTCGGCGCCCCGATCCACCAATTCCCGAATGGGATCCCGGTCGTACCGTTGGTGGGGCCAGAAACCCGGATCGTTCCAGAGGTCTTCGCAGATGGAAATTCCCAGCCGGAGGCCGCCAAACTCCACTGTCCGGACCTCGCAAGCCGGCTCGAAGTACCGCCTCTCATCGAACACGTCGTAAGTGGGTAGGAGCATCTTCGAGTGAACGGAAACGATTCTCCCATTTGAGATCATTGCAGCGGAGTTCCTGAGATCTTTCCCGGCCGACCCGGACGTCCTCTCTGCAAACCCGACGATGACGGCGATATCCGAAGTATCCTGCCTGAGTGCATCGAGGGCTTCAAGATTCTCGTCGATGAAGCGCGGGCGTTCCAGGAGATCATGGGGCGGGTAGCCGGTCAGGGCCATCTCCGGGAACACGCACAGACCTGCACCCCCTCGGCGTGCTTCCTCCAGGGCTCGGCGCACGCGGGCGATGTTCCCCGAAAAATCCCCGACGGTGGGATTGATCTGCGCCAAAGCGATTTTCACGCGCTCATCTCCCGCGGACGTTTTGAGCTTCACTCCGCTCTTTTGTTCAAATTAACACCTTGTCGCATTGTGGGCAAGGGCCGATTGCGCCTCGAGAACGTGAAGCCGGATCCTGCCTTGCTTCGTGATATCTTTGTGATTATAATGGAGTAGACTGTTCCGGAGGTCGGGACCGGCGTACGGTCCCTCACTTATAGGAGGAAGAATGAAGAGAGTCTGCTGGTCGCTGACGCTCCTTCTTGTGCTGCCCGCCGTTTCCCTCGCGTCTTGGACTCCCATCGGAGAAGCTCTGGACCCCGTTTCCGTGTCGGTTGTGGAATCTGTCGACACGCGTACGGTTCTGGAATATCGCATCGGGGGCTTCGAGATGAGAGAGAGGACCGTCGACGGGGTGTCCTACACGGTTGTCGAACTACCGGGGGAAGCGAAGGTCTTGGAGCTCGGATTCCCGGATCTCCCCTGCGTGTGTCGCAGTGTTGTGATTCCCGACGATGCTCGGATGGACGTTCGCGTCGTGGATCGCCGGACCGAGGATCTGTCGGTGGCGCCGGTCCTGCCTTCGAAGGGCAATCTCCTGCGCACGGTGGATCCGGCGGACGTACCGTATGTCTTCGACGAGTTCTACAACGCGGACGGGTGGTATCCGGCCGACGTCGTCTCACATCGGGATCCTTACATCTTCCGGGATTTCCGGGGGATGACCGTTGTGTTCAATCCCTTCCAGTTCAATCCCGCCACGGGAACCCTGAGAGTCACGACGTACCTGAAGCTGGAGGTCTTCGCCTCCGGTCACGGGTCCATCAATATCATAGAGCGGCAGAATGCTCCGCTGAGACGAAGCCGGGATTTCGAACAGATCTACGGCGACCGCTTCGTGAACTATACGGCGACGGCCGCCCCGGTCAGCATCGCGGAAGAACCGGGCGACATGCTCGTCATCACGCACGACGCCTTCCACACGGCGGTTGAGCCTCTGGTCCAATGGAAGAACGAAATGGGAATTCGGACACGAGTCTTTGACGTGTCGGGAATCAGCATGGTCCCGGTCGAGATCAAGGATTTCATCCGGGCATACCGGGATACGGTGCCCGGCCTTGTGTACGTCCTGTTGGTCGGCGACGGTGCTGAAGTGCCTCCCATGCACGCCGCCGGGGGCGCGTCGGACCCTCGATTCAGTCTTCTCGATGGGAGCGACGCGTATCCGGAGCTCCTCGTCGGGCGTCTCTCCGCCCAGACGGCCGCTCAGGCCGAGACCCAGGTCGAACGATCCATCAACTATGAGAAGTTCCCTCAGTCCGGCGCGGCCTGGTATCACCGGGGCACCGGAATCGGATCCGCGGAGGGACCCGGGGACGACGGCGAGGACGACTGGGAACACATCGACAACATTCGCGCCGACCTCCTGGCCTACACCTACACGGAGGTCGATCAGATCTACGACCCGGGCGCGTCGGCTTCCAGCGTGTCGGCGGCACTGAACAGCGGCCGGGGCATCCTCAACTACTGCGGCCACGGGAGCCTGAGCTCGTGGGGAACCACGGGGTTCTCCTCCGCGTGGGTGAACGCCCTCACCAACGATCACATGCTTCCCTTCATCTTCGACGTGGCCTGCGTCAACGGGAATTTCGAGAACTACACCTGCTTTGCCGAGGCCTGGATGAGGGCCACGCACGATGGGAATCCCACCGGAGCGATCGGCATCTACGCGTCCTCAATTAATCAGTCCTGGAATCCTCCGATGGCCGCGCAGGACGAGTCCAACGATCTCCTGGTGCAGGACGCCGAGCGCTCCTACGGCGGTCTCTGCTACAATGGATCGGTGCGCATGATGGACGAGTACGGCTATGACGGGGAGGAGATGTTCAAGACCTGGAACGTCTTCGGAGATCCGTCCCTGCGGGTCCGCACCGACACGCCCTCGGTGTTGTCCGTGCTCCACGAGGGAACCATGGATTCGAGGTCCGCCACCTATACCGTGACCGTCTCCGGGGTGGAGGGGGCCCTCTGCGGTCTTTCCTACAACGGCGCTTTCATCGGTTCGGCGCTGACCGATCCGGTCGGGGTCGCCGTCATCGATATCCAGGCCGCGCTTCCCGAGGACGACGAGGCCTTGCTTACCGTGACGGCATACAACGGCATTCCGGTCCAGGGATCCGTGACCGTTACGCGCGACCCGACCGACGTGGCCGTACCTCGCGGGGTTCGAGAAGAATTGGCCCTGGCCGGAAACTACCCGAACCCCTTCAACCCGACGACCACCGTGGGCTTCTCGATTCCTGCCCCGTCGAGGGTGAAAATGGATGTGTATTCCGTCACCGGGGCTCACATTCGGACACTTGCGGATCGGACCTTCGACGCCGGAACGCACCAGGTGATGTGGGACGGGACGGGCGCGGCCGGTGAAGTTCTTCCGGCCGGCGTCTACCTCTGCCGCATGACGGTCGGCGACCGCGTGATGACGCACAAGATGGTGATGGCGAAGTAGGCCCGCAGAAAAGCGGCGGCAGATTTCACTGAGAACAGGAAGACATCGCTATTCGGGGACAATCCCAGATTGTCCCCGAATT
>CAZSXU010000060.1:0-6292 GCA_964610505.1 uncultured bacterium | reverse complement strand
TCCGGACACAAAGAAGCCGGCCCGCCGCCTTTCCTGAGAGAAAGGGTGCGAGCCGGCTTCCAATCGGAAACGCCGCGCCCCCGAGAAAACCGCGACGCCGGCTTCTATCCCACCGGTCGACCTATCGGTACAGCGTCTTGATCGATCCCCAGTTCGTCGCCTCATTGGAGCTTGCACACTCATAGATCGTGAGCGTGATGTCCGCGACGTTTCCCCACTCGCCGGTGAGCCCCGGATTGTCCACACAGTCCTCGTCGATTTCCTTGAACACGGGGTATCCCGCCGGCTGCCCGCCGCTGCCAACGCCGGCGGCGTTCGCCACAACCAGAATGCACTTGCACCAGTCGTCGAAATGCCCAGCGAAGTCCGCGTTGGTGGTATACGAGATCGGGACCCCGTTAAGAAACAGGAACGTCGTATGATGGACGTAGTACTCGAGCGCTCCCGTATACTCGATTTCCCCGGTACTCCAGGGACCGGTGCCCGTCAGCCAGAAGCGGCCGCCCGTGTATTCGGAACGATACTCTCGCGTCGTCAGGCCATTGCCGATGTCGGTTTCCTCGACCAGCACCGGGACCTCGGCGAGCACGGGGCACGCCACCCACCACTCCAGCCCGAGGTCGGTTCCATCCCACGACTGGGAGTGGACGACGTTCCCGGTCAGACCCTGCCCCCCCCCGGCCCAGGACTCACTGAAACGACCCGGCCGCATGTCTCCCTCCAGAGATTTGTACGTCGCATCCAGTGGAGGACCCGCGTCCGCGCGGCACGCTATGAAAACCAGCATCACTGTCACAACAACACTCGCAAGTCTCATTACGGTCCCTCCTGCAATCAGCGCAACCTTAGCCCGCATTTCTCACCATCCGTCTGCTGCGGCGTCGTATCTACCTGCACTCACTTCGTCATGCTCGTTCGGCGATCCTCAACGTACTTACCAGTACGCCTCCGGTCTCCTCACTCGCATTCCTCGTCATTACAGGCACCTACAACGCCTCGCTACGAGGCTGGTGAGAAATGCGAGCTAGGTTCGGGAGAACCGGCCGCCACTCGGCCGGGTATTCCCCTTCAAATCGTCGGATCTTCTTCCCTCGGCCTTGAGACCGCTCGATCGTTCAGGCCGAAAACTCCCGAAACCGCCGATCCGAGCATCTCAAAAGAGGAGTACGAAGATCAAAAACCACGAACATTCACCGGAGACGTGTCACGTCCGATCCGCCACGGCATGATTCCCAGACTCCGAACGAGCCCGAAGGGTGTTCCGGGCCGGGGACCGCCGCTTCGGGCCAAGAATCGATGAGCCGGGCTCAGCGGACCGCGAGGCGTGAGAATCACCCGAACGGAAAAACCGATCGGCGGTGACGAGATCGCCGATCGGTTTCTTGTCGACTGCGCTTGCCGGGCCCCTCAGGCCCCCCGGACTATCCTATCTGTAGAGGTTCTTTAGGGTTCCCCAGGACGCATGCTCGGTGGGCGTGCTGCAGTTGCGAATCACCAGGGTCATGCTGTGGATATCCCCCCACTCACCCGCCATCGACGCATCTTCCTCGCATCCCGCACCTCCATCCAGGAACATCGGGTATGCTCTCAACTGTTCTCCCCAGCCCAACCCAACTGCATTTGCGATTGTCACCTGCATGCACTGCGGGTACCCGTCGAAATGGCCGGCGAACTGAACATTGACGACAGACGAGGTGAGCTCCGAGCCCCTGTACTGATACGTGGTCGTGTGAGAGTAATGAGCAATCTCGCCCCCGTAGAAGGCATCGCCGTTGCCCCAGGGGCCTGAACCGGCCAGCCGGAACCTGCCACCGCCGTAGAGCGCGTGGTAGGTCCGGTGACCGTTCCCGTTTTCGTCCACCCGGTCCTCAATCAGAACAGGCGGAGCGGCAATCGTGGCGCACGACACCTCCCACTGGCTCCCAAGAGCTACTCCGTTCCAGGATTCCGCGTGCACCGTATTGCCGACCTCGTCGCGCATGCCGCCGACCCAGGACTCGCTGAATCGGCCTCTCAGCAAATCTCCCCCCGTTGAAGTATATACTCCGTCCAGAGGAGCTTCGCCGTTCACCTGACCCGCGGACAACACCAGGATCAGCGTCACGATTGTCACCATTCGACTCAAGCGGCTTGCCTCCATCATCGTCGATATTGGCAGTAGATGACCTCAGCCCTTACGTTCACTATATCTCATTTGCGCCCCAAAGTCAAGTGTGGCGAGCATGTTGAGAAAATTCACGAAAAGTACTTCAGCAATGTCAAGACCGGCAACACCGGGGTTGGCGAAGGAATCATCTTCGCAGTCCGATGGTCCGTCGGACGGACCCCGTCCGGAGGGCGCAGGGGTTCTTCGATAGCCCCACAAGGGAATTGCTCGGCCCGCCTCGTTTTCAAATCACCTTGACCTCGACTCTCGACAGGATATACTGAACCGTTCGCTTGTCGAGCGCCGACTCGGCAATGGCCCGGGCCGCTGCCTTGCCGCAGCCTCAAGCCGGGGCCCACTGAGGGGGTAGGTGGAACGAGGTGAGCAATGAGAGTTCTGAAGTCCAAGCCTAACAACTGCAAGGGAGTGCGGGCCTGCATGATCGCCTGCTCGAAGTACCTCTTCAAAGAGGAGGACCCTGAGAAGTCGGCGATCCGGGTTGAGGGCGCTGCCGAGGGACCCTTCACGATTCACGTCTGCAACCAGTGCGGCGAGTGCATCGCCGTTTGCCCGACGGAAGCGCTGTTCCGGGACAAGGCCGGAGTCGTACGGATCGACAGGGACAAGTGTGTCGGCTGTCTCTCGTGTGTCGGATTCTGTCCGTTCGGCGTCATGTACGTCCACTCGGACTACACGGAACCGTTCAAATGCGTCTCCTGCGGCTCTTGTGTCAAAGCTTGCCCGAACGGGGCTCTGGCCCTTGAGAAAGTGGACGACTAGCAGGGAAATCCGTCGGTGAGGGCGGTCGTTTCTGGAGGAAAGCAATGAGTGCTTCAAAACCATCCGTTGAAGACATGAAAAAGCAGCACACGGTGCTGGCCGAATTCAAGTACGAACCGGGACAGGTCCAGAATGGATACACCGATCGTAGTCTCTACGTGAACCTCTCCGACGGCGTGATCAAGAGCAAACCGGTGACGGATTCCATGAAAGAGATCTTCATCGGCGGCCGGGGCTTCGGTCTCTGGTATCTCTGGCATGCCGTGTCCCCCGAGACGAAGTGGAATGATCCCGAGAACGAAATCATCCTGTCCTCCGGCCCGATCGGCGGGATCACTCAGTACCCGGGATGCGGGAAGACCCTTGTTGTCTCCCTCTCTCCCACCACGGGCTTGGTGATCGATTCCAACGTCGGCGGGTACTTCGGCCCGCTGCTCAAGTTCGCCGGGTGGGACGCTCTGGAAATCCAGGGCAAGGCGGACAAGGACGTCATTCTCTTCATCGATGGGAATTCCGGGAGCGTAACGATCGAGGAGGCTCCCGCCGAAGACGTCGACGCCCATCTCGTGAGCGAACAGCTCACCGACATGTACGCGGATTCCCCCGAGGGCAAGCGCGACATTTCGGTCGTGTCTGCGGGCAAGGGAGCGGAACACGGACTCATCGGCTGCTTGAACGTCTCCTTCTATGACGTCCGGCGCAAGGCGCCTCGGATCAAGCAGGCGGGACGTGGCGGGATCGGCACCGTTTTCCGGGACAAGAACATCAAGGCGATCGTCGTCAAGTTCACCGGTGTCCGGGGCGACACCAACCATCCCGCGGATCTGGAACGCATCAAGAGGGCCGGGATTCGGCTCCACAGGGAAATCCGCGAGAACGATGCTCTTCAATGCCACATGCGAACCGTCGGCACCGCCCATCTGGTCGAGATCATGAATGACTACGACCTGCTGCCCGTTCACAACTACAAATTCGGGAGCCATCCGGACACGAAGAAAATCGCTTCTCCGATCTGGACGAAGAAATTCACCCAGGGAATGCCCGACGGATGTTGGTACGGGTGCACGCTTGCCTGTTCACACGCGATCGACGGTTTCAAACTCCGGACCGGTCCCTACAAGGGGCAGAAGGTCATCGTCGACGGCCCCGAGTACGAAACGGTGGCCGGGGTGGGATCCAACTGCGGAATTTTCGATCCCAACGACGTGGCCGAGCTCAATTTCTACTGCGATACCTACGGGATCGACACCATTTCCTGGGGCACGTGCGTCGCTTTCGTCATGGAGTGCTTCGAAGCGGGCGTGATCAGCAGTGAGACGACGGGCGGCATCGACGTCAAGTTCGGCAACGCGGACGCCTCCCTCAGGTTCCTCCACCAGCTCGCCTGCGGCGAGGGATTCGGCGTAATCGTCGGCCAGGGCGTACGCAGGATGAAGAAACTGTTCGTGGAGACATTCGGCGCCGACCCCGAGTTCCTGTTCGATATCGGGATGGAGTGCAAGGGACTGGAGTACTCGCAGTACATGACGAAGGAATCCCTTGCTCAGCAGGGAGGATTCGGGCTCACCAACAAAGGGCCGCAGCACGACGAAGCCTGGCTCATTTTCATGGACATGGTCAACAAGCAGATCCCCACGTTTGAAGATAAGGCCGAAGCGCTTCACTACTTCCCGCTGTTCCGAACGTGGTTCGGACTCAACGGCCTGTGCAAGCTCCCGTGGAACGACATCGAGCCGCCGGACAACGCCACGACCGACGAGCCGGCCAAAGTGCCTGAGCACGTGCAGAACTACGTGGATCTCTTCTCCGGCGTCACCGGACGTGAGGTGACCAAGGAGGATCTTATCTCGATGTCGGAGGGCGTCTACAATTTCCAGCGCGTGTTCAACCTGAGATTGGGCCAGGGTCATCGGTCGGACGACGACATTCCGTACCGGTCCGCGGGGCCGGTCACCGTCGAGGAGTACGAATCCCGGAGCGAACGCTACGACAAGCAACTCCGAGAGAAAGTCGACGTGGATCCCGAGGGAAAATCGACGGAGGAAAAAGTCCGAATCCTGCGCCGGTTCCGAATGGACCAGTATGACAAGCTTCGTGACGCCGTGTACAAGCGTCGCGGGTGGACCAACGATGGAATCCCGACGCTTCAAACCCTCAAGAAACTGAAAGTCGATTTCCCGGAAGTCGTGGAGGTCGTGAAGCCCTTTCTCTAGCCTGATCCACCAGGGTGACTGCGATGCGAGTGTTTCTGAACGAGCGTCCGGTCGAGATTCCCCAGGGAACGCGCCTCTTCCGGCTTCGGGCGGATCACAAGCCGGACGCGGACCTGACCATCGTCAACGGCTTCCCCGCCGCCGAGGACCGGCCGCTCGCCGACGGAGATTCCGTGGTCTTCATTCGTCGAGGTGAAACCCCCGCGGAATCGGAGCTCGAGGCCCTCCTGGTCGCCCGGCACTCGCCCGGAATTCATCAAAGGCTCAAGCAAAGCGTGGTGGGGGTGGCCGGACTTGGAGGGCTGGGTTCCACGGTCGCCGCGGCGCTGGCTCGCGTGGGCATCGGGAGGCTGATCCTGGCGGACCCCGACGTCGTCGAACCCAGTAATCTCAACCGCCAGTACTACTTCATCGATCAGATCGGGTTGCCCAAGGTCCGGGCGCTGTCCGACACGCTCCGGAGAATCAACCCGTACGTGGAGATCGAGGCCCACCAGATCCTGCTCGATGAAGAATCCGTCCCCGGCGTCTTCAAGGGCGCGCCCGTGATCGTCGAAGCTTTCGACGGGGCCGGGGCCAAGGCGATGCTCATCGAAACCGTCCACGCCCGCATGCCCGGGACGGCCGTGATCGCAGCCTCCGGTGTGGCGGGCTACGGGGGAAACGAGGACATTCATACGCGCAACTGTGGCAACCTGTTCATCTGCGGCGACGAGAAAACCGAGGCGAGGCCGGGAACGGGACTGATGGCACCGAAGGTCGGCGTCGTTGCGCACCTTCAGGCAAATCAGGTGATGGAGATTCTGCTCGAAGGGAACGCACGGCGGGAGGAGAAACACCCGGACCCATGAAAGGGCGAGGCTGTTCTCCGTTTGAGAGCGGCGAAGGCGGGTTGTCGGATGATCACGGTCAATGGAGATCAGGTAAAATGGGAAGCAGGGATGACGGTTTCATCCCTGCTCGAGAAGTGCCGGTATACGTTTCCCCTCATTATCGTGAAGATCAACGGGACGCTGGTGCCGCGTCGAGAGTTTGACCAACACCGGGTAGCCGACGGCGACAGCGTAGACGCCATTCACCTCATGAGTGGAGGGTAGCCTGGATGATGCACGGATTCTCCAGAATCCGTGCATCATCCAGGCAGAGCAATGGA
>CAZSXU010000059.1:0-8777 GCA_964610505.1 uncultured bacterium | reverse complement strand
ATTGATCCAGATTGTGAAAACACACGATTCTCCAGAATCCGTGCATCATCCAGGCTACGGTCCGGTCTGCAAGTGTCGTCCGGCCTCCGTCAGCGCGTCACCCAGCTCTTTCCGCACCGACGCCCTCAGGGCCTCCCGGACTTGCCGGAGATCGGCCCGGACGGCCGTCATGTCCGCCCGGACGCTTTCCATCGTGACCTCGAGGTCTTTCATCTCCTCCAGGGTCGCCGTGAGGTCGGCCAGCTGCGAGTCGACGGAACCGAGGCGCTGATCCATGTTCTCAAAGCGCGTCAAGAGCTCCTGCTTGTTTGCGTTCATTTCCTCGCGGAGGGCCTGGTCGCGCTCGTTGATGCAGCTTTCCATCTGGTTGCCGGTCCTGGGCATGTAGCCGCACCCCGTACACAGACCAACGACGATCAGCAGTAGAACGATGCTCAATCTCCCGAGCGGGTTGGACCACGGGCCTGTTCGATCCATCGCTGCACCTCCCCAATCAAGAAGAACCTCTCCCGAAGGACACCTGCCATTTGTTATTCTGTTCCCAGTCCACTTGAACAACGCCTGTCATTTGCTGTTTTCTTCCCAGTCCACTTGAACAACGCCTGTCATTGTTATTCCATTCGGATTGCAGACGCAATGTCTTTTGTGTTTTTTGCGTGCATCCCCGTGGAGCATTACCGCCTAGAACAGCCTAAACGCCACGAGGATCACCATCACGAGACCCAGGCTGGTCTTCGTGGAAAGGCCCAGCATTTTCCCCACCAGAGCGCCGAATCCTGCCCGGGCGGCTACACCCTGTCGATTGCGGTGGATGAACTCGAATAGAAAGGCGAGGGAGAAAGACCCCAGGAAGGCGCCGACGACGGTTCCCACAACCGGGATCACACCGGTCCCGACAACGGCTCCGACAACACCGCCGACGAACGAACCGACCGCACTCCACCGGGATCCTCCGTAGCGAACGCTCGTGAAAGTCCCGAAGAGAAACTCCAGGATTTCACCCAGGATAGCCAGACCCGCGAGCAGGACGAGAAAGCCCCACCCGAGAGGGCCAAAGTGGGTTCCGAAAGCGTAGGCCACGGCGGCCCCCAGAACAATGAAGTTGCCCGGCAGGCCGAAGAAGGTCGTGAAGACGGCCGCCAGCAAACCCAGAAGAAACAGGATGTTCAGGAAAACCGTCAACGTTCCCTCCCGAGCTGAGAAGATGGGCCGCAGGTTTCTGTTCCGCGACCCATCTCCACAAGACCCCCCAACTGCCGGAATCCCTACTCCACCTGCTCCTGAGCCACGCCCACGTGCAATCCCTGAAGACTCGCCGAGATCAGGTTGGCCTCACCGATCAGCTGCGTCTCCGAGCGGGACTGCTCCGGGTTCTTGCGGTTTTTCCACGGATAGGTTGTCTCCAGCACGATATCCAACATCATGGGTTCGCTACCCAGAACCGCCAGTTCCAGGATCGTTTGAAGAGGACGCTCCTCCGCCGGAACCCGGAGAACCGCTTTCCACTGCCCATCCTTGTCCTCCAGGATCCAGCGGTCCTCCTCCTTGTGGGGCTTCCCGGCAACCGCAATCAAGGTCCCCACGAATTTCTTGTACGTGGTCTCGTCGTCATAGGCAAACTGAGGCGCTCTTCGGATCTTTCCCGGCTCACCCTTCGCCGACCGCTCCGGCATACGTTTGAGAAGATTCATCTTCTCCACGAACACCATGTCTATGTCGGCCAGCGCGACTTCGTCGACAATCATCATCTTGTCGACATGGACCTTGCCGCCGTGGGCGTTCACCTTGAATACCGGAGCCGACTGCACCTTGCGAGCACGCTTGAACTGATCCCGGATGTTCGTGGCTCCCTCCAGGCGAACGCGGTAGCCACCGGGCAACACCATGTCCGACTGGCCGGAATACAAAACTTGCGGCACGGACAGGGATTTGAGATGGTCGAAGTTCGGCGTGAACAACTTCTGAACGAAATTCTGCTCAACCAGAGGCTTCTTCGCCTGCCGCATGACCTCGGTGAACGTCGCCGGGCTGTAGCTGTCCCCCACGTGGACCAGTGCGACCCAGACAACGGTCAGGATGATGAGGATAATCACCAGAGGGACGAGAATCGCCCGAATGATCGCGCCGGCCCCCCGCTGGGTAACCGGTTTGTGTCGATCCATAATCATGTGGACGTAGTCTTGTTCCTCGGGCTTTGCCTCCTCGCCGGGCTCACCGACTTTCCCTTTGTCCTCATCCGCCATCTCGGTTTCCCTCCTTCTGCAGACACACTCGCGCCCAACGTCCTGGGAAATGACGCCGAGGCCCCGCGGTCATTCTGCCCAAGTTCTGTCAGAATGGCAAGCCTTAACCGCGCAAGCAATGATCTCATTGCGTTCAACCATACTGGGAATTCGGGCCGCCGTATCTTCCACAGCAGGAATGCCGGAGCGAGAGGGCAAACCTGACCCCGGCGTGCGAGGATATTCAACGCGATCCTCGTCGGCCGGTGAATCCCGACCGGCTCGCGCGAGTCCGAGCCTACCCGACGTTCACGAGGGCCACGCCCCGCTCCCGAAGTTCCCCGGCGATCCGGGCAACCACTTCGCCCTCCCCGATGCCATCGGTTTCGACGCGGAACTTCTCTCCGTCGTACATGCCGTACCAATCCTCGTACAGCCCGGCAATCTCCTCGAGGTAGGGATTCTCGGGCGAGAGTAGATCTTTCTCCTGTACCCGCCCGCGCTTCTTGATTCTCGCGCGGAGATTCTGAGGCCTGGCGGACAGGAACACCATGACGCGAGGAGGGGGGATCCCGCGAAGTTCGGCTTCTGCAAGCCGGTAGATGGCTTCGAATTGATCCCCGGTGAGAAGGCCGTAGTTGACGTTTCGCCGCGAGAAGATGTGAATGTCGTCCCACGGGTGCCGCTCGACGACGCCGCGCGTACCCTCGGCCACGATTCGCTTGAGTATCTCCGACCGCTTGCGAATGAAATGAACTTGGGTCTCGTACACGTGTTGCCGGGCTTCGTCCCGTGCGGCCCGGGACCCGGCGGCGTCGCTGTTCTTGAGCCGCTCAAAGAGTTCAACGGCTCGGTAGTATCGGGCCAGAACCTCACGATCCAGGAGGGCACTGTCTACATCTTCGGGAAAGAACCGGAAGCGGCTCTCTTCGGCCACGCGGAACCCGATCGTCGATTTCCCGGAGGCGATGGGTCCCGTGATCACGAAAAACTGGGATACGTCCATGGCTCACCTCTCTGCGACCGGTCGGGAGAGCAGGGGCGCGCTCCCGCGCCGCTCCCGGCAGTATACGGGGCGGCCGTTCTCCCGTCAAACCTCAATTTCCGACCGGAGCTTTCACCGGAACCTCACCCGAGCGACGGCATCCATTCGACTCCCAGGTAGCTGGTGAACAGATACGCGATCAGAACCAGCTCGGCCGCCAACGCCCCGATCACCAGGATGACGCCCCGCTGGATATACTTGTACTTGGCCGCGTTGATCCGGGCCAGCGTGTAGATCTGCCGGGTGTAGACATCCATGATCGCTTCATCGTCGCCGGAAACGGCCTCCAGGGAATCTCGGTACGCGGAAGCGCTCGGGTACCTGCAGATCCCCTGAAAGAAAGTCGGGTCGGCACCGGACGGGACTCGCGGCTGTTCCGGATCGGGTTCCGGCGTTTTCTCGACCCGGGGGCGGACGACCATGATCAGGTTCCAGATGGCGAACATCGCGAGGCTGAAGTAGACGGTGACGACGACGACGGTGAAAGTGTTGACGGGAACCAGCCGGTAGTAGACGATGAAGAAGACCATAAACACGCCGAGGATGGAGAGCAGCGAGATGGCCTTCTGATCGGCCCTCTCGAGAAGACGGGTCTCGTTGTCGAGAATCCTGAAAACGACCGAGAATCGATCCGAGGACATTCTTCCTCCCAATCTGCGGGGTTTCACCACCCCCGCCCCTACCGTTCCGTGCCAGTTTGCCCTGTGAGGATAGGGCCCGTCAAGTCTTGAAAGCGTGCGAACCCCCCTCTTCCATCGTGCTCCTCCCTTTGCCCCCGTTCTCCCGTCCTCGCTTTTCGCTTTACATGCCCGGCGACTTGTCGGATACTCTCTGCCGTGAGGGTCGGCACAATCGGAAGCAACTCCAGAATAGGGGCTTCACCCATGCTGAAAACCTTCTACCTGAAACACGTCGACGCCGAGGAGGCGCGGAAGCGGATCGAGAACCTCGGCCTCGTATCCTACACGATCCAGATCGACGTCGACCCGCGGCTGAACGCTCTTACCGTGAACACGCCCCACGAGAACCTCATGCAGCAGATCGAGGAGTTCATCTCCAACATCGATGCCGACGCGCCGCCCGAACGCCGCGACCCGGAGTAGGGGCGATCCCGGACTCCGCCGGTGACGTTTCTCCGTCAAGAAGCCACAGCAGACTCCAAGTCTCCCCAATTCAGATTCCTCTCTCCGCCTTCGCTGCACCGGCAGGTTCGCATTGACAAAGCCTAACGCTCGGTGGTATAATAACTTTGGCGTTGTTTGGACAAATCAACCGACACGAGGAGGACATCGATGAAGTGCGTTCCCAAGGACACGCGTCTCACTTCGTTTCCATTCGCTCGGATCGCATTCTCGCTGGTGGTGGCCGCAATGCTCAGCACTCCCGCCCACGCGAGCGTGGTCAGCCAGATCTATACCTTCCCCGAACCCGGCATCGAAACCGCCGGAGGCATCACCTACGTTCACATGACGGGTCTTCCCGAGGTCGCCAATCCGGGTGAGCCTCTTCTGCCGATTCAGGGCGCCAAGGTTCTTCTCCCTCCGGGAGAGGTGGTTGTGGAGGTCGAGGCCATTGCCGGAGCGCGCCGCCTGCTTCCGGGCAAACATCGGGTAGCTCCGGGCCAGAAGGAATATCCGTTGAGCCGGCCCGGGCCTTTCCGGCCGACGGAACCGGATCCTCTGATCTACGGTTCACCCGCGGCCTACCCGCCCGCCGTGGCGGTCCATGTCACGACCGAGCGCGCAAACGGCTGCGACATCGCGTTCGTCCGACTCTACCCGGTGGAGTACACCCCCAGTACGGGAGCGCTGGCGTACTACGAGAGCCTGGAGCTGAGAATTCACACGGCCCCGTCGGCGGAGTGCCGCCTGGGGCAGTCCGCCATGTTCCGCGGTGACGCCCCCGCGCTCGGGCGGGTGGCCCGCCTGATCGACAACCCGGGAGCCGAGCACGCGTACGTCAATCTCCTGCCGCAATCCAAGGAGGGCGACCGAAGCATCGACACCTATCCCTATCTCATCATCACAGACGATTCCTATGTCTCCATCCTCCAGGATCTGGCGGATTTCAAAACCGGGAAGGGGATTCCCGCGAAGATCGTCCGGGTGGACAGCCTGACGGCCAACGTCGCCGGCAACGACGATCAGGACAAGATCCGTAACTACATCATCGAGGCCTATCAGAACCTGGGCACCGAGTACGTCCTCCTCGCCGGTGACGACGAGTTCATCCCCCATCGGGGATTCTACGACAGCGGCGATTACGATATCGCTTCCGACCTCTATTACGGGGCGCTGGACGGCAACTGGAACACCGACGGCGACAGCCGGTGGGGAGAACCGGGAGAGGCGGACCTGATTCCCGAGGTCCACGTCGGCCGAATGACGATCGACAACCCGACCGAGGCCATGAACATCATCGACAAGACTCTCAAGTACCAGCAGGATCCGGTCGTTTCCGAATGCGCCCACGCTATGACGATCGGGGAGCTCCTCTGGGACGATCCCACCTGGGGCGGCGATTACATGGAGGAGATTCGCCTCGGCGCGTCGACTCACGGCCACACGACCGTCGGGTTCCCCAATCCATCGGAGGTCGATACCCTCTACGACCGCGGCCCGTTCAACCCGACATGGGACCTGGACGATCTCATTCCGATTCTCAATACCGGGATGCACCAGGTCCACCATCTGGGCCATTCGAACGTCACCTACTGCATGCGCATGGTGAATAGCGACGTGGAATCGAGATTCACGAACGACGGCGACACCCACACGTACTTCATCGTGTACACGCAGGGCTGCTATGACAATTCGTTCGACAACCGCTGGGACGACGGGAGCTACGGCGGCGACGCCATCGCGGAGTCCTTCACCGGCATCGAGAACGGCGCGGTGGCATTCATCGGAAACACCCGGTACGGCTACGGAGCGCATGAGAGCACGAACGGCTCCAGCCAGCGTTTTCACCGGCAGTACGTGGACGCCCTGTACGGTGAAGGGATCTACAACATCGGAGTCGCCAACAGCGATTCGAAGGTGGACGCCATTCCCTTCATCGACATGGGCATGAACCGCTGGTGCTACTACGAGATCAACCTGCTGGGCGACCCGGAGATGCTCGTCTGGACGGACACGCCGGTGGCGGTCACCCTCACGCACGACGGCAACTGCTGGGTCGGGCAGAACGAATACGAGGTTCTCGTGGAATCGGGACGCGGACCGGTTGCCGACGCGTTGGTATGCCTTCGCACCGCCGACGGCGACGTCTACGCCGTCGGGACAACCAACGAGTCCGGGCGGGTCTACCTGGACCCCAGTCCGACGGGCACGGGCACGGGGACCCTCGTCGTCTCCGCCCACAACCATCTCACGACCGAAGAGACGGTCACGATCCAGACCTCCGGGGATCCCTTCGTGATTTGTTCCGACACGGCCGTGGATGACGACGACGCCGGGTCCAGCTCGGGGGACGGGGACGGGACGATCGAAGCGGGCGAGATCGTGGAACTCTCGGTGGAGCTCCAGAATGTCGGAGAAACCCAGATCGCGGACGTCTTCGCCATCCTCGCCTCAAGCGACACGCTCGTTCAGGTCCTCTCGGACAGTGCGGCCTACGGGACCCTGCCGGCCGACGGATCCGCCTACGGCGATGTTCCCTACCTGATCCAACTCGCGAACCGGTGTCCGGATGGACACGAAATCGAGCTGGAGCTCACCGTGGACACCGGCCGGTCTCACGGCGTGCGCCATTTGTTCTTCGAGACGCGCGCCCCGAGGATCACGCTGGTTTCCTACGAGGTCGTCGACACGACGTCCGGCAACGGCAACGGCTGCGTGGACCGGACCGAAGACGTCGACGTGGTCGTCACCGTTACCAACAGCGGGAGCGACATGGCCCGTGACATTCTGGGCACACTTCTGCCCGATGACCCCAACGTGACCTATGTCGTGGGAACGGCGACTGCGGATTCCCTGGACATCGACGGGACGACAGATCTGCAATTCCAGATCTTCATCGAGTACGGCTGCCCTGCACCTTACTTTCTGGACGTCCCCATGGAACTCTCGGCGAGCGCGGGAGAGGTCGGAACCGGCTCGTGCGAGATTTGCATCCCGGGCCCGCTCTCCACGGATTTCGAGGACGCCGAGATCGGCTACTGGACCCACGAGGCCGTTACCGACGGATACGTGGACGAATGGTTCCTCACCGACGACCTGAGCTACGGCGGCGGAGCCTACAGCTGGAAGTGCGGGGGCGATCCGGGGAACCACGCCGACTACGCGGACGGAGGACTCCGAACGCCGTTCGTCTGCCTCACCGGCTCGGACACGCTGGAGTGCTGGCATCGGATGCGGGCCGAACAGGGCAGCTCCACCACGGCCTGGGACGGCGGGTTCGTCGAGATCTCGGTGGACGGCGGCGCCTGGCAGCAGATCACACCCCTCGGCGGCTACACGCATACGATCATCGACAATCCCGACAGCCCCTTCGCCGCCGGAACCCCGTGCTGGTCGGGGCTCAAGGATTGGGCGTTCGCCGAGTTTGACCTGGACGGGCTCACCGGTCCCGCGCAGTTCCGGTTCCGGTTCGGCTCGGACGGATACACGACGTACGAGGGCTGGTGGGTCGACGAAGTCGTGTTGAGAACGGAGACCATCACGGGAACGCGCGAAGACGTCGTGCTGTTCTCCTCCCGGCCGTCGGAGTTCGCCCTGGCGCAGAACCACCCGAATCCGTTCAACCCGGTCACGACGGTGCAGTACGCCGTGCCCAGGGAATCCCACGTGTCCCTGACGGTCTACAACATTCTCGGCCAGCAGGTGAGATGTCTGGTCGATGGGACGCAGTCCGCCGGCTTCCACGAAGCCACCTGGGACGGCAGGGACGACGGCGGCCGCGACGTGGCGAGCGGGATCTACTTCTGCCGCATGAACGCCGAGGACTTCTCGGGCGTGAAGCGGATGATTCTGTTGAAGTAGAAGCCCAGCCACAGATTGCACAGATTTCACGGCGCTCCGGAGAGAATGCCTCCGGAGCGCCTACGCGTTTATGAGGGAAGATCACCCGCCTCGCAGCTCGCTCGGCGGTGGGGTGTTCCGGCCCTTACCCAAAGGGCTTCAGGAGTTGACTCGCCGTCCCTCCGTCATTCCGAGACGTAGACGTACAGTTTCTCCAAGTGCATGGGTATCGGTGCCCCCTTACGACGTCAATACCAAAAGACATAAGTATGGTACCAGAGAATAGGCTTGTGTCGCCCGCCCCGCTCTGCTAGAATGGATGTGTGGGACCT
The DNA here is from genome assembly GCA_964610505.1 of uncultured bacterium. Classification (GTDB taxonomy): domain Bacteria; phylum Arandabacterota; class Arandabacteria; order JAGLYR01; family JAGLYR01; genus CAZSXU01. Next base: position 217 of record CAZSXU010000059.1, on the reverse strand, counting down.
CGGGATCGGGTTCCCTCCCGACGATCAAGCGAGGAGGATTTCACATGAGGACTGCATGCCTGGCCCTTGCGCTCATTGTGCTGGCGCCCCTGGAGAGCAGTGCCATCCCAAAGGCAACCGCCCACCACGGGGCTGTTCCTATTCGGGAACCCCAAGAGCGCCAGGATCAATGTCACCTGCGCTACTACAACTTCTGCTCAGGGTGGACATGGACATG
>CAZSXU010000058.1:0-9124 GCA_964610505.1 uncultured bacterium | reverse complement strand
AGGCCGCCGAATGAGTCCACCGGATCTGTCTGACACAGGCCGCCGAATGAGTCCACCGGATCTGCCTGACACAGGCTGCTGAATGGATCGACGACGGCTGGGTGACATGGCCGGCCCGTCCTCCGGGTCGTGTTAGGTCCGGCGGAATCGGTACTTGAGAAGCGTGATCACCGCCTCGAGCCAATCCCGGAAACCGATCTTCTTGCCCTCGCTGGTGTTTCTGGGCTGGTACCGGATGGGTACCTCACGAATCGGGATTCCCCTTTTGGACACCAGCGCCGTCACCTCCGGGCAGAACTCAAACCGGTTGCACCGGAGGGGAAGATTCTTGATGAGGTCCGATCGGAATGTCTTGTAGCAGGTGGCCTCGTCGGTCAGGCGTGTACCGTAGAGGAGATTCGTCAGCCAGGTGAGAGACAACCCGCCGAGCAGAAAGGGCAGCGCACCGTTGGGATTGGACTTGTTGAGGCGCCGCGAACCGTAGACCACGGATACGTTCGAATCGCTGAACGGAGCCAGAAGAGCCGCGTAGTCGTCGGGATTATACTCCAGATCGGCATCCTGAATGAGGATGAACTCGCCTCGCGCGTGCGTGATACCGGTCCGTATGGCCGCGCCTTTTCCGCGATTCACCGTGTGAGAGAGGATCTGAACCCTGGGGTGGTTCTCGTAGTTTTCGAGAACGTTCGCAGTTCCGTCGGTGGAGCCGTCGTCAACGAGGACTACGTCCAGGTCCACCGGACTTGCCAGAACGCGATCCAGAAGCAGGCCGACGGTCCGGCACTCGTTGTACACGGGGATGATCACGCTCAACTGAGTTGCGGTCAAAGAACACCTCGCCAAACGAGACTCGGTCGCTTGCCCGGGATCGAGGGCGGGCGTGAAAGGCGCGCCGTTTCCGAAACGTGAAGCCAACCGCGTCCTCTTCTCCCCGGCAGATCACCCGGCCCCCGACAACAGCACCGCAAAGCCGAACGGCACGAGGCTTGTGGCCGCAGCTCGTCGGGTTCGAGGAGCTGCGATTGCCGGCTCTGGAGTTGACCGTGAAGGTAACTCGTGATTCTCCCGTCATGGTGCCACGCGATTTCCACCGCGACTCGAATAGGAGAGTGGGAGCGCCGGGAAGATGTGTGTCCCGGCTCTTCATGAGATCGGCCAGAGAGGCCGGCAGATTGAGGCATAATTGCCAGATCGGCCATACGGACCAGCGTGTTGAGGCGTCATGATCCCGTTCAACGGGCTCCGGCGTTCGCGCCTCGTGATTGCAGGACGCGGTAGCAGGACGATCGTAGGGCGGACGAGGGGACGATTCAAGTGATTTCCGATGCTGCATCCCCGTGCATTCCATCAGAGGCCAAGGCGGGTTCACGGCGGGCGGGCGCACAGAGCCGGCTTGACCCCGTGAACCGGCGGCGCTACATTCGGCGTCGGCATCTCACTGTCGAGGGAGCATGCAGGAATATCCGATCCGCGTCTTCTCGACTCGGTTTCCAAAGGAGAACACGTGAATGTTCGACATTCGTCTTCTCGACTCGGCCATGCACTTCTTGTCTTCGGGATGTGCGGGGTGGCTGGCGTACTTCTTGATCTCGACCATGTCCTGGTCGTGGTCCGGAAGGGTCTCCCGCTCACGATCGAGAACCTTGCCACGAGAGCAGGTCGCCCGGGCCATCTTCCTGTTCTCTATGTGTTCGGCGCTCTTTGTCTCTATTGGGGTGCACGTCTGTATCGACTACTTCATCGGAGCGTATAGTCCGGTATGGAAGTAAAGGCGTGCGTGCGGACGCTCTTGGAGATGTGACATCCGTGGCGGCTTTGGGCTGTCCCGGGCCGGTTTCTCCTTGACCGCGCGAGGGTCTTTGCTATGCTCCGGAAGAGGAGTGGACGATGAGAGTGGGATCGTCGGCGCTGTCGTTTGTACTGATGGGTGTGATCGCCATGATGAGTTGTGGAGAACCGAAGGCGGAGAAGATCCGGAAGTCCGTCCTGGCCGGAACGTGGTACGAAGGCACCGAAGCCGGTCTTCGGGCCGAGGTGGACGGCTTCCTTGCAAAGGTGCCGCCGATCGAACCCGGGGGGCGCGTGCTCGGGCTCATCTCACCCCATGCGGGGTACTTCTATTCGGGCCAGGCGGCCGCGTACGGATACGCGCAGATCCAGGGCACGCCCTACCACCGGGTGGTCGTGATCGCGCCGTCCCATCGCATCGCCTTTCACGGAATCTCGATCCCCGACGTGACGCACTACGAGACTCCTCTGGGAAGGGTCCCGCTGGACGTGAAGAGGTGCCGACAACTGCGAGCCGCGTCCGGGTTTTCTTCCTTTGCCGACGTCCATGCCCGGGAGCACTCCCTCGAGATTCAGCTTCCGTTTCTCCAGCGTGTTCTGGGCGAGTTCGAACTGGTTCCAATGGTCGTGGGCGAGATTCGCGAAGATGAGTACGCAGACCTGGCCAGCGCCATTGCGGACATTGTGGACGAAGGCACTCTGGTCGTCGCCTCCTCCGACTTCACGCACTACGGTTCCCGCTTCGGATATCTTCCCTTCAGCAACGACGTGAAGGAGAACCTTGAGAATCTGGACATGGGAGCCGTCGATTTCATTCTCAAGAAGGACCGGAAGGGATTTCTCGAGTATCGGGCGAAGACTCAGGCCACCATCTGCGGCGCCGCGCCCATTGCGCTTCTGATCGACGTCATGCCGAAGGACACCGTGGGCCGACTCCTCACGTATTACACCAGCGGCGACGTGACGGAGGACTGGGACAACTCGGTGAGTTACGTCTCCATGGCATTCTACGGACCGAACGGTGGGGAGGCGAGAGAACGGAAGGACGAGAGGACGGCGAGCGCCCGGCCGGAGGACGAAAGCCTCTCCGTCGCAGAGCAGGAGACGCTTCTGAATCTGGCCCGCGAGACCCTGGAAACCTATGCTCGAACGAAGAAGACGCCCGAGTGGGCCGAGGACGATCCGCGGCTCACTCCCCTGCTCAAGTCCGAGCGCGGCGTGTTTGTGACGCTCAAGAAGAAGGGACAGCTGCGGGGGTGCATCGGGCACATCATTCCTCGGCTCCCCCTCTACCGGGGCGTGATGGAGAATGCGTTCAACGCGGGGTGGCGAGACCACCGCTTTCCTCCGCTTCAGCGTTCCGAAATGTTGGATCTCGAAATCGAGATCTCGGTCTTGACTCCTCCGCGGAGGGTATCCTCCCCGCAGGACATCGTGATCGGCAAGCACGGCGTCATCATCGAAAAGGGGCACCATTCCGCCGTCTATCTCCCCCAGGTGGCCCCGGAGCAGGGGTGGGACGTTGAAGAAACGCTCACGCATCTCTCGATGAAGGCCGGGCTTCCCCCCGACGGCTGGAATCAGGGAGCGACGTTCTCTGTCTTCAGCGCGGAGGTGTTCGGCGAGAAGTAGTCCGCATTTCTCCGCCGTTTCGCGGTGCGATGCCGGGACGGCGGTTCCCTCTGTTCCCTCTTTCGATTCGGCCGATTTTGCCTTTTTGTGCCGCAGGGGCCCTGCTACAATCTACCGGCGGGCGGGAGCACCCGGAGCACCGTCGGCCGTTGCCGGTCGGGCGGGGTACGCTGAACGCCATCGTTTTTTGCGATCTGATGAGGCAGTACGGTGAAGGTCATTGTGTGTGACAACCTGACCCGGGATTTCGATGGTCTGAGGGCGGTGGACGGCCTCCACCTCGACATCGAGCAGGGAACGATCTTTGCATTCCTCGGCCCCAATGGAGCCGGGAAAACGACTACCCTGCGGCTCCTCATCGGTCTTCTGTCGCCGACCGCGGGTTCGGCGCGAGTCCTGGGTCTCGACCCCTGTCGAGAAGGAGAAGCGGTTCGGGCGCAAATCGGAGTTTTGCTCGAAGATCCTGGGCTCTACGAGGAACTGAGCGCCCACGACAACCTGGAGTTCTACGGGCGGATCCACCGGATGGAGGGGCGCGACCGGGCCGCTCGCATTCACGAGTTGCTGGAGAAGCATGGATTGTGGGAGCGGAGGCACGAGAAGGTCCGGACATTCTCCAAGGGCATGAAACAGCGCCTCGGCCTGGCCAGGGCCATGATCGCGCGCCCTCGGATTCTGTTTCTGGATGAACCGACCGGCGGGCTGGATCCGGGGGCCACGCGAGGGGTTCGAAAGACCATTCTCGATCTGGCCCGGGAAGAAGACATCACGGTGTTTCTCAATACGCACAACCTGGACGAGGTCGAACGCGTGTCCACCACGGTCGGTATCATCAAGAGGGGGAGACTCCTGGCCTTCGGCAGTTCCCGGGAGGTACGGGAGCACGCGTCGCGGGATGCGGTCCTGATTCGAACCGAGCAGACTCTTCCCCCCTATGCGGCTGAACGATTGGGAGACTTCAAAGGTGTGGAGAGTGTGACGATTGCGGGTACGGAGATTCGAGCCGTCATCGGTGACGGGACGAAGTCGTCCGACCTCGTCCGATTCCTGGTGGAAGAGGGCGTCCCGGTAGCCGAGGTGCGTGAGGACCGCGCGTCGCTCGAGGACGTCTTTCTCCAGATCGTCGAGGAGGAGTCGTGAAGGACGTGCGGACGATCATCTGGAAAGAGGCCCGAGCACTCATCTCCAACCGCGGATCGGTGTTCCTGGGATACGGGATCATCATGTTCGTGTTCGGCGTATTCATCTTGATCGACTCCGGCACAGAGATCGCAAGCGGCGACATCTCCCGACCGCTCATGGTGTTCTCGGCTCTCGGGGTCGTGCTGAGCTCGTCCCAAACGGCCCGGTCGTTTGCCGGAGAGCGCGAAGCGAAAACGCTGGCCGGCCTGTTGTGCACGCGGATCAGTGACCGGGACCTTTTCCTGGGGAAGACGTCGAGTGTTGTTCTCTTCACGTCGGCCATGTTGGGAATCACGGGAGTGCTCCACATCTTGAGCATCAATCTCGTGAGCCGTCTCGGAAGCGGCACATGGATACTGTATCGGGCGCAACCGGAGTTGATCCCCTTCATGTTTCTGTTGCCCTTTTCCGTTGTCTGCTTCGCGTCCGTCTTGGGTGTGCTGATCTCGTTGAGAGTCCGAAGTCCGCGCGGGGCCTACCTGCTGAATCTCTTCTCCGGCGGTCCGGCGCTGGCGGTGACCTATGTCGTCGTCGGCCTGGGGCCCTGGGGGCGAAGCTGGTATGAAGTTCTGGCGGCGGCGGTGCTGGGGTTTGGCGTGCTGGTGTCCGGGTTTTCGCTTCTGGCCGTGAAGCGTTTCCGGCGGGAGACGTTGATCCTGGGCGGATAGGCCCCTGTGGCCGTCTTGAATCGTGAACGTTCGTTCGGGAGGGAGGCAATGCGAACCTTGCGCGGCAGTGTGTGGTCGATGTGCCGATCCTGGGGCACACTGGGAATCGTGGTCTGCCTCTCCGTCCTGACCCTGCTGGAACTCACGGGATGCGCGGGAGTGGCACAGAGCATCGGCGAGATCAATCTCATCTCGACCCAGGAGGAAGTCGAGATGGGGGCCAGGTTCGCCGAGGAAATCGAAAAAGATCTGGAACTCCTGGACGATCCCGAGCTCACCTCCTACGTGAACTCGGTGTGCCAGAATCTGGCTCGCCACTCCAAGCGGCGGGACATCGAGTACGCCGTGAAAATCGTCCGTTCGGACGAGATTAACGCGTTCGCCGTGATGGGCGGTTTTATGTACTTCAACGTCGGATTCCTCAGAGCTTCGGAATCGGAGTCGGAGCTGGCCGGCGTGGTGGGCCACGAGATCGGTCACATCGTGGGGCGGCATTCGGCGAAGCACCTGAGCAAGCAGCTGGGGATCGCCATGATCGCAGATCTCATTCTGGGAGAGAATCCGGCTATGCTGGAATCTCTGGTGGCCAACGTGCTGGCGATGGGCGCGATGATGCACTACAGCCGAGAGGCGGAGCGGGAGGCGGACGCGTACGCCATCGAGGAAATGGTGGGGGCCGGGTACGATCCTGAGGGGTTGGTGACGTTTTTTGAGAAGATTCGAGAGCTCGAGAAGCGGACGCCAGGTGCCGTGGAGCGGTTCTTCGCCACACATCCTCCGACCGAAGAGCGGTTGGAGACGGCCCGGATGAGGATCGCCGCGATCGGAGACCGGTCGCAGCTCCGCTCGGATTCCCGCGAGTTCCATCAAATGATGGAACGACTTCCAGCGCCTCCATCCGAGGAGGCGGGGCAGGAGGAACCGGATTGATGCCGAACGGGGTCGGCGGGCCATTCGCTTTCTGCGACTATTGGGCTTCGGTGCTGAAACTCACCAGCGTCGTCAGCGAGAGGATGCTGTCCGCCGGGCACGTGTCGATGGAGCTCTTCCGCAAGGGGCTGGACCGGCCGACGACGAAGGTGCCGAAACTGAGGTACTACTTCCTCGCGCTGATGTTGGGGCCGGGGATGGTCCCGTACAAGCTGGCGCTCAGTCTGGCGATGCTCTTCCGTCCCAAGTCGGGGAAGAAAACACCGCCGAAGGTCGACACCCTGCTGGAGCAGTACCGCATGGATTTGGAAACCGAACCCGGAGACCCGCGCTGGGTTCGAGTCTCGGCCAAGGGCACTCGGGTGGGCGACAAGATCCTCAACCCGGAACAGGTGTCGGTCCAGAGCAGCCTCTTCTTTCACACCTATAAGGTGCTGATAGCCGCCCTACTGGCGATTCTGATCACCTCGGTGGCGATTCCGAATCTCCCCCGCATCCACTGGGTGTTCCTCCGATACCCCGACCTCTCGTACCTGCTGTACCCGCTTCTGTTCCTCGTGCTCTACCTGTTGCTCCGGGATCTATGGACCGCCTTTCTGGCCCCGATCCCGCTTCTGGCGGCGCGGTGGCTCTTCAGCGTCTCGGGCGGCCTGCCGTCCTTCCTTCTCGCGATGGCGGGCGTGGCGCTTCTCTTCTATCTGGTCGAGTGGTTTTTCATTCCCCGAAGCACGCCCCCGACACTCTATCTCTACGTGAACGATCCCGGGCACGAGGTCTACCCGTACCGCCCCGGGCACGAGCCCTACTGGCTCAAAGGCAAGTACTACTGGGTCTGGCGATTCGTCGTGCTGGCCCCGGCGGAAATCACGAAGTTCTGGGAGAAGGACTGGGAGCGTCTCGAGGTATGGATTCGCGCCGACCCGGGCGAGCATGCCGGAAAGTTGGAGTGGCTGGTGACGGACGCCCATTACCGGGAGTTGTGGTTCCGGTACGAGCGGGAAACGACCGCATCCCAACGGCGGCGACATGAGGATCTTCGAAAGGCGGGCCTGGATTTCGGGGGGAAGCCTTTTTCCTGGATCGTCGAGTTCGATCTGAACTTTCTGTTCCACACACCCGACGTGCGCGGCGTCTTTGCCTCGCAGCGGAGAGACGGAAGGGTTCCCTGGAATCCACTCCGCATTCTGAGAGCCCTGGGGGATCACTCGGGGCGCGACCGGTTTGCGGATTACCGGGACATTCTCGAGGACATGGAAGCCGAGGGCGAGAATCTCGTGGCCGATGTCCCCGAACACCTGCAGGCCCTCTTCCTGCGCCAGATGGTCGGATTGCCCTGGATCTACTGGCGCTACCCGAAAGGGGCGGGAACCGCGGCCAAGGTGTCGGCGTACAATCCGGCGGCCGTCCTCTCGATGAGGGAGGAGATGGCCTCGGATTCGCGTTACCAGATCAAGTTGTTCAAGCAGGAAGGAGAACGTCGGTGAAACGGATTCCCGTTCTGGCGGCCGCATTTCTGATGGGCCTCTCGTTGCATCCGGCGGGGGCGGCATCGGAGTCCCCATATTTTGATTTCGTCCCGGATGAAGGGGTGTTCGCGCTCTATGCGGCGATGAACGCGCATGGTTACAATCACGTCAGCAACTACTTGGGAATGGCGCCCGTGCGAAAGCACGTGCGGATGGAGATCAACGAGAGAAAAGACCTCCATGACCCTCTTCGCCGATTGGCCGAAGCCGTCCACGAGATCGGTCACACGGGCTATCCTCCGGTGTGGTATTTGCTCCACGCCGAAGGGCCTCCGGATTTCGGACTTCGCAAAAGCGATTCGTATTCGCGGGAGACCGGGCAGCTTATGATTCTGTGGGAGGAGGGAGCGCCTTCGCTGGCGGAGCTGTATCGGAAAGGGGAGTTTCACGCTCTGTGGGCCGCCGCGAGACCGGAGTACGAACGAGCGATTGCCGAGGTGGCCCCCGAGGCGGACCGGATGGCGGCGCTTGCGATGGATGCGATCGGAGTCGGGGCCGCCGGTGAGATTCCCCACAGAGTCACCGTGATTCCAAATCTGCTTGGCGTCTATGGATCCGGACATCGGTTCGATATCGACGGTCGGCCCACCGTCGTTCTCGGCCCGCAGATCGACCCCGACGCGGGCGTCCCCGTGCGGGCGCTTCTGGAGGTTGTCGTTCGGGAGGCCATCGAGGACCATCTCCTGACAATTCGGGAGAAGAGGGACCTCTACGAAATGGTTCGTGACCTGCCTCGAATCGAAACGGCCACACGCAATTTCCGAGACCTGGTGACAGAGTGCATCGTGCAGGTGGTCTGGGTGCAGGTTTCCGGGCAGGATGCCCGCTGGATGGGCGCCGAGCTGGACCGCCTCTACGCCGAGGGATACATTCTGGTGAAGGCATTCCAGGAGCCGTTGGGTCTCGGCGGGTTCCGATCGCCTTCGGAAATGGTGGGTCGAGTGCTGGACGTCGTCGATGTCGGCCTCGAGACGGCTCGCTGGAACGACAGCGAGCGAGAGCGGAAGATCTGGATTGACGTCATGCAGGCCGATCTCGACCGCAGGCAGGGCCGGGTGTCGGACGCCGGGATCCTCTACGCGGAGATTCTGGAGACCGAGCCCGACCATCCACGGGCGCTTTACGGTTACGGGAGTTTGCTTTTCACCCAGCAGAACTACGACCAGGCGAAGACGGTTCTGGAAGAGGCGATTCGTCAGAGGGCGGACGAGAGGTGGGTGGAAGCGTGGAGTTGGATTCGAATCGGGTGGATCGAAGATTTGACCGGACACCGGGACGCGGCGCTGGACGCGTATCGGCGGGCCATCGAAACCGGCGATAACCACCTGAACGCTCAGGGAGTTGCTCGGCAAGGTCTGGAGAAACCCTTCGGGAAGAAGCGCTAGGCGCGGTCCCGCG
>CAZSXU010000057.1:0-9314 GCA_964610505.1 uncultured bacterium | reverse complement strand
GGCGCGTTGAAGGATTAACCCGAATAGGCGAATGGGCGAGTGGGCGAATGGGCCTGAGATCACCCACTTCCGACAGTATCCCTCTCCCTGCTGGGAGAGGGACGCGCTTCATGCCGGAGGTGGGAAGCGCAGGGTGAGGGTCAGGCAGGGGGCTCGGGCCTTGCGCTGCGGAAAAGGTCCGGCGGTTCTCGGCCTCGAGCGTGAATGGGGGATTCGAGTCGTTGAGGAAGGCGGCAACTCGCGGCGTTGAAAGAGCCCACGCTCGGACCTTCGATCCGGCGGACCTTCACCGCACCCGGCCCGAGCCTCAAGCCAGGGCCAAGACAAGGCAACTTGCCCAAGAAACCGGACCTTGTAGGAGGGGATTCCTATCCCCGATCGAATCGCCGAAGGGATTCGGCTCCTACAATTGGAACGGGCACGGTCGCGTGATCGCCGACGAGGGACGTGGGGACGCAATCAGCTTTGTCAGCTTGTTATGGGTTCTCCATCCGCTTGAAGAACTCACTGGGCCGTTCGACCAGACGGGCCACTCGCGGCTCAAGGGCCGGACGTTAGATGGCCTCAAGAATTCACTTGCATACAGTGGCATCATCGTGTACACTGTAATACAGCAATCCACTGAATGCAAGGGGGTGAACATTGAGCACACCGATTTCCATACGAATTCCCGACGATCTTGCCGGCCGGCTGGACGGCATCGCGAGGGAAACCGAAAGGCCGAGATCCTACATTGTCCAGAAAGCTCTGGAGTCGTATCTCGAAGATTATGCTGATCTTCAGATTGCTCTCGATCGTTTGCACGATGGTACGGACGGAGTAATCACCGGCAAAGAGTTGAGGAAGAAACTTGGCCTATAGGATCGTCTACAAGAAATCGGTGGCGAGGGACCTCTCGAGGCTCGACAAGGCCGAAGCGCGCCGGGTTCTGAATCGATTGGAGAAGGATCTACCCGAGAAGGCTGATTCTTATCCGGCACTGAAGGTCAAGTTTGCAGGATTGCGGAAGTACCGGATAGGGGAATATCGAGTCATATATGCAGTAGTAGCATCCGATGTCCAAGTCCTCAGAATTGGGCATAGGCGGGACATCTATAAGAAGGAAATCTAACTCCGCATGGTGTGCCACGTACTCCGGGGATGCAATACCTATTTCGCATCTGTTTCCAGCTTGATCCCCGCGCCGTCTTCGGGCCGGCCGCGGGGAAGGTTCGCCGGATCGACGACAGGGCGAGGGATCTTCCAACGCCGCGGGTTGCCACTCTCCTTACCGATCCGAATCCCCCATTCTCGCCGTGGAGGAGAGACGCCGAACCTTACCCGCGGCAAAAGGCCTGCGCGATGCCCAGGGTGTTTCCAATACTCTTGTCCGATCTCTAATCTCGAATATCCAATCTCTAATTTCTGCCGTACCCGACAACTATTTCCGATTGCCGATTTCCCGTTTCCGCGTTATAAATCGGGAATACCCACTCGACCAAGGAGCGACTCATGAACTGGGCACGTGTGTGCGCGCTGGTGTGCATTCTCGGACTCCTCGCGTGCGGCTGCGGCAAAAAACAAGAGAGCGACGAAGGCGGGATCGTCCTCACGGTGTGGGAAACGTACAACACGGAGGAGAGACCCGTCTTCCTCGAGCGGGTGGCCGAATTTGAAGCCGCGCATCCCGGTGTGAAGATCAAATCGACCAATCTGCCCTTCATGGGATCCGAGCCCAAGATCCTGACGGCCCTGGCGACGAGGACGACGCCCGATATCGCGCGCGTCGACGGCTCTTTCCTCCCGAAGCTGGCGGTCAAGGGGGCGATTCTCCCGCTGGACACATTCGTGTCCGGGTCCTACCGGGACGAGATCGTGCCCGTGGCGCTCCAATCGAATATCGTGAACGGCCGGCTCTTCGGTCTGCCCGACCAGGTCAACTGCCTGTGCCTCTTCACCAACCGGCAGCTCTTCCGTGAAGCCGGCCTCGATCCGGACCGGCCTCCGGCCACCTGGGGCGATCTCATTCAAATCGGGAAGAAGCTCACGGACTCCCAAAAGGGCGTTTTCGGTTTCGGGATGAGGAATTCCCTCTGGTGGTCGCTTCCGTTCTTCAACACCTACGGCGCGCCGCTTCTCAATGAGGATCGGACCCGCTGTCTGCTCGGCGGCAAGACGGCCGTCGAGGCGTTTCAATTCAAGGTGGATCTCTACCGCAAACACAAGATCGAGGGCGGGGGCTGGATGGCGGGGGGCATTCGAGACGACCTCGGGTTCCAGACCCGCAAGTATGCCATGGTCTTCAACGGTCCGTGGGCGATCAAGAGTCTGGGCGAAGCGGGCCTCGATTTCGGCGTGGCTCTCATCCCGGCAGGTCCCGCAGGCACCTCGACCACCGTCGGCGGGAACAACCTCGTGGTCTTCCGATCGTGCACGCATGTGAGAGAAGCCGCCGAGTTCCTGAAGTTCGTAGCGTCCAAAGCGAGCCAGCTCAAGTGGTGCAACGCGCTCGGGCAGATTCCCGTCAACCGTCTGGCCCACGCGGATCTTGACTTCGAGCGCCATCCGTACCTGGCGACCTTCATCGAGCAGATGAAGACGGCGGTCCCCAGACCGCAGGTGGCCGTCTATCCCGAGATCGAGAACGCGGTCAATCCCGAGATGCAGGCGGCGCTGGAGGGAAGCAAGACCGTGAAGAAGGCCATGGATTCGGCATGTGAAGAAGTGGAAGCGATTCTGGCAAGAGAGAGGGAACAGTAGAGCGGAAACCCTTGAAGCGTGTCGCGGAAAGTGAGGCGTGGGCATGAACCCCTGGAATCATGTGGCGGCGAGTTGGATGGTTGTCTGGGTGCTTCTCGTCGGATCATTGCCGGCGCTTGGCGAGGCCGGACCTCCGGCGCCGGCGGAAGGCGGGATCCTCTTCACTTTCGACGCGCCCGATGCCGGCGAAGTCTATCTGGCGGGCGAGTTCAACGGTTGGGCCGCCGACTCGGATCTCATGGCCAAAGGCGAGGATGGAGTCTGGCGTCTCGTGCTGCCGCTCGATCCCGGCCGCTACGAGTACAAGTTCGTGATTGACGGCGTATGGCAGGAGGATCCCGACAATCCGGAGACGACGCCGGATCCATACGGGGGCAAGAACTCGATCGTCACGGTGGGCGAAGGGGCCGGGCCGAAGGGGGAACCACCACGCCCGGCAACGCCTTCCACGACAACGCCGGAGGGCGAGGCCGGCCCGCCGGCGGAGGTGGATGGCGGGATTCTCTTCACCTTTGAAGCGCCGGAAGCCACGGAGGTCTACCTGGCCGGCGAGTTCAACGGCTGGTCCCCCTCGACGGATCTCATGGCGAAGGGGAAAGACGGGATCTGGCGCATTGTGCTCTCCCTCGATTCGGGCCGCTACGAATACAAATTCGTGGTCGACGGCGTCTGGCAGGAGGATCCGGACAACCCCGAAACGATTCCGGATCCCTACGGAGGGAAGAACTCCATCGTTACGGTGGAGAAGGGAACGGGCGCGGCACCCGCCGCTCCCGCGCCCAAGCCCGTTTCCACGGCGACGGAAGGCGCGCCCGGTCCTCCCGCGGTGGTCGACGGGGGCATCCTCTTTACCTGCGACGCGCCCGATGCGAACGAAGTCTATTTGGCCGGGGAGTTCAACAGTTGGTTGCCCATGACGGACCTCATGACCAGGGGAGAGGACGGAGTCTGGCGCCTCGTGGTGTCCCTCGATCCCGGCCGCTATGAGTACAAGTTCGTGATCGACGGTACATGGACAGAGGACGCCGGCAATCCGGAGACCGTGCCCGATCCGTACGGGGGCAGCAACTCAATCGTCAACGTGGGCGCGGGCGGGCAGGTCGAGGTTGAAAAACCGGCGCCGCCGCCGGCGAAGGTGACCGGGCCGATTGTGGATCGCCTCAAGTCCAAGGGAAAGCCCCTCTACGTCGCCCTCCTCTGGCACCAGCACCAACCCAAATACATGAAGGACCCCGAGACCGGTGAATACGCGGAGCCCTGGGTCCGAATCCACGCCATCAAAGACTACTACGACATGACGGCAATCCTCGGCCAATACCCCGAGATGAAATTCACGGTGAACCTCACGCCCGTGCTTCTCATGCAGCTGGAGGAGGTCATCAACGGCTACGAGGAGTGGCGGACGTCGGGGAGCCGGTACATGCCGGGAGCGGACAAGTGGATCCGTCTGACGCTCACTCCGCCGGACCGGCTGACCCGGGACGAAAAGGCGTACATCCTCCGGAATTTCTTCCGCATGCCCTGGGGAACGATGCTCAACATCTATCCCCGTTACAAGGAACTGGCGTCCATGAAAGCGGGCGATTCCGACGAACAGATCGAGGTCACGCTCGAGCGTTACAGCAACCAGGATTTTCGCGATCTCCAGGCGTGGTTCAACCTCGCCGAATTCGACCCGGACTTCAAGGAAGGCGAAGTGACGCTTCCCAACGGGCTTCGAATCGGAGTGGGGCACCTGATCAAGAAGGAGCGGGGTTTCACGGAGGTGGACAAGCGCGAGATCATCGACACGCAGATCGAGATCATGAAAGCCGTGATCCAGATTCACCGGAAGTACCAGGACAAAGGCCAGCTCGAGGTCATCACCACTCCCTTCTACCACCCGATTCTCCCGCTCGTCTACGACACGGATCTGTCCCGGGTGGCGATGCCGGGAGTCCCGCTGCCGGAACCGGCCTACCGCCGTCCGGACGACGCGGCCGAACATCTCCGGCTCGCGCAGGAGAGTTATCGCGCGTATTTCGACCGGAGCGCGAGGGGACTGTGGCCCTCGGAGGGATCCGTGGCCGAAGCCATCGTTCCCCTGGTGGCGGACGCGGGCTTCCGGTGGATGGCCTCGGACGAAGAAGTCCTGAAAGCCTCTCTCAAGGGCCGGGCCTTTGGGAACCGGGAGAAGTACAAGGCCTGGTGGGCGGAGAAGGATGGAAAACAGGTGGCCGTTCTCTTCCGGGACCGCGCCATCTCCGACGCCATTGGTTTCAACTACAGCAAGATGGACGGGATCGACGCGGCCAACGACCTGATGCAGCGCCTCTACGACATTCACAAGGAGTTTGCCACCCGGCCCGGAACCTACGTGGTTCCCATCGTTCTCGACGGCGAGAATGCCTGGGAGCACTACCCGAGGGACGGCAAGGATTTCTTTCATTCCATGTACGGCCAGATGACGCGGGCCAGCTGGTTGGTCCCCGTGACGATTGACGATTTCCTGGAGGCGCATCCCCCGGAGGAGACGATCGACGTCCTCTGGCCCGGGTCGTGGATCGCCCACAACTTCGCCACGTGGATCGGCGAGCCCGAGGAGAACGAGGGATGGTCGCTCCTGGCCGAAACTCGAGCGTCCCTCGAGGCGTATCGCACGAGTCCGGGCGCGGACAGGGCGGCGGTCAAGAAAGCGTTCGCCGAAATGTACGCAGCCGAGGGCAGCGACTGGTTCTGGTGGTACGGGAAGGACCAGTCTTCGGGGAACGACGAGTTCTTCGACGAAGCATTCCGGTCTCTCCTTAGAAACGTGTATGCGGCGATCGGACAGGAACCGCCGAACAAGCTCTGGACACCGATCGTGATGGCGGCGGCGGCCACTCCGACCCGCCGAATCTCCGGGCCTTTCACGCCCGATATCGACGGGCGGGTCTCGCCCGGAGAATGGGCGAAGGGCGGGCGAGTCACGGACGAAGAGGGCGGCGCCATGCAGCGCGGGAGCGGGGATCCGGTCTCGGATCTCTCTTACGGATACGACCGGGAGAATCTGCATCTGATGGTCGGCCTCGGGGACGGCCTGGCAGCGGACGACGGCATCCGGGTTTACTTCGCCGTGACTGGAAAAGAGGAACAGAACGTGTTCCTTCGAGTCCCGAACGTTGAAGGCGAGAGGATCGGCGCGGGCGGGTTGTGCTACGAGGCGTACTGCCCGATTTCCTCCGGAAGGTCGGGGACTGTGATGCTATCCGAAGCGCTGGGTTATGATAGCTGGGGAGAGGCGGAAGCAGTTGGACGGTTCGCCGTCGACGAGGTTCTGGAGATGAGCCTTCCGTTCTCGGCTCTCGGGGCCCGGTCTCTGGAACCGCTTCGACTGGCGGTCGTTTACGAGCGAGACGGTGCCTTGACGGATGCGGTGCCCAATCAGAGTGGCGTGGATCTCGTCGTTCCGCAGCGGGGGGATGTGAAGGTCCTTCTTGATATCGATGATCCGCGCGGAGATGACCACGGTCCAGGTTCATACACCTACCCTACGAATCCGGCGTTCGAGCCCGGCGTTTACGACATGACGAAAGTCCAGATGATGGAGGATCATGAGGGGTGGCTTATCTTTCGCGTGGATTTCGCCGGTCCGGTGAACAATCCCTGGGGCGGGCGAGACGGGTTCTCCGTCCAGGGGATCGATATCTATCTGGACACGGATGGGAAGGCCGGATCGGGCAGCCGGGATCTGTTCGAGAATCGTAACGCACGGACCACCCCCGAGAGCGCATGGGAGTTCTTCCTCCGGGTGTGCATGGACGAGGTGGCGATCTACGGGGATCCCCAGACGCTCATAAGCGACTCGCAGGTTCTGGTGCATGCGGATCCGGCGACGTCGAGCATCACGATTCGGGTCCCGGAGTCGGTTGTGGGAAAGCCCGACGAGAACTGGCGCGTGGTTCTCGGTGTCGTCAGTCATGAGGGACTGTTCTCTGCCGGCAAGGTCCGCGCCGTGCTGCCCACGAAGACGGAGTGGGAATTCGGGGGCGGCGATGGACAGGGGCCCCATCTGATTGACATCATCGTTCCGGAGGGCGCGTCGCAGGAAGCGATCCTGTCGGGTTACAAGAGGTCGGGATCGGTCACTGAAATCCCGGGTATTGCCCTTGAGAACTAGAAGACTCAGTCCGGATCAACTGGAGATCGTCTTCTCCGCAGGAGAGGAAGACGTTGACGGCGCGGGCACAACCCTGGGTCCGGAGAGTATCCTCCGGGCGATGGGGGTTGAGCTGGAACCCGGGCAGGGACGGGAATTCATCTACACGGACAAGGGGCAGGCCCGGTGGTCTGGCGAGACCCACCGGGCCAACACCAGTGCCTACCACGGACTCTCGGCGGGAATGCACAAATTCGTGGAGGACTGGATTCTGGCACTGGGAGAAACCCGCCTGTCGCCCGGCGTTTCCGGCAAGGTCGTCGTCTATCCCCACAAGCTGGTCCGGCATTATGCCTTCGAGAATACCCGGGAAGAAATCTTCTTCTCCGACAAGATCGGCGCCCTGGTGGTGTTGTACACGACCGGATTTCGCGGTTCGTTCCGCTTTGCCCCCCGCTTCGATGTCCGCCACATCTGGAACCCGGGCAGGTTCCCCTACAAGGTCGCGTGGCGGCATGAGAAGAATCTTCTCCTGGTTGCCAACTCACGCCTTCAGGCCGCGTCCGCCGGCGCGTGCGCGTGCGTCGGCGCGTCCTGTTCCGAACCCCTGATGTTTTCGGAAAAGACGGCGTATTTCCCGACAACGTATCCACAGGACGAGCGGCGCGGCGTCATGAAAGAGGCGGTCCCCTATCAGGCGGGCATTTTCAAGGGTCGACTCAAGACCGGGCGGGTCGCCTTCATCTTCGCCGTGGGCGAGAACGAAGAGCAGGTCAGGGCTTCCGTCCACCAGGCGCTCTTCCGTCGACAGGAATGCTACGTGGAACGGGCGATCCGCATCAGCCGCGTGGTTGACCCCGGTGTAACGGGAACGGAGAATCCTCGGCTCGAGCACGCCCTCCGGTGGGCGGCCGCCTCGCTCGATGCTCTCGTGATGAATCAGCAGGGCCGGGGAATGTACGCGGGCCTGCCGTGGTTCCCCAACTACTGGAGCCGAGATAGCTTCATCTCGCTTCCCGCCCTTCTCACCGCAGGACAGTTCGAGGCGTGCCGGGAAATTCTTCTGGCCGCGCTCGAGCGGCAGTCGGAAGATTTCCGATCGCCCTACTACGGCCGGTTGCCCAACCTGGTGAGTCCCGGAGAGGTGCACTACAACACGGCGGACGGAACGTGGTGGTTCGTCCTCGCGGCCCACGCGTTCGTTCGCTACACGGGAGACCTCGAATTGGCGCGCGGGATTCTGTCGACAATCATTCGGGCCATCGAGGGAGAAGTCAAGAAACGGATGGATGATTTCGGTTTCTCGGTGCACGGGGACGCCGAAACCTGGATGGATGCCTCCCTGGACGGACGACCCTGGTCGGCTCGCGGGAATCGAGCGGTTGAGATCCAGGTCCTCTGGTACTCGGCCCTTCTGGCATCTGCCGATCTGGCGGAATGGACGGGGGAGAGGGGCCTGGCGGTCGAATGGCGAAGAAGGGCCGCGGGCGTGAAGGAGAATTTCGATCGGGAGTTCTGGGATTCCACGCGGGAAAGGCTTCTGGACCACCTGGATGCCGACGGCAGTGGTGACGGAAAAATCCGACCGAATGCGATCTTCGCCCTGACCGTTCCCGGGGATCCCCTTCTTTCGCCGGCGAAAGAGAGAAAGACCCTGGACGCTGTGCTCCGGCGCCTGGTGTACCGGCATGGCGTCGGGAGTCTCGCACCGGAAGATCCCGAGTTCCGCCCGAAACACATCGATCTCAAGGCATACCCGTTTGACCAAGCGTACCACAACGGCGACGTGTGGGTCTGGCTCTCGGGGCCGGTGATCTCTGCGCTGGTCAGACATGGTCGACCGGAGGCGGCATGGGCCGTGTTCCGATCGCTGCTGGACCAGGTGCATGGGGAGGGGGCGGTCGGGACTCTTCCCGAGCTTCGAAACGCCGTTCCGCCGCAGGAAGGGAGACCCAATTTCGAAGGGACCGTAACCCAGGCGTGGAGCCTAGCCGAGTTCCTACGCTCCTTCCATCAGGATATCCTGGGACTCAAGCCCCGAATGATCGAACGTCGCATCGAAGTGGAGCCGTCGCTCCCGAGCGCGCTTGCCTCGATTCGAGTTCCGGCCCGCTTCGGCGGCATCACGCTCAACGGTGACTTTCGAATCGAGGACGGCGAGAGGCGTTTTCGATTCGAGGCGCGGGGAGTCGACGACGCCGTCACGCTTTGTCTGAAGGTTCGCGTGCCCGGCGGGAAACGGCTGGTGGTCGAGGCGGGCATGTCCTCGAACCGATCGCTTGAATTCGCGGTGTCCCCTGCGGGTGCCGACTCGTGGGAGATTCGCCTCGATGGAACGCCGGTGGGTTTCCATACGGAAGAGACGTCGTTCGATGTCGCGAAGGAACCCGCGCTTGAATGGGCGAATGGGCGAGTGGGCGAAAGGGCGAAGAACCGGACACCTGCAACCACGGATTCC
>CAZSXU010000056.1:0-9376 GCA_964610505.1 uncultured bacterium | reverse complement strand
TCGCCGCCCGTCATGCCTCGACCTGCGGTGCTCGACGAAACTGATGTCGCCGCCCGTCATACCTCGACCTGCGGTGCTCGACGAAACTGATGTCGCCGCCCGTCATACCTCGGCTCTCCGTGCTTGACGCAATCCATGTGGGAATGGGGCCGCTCGTAGAGGAAAGGCCCCGGGAGACAATGTCTCCCGGGGCCTCGAACGTACGCTTCGCGTGGCCTGCTACTGAAGGATGCGGAACTCCACCCGACGATTCTGGGCCCGGCCCTCCGGCGTGCTGTTCGGAGCGACCGGATCGGCCTCACCAAAACCAAGGGCCGTGAGCCGACCCGCCGAAACTCCCCTGGCCATCAGGTAGTTTCGAACGGATTCCGCTCGCCGCCGCGAGAGATCGAGGTTGATCTCTTCGGTTCCCACGGCATCGGTGTACCCGCGAATCTCGAGCCGAAGGTCCGTGAGTTCCTCGATGAGGTCGCGCGCAATCTCGTCCAGAACCGCCTGGGCCTCAGGAAGGAGCTCGTCCGTCCCCGTCCGGAAATTCACGCCCTCCAGGATCACACGCTCCGGCTCCGGAGGAGGAATCACACAACCCCGGGCATCCACCCTCGACCCGCGAGGCGTGTTGGGACACTGATCAATGCCGTCAAAGACACCGTCGCCGTCGCCGTCGAGCGGGCATCCCCGGCTGTCGACCACGGCACGTCTCGGGGTGTCGGGACACCGGTCGGGCCCGTCGAACACCCCATCGCGGTCCGTGTCCTTGGGACAACCGGTCTTATCCACCCTGACACCTCTGGGCGTATCGGGGCACTTGTCGATGCCGTCAAAGACACCGTCGCCGTCCGCGTCGCTCGGGCAACCCTGCTTGTCCACGATCGCGCCGTACGGCGTGTCGGGGCAATCGTCCCTCCGGTTCGGAACACCGTCCCGGTCCGAATCCGCCGTCGTCGTGGTGGGACATCCCTGCCGGTCGACCCGCGTGCATCCCGGAGTGTTGGGACACTGGTCGAGGTTGTCCGGGACGCCGTCGCGATCCGTATCCACAGGTTTGCGGTAGCCGCCGTTGAACCGGAAGAGAAGCCCGGCCGTGATCTCGATCTCGCCCGTGTTGGGATCGTCGAATCCGCCCAGGTCGAGTTCGTCGTTCTCCCGGATGAGCGCGCCGTACGATCCTCGAACGTCGACGAATACCCGCTCCAGGAGATCGACTTCTACACCGAGACCGAACTTGATCGCGCCGTCGATCCCTTCGAGCTTCTCACCCGAGACATAGTCGAACAGATCCTTGCGACCGGCCTCGGCCCGCCAGCTGTTGAGGCCGAACCCGAGAAACGCATACGGTCGCTCGGACCTCTCCGGAAGAATACTGAACTGGGCAACGGCATCCGTGTTGAGAACCAGCGTCCTGTAGGTGCCCAACTCCCACTCCCCGTTCTCACCGTAGCCCACCCGGAGGGCGAGCGTGAAGCGCTCGTTCAGCAGGTACTGCAGTTCGGCTCCTCCCAGAGGACCGATCTCGGCGCGGTCGCCGTTGCCGCCGATGAACTTGTACCCTCCGATCCACGGCCCGGTGGCCCACCGGAACTCCGGCTCCTCGGCGCCCACCGCACTCGGTCCCGCGAAGAAGACGGCCACGAACGCCACCGCCATCAGCGCCGCAAGACAGAAACGGCCACTGCGGACAAAGCCAGGGTTCATGACCACGAGATCACGTAGTGACATGGTTCATCCTCCTTGTCGATTCGCCCCCCCAGAGTGACAGCCAACCCGTCCTTCCGGCATACACCGCTCAAGAGACAGTGGGTCCGTAGGCCGGTTTCCGGAACTTCGCGTGTCCCGCCGGCGGACTCAGCTGCGATCATTGCGTGTGATGTGCAAGTTTCGCTTGCTCTTGCGCATGTGTCAACAGAAATCCGGCGGAAGTTCACACATCCTGCAATACCCGGCCGCTTCCGCATTCACCGGAATCGCCGGTTGTCCCGAGTTCGAGAAATCGGTATCCTGCCCCTGGGACCGGTACGGGCGCACGACGGCGAGAACCCGTATGGGATAGGCCACCGGCGACCCCGGGGGAGCGCGCTCGACGTACGTGCCCCCACCTATCCACTAAACTTCCTGCCCCTTCCGGAAGTCCAATGGTTGAGAAGAACGAAGCGGAAACTCGCAACTCCGGCCAGAGACCTTGCATGCCCCTTGAGAACGAACATGCCCTCATCCGGTGCTGCCAGGAGGGCCGGCCCAGCGCATTCGAGACGCTCTATCGCCGCTATGAGGGACCCATGCTGGCGCTGGCGTACCGAATGCTGGGCAGCCATGAGGCGGCCGAGGACGCCCTGCAGGACGCGTTCCTGAAGCTCTGCCGGAGAATCGGGCAGTTCCGCTTCGACTCGGCCTTCTCGACCTGGTTCTACCGGATCGTCGCCAATATCTGCTACGACCGGCTGAGGAAGGGCCGGCGGGCGGTGCAGGTCTCCCTGGATACCGTCGGGGAAATTCCGAGAAAGGACGATGCGGGCATGCGGGTTCACCTCAAGAACGCCATCGACGGCCTGCCGCCCAAGATGAAGGCCTGCTTCGTCCTGTACGCCCAGGAGGGTTTCACGCAGAGAGAGATCGCCGGAATGCTCGGCATGAGGGAAGGAACGGTCAAGGCGCATGTCTTCCGGGCCAAGGAACGGCTTCGCGAGATCCTGGCCCCACGATTGCGAGGGTTGGACTCAAATGACATGCCATGAATACCGGAAATACTGGATGGGAGAGATTTCGGCGGACGCGTTCGAGGCGCACCGCCGGACGTGCGAGACCTGCCGTGAGGCCTGGATTCTCGACGAGCGAATCGAACGCCAGGCTCGTGAGTTGCCGGTTCCCGCGAGCGCTCCCGGACTCTGGGAACGCGTCGCGGCGGGAGTGGATCGAGATCGGCAACCCGCGCTGCGGGGAATCGATCGGTTGCGGCAGTGTTTCAGAGACCTGTCGGCGCCCCGGTGGCGGCCGGTTTGGGGAATCGCCGCAGTCTTCATCGCGGCGATCGGCATCGGGGCCTTTCTCTGGCTCCGCCCATCCGGTCCCGACGCCCGACCCCGGAACCTCTTGACGGCCGAGGCCCTGGCCCGCGTCGAGGCGACGGAGGCGGAGTATGAACGGGCCATCACCGAGCTGGAGGGCGTCGCCGGCCCCGTGGTCGCGGCCGCCGATATCGAGATGGTGCTTCGCTACCGCGACCGGCTGGAGACCATCGACGCCCAGATCCGGCGATGCAAGGCTGTTCTGGCGGAGGACGGGGCCAACGCCCACGTCCGGCGTTACCTCCTGGCCGCCTACCAGGACAAGAAGGAAACGCTGACCGAGCTACTTGCGCTCGCGGAGGGATGAGAGCGGGCGAATCGAAACGGAAGGGAGAATGACGGATGCGAATCCTCTCTACGAAGGATCTCTGCGGGTGGACCCCGGCGACGCTTGTTCTGGTATGGGTCCTCGCGGCCCCCTCCCCCGCGCCGGCCGATGACGAATACCTCTCGAAGACGTTCGAGGTGACGCGCGACGTGGCGCCCGGGCGCACCGTTGTCATCGAGAACTCGAGGGGCGGCATCACCATCGACACCTGGAGCCGGGACAAGATTCGAGTCCGCGCAACCCTGGAGATGATCAACGTCGACCGGCGGAATCGCGAGCTCTTCTCTTCCGAGACCGATGTGGACGTGGAATCCTACGGGGACGGCTACCGGATCGTGATGCAGACGCCCGAAGGCATCCCGATCGAGGGCAAGGCCCTGCCGAGAATGGTGCGCGGGGTCATCGAGGAAATCTCCCCCGGACGCTGGCGGTACACGCCGTTCGCGGAAGTGATGCTCGAGGTTTCCGTTCCCAAGGAGATGTCCCTCAAGGTGAAAACCGATTACGGCGATGTCCGGGTCGAGAATCTGCGAGGCGGCGTGGAGGTTACCGATGAGAGCGGTGCAGTCGAGCTCTCACAGATTTCCGGGAACGTCTCGGTGGAGAACAGCTATGGGACCGTGTCCGTTCTTGAGTGCGGCGGGAACGTGTACGTCAAGAACGGCAGCGGGAGCGTGTACATTGAGGACGTCTCAGGTTCCGTGGAGACGAGAACATCCTACGAGAAGGTGGAGGTGCGGCGCGCCGGGGGTCCGGTCACCATCTGGAACGAGAGCGGCGAGGTCATCGCCGAGGATATTGGCGTCCACCTTCGAATCGAAAACTCCTACGAACCCGTGACCGTCGATCGGGTCAAGGGGCCTCTCGACGTGGACTGCCAGAGCGGGGAGATCCGGGCTCACGACATTCGGGGCAACGCGTCCATCTCGGGCAGCTACGAGCCCATCGAGTGTAGCGACATTGCCGGCGACCTAACCGTTCGAGCCCAGAGCAGCTCGGTGACGGTCGGAGCCGTGGCCGGCCGCGCCGATGTCGTCAGCTCCTACGAGAGGATCCAGATCACCGACGTCGAGGGCGATGTCTGGATCGAGGGTCCGAGCTGCGCCGTGACCGTCGAGCGAGCCGGCAAGGACGTGGACATCCGCGCCAGCTACAACGGCATCGAGGTCCGCGACGTCCGGGGAGCCTGCGCGATTCACGCGGATTCGGCCCCGGTCCACCTGGAAGGGGTCCGAGGTGATACCCGGATTCGCACGAGCTACAGCGAGGTTGAGGCCACCGATGTCGGGGGATCCCTCAGGATCGAGGGCGCCTCGTGCCCCATTATGGTCAACGGGATCAAGGGGGCACTGACCGTCAGTAATTCCTATGAGTACGTCGTCGTCACGGGATCCGAATCCTCGGTAGACATCGCCGGCGACTCGAGTCCCGTTGAGGTCTCCCAGATCCGCAATCTCCCCGAGGACGGAACGTTCGACATCCGAACCACCTACAAACGGATCACACTGGTCCTGCCCGGCGACCCGTCCGCCGATATCGAAGCCCGCACGAGCGAGGGCGACATCGAGTCCGAGATTTCCATGAAATACGACTCGGACGGCATCAAGCGGGCGGCCGCCGTCCTGGGAACGGGGGGCTGCCGGATTCGCCTCACCACCTCGGGAGACATCCATATCCGGAAGGAGCACTAGATTGGCAGCGCAGCAAACAATATAGGGTTTATTAAAACACTACAAGATTCTACCGTGCCTGCTATTCACTGACATTCTGTTGACAACCCCCAACTCATCCGCTACACTATCTGGGAATAGAGCTCGTGGATCGGCCCTCCGCGGTCGATCTGATGGAAACGCGGCCCACACAGATCCGAGGCGACTTGCCTGGGAGTTTCTTCGGATTTCGGACTCACCCAGGGAGAAGGAGATGTGGACATGCGGAAGCTGATCGCTCTTGGCGCGACTCTGGCCATCGTTCTCTTCGCCGCCGGATCCGCCGTTGCCGAGACCTGGAGTACGGAAGACGGCGATTTCGCCGTCAAATTCTGGAAAGAGATGTTCAAGGGCGGCGGCCCAGGGCAGCCGGGGAACACGCTCATGGCGCTCGGCCAAGGTTTCAACTTCCGGCAGGCGACCCTCGAGTCCGTCGTCTACGACGGCACCGTGGACCGGTACATCACGACCTACGTCGGAGGCAAACTGGTGCTCAATTCCCAGGGTCCGTGGCTCAACTTCGGGAAGCTCAAAGCCACCGACATCACGGCTACGAACTCTTCGCACATGGATCACTCGACCGGCGTACTAGATTTCGTTCTCACCTTCTCCGGTACGTTCAAGAACCATCCGGGCGTCTCCTTCGAGGTTGAGGCCCGGTACACGGGCGTTCCTGAAGTGAAGTACGACATGGACGGAGACTACGAGTTCCAGAGAGGCTACGACTACTCGGTCGACATCACGATTACGGGACTTCGGTCCGGGCCCCGGAAGATTCACTAGTTGCCAGCCGCCAACCGGCACTTCAAGGGCGGAGGCGGGGTCTGTGGATTAAGGACGTCACGGGTTCGGTCGAGGCACGAATCTCCTCAAAAGGCTCGACCGGACCCGTGATCGTCGATCCGGCGGCTGGACGTCTCCCCGCAGATCGCCGGATCGAAGAGACCCCGGGCCTTCGCCAGATACCCCTTGCCCAGAAAGCGTATCCCATCGTAGAGTGATCCCACGATGCGCGGCTTCGCAACTTCGCGGCTTCGCGTGACGATCTGCCGCAGTCCGGGCAATTGAAGAGAGCGTGCCGATGACATCCGGCAATGAGATCGTCTACTACGACTTCAACGAGCTCAACTACTCCAGCTTCTTCCTGACCGGGTTCCTTCACAATACGAAGAGGTTCGACTACCGGTTCACGGTGTCCAAGGACGTCCCGTCCCTGCTGGAGGATCCGGCCACGGACGGCCGGTGGCGCGCTCTGCTGTTTTCGATATGCCTGTTCAAGGCCCGGCTTGGCGGCCGAGAGTTCCATTTCTGCATCGACGCGCGGGACAGCTGCGAGTCCGCTCGCGATCGGGGCGGCGGCTATCATCTGCCGTTGCTCGAGAGAGTCGCGTACTATTTCAAGGTCAATTACAACGCCGATGCCATCGAGAGAGATCCGAATCTGAGGCCGTTCATCGACAGGATTCTCCCCGCACGGCCTTTCTTCCCGGTCGCGCCGCCCGGACGCGGGGCCTTCCTGCCCCGGTTTCTCCCCTGTCGTACGACGGGATGGGGGCGCCGCCAGACGGCGAGGAGGTTCAAGGACCTCTTGAGGGCGCCCCGGTTGGAGGACGTCGTTCGGCTTCGAGGAGGGTCGAAGGATCTCGACCTCTTCTTCGTCATGATGTACTATCCCGAACCCGTTCACGCTCCCCACAACGAAATCCGCTACCGGGTCATGAGAGAGATCCGCAAGGTTCCGGATATCGCCTCCATCGCCGGATTCGCCGCCCGGGACCCACTTCCCCAACCGTACGAAGAGTTTCGCATCCCGCCGTTTCGATTGAAGGCGTACCTGAGCCGGATGGCGGGCGCGCGAATCGGAATCTACGTGCGCGGCCTCTACGACTGCATCTCTTTCAAGCTTCCCCAGTTCTTGGCCCTGGGACTCCCCATCGTCGGTCAACCGATCCCCAACAATCGCAGGGTGCTTTACGACAACGAGTTCTTCGACGAGCAGTTCGCCTTCGACGACCCTGTGGACATCGTGAGGGAAGCCGTGCGTCGGCTCCGCGAGCCCGAGCGCCTGGCGCGCCTGGGGGAGTCCAACGCGAGGGCGTTCGACCGGAAGTTCACGCCCGAGGCGGCCGTGTCCGAGATCCTGACCCGGCTGACCGAGTAGTGCTCGCACGCCATTCTCACGTCTCAATGTTTTGAACTCAGATGCCGATCTATCACTTGATGATCCGGGGAAACGATCGTAGAATGGATGATGGACCCAGGATCACCGGTCAATTCGAGTCTTGAATCTCATCTGTCCCGCCCTGGATCTCGGGAAGCCATCTTGACTCGAGTGACCCGCACCCCGTGTGCCGGTCGCCAAGCCAAGAGACGTTGCGCCCCGGGACGGAGCGGGACGGTTTTTTGCGCCCCTCACGCATCTTGCCCGGGATCTGTGAACCTGCCCAGAAAGAGGATGCTTCCCGTCGTATTCTCGCGAATCAGAAAGAGGAATGGATGATCGGCGCGGAAGATCCGCTCGTCGGGTCGTCCTTTCTTGAGGACCACGGCCGTGGAGGCCGCCGCCTCACTTCCCTCTTCATTGACCTCGATGAAGGCCCTGTGGAGTACGCTCCCGATGAAGAGCGATCGGGAACCGTCCATCCCCGAGAAATCCGCTCTCCCGGCGAGAAAAGCGTCTCTCATACCCAGCGAGATGAGCGGGCGTACGAGATCTCCCGTACCCCATGAGATTCGAAACCTGGGCAAGAACACGCGAATTCTCTGTTCGCAAGGAGCGGAGAGCCACGACTCCAGGTTCCGTTCGGTCAGGGCGTTTTCGATATCGCTCAGGCGATTTCCCTCCCTCGGTAGAATTACGAACAGAGAGAGATCGTCCCCTTCGTAGGGGAGCTCGAGCACCCGTGCCTCTTCCGACTCCCCGCAGGAGAAATCCCCCGCCTGGGACATCATCTCAACGTCGACCGTCCGGCCGTCTTCCAGAGTGAACGGGCCCCGGCGCGTGTTAGAAGGATCGAACCGCTGGGCCCAGTCCCCGCGGAAGTAGATCGCATTGACGAGAACGAGCACGGTGGCAGGGTCCAGATCGCCGCGTCGAATCAGTTCTCGGATCCGGTCCCGGGTCCGTCGCTCGACCCAGCCGTTGATCGTGCGGCGGGCCGCCTCGGTCGAACCGGCAAAGTCCAGAGGCGTAATGGAGGCGCCGTAATGGCGATGCACGAGCGAAAGATACTCATCGCGATGCGGGTACCCCTCCTGGGGCCAGAGGGCGTTGGCCGTACGGAGTTCGATGTCCCCTGA
The DNA here is from genome assembly GCA_964610505.1 of uncultured bacterium. Taxonomy (GTDB): domain Bacteria; phylum Arandabacterota; class Arandabacteria; order JAGLYR01; family JAGLYR01; genus CAZSXU01. The sequence goes on along the minus strand of CAZSXU010000056.1, from coordinate 977 downwards.
TTCGAGAATCGCTCCCATCCGCGCTTCCATATCGGAAAACGCCCGGTGAGGGTGGTCCGAATTCATCGGGAGGTGGAGCGTTCGAGCCATTTCCTCGGCGGTGTCCCCCCGGGCTCCGCCGTAGGTCATCGCAAGCGCCGTCGAAACGCTGTAGGGCGAGAAGAAGACGTTCCCTTCCTCGTTCTTCAACTCACCGTAGAGATCGAGAGCGAAGGCGGTGTTTGAGCGCGAGAGTTCGGCAAGATGCGAGGGCGGCTCTTCGGCCGGGCAAGGGGAGATCGAGCCGACGAGAATCAGCGTTACCAGCAGGGGGATGGCTTTCATTCTGTCCTCCATGGGATATGGGAAACGGTCGTCGATTCACCCATGGAGTCGTGCGGGCCGGCCGGGATGTTTACAGGAGATTCGGTAGGGGAACCGCTGCCCGTGCGGTGGGCCGAATGTTGGGGCCTTGCGCTCCGGCCCGGGGCTGAGGATGTTCCGGCTTTCGGATCTCTCGCGTGGGCCTTGCGCTGCGGGCAGGATTCGGCGGTCTCCTCCACGGCGAGAAGGGGGGAGTACAATCATCCAGGAGAGTGGCAACTACCTGCGTTGAAAAGACCCTCGCCCTGTCGTCGATCCGGCGAATCCTACCCGCAGCCGGCCCGAAGCATCCCCGCAGGGCGTTGATTCTTCTCTTCGTCCTTCAAGAGAAGTCCTGAGTTCTAAGTTCTGGGTTCCGAGTTCTGAGTCAAAGGGCAAGGGATGGGGGCGAGTGACAAGGGCAAGGGTTTTGCTCTATCGCCCGTTTGCCTTGTCGCCCTGTCGGTTGTCCCCGCAGTTTTGCCCTCCCCTTGTCCGGCAGTCCCGCCCGGTCCCGCTCTCCCGCCCTCTCGCTCTCGCTTCCTCGCCTCTTCTGCCTCTGAAGAAAGACCTTTACGAATAAACAATGATTTGTTAGAATAGTAGTATCGGGATTGGGTTGGCCGCCCACGGCC
>CAZSXU010000055.1:0-9410 GCA_964610505.1 uncultured bacterium | reverse complement strand
CAGAAAGTTCGAAATGAGTCCACGATGGGGAGCCAGCATACGGCAAGGGGCCCATTCGGCCCCCTTTTTCTATTGCTGGCTCCCCGGAGCAACAGATATCCGAAAACAGAAAACAGATGCGGACAACCGCATCATAGAAAAGACACTACCCCCCCTGTTGCGGTCTGTTTTCTGTTTTCAGTTCTCTTCTATGATCTGACTACTGGTGCTCTTTCTTCTTCCCAGCATTCTTAATCAGCCCTCCAATCATCCTGCATATCTCGTCCAGCTCGTTCATAATATCCTCGAAGTCAGCTTCGCCGACAATCTCCAGATCCCTCGCAATCTCCAGGACGGGGACGCATTCGTAGGCGGAACCACGGGCGATCATGAAGAAATGTTTCCTTTCCTTCTCATGCCAGCGGCCATTGCCCTCGGCAAGATTGCACGAAATGCTAACTACCGCTCTCCGCAGTTGATCTGCCAGCGCATATCTGCCCCTAGGGAATTCGTCGCACAAACGAACGAGCCGCTGTCCAAGGTCTACGGATCGCCGGTACACATGAAGGTTCTGGAACGTGAATCGCATGCCTCACCACCCCTTCTCCCCACCCAGACATTAGAAAACACAGAACTGAAAACAGATCCCTCCAACTACGCCCCCTCGCAACTCCCATACCCTAATCCTGCGAAAAGGCCCAAGAGAAAAGGGCGGCCTGTTGGCCGCCCTCCTCAACATGATGTTCTTATCCGAGCACGAATTACGGACTACGTCATTTCAACAGCACCATCCTCCTCGTTTCACTCCTCCCGCTCCACACAATCCGATAGAAGTACGCCCCGGCATTTCGGGGCAGAGCCCGAAATGCCAAGAGCAGCAGAGATTTGACATTAGAAACTAGAGATCGGAAAAGAGCATTATGGAGAACCCTGCCACATCTCTGCTGCGGTCCAATGTCCAATTTCGAATCTCGCCAAATGGATCCTACTTCAGCAAGACCATGCGTCTCGTTTGACTCCTGCCGTTCCAACAGATTCTATAGAAGTAGACACCGCTGGCAACTTCGCTGCCCTTGTGATCCTTCCCATCCCAGACCACGCGGTACTCTCCCGGTCCTTGCTCGGAATCGACGAGCGTCGTGACCCTACGTCCGAGAGCGTCGTAGATATTCATCGTGACACGCGAGGGCCCGCCCGTTGCGGGAATCCCGTAGCTGATCTCGGTGATGGGATTGAACGGATTGGGGACTGCCGGGCCCAAGTACAACCTGAACGGAACTTCCGCTCCCGTGTCAGCAATCGTCGTCAAACCGCAGCCCACACCGAGTGCTCCCACCAGACCACAACCCGGCGGTGACCAGTCCGGCGCACAAGGAGACGCGGCTGCAATGTGAAAGTCCCCGCTGTCCGGCTCACAGAACATCGGATCCGCCGAGAAGTTGCCGTTCACACCCTCCTGCCCAGCGATGTTCCCCACCCAGTCACCGCCCGCGTTGCCGTACAAATCACAGCACGTCAGGGTGGCACCGCCGCCGCAGTTGACTGCCTCTCCCAGTGGACTGAAGGCGATGATCGTGTTGTCCAGTGTGGGGATGGAGTAGAAGTGAATAGAAAACAGGGCGGCCCCGAGGGGGGCCGAGTTCCCGGAGAATGTGCAGTTCGTGATCGTGGGAGAGGAATCTTGTTGGAGATTGATGGCGCCGCCATTATTGGCTGCGTTGCCAGAGAGCATGCAGCCGGTGATCGTTGGGGAGGAATATCGAAGGAGCATTCCCCCACCACCGGAACTGGCCGAGTTGCCCGAGATGATGCAGTTGCGGATTACCGGATCACAGCCCTTCATGTAGATCCCTGCCCCCCAATCGCTGCTCCCCCCCGTGACGGTGAAACCTTCCAATACGGCCGGACTGCCCGTTCGCTCGCCACTCTTTGCCGCAGGAAACGAAACCACCGGCCCGCTACCCGCACCGTCGATCACGGTATAATCCGCACCGTCGGTGCTCAGGAGCACGATTCCCCAGGGAATCGAGATCGTCTCCACATACGTGCCAGGAGAAACCAGAACCGTGTCGCAGTGAGTGGCCGCTGAGAGCGCTTCGGCGATGGTCGCGTACTCGCCTGGAACGGTCAGCACGTGACACTCCGGATAGGGACAATCACCCAAACCCTCCGCCCCCACGAGCACTCCGCACCCGTTGCCCCCCGGAAGGCACGGGGAAGATGCATGGAGCCGGAAGTCCCCACCTTCCGCATCGCAGAAGAGAGGATCCTCCGAGAAATTCCCCCTCACCGTGTCCTGCCCGGCAATACATCCCTCCCAGTCGCCGCCCGCATTGCCGTAGATGTCACAGCAGGTTAGTGTCGGCGCGCCACCCATGCAGTAGATCGCCTCTCCTTGAGAGCTGAAGGCAATGATCGTGTTGTCCAGTGCGGCGGGGATCCCGCCTGACTGGGATATCCCGCCACCGAAGGGAGACGAGTTGCCGCAGAACGTGCAGCCGGTGATCGTGGGAAAGGACCCCGCTTGGAGGTCCATGCCGCCACCGTTGTCGGCCGAGTTGCCGGAGAGCGTACAGCCGGTGATCGTCGGGGAGGAGTAGCCGAGGAACATTCCCCCGCCCAATTCGGCCGAGTTTCCAGAAACGACGCAGTTCCGGATTACCGGATTACAGTCCATCATGTAGATCCCCGCCCCCGACCAGCTGCTCCCCCCGGTGATCGTGAATCCCTCGATCGTGGTCGTCGAATCTACGTCCTCGCAATAGAAGACCCGTCCCAGCGAATCTGCATCGATGGTCACGCAGCCCTGCAGTCCCGTCTCACTCCTCAGCGTGATCCCCGACTTCATCACGATATCGTGTTCGTAGTACGTTCCGCAGGCGACGACCACAGTGTCTCCCGCCGAGGCCGAGTCGATGCCCGCTTGAATCGTGGGCGCCTCGGCCGGGACGTTCCAGATGGAATGGCAGCCCACACCCAGAGCACCCACCAGCCCGCAGCCGGGCGCATCGCCGCAAGGGGAAGTATCACGGATGGAGAGATCTCCCGCGGCCGCATCGCAGAAACCCGGATCCGCCGAGAAGTTGCCGTTGATTGAATCCTGCCCGGCGAGGCACCCCACCCAGTCCCCACCCGCGTTGCCGTACACGTCGCAGCAGGTAAGCGTTGCAGAGCCGGTTCCCGCGCAATAGAGGGCCTCTCCCGACGGGCTGAAAGCCAGGATCGTGTTTTCGATGGTGATCGGGGCATTGTTGACCGCCAGGACGCCACCGTTCACCGCCCCGTTGTCGTAGAATGTACAGCCTGCCACCGGAGGGCTGCAGCCCGAAGCGTATATGCCACCGCCCCAGCCGCTTGTGGCCGTATTCCCCGCAAACACCGAACCCGAGATTTCCACAGGCCCGGGGGCGACGGACGCCAGGATTGCCCCTCCACTCCAGGCCACGTTGTCCTTGAACACGCAGTCGACCACGGATATCGCAGACGCTTGCGCCTGGAGAGCCCCGCCCATATTGGTAGCCGAGTTTGCGGAGAAGGTGCATTCGACAATCTTCAGCGAATCACTGGCGTCACAACTCAAGCCCCCGCCATAGGTCTCGCTCGTGTTGGAGATGAAATCACAGTCTCGGATCGTCGGCGCAGAGTTCGTGCAGTACATTGCGCCGCCATCCCCGCTGGAATATCCCCCGGTAATGGTGAATCCCTGGATCAAAGTGGTACTGTCGAGATTCTCACCATAGAGGACCCGCCCCAGGGAATCTGCATCGATGGTCACGCAGTCGGGAAGTCCTGTCTCACTCTGCAGCGAGACCCCCGACTTCATCGTAATGTCGTGCTCGTAGTAGGTGCCGCAGGCCACAATCACCGTGTCCATTGCACTCGCCGAATCGATCCCCGCCTGAATCGTGGGCGCATCGGCCGGGACGTCCCAGATCTGTCCACATCCCAGCCCGAGGGCACCGATGTGTCCGCACCCGGGCGCATTGAGACAGGGGGAATCGGAGCGAAGGTGGACGTCCTCGTTCATCGCGTTGCAGAACACGGGATCCGCCGAGAAATTGCCCGACATGCCCTGCTGGAATTCGATGCAGCCCACCCAGTCACCGCCCGTGTTGCCGTGAACATCACAGCACGAAAGGGTGGCCGTGCCGCCCATGTCGCAGAAGAAGGGCTCCACACACTGGTTGAAGGCCACAATGGTATTCTCAAACTCCACGCCCAACCCGAAAAGCGCGACGCACGCTCCCGAGCCGGGGGAAACATTCTGGGTAAAGGTGCAGTTCCTGACGACGGGGATGACGCTACCGTAGATGTATATCCCCGCACCATTCTGGGCCTCGTTTCCGATGAAGACACACCGGTTCACCAGCAGGCCGGACTCGGTACAGTACATCCCGGCACCTTCCGGGGTTGACCCGCCGGTGATCGTGAATCCTTCGACGACAGATGCAGCGTCCAGCGAAGCGCAGTAGAAAACCAGTTGCTGACCTTCGGCGTCGATCGTCACACAGTCCGCCAGACCTGTCTCACTCCTGAGGACCACGCCGGACTTCATCACGATGTCGTACTCGTAGTAGGTGCCGCAGGCGACCGAGACGGTATCCCCCGCCGAGGCCGAGTCGATGCCGGCCTGGATCGTGGGGGCGTCGGTGGGGACCTGCCAAGTTGTAGCGTACCCCGAATTGGAGATGAGAAGAATGGCCACTGCAGTTGCGATTACGGTGAACACCTTCATAGCGCACCTCACGGAGAAGGACGTGTGGCAGAGTGTCGGTCGGGCACGCTAGATTATAGCACGCGATGGCTCGCAACCCAAGCACAGAAGCGAACTTGCGGGGAACGTGGTTTGGGAATGACAACGAATGTTAGTTGGGGCTTGTCACTTCGTGCCTCGTTGTCTGTAGGGTCCTCTAAGCCACGCGATACAGCCTTGTTACCTCCTCGATGGCCTGGCTCCCCAGAGTAAGAGAGAAGTAGACAATAGAAGATAGATCTCGGACAAGAGCATCATAGAAACCCGGCCACCTTCTCTCTTACGGTCTATTTTCTATTGTCTATTCTCTTCCAATGCTTTTCTCTCTGCCTCTCGGCTCTCGCTCTTCTTCCCCTCCGCCCTTCTCACCAACCCCATAATCATCTTACAGATCTTATCCAACTCGGCCTTCAGCTCCTGATACACGTCCTTCTCGATCAGCCCTAACCGCGCCGCCACCTCCAGAAGCGGCACACACTCAAACGCACTTCCCCGGGCAATCATGAAGAAGGGCTTCTTCTCCTTCACATGCCATCTCCCATTGCCCTCTGCAATATTGCATGAGATCGACAGAGCTGCCCTCCTCAACTGGTCCGAAATCGCGTACGTGCCTGACGAGAATTCGCCAGTCAGTCCCGAGATCGTCTCCGCCAACACCACCGCCCGCTTGTACACATCCAAATCCTCAAACAGAAACTCCATGCCCTTCCTCCCATCCCCCCGCCCGAAAACGTCATCCAGTCGCAAGACTCGCGACACGTTTTCCCCGATTTACGATTTACCATTTACGGCCCTTTCAGAAGCTGCCCCCCGTAAATCGTAAATGGTAAATGGCGCTCGGAAAACTGCATTGGGGAGACCGAAGAAAAGGGGCGACTCACCGAGTCGCCCCTCCAACGCTCTTCTCCTTGTACTAAGCACTGAGCACTAAGCACTCGGCACTACTTCAGCAAGACCATGCGCTTGGTTTCGCTTCTGCCGTTCCAGACCAAGCGATAGAAATACACCCCACTGGCCACCTCAGCTCCCTTGTGATCCCGTCCGTCCCATACGACGCGGTACTCGCCGGGTCCTTGATCCACATCGACCAGGGTCGTCACCTCGCGTCCGGTAGCGTCGTAGACGGACAGAACAACTCGGGCGGGGGTTGCACCCGCCGGAATCCCGTACGTGATCTCGGTAATGGGGTTGAACGGATTCGGAATTGCACTGCCGAGATAGAATGCCGTTGGGATTGCGGTTTCCAAAGCAACTCCGGTCGTGGCGGCACTGGCTTCGTCGGACGGATCACTCTCGTTGCCGCTGAAGTCGGTTGCCGTGATCCTGTACCAGTATTCGTCGGGACCTGGCAGATCGTCGTCCGTGTACGTCGGTGTCGTCGAGTATCCGATCGGATCTCCCAGCGGGAAGCCGGACTCGGTACCTCGATACACGGCGTAGTAGTTGAAGTCCTCCTCCAGGTTCTCGTCCCAGGCAAGCGCGATCGCCTCACCGTCATACTCAGCCGTCAGACCCCGAGGCGCCTGCGGCTCCAGATTGTCCACCGAGTATCCGCTGTCGGGAGTGCTGACATACCAGACCGTGGGATCGTCTGTGTGCGCCGATATGCAGAAGACCGACCAGAACATCCCGGTATCAGTGGAATCCCCGAGAGTCGGCTGGGCGGCAATGTAGGAGTCCTGCTGGAGCGCCGGTGCGCTTCCCGTGACCTCCCACGTGCCGGGTGGAAACTCGCCCTTGCCCTCCGCCGGCGAGACAAGAAAGATCCCGCTGTCCAGGAAGACGAGACGACGATCGGCCCCCACTGCCCACAAATCCGGCCAGTCCGTCTCCGACGACCCCACCGCTCCATCCACCAACGGAACGGATTCGGTCTCGATCCTCGAGCGGAATCCCTCGTCGTCGATCCGACGCCACACGTAGTAGGTTACAACCGGCGTCGGCACGCCTTCAAGATCGTACCCCGACCGGGTGAAGAAGATACGAACCCATCGTCCCTGGTCGTCCGGAATGTCCGCGATTGCGTCGACCCTGGCCTCCTCTCCCATGCATTCCACGCTCTCTTCGGTTGCAAAGGCCGAGCCGGCCCACGCCCCATCCACGGCCTGTACGCTCCAGTAGTAGGTCTGCCAGACCACGGGCACCGTCAGCGTCCACGATGTCCGCTGCTGTGCGTTTCCAAGCTGCACGACCCGCCGGTAACCGATGGCCGCGTCCGCCATAGGGGAGACGGTCTCCGGACCGCCCGGCGTCGTGCCGACCCGGAGGTTGTAGGAGAGCCCGGACGACGGCGTCTGGGCGTCAGTTGAGACCGTCCAGCTGAAGGTCACCTGAGCGCCCACCACCGACGCGGAGAGGTCGCCCGGTGCCGCCGGCGGTGTGTTCGCCGGGGCGCCGTCGCTGCGGTACACGCACGAGATTGGATTGCCGCCTCCGCGGCTTCCTGTGAGCAGAATATCCAGGTCGCCGTCGTTGTCGTAGTCCCCCCAGGCCACTGAACTCTCGTACACCGAGGCCAGCCCGGCGCCGATGTCGGTGAAGGCGCCCCCCCCATCGTTCCGGTAGACGCTCGAGACTGGAATGGCAGATTCAAGGATAAGAAATGTGTCTCCTGTGAGCAGAATGTCCAGGTCGCCGTCGTTGTCGTAGTCCCCCCACGCCACCGAACCGCGGTACACCCCCTCCAGCCCGGCGGAGATGTCGGTGAAGACGCCGGCGTCGTTCCGGTAGACGCGCGAGACTGGATTGCGGAGAACGGGGTCATAACTTGTGTCTCCTGTGAGCAGGATGTCCAGGTCGCCGTCGTTGTCGTAGTCCCCCCACGCAACAGAACTCTCAAACACCCCTGTCAGCCCGGCGCCGATGTTGGTGAACGCACCCCCGTCGTTCCGGTAGACGCGCGAGATCAACTCCGAGCCCGTGTCTCCTGTGAGCAGGATATCCAGGTCGCCGTCGTTGTCGTAGTCCCCCCACGCAACAGAACTCTCAAACACCCCTGTCAGCCCGGCGCCGATGTTGGTGAAGATGCCGTCGTCGTTCCGGTACACTCGGGAGATGCCTGTGGACCCGTCCGGCGTTCCCGTCAGCAGGATGTCGAGGTCGCCGTCGTTGTCGTAGTCCCCCCACGCCACCGAACTGCGGCACACCCCCGGAAGCCCAGCGCCGATGTCGGTGAAGACACCGGCTTCGTTCCGGTACACGCACGAGATCCGGCCCGAGTCCGACCAGCCTGTAAGCAGAATATCCAGGTCGCCGTCGTTGTCGTAGTCCCCCCACGCCACCGAACTGCGGTGCACGCCCTCCAACGCGCCGCCGATGTCGGTGAAGAGGCCGGCGTCGTTACGGTAGACTCTCGAGATGCGGCCCGAGTCCGCGTAGCCCGTGAGCAGGACATCCAGGTCGCCGTCGTTGTCGTAGTCCCCCCAAGCCACCGAACTGTAGCGCACAGCCTCCAGCCCGGCGGCGATGTCGGTGAAGGTGATGATTTCAACGCTTTCCTCCGCTGCAAAGGCTGAGCCGGCCCACGCCCCGTCCACGGCCTGCACGCTCCAGTAGTAGGGGTCCGCCACCAACGGCACCGTCACTGTCCACGAGGTGCGCTCCTGTGCGTTCCCCAACTGCACGACCCTCCGGTAGCCGGTCGCCGCGTCGGACAGGGGAGAGACGATCTGCGACCCCCCCGGTGTCGTACCCACCCTGAGGTTGTAGGAGAGCCCGGGCGAAGGCGTCTGGGCGTCCGTTGAAGCGGTCCAGCTGAAGGTCACCTGAGCGCCCACCACCGACGCGGAGAGGTCGCCCGGTGCCGCCGGAGGCGTGTTCGCCGGGGCGCCGTCGCTCTGGTAGACGCTCGAGACGTAGCCGGAGCCCGTGTTTCCGGTGAGCAGGATGTCCAGGTCGCCGTCGTTGTCGTAGTCCCCCCACGCAGCCGAACTCCAGCACACGCCCGGAAGCCCGGCGCAGATGTCGGTGAAGGCGCCGGCGTCGTTCCGGTAGACGAGCGAGACCGTGTCCGATTCCGCTTCGCCGGCGAGTAAAACGTCCAAGTCGCCGTCGTTGTCGCAGTCCCCCCACGCCACCGAACCCTTGCACACCTGCTCCAGCCCGGCGGCGATGTCGGTGAAGACACCGCCGTCATTCCGGTACACGCGCGAGATCTCGACCGATCCCGTCCAGCCCGTGAGCAGGATGTCCAGGTCGCCGTCGTTGTCGTAGTCCCCCCACGCCACCGAACTCCAGCACACCCCCGGCAGCCCGGCGGCGATGTCGGTGAAGTCACCGCCGTCGTTCCGGTACACGCGCGAGATCTCGGCCGATCCCGTGTAGCCCGTGAGCAGGATGTCCAGGTCGCCGTCGTTGTCGTAGTCTCCCCACGCCACAGCACTGAAGCGCACTCCGTCCAGTCCGGCGCCGATGTCGCTGAAGTCACCGGCGTCGTTCCGGTACACGCTGGAGATGAAGCTCGACCCCGGATCTCCTGTAAGCAGGATGTCCAGGTCGCCGTCGTTGTCGTAGTCCCCCCAAGCCACCGAACTGTAGCGCACAGCCTCCAGCCCGGCGCCGATGTCGTTGAAGACACCGCCGTCGTTCCGGTAGACGCGCGAGATCTCGGCCCATCCGCTCCAGCCCGTGAGCAGGATGTCCAGGTCGCCGTCGTTGTCGTAGTCCCCCCAGGCCACTG
>CAZSXU010000054.1:0-10764 GCA_964610505.1 uncultured bacterium | reverse complement strand
GGGTATTTCGGGACAGACTACTCAGATCTATAATGATTTGAGGGAGGTAGAGTTACGGCGCTGGAGTTGGACAACTGTGGCTGGATCGGACCTTGGCTTGGGCGGGCCAACGGGCTAGGTTCGAAGCGAAGAGGTAGTGAGGAACGACCGGCGGGGATTGCGAGATGTGGAGCCCCGAGGCAAATGCCGCCGATTGTTTTCTTTGTCTGCGCTCGGTTGGCCCTGCGGCCGGATCGCATGAATCCCCGTTGTGCTCTTACAGTAACTTACCGTTTCAAGTGCACCTGAGCGTAGATCTCCACAGGCTTCGCCATAGCTTCCAACGGCACGAAGCTCCAGACGAGCGTATCGCCGTCCCGCTCGTGCGCGTTGGTCTCGAGGATGTCTCCCTCCATCTCCAGGCGGATGGTGAATTCCGTGTTGTAGGCGAGCGCCACGCCCGGGAGCTCTTCCAGCTTGGCTTCGTTGACTTCTTCGGCCTCGACGATGATCTCGCGGATGAGGGACCGCAGGGCGGTCTCATCGGCCTTCGGATGATCCACGCGAACGATGCCCAGACACTGCCGGGTCAGCCGGTCGATGAGAGGAGCGAGTTCCCGCGGTCTCTCGTCGTCTTCCATCTCGAAGTATCCCTGTTCCACCGAGCTCCAGATTCCCCCCTTAAGGATGCCGACCAGCTCACCCCGGCGCGCGGGGGACAGGCCGGGGTACAGGCGGTCCAGATCCGGCCGGACGTGCGTCATCTGATTCTCGACCAGAACACTGACCAGGCCCTCCCAGGAAAAGGTCTCTCGATACGTCCTCGTCGGCCGATCGATGTACCAGCCGCTCTCCATCTCGATCCTGTTCTCAAACGTCACGGTCGGATAGGGATTCCCCTTGTCGTCCTGTACCTTCGTGTCTACACCCACGAAGGCGGCCGTACTCCCGACGAGGAGGCCGACGATTCGAATATCTCCACTCTGCTCCGCCCAGGAATCGGCGTCGGGAATCTCGATGTCCCGGCGAAAGATATGGACCGTTACGAGATCCGCACTCGACGCGATGGTCTCCTGCTTTCGTTGGCTCATGATCAGCAGGCCCGGGTCCGGCGGGAGCTGGGCCTGCTCGTAGGACCAGCCGTTCTCTTCGGTGACGCCAAAGACGGGCCGGAACGACTCCAACGTCATCCCCCAGTCCTCCTCGAACTCCTCCGGGAGAATCACCCGCAGGGACCTCATGCCGCTGCCATCGGCCTCGACTGTGGACCCGACGTCGTACTTGAAACACCCGGCCGCGAGGAGCGCGGAGAGAGCGGATACGGTCAGAAGCCTCGGGAACACCTTCATCGTTCTCATGATCAATGTCCTCCAGTTCAGGGGAGGCTATAGGTCGGCCGACGGATTCAGATTCCGGGACCACGCAAGAATGCGGTCCGTGGGAATCGGAACTTCGGGATTGACATCCAATGCCGCGATGAGCCACCGCGCTTCGCCTGCCTGGAGTCCGTCCTCGGAGCGGATGGCGTCCATGACCTCCCCCCGCCTTGGTTGCCCGGGAGGAGTCAGCGCAAGCAGGCGGCGAAGAAGAACTTCGGTCGAGCGCGCATCGAGAACGGAGACAGATGCCGGCACGCCGGCCAGGCGGTTCTCAATGTCGGCCAGCGTGACCGATTCACGACGGGACAGCATTCGTTCCCATCGCGCCAGCCCGCTTGTATCGGAGGTATGAGACACTCCGGCGGAAGACGTCCTGAGATCCAGCTCGGCGAGCTTCAGCGTCAGCACCTGTTCACGGTCCTTGAGACTGCGAACTTCGCCAAACAGAAAGAGGGTCCCCACGAACAGCAGAACGCAGGCCGCCGCCAGAACGGGGACCGTCACTCGTTGGCGGGAACCGGATGTCCTCGGCCGCGTGAGGCCCGAGCCCCCTCTCTCGATTCTCCGCTCGACATCGGCCCACATCCCACCCACGTGGTGATCCGGCACGGCGGCCTCCAGATCACCCGGCGAGGGTTCCAGCAAATGCTCGTGCACCCTGAGCAGCATCGCGCAATCCGGGCAGGTTTCCGCGTGGAGGCGAAGCTGCCGGATGCCTTCGTCGGGAAGCGTCCCCTCGCCGAGACGATCCATCTGATCCTGAAACACCCTGCAATCGATATCACCACTCACGATCTTTCCTCCGCGTTTCGGAGCATGCCTGCGATTCGGCCCCGGGCGTGGTGCAACGTCGTCCGAAGGGTCGTGGGATTCATTCCGAGTGCCTCTGCCACTTCGCGCTGATTTCCCTGCTCGAGATCTACTCGCACGAAGACCTGACGTTGGCTCTCGCTCAGCCGATCGACGGCGCCGAGTATCCGCTCATGGAACTCCCGCCTCTCGAAGTCCTCTTCGACACTCTGAGGGTCCGGTACGAGTTGGAGGGCTCTTTGCCCATCGTTGTCCGGTACGTGCTCGGGGCGAACGCGGGTTCTTCTCAAATGATCAAGACACCCGTTGCGATGGACCGTGAAGAGCCAGGATCGGAAGGAACGGGATGGGTCGTACCGGCCGATCCTCTCATGGACGCGGATCCAGGTTTCCTGTGTCAGGTCACGCGCCCACTCCCAGTCCCGAGTGTACCGATACGCCATCGCGATCAGCGGACGGGTCATGGATTCGACCAGAGTGCGGAAGCCGACCTCGTCTCCGTCCCTCACGGCTTCTGCCAGAGTTGTCAGATCCTGCTCATCCAAGAGTGATTCCCTCGGGTCTGCCAATCGAAATGGTGCGGCTTCCATTCGCTGTTCCTGCTGGGGGTGCCAACAGGGATACGCACCAGAGGGAGGATATGTTCACGCGCCTCTGGTGTAGCACGCAGGCCTTCGCATCGCAATATGTGATCCAGGGGAGCGGGTCTACCCGATCTCCCAGTCCCTCGGTGACCCGTCGATTCGGTTGCAGCTTGATCGACATAGGCATCAAGGGGCACAGGACTCGAAAAATCGGGACTCTGGACTTGGGTGAAGGTACAGATCGTGATTATCTATATATTTGCATATAAATCAGATAACCACTTTCTTCAAAAAATCCAAGTGTATTACTTGACATATACACTAATGCAGCTTATACTGGTGTTTGAAGGGTGAGGGGAATGGGCCCCGCACCCGGCCCGCCCGGAATCGGGCGGCGGGAGTCAAGAAGATGAGACTTCTCAGTTGGATCCAGTCGGTGGTGATTCTGGTCACGGTGATCCTGGGCCTGGCATCGCATCCGCAGGGCCCGGAGCCGACCGGCGACAATCCTGCCGCTCCGACCCTGGAGATTGTCCTCCATCTTGAGGATGAGGGAGAGGAGCAGTGCTGGACCGGGTTCGTTACCCTAGCGGATACGGCGGATGCACGACCGGGCGAATCTGCTGACGGCAGGCCCGCCGACGAAGATCTCTGGCGGGCGGAAAGCCCGGATGCGGGGAACACGGTGGAATGCTGGATCGCCCGGTTCGAGAGCATCGTCGAGATCGTGAAGAAGGTGTTCGATCTTCTGGCCCGGGATTGGGCCTGGCTGGATCGGCTTCTGTAGAGGATCCGGGAATGCTGATTGTCGTTGATCCCCATAGCGGCGTGCCGGTCTACCGGCAGCTGATGGATCAGATCAAGTTCCATGTGGCCTCGGGGCTCCTCAAGCCGGGGGACGAGCTCCCCTCCACCCGAGCGCTATCATCGGAGCTGGGGGTCAATCCGATGACGATCAGCAAGGCGTACAGCTTCCTGGAAAGAGAGGGTGTGATCGAGCGAAGGCCGGGGCGCCCGCTCGTGGTCAAGGCCGTTGAGGGAGAAGAGGACATCCGCGCCCGGAAGATGGACCGTCTCCGGGAAACATTGGCCCCGACGGTGACGACCGTCAGACAACTGGGGATCACATCAGACGAAGCTCTGCGTGTCTTCTCCGAATTGCTGGGCGATACCGAGAACGAAAAGCCGAAACCGGAGGAAACGGAATCATGAACGTCGTTGAATTCGCGAATATCCATCGAGCCTACGAGCGCGGGAAGGACGTGCTCGATGGCGTCAGCTTCTCCATCGGGTCCGCCGAGGTCGTCGGTCTCCTGGGAAGGAACGGGGCCGGGAAGACCACACTCATGCGGGTTGCGATGGGAATGATCGAGCCGCAGGACGGTACGGTGCGGATCTTCGGGCTGGATCCACGGAAGGACCCGCTCGAGGTGAAGCGCCGTGTCGGGTACGTATCGGAGGACCAGATTCTGCCGCCCTTCCTGAGGGTCCGGGAGGTGGTCGATCTGCACCGGGGGCTGTTCCCGACCTGGGATGACTCGCTGGCGCGGGAGCTGGCGGACCGGTTCGGGCTGCCCAGCCGGGCGAGGATCAAGACGCTCAGCAAGGGACAGGCGAGACAGGTGGCGCTTCTGTGCGCGGTCAGCCATCGGCCCGAGCTGCTGCTTCTGGACGAGCCCGCCGGCGGACTCGATCCGGCCGCCCGCCGGGAGTTTCTGGAAACGTCCATTCAGCTCCTGAACGAGGCCGGTTCCACGATTCTCTTCTCATCGCACTACATGACGGACGTGGAGCGGATGGCCGGGCGCATCGTGATGCTCCACGACGGCAGGGTCCTCATCGACGATCCGCTGGACAGTCTGCAGGAGGGATTCTCGGTGGCGCTGGTGCCCCACGGAGAGGCGGCCACTCGAGAGAATCTCATGCGGCTGGACGGCTGTCTCGGGGTCCGGAAGCGATCGGACGCCATGCACGCCGTGTTCCGGCTGGACCCGGAATCCGCCTGCGCCCGCGTCCGGCAGGAGCTGGGAATCGAGGGAGCCCACTGCCGGACCGTCGCTCTGGAAGAGATGTTCGTTGAGCTCGCGGGAGGGCAATCGTGATGTTCGCGCTTGTTCGCCGAGACGCCGCCTTCAGAATGCTGCCGAAGTGGGTCATTCTGGTCCCGCTCCTGGTCATGCAGGTCGAGATCTTCCGGGTGACGCTCCTGTTCAAGGCCCGCGCGTTCGAGACGGAGGTCGGCGGAGCCCAGCTGGCCCTGTGGGCGTTGATCATCTGGATCCCGCTTGCTCTCTTCCTGGGAATCTCGGGGGCCGCACGGCGCTCGACCGACCTGGATCTGGCCCTGCCGGTTCCCGCCCGGCGGCTGTGGCTGACGCATTTCGCCGTCGTTTTCCTGTCGGCGTTGCTGATGCTCATCCTCTCTGTTCTGGCGATTTCGATTCCGAGCGTAGGTTTCGGGGAATGGTTTCGCCGGGGGCAGGCGGCGCTGACCGGTCCGAATGCCCTGGGCCTGATCTTCCGGATAGGAGTGGGCGTGTTCGTTTCGGGAGTTCTCATTCAGTCCATGGATCGGGATCTCAGCAAGATCCGAGTGACGCGGCGCTATGTCTGGGTGGCCTCGGCTTCGCTCATCGGGGTCTTTGGACTCATCCTTCTTCTGAATCTTCTTCATGCAGGCTTCGGCCTTGTGCCTCTGCTGGCGGCGGGCGCCCTGGCCGCGCGGCAGGTCCGCGCACTCCCAGGGACCCTGTCTGTCGCGCCGGGACGCGCCGAGGCGCTGCCCGGTGCGCTTCCGGACGAAAGCCCGGTCGAGCGACAGGTTTCGGCGGCGGGAGCGTGGGGTCACTCGCTCCTGGTTCTCCGGACTGCCCTGCGCCTCTATTCGAAGAAGGCCGTCACTCCCTACCTCGTCCTGCCGATCCTCGTCGGCATGGGCGTGGCGTTGTCCGGCATCATCTACAGTGAGGAGGCGCTCCGGTACTCGATGGTGTTCATGACGGCGTACGTCTTTCTGATCTTCGTTTCCCAGGCGATCCAGGGGATGGCGCTTCTGGATCCACTCCCGGTTTCCCGCCGCAGCCTGTACCGGATGCTGGTCCTTCCCTCCCTTGTGGCCGTTCTTCTGGGCTATGGCGCCGGACGGGTTGGGGACGGCTATCGGGACTTCCACGGCGATCATGTAGAGTACCGCCTGGACCGGACCGGGCGCGGTTGCTGCACGTTCGTTCCGCTTTCATTCTGGAGAATCGCGTGGGACGGACAGCCGCCGGCGACTGCATCTCCATGGGGAGAATCCCGGCCGGCGTGGACTCGGCCACTCTACCGGGGTAGTCGAGCGGTCCTCTACTCACCCTACAGTACGCCCCGGGGCAGCTCGCGGGACTTCGTGGCGCTTCAGCTCTGCCGGGCGATTCGGGACGTGTACGATCTCGACCTTCCGCCGGAGGTGATCTCCAAACGGTATCTCGCCGAAGACGAGGGAGGCTCTGTGATTCCCAACCCGGACGGGCCCGGGTTCCTGGATGATCATCCCGGATTGGTGCCGGTGAGTACGGGTTCGATGTTCCCGGTCATCCTCCTGATGATCGGGTTTGCCTGGTTCATCCCGGTCAGCGTCTACCTGCGCGAGTTTCGAGCAGGCGTGTCGAATCGCCGCCGCAAGGTCCTGGTCATCACGCTGGCAGTTCTTTGTCTCGTGCTGCACCTGCTGCCGCTGCCCCTCGGGGAGCTGGACCTGGCATCCCCGTCCGTTGCGGCGGCCGCGTTGAGTATTGTGGTCTGTCGAGTGGCCGGCGTGCTGCCGGGCGGGGCATTCGCGGTCTGGGCTCTCGCGGTGCTCGGGTTTGCGGGCATGTATCTTCTGGGGCAGGTGCAGTTCCGTCGAATGGAAGTCGTGGACGCGGGCAGAGAAGCGGGAGGATGCCGATGATCCGGCGGCTCTTCCGACAGGATCCGGCGCTTCGCACGCTCTCGGTGTCGTGTTCGATCGCGTTCGTCCTGGGGCTCTGGGTTGTCCTCTGGCAGGACCGGCTCCCGGCCTGGACGTCGCCCGGAGCGATGGGGGGCAAGGCCGGTTGGCTGGACTTCGGTCTGATCCTGACCTGGTTCTTCCTGATGCTTCTGGTTGCCACCGTCAAGATCTCGATGCGCTCGGCCATCCTGAGCCTGGCGCTGCCGATCCGTCCGCGGGTGCTCTGGATGGTGCGAATGGCGGCCATCCTGCTATCCACGTGCCTCCCGCTGGCGGTGCTCACGCTCATGATCACGGTCCGGGATTCGCTCGGCGGCGCGCTCGTGGTCGACACCTACATCCTCGGCATCGGCGGTCAGATGGCGGCAGGGTTAGTCCTGACCATCGTTCTGCTCCAACAGCCGTTTGCGAGCCTCTACCGGATCGAGTGGAGTTGGGCATACACGGTCTACGGTTTTCTCATGGCGGGTATCGTGCTTCTCATCGTTCTTGCCAGTCCAGTCACGTGGCTCTCCATGGTGATCCTGCTTGCGCTTGCGCTGGCTCTCGGAATCGGCGTGTATCTGAGATTGCCGGCAAGTTTTGCTGTCGTCGACGCTGAACCCGACGCGCCCCCTGTAGGGGGAGAATCCTTTCCCCGACAAGGTGACAAGGCAACGAGGCGACAAGGCGACGAATTTCCTGTAGGAGGGGAATCCTTTCCCCGATCGCGACCTCTGGAGTCAGATAGCGCCACACCCTTCCCGCGGCTCCTTTTCATCACCATTGTCCGGCACCTGCTTCACCAGTGGCAGTCGTGGTTGCTTCTTCTCGGTCTCTTCCTCTACGGATTCATTGTCGGGGACAGCTTCCGTGAGGGCAAAGAACTGGTTCCATTTCTCATCTTCCCGGCGGCCTGGACGTACGGTACGATCGGCGTCTGCGCGCGCCGCCTGTCCTCGTTCGACCCGCTCCCGGTCTCCCGTCGACGGTTGTTTCTCTACCCGGCGGTTTCGGCCTTGGTCGTGTTCCTGCTGGGAGTGGGGCTGTCGGAGGTCCGCCAGGCGGTTGATTCTCACCCCCCGCGCATGATCAACTACCATGACCATGAGCTCCATACGCCCGCCGAGTTCTGCGAGATCGCCTGGGATGGAATCGTGCCTGAAGTCTCATCGCCCTGGGGCGAGCGGTACACGCCTGGGGGCCACCGGGTACTCCCCGGAAGTCCGGCGGTGGTGTACGATCCGTACGAACATGGTCCGAATAGCTCTCTCAAGTTCATCGCCTTCCAGGTGGATCGCTCCATCGAAGCCGTTCACGGTGTTCCCGTGCCCGCGACATACTCCGATCCGGACTACCGGTTGCCCGAGGGGTACGCCGATGCCATCCGCCGCGGGGCGTTCACGGTAGAGGGATCCAGAAACAGAACATCCGAGATCCGGTTCAAGACCTACGGTCTGGGGGCAGCCATCGTTATCCTCGTGCTCATGCCGGTGTATGTTCTGGCGCTCCTCGGACAGAGTGCGACCCCGCGCGGGAGGACCTTTCGATGGCTGGCCATCGGGTTTATGATCTTTGTCGTGGGTGTGATGGCGGCGGCCGTGGTTCTGGATGGATTGGGGCTGACGGAGGCGTGGGCGATCGGAGCGTTTCCGTGGATTTGCCTTCGATACCTGTCTCTGGCGATTCCTCTGCATCCTGCTCTGGTCTGGACCCTCATCGCTGCCGCGGTCGCTGTCGGGTTCTTCCCTGTTCGCCGGGCCTTTGAACGCATGGAAGTCCCCGTCCGCGCCCAACCCTCCGGTTTCGAGCAGGAATTCTAGGCGTGTCCGCTCCCTGCCTTGACAGGCGCCCGATTCGTCGGCATGGTGGACCCGTTACCCACGCGTGTTCCATCTTCGAAAGCCGATTCATCAGGAGGGCCTGAGTATGTCCGCACGCGCGCTTCCTATCCTCAGTGTCGTTTTCCTGCTCGTTCCATGGACCCTTGTCTCGGCGGGGGAGATCCACGAGGCCATCATCGACGGCCGGATCGATCGCGCGGCCGAGCTCATCGGGGCGGATCCGGATCTGATTCATGTCCCGGATGAAACCGACGCGTCGAACAGCCTGCCTCTCCATCTTGCCGCCTATCATGGTCACGTGGAGATCGCCCGGCTTCTCCTGGACGCCGGCGCCGATATCGAGCGGGGCGACAACGACCAGACCCCGCCTCTCTGTGTTGCGGCGATGAACCATCATGGAGACGTGGTGGATCTTCTCCTGGAGCGGGGGGCGGATGTCAACCGGAGGGACAGGAACGGCGGCTATTCGCTCTCGTTTGCGGCTTGGGCGGCGGATACCCAGATCGTCCGGCGGCTTCTCGACGCGGGGGCGGATCTGAATTACTTCAGCAACGAAGGATTTACGCTGCTCCAGGTGGCCGCCCGGAAAGGTCTTACGGACCTCCTGGCTCTTCTTCTCAAGACCGATCATGACGTGAATATCGGTGACCTGTGGGGCGTCACCCCGCTTCACTGGGCCGTGGCGAGCAACGATACGGCCATGATGCGCAGTCTTTTCGAGCACGGCGCGGACCCCTCACCGGCCAGCACCAGCGGGGAGACTCCGCTGTGGAAAGCCATGTTCGGGGGAAACAAGGATGTGATCCGTCTCCTTCTCGATAGCGGGGCCGACACCGAAGCCCAGGTTGGAAGCGGATGGACACCTCTCTTCGCCGCCTCCTATCTTGGAAAGGGAGACCTGGTCACCCTTCTCCTGGATTACGGAGCCGCTGCGGATCTCCAGGACGGTCGGGGAGTGACAGCGCTCATGCAGGCCACCGGGGAAGGACAGGCAGAGGCCGTAGAGGCGCTCCTCGCCGGGGGCGTCGATCCGGACGTCTCGACCGAGGACGGCCAGACGGCGCTCCTCATGGCGGCGAGCGCCGGAAACCCCGGTATCTCTCGCCTGCTGGCCCGCCATGGGGCGGATGTGAATCTTGCGGACAAGGCAGGTCTGACACCTCTATCCCAGGCTGTGCGGACCGGTGATGACGCGACGGTGGGTGTGCTTCTGGCAGCCGGGACGCGAGTGGATATGGCCGACAACCATGGCAGGCGGACGGCGCTCCACTGGGCGGCGATCCACGGCTATCCGGACGTGGCCGAGCGGTTGCTCAACGGGGGAGCCTCGATTAACGAGAAGGACGCCTCCGGCATGCGGCCGCTGGATCTGGCCGTACGCTACGGACACCCGGACGTCGCCGAGGTTCTCAAGGAGCGTGGAGCAAAGGGCAAAACCCTGGATCGGGAACCGTGCGGTCTTTCCTCGGTACGGAATCTGGAGTCGAAGGAAGCGGTGATGTGGTACCTCGGCCATAGTGGATGGGCCGTCAAGACCCGGAATCATCTTCTTGTCTTCGATTACTGGTCCGAAGGACGCGCGCCGCCGATGCCGGGGCTCTGTAGTGGTCGAATCCGCCCGGAAGAGATCGCCGCGGAGAACGTTGCCGTCTTCATCACTCACGAGCACACCGATCACTTCGATCCCGTGATCCTCGACTGGCGGGAGACGGTTCCTCGGTTGACCTACATCTTCGGCTTCGAACCGGAGGGCGACTTCCCACGTGACGTGGTGGGCCCGCGCGGGGAAAGGACAATCGGCGGAATCAAGATCACGACCATCGAGTCCAATGACTCGGGAGTCGGTTTCCTGGTGGAGGTCGACGGACTCGTGATCTTCCATGCCGGTGACCACGCCAATCGGAAACAGGATTTCTCAGGCCCGTTCAAGGAGGAGATTGACTTCCTGGTGGCCGGAGGGATCGTTCCCGATATCGCTCTCATGCCGATTCTGGGATGCGGGTTCGGCGACATTGAGGCCGTCCGGAAGGGGGTCCATTACACGTTGGAAGTGCTCACACCCCGCGTCTTCGTCCCCATGCACTGTGGGGGCGTCGAACATCTCTCGTGTGAGTTCATCGAGGATTGCCGGGATCGATTTCGGGCGACGAAGATGGCGGCGCCCGAGAATCGAGGGGATCGGTTCCGGTATCGGGGAGGAAAAATCGAGAAGCTGT
>CAZSXU010000053.1:0-10901 GCA_964610505.1 uncultured bacterium | reverse complement strand
ACGCTCGCCGGCCATCTGGACCTGTCCCACCCTCTTTGGGTGGACGACTGGCGGTGACGACCCGGTCTGCTGATCCGGATGGACGACTGGCGATGAAACAGAGAAGCAGAGAAACAGAGAAACAGAGAAACAGAGAAACAGAGAAGCAGAATCGGGGAGGAGCATCCCCGGGAAGCACGCTCGACCGACGATGAAGAGAGACGCGGGATGAATCCCATTGCACGTGAAGCACCGATTGGCATTTTCGATTCCGGTCTGGGAGGCCTGACGGTTCTCAAGGAGATTCGCGCCCAGCTTCCCCGGGAGAGTGTAGTCTACCTCGGAGATACGGCGCGAGTCCCGTACGGGCCGAAGTCGCCCGAGACCGTCACTCGATTCGCCCTGGACGCGGCCCTATTCCTGCTGAGGAAGGGAGTCAAACTGCTGGTGGTGGCCTGCAACACGTCATCGGCGATGGCTCTCGAGACGCTTCGGGCCACGCTTCGAGTTCCCGTGATCGGTGTCATCGAGCCCGGGGTCCGGTCCGCCCTGGCCGGTGCGCAAACAGGACGAATCGGCGTCATCGGCACCGTGGGAACGATTGCCAGCCGGGTCTACCAGAGGGGGATCCGGGAGCTCCTGCCGGACGCACAGATCCACGCGACCGCGTGCCCCCTGTTTGTGCCGCTGGTGGAGGAAGGGTGGATCGACCATCCGGTGACCCGCCTGGTGGCCGAGGAGTACCTCTGCGGGATGAGAGAGTCCGGCGTAGACGCACTTGTTCTGGGGTGTACTCACTACCCGGTGCTCAAGGGCGTGATCCGCGAGGTCATGGGGGCGAACACCCGCCTCATCGATTCCGCCGAGGAAGTCGCGGCCGAGGTGGGCCGGGTGCTGGCGGACATGAATCTCGCCTCCCCGAGCCGCGGTCCGGCCGAGACGGGATTCTTCGCGACCGACGTGCCCGAGAGAATGGCCGATCAGGGAGAGAGAATCTGGGGGACCCGCATCCCCAAGGTCTCGCGAGTGGAAGTGGACGAACTTGCCGCACCGAGAACCGCTCGGTAGCCCGGCGTGCGGATGAATCCGCGGGCCCGGCGGGGGAGGGAAGGATGCCGAGAGTCGACGGCCGGAAACCCGACGAACTTCGCCCGATCAGCATCGAACGCTCATACACGAAGTACGGGGAAGGCTCGGCGCGAATCTCCATCGGGAACACCTGGGTCATCTGCACGGCAACCGTCGAGGAAAGAGTTGCTCCGTTCCTGAAGGGATCCGGGCGCGGGTGGGTGACCGCCGAGTACGGCATGCTTCCGAGAGCCACGTCGGTCCGGACGATTCGGGAAGCCACGCGGGGCAAGGCGGCCGGCCGGTCGCAAGAGATTCAACGCTTGATCGGACGGAGTCTCCGGGCGGTCACGGATCTCGGATGCCTGAGGGAGCGAACCATCATCGTCGACTGCGACGTGATCCAAGCCGACGGCGGAACCCGAACGGCCGCGATCACGGGGGGATTCGTGGCCCTCTACGACGCGGCGGCGCACCTGATGCGAGAGAACAAGATCGACCGGTGGCCGATCAAGGAGTTCGTGGCGGCCGTGAGTATCGGCGCCGTGGGAGGGGACATCCTTCTGGATCTCCAGTACGAAGAGGACCAGCGGGCGGCGGTGGATATGAACGTAGTGATGACCGGACAGGAACAGCTGGTGGAGATTCAGGGCACGGCCGAAGGGCAACCCTTCTCGATGGGCGAGCTGGATGAGATGCTCCGGTTGGCGCGCTGCGGCATTCGAGACGCCGTGGGCTGCCAGAAGAAAGTCCTTGGAGTCAACTTTGCCCATCTGTTCAAAGGTTGATGAGACTCGTACTGGCGACGCGCAACCAAGATAAGATTCGCGAAATCCGGCTCCTTCTGGACGGCCTGGGGATCGAGCTGCTTTCCCTCGACATGTTCCCGTCCGTGATCTCGCCCGAGGAGAGCGGGCGGACGTTCGAGGAGAACGCGCGCCTTAAGGCCGTTTCAATTCGCGACCAGACGGGGCTCGCGGCGCTGGCCGACGACTCGGGACTCGAGGTCGAAGCCCTGGGCGGTCTTCCGGGAGTACGGTCCGCGCGTTTCGCCGGGGACGGGGCCGACACCTCGGCCAACAACCGGCGGCTGCTGGCGGTGCTCAGGGGGCTTCCTCCCGAGGACCGAGCCGCGCGGTTTGTCTGTGTCGCGTGTCTGGCTCATGTCGACGGCCGCGTGGTCTCGGTCGAGGGCGCCCTCGAGGGCCGGATTACCGAGAGTTCTCGAGGAACCGCCGGATTCGGCTACGATCCGCTGTTCGAGGTCGTTGAGCGCGGCCGGACGCTGGCCGAGCTCGGAATGGACGTGAAGAACCGCATCAGTCACAGGGCGCGCGCGATGCGGCGGATCCGCGATTATCTGGTGCGGCGGGCCCGACGGGAGGAAGGGGAACCTTTCGGTTGACCGTCGGGTAGAGTTTCCATAGCTTGATGTAGCGGCCGCAAGTCGCCGGGGCTGGGGACACCGATCCCCACGAACCGCGCGCGTACGGCCGCCGTTGTTGATGTGATTCGACGGGGCGTAGCGCAGTCCGGTTAGCGCACCTGCTTTGGGAGCAGGGGGTCGGAGGTTCAAATCCTCTCGCCCCGATATCTCCAGCCCTCGAGCGAGCCGCCGGGTTCACCTGATCGATTGGCTTCCGGTGTTCGCGTCGTACTCTATTCACGAAGGAGGAAGTCTTGTTGAGAGTTGTCTGCATCCTGACGGCGATCATCGGCACGGTCCTGACCGGTCACGAGGGATGGTGCCAGACCTCCGGATCGAGCGCCGTTGTGGCGGAAATCGACGGCACGCCGATCACGTTGGAGGATTTCAATAAGAGTTACAGGGTCAAGTTTCGGTCCAGCTACCAGGATGCCCCGGTGAGCTGGCGGCTCATGCATCTCAATACGTTCATCGATCGAAGCGTGGCCGCCCTGGAGGCGAAGGCACAGGGCCTCACTCCGAATATCGATGAAGACAAGATGTGGCAATACCGCCGGCAGATGATTGTTCAGGAGCTGTTCCTGGTCTACGGCCGGCCGGACACGATTCTCGTGAGCGAGGAGAGCATCCGGCAGGCGTACGACCGGCGAAGCTTCCTGGCCCGAATCTCGGCGATCATGGTCGATACGCACGAGGAGGCCGAGGAGATCCGGCGTCTTCTTGCCGAAGGCCGGGATTTCTTCGAGTTGGCGAAAGAGCGGGGCCAGGGGGCCGAGGCGTCGATGGGGGGGGACCTTGGCTGGAGGACCTGGCAGCAGCTCAGTATGGTGCCCGAGATTCGGGAGGCGGCGCTGGAGATGGACGTCGGAGAGACGAGCGGCGTTTTGAAAACGACATACGGGTTCCATGTCGTCCGCCTCGAGGGAATGCGCCTGAACCCCCAGTCGCCCTACGAGATGGTGTGGATGGATATCTATGGGGAGATACGGCGCGATCGGGTTACGGCGAGCATGACCGGATTCCGGCGCGCGTTCGAGGAGACGCAGAGCGTTGTGGTGAATCTGGATGCGACCGAGGTCATCTGGGAGAAGATCCAGGAAGGAGTAGCCGGGGATCGCAGCGCCGATGCAATCGAAAGTGTGCTTTCCCGGAGTGATCGAGATCAACTCTTGGTGTCCTTCAAGGGCGGACAGTGGACGGTGGACGAATTCCTGGACTACTGCGGCCGCACCGGGGAGCGGTTCCCGTCGACAAACGCCGAAGCCGTGCCCAAGTTTGTTCGAATCCAGACCGTGAACGAGCTGTTGGTTCGGGAAGCGAAGCGCAGGGGGCTGGAGGACTCTCCAGGCATGCGGGAGCGGGTGAAGGTGGTCGAAGAAGTGGCGCTTGAGTCCCAACTCCGGGGAGCGGCCGTGGATCGCAAGTTCAGAATCTCTCCCTCTATGGCGAAGGCGTACTATAACGAACACCTGTCGGACTTCATGGTGCCCGAGGGTCTCCATCTTCGAATGATTCAAGTCGAGAACAGAGCGGCGGCGGATTCGGTCCTCGAGGCCCTTCGGGCCGGCGCGGATTTCGAGGAACTGGCCCGGCGGCGATCCGTTGCCCCTTCCGCCAAGGAAGACGGGGGGGACATGGGCTACATTCACAAGGGACGCTTCGGGGGGTTGCTGGACGATATCGCTTTCGATTTGAAACACGGGGAGACGAGCGGCGTGTTCCAGTTCCTGGGGAAGTGGGCCATCGTTCAGGCGCTCGACAGATTGCCCTCGCGGCAGATGACGCTCGAGGAGGCAAACTCCCGAATCGTCCAGATCCTCGAACCGATCGAGCGGCAGCGGCTCTACGACGAATGGATCGCTGGACTTCGGGAAAAGTATGGCGTCGTCGCCTACCCGGAGAGGCTTCAATAACCCTGGGCGCGTCCGCCGGCGGTGAGCGGACCCCGAATCCGGCTACGGTTCCTCCAGCCGAGCGCGGGCCTGTCGGCCGATGGGCCCGTCGCGGTCGATGGCGGCGGCGCGCCGCCACTCGCGCCGGGCTTTCTCCTTCTCGTTCATTTCCCGGTAGACAAGCCCCAGCCGGTAGTAGGCTTCCGGATCCCGGGGTCGGATGCGAATGGCGGCCTGAAATTCTCGAACGGCATCGCTCAGATTTCCCGCCTTGTTCTCCAGAAGCCCCAGGTTGAAGCGAGTGTCAAAGAGGTCGGGGTCCAGCGCCAGCGCACGCTGGAAGCTGTCTCGGGCTTCGTCGAGATTGCCCATCTCCAGCGCCACGGCGCCCAGGTTGTTGTAGGGTTCCGGGAATTTGGGTTCCAGCCGGGCGGCGGCACGAAAGCACTCGAGTGCCCTCGTCTCTCGGCCCAGTCGAGAATAAATCACGCCCAGATTGTCATGGAACTCGGCCCGTCCGGGCTCCAGCGCCGTCGCTCGCTCGATGATTTCGGCGGCCTCTTCCAGGCGTCCCAGGTACGTGTAGGCTACGCCCAGATTGCTGAGAGCGGCCTCGAAGTCCGGCCGGAGTTCGAGCGCCTGCCGAAGAGGCCCGATCGCTTCCTCATACGATTGCATATGCAGGTACGCCATTCCGAGGTTGCTCCACAGAAGCGGGGAGTCCGGCTCGAGTTCGAGGGCCCGGCGGTACTCCGCCAGGGCCTTCTCGTAGTCCCCCCGCTCAAGATAGGATTGCGCCAGGTTGTTGTGGAGGTTTGAATTGTCTCTGTCGATGTAGCCCAGGGCGGCCAGGCGCTCGCGCAACCGCTCGTCGTCGGGAGAACCGATGGGAGCCTCGAGTACAAGCGTCTCCCGGGATTCATAGGTTGGAATTCGGAGTACCGGGTTTTGCATCATGTGATCGGGGTCGACGGCCTCGGTCAGAACGCGCCCGTCCATGTCCGAGGCGACGGGGAGTCCCAGAAGGTAGAGGACCGTGGGGGTGATGTCGAGGACCGAGGCGCGGGAAAGCTCAACCCCCGCGCGAATCTCGGGACCGCGCATCACCAGGAAGCCGTGAAGGCGATGCCACTTGGCGGCCGCGCGGTCTGCGGCGCCGTGAATCTGAGAAGAGCCTCTGAGCCTCAGGGGTCCAAAACGGAAGCCGTGATCGGAGAGCGCGATCACGGTCGTTTGCGTCCGGTCCCAGTGCTGGAGCAATTCTCCGAGAATCTCGTCCTGGTATCGATAGGTCTCTTCCACCGCGCGGCTGAACTTCCGCACTTCCGCCGCGGGAACATCGGGCGCCGGCGGTTCCATGTGTTTCACGAACAGGTGGCTCACGGCGTCGAGGATCTCGAAGTAGATTCCGTAGAGCCGGACGGGGCGGCCGGCCAGCGTCAGGCCCACCTTGCGGTAGGTCTCCGTCGTTGCGTAGATCAACCGGAAATTCTGGATGGGGTCGGCCGGATCATAGCTGCCGCCGACATGGGTTTCAAACTCGCGCCGGTCGATGTCCAAAAAGCGCCGAATCTCATCGTAGGACACGTCTCGATCCCGGACGACGAGAGGCGCCAGCGTGCCGAGGAGGTCCTCCGGATACGTTTTGCGGCTCTCCCGGTAATGCTCCGGGGACGGATCGAAGGAGTGGTAAGCGAGCCGGTCCGAAACCAGGACGCCGTTGACGGGTTCGGCCGGCCAGGAAGCCAGCCAATCGATGAAGCAGGTTTCCATGTCAAGATCGGAGAGGATGTTCCAGAGTGCCTTGACGCGGCGCAGATTGGATGTCACCGGGACTTTTTTGCCCGTTGCGGCATTCTCGGCGAAGAAGTCGAGGATGCCGTGCTTGTCCGGTGTTTTCCCCGTGACGATGCTGGTCCAGATGAGGGGGGAGAGCATGGGGTGGATCGATTCCAGGTGCGCCCGCGCGCCCTCGGTCACCAACCGTTTGAGATGGGGCAACCGGCCGGCGTCCATCATGGGTTGGATGATGTTCCAATCGGCCCCGTCGATTCCCAACAGGACCACGCGCCGATCGCCGGAGCCGCCCGCCTCGGCCAGAACCAACCGTCGGGCTTCCGGACTCACCTCGATTCGGCGAACCGAGATCGAGCGGAATCCCGAGAGGCGGCCCAGTGGAGTCTCGGACACGCGCTTGTGGATTTCCTCTCCCAGTGTGGCCCAACGGGTGAGGTAGATGTCGCGGAGGGGGCGGCCGCCCAGATGATCCTCGGCGTCCGAGGTAATTCTCTCGAGAAGCGTCGTCTTGAACTGGGGACCGAATTCGCGGTGGAGAGCCGGGAGCAGATCTTCCTCGATTTCGATCTCCACCTCGAGATCCAGCCCGACCGGCTCCCCCTCCAGAGAGGTGACTCTCCCGGGGTCCATGACCACGGATAGCGATCCGGCGCCGAGTGGGTAGCGGCCCTTTCGATAGAGGATGGGTGGGGTCCAGTGGGTTCCCTCCGAAAGGACGCGCCCGTCTCCGCCGAGGCGCGACGCGATCACGACGGCCTCTCCCGGGCCCACCCGGTCGATGCCCAGGATCACGGCCGCCACCGCGGCGGACACGATCACCACGGCCGCCAGAACGGCGATCAGGCGTCCTCGCATAGTCTATTCCTTGAGAAGGGATTGGGCCTCCCGGCCGGCGTCTCCCTCCCGATCCAGCTCGACCGCCCGCCTCCAGGCGGCCCGGGCTTGCGTCGCGTCGCCCATGCTGTGGTGCGCCCGCCCGGCCAGGAGATGGGCCTCGGGGCATTCAGGATCGATCTCCAGGGCGCGCTTCAGGTGGGCCCTCGCTTCATCCGGCTCACCGGTAGCGAGCGCCACGCGAGCCAGGTTGACGTGGGCCTCGAGGAAACCGGGCGAGAGAAGAAGGGCCCTCTCGAGCTGGGCGCGAGCTTCGGCATAGTCCTCTCGACCGAGCGCCAGGGCGCCGAGATTTCCGTAGGGTTCGGGCATCTCGGGGCTGAGTGCAACGGCGCGCTCGAACTGGCGTTGGGCGTCCCCCGGGCGATCGAGGTGTACGTACAGGACCCCCAGGTTGTCCTGCATCTCGGCGTGGTCGGGTGCGAGCGCGACGGCCTTCTCGAGCATCTCGGCCGCGTTCTCATACTGGCCCTCCCACGTCAACACGACGGCCAGGTTGCTGAGGACCCCGGGGGAATCGGGCTTGATCGCCACGGCCCGCCGAAATGCGTGGCCGGCTTCGGTCATCCTTCCCACCTGAAGATAGGCCAGGCCCAGGTTTGCCCAGAGGGGCGAGAGTTCGGGATTGGCGTCGGCGGCTTCCTTGAGCGGGGCGATGGCGTTCTCGGCGTCGCCTTCCCGGAGCAAACGCACGCCCTCGGCGAAGGGATCTCCACTGGCGCTCGGACTCACGTATCCAAGGGCCGCCAGCTTCTCCAGCATGGCCTCGTCGTCGGCCGAGGCGATGGGCGCAGCTTCCGCTTCTGTGCCGCGGGGTTCGCCGGTCTCATAGCTGGCGATCGTAACGACGGGATGTTCGGCCGCCACATCGGGCTCAAGGACCTCGACAAGAACCCGGCCCGGCATGTCCCGGGCCACGGGGAGACCCAGGAGATACAGGACGGTGGGGGCAATGTCCATTACCGAGGCGTTGCCGATCTCGACCCCGCGTCGAATGCCCGGCCCGCGGAGGACGAGAATGCCAACCGGGGCATGATCCAGGATGGCCCGCGCCGCCTTGACGCCGGGTCCGACTCGCAGCATGGCGTTCTCCATATGAACCGGATCATCGATGAACCTTTCCGCCCCGGTCCGAAACCCATGGTCGGAGAGAACGATCAGAATCGTGTCGTCGTCGACTCGGTCGAGGATGTCGCCCAGGATCTCGTCCTGATACCGGTAGGTCTCGAACACGGCGTTCCGATACCATTGGAACTCGTCATCCGTGATTCCGGGATGGTGTGGGGGCATGTGCCTGACGAAGAAGTGGCTCACCGCATCCACCAGCTCGAAGTAGAGCCCGAACAGACGAACCGGCCGATCGATCAGGTGAAGGCCGATCCTGCGGTAGGTCTCAGTCGTGGCGTAGATCAGCCGGAAGTTGTGGATGGGATCCATAGGATCGTATCCCTTCGAAATCTGTTTCTCGTACATGCTGCGCGGCACGTCCAGGAATCGACGGATGTCCGGGTAGGTCACCTCAGTCTGTTCTACGATCAAGGGCTGGATGGATTCGAACATCTCGTCCGGGTACGTCTTCTTCGGGGACGCGTCGACGGAGCGGTTCTGGTTGAACGCGTAGTATGCCATCCGGTCTGAGACCACGAAGCCGTCGACCTCCTCGGCGGGCCAGGTCATCAGCCATCCGACGAACCCGACGGGCAATTCCAGATCCGAGAGGATGTTCCACAGAGCGCGGCTCCGGCGAAGGTTGGACGTGACGGGCGTCATCCGTCCGGTGGTCGCGTCTTTGACCACGAAGTCCGTGATCCCGTGTTCTTCCGGAAGCTTGCCTGTGGCGATGGAGGTCCAGATCCTCGGCGAGAGCATGGGGTGGATCGATTCCAGACTGGCGCGCGTTCCGCTTTCCATGAGGCGGGCGAAGTTCGGGAGGTCGCCCGCCCGGATCAGGGGGTCGATGATGTCCCAGTCGGCGCCGTCGACGCCCACGATCATGACCTTCGTCCCCCAATCCGCTTCCCGGACCAGGGCGCCGGCCAGTTCACGTTCGGTTCCCGGTTCGAAGTGCGGAGACGAGATGTCCACGTTGCCCAAGGCATAGGGGATGAGCGATTCGTTTCGGCGGAGCGTGTCTCTCAGGGGTTCCGCGAGATCGGCGCCTCCCGAGCGAAACAGGTCGAAGGTGGGTTGGTTCTCGAGCATAGGACCGAGGGCTTCCGCAAGCACGCCGCGCAGGTGTTGTTCGATGTGTCCACCGCAAACGCGGTCGAGGGAGATGAGGTTCGCCGGCGAAATGTCGTAGTGGGCGATTGCGTCGAGTCCCACGGGTTCGGATTCGGCGGTTCGAAAGGTCCCGTGTTCGAACCGCAGCGTATCGGACCGGGCTCCCAGGGGGTAAAGGTGCTTCGCGAAGATGAGGGGGAACATCCAGTGGCCGGAACCCGTAGCAATTTTCGGTTCCCCACCGAGACGTGAATGGTACACCAACGCGTGGTCGGGCGGGATGGAGATGCGGCCGGTCAGAAGCACCAGGCCGGCCAGAACGACCAGGGCAGAGAGCAGGATGAGGAGCTTCTTCACGCGTTCACCTCGTGGGCCGTGGGAGGACCCGGCTCGATGTCGTTTGCTCCCCGGCGATTGTCTCAATACCGGGGCATCAAGGTACACTGTCACAAGATAGCACCCGCCGAGACCCGTGTCAATGCAAGGCCCCGGGCCGGCGTGAGACGTCATTTGGTCTTGACAGAGGCGGTTTGTTTGTCTACGTTGTGTTGATCCGGGTTCGGGTTTCACTCTCTATGATGCCCCTGTCCGGGATCTATTGTCGATTTTCTATTCTCTATTTTCTGCCTGGATCATGCAGCAATCCACGTTGCGATTCCTGCATGATCCAGGCTTGCGCCTGTAGCTCAGCCTGGATAGAGCAGCGGATTTCTAATCCGCGGGTCAGGGGTTCAAATCCCTTCAGGCGCGCCAAGAAGAGCGGAGCTCGGATTCGATGACGAGCTGAACGATGGTGGGCGTAGCTCAGGGGTAGAGCTCTGGACTGTGGCTCCAGTTGTCGCGGGTTCGAATCCCGTCGTCCACCCATCTCGACCGGAGAGCCGTGGAAGGGCTGTCCGGTCGAGATGAAGCAACGGAGCACGATTGGAAGGGGTCGTGCCACAGGCAGTCGGTGAGATGGATATCTCTCCGTTGCGATCGGCTCTCGGCTTTCGGCTCTCGTCATGTATTGACCGAAGTACTCACAACCTATGCGCCGTTAGCTCAACTAGGCAGAGCAACTGACTCTTAATCAGTAGGTTCTAGGTTCGATTCCTAGACGGCGCACCACCACACACGCGGAAACCGGGGGAGCCGTCCCCCGGTTTTGCTATGTGCCGGACGGGACCAGCCGCCAAGGACGATTTCCTCGCTTCCGGCCTGGGCTCTTGACACCGCAGGAAGCCGAGTTTATATTGAGCGTAGGCGTTTGTTGTGGGCCATCTCGTGGGGGCGACCGGCTTCGACGGGGATGGAAGAAGCGAGAGGCGCGTGCCGAGGTCCACTGCCTCGTTAAACAGGTGGATGCAAAACAATTGCCGATTACAATCTGGCACTAGCCGCTTAAAGCGGCTACGTCCATGTGATCTCTGCCGGCGGGGGTCACGATGGGCGCCGACTCACACCGGCTGGCGAATCGGCGATGCTCAGCGTCGGTTCGCGAGATACGATTGAGCTGGTCCCTAGGAATCCTGCCTGCTGGAGTCCGATGGGGCGAGACTCAAAAAACAGGCTACGCACGTAGGGGCTCTTGTGGAAGCATCTTCGGACGCGGGTTCGATTCCCGCCGCCTCCACCATCTA
>CAZSXU010000052.1:0-11294 GCA_964610505.1 uncultured bacterium | reverse complement strand
GGCCCGGATTCCTGTGTAGGAACATACCGGTGGGTCTTCGGGGCGGCAAAAAACGCCCTTGACGGGGCTGCAAGAGCGTTGTATAAGACAGACTCTGCAGCTGGGTTGACCCCCGCGGTTACAGAACAGACTTCGAGTGTCTAGCGTGCTTTGTGGATAAACTATGAGCGTTGGTATCATCAGGTGTGATGGGACGGAGCAATAGACCAATAGAACATTGGACCGCAATGGAGCCGGGTGTCCTTCTACGATGCCTTTTTCCGGGATCTATTGCTCTATTGATCGATTGCTCCATTGCGCTGCCTGGATCATGAATGACTCCGGACACCGGAGTCATTCATGATCCAGGCTAGTGAGAGGGTGCCAAACGTGGAAACCCAACCCGCGATGATCAAGGTACGAAATCTCTGGAAAAGTTTCGGCGAGACGGTGGCGGTCCGGGACGTATCCTTCGAAGTCAGAAGGGGAGAGGTGTTGGGATTCCTTGGGCCCAACGCAGCGGGGAAGACCACCACCATGCGGATCCTCACCTGTTATCTCTCGGCGGACCGGGGCGACGCGGAAGTGGCCGGCCACGACGTTTTCGAGAGGCCGCTGGAAGTGCGCAAGCGAATCGGCTACTTGCCCGAGAGCGCCCCGCTCTACATGGATCTAGGAGTCGTGGAATGCCTGGAGTTCATCTCGGAGCTTCGAGGCATCCCGGGAACGGAACGGTCGGCCCGCATCAAGAAGATGGTGGAGATCTGCGGTCTGGGCGAGGTGATGCACAAGACCATCGGGCAGCTGTCGAAAGGATTCCGGCAGCGCGTGGGATTGGCCCTGACGCTCGTTCACGACCCCGACATCCTGATCCTGGACGAACCCACCAGCGGTCTCGACCCCAACCAGATCGTGGAGATTCGAGAGCTCATTCGAAGAATCGGCCGGGAGAAGACCATCATTCTCTGCACCCACATCCTGCCCGAGGTGCAAGTCACGTGCGACCGTGTGTTGATCATCAACCGCGGGGAACTCGTGGCCTCGGGAACGCCGGAAGAGCTGGCGAGCCGGGGAGGTGGAGGGGCGAGCGTGCGGCTGGAAATCCGGGGTCCCCAGGAGGAGATCGAAGCAGGGCTTCGGGCCCTCGAGGGGGTGACCTCGATTCAGTGGACGGCGGCCGACCGGCCCGAGTGGCACCGCTACACCCTCAAGACGTCCAACGGCGGATTGCTGACGGAACATGTCTTCCGCTTGGCGGTGGAGAAGAACTGGGTCCTGAGTGAACTCGGTAAGGAGAAAGCGAGCCTGGAAGAAGTGTTTGCCGCACTGACGGCCGGGGAGCGCGCGTAGCAGAGCAATGGAGCCGTAGATTCTGGAGAGCGGCATCGAAGAACGACACACTCTGCTCCATTGGATCCATGGTTCCATCGTTCTATTGCTCCGCCCCGGGACCGCTTGTGATACCAGGGCTGGAAGTCTGTGGGTGAGGCCATCTAGAGGGAACTGCCGATGCAAAACATCTGGACCATCTTCAAGAAGGAGTTCAGAAGCTATTTCAATTCACCGATTGCGTACATCTTCATCACGGTGTTTCTGACCGTGATGGGATGGCTGGTGATGACGGGTTTCTTCATCGAGAACCAGGCCTCCATGCGGGCGTTCTTCGGTCTTCTGCCCTGGGCCTTTCTCTTCTTTGTCCCCGCCGCGACCATGCGGCTCTGGGCCGAAGAAAAGAAGCTGGGAACCACCGAGCTTCTGATGACGCTGCCGGTCAAGGACCACGAGGTCGTGCTCGGGAAGTTCCTGGCGAGCTTCTCCTTCGTATCCCTCGCCGTGGCCCTTTCCTTCTCCCTGCCCGTTACGGTGGCGGCACTGGGGAATCCCGATGCCGGTCCCATCATCGGCGGGTACCTGGGAGCGTTTCTGATGGGGGGCGCGTATCTCGCCATCGGGCTTTTCATTTCGGGACTCACCGAGAACCAGATCGTGGCCTTC
The DNA here is from genome assembly GCA_964610505.1 of uncultured bacterium. GTDB lineage: Bacteria > Arandabacterota > Arandabacteria > JAGLYR01 > JAGLYR01 > CAZSXU01. Next base: position 9,320 of record CAZSXU010000052.1, on the reverse strand, counting down.
ATCCTCGGCTTCGTCCTGTGTTTCCTGATGTTCATCGTGGGGGCCGAATTCGTCCTGTTCAATTTGCCGCACTGGCTGGTACCGATCTTCAAGTTCATCGGTCTCGGATCCCATTTCGACTCCATCGGACGCGGGGTGATCGATTCGAGAGACGTGATCTACTACCTGTCGGTGATCGGATTTTTCCTGTGGCTCAATATCCGCTGGATCGAGAGTAGGAGGTGGGCGTAGGGGTGACGAGATCTCGTAAGGCATCGAGCATGAACGCGATCCTGTCCGTGTTGATTGTCCTCGGCATCCTGGTGGTCATCAACTTCCTGTCCTACAGGCATTTCGCTCGGGCGGACCTGACCGAGGACAGGCAGTTCACCGTGACCGAGTCCACGCGGAGGATTCTGGGCCGCCTCGACGATGTCGTGAACATTCGCGTGTATTTCACGAGCACCAAGAAGTTGCCCTCCAGGCTGGTCAGTCTCGACCAACAGGTGAAGGACCTCCTCGATGAATATCGAGCCTACTCCGGGGGCAATCTCAACATCCAGTTCATCGACCCCGAAGACAATCCCGAGGACGCGCAGGCCGCCCGCCAGCTGGGAATTCGACAGGTTCCGCTTCAGGTGATTGAAAAGGACAAGATGCAGGTGATGAACGCCTACCTGGGCATCGCCGTGCTCTACGGGGACAAGAGCGAGGTGATGCCGCAGGTCCTGAACGTTCGGAACCTGGAGTACGACCTGACGTCCAAGATTCTGAAGGTGTCGAGGACGGAGGAGAAGACCGTGGGGTTCCTCTCGGGGCACGGCGAGAAGGACCTGGAGCAGGATCTGACGGCGCTCAAGGGCGCGCTCGAAGAACAGTACAGGGTGATCGCCGTGGCGGGCGGGGAACCGGTTCCGCACGACGTTGCGACGCTCGTGATCGCCGGTCCTCGGGACGTCCCGGAACGGGACAAGTATGAAATCGATCAGTTCATCATGCGGGGCGGCAGGGCCGTCTTCCTGGTGGATGCCGTCGAGCTGGTCCCCGAGATGCTTCAGGCGAAAATTGTGGAGTCCGGTCTCGACGATCTTCTCAAGCACTACGGCGTCGGCCTCACCAAGGAGCTGGTCCTCGATCCGGTCAACGCGACCGCGTCTTTCAACATGGGGTACATCACGTTCAGTCTTCCGTATCCCTTCTGGCCGAGGGTGATCGAGTCCGGATTGGACGAGAATTCCCCCGTCGTGAGCGATCTCGGCGCCCTGGTCTTTCCTTGGACGGGTGCCCTGGAGCTCGCGAACGCCGAAGCGGAGGAAGATCCGTCCTCGAACGCCGACGCGGCGGCCGTGACGACCGTGGTGCTCGCCAAGAGTTCATCTGAGTCGTGGAAACAGGGCGGAGCCTTCAACCTGAATCCTCAGCAGCGGTTCGTCAACATGACCGGAAGCAAGGGGGAGATCCCCCTGGTCGTCGCCCTGACCGGGAGCTTCCGAAGCTTCTACGCCGAGCGGGGCATTCCCGAGATAGAGGCCGAAGAGGGGGAGACGCCCCCCGAGCCGTCACCTTTGGTTCGCGAGAGCCCGGAGACCCGGATCGTCGTGGTGGGCAGCTCGAGTTTCGCGACCGACAATTTTCTGGGACAGTATCCGACGGGCGGGGTCTTCGTCCTGAACACCGTGGATTGGCTCACGTTGGGGAACGACCTCATCGGAATTCGTTCCCGTGGGATCACGACCCGGCCGCTTCGGGAAGTGTCCGAAGGGGTCAAATCCGCCGTGAAGTTCGTCAATATTTTCGCGATTCCGATTCTGGTCATCGTCTACGGGCTCATTCGTGTGTATGCGCGAAGGCGTGCCAGGAAGATCTACGAAGCGTACGGTGTCTGAGTCGAGAGCATTTGCGGGGTGGAGGGCATGAAGCGAAATACACTGATCATGCTTGCGGTGTTCGTCGTTCTCCTGCTGGTGGCCGTGGTCGCCGAGAATCCCTTTGGGGGGAAGACAAAGATCGAAGCGCCGTCGCTGTTCCCGGGTTTCGATTCTACGGCGGTGGCGTTCGTCGAGCTGATGACGCCGAGCGATACCACGCGACTGGCAAAGGCCGGCGAACTCTGGCGGGTGACGACCGAGGACGACTATCCGGCCGACGCTCGGGCCGTTGGGGCCCTGCTGGCCCGAGTGCGGGATCTGAAACGCGAAGAGGTGGCTTCCCGCAACGCTGAGAAACAAGCGCTCTTCCAGGTGGACGGCAGCATGCTGGAGTGCCGCTTCCTGGGAACCGGGGAAACCCCGATGGCCCATCTTTTCGTCGGGAAAAGCGGACCGGGGCACTCGGGCTCCTACGTGAGGGTGGACGGGTCGAATGACGTCATCCTGGTGAGTGGATACATTCGCGGAATCTTCGACAAGGGCGAGCGGGGCTGGCGGGACCGCACCATCTTCAACATCGCGCAGGACGAGGTTCTGCGATTCAGGATCGACCGCGCCGATACATTGATCCAGGTCCGGACCGAGGACAAGATCCGCTGGTATCTCAGCGGGCCCGATTCGGCCGAGGCCAAGATGAATGTGGTCGACAACATTCTCAGGACGTTCTCTCAACTGGTGGCCGACGACTTCGATCCGGAGATTTCGCCTGGGGACGCGGGACTGGACGATCCGTGGGGAACGTTCACGGCGCATCTGGAGGACGGCACAGACCGCGTGCTGCTGGTGGGCGAGGAAGACAGCGGAAGTCGCTGGGTGAAGCGCCCGGACCGGGATATGATCTTCAAGGTCCGGACCTACCGCATTCAAAATCTCTTCCAGAGTGTGGAAGAGATTCGGGAACCGGCGCCCGAGGAAACGGCCGGCTTCGATTCGTCGGGCGGGTAAGTCCGGAACCACAGATTTCACGGATGGTGAGTCACGGGGTGGGTCCGTTGAGAGTGACCCGCCCTGTTCATTTCTCAATTCCTCTGGCATCGGCCAGCCCCGATTTGTATACTGCAGCCACAGACTCGCTTTCCCGCGACCGGAGGGTTCTATTGCAAACTCGCACCGTCCTTCTCGGCTCCGTTCTGGTGGGCATGATCGCCGGAGCCGTGTGCGCCCTCGTGCTGAGCGCGATGTTCAGTCCTCGGCTGCTCGTCGGTTACCTGTTCTCGGTGCTCGTCTACGGTGCGGCAGGCGGTTTGGGAGCGCTGGTGTTCTCGGCGGTTCTGGTTCGAGTGATGGATGCCCGCCGGGCGCTCTGGTGGGCATCGGGTCTTTCGCCGGCGGCCTTTGTCTTCCTTGCCCTGGTCTACTGGGGAAACAAGTGGGTCCTTCTCGGCATTCCTTTCTGGAGTTTCTGGAGTCTCGTGTTTGACTTCGGGGCGCTGGTGGTTTCCCTGCTCCTGGGATTCGTTGTCGCCTGGGGTGTTACGCGAGGGTTATCCGCCGGGCGGACGGCGGAGAGGGCTCCGCGTCTTGGCCGACGGGTTTTTGGGGTCGCTCTGGCCACCGTGGGGGCGCCCGCCGCCCTATTGGCGGGCATGACGGGAGGAGCCGGGGGAGGCGCCGGCGATCCGGGGGGAAAGTCCTCGGTCGTGCTGATCTCGATCGATGCACTTCGGGCGGATCACCTTGGATGCTACGGTTACGAACGGCGAACCTCGCCCACCATCGACCGCCTGGCACGGGAGGGAGTGAAGTTCGAGAAGGCCTTCTGCCCAGAGCCGTCGACGGGTCCTTCGCACGCGACGATGCTCACGGGAGTCGTTCCCCAAACACATCGGTTGAGGCGAAACGGGGAATCTCTCTCGGATTCCTTGATGACCCTGGCGGAAATCCTCCGGGACGGGGGGTATGTTACGGCGGGGTTTACGACCAACACTCTCCTGGACGACCGCTTCGGATTCACCCAGGGGTTCGACACGTACATCGAGTCGGGTCACGTGGAGAAGCTCCGCCCGGTGAGCCTGACCCTTCTCATTCAAACGCTGGCCGTCAAGGAGTTCTTCGATAAGTTCATGTGGAAAATCCGGGGGGGCGATAACCAGACGCTTCTCTGCGTAGGGAAATGGTTGCGGGGAAGGCCGAAGACGCCGTTTTTCCTTTTCCTTCATCTTCTCGATCCTCACTGGCCCTACGAACCGCTGGAGCCGTACCGCTCGGCGTTTCCTCCGGAGACTTCGAAAACGGAGGGCTCCCTCTGGGTCGATCAGGGCAGGGACCCCAAGACCCTGGCCCGAAACCTATCTCTCTACGACGGCGAAATCCTGACCGTGGACGACGGTCTCACCCGGTTTCTGAGTCTCCTTGAACAGGTTTCACCCGCCGAACGAACCCTCATCGTCTTCACGGCGGACCATGGTGAGAATCTGGGAGACCACGAGCCCTACTTCCGCCACCAGGATGTCTACGACGGATCCGTTCAGGTACCGCTGATTCTGCATTGCCCCGGAACGCTCGAGGCGGGGCGAACCGTGGACGCGGTCGTGGAGAACAGTGCCATCGTTCCGACGATCCTGTCCCTCATCGGGGACGACATCCCCGAGTGGATCGAGGGGGAAAGTCTGGTGCCTCTTGCGCGCGGAATCGACGGAACTCCGGACCGCCGCGCCTTTGTTTACAGTGGAAAGCGCTTCGGCCTGCGGACGTCCGACTGGAAGGTGATCATCGATTTCAAGAACGGCGAGCGGTTGCTGTATGACCTGGCAGCGGATCCGGCGGAACGGAACGATCTGTTCGAAGCGGAGGAAGCCGTGGCCGCGGCCATGGAGGAACGGTTGCTGGCGGAGATCGATCGGCTGGAAGGCGGCCTTCCGGGAGCCGACGAGGGGCGGTCGCCGTTTGAAGGCCTGGATCGGCAGACGATGGAGAGGCTGAAGGCACTGGGGTATGTTCAATAGGAAAGTCTGCATCGATAGATTCAGGATCAAGAGCCCTAGCCACAGATTGCACGGATTGAAACCCAACCCTTTCTATCCGCAGATTACGCAGATTCAAGATCAAGAGCCTGAGCCACAGATTTCACAGATGACACAGACTAACATCGGGGATACCCGCTGGTGGGCCGGATAACGATCCGCCCCACCGGTCCAGGCGGAACGGTCCGTGACCAACCGCTGTCGCCTGGGGGTGTGAGCGCAAGTGCATAGCCAATACACTCATGGTTGTGTTATCTGAGTCAGTTCCCCGTTGAGGCAAGGACTTGCCTCAACACACTGCCCATCTGTGAAATCTGTGGAATCTGTGGCTCGCTTTGGGTCTCTCTCCTTGTGACAATTTCGTGATATGTCTGTGATATCCTCTTCGAAAAGGGCCGATTGTAGACCCATCGCCTTCTTCGCGGAGGAAGAGACATGCGGCGATTTGCCCCGGTTCCACGTCGGGCTGCCTGCGCCGGGCTTCTAGCCGGAATACTTTGGATTGCAGTGAGTATCGTCGGGGCACAGGCGGACGAACCCGTCCGTCCGGCGCTGGAATGCGAGACGCTGCCCATCGGCCTCACCGCCGAAGAGATGGAGCGGCTGGATGAAATCGGAATCGGCCACCGGGCGACCGCTCCGCCGGCGACGCCCATCCGGCAGTGCGCGGAGTGGGAACCGGTCACGGGCGTCCTCATCCGCTACAGCTCGGGCTTCGGTATTCCCTACAGCCTGATTCGTGAGTACGCGGAGGACCTCACCGTTCACGTCCTGGTCACGTCGTCGCAGCAGACCTCCTGCTACAACAATATGGCGGCCAACGGGGTGAACATGGACAACGTCGAGTTCATCAACTGCTCTACGAACTCCATTTGGACGCGGGATTACGGCCCCCAGTTTATCTTCTCCAACGGTGTCTGGGGCATCACCGACCATATCTACAACCGACCTCGCCCGGACGACGACCAGGTGAACTGGGTCCTGGGGACCGAGTGGTCCGTTTCCGTGTACGGCACGGATTTGACGCACACCGGCGGCAACTACATGTGCGACGGTCACGGCAGGGGGTTCTCGACGGATCTTGTCTGGGACGAGAACACGAGTTTCAGCCACTCGGAGATCGCTCAGTCGATGGAGGACTATCTGGGGATCACGGACTACGTGGTCGTTCCCGACATTTCTCCCTACGGCATTCACCATATCGACTGCTGGGCCAAGCTGCTGGATGAAGAGACGATTCTGGTGAAAGAGGTGTCGTCGAGCCACCCGGACCATCCCGAGTTAGAAGCCAACGTCGCGTATTTCGAGACTCTCACAAATTGCTACGGCCGATCGTACAACGTTGTCCGGGTGTACTGCGGGAGCATCGGCGGGGACAACGTCGCGGCCTACACCAACTCGCTCATCCTGAACGGCAAGGTTTTCGTGCCGACCTTCGGCATTTCGACCGATGCCGCGGCGCTGGCGACTTACGAGGCCGCCATGCCGGGCTACGAAATCCTCGGGTACTCGGGCAGCTGGTATTCCGACGACGCCATTCACTGCCGCGGGATGGGAATCCACGACGAGTACATGCTGCGGGTGGATACGAATCGTCTGGCGGATCGGGAGGAAAACGGGGAGGACTACCGCGTGACCGCCTTCATCGATGACCGGAGCGAGACGGGCCTCGTCGCCGATTCCATCCGCGTGTTCTGGCGCGTGGAGGGGGATGTGACCTTCGACTCCACGGTGCTGACGTCCACGGCGGATCCGGACTCCTATTACGCGGACATTCCGCAGCAGGCGGATGACGTGAACGTCGAGTACTACGTTTTCGCCAAGGACAACGGCGGCCGCCGGGCGGCGCGCCCGATGGTCGCCCCCGCCGCCTGGTATACTTTCAACACCGGGGCCGCCCCGACGGCGGTGACCGGAACGGAAGATCCGAGCGATCGAGTTGTCCTGCTCGAGAGTTTCCCGAATCCATGCAATCCGGTGATGACCGCCCGGTACCGAGTTCCGGCCGCAGGGCCGGTGGATCTGGCGGTCTACTCCACCGAGGGACGGTTGGTCCGCCGCCTCGTTCAAGGCGACAAAGACGGCGGAATCTACGAGGCGGTCTGGGACGGGAGCGATTCTATGGGCCGACCGGTGTCCTCGGGTGTGTACTTCCTCCGGCTGGTCGCCGGGGAAGCGATTGCGGCCAGGCGGGTGGTGTTGCTGAAGTAACCGCCCGCTGTGGATGACGGCACGTTCTCTGCCGCCGGCGCGTGGCAATGCGGAGGATGAGGGCCGTCTTCGAGGCCTGCGCGTCAGTGGGGCCGCCCATCCGGGCGGCCCCGTACTTCTAGAAATCCGATATTGGACATTAGATATTAGAGCTCGGAGAAGGGTGTTGGAAACAATTGCGCTGTTTCCCGCGCTCGACCCGGAGTGTGGACTGTCCGGCTTTCGGCTCTCGGTCGCTCGGGCCTTTTGCCGCGGGAAAGGTTCGGCGTCACTAGGCCACAGCGTGAATGGGGGATTCTCAATGGCGAGGAGGGTGGGTACCCGCGGCTTTGGAAAATCACACGCTGCGGCCGTCGTTCCGGCGAACCTTACCCGCGCCCGGCCGGAGGTGTGGATTTTCCGGTTTTCGGCTCTCGGCTTTCGGTTCTCGGTCGCTCGGGCCTTTTGCCGCGGGAAAGGTTCGGCGTCACTAGGCCACAGCGTGAATGGGGGATTCTCAATTGCGAGGAGGGTGGGTGCCCGCGGCCCTGGAAAACCACACGCTGCGGCCGTCGTTCCGGCGAACCTTCCCCGCGCCCGGCCCGAGAAAGTGGAGAGTCGATAGTCGAAAGTTGAGCTTGGACAAGGGCATCGAAAAGAGGCACAAACGCTCAGCACAGAGGACACGAAGAATACTACAGGTTCTTGTGGGGGCTTGGACTTAAGTCCGAACCCCCATTATGTATCCCTCTGTGTAATCTGTGCAATCTGTGGCTCGCCTTTGACGTTGTCGCCCTCTCGCGCCCGCACCTCCTTGTGTTTCGCCCGTCGCGGTGGTAGGATGAGCGGTGAAAGGACTCACTGCTCACCGGAGGGATGGATGACAAAGAAAAAGACGTTTCCGAAGCACGTATTCTGCATCGAGGGAGATTGGGACGCGAATCTGAATCAGACCGCCACGGTGCGACCGGTATTGAGTCTGCTGAAGCATAATGCCGGAGTGAGGTACATCTATCGCGACTGCTCGACGATCGAGGAGATGGAATTCCTGATCGACAAGTGGCGGCAGAAAACCTACGCGCAGTATAAGATCCTCTATCTGGCCTTCCATGGAAGCGAGAGCACGATACTCATTGACAGGAGACACCGGATGACGCTGGCGGAACTGGGCAAGAGGCTCGGGTGCCGGTGCCAGGGACGGCTGATCTACTTCGGATCCTGTTCAGTGCTGGCGGTGGACACGCGAACCATCAGGCGCTTTCTCAAGGCGACGGGCGCCAAGGCCGTCTGCGGCTACACGACGGACGTCGATTGGATGAAATCGGCGGCGCTCGATCTCATCGCCATCAGCGAGCTGCAGAAATTCTCGATGACGCACCGCGGGCTGGCCGCCGTGGAGAAAAGCATCAACAAGAGTACTCGAGTGCTCTCCGGGGAACTTGGCTTCAGGATCGTCTATTCTTGAGCTGCATGAGATGTCCATGAAGGTCTTTGCCATCGGTGATCTGCATCTGTCTCTGGAGGACGGGCGGCTTCGAAAGCCCATGCACATCTTCGGCGAGCAGTGGCGCGATCATCATGAACAGATTGCGCGGGACTGGCGCGAGCGAGTGACCGACGAGGACCTCGTCCTGATGCCGGGAGATCTCTCCTGGGCGAGGGATCTGGAAGAGGCCGAGGAAGATCTTTGCTGGCTCGACGCGCTGCCCGGAACGAAGGTCCTGATCCGGGGAAACCACGACTGGTGGGTGGCGGGTTCGAGACAGAAACTTCGTAGCGCGCTGCCTGCATCGATCCGGCTGATCCTCGGCGATAGCCTGAGCGTCGGGGACGTTCTCCTCTTCGGCACACGCTACTGGCAGGATCCCGATCTGGAATTCCCCGGGCTCGAGGGGATCGAGGTGGCTCCTCCGAAGGAAAACGCTCAAATTCTGGAACGGGAGATTCTCCGGCTGCGCGCCAGCGTGGCCGCTGCAAAAGAGACGGCGGCGTCCCGCGCGCGCCCCTTTGCGCGAACGCTCTGCCTTCTCCATTTCCCTCCCACGGATTTCCGCTGCACCCGCACGGTGGCCACGGAAATCCTGAGTACCTCCGGCGCCGACGGGTGCGTCTTCGGGCACATTCACAATCTCCGCGATGCCCCGGAGCGCGTCCAGGTCGACGGGGTATCCTACTGGCCGGTATCGTGCGACCTCATTGACTTCCGCCTGCGTGAGATCACACCCTAGGATCAAGAGCGTCAGCCACAGATATCACAGAT
>CAZSXU010000051.1:0-11601 GCA_964610505.1 uncultured bacterium | reverse complement strand
TTCTTCCTCGACTGCAGCACCGACTATGTCGAGGACATGGTCACCTACGAGACCGCACCAGGAAGGGAATTCCCGGTCTCCTATTTCCAGATTATCCGAAAAGGCGAACCCCTCTACTGCATTGGGGATGAGGGGGGCAGAAAAGGGATCGACTATGAGTGGTACGTCGGCTTCCTGCCGGTCGACCGGGACGGAACACTGCCCCCGGAAGGGATCGACTGGTGGTCGTGGGAACACGGTCGTTCGGTGGAACCCGAGAAGTGGGTGAGGCCGAGCTTCGGCTGGAGTGAGACGGACGGGAATCTCGGCGTGTCGTTCTCGAACGGAACGTTGATGCTGAGCGACGAGGATCAGTCTGACGCCAGAGTTGATTTTCCGTACGAGGTCGGCTATTTCGGCGGCTTCGATAGCACGACCCGCAGATGCGCGGTCGTGGGGTATGATGACGAACGCTCGGAATGGCACCTCTCGGTTCTGGATGAGAAAGGCCGGGTGCTCTTCCAGGATCCCTGGGACACACGGCCGACCAGCCACCTTCACCCGAGTGACGGGGGTACCGCCCTCCTCTATGCCGTCTGGGAGGACGAAACCACGGCCACGCGGCGGCCGCACATCCACCCCATCCAGAAGGGGCAGCCTCGCAGGCCTGTACACCCTCAGGATCATCCCAGCCTGGGCGTGTACCGGGTATCGCTGCGGACAGGAAGGGTCACGAAAGAGCCCGGGTTGGTGCAGCCTGAGCGTCTGGTGCAGTCCACGCCGGACAGATGTGAGCTCAGGACGTACTCGAGCGACCGGACGCATTTCTTGTCAGTCGGGATGTGCCGAGACAACATAAACGTCGTTCAGTACTACGACGCAACGGTCCTCGACTCACCCACTCGCCTCTGGGAGAGGTGGGAGAATCGCTTGGTTCAGCGCGCCGCCATCTTTCCCGGGGGCCGATACGTGGCCAAGGTCATGACGGGAGCCTACTGGCCGGATGGTCCCGGGGGGCGGAAGGAGGACGATTTCAGTGTCGCGGTGCTCAAGGTGACCACTCGGGAGGGCCACGTTCTGGGAACTCATACATACTCGTCGGAGTCTCACCCGTACTGCGATGCGGTTGTCTTCGACGGCCCGTACTTGATTGTGGGATACGATGGTTCGGGCCGGTTCGTTTACTGCGTCCATCTATACGACATGCGCGTCCCGTGGAACACCGAGTAGGGGGGCAGGAAGATGGTGCGACAGAAACTGACACGCGCGACAGTGCTGGCCCTTGTGGCTTAGGTGTTGCAGGGACCGGCGGTGTCGGCAGAGCAGTTCTTCTGCCGAACGCCCCTGCCTAACACATACTGTCCGGTATGGTACGCTGCATTCATGCAACACCACCCCGGCAACCCAGCACAGGAGCACTTCGGCGGACTCCACAGCGGGATCGACATCCTAGGGCAAGAGGATGACGAAGTTTACTCCCCGAACGACTACGGTAGTACCGCGAGAGTCGCCTTCATAGGCGAGTACCCCGACAAGGAGATCCTGATCGCCAGCGGTGATCCTAACAATCCCGAGGCAATGATGCTTGCACATGTAGCTCCCATCGGCGGTATCGATGTGAACTCCCCGTGTTATGGGCCCACATGGGTCGGCACGCTCACAGAGAAGGCACACGTGCATGCCGCCTTGTACAAAGGTTTTGATTTGCACGAAGTGTGGCAGTTCTGTCCGGAACAGGTACGGCCGGACGTGGAGGACCCCGTTGAGAACGACGACATGAAGCGATTCCTCGTCAATCCAGCCCGGTACGCGTTCGAGAGCGCGGGTTTCCTCAGTGACGATTGCAGCTGGGACGATGACTGGTGTTGGCCGTCGGTGGATACAGCTGACATCCACTACTACGAGACCGACGATGGCATCAGGTTCTGGTTCGCCGCCTACGATCTCAACAACAGCATCGACGATTGCGGCATTGCCTGCAAGCCTGGGATCTACGAAATCACGCTACACGTGGACGAAGGGGAGACGGCTGAGGATTCTCTCTGCTTCGACAGGTTTGAGGACCGCGATGGACAGTACCCGCCCACGCAGGAGGATTTCTACCAGTTCCCCACTCTACCCCCCTACGGATGCAACCAAGGGAACCAGCTCTTCTACTACCTTGACTGGGATACCGATGACCTATCGGGTTCACACACGGTTAGGATCTACATCCGTGATGCTGCCAACCACGAACTGCAGCTTCACACGACGATATTTGAAACGGTCATGCCACAGATCACGTTGGGCTTCCAGGTCCACGATCCCGATATTCTCATCACCTGGCACTTGCCCTCGGCGACAGCCATCAGTCATCTCAGTCTCCATCGCTCATTTGAACGCGATTCACGTGGCCCCAGCGTGAACGCCGAGTCTATCTCCATGATTGACGAGAACAGAGCGCCCGTCGAGGATTTCAGATTCCTCGATCACATACCGGCGGCCTGGGACACACTGTGGTACACGCTGACCGGGACGACTTCGGACGACGAGCAGAGAGTCCTGGGGCGCGGGTGGGTGGCCAATCCCGGTGGTGGGGGATTGGACCTGCGCGCGTGGCCGAATCCGTTCAACCCGGTCGTTCAGGTCGAGTTCTACAACCCGGTGGAGGGACGGCTGGACCTGGACGTCTTTGATGTCCAGGGGCGATTGATCAGGCGGCTGGTAGACAGAGAACTCCCGCGGGGCCCCGCGCGGGTCACGTGGGACGGCCGTCTCGGCACCGGCGAAGTTGCCGCGCCCGGAGTCTACTTCCTGGTGGCACGCAGCGGGCAAGCAACTGCCGTCCGGAAGACCGTCCTCGTGCCGTGAAGAGATGTCTGGTGAGGAGAGCACTCCACGGGAAGGTCGCAGTTGTGTCGATTGCACTATCGGTTGTCGCGACAAGCGGCGTTCTGGGGTTCGATCCGCTCGCCACCGACCATTGCATCGATTTCATCGTGCTCAGCCACGACGATTTTGCCGCCGATGCCATTGCCTTCCTTGATGACCCGGATCTCCGAGGTTGCGTGGTGACCACGTCGGAGATTCTCGGCGCGTTCGGAGGCGGCGCGGATACCCTGACCGTCGATCACCTGAGATCGTTCGTCGAGTTCGCGCACGCTAGCTGGCGAATCGCTCCCAGACATCTTCTCCTGGTCGGCGATGCCTGCGACGCGGATCCAGCCTACGACTTCATACCATCCCACATGCGTGTCAATGAATGGTGGCAGGAGGAAGGATGGCCCTGCACGACGTACTGTTGGGAGTTTGCGGATGACGGACACCTTGTGAGGGGAATCGGCGACGAGAAGAAGCCCGTCATGCATGTGGGGCGCATTCCATGCAGGACGGCCGAAGAGCTCGGCCGGCCTGTGAAATCGCGTTTCATCTGCGTCAACGTGGCCGGGCGGTTCTAGGCATTTATGATATCTCAGGCCGGATGGTGCGCGAGTGGATCCTTCCTGACGCGAACTCTGGAGACCACCGGCAATGGTGGAACGGCAAAGACCAAAGCGGGCGATCCGTTAGTTCGGGAATCTACGTATCCCGGCTCAGACAGGGCGGCGAGTCCGTGGCTGACAAGATCGTGCTGGTAAGGTGAGGCCTCGCTCTGCCATATGCTTGCCGAGACGGACTACCACCGGGAATCGGGTGAACCGGGGAACCGCTCTGGCACTGCCCTCCTTCTGATCGTCTCCAGGGTCGTGTCCTCCCCCTGCGTCCCGAGGCTCTTTCCCAAGACCGTAGCATGTGGGTGCAGACAAGCAGCCGCGCGAGTTCAGGAAGGTAGCTGACGTAGAAGATCAGGAACGTGATCTCCACCGTCTCCAAGAAGCTGAAGAGCGCCCCCTTTTTCTACCATCAGATCGAAGCCGCGGAGGCTTTTTCATAGCCCGGATTCGGCAAGAACAGAAGAGCAGACCACAGATTACACAGATACTCGCTGCCCCGGTGACACGGCACCGGGGCATAGAATGCCCTAACCCTCGTTCCTCGCCCTCGACACTCGCCCTTCGTCATCCCGGGCACGGAGAAGACCGAAGAACCTCGACACAGAGGACACAGAGGGGCACAGAGGGAAATGCTTTTTAGGGGTCTCGGGCATAAGCCCGAGACCCCTAAGGAACTCCATCTGCGTAATCTGCGGATAGTCCCGGGCCTTGATCTTCCCCCGTTGAGGCAAGAACTTGCTTCAATACAATGCCTATCTGTGAAATCTGTGGTTTGCTTTGCCCCCGCCCCTACTTCGCCGCCTCCGCTCGTCCCAGCACATCCACCACGGCGGCGATATCGATGCATCCGGGGCAGTGGACGCTGCAGCGCCCGCACCCCACGCAGCCCAGGAGTTCATAGCGGGTCGGGATATAGGAGAACTTGTGCATCACCCGTTGCCGGTAGCGGGCCGGCTGGGTAGCCCGGGGATTGTGGCCCGCCGCCTCCTTCGTGAAGAGACCAAATCCGCAGGCGTCCCAGTTCTTGATCCGGCGGCCGTCGACGAGTCCGCCTTCGTCCACGATGTCGAAACAGTGGCACGTCGGGCAGACATACGCGCAGGTCCCGCATCCCATGCAGGCCAGCGCCACGTCCTCCCAGACCTGCCCGTCAAAGAATCCGGGAGCGTCCACGCGGGTTTTGATCTCCGCGGGTTTGAATCTTTCCGGCACTTCGGGCGCCGGGGCCAGATCCGACCCTGCATCCTCGAAGAACGACGAAAACTCTTCCATCAGCGCTTTGCCCTTGTCCGTGAGCGCCTTGGCCTGCAAGCGTCCGTCCGACTGGCGCAGGAGAATGACGTCGCTTCCCTCTTCGGAGACGGGGGATCCACCCACCGAGGTGCAGAAACAGAACTCGTCCGGCTTCTCGCAGGCGGCCGTGACGATAGTCGTCCTCTCCCGCCGGGCGAAGTAGGGCTCGTCGCGGTGCTCGTCCCCGAACACGCGATCCAGAAGGGTCAGGGACTGCGCGTCGCAGGGCCGGCATCCCCAGATCACCGTCTCCGGCACGTCCGGTTCCGGGCTCTGGAGGTCCACGGCCTCGCCGCCGTGGTCGAACTCAAAGAGCGTCTCGGTCATGGGGAAGAAGAATTCCTTGATCGATCGGCGTGTCCTCAGAACCTCCGGCCTGAGACGGCTGCCGGACACAACGGGCCGGAAGAGGACGAGCCCTTCGGAAACCTCCACCGGGGCCACGACCCGACGCCCCTCTTTCCTCATCGCGTCAAACAAATCGGCGTTCTTCGTTTCCTGAACGGCTTTCACCATCTGATCCAAGCCCCCATCTGGCCCACACCGAGAAGCGATTTCATAAGCCCCCGGCTCATGCGGGCTATCGGATGAACTCGGCCTTGTCGCCCGAATTGTAGTCTATCATCGCCGGCTTGGCGTCCTTGTCGTAGCCGGCCCTGTAGTCGAAGGAATCCTCGACGATTCTGGTGACCTCTCGATTCAGCAACATCAGCGGAATGTCCACCGGGCAACTTCTCTCACACGCCTCGCACTCCACGCACCTGCCCGCCAGGTGCATGGCCCGGGTGATGTTCCAGTTGAGATTCCCCTTGGCCTCCGGCGCGCTCGCCACCCACTGCGGTTGATTCTTCTCGACGATGCAGCGTTCACAGTAGCACATGGGGCAGGCCGCGCGGCACGCGTAGCAGCGAATGCAGCGGGTGAAGACCTCCTGCCAGAACCGCCAACGTTCATCTGGGCCCGCGGCGTCCAGGCGTTCCTTCTCGGGATCCTCGGCCTCTCCCTCCGCGGGACCGATTTCGTCCCCCACGAGAACATCGTACTCCTTCGGTGTCCGGACGTCGCACGTCAGGCACTTTCGGAACACCGGGTCGCCCATGCCCTCACAGGCCATCCCGATGATCTCGACGTCCTCCCGTTTGATCTGCCCCTCCTGAAGGAGAACCACCACGGCTCTCGCCGTGCATCCCATCGCCACCACGGCCGGCCGGCCGAGGGCGCGCACTTCCTTCCGGGTGAGATATACCGCCAAGTTGTGATGGCAATGCGGCCCCCACGCCAACCGGTCCACATCCTCCGCCCGGCGAATGAAGACAGGCATCGCGGTCCCGGGTGCTGTTCCTGCACCGTAGCCAATCACGACGCCCACCTTACCGCCGGAGAGAAGTTCTCTGGCCGTTTCTCTCAGCGTCTGTTGCTGTGCGTCCCAGTCCGCCATCTAGCGTACGATCTCCTTGTAGCGCGTGAAGGGCCCAAGCGTCCTCACTTTGCCCACCACGTCGTTGACCACGTCGGCCCACTTGCCGCCCTCGGCGGCGGAGACCCACGAAAACTGGATCCGTTCTTCCTCAATCCCCAGAAACCGAAGCAGCCGCCGGAACACCGTCCACCGTCGCTTCGCATAGTAGTTGCCCGAGGTGTAGTGGCAGTCCCCCGGATGGCAGCCCGAGACCAGAACGCCGTCGGCGCCCCGCTCAAAAGCCTGGAGAAGAAACAGCGGGTCGATCCTCCCGGAACAGGGCAGCTTGATGACCCGAACGTCCGGGTCGTACTTGATTCGAGAGGTACCGGCCAGGTCCGCCCCGGCATAGGTACACCAGTTGCAGACGAAAGCCACGATCTTGGGATGAAACGATTCCTCCGCCACTACGGACTCCCCCCGAATGCAGTCATGCGTATCGCGTTAGGACTTCCGGTCCCGTTCTCACAAGCGGTCGTTGTTCCGAGCAATAGAGCAACAGAACAATAGACCGCAATGGAGCAGTTGACACTCTATGATGCTCTTCTCCGAGAGCTATTGCTCTATTGATCGATTGCTCCATTGCTCTGCCTGGATGATGCGCGGACCCCTTCCGGGATTCGCGCATCGTCCAGGCTAGAGCGCACGTATTTCGTTGAACACCTGTTTGTCCGTGTATCCCGCCAGATCAACGCTGTTGGACCTGCACGTGGCCACGCAGGTTCCGCAGCCCTGGCAAACCCCCGGGTTCACATAGGCGAGGGTCTTGATCAGGTTCCCGTCGCGATCCCGGATTTCCTTTCTCTCCACGGCGCCGTAGGCGCATACGGCCTCGCAGCAGAAGCACCCCACGCACGTGTTCTCGTCCACGACGGCGACGATGGGCTCCCGCTCGAGCTCGTCCGAACTCAAGAGCACCTGGACCTTGGAGGCCGCCCCGCTGGCCTGGGCCACGGCGTCCGGAATGTCCCTGGCCGCCTGGCACGCCCCGGCCAGGAAGACCCCGGCGCTCGCCGTCTCGACGGGCCTCAGCTTGGGATGGGCCTCGGTCAAGAAGTTGTACTGGTCGTATGACACCCCCAGCTTCTGAGCGAGAGAATCGACGCCCGGCGACGGCTTGACCGCCGTGGCCAGAACCACCAGATCCGCGTCGATCCTGACCTTCTCACCACTCAGGGTGTCGGCGCCCATGACGACCAGCTTCTTGCCCTCCGGGTAGATACGGGACACGCGGCCCCGAATGTACTTGACCTCGTCCTCTTCCACCGCCCGCCGGACAAATTCATCGTACCCCTTGCCGCCCGAGCGGATGTCCATATAGAACACCCACGCATATCCGTGGTGGACCTTGTGCTTGTACAGCAGGGCGTGCTTGGCCGTGTACATGCAGCAGATCTTGGAGCAATACGTCAAGCCTTTGGCCCGGTCTCGAGACCCCACGCACTGGACGAAAACGACGGTCTCGGGCACTTCCCCGTCGGACGGCCGGCGGATCTCTCCCCCCGTCGGCCCCGACGCGCTCGCAAGTCGCTCAAACTGCAGGCCGTCGATCACGTCCGGATACTTCCCGTACCCGTACTCGCCGATGTCTTCCTTCTCGTAGAGCTCGTACCCGGTAGCCACCACGATCGCGCCCACCTTCTCCGTCACGAATTCGTCCTCGATGGAGAAATCAATGGCCTTCACGGGCTCGATCGGGCAGGCCTCGAAGCACTTCCCGCAGGTCGTCACGTCGGCCACCGGAACACCCTTTCGGGCCGCGGCCTTGAACCGCACGCAGTGATCCCGATCAATCACGGGTTTGTTGGGAACGGCCTGCGGAAACGGAACGTAGATGGCCGTTCGGTGTCCCAATCCGGCGTCGAACTCGCTGGGGATCTTCTTGGCCGGGCACACCTGCGTGCACGCCCCGCAGCCGGTACAGAGCGCGTTGTTCACGGAAGACGCCTTCTTCCGGATCTTCACTTCAAAGTTGCCGATGAAGCCGTTGACTTCTTCGATTTCGGAATAGACGTGAAGCGTGATGTTCGGATGCTGCGCGACCTCGACCATGCGGGGGGTCAGAATGCACTGGGAGCAATCCAGCGTCGGGAAGGTCTCGGACAGCTGAGCCATATGCCCGCCGATGGACGGAGACTTCTCGACCAGCACGACCTCGTGGCCGCCGTCGGCAATGTCCAGGGCCGCCTGGATTCCGGCGATGCCCCCCCCGATAACGAGCGCCCGCTTGGTCACCGGGACCCGGATCGGGAAGAGCGGTTCGTTTTGCTTGACCTTCTCCACCATCACCCGGACCAGATCGATCGCCTTGGTGGTGGCCGCGTCGATGTCCTCATGCACCCAGGAGCAATGCTCCCGAATGTTGGCCATTTCGCAGAGAAACGGGTTTACCCCGGCATCCGCCGCCGCCCGCCGAAATGTGGGTTCGTGCATCCGGGGCGAGCAGGCCGCCACCACCACACCGGTCAGCCCTTTTTCCTTGATCGCATCCCGAATCATGGCCTGGCCGGGATCGGAGCACATGTACTTGTAGTCCACGGAATGGACCACGTTCCGGATGTTCCCCGCTTCCTCGGAGACCTTTGGGCAATCCACCGTCCGGCCGATGTTCTCGCCGCAGTGGCAGACAAACACGCCGATCCGCTCCATAGACTAACCCTTCCCCGACGCGCCCAGCGAGGCGATCCGCTCCCGGGCCTCGACGAAATGCCGGTCGAGGCCGACCTGTTTGGGAGAGGCGCCCAGCGCCAGAGCGATGAGCTCCGAAATGTAGTAGATCGGAAGCCGGTGGTTCTCCCCATACTGCGAGTTCACCGCCAGCTGCCGCATGTCCAGATTCTGGTGACAAAGTGGACACGCAACCACGATGGCCTCGGCTCCGTTTGTTTCTGCGTTTATCAGGATCTCGCGCACCAGGCGGGTGACCACCTGGGTCTTTGCCATCGTCAGGCCCGCGCCGCAGCACTCCACCTTGAAATGCCAGTCGACCGGAGTCGCCCCGATCGCTGTGAGTGCTCTCTCCATCGATTGTGGATCTTCAGGGTCGTCGAACTGAACCACCTTGGGCGGCCGAACCAGGAGACACCCATAGTAGCAGGCCCCCTTGAAACCCTCGAGCGGCCGTGTCACCTTCGCCTTGAGCTCGTCGTGGCCGTAAGCCTGAATCAGGTCCAGCATGTTGAGGATGGAGACCTCTTCGCCCGTCGGCATGCCCGTGACATCTTCCACCTTGGCCCGAAGTTCGGGACTCGCTTTCATCTCCACCGAAGCGGAGATCAGGCGGTTGGAGCAGGCGGCGCAGGGCGCGAAGACCTGGTCCAGACCCTGGGCCCGCGCGAGAGCCAGATTCCGCCCGGGAAGCGCAATGCTCAGAAGATGATCGATCGAATGGGCCGCGCTGGCACCGCAGCAACACCAATCCTCGATTTCCACGAGTTCGATTCCCAGAAGCTCGGCCGCCTTGGCAACGGACAATCCATAATCCGACGCCGACCCCTCGAGTGAACAACCGGGATAGTAGCCCACTTTCATTCGCGGGACTCCTTCATGCAGCGGTCAATGATCCTGCCCACCTCAGACGCCCCCTTGATTCCCTTCGGGACGATGTGCAACTTGTTTCGAGACATCATTCCGGGGGCCAAAAACACGTCGTTCATGAGTTCCTTCGGGAAACGCTTCAACTTATAGACGGCGGTCAGGCCGACTTCGCTCAGTCGCCCATACCGCTTGGTCACGTCCAGGAACGCTTTATAGAAAGCCGCCACCCCGGATGCGCCGGCGTTGACCTTGCCCTCCCGGTAGGACATCTGGCGAAGATTGTCCATCAGTTTAGCGATATCGAATTCCTGCGGACACCTCGTCATACACGTCTGGCAGGCGGCGCACATCCAGATGGTTTTCGACCCCAACACCTTCTCTCTCTGGCCCAGCTGGCAGAGCCGGACCACCATGTTCGGAGCCAGATCCATCTCGTCCGCGATGGGGCATCCGGCCGTACACTTGCCGCACTGATAGCACTCTTCGACCTGAAGATCCGCGCGCTCCGCCAACTCTTCGGACAGACTGCGGCATGCTTTTCCGGAGATCTCCTGCGTCATCCCTGCGTCTCCTTAGAGGCTCAATCGCGTACTCATGAAAAGCACGAACCCTCTTTTATACACGCGATTACGGTCTTCCGTCAAACGCTTTTTTGGGAAGTCCGCCGCTGCACGGCCCTTGCGTCCGCGCCGGGAAAGCCCAACAGAGACCGGACATGACAGATTGGCCCGCACTGGATATGGCCCCGTGTCCTTCCCTATGCTCTTTTCCGAGCTCTAATCTCCAATGTCCATTCTCTACTGTTCTGGGTTCTCGGGGGCGGATCTCCGGCGCGGCCACGAGACTCTGGGCGCCGCCCAACGGTGGATTCCCAGGACGAGTCCGCCGGCCGCGAGTCCAACGCCCGCGCCCCCGAGCACGTCCACAGGGTAGTGCACCCCCACGTAGACTCGGGACAGGCAAACCAGGACGGCGACGGCGATCCAGACGGGTTTGAGACGACCATATCGAACGGAGAGAACGAGAGCGGCGGCCGTGATGTTGGCCGCATGTGAGGAGGGGAAGGAAAAGGCGCCCGACCTGGGGATGAGAAGCCTCACGTCTTCGAGGGCATTACAGGGCCGGACCCGGCCCACGAGAGGTTTGATGAGCGCCGAGGCGGTCTGATCGCTGAGCGTGATCACGACCACCAGGATGAGGACCGTCACCCGCCCCTTGGTCCCTCCGAACACGGCCAAGGCCAGAAGGCAGACGACCACCGGAATCCGCCAGTGGTCGAAATCCGTGAGGAACGGCAGAATCCGGTCCAGAACAGGATTCGCCCACGACTGGTTGATCCAGAAGAACGCGGCTTGATCCCAGGCTGCAAGTGTCTCCAATACTCTGCCCTCCGGCAAGCTCCGACACCCGGCGAAACGATATGCGAATTGCGAGACAAATGCCAGTGCGATTCCGACGAAGGGAGTTATGTAGGTCCCTCTGGTAGGAAATGCGGAACAACTACGAGGCCCTGGTTGTGGAAGTCACCCTTTGGGAATTGGCCCACCGGGTCCCTCGGGTTAAACAGCGATCGCGCCGCCCGTTCGCCCTGAGCGGCCGCTTGCCTCATTTCCGATTCACGATTTCCGATTTACCGAAGTTCGTCCGACAGAAAACGCGCTGCTGGACCCTCGCCCTGCTGCCGACGCCGCGCACCGGCAGCCTCCCTCTCCCTTGGAGGGAGAGGGAACAATGGCTTTTGTTCCCCGCGCGTGTTGCGGCCACGGCGCCGCGGCCGAGCGCTTTTGAATCATCCGGGCCGGCGGTCCGGACACAAAGAAGCCGGCCCGCCGCCTTTCCTGAGAGAAAGGGTGCGAGCCG
>CAZSXU010000050.1:0-12342 GCA_964610505.1 uncultured bacterium | reverse complement strand
AGGGACAGCCACCCATTTTCATCCAGGATAACGCACGCGCCCATTGAGCTTCCTCGGTCTCCCGACACGCTGGGGACGCAGCGCGATGCCGAGGGACCTCTCCAACTTGTCCAGGAACTTCTCGCTGGCCCACGGGCGGCCGCGTTTTGTGCAGAGCCGCAGCTGAGTCATCTCGTCCTCGTCTAGCCCTTCGAGCAGGATGGATCTCCAGTCGAGATCTCGAGAGGATTCCCTCCACTTCTCCAAATCCAGAAGACCAGTTGGATCCTCCTCACCAACGTGGGCAGCTGCGCTGGACCATGGATACTCCCAGGGCAAATCCACAATCCTAGCGCGGACAGGATTCTGCTCAATGTACCGGAGCGCTTTCCAGTAGTGCTCTACGCCAAGAGGGCAGGAGGAGAACCGGTTCTGCCACAGGTGCCCGATGCGATTCAGACCGTAGTTGATTCGCTGCGTGTATCGGTAGTGTGTCCGGCCGATGCCCAGAGACAGGGAGTCTTTGCTCGCTGGGGTGGCGATCAGATGGACGTGGTTGGTCATGAGGCAATAGCCGAGGATTTCCAGACCGTATTTCAGGGACTTCTCTTTCAGGATTCTGAGATAGAACTCTCGGTCGGAGTCAGAGAAGAAGACCTGGGCGCGGTTGTTCCCTCGCTGGGTGACGTGGTGTGGGAGATCTTCGATGACAATTCGGGCAATACGCGGCATGATGGGCCAGGGACTTCGCACTTCCCGTGCCGGGATTACTCACCTAAGTCCCCTAAAAGTGGCCCGTGTGAGAAAGTTGACTAAAATGGGTGGCTGTCCCTGGTTTCCGCAAAAATGGGTGGCTGTCCCTGGTTTCCGCATCAGGGACTTCGCACTTCCCGTGCCGGGATTACTCACCTAAGTCCCCTAAAAGTGGCCCGTGTGAGAAAGTTGACTAAAATGGGTGGCTGTCCCTGGTTTCCGCATCACGACGATCGCAGCGAAGATTCGAGGGACGAGACGAAGAAGACTGTGCCACTCATTGATGAGGCTTTCGAGCAAGATTTCCATGGATATACCCTCCTGATCGAGTTTGAGAAGACGGAGACAATGCGGATTCTATCTCCCAGAGAGGAATACGCAAGGACTTCGGCTGTGCTATACTTCGATACTCAGAACGCCGAAGGCTGAAGGCGACGGGCAGCTGGAAGTGTTCCGTGTGGAGCGGAAGCCGCAATGCGAGAGATTCTCAAGGAACGCCCCGTGAAGACTCGAAGACCGGTCAGGTGCGCGCGGGCACGTGTCACGATGATGGTCATGCTTCTTTCGACCATGACCGTCCCCGATTGGGCAACAGCACAGCCGGACGCCCGGGACACAGGATCGGCCTACAAGGGCTGGACGACATCCTCGTTGGTCGTTCGTGGGCTCGATGAAGATCTGTCGAAGGAGCTGGCAAAGGGTCTCGCACTCTCCGGCCAGCGGAAGCTGGTCCGAACGCAAAGGCCGGTATTCTACCCTCGCATCCTGGAGGAGGACCTTGATCGAGCAAGGCTCTTTCTCGTACGCCGCGGATATCCCTATGCTCGAATCCGTCCCCGCTTTCGGCCTGGAAAAGGAGAGCGCGATGTTATCGTGAGCCTCGATGTTCAACGCGGCCCCCCCGTGATCGTAGACGCACTTTCGCTCCAGGGGTTTCCCACTAGTCTGCGCGATGAAGCGCACTCCCGGATGACTCTACAACCGGGGTCGGTCTTTTCGGAACTGAAGCTCGACCGGTCCGTCCGGTCCCTGGAAACCCTCCTTCTGGACAGTGGACATGCGCGGGCCATAGTCGAAAGGAAGATCGAGAAGGTTGATTCGACACACGTGAGGATCGCGATCCTTGCTGAGCCGGGGGCGGTCTATCGATTTGATGACGTCGCTGTAGAGAGTATTCCGGACGATCTCGCGATCCTGGTTCGCAAGACCATCGATATCAAGAGAGGCGAGGTGTATTCTCCGTCCACCATGGTCCGTGCTCAAGACAATCTTCGTCTTCTGGGCCTGTTTCGGCAGATCCGTCTTCACCCAGAGGATGCCGGACCTCAGATGCTCATCCTTCGGGCCGATCTCCTTCCTCGGCGGTCCCGAACCGTGGAGTTCGGCGTTGCCTATTGGACCGAGGATCTCCTCAAAGTCCGCGCAAGATGGGAGCATCGCAACCTGTTCGGTGGCGGAAGGGGGATGGCGTTTGAAACGTCCGTCTCCCGTTTTCTTCAGGGGACGCGAGCGTCCTTCTGGTGGCCCGCCCTCTTTGGCCCCCGAACGAGAGGCGTGGTCGGCGCTTCCGTGGAGAGGCAGCGAGAAGACAGCTACAATCTCTTGAGCTCCGGGCTGGATCTCGGTGCGCGATTTCGACCGACTCTTTTGACGACCTTTCGGGCCGGCATTGCCGTCTCCCTCGTGGATGTCGATATCAAGACTGCGGAAATCGGTGCCTTCACGGAAGAGGGAGGGCTTCTGACCGTACTCTCCCTGGGATGGAACCGTGACAGCTCGAATGATCGGGTCTATCCCACCCGGGGGGCGGTGACATGGATACGTGCTGAGTGGGCGCCCCCCGGTTCTGTGACGGAGAGTCATTTCGTACTGATCGAGAGTGCTGCGGCATCCTACTTGCGGCTCGTAGGGGAAACGGTGTTGGCCGGACGGTTGGGGGGCGGAGCGGCGTGGCCGACGGGGGAGTCGGTGGATCTTCTGCCCAACAAGCGATTCTACGCAGGTGGGGCCACGTCGATGCGCGGGTTCGGGCGCCGTAAGCTGGGACCGCTGGATGGCTCGGGAGCGCCGCTCGGCGGTGAGGCGAAGGTGGAGGCCTCGTTCGAGCTAAGGTTCCCAATTCTGTGGCGTTTTAAAGGCGCACTCTTTGTGGACTCAGGACAGGTGTGGTCGAAGTGGGATCACATGTCGATCGATGATGTCGAGGTTGCCGTGGGATCCGGACTGATGGTGTTGACTCCCGTAGGGCCGGTTCGGGCCGATGCCGGGTTTCGAGTGACCGAGGTGGAGCCGCGCGAGCCAAACTGGGTGCTGCATGTGGTGATTGGCCATCCGTACTGATGTGGAGCGGCCCGGGGTCGACATGCAACGGCAGGTTTCGCAGATGATCAAGAGCCTTCTCAAGATTCTTGGGTACGTGGTTCTTTCCCTTGTGGGACTCGGGGTCCTCTTGGTCGTTCTGCTCCTCTTGCCCCCGGTCCGGGGCCGGATCCTTGCGGAGATCGTGGTGCGTGTGGACCGGACGCTGCCGGGAGAGATAGCCGTCGAGAAGGCGACGTGGCCCTCGCTGGGTACGATCGAGGCCTTTCAACTCCGGTGGACGGCGGCCGAGGACACCCTGGTCTCGGTCGATCGACTTCGCGTGTCCGTTGATCTCTCGAATCTCCTTCGTCGTGATCTCTGCGCCACGGAGATCCTCCTCGACGAAGCCGATGTGGATTATCCGGCCATGCGCCTCACCTTTCCCGCCAGGGCGCCGGAGCAGGACATCTCTCCGAAGAAAGCACGGGGGACGGGATTCCCGCGCGGGGGATCCATTCCCGGTTTTCCCTCTCTCGCGGCCAAGAGGGTCGCGATCTCGGCGCGTTCGATTCGCATCTCTCCGTCGCTATCGCTGGAAGACGTCCGTCTTTCGGGAACTCTGGATCTTGCCCACGGTCACGATCCGAGGATCGTTCTGGAGCGTCTTGCGATCCGGGGTCCCCAGAATGGATGGCAACTGGACAGTCTCGCCTTGGACGTGGACGCCTCCGATTGGACGATGTCGGGAGTGGGAGCCGGACGACTCCAGCCCGGATATCCGGTGTTCCTGTCTCTTGCCACCACGGGAACGGATGAGGGCCGTCTGATCCTGACTGCCGAAGGCGGAAAGTCACCCCCGGGGGCCGTGGGGGTTGAGCTGGACGTGCAGCTGGAGCGAGGCGATGCCGGGATCGAAGCAATGTCCTTCCAGGCGAATGTACTGACACCCGGGACCGGCGAGCTGTCTCAGTTCCGGATGCTGAAGACGTCGCTGGAGGGAATGCCCGAACTGGAGGGACTCTCCCTCTCCAGCAGCGGAACCGTGCGGATACAACCGGAGCTGTCCGCAGAGTTGGGGCTCACAGTTCACCCGAGTGTATGGGTCACGGGCGGCGGAGCCGCTGTGTCTTACACGGATGCCGACCTTGTTGTGGACACGGTGTGGGTCGGACTTCCGGATCTCCATGTCGGAGCTCGCGGCCGGTTGGAGAAGGATCAGGTAGTTGCGGCCGGCGGCGTCCGGGCTCGCGGTACCCGCTGGTTGGAGGTCTTAAAGCCCGGGACGGTGCCGCTCGACAGCCTGACCGCCGATCTCGGAGTCCGTCTCGAAGGTCCCAGAGCGGTTCCCGATCTTGAAGTCACCCTGGGGGCCACTGCGGTTCGGCAAGGATTCCGGATGGATCGGTTGGAAGCGAGCGCGGAAGTGCCGGGTGACAGGAAGCGTCCCGCCTTTGCGCGACTGACCGCACGTGCCCGGGACTTCACGCTCTCTGCGGCGGCTGAGGTGCTGCGCGATGGAGATCTGGAGATCCACCTCGAGCCCATCCTGGTGGAGGAAACCGCCCGAGCTCGGCATTCGGCATCCTCAAGGCATTCTACGCCGGGGACCGTGCGTCTGGGATCGGAGGACGGGTCGATCACAGTCAAGAACGTGCAGGCCCTCGGAGCCCTGGGGAATGTGCGTCTGGATGGAGAGATCTACCGAAATCAGAAGAGCTCGTTTCGGGCGAATTGGGCTGCTCCGGAACCTCCGGTTGCTCTGACGAAGGTTCTGGATCTGGATCCGGCTCCATTGGATTCCCTGCGCGCCCATTGGAAAGGCGAAGGGCCGTTCCTCATTGCTTTGTCCGGCACAATGGATCCGACCGGCGCCTCGCGGGACCTTAACGTGGATGCAACCCTTCGTCTTCCCGGTCCCCGGGTCCTTGCTCCTCTGTTGCCGTCGGAGTCCCGCGTAGATGATCTAGGGCCGATCGCAGGGAAACTTCTTGCGGCGGCAAGCGTCGGAGAAAGCGGGCGCACGTTCGATGCCCGTCTGGATCTGGGACAGACGGCCTGGCTCGACACCGCCGAGGTCATCGTCACCGGCCATGGCCGTCGTGTTCAGTTTGATCGGGTGGCTCTGGCCGGGGAGGGAGTCCGGATTGGGGCGGAGGGGAGTTTCGATGAGGGCGCCTGGGATGTCCGATCGAGCGTGGACGTTCCCAACGCGGCATTCCTTGGGAGGTTTGTCCCACGCCGGGAGCTCGATCTGGCCGTGCGAGCCCAGGGCGAGTTCCAAGGAACATTTGACGCTCCAAACCTCACGGGTTCGATGGAAGGCCGGGTGCGCGATTTGTCCTACGAGATTCCTCGACTGGAAGGGGATGCTCGATGGTCTCCGGAGAATCTGATCCTCGCAGCGAAAGCTCCGGAAGGAGTCCGTGCAGGGAAGATCCGTCTGGACAGCCTGTACGTGGGCTACGAAGCTGGCACCTCCGGGGATCTTTTTCCTGGGACCCTGACCGTGAAGGCCGACGGCAAGGAGGTCGGGACGCTTCAGAGACTGCGTGTAGACAAGCCCGAGGGTTGGACCGTCTCGGGAGATACGCTCGTTCTTCACCTGCAGGGGCGGGATCTAAGAACGACCCGTCCGTTCCGGCTTGAGATCCTCCCCAAGGGGGGCGGCATCGTGCTGGACAAACTCGACCTCAGCGGCGCCTTGGGCGATCTGAATGCCCACGGTTTCGCGGGTCCTGACAGTTCGCGTTTTACGGCCGATCTCACCTTCCGATTTCCCGGGGAGCCACCCCTGGAAAGGCTTCCGGCAGATCTCTGGCCGAAGGCGATGGAGATTCAGCTTCGAGCGAATGGGACGGACGCCGTCGAGGCCTCGGCGCGAATAGCGGGGATTACCCTGGGAAATCGACGGGGTCTCGACGTCGGAATGACGCTCGTTGGAAGCTCCAGTGGAATCACAGCTGCTCTGGAGATGATCGATGAGCGTGTGGCCATCCTCGACGCCGCGTTCGAAGTGCCCGGCGCGGTTCGAATCTATCCTCCCGGAGCTACATTCCACGACGGGCCTGTGTCCGGGGACATGACGCTCGTTGCGTTCCCGGTTCCGACCGAGCTAGCTGTCTCCCGTCCGAGAGAGGCGCTCGCACGGACCGCTCAGTTGGACGCTCGGCTCTCACTCTCGGGAACCACTCGTGAACCGTCCGCCTTCGCCGGAGGGCGCATGTCGTTTCCCGACTGGCCGAAGATGTCGGTGTACGGCATCCCGTTCGAGGTTCACGTCGCTTCAGATTCCGTGGACGTTGGAACACGCGCAGGACTCTTGGCGTCATTCGCGCTCGACCGCCTTCAGCAGAGGCTCCTCACAGGGATGATTTCCGTTCCCGTGAACTGGTCTCTGTTGCCGGGAGAGCCCGTGACCCGGACGGTGGACAGTCTGGACGTGCGCATTGAATCAGGAGACCTGATTCTTTCGGAATTTGATCCCTTCCTGCCTCCCGACATGGGGCTCGAGGGAACCTGCCGCATTCGGTTCTCGGCCCGCGGGCCCGTGGAGGATCCGGCACTGGACGGTCGCCTTGCGATGTCGAAGGTCAAGGCCTCGCTGGCCGACGGGACTCGCATCGCCGGGAAGGCAGATCTCAGCTTTGGGGGGACGAAGCGGCTGCCGTCCGTATCGGGGCAGATTGAGATTCAGAACGGCGTCATCCGCGTTCCCGACCCTCCGAAGAACCTGCATCCGGTTCACGGAAAGGCCGTTCTCTGGGAACCGGATGCCCTTGAATCCGGGCAGGAGACTCTCGCGACGGACCCTGCCTCGACGATTCCAAGAGATCCGGATCCGAGCGGCAGGCCGAGGATGGATCTCAACATCAACGTGAACATTCCTTCCGGGCTCTGGATTCGGGGTCAGGGGCTCAACGTGGAGCTCGCCGGAGAGCTGGACGTAGTTCAGAAGGGAGAGATGCCCACGGTGACCGGCACTCTGAGCGCGGCCCGGGGTCATCTGGCGTTCCTGGGACGTACGTTTGACGTGGATCGAGGACAGGCCGTTTTCTACGGGGATGACGAGGTGAATCCGTCACTGGACCTGGTGCTCTCATCTAACGTGGAGGGAACCCTGGTTCGAATCCTTGTCCAGGGCACGGTGCAGAAACCGGAGATCCTGCTGACCTCCGAGCCCGAAATGACAGAGGGCGATATCATGTCCACCCTACTGTTTGGACGACCGCTGGATGAGCTCAACAGTGACCAGGCGGCTCTGGTCCAGCGACGCGCCAGCGACATTGCGGCCGCGTTCGGAGCCGCACAGATGGAGGCCCGAATTGCCCGGCAGCTGGGGGTGGACATGGTCTCTATTCAGTGGGGGAGCGGCCCGGAACGCCGCCGCTCCGTGACCTTCGGCAAGTACATCAGCCGGCGCGTGCTGCTAAGATATGAGCAGGCGCTGGAAGAGTGGGGCAGCTTCTTCGTGAATCTGGAGTATTTTCTCACCCAGAGTTTCCGGCTGGAGACTCTGATGGGCCGCCAGAGTCAGTCGGCCATCGGCGTCAACTGGACCAAAGATTACTAGCCCTACGGTGACTCGCCGGAAGCTCGCTTGGCTGTGGTGTCGGCCATGTGAAGGGTCGCAGGAGTCCCGTCCTTTGCCTCGCCCCAATACACTGTCCGGTGCGGAAACGGAATCTCGATCTCGGCTTCGTCAAATGCCTTCTTGACCCGGCGGTTAAACTCCCGGCCCGTGGCCCACTGTCGGAGCGTCTTGGTTTTGATTCGCGCCCTCACGACCACCGCGGAATCAGCGAATCTGTCAACACCCAGGACTTCGAGCGGTTCGAGGATGTCCTCCCTCCAGGGAGATTCGCCCCGCATTTCCTCCACGACACGCCGCATGACCTGGCTGACCTCGTCCACGTCCTCACGGTACGCGACCCCCATGTCGATCAGATAATAAGAGAATTCCTTGGTCATGTTTGCCACGCTTGCAATGGTTCCGTTGGGGAAGTAGTGCACGGTCCCGGTCAGGTCGCGAAGGCGAATGTAGCGGAGGGTCACGGCCTCCACGAGCCCTCCCTGCCCGTTGAGCTGGACGACGTCTCCCACTCGCACCTGGTCCTCCAGGAGGATGAAGAACCCACTGATGACGTCCCGGACCAGGTTCTGCGCGCCGAAGCCGATAGCCAGCCCGCCGATCCCCGCTGCCGCGATCACCGGGCCTAGCTTCACACCCACCTGGGAGAGGATCACCATTCCGGCAACTCCCAAGATCAGGATCAGACTGCCGGTTCTCAGGATATTGGACAAGGTATCTACTCGTTTTGTAGATTCCGTGTCCGGGTGTCGAGTCTTGTACCGGCTGCCGAAACTAAAGACAAGAGCTCGCATAGCCCAGGTTGCGATCCACGTCAATATCACAACGATGGCAATCCGAATTCCCGTTGTCATCAACCACTCACGAATCGGTTCCCAACTGATTTCCGGCATCACCCCGTACCTCCGTTAGCCAAGCATCTCAACAGATCTGATTCACAGCCATCGTCTTCTGCGGAAATAGACAAGCATCGTACCCGTGATCCCGGCCAGGACAACCCAGATCAAGGGGTAGCTCCACCGCCATTTGAGTTCTGGCATGAACTCGAAGTTCATTCCGTAAATCCCGGCGACGAAGGTGAGCGGGATGAAGATTGCGGCAAAGATGGTGAGCACCTTCATGATCTCGTTCATCCTATTGCTGATACTGGAGAGATAGAGATCCTGCATTCCGGAGAGCATGTCGCGAAAGGACTCCACGGCGTCGATGACCTGGATCGTGTGGTCATACAAGTCTCTTAAGAACGGCTGGGTGATCTTTCGGATGAGTTTGGACTCGGCGCGCTCCAGACCGTTGACGACCTCCCTCAACGGCCAGACGGACTTGCGGAGGAGAATCATCTCTCTCTTAAGACCATGGATGGTTTGAAGCAAGTCGGGCGTTGGGTTTTCGACCAGTCCTTCTTCCAGAGCCTCGATCCTCTCCCCCAGCTTTTCCAGGACCACGAAGTACTGATCCACGATGGCATCCAAGAGAGCGTATGCCAGGTAGTCCGTTCCCAGGCGTCGAGCCCGTCCCTTCCCCTTGCGGATGCGGTCGCGAACGAGATTGAAGACATCCCCTTCCTGTTCCTGGAAGGAGATCACATAGCCCGGTCCGAGAACCAGGCTGACCTGTTCAGACGTGAGTAGGTGCTGTTCCTCGTCGTAGCCGATCATCTTGACCACGATGTACATGTAGTCCCCGAAATCCTCCATTTTGGGACGCTGCTGGAGGTTGACGACGTCCTCCAGAACCAGGGGATGCAGTTGGAAATGTTCCCCGATCTTCTTGATGATGTCCGTTTCGTGAAGGCCATCGATATTGATCCAAGAGACTGTTTTTGTCTCTTTGAACGGGAAACATTCCTGTACAGCTGCAACCTCCTGCTCGGTGAACCGCGTCTCGTCGTAGTCGATAACCGAGATCCTGATCTTGTCGACCTTGATCGGGCCGGTGTACTGGACCGTGCCGGGAGCAAGAGCGATTTGTTTCTGTCCTCTACGAAACAGTCTTAGCATTGGGATGCCCTCCTCACCTGCCTGCAACGACGGCGGACGCGCCGTCGGCGAGGTCTTTGCGTATCGCGCATCAGAATAGGAAATCTCGAAAACGAAGTCCAGATTCATTGCGGCCGCAGGTTGCCGTCGGATGACTCGTCCTTCAGGTGTGAATCTCCGACTGACGGACCATTTCTCCACGAGTTCTTGTCTCTGAGGAGCGAGTAGGGGAAATGGATCATCCGACGCAGGCCACCGGCGGTTGAAAGACTGCCCATCCTTCTGCGCATCGTATCCACGAGATCGTGGACGACGACACGTCCCCGGACTTCGCCCCTCTCCCGAACACTGCTCAATCGATAAACGGAGAAGAGCCCGAGCGCAAAGGCCAGGAAGAAGAAAAAATCCCACGTCTGGAAATCCAGGGTGCGGAACTGGTAGTCGCCCTGCGGACTTGTCCAGCGGAGCGTCCAGGACAGCTCGTGGCCCACGAAGAAATCGACACACCGCCCACCGACAATGGGCGCGATCCCTGCGGCAACGGAGTTCACGAGACTGCTTGCAGCCAGATACGGGGTAGCCATTCCCCTGGGTGCAAGCTTGAGACCAATGTTGTTCGAACCGAGCATCACTCCCGCGGTCGATATTCCCATCAGAATGTGAATCACAACAAGGAGCGGAATCGACAGCGCGTGTCGCTCCGGCATCGTTGTGAAAGTCCACGCCAGGATGCAACCCATGAATAGTGGACCGCTCACTCGCAGGATGGACTTGTGGCTGTAACGATCCGCATAGAGCCCCCAAACGCGGTAGAAAAAGAGGTTCGTCAGCTGGCTGAGAACCGAAAGGACTACGACGGTAGACATTGCTAGGCCAAGCCGGGTGAGCATGTATACCGTGAAGAAAGGCGCAGCCAGATTCGCGGCGAAATTCCAGGATCCTAGGAACACCAGCAGCTTCTTGAAATTCGCATCCCTGAACGGGCCCTGGAGTGACTTGAAGACACTCCCTTGCCGTTCAGTATGGTCAGTTCGCGGTTCGGGAATCATCCGCAAGTAACGGACAGCGATCAGGCCCGTGAGGAAACCGGCGAAGTACAGCACGGAGTAAGCGTAGATCTCATGATCTGGTGCCGAACGCTTCCAGAGATCCAGATAGCCACCGGCCACGAGACTGACAACTAGAGCCGCCGCAGTTGCCAGGCTCATCCGCCTGCCAAAGAACGAGCCCAACTGTTCCTGCGGCACGAGGTCCCGTATCCAGGGGTTCCAGGCGGCATTGGAGACCGCGGCAAGAGCCGCATTGGCGAGGATGGCCCAAACCAGGACCGTGGTGCGGAACTCAGTGGGGAATGCGAACGGGATCAGGGCTACCAGTAGCCAGGGCAATCGGCTGAAGACAGCGGTGTACACGCAGATCGGTTTGCGGGCGCGGTAGCGATCGATGACGGCCACGCTAGGGATCTGGAGGAATTGCATCAGGGGAGGGATCGCCGCAAGGAACCCGATCATCGTGTTGGACAGACCCAGATTCACTGCAAGCCCAACAAGAAACACGCCTCCGGTCAGAGTGACCGTGGCCTGACCCGCAATCCCGTGCCGGATCACGTTTCTGAGTGCGGAACGAAGCTGCTCGTCTGTCAGTCGTTCCCCAGGTGTCCGCTCCACGGCGAAGCCCTCCAGAAAGCCCCGGCGCCAGACTAGTCCTCGGGGCAAAGCCTGTCAATGGCAACTCGACATCCCTCAATTCCCTGGCATTTTCAGGAGCCGAGTGCGTACAATGGCGTCCAGGATGGAGCCGTGCCGGAAATCGGAAAGTAGGGCCTAGTGGTGTCGATTGGAGGGTGATGGCCGTGAACTGGAGAGAGCGACTCGGTCTAGGGGCGGATTTCTTGGACAAGCGGTTGTTTAATCTGGGGGACACTCCAGTCACGATGGCGACGATCGCTGTCTTCGTTCTCATCGTCTTCGTGACATACATCATCTCCAGAATTCTTCAGCGGGCACTCGCGCAAGGTTTGAAGATGCGTCGTGTCACGGCCGAGGGGACGATCGCGGCCACCACACGGCTTCTTCACTACGTGATTATGGGCATCGGAATCGCCATAGCCCTAGATACCATCGGCATCAATCTGGCGGCGCTGTTTGCGGCCGGAGCCATCTTCGCCATCGGGATCAGCTTCGCCATGCAGAACATCGCTCAGAACTTCGTGTCGGGGCTCATTCTCCTTTTCGAAAGAAGCATCAAACCCGGAGATGTCCTCCAGGTAGAAGGGCGCGTCGTGAAAGTCAAGGAGATGGGAATCCGGGCCACCATTGTCGGGACCCGGGACAACGAAGAGATCATCGTCCCGAATTCCACTCTGGTGCAGTCTTCGGTGACCAACTACACGCTGGCCGACTCCATATACCGTCTTAGGACGGTGGTCGGCGTGGTCTACGGATCGGATATGGCACTTGTCCGGCGAATCCTGGAGGAAACGGTTCACAAGATTCCGTGGCGCTACCGGCAGAGAGATCCGATCATCCTGATGATGGAATTCGGGAACTCGTCCGTGAACTTTGACATCTCGGTGTGGATCGAGAATCCCTGGCGAGGACAGCAGATGAAATCCGAACTCAACGAAGCGATCTGGTGGGCGCTAAAAGAGGCAGGCGTCACCATCGCCTTCCCGCAGCTGGATCTTCATCTTGATTCAGACGTGTCCGAATCGATCAAGGCAATCGGGAAACGTACGTGACA
>CAZSXU010000049.1:0-13068 GCA_964610505.1 uncultured bacterium | reverse complement strand
ATGAGCTGTGGATAGGGGTGAAAGGCCAATCAAACTCGGAGATAGCTGGTTCTCCCCGAAATAGCTCTAGGGCTAGCGTCGTAGAATTGAGTGACGGAGGTAGAGCACTGATTGGGCTAGGAGCCTTACCCGGCTGCCAAACCCAGACAAACTCCGAATGCCGTTACTTGTACTACGGCAGTCAGGCTGCGGGGGATAAGCTCCGTAGGCGAGAGGGAAACAACCCGGACCGTCAGCTAAGGTCCCGAAATACAGGCTAAGTGGGTAAGGATGTGGAACTGCCCAGACAGCTAGGATGTTGGCTTAGAAGCAGCCACCATTTAAAGAGTGCGTAACTGCTCACTAGTCAAGTAGTTCTGCGCCGAAAATGATCGGGACTCAAGCCTGTTACCGAAGCTGCGGGCTGGCTCGAATTTACGTTCGAGCAAGCGGTAGGGGAGCGTTCCGTACTAGGCTGAAGCTTCACCGCAAGGTGGGGTGGACGACACGGAAGTGATCATGCCGGCATGAGTAGCGATAAGAGAGGTGAAAAACCTCTCCACCGGAAGCCTAAGGGTTCCTGAGGAAGGTTAATCCGCTCAGGGTTAGTCGGCCCCTAAGCCGAGGCCGAAGGGCGTAGGCGATGGGAAACAGGCGAATATTCCTGTACCACTCAATAGGCGTCTGAGCGATGGGGTGACGTAGAAGTGAGGGCCATCCTGCGATTGGAAGTGCAGGTCTAAGCCCGTAGGGGGGTTGCCCAGGTAAATCCGGGCGACCATTAACCCCGAGAGGCGATGGGGAGTCCCGTAAGGGACATAAACTGGCCTTAACCATGCTACCAAGAAAAGCCTCTAAGCGAGTCTGTTGGGTGACCGTACCGTAAACCGACACAGGTAGGCAGGGAGAGAATCCTAAGGTGCTCGAGTGATCCCTTGTTAAGGAACTAGGCAAAATGGCCCCGTAACTTCGGGAGAAGGGGTGCCCCGGCTGGTGATCCACCTCGCGTGGGGAGCTGTCTGGGGCCGCAGTGAAATGGCCTTGGCGACTGTTTACTAAAAACACAGGTCTCTGCTAAGTCGTAAGACGATGTATAGGGACTGACACCTGCCCGGTGCTGGAAGGTTAAGGGGCGGAGTCATCTCACGATTCGTCGAGAGAGAAGCTTCAAACCGAAGCCCCAGTAAACGGCGGCCGTAACTATAACGGTCCTAAGGTAGCGAAATTCCTTGTCGGGTAAGTTCCGACCTGCACGAATGGTGTAACGATTGAGGCGCTGTCTCAACAAGGGGCTCGGCGAAGTTGTACTTGCGGTGAAGATGCCGCATACCCGCGACGGGACGGAAAGACCCCGTGCACCTTTACTGCAGCCTGATATTGGGTTTTGGCAAGGCTTGTAGAGGATAGGTGGGAGGCTATGAAGCCTGGGCGCCAGCCTGGGTGGAGCCAACCTTGGAATACCACCCTGGTTTTGTTGGAATCCTAACTCGATACCGTGATCCGGTATGAGGACACTGTCAGGTGGGCAGTTTGACTGGGGCGGTCGCCTCCCAAAGCGTAACGGAGGCGCCCAAAGGTTCCCTCAGCGTGGTTGGTCATCACGCGTAGAGTGTAAAGGCATAAGGGAGCTTAACTGCGAGACCCACAAGTCGAGCAGGTGCGAAAGCAGGGCTTAGTGATCCGGCGGTTCCGAGTGGAAGGGCCGTCGCTCAGCGGATAAAAGGTACGCCGGGGATAACAGGCTGATCCTCCCCGAGAGTTCATATCGACGGGAGGGTTTGGCACCTCGATGTCGGCTCATCGCATCCTGGGGCTGAATAAGGTCCCAAGGGTTTGTCTGTTCGCCAATTAAAGCGGTACGCGAGCTGGGTTTAGAACGTCGTGAGACAGTTCGGTCCTTATCTGTCGTGGGCGTAGGATATCTGAGGGGAGCTGTCCTTAGTACGAGAGGACCAGGATGGACGAACCTCTAGTGCACCAGTTGTCGCGCCAGCGGCATGGCTGGGTAGCTATGTTCGGACGGGATAAGCGCTGAAAGCATCTAAGCGCGAAGCCCCCCCCAAGACGAGATATCACTTCCCTTATGGGAACTGAAGGTCCCTCGGAGATGACGAGGTTGATAGGCCACAGGTGTAAGTGGTGTGAGCCATTGAGCCGAGTGGTACTAATAGACCGTGAGGCTTGACCAGAGTTACTTCATCCGCCGTTTCCTTGCAATTGTCGAAAAAGTGTATTCCCGGTGGCCATCGCGGAGGGGCCACACCCGTTCCCTTTCCGAATACGGTCGTTAAGCCCTCCTGCGCTGATGGTACTGCCTTGGAGACGAGGTGGGAGAGTAGGACGCTGCCGGGATTATCATTGGAAGCCCCGCACCGAGCAGGTGCGGGGCTTTTTCGCGCCCCGGCTCCAGCGAGCGACTACAATCTTGATGCTCGCCCGCCGGGTGCCCTTGTCCTGATCGGCCCCACGGCAGCTTGGACCGGATTTCCCCAGTCCAGTTCAGTGAAGACTGGACATCAGCCAGGGACCCGAGCCCCTGAAAAGATGACCCTCCGAATGGCACCGAGACGGGGGCATGAGCCGACACTGAGAGGTGGCCCTTTGCATTCGGAGGATTGCAGAATGCCCGGTCCCGGCACCCTGCCCGGGTCATCCCCGGTTCGCTGCAGCGTTCTTCCAGGAAATCTATAGTGTTGGTCTGCAGATAGTTATGCAGGGAGGGGGACGACTCGGTTCCGCGTGGCACATCCCTTGCGCACTACCTGAATGCGTAGGACTGTCCTGGGGGCGGATCGCGTTTTCACGTGGTCTTGCACCCCGATCCAGGTCGGTTTGTGTCCTGTGAGAGCCGTATCACCATCACAGAGGGGGGAGAGATCATGGTTTCTGGTTTCTTCGGTATGCTGGGTGTGTTTTGTCTTATTTTCCCCGCCATCATGCTTGGCGGGAGCGGAGGTTTCTTCAGTCTTCCGGCATTGGCCATTTGTGTTTTCCTGCCGTTCTGCCTGGCGCTTTCGTCGGCCGGTGCGAAGGACTTCTGGCGTGCGTTTCGATCGCCGCGTGCGCTGTTCTTCTCCCCGAAGAGCGAGGATTTCACGGCCCGTAATGTGCAGGTGCTGAAGCACATGATCTCGTACACCTACGCGGCGGGCGTGATCGGCGCGTTCATCGGATGGATTCAGATGTTCGCACAGTTCCAGGCGTTTTCGAGTTCGGCCGCGTGGTTCGCATCGTCGCTCCTGCCGTTCTTCTACTCCGTTGTTATCGCGGAGTGTTTCTTCCGCCCGGCGGCGCGGCGGATTGAAGGGGAAATGGAGAAGAGCGCCCGGCATTCGGACCGGCAGTTTGACTCGGCGCTCAACGCCGTCCTGGAGCGCGCACATGCAGGCCGTTCGTGCTGCGGTTCGCCCGAGGAGTAAACGGGAGACCTGAGAGCAAGGCGCTCCCGCAACGATCACGGAAGCCCTGCACCGAGAGGTGCGGGGCTTCTTTGTCGCCGGATGTCTCAAAACGCACGGGTCGGGATGTCGGCATTTCTCGATGCGGGACAGTCGCCGAGGAGGATCGCGAAGGAGCATCTTCGGTTCCGGATCTCCGGCTTGTCAGAGATGCGAAAGGTCGGGTGCTCTGTCGCGCTTGCCTGGGGGGCACAAGATCCGTTACTCTGTCCTGTGAGATTGCGCGCACCACCTGCGATCCTGAGAATCCACGGGACTTGGAGCTACCGGGAGGCCGCCGGAACGGTGTCGACTGCGGACGAGAAGATGGAGAAGACTCGGCGAGAATCAGGCCGGCTTGCCTCGCTTTTGCTGCTGGCGGCGACGGCTGCGGCCATCGTGCATGCCGCTCGGGTGCTGAGTCAGCCCCAGCAGTGGATTCCGGTGTCTCAGGATTGGATGCGGTCCATGCCCGTGCAGGGAGCCATGAATGCCCTGTTGGGGACGATCCGCGTCGTATGGGCCGCCGGCTGGCTATTGCTGGGATCCGAGGCGGACCGGTTCGTCCTCAGGGGATTCAAGAAGAGAAGCCTGCCGCCGGACACGATGTCCTTCCTCGCACTGTGGTTGTTTGTCTACCTGGGGATCCCGTGGATTCTGTCGCGCCTCTTTCCCTACGGATCCAATACGTTGCTTCGGGATTTTCATTACCTTGCCGCGCCGGTGGCCGTGGTGGTGGCTCTGATCGGCCACGGTGTTCTGGTCGGGTTGTTGGACCGGGGTCACGAGTATGCGGCCCGATCGTTCACATTGATTCTGCCCCTGTCCATAGCATCGTTGGCATGGATCTTCGTGAAGGCCCGCTGGCTGCCGGTCCTGTTGTCGACGGCAACGCTGGTCTGGACGTTGGTGATATGGGGGGGCGCGCTGGTGGTGCTCATCCTGTTCCGGTGGGTTGACTCACGCCGATTGGAACGGACCATTGGCGGGATTCTGAATAGATCGCCGGGATCTCCGTGGATCTGGGCCGTGTCACTCATTGCCGTCCTCATGCTGCCCCCTGTTGTACTGACCCTGCGGGCGAAACCGGGTGTGGCCCCGGGAGCACAGAATCCTCTCAATGTGCTTCTCATCACGATAGACACGCTGCGTGCCGATCACCTGCGCACGTTCGGCTACGACCTCCCCACGTCCTCCAGCCTGGATGCTTTGGCTGGAGACGCCGTGGTATTCACCCACTGCATTTCCACTGCCCCCCAGACGGTCCCCGCCGTGGTATCCATCATGACTTCCCAGTACCCTTCCTATCACACGGCGGGGACGTCGAACGGTGGACGATCCGTATTGTCGAGTGAACTCACCCTCGCCCGAGTGATGTCCGACAACGGATACCGCACGGCGGCCTTCGTAGGCAATTGGGTGCTGTCCCGCAAGCTCAAGCTCTACGGCGGATTCGATGTGTACGATGACACGTTTACCTCATTCGAGCGGGTCCGGGGTGTGCCCGAAAGAGACGCCCGGAGCACCAACCGGTACGTGTTGAACTGGCTTGAAGGCGCGGCGAACGGCCCTTTCTTTCTCTGGGTTCACTACCAGGATCCCCATGGTCCCTACGTCCCGCCGCAGCGTTATCTAAGAGACTTTCCGGGGATTGCTTATGACCACGGCTCGGACAGGTTGCAGGTGACCGACAACTACGGGTGGGGAGGAATTCCGGAGTATCAGTATCAGCAAGGGCACACGCAACGTTCGTACTACGAACGCCGCTACGATGCGGAGATTGCGTATGCGGATGAAATGGTTGGAGAGCTGTTGGCGCGTGTCAAGGAGCTGGGCCTGTGGGAAGATACGATTGTGATTCTCACGGCTGACCACGGTGAATCCATGGGCGAGCATGAGTACTTCTACTGTCACGGGCAGGACCTGACGGAGGAGCTGCTCCGCGTTCCTCTTCTCTTGCGTGTCCCGGGGGCAACGAGTGCCGAAAGGATCAGCGAGCCGGTGTCTCTCATCGACGTGGCGCCGACGGTGCTGGCGGCGGTTGGGCGGCCGGAGGATCTGGGCGCGGGTTTGAGCCTTCTGGCGCTTGCGGAGGGAAGGGCCGGACGTCTCAACCGGGACTATGTCATTGCGGAGGATGATCACGGAAGAGTGTGCTTCCACACGGGAGCCATGAAGTACATCGACGGGCCGGACGGGGAACGTATGTATGACTTGAGGCAAGACGCGTGCGAGGCGACGAATCTCCTGGAGGAATCTCCCTTCCTGGCCGAACAATGGCGCACGATCTGTCTGGACTACCGAAACCACACTCCCTTGAGAAAGGGAGAGAGCGTGCACTTCAGTCCCGCCGATCTCGAGAAGCTGAAGAGCCTCGGCTATGTCAACTGAAGGGGGTGACTCGCCTCACGCCCGTCCCGGCAAGCGCTGTGGGCGCCAGGATCTATTGACTCAAGGACAACAGTCTGGCTTTGGCGTGTTCCGCTTCGAGGGTTCCGGGGTACCGCTCGATGACGGTTTTCAGCTGCCGGGTGGCATCCGGCTCGCGATCCAGGCCCAGCAGCGCGTATCCGATCTTGAGCATCGCACCCGGCGCCTTGTTGCCGTCCGAGTACCGATCGAGCACTCTCTGGAATGCTTCGATCGCCGACGGATAGTCGTTCTGGACGTAGTAGCATTCTCCGATCCAGTACTGCGCGTTGTCCGCCCGTTCCGATCGCGGATAGACCTTCAAGTATTCGTTGAAACCTAGAATGGCCAGCTCGTAATTGCCCTTCGAGAAATCGAGGTACGCGCGGTCGTAGGCCTGACTCATCCCCTCGAGTGGAGCGGGGCGAGTGGTGTCTGCGGGTGCCGCGATCCGGGCGCCGGAAACCCGGCGGTCCAACGTTTCCATCCGCTGCGACATTGAGACCATGCGTTCCTGAGCCTGTCCGGCGTTCGTTTCCGCCGCGGATACCCGGCTCTCGAGGTCGGCAACGTCCGCCTTGTGCTCGGCGCGAAACTCGTCGAACCGCGCGTCCTGTCCGTCCATACGGTCGTTCATCTGCACGAACCTATCGTACAGAGCGTCCTGTCGGGCGTAGACGACGCGAAGGGAGTCTTGAAGCGCCGTGACGTCCTGCTCGATCTGTTGGGCCTGTTGACTGATGCAGCCCGGGAACAACACCGCCGCACACGCGGCGGCGAACCATCTCCGCCAGTTAACCTTCATGGTTCCGGACCTCTC
Source organism: uncultured bacterium (assembly GCA_964610505.1). Lineage (GTDB taxonomy): Bacteria > Arandabacterota > Arandabacteria > JAGLYR01 > JAGLYR01 > CAZSXU01. The sequence goes on along the minus strand of CAZSXU010000049.1, from coordinate 6,423 downwards.
CATCCTGGAGGTTTTCCCTACCGCCGATTGAAATGAGCCCTCCGGTTCCTGGCCCAGGCCTCCTCGGTGGCCTGAGGATCCAGGGGCCGCTCCTCCCCGTAGCTGATTACGGAGACACGCCCCGGGTCGACTCCGAAGTTGACCAGATAGTCTTTTGCCGCCTGGGCGCGCCTCTGTCCCAGGGCAAGGTTATACTCCTGGGTGCCCCGGTCATCGCAGTGTCCCTCGATCTGAAGCCGAAGCGCGGGGTTGTCCTTCAGAATTCTGGCGGTTTGTGCCAGAATCCGTCGGGCCTCGGCGGTCAGGGAGTACTTGTCGAATTCGAAATGCACGTCGTCCATCACCAGTACCGGGGCAGGCTCGGGCTCAGCGGGCTCGGCTTCCACTTCCGCCGGATCCTTCTTGAACAAATCATCAAACCGGGACAAGTCGGAGGAAGATGCTTCCTGCGTTTCCGAATCTCCCGCAGCGTCCGTGTCCAAGATCTCGCTCCCCGTATCCAGATCCGTTTCCGGTTCGGGCCTGTTTCCACATCCCACCGTGATCAGCAGCATCACGGCGAGCGTCAGAACGATCAATACTCTCTTGTCCGTCATCTCAGGACCTCCCTGTCGCACGTCGGTGTTTCTCGTGTCATGATTCTCGAATGCCTTTGAGCGTTCTGCGACCGACCGTCGGGCAAGCTGGAAGGTCGGTCCCGGAACGGCTGTCAATCGTCCATCCGTTCGTTGGTACGTCTACCCTTCACTCAGCTTGGCCACCAGCCTCGACGAAAGGGGAGGCGACCAACTGGGCGCGAACAGTTTATCAGGACTGGAGCTGATCTTCCGTGTGTTGGTGCCGTCCGCGTTAACGACGTAGACGGCCGACGTCCCTCCTTCATTCGAGACATAGGCGATGTGACGCCCGTCGGGCGCCCATGCGGGGTTCTCATGATCCCCCGGTCCGCTGGTGAGGGGATAGACAGGCCCTCCCTGGGCGGCGATTACGCATATGCGAAACGTGCCGCCGATACGACTGGTGAACGCGATTCGGTCTCCGGATGGAGACCAGGCGGGGGAATCGCTGTAATTGCCTTCGTACGTGAGGCGCCGCACGTTGGTTCCATCCGCCGACATCACGTAGATTTGCGGAGTTCCCGAGCGGTCGGACGTGAAAGCGATCTCGTGACCGTTGGGGGACCACGTCGGAGAGCAATCGATTGCCGGGTGAAAGGTGATTTGATCGAGGGCGCTTCCGTTCTTGCGAATCATAAAGATTTCGGGATCCTTGCCCCGCGTTGCCGCAAATGCCAGGCGCTCCCCGTCCGGGGACCAGGCGGCCGACGTGTTGAGCCCCCCCGGCGTGGCGAATCGCTTCCGAACGCCGGTGTCGAGGTTCAGGAGATAGAGGGCGGGCTCGCCACCGATGTAGGACGTGTAGGCAATCTCGTCTCCACCGGGAGCCCAGGCCGGAAGAAGATTGATCTCGCCGTTCTGCACGAGGGGGACAAGGTTGTGACCGTCGTAGTCCATCGCGCAGATGTCCATCCTTTCGCCGACCTCCCGAACCACCGCAATCTTGGTTTCGGCGATCCCCGTCTCCCCCGTGAGTGTGTGGAGGAAGTGGTCGGCCATCTGATGGACGGTTGATCGGAATGCGGGCTGCGCCGCGCGGCGCCGAAAGGAGGCCACGAGTTTTTCAGTAGGTACGTCGTAGAGGCGGGCCTCGATCACGATATCGTTTCCCTCGAGGGTCAGCTGTCCCTCGGTAGAGGCGTCGAATCGGTTCTTCATATCGGTCGGCCTCAGCAATTCAAGGCCCAGATCCTGGCGGACGACGGAAGCTCCGGTCGTTTCCACCAGCCCGGAGGTATCCAAGTCGTTTCGCAGAATCTCGGCCGCCTGATGCGCCAGCATTCTGACGCTGAGAGGGCCTGTCTCGCAGGCGAACTCCTCAACCAGGAGCTGAATTCGTTGAGCCCCCGTGGTGTGGATTCCCAGGTAGACCTCTCTCTGGGCGAGAGATGGGGTCGGGGCCCACGCGATCGCAAGTATCACAACCGTCGCAACTGATGATATCACAAGAGATTGGCGATCCATGTGTCCCTACTGCACGTTTACCGTGTGGCTGAACTCAAAGTGCACTCCAAGCTCGTCTTCCTCAAACTGTGCCGGCAGCGGCGCAAGCGGAGAAGAGAGGAGGATGGCCCTGAGCGCGCACCGATCGAAATAGGAGACCCCGGAAGATGTCTCAATCTTCGCTCCCGTGATGGTGCCGTCGTCCGTCACCTTGAAATGGACGGTTGCCCGGAGCACTTCTCCCGGAGCCCCCGCGGATCCGGGGGGAAACCAGTTGGACGCCACCTTGGCCTGAAGGCCGACCAGATAGTAAGAGAAGCCGAAGTTGGCAGCGTCAAGCGACACGGTGCCCTGCGTGTTGGTTTGCCCTAGGGCCGAAGCCACTACCGTTCCGGCGGTCCCGCCGTCCGAGTCGCCGGTCTCGAGCACTGGTTTCCCGTCCGTCTCCTTCTGTGAGACGTCGGGTTCTTTGGATTTCTCTCCCTCGGTCGGCTCCTCCGGTCTCGTCTCCTCGGCGGGCTTGGGTTTCTGCGTCTCGGGTGTTTCCTTCCTCTTGGGTGTCGGCGAGGGGGGCTTGATCGCCTCCTGGTCCACGACCTTTGTCTCTATCTTGGACGCCGGTTTGTCTTTGACCGTTTCCACCGACTTTTCGATATCGGGGACCTGGGGCTCGGGCGCCGCGCGAAGCGCGGGCATCGACACCAGGCTCACGGAGTAAACGTCTGCGGGCAGGGTAAGGTTCCGGGTCGGGGGAGGACGGGTGCCGCACACCCCAAAGGCGGCAACGTGAATCCCGAGAGAAATGCCGATCCACGTCTTCACCGTTCTCTTTCCTTCTCCGGCTGCGTGACGAGGCCGAGATCCTGGATTCCGAGGGCCTTGATCTTCGAGATCACATCCACCACCCGACCGTAGGCGACGCCCTCGTCCGCCTTCAGAAACACTCTGCCACGGCCCCCGGGAAGCGCCTGCCGCAAAGAACGATCGAAGTCCGTCCAGGTCACGGCGGATTCATTGAGGAAGATGTCTCCCTCCGCCGTAACGGTGATCACGATCTCCTCGCGCAGATCGACCCCTTGAGCGGCGGCCTTCGGCAGCTTGACCCCGATGCCTCCCTGGAGGAAGGGAGCGGTCAGCATGAAGATGATGAGAAGAACCAGGACCACGTCGACAAACGGGGTGACGTTGATTTCAGACATGGGTCTCCGCGAAGGGCGCATCACGCGACCTCTCTCTCCAACGCGTTCAGGATTTCGAGGGAGAAGGAGTCCATTCTTCTCCCAAAGCGCTGTACCCGGCTGACGTAAAGGTTATACCCGATGACGGCGGGGATGGCGGCGAACAGGCCGGCCGCAGTTACGATCAGAGCCTCGGCGATTCCAGGGGCAACCACCGTCAGGGACGCCGAACCCTCGCGGCCCATACTCATGAAGGAGCTCATCACTCCCCACACCGTTCCCAGAAGCCCGATGAAGGGGCAGGTGGAGCCGGTGGTCGCCAGAAACCCGAGGTAGCGCTCGAGGACCGAGATTTCATCCGTGATTGCCAGCTCGAGTGTTCGCTTGAGGGATTCGGTGTTAACGGCCGTTCTGGTTGCCGTCGTCACCTCCATCTCGAGATACCCGCGGGCCGACGAGGGATTTCCGCCGCCTTCCACATGTTTCATGGCTCGATCGAAGATGCGGGCGAAAGGGTTGTCCCGAGTGGTGCTCGCGGCCGTCCTGAAGTCTCCGGGAGATTCCGCCCGCCGGAAACTCTGCAGAAAGGACAGAGACCGGCGCTCGGCCCTCCTGTAGAACCACCATCGCTCGAGAATGATGGCCCAGGAAGCTACGGAGAAGCCGAACAGAATGAGAAGAATAACCTTGGAGAAGGCAGCCGCCCTGATGATCATGTCGAAGATATCGCCGCCCGCATATCCGGGTAGGGCCGGAACAACCAGCAAAGCTCCCAGCAAGATGTGTCCCTCCATTCGGGGGAAATCTGTCAACAGGGGATGGATCGAGGCCGTTGAGCTATGCCTGACTTGTAGTGAACCGCGCGCCGGAAGTCAAGCCAAATCGGGCTCTCAGGGTCTGACGGACCGATCCGGAGTTTCCGCTCGAATGGTAGGACACGGGCGCGATCCTGTGCTGGCCCGATTACCAACTGAGCAGGCGAGGGGCCCGCGTGGGCGAACTCCCGGAGTGGCTCGCAGGGTGCCTGTCCTCCTGCGGAAAGGCGCGGCTTGCGACTTCACGCGTGGGTGCAGGGATGCAGAATTGGATGAGGAAGAGAGTGGTTACCGGACCCCCGCCGGTTCACGAAATTGCCGGGACGGCTCGATTACCGACGAACCTTCCACGCCGAGCGAGGAGATCTTTCCCCTGGCGTACGCCCGATGGAAGGCGTCCACGACCTCGGGGTCAAAATCGGTCCCGGCGCAGTGCCGGAGCTCCTGCAGGGCTTCGTCAGGGGTCTTGTTCTCGGTGTAGGGACGTCCGGACGTCATCGCGTCAAAGGCGTCCACAACGTGGAGAATCCGGGCGGCCCGCGGGATTTGCTCTCCGGCCAGCTGCCCCGGAAACCCGCGCCCGTTGAAATGCTCGTGGTGGTGGTAAATCATGTCGATCACGGGTCCGGGCGCCCCCATTTTCTCGGCGATCTCCGCTCCGTCGGCCGGGTGCTTGAGCATGAGCCGGTATTCGTCTGGGGAGAGGCGGGCTGGTCTCATAAGCATGCCATCCTCCCAGGCGATCTTGCCGATATCGTGCTCGAAGCCGCCCTCTTCCATCAGGTTGACCTTGCTCTCGCTGAGACCCATCTCCCGGGCGACGGCCACGGCGTAGGCCGAGACCCGCTGCGAGTGTCCGCGTGTGTAGGAGTCCTTTTCGTCAATGGCGGCCGCTTCGGCCTCGAGGAGCTCCGTGTACGACTTCTGAAGCTGGTTCTGATGCCAAATGTCGAAGTGGAGGTCCAAGAGCGGGTAGATGAGGGCCAGCGCCGCGCCGGCCGGACCGAAGAGAGAGTACATGGCGGCCATCACGATTCCGCCGAAGAGGTAAAGGAGGGTCTCGGGGATGAAGGGAAGGTAACTTCCCATCATGACCCGGCTGGGAGACAGACGCTGCACGGCGCCCTCGAGAATGCTGGCCGTGCCGGTGGATGCAATCCCGAAAGCCAGGGCGGTGGCCACGGCGGGAACGAAATAGACGGGGCCCCCTGCGGATTGAAACAGCACGATGGAGCCCGGATGGGCGCCAAGCAGGTGGTAGACAGCAACGGCGGCGATGGTGCCTGCGGAAAGGGACGGTCCGGAACTCGGGAGCCGCCGCCGGGCAAACTCCCATGCGCCCAGAATCGTCCCCGCCACGAGACAGTATGCAAGCACCTGCGCAGGAGGAAGGAGAAGCGTGGCAGCAACCAGGCTGCCCATGACCGCCGAGAGCGTTCCGCCCCGTCTCAGAAAAACGGGCGCGAGGATCGCCGAGCCCAGGATGACTCCAATCCACAGAGCCCCGCTGTATCCGATCTCGACCAGCGTGTCCGCCGACATCACGTAGAGAGCGATGAATACGAGCGGAGCGGGAAGAAAGAAGGCCCGCGCAAACCACATCGGGTAGGAGGACGGTCTTTCCGCCTCCTGGAGCCGGGGATAGTAGACGAAATCCCGGAGCTGGCGAAGCTTGGCCGGCCACCAGGACGCACGCTTGCCCGAGGACACCTGCTCTTCGGGGGCGGCCGGTGCGTCCGTCGGAATGCCCTCGATTCCGGCGAGGTGGGCGACGACGTGAGCATCATAGGGGTCCGCACGCAGCTCCTGGATCGCCTTTTCAGAACTCAAGGCGTTTCGATGGGGGCGCCTGGACGTCATGCCGACGTAGGCTTCGACCGTCCCGAGAATTCGCGCCCCCAGGGGAATTTCCGGGCCCTTGAGGCCCAGCGGGTATCCCGATCCGTCCATTCGCTCGTGGTGCATCGCTACGAGGCGGGCGGCTTCCTTCAGATGATGTGTCTTAGAGAGAATTCGCGCTCCACGCAGGGGATGCCTCAGTATCTGTTGGCGCTCCCCATTCTCCCAATGCGGCTTGCTAATGAGGAGATGCTTCTCGACTCCGACGTATCCCATGTTGAGAAGCGGGATGGCTTTTTCCATTGCCGCTCGCTCGAATGGGCCGAGACGAAACACGTCGGCCAGCTGGAGCGCCAGCTTCCGGATCCGCTCCGTTTCATGCTCCAGATGGGGAGCCGTCTTAACGAGGATTGTGCGAAGGACTTCGATGGATTGCGCCAATAGCGCGCGCAGCCGCATGATGGCTGCCCCAAGCCGCGTCGCGCAAAGCTCGGATGCGTAGACGATGGCGAAGGGGATGTAGAGATGATG
>CAZSXU010000048.1:6838-13135 GCA_964610505.1 uncultured bacterium | reverse complement strand
GGCCGTGGGCGGCCAACCCAATCCCGATACTACTATTCTAACAAATCATTGTTTAATCGTAAAGGTCTTTCTTGGATGGCAGAGGCGGTGAGGGCGAGAGGGCGACTAGCCGACCATTGCGGAAAACCGGCATCCACGAGAAGAAGCGCGGAATCCCCAGCTACGGGGCCGGCTGCGGGTAGGATTCGCCGGATCGACGACAGGGCGAGGGTCTTTTCAACGCAAGGAATCGCCACTCTCCCGGACAACCATACTCCCCCCTTCTCGCCGTGGAGGAGACCGCCGAATCCTGCCCGCAGCGTAAGGCCTATACTACTAGAGAGGAGAAAGTCGAAGGTCGAGAGTCGAAAACCCGTGCCTCGGGCTGGCCAAGTGACGAGGCAGATCCTCCGTCACTTGTCCCTTTCCCTGGTGACTTGCCCGTTGACTCAGAACTTGTTCGCGTCCCTCGCCCTTTGCCGGGAATGGCAAATCGGAAATCGCGAATCGGGAGCCCCCAAGCACCCGGGTTTCTGTGCCATCTGCGTTGAGGGATCTGCCTGGTCGCTACGCGGTCAGCCTCTCCACGATTTCCCGCGCCTGCTCGCGCACGCCGTCGCTGAGCTCATCGGGCCGGGTGGTCGATGGGACGATCAGTTCCGCGACCTTCCTGGCTTTGAGGAAATTGCAGAAACGGTCGAAGACGGGGCCGATGAGATCGGCGTTGTTTTTCAGGACGCCGGCACAGGTGACCAGGAGAGCAATGGGTTTGCCCTCGACGCTGGATCGGTGGTTGTCGGTGAGGAAGCCCTTGGCAAGGCACAGGCTCCGGTCCATGAGGGCCTTGGCCTGCGCGGCGAAGTTCCACATGTAGAGCGGCGAGGAAAAGACGATCGCGTCCGCATCCCGCAGGCGATCGAGGATATCGTTCGCATCGTCGCCGGTCTGGGCGCAGCCGTTGAATCCCTTGTCCATCTGGCAGGCGTAGCAGGCCACGCAGCCGTCCACCCGATGATCGATGAGATTCACGCGGTCGGTCTCGTGCCCGGCGGCAGCAAGCTCGTCCTCGATCCAGTGAAGAATCCTGGCGGTGTTACCCTCCTTGCGCGGGCTTCCTAGAACCGTGACGACCTTCATGGCAGATTTCCTCCCATATGTGAATGATGGCCGGTTTCACCAGCTGCCGGACCGACGATTCTAGCGCCCGAGGTAGGCAATCCGCAAGGAAAAGAGTTCCGGGATCACCTGCGTATCCCGGATTGTCAAGACCGGGGGAGATTATCCCCGCCTGGCCTCGGTGGCCCACGCAATCTCGCAATATATTGATTTGTAATCATATGTGGTGGTTAATCCGCATTGCCTTGCCGCGTTACTCGCAATAATCTACACGCAACAGTCCATTTCTTGGGGTCGGTTCTGTTGAAAGGGTTGACATGATTTGCACGTTCTGGTAGCCTGGATTCGTTGTGTGTCAGCGAACTCGTTGGGTGTGTGTAAACGGAAGGAGAATGAGATCATGAAGAAGGCGCTAGGATGGGCTCTTCTGGTGTGCGTCGGGATCGGTTTCACTGCTTTGAGTGCATCGGCGACAGAGGTTGTTTCCGTACAGGTCGCTCCCCACATGCTGCTTCTGAGCAAGGTGCAGAGCGGAGAGGTCACGGTCCACGTGGGCATTCCCTTCAGTGTCGTGGTGGAGTCGACCATCTTCATGAACGGTGTGGCCGTCTCGTGGACGAAGGCCGATGACTGCGGCAATCTGGTGGCCAAGTTCGACGAGGAATCGGTGAAGGCCGTCGTTGAGGCGCCGAGCACGACGTTGACGCTCATCGGGACCACGACGGGCGGTGTGGATTTCTCCGGATCCGATACCGTGAAGGTCAAGGATTAACCCCTCAAGACGAATTGAACCACGGGCCTTATGCATCACCGGGATCAGGCATACCCTGATCCCGGTTTTTCTTTGCCGCCGCCGGCCGGAGACACGAACGGCACGGCGGCGGCCCGATTTCGTGGTCCGCCTCCGAGGCCCGATCGTGCTATAGTCTGCCTCGGTGACGCCGGAGCGATTCCACCCTTTGATGGGAGTGAGCAATGAGCTTGATGGAAGGACGAGCGTTGGCGGAGTTCTCATCTGCGGTTCGGGAGTCCACGCTGAAGAGACTGCGGATCGTTCCGGAGGGCTTCGAGGGTTGGCGGTCGGATGAGGATGCGATGGGATTCGCCGATCTGGCCGGGCACTTGATCGATTGCGACCGGTGGCTGTTTGAGAAACTCGAGTCGTTGGATCTCGAAACCGAGCCCCCGCGGGTGTCTCGTGTCAACCTCGAGAGCCGACGGCGGTATCTCGACCTGCTCGAAGATCTGGCCGAGACGGGCAAGCGCCGCGAGGAGATCCTGGTGGCGTTGTCGAAGGAACAGCTCTCGGACCTGGTCTTCGACAAACGCTTCGGCGGCGAGGTGACCGTATGGTGGGTTGTGGTGCGGGGGAATCTGGATCACGAGATCCACCACCGCGGCCAGATCGCCGCGTATCTGCGGTTGATCCTCCAGGAAGCCACAAGCGAGTGACGCCTCTGTTGAAAGCTCGAACCATGAGATCTCACGCCCTGAAATCCGACGGACTGCTTCTGTTGGCCGCGGCGATCTGGGGCTTCGCCTTCGTTGCCCAGCGCGTCGGAATGCAGTACGTGGGACCCTTCACGTTCAACGCCGTGCGGTTTGCCCTGGGGAGCCTGGTGCTGGCGCCCTACGTCATTGTGAGTTCCCGGAGAAGCGAGAAGCGGCGGCGAGAGGGCTCACCCGAGCCGCCCGCCGCGAGGGGGGACCCAAGGCTCACCCGCAGGCTCCCCGCTGCGCTGGGGGGGGGTCTCGCTGGACTGGTTCTCTTCGCCGGCGCTTCGCTCCAGCAGATCGGTATCGTATACACCACGGCCGGCAAGGCCGGCTTCATCACGGGATTGTACGTCATTCTCGTACCGATTCTGGGCCTGTTGCTGAAGCAGCGAGTGGGCCGGGGCACCTGGGTCGGAGCCCTCTCGGCGACCGCCGGGCTCTACCTTCTGAGCGTGACCCACGGGTTCCGGCTGGCCCCCGGGGACGGTCTCGTTCTCATCGGCGCTTTCTTCTGGGCCGCGCACGTTCTCGTGATCGGCCGACTGGTATTGAGGATCGATCCGATCCGCCTGGCCTGTCTTCAGTTCGCCGCCTGCTCCCTCTTGAGTTTCATTGTGGCGGGATTGGTGGAGACTCTCGCGATCTCGGGAATTCTCGATGCGGCCGTTCCCATTCTTTACGGCGGAGTTCTCTCGGTCGGGATCGCGTTCACGCTTCAGGTCGTAGCCCAGCGGACCGCACCGCCGGCGCACGTGGCGATCCTCCTGAGCCTGGAGACCGTGTTCGCCGCGCTGGGAGGTTGGCTCATTCTGGATGAGACCCTCGCGCTCCGTGCGCTCGTGGGCTGCGCGCTCATGCTGGCGGGGATTCTCCTGTCTCAACTCGACAGGGGCGCCGCGGCGCTTGCAGGAACGACAGGAGAGGGAGGGAGCTCGGGATGACGCCGAGACGGGTGTGGATGAGCGCCGGGGTGGCGGTGGTTCTCGCCGCTTTGACCCCGGATTGTCTCCACTCTCAGGACGGCGGTCTCGGCGCGTTCTCCAATCGGGTTACGAACCCCGGCTTCGAAGATCGGGCAGCGGATCCTCGTCTGCCGGCGGGATGGAGCGCGGATGCTTCAGTCTACGACCGGGACGAGGGCGTGGTTCGAAGCGGTCGCGCATCGCTCCGTTTCGAGAACACCGATCCCGGTCTTTATCGACTCGCAAGCCAACGGGTTCCGCTGGAACCCGGCCGGAAGTACCGGTTCGCTGGGTACGTCAAGACCCAGGGAATCGCCGGACAAGGCTCGGGCGCTGCGATTGCCCTCGAGTGGCAGGACGAAGAGGGGGCGTGGCTCGGCGGGTGCTATCCGCCGGGTGTTTGGGGCACCGACGACTGGACCCTCGTCGAGAGCATCACGCGCATTCCCGAGGACGCGGGGTCGGTCGGGATCCTCTGTTACGTTCGGCGGGGCATGACGGGCCGGGCCTGGTTCGATGACGTGGAGATCGTCGAGGTGGAGGAACCGGCGATGCAGACGGTTCTCGTTTCGCCGGTCTACCGCGGGTGGGTCACCGAAACCGGTCCCGACTGGATTCGCGTGCGGGCGCGGTTCAATCCCGGACTGGCGGAGACGTCCGGGGATTCCGTGTCGGTTCGCGCTCAACTGCAGTTTGCGGATGGGGTTCGCTATATCGTCATGGACCCCCGGAAGTGGCCCGTCGCGGAACCCTGTGATTTGGAGATCCCGGCCATGCACTCTCCGCCCGGCGGGTACTCGGCCGTGGTTCAACTGAGCGACGCCGCCGGCCGAGAACTTCAGACGGACCGCCACCCGATCCTCCGTCTGGAAGACGACTTTCGGGCCCGCGTCACGATCGACGAACACCGTCGACTGATCGTCGACGGCGAGCCGGTGTTTCCGCTGGGAATGTATTGGGATCGAATCGGCGAGGAGGACCTTCGCCGCTATGCCGAGGGCCCCTTCAACTGTCTGATGCCTGCCGTGTCCCCGGACGCGGAGGAAATGGATCTCATTCATCGACTGGGTCTGTGGGTGATCTACTCCATGAAGGATTTCTACGCGGGGTCGAGGTGGGCGCCGGGTTTCGTCAAGACCGAGGCCGACGAAGAGACGGCGGTACGGTCCTGCGTCCGGCGCTTTCGCGATCACCCGGCGCTTCTAGCCTGGTACCTCAACGACGAACTGCCCGAAACGTACCTGCCCCGCCTGGAATCGCACTACCGGTGGGCGAAGGAGGAGGACCCGGACCATCCGGCATGGGCCGTACTCTGCCAGGTTGAGGAAGTGGGCCGCTACATCCACACCTTCGACGTCATCGGAACGGATCCCTATCCGATCGACCGCGAATCCCCCTCGCTGGCGGCTCGATGGACGGCCGAGACGCTCCGTCAGGTCGAGGGCGCCCGCCCTCTCTGGCAGGTAGTCCAGGCCTTCAATCGCGGCAACTACATCGAGGTGGATCACGACGATCCTTCGGCCCGGACACCGAGCTTTGAGGAAATGTACAGCATGGCCTGGCAGTGCATCTGCGAGGGTGCCACGGGACTCTTCTTCTACTCCTTCCAGGACATCCAACGGAACCCGGACGTGCCGTTTCCGCTCCAGTGGAGGTTCTTGAAGATGATTGCCACCGGCATCGACCGGATGTCGCCCGTGCTGCTCTCCGTCGATTCGGTTCCCGAGGTGCGGGTCGATTCCGAGTCCGGGGATCCCTCTTGGCTCCACTGGACAACCCGGGTGCATGATGGGAGACTGTACGTGATCGCCGTCAACGACGGGGATGGGGAGGGCCGGGTCACTTTCTCCCTACCGGGGAAACGGTTGACGCGAGTCCTGGACTTGACGAGCGCGTGTCCTACGCCGCCCCCGAGAGGGGATTCCTTCGATGCTCAAATGAGCCGGCTCGAGGCCCGGATCTTTGAGATTTGGTGGGAGGCGCAGTGAAGACGGGGAAGATCAAGCGGTGCGAATGGCCGAAGAACGATCTGGCTATGGACTATCATGATCGCGAGTGGGGCGTTCCGGTTCACGATGACCGGGCGTTGTTCGAAGCGCTGGTCCTGGGCGGGATGCAGGCGGGGCTGAGCTGGGATACGATCCTCAAGAAGCGCGAGAATTTCCGACGGGCCTTCGATCGATTCGATCCCCACAAGGTCGCCCGGTACAACAAGCGCAGTCTGGCCCGGCTGCTGGCAGATGCGGGGATCATTCGGAACCGGCAGAAGATCACCGCGGCGATCGAGAACGCAAGGGCGGTTCTGGCCGTCCAGACGGAATTCGGGAGCTTCGATGCCTACATCTGGACTTTCGTCGGCGGCCGACCGAAGAGGAACCGGTGGCGACGGGAGAAGGACATCCCCGTCGTGAGTCCCGAAGCCGAGGCCATGAGCGGGGATCTCAAGAAGCGCGGATTCAAGTTCGTCGGGCCCACCATCTGCTATGCCTTCATGCAGGCGGTCGGGATGGTGAACGACCATACGACGGACTGCTTCCGGTATTCGCAGGTGGGCTGGGCGCGGGGATAGTGTGTTCCGGCTTTCGGCTCTCTGCAGTGTGGGTCTTGCGCCGCAGCAAAGGTTCGGCGGCTCTCGGCCGCACCGTGAAGGGGGGATGATGGTTGTCGGGGAGGGTGGGAGCTTCGTGCGTTGAAAGATCCCACGCTGCGGCTTTCGATCCGGCGAACCTTCACCGCGGCCGGC
>CAZSXU010000048.1:0-6738 GCA_964610505.1 uncultured bacterium | reverse complement strand
CAGACGTCCGCCTTCAAAGCCGCCATCGTCCAGCACGCGCCCGTATTCCTCAATCTGGAAGAGAGCCTGACAAAGGCCTGTAGGTTGATCGAAGAAGCAGCCGGCGAGGGGGCGGCGGTGGTCGCGTTTCCCGAAACCTGGCTCCCGGGTTATCCGGCATGGATCGATTCTTCACCGAAGGCCGCACTCTGGGATTATCCGCCGGCGAAACGGCTCTTCGGCGTGCTGGTCGACAACTCGGTCTCGATACCCGGCGACTCCATCGAAAGACTGGCGAACGTTGCGCGACGAACGGAGTGCCATGTCGTCATGGGGGCTCACGAGCGCGCGGGCGGTACGCTGTACAACACGATGATTTTCGTTCCCCCCGATGGCAGCGGGATCCGGCTCCACCGCAAGCTGATGCCCACCTATACCGAGCGGATGGTCTGGGGCCGCGGCGACGGCAGCACGATGACCGTAGTGGAGACCGGCTTCGGCAGACTGGGTGGACTCATCTGCTGGGAGCACTGGATGCCCCTGGCGCGGGCGGCCATGCATGCCATGAACGAGACGGTTCACGTCGCACAGTGGCCTTCGGTCCGGGATCTTCACCGGCTGGCGAGCCGCTACTATGCGTTCGAAGGCCAGTGTTTCGTCCTGGCGGCGGGTACGGTTCTCTCGCGTGGCGACATGATCGAAGGGTACCGGTCTCTCGGCCAGGCCGATCCGGAGGTCCTCGATCTGCTGGCATCCATTCCGGGATCGGCGGATGATCTGATTTTCGGCGGGGGGAGCGGCGTCATCGGTCCGGACTCCGGCTTTGTGGAAGGTCCCGTCGCCGGCGATTCCTGCATCCTCTATGCCGAAATCGACCCGAAGAAGATCACCGAGGGACAGTTTTACCTGGATACGGACGGTCACTACTCGCGTCCGGACGTATTCCGGCTGGAGGTGAACACGCGGCCGCAGGCGAACGTCACGTTTTCTGAAGGTGAGGAGAGAGAGCGAGGAAGGGATGGCTGACCGGGCACAGCTAGAGGCGGTCTTCGAGAAACACGGGTACTCGGACTTCAAGTGGATCCAGGGCAAGGACATCGTCGTCGCCCAGTGGGTGCGGATGAAGTGTATGTTCGGATGCTGGGAGTACGGCCAGAGCGCATGCTGCCCGCCCAACGTTCCCTCCGTGGCCGAATGCGAGAAGTTTATCCGGGAATACGCCGAGGCCGTCGTCTTCCACTTTGCCAGGACCGTGCCCGACGATGAAGAGCGCCGGGCGTGGTCGAAGAGTGTCGACGTTGGGCTCGTGGAGGTGGAGCGAGATGTGTTTCTGGCCGGGTATCCGAAGGCGTTTCTGATGTTCATGGGCAGCTGCCGGTTGTGTGAGGAATGCACGAAGGTCCGGGAGACGTGTATGGACCTCAAGCGTGCGCGGCCGACCGCGGAAGCCCTGGCGATCGATGTCTTCTCGACGGTGCGGGCGTACGGGTATCCCATCGAAGTCGTTCAGGACTTTGGCGACGAAATGAATCGATACGCGTTCCTTATGGTAGAGTGACACAGCGACAAGGCGAGGGTGCGAAGGCGCGAGGGCGAGGCGAATCCCAAAATCCCGGTCTGCGGCCATCGGGCCGGCTGCGGGGAGCGCTCGTCGGAACGAGAGCCGCAGCGTGGCCTTTTCACCTGAGCGAATTAGCACCCTTCTTGCCGGCCTGAGTTCCCCTTCACGCTGCGGCCAAGTGACGCCGAGTGCTTCCCGCAGCGCAAGGCCAGCGCGGGAAACATGACAAGGCAACATTGGGTTTCAAATCTCTGCAATCTGTGGCTAGGGATCTGGTTCCACAAGGAGCATCGACATGCTGGCATCGTTTTCCATCCTCCCCGTCGGGGTCGGGGAGGAATTGAAGGAGCACGTGGCAAAGGTACTCGCTCTGGTGGATGAATCCGGCCTGGACTACAAGCTGGGCGCGATGCAGACCACCGTGGAGGGAAATCCGGACGACGTGATATCTCTCATCATGAAGTGTCACCGTCTCATGAAAGACATCGCCCCAAGGGTCCTCACGTCCATTACGATTGACGATCGGAAGGGTGCCGGGGGACGCCTGACGGGGAAAGTGAGCGACGTGGAGGAAGTTCTCAAAAGGAGACTGTCGCATGAGTGAATCGCGCGTCGGCAAGCCCTCTCCGAGGCGGCTCGAACGCATCCTGCAGGGGGCGCTGGGAAAACCGTCCGACGCCGTGCTCGTGGGACCCGGGCCGGGACTGGACGCCGCCGTCCTGGACGTCGGGGGCGGGCGCGTCATGGCGATTGCGGAAGATCCCATCTTTCCCGCGCCCAACCTTCCTCTGGACATCATGGGATGGTTCACCGTGCATATCGGCGCAAGCGACGTGGCCGTAACGGGCGTCCGGCCGGAGTTCATGACGTATACCCTGCTGCTGCCGGGAGCTTCCACGGAAGCGGATGCCCGTCTCCTGGTGACGTCCATCTCGAGTGCGGCCGAGGCGCTGGGGATCACAATCGTGGGCGGTCACACGGGATGGTATGCGGCGGTCACGGTACCGACCGTCGGGGGCGTGACCGTATGGGGAACCGCTCCGGCGGACCGCTGGGTTTCTCCCGGCGGGGCCCGGGATGGAAATGTGATCCTCATGACCAAGGGGCCGGCGATCGAGGCCACGGCACTCCTTGCCGTTCTCTACAGGGACCGGTTGACGGGAGAGATCGATTCGAGTGCGCTGGACCATGCCTGTTCGAGGGTGAGTCAGATCACGGTGGTTGAGGACGCGCTCACGGCGTTTGACGCGGGCGGGGTGCACGCCATGCACGACGCCACCGAGGGAGGGGTGCTGGGAGGGCTCTGGGAGATGCACGCGGCATCGGGGCTTCCTCTCCACGCCGATCTGGATTCGATACCGGTTCCCGACGACATCCAGCAGATCGCGAAGACTCTGGACTTCGACCCGTGGAAGGCCATCAGTGAGGGAACACTCCTGGCGGCCGTCGATCCGAAGAAGATGGACGGCGTCGTGAGCGCATGGGCGAACGCCGGGATCGAGAGCTACGTCCTCGGGAGATTCAACACCTCCGCGGGCGGGAATATGCTGCACCGAGGCGGGAAGACCGAGAACCTCCCCGAACCCGACGTGGATCCGTTCTGGGGCCTGTTTTTCGCTGGGCTCGAGCCCGGGTAACGGGAGGGGACCGAGAGGGCGCGACCCATTCCGGGTGCCCTGATCCTCAGGCGGGTCCGACTCGTCCGACACGCCCAAAACTCCGACTAGTCGGACGCCGGCCCCAGCGCCGTCTGGAATGGAATGTCCGGCGGTTCCGGAAGCGGGTAGTGAATGGCACCCAGCGTGTCGGGACTCGAGGCGAGGGACCCGGGCACCGGGCTGGTCTGGCGCCCGGCCAGGAATCCGCCGGCGAAGATGCCTGCCAGCACCACGGCGGCGGCCATCGCTCCGGCAGGTTTTGAGAACCAGGAGAACCAGGAAAGCCGGGAGTACCGGCGGGCTCGGGCCGTAGCCTGCGCGTCGAGAAGGTCCACCAGGATATGGGCGGGAGGTTCGGGGCATTCGGCCTGGCGGACGCTCTCGATCGCGCCGGCCAGGGCGACCGCCATGCTCCGGCAGGTGTCGCAGTCCCGGAGGTGGGTCTCGATGTCCTTTCGGGCCGGCGCCTCCAGTTCTCCCAGGGCATAGTCAATCAAGCGATCATCTGCGGGGTGCGCCGCATTCATCGTCCATCCTCCTTCTTCTCCGGCCTGTTCTCCAGGCGATCCTCCGCCGGTGTCGTGTGATCCGGGACAAGCGTATCTCGAATTCGTTTCAGTGCCCGGTGTACTCGGGATCTCAAGGTCTCCTCGAGTTCACCGGAAATCTCCGCCATTTCACGGTATGAGAATCCTTCCCGGATACGCAGGTGAAACGCCGCCGCGTAAGTGGCCGGGAAATCGGAGAGCGCCGACCGGACCCTGCGAAGCAGCTCCTGGTAGGCAAGTTCCTGGGAGGGATCGGGACTCGATCCGCGGATCAGGTCCTCTGAGAAGGTCGCCGTCAGCTCCCCGCGTCGCCGGGACTGGCGTCGGCGGTCCCAGGCGATCCGCGTCGCCACCGTGAAGAGCCACTCGCGGAAACGCCCGCGCCCCGAGTAGCGTCCTCGCCCCTCGAACACGCGGAGAAACGTCTCGTGCAGCACGTCTTCCGCATCGGCGCGCTCGCCCAGAATACGCTCCAGATAGCCCAGGAGCGGCGGTCCCATTCGGCGATAGAGCATGGCCAGCGCCTTGGGATCTCCGTCGCGGCTTTGGGCCGCCAGCAGGTCATATTCACGAGGATCCATCTGCATGTTCCGCGAAAAGGCGAATGGGCGAATGGGCGAATGGACGCGAAACCACCCATTCCTCACGAGTCTCTAGAGCCATTTGTCCACATCCCTGTTCTTCGGATCCACCTCTTTCCAATACTCCGCCATCTTGCGGACGAAGTCCACGTTTCCGTGGAAATCCATGATGCGAATGGCCTCACCGAGGGCGTAGCGGACCGTTTCAAGGTCCCCCTTTTCCGCGCTCTCGACCGCCACCATCTTCAACACGGCAGCGTAGTTCGTCATGAGCGGCCGGATGGCCGATTCGGGTTTCCAGGGGTACGCCAGATCGGTCGCGCTCTCGAGCCGCAGTTCATCCCGGAATAACCCGAGCGTCTTCGCAAGATCGAGGTCGTAGTCGCAGCACTTCTCACCTTTCGGCCTCGTCTGCTTCTGAACCCGAAGGAGAAGCCCCTCGATCTTCAAATCCTGACCGCAGGCCTCGAGATGGTCCTGGGCGACGGTGAGGGCGAAATAGACGGGCTTCTTCCATTTCCCCTTCCGCACTTTGTCCATGAGGGCCTGCATGACCTTTGTGGCGTACAGGGTGCCGGAGGTTTTGTACTCCCACCCCTCTTTCCAACCATCGTAGAGGGCGCGGAGTTCCTTTTCGGTGAAGGGTCCCTTGCGGCCGAAAGCCCTTTCCCACACCGACGTGGCATACTCAACGAGGTTGAGGAGCGATAGATTGACGACGGCGACATCCGTCCGGATTCCGTAGACTTCCTGCAGAGCCAGGACCGGATAGGTATCGTTGTCCCCGTTGGTGAAAATGACGGCCCCGGGCTCCGCGCTCACCAGGAAGTTGTAGTTGAAGTCCAGGAGCGTTGACGGGAATCCGCCCTTCTCGAGGATGGCGCGGAGCTCATCTCCGGCCTCATCGCGCCGGTTCAGGGCGATGAAGTGGGACCACAGCGTGAAGTGCGGGTAGGTCCAGCTCGGGGCCAGCTCGGATGCCCGGCGGGCATGGCGGATGGCTTCTTCCACCGTCAGCATGGGCTGCGAGCTATGGAGTCCCGTGTCGGCATAGGCATCGAGCGCTTCCGGGCAGTCGGGATCCAGGCCTAAGGCTCTTCGGATGAGAGCGTTTCTCTCCTCCGCCGACGCTGTCCCGGCGTAGCGCATGGCGCGGGCGAGTTGGACACAAGCCGCGGCGGAGTCGGGATGCTTGTCGACATAGGCCTGCCACTGACGAACAAGATCCCGGTATTCGTCCTTGGAGAGAATTTCATCCCGCCACGAGAGGACTTCCCGCGGCATGTCCGGCGTCATGGACGGGGCGCCGGCGAGGACGATACCGGCCAGAATGGCAGAAACACAGACACCGGTTCCGATCCACACGATCGAGCGAACGCGCTTCATCATCCGTCTCCTCTTCCGCGGGGTTGACCGAGGGGCTTCAATCTGTAAACGATCGGGATCCTGAATGCGTTGCGGGACCGTATCGAGGGGTGTAGCGGGGACTTTTTCAACAGCCCCCCTGTCCCCGCAACTACCTTCTTCATCTACCTGCCCATGCTGGTTTCACCTTGAGATACGCGCCTGCCCCCCGGTCAGGTCCATGATCGCACGGACGAGGCGGTCTTCCTTCTCCCTGGGAAGTTCCACGTCCAGCGAGACGTCGGCCTCGTAGCGCTCCCCGACGATCCTGGAACCCAAGGACTCGATCGCCTGCTTGACGGCGGCGATCCTGGGGTAGTCCAGAGTGACCTCCAGAATGATCAAGTCTACCTTCTCTCTGGTGCCGAGGCCTTCCAGCGCTGCCCTGACGGCCCCGGAATACGCCCTCACCAGCCCTCCCTTTCCCAGCTTCGTGCCCCCGTAGTACCTTGTCACAACCGCCGCCACCTCTCCGATCCCGGAGTGCAGGAGCACTGTGAGCATGGGCTTTCCCGCGGTCCCGTGGGGCTCTCCGTCATCGCTCATCCCGACCCGGGCGGTGTCTCCGGGCGGGCCTGCGACATAAGCCCAGCAGTTGTGCGTTGCATCCGGGAACTCGGCCCTGATTCCGCGGATGAAGGCCTTGGCCTCCTCTTCGGTAGGAGCGTGTGCTACCGAAGAGATGAACCTGCTCCGCTTGATTGTCTCTTCAGTCCTGTAGGGCTCAGAGGGAATGCTGTACGTCATCGGGTCTTGCGGGACAGGGTCTTCCGGGGTATTTCGAGGCAGATTCATCATCGGCGTAACTGTTTTTCTCACTGTGTCTTATGTTCTTGTATCCAGGGACATGATACGCGTTTGGTACTTCCTGGGGCCACCTGGGTGACGTGGTACACATCATAAACCTATTCAACAGCATTCCGGCACCATCTGTCCACATCTGACTTGTCTCGGGTATTTCGGGACCGGGTATTTCGGGACAGACTACTCAGATCTATAATGATTTG
>CAZSXU010000047.1:0-14335 GCA_964610505.1 uncultured bacterium | reverse complement strand
CGCATGACCGCATTGTGTTCCATGGAGGTGGTGACGACGTGATCGCCCGGGTCCAGTAATCCGAACAGGACTAGATTGAGACCCGCGGTCGCGCCCGGAACGAAAATGACACGCCGCGAATCGTCCACGCCGAAACGATGCGAGAACGCTTCCCGGGTCTCGAAGACCATCCTCGCGGCCCCGGCCGACAGGCGGTGCCCGGAACGACCCGGATTCCCCGCCGAGACCCTGAGGAATTCATCGACGGCGCGGGAAACCTCCTCCGGCTTGGGAAACGACGTCGCGGCATGATCCATGTAGACCTGGGAACGTCCGATCTGTTCTCCCATGAGGCTGTCCTGAGCAGGTCCGTCGTCGTACGGCGGACCGCATCGAGGGGGCTGTCCCCGGCCTACGGTGAAACGACCTTCCCGGCGCTCATCAGAGCCTCGACGGTCCCCCCCATATTCCCGATCTTCCCGACCCGCAGACTGTCCGTGCGGCGGTAATAATCCAAGCAGGTTCCACAGGAAAAGATCTCGACCCCCGCCTGTTCCATCCGCTCCAGGATCTCGATGACCTCGGAACCCTCCGTGGTGAGAAACACACCACTGTTGACGAAGATCATCCGACTCGGCATCACGGGCGACGCGGCCAGCATCTCAAGGAAGGACATCACCAGCAGCCGGCCCAGCTGCTCGGCTCCCACTCCCATGCGATCCGAGTTGATGTACACCAAAATGTCGTCAGAGCCCATCGTCGCCCCCTCTCTTCCTACCCCGCCACTCCTTCCGGGGCGGGGCCAACCTTCCGATCAAGATCGCTCGATGACCGGGCCCGTCCCTCGGAACCACCGGAACAGCCTCGGGACACTACATCGCTTGAGCCTCGATGCCGCCCGCGCCGGGCCGGAGGATCTCAACGTTCAGGTCCGGTAGCCCTTCGATCTCCGCGTGGAGGATATCCCCGTCGGCCAGTGGTCCCACCCCCTCGGGAGTCCCCGTGAGAAGGAGGTCCCCCGGTTCCAGTGTCAGGAACCGGGAAACGTACGCGAGGAGGTCCGGAATGCGGTGAATCATGGACGAGGTTCGGGCACTCTGCTTCACCCGGTCGTTGACCCTCAGTTCGATTCCCAGAGCGTGGGGATCGTCCACGGTTTCTCGCGCGACGAACGGACCCACCGGCGAGGACCCGTCGAAACCTTTGGCCAGTGCCCAGGGGCCGCCGCTCTTCTTGGCCGTGGACTGAAGGTCGCGCAGCGTCAGATCCAGGGCCACTCCATATCCTGCGACATAGTTCATGGCGTCCCCGGGGCGAAGCAGGTTTCCTCGCCGTCCCACCAGAATCGCCAGCTCGATTTCATGGTGGAGCTCTCCGAAGCTCGCCGGTACGGAGATCCGCGATCGAGAACCGCACACGAGTGCCGTCGGCGGCTTGAGAAAGAACACCGGGTCGGCATCTGCCCGCTCTCCCATCTCTTCGTTATGCCGGGCGTAATTCCGGCCTACACACACGATCTTGCCCACCGTCAGGTGCCCTTCGTCGAAGACAACCTCGTGACGAACGGCTCGAATCTCTCTTCTTCGCGTCATTCCCCAACCTCGATTTCCCCGATGGAAGAAACGACGATGTCCGGTCTCATCGCGGGTTCGATGGACTCCAGAACGTCATCCGAAGGATACTTGCCGCTGAGCACAAAGGCGGTTTTCATTCCCACGCCTCTGGCGCCGACCAGGTCCGAGAAGGGATCATCGGACACGAAAAGAACCTCTTCCGCGGAGGCGGAGCCCCGCCGAAGGGCGGTGTCGTAGAACCGCCGGGAGGGTTTCCCGGCCACGACGGCCTGCGCGCGGCTTGCATACTCGAGAGCTCGAACGACGGCCCCCACCGATGGACCGCGAGTTCCTCCCACATCGAGGTAGAGGCGGTTGTAGTGCAGCGCCAGAAGTGGGGCGTTCTGCCCGATCAGCGCGTCCACGGCCCTGGAGAGTCGTTCGTAGGTCAAGCCCCGATCCAGGCCGACGACGACCGCCTCGGTCCGGGCCTCTTCATCCACCTGGAAACCGGCCTCCGCCAGCATGGCGCGCAAAGAGTCTTCTCCGATCACCAGGCACGACCGGGCCCCCCATTCTCTCAGGATGTCCATCCCCACGAGGGCACAGGTCAGGATCTCCGGCTCCTCCAGGCGGAATCCCACATTGGCCAGGCATTGCCGGATCTCGCGCGCGGGGTGCGTCGTGTTGTTGGAAGCGACCAGAATGCCGAGCCCTCGATCCTTCAGGCCGTTGACCCAGTTCACGGCACCTTCGATCGGTTCGTAGTTCTTGTCCCTGACGATGGTGCCTTCGAGGTCTAGAAAGAAATGCCGGATTGCAGGCATGCACCGCCTCCGCCATGTTGAGTATCGGATGGCCAGCTGGATGGAGGGGGTGGCCCCGGACGGTGCCCGAGCCAAGACCCCGTCTCTGGGAGAGCGAGTATTCCCACCGGCGGGGCTAGATCGCGCTCCGCCTCCTCGCGGTGACTACGATTCCGGCCGCCAGGGCCAACTTGGCAACGTCCCCAACGAGGAACGGAAGGACACCCAGGCAGACGGCGTGGCCGAGACCAATGGGCGCCAAGGCCATCAGCTGGATGGTCCCCAGCAGATAGATCACGCCGAGCCCCAGTCCCATCGCACCGGCCGTCCACACGAGGGACGTTCCCCGATGTCCGGCCGTCAGCCGCCCCACCAGAAGGGCCGAGACGGCAAAGCCGATAAGATAGCCCCCGGTGGGTCCAAGAATCGCCGCCGATCCGAGGGCGAACACGGGAAGCCCCATCGTGCCGAGACTCAGATACAACACCTGGCTGAACGCGCCCCGCCGAGCACCCAGAAGTCCGCCCGCAAGGAAGACGAAGAAGGTTTGAAACGTCACAGGAACAGGCGTGAAAGGCAGGGGTACGCGAATCTGCGCCCCCACAGCCGTTAACAGGGCGAAGACCATAGCCGGCGCCACCGCAAGCAAAACACCGTGGGTCCGGACGGTCGAAAGCGCGCCGGCAAGATGGGTGACGGTCGCTCGGTTTCTCACTGCTCAATCCCTCGCGTTCGGGTTCTGATTCTCAAGTCTCGCAACTACCGGAGGAGAATCTAACACAGAGAGCCGCTCAATGCAACGGCAATTGCACCGGGTTCGGATGGGGCACCACTGCCGGGGCTGTTGCACGAATCCCCTGCTCCGGGCGCGGTTCGTCAAGACGGGACGTCAGTGATACCACGGGCCGTCTTGACGGACCCCTGTAGCGCGAAAACAACGTCTTCGACAACGCCTACTTCATCAGTTTCTTCAGGCGAGTGGCATCGGCCAGCATTTCATCGTGGCAAAACAGGACATAGGTTTCGGGGAGTTTCTTTGCGACCCGCAGGAGGTCCTTGAGGCTCTTGTCCGTGTACCGCCCCCCCACATCCCCCTGCCCGTGAAGACGGAGGTACCAGGGGGGCGCGGTGAGGGGAGGCCGCACGTGGAGGTCCGCACCGTGGGTCAGCTCGAGATCTCTGCAAAGGGACATCACCAGATCCTCCGGCCAGTTTCTTCCAGGTTCCCACACCATCCGTAAACCGTGGCGTTCAACCGAGCCGAAGAACTTGGTGAGATTATCGATGTGAGTTTTCTCGGGAATGAAACTCGGGGAGGAAAGGAAGACGATCACTCGGGCCCCCAGGGCGTCGGCCACGTGCACCGTCCGATCCCAGGCGCTCAGAACTTCCGATGTCAGCTGAAACGAACCGTAGTTCCTGAGTTTCTTGGGTTTGAGCGGCTCCTTGAGCTTCTCGTATGACGGACTGTCGGGCGGATGCGTAATCAGCTGCCATGCAGTCACCGTGAATTCGAAATTCCTGCCCGCCTCCTGGCGCCACCGCTGGACGGTCTTGGGCTGGGGCATCTGATAGAAAGTCTGATCCACCTCTACCAGATTGAACTTCTTGAAGTATTTGGATCGAGCCTCGGTGAAGCCGCAACAGCCGACTTTGATCATCTGCAACGATCCCCCGTGCCGCGCATGCCGTTCCCAGGGCACCCCCGCGATAAGCCGGACATCATAACCGACGGCCTCCCGTTGGGGAAGCTCAAATTTCGGCTGGCAACCCCGGGGATGGGCTGGTAGAGTGTCCGGCGATCCTGTGCCGAGATCATGGGGGTGTGTGTTGACCGTCTGGAAGTGGGTTGAGGCCGGAGTGCTGACGGCTCTGGCGCACCAGGTCGTTCGAGCCATCCTGAGCCTCTCTGTGCTGCCGCCCTTTTACATGGAGCGGGGGCAGCTATGGCGGTACCCGGGGGACCCGACCTTTGCCTGGTATCCCCTTGTTTACCTCTTCCTGGGGTTCTCACTCGCCTACGTGTACCGGCGGGTCCGGACGGCGCTCGACGGACAGGGCTGGCGAAAGGGAGTCCGGTTCGGCTTCGGGGTCTGGCTCATCTCTTCCATCCCCTACCAGAGCGCGCGCTTCATCCTCATGCCGCTTCCGCCCATGATGGCCGGCGTGGAGATCCTCGGAGATCTCCTGGCGTTCCTCGCGTCCGGAATCATCCTGGCCCGCGTGCTGGAGCCGAAAATCGAGGGCCCAGGTGGCGATTCCCAGTAACGTCTCCTCTCCATCACCGGATTCCCGAGGTGCATTCGGGGAATCGTCGTTCTGCGCACGATCAGGCGTGGGGCCGGCGCCCGCCGTTTCGGGCAGTATTCCCGGGGAACACGCGAAGGGGGAAACATCCTGGAGGTCGCCGGGAGGATCCTGCAATCCGCAGCGCTCCTCGTTCGTGTACCGCAGAAGCCCCGCCCGGAGTCTTTCAAACGCCAGCAGCGCGGGGTTGATGTACTGCGAGCCCCTGAGTTGCACCATCTGCCGGTTCAATCGGCGAGCCTCGGCCGCTCCGACGCGAACGGCCAGGAAGGGATTGTCCTCCATAGAAATCCGAGCGGGTCTGCCCTTAGCCATGGTTGCTCTCCGGGATGTTCGCCCGCACGATTCAAGGGCCGACCGTGAATCAGGCGGGACCGGCCGTGATGCTACTCTCTCCGGCGATGTCTGATACCCTTTCTCGGCACCCCGGCCTCCAATCTCAAGCGATTTGTGGGTTCGGGAACCGTTGACCGGCCCTCCGGGCCGAACTACAATGCATCCAGGAGGTTCTGCCACATGACTCGTCTCATCGCCGTAGGGCGAGAATCAGACACCGGGGAGAATCGGAAATGAAAAACGGATCGGTGTTTTCCGGAATGATGTGGATGATCTTGCTGTCGGTGCTCCTCTTCTGGCTTCCGATTCTCGGCCCCCTGCTCGCGGGCATCGTAGGCGGCAAGAAATCCGGCGGCGTTCTTCGAGGGCTGGCCGCGTGCGTGCTGCCGATCATCATCCTGTCGGGGCTCGTATGGTTGTCCTTCGTGGTCGTGGGATTGCCGTTTCACGGGTTTGTGGTTGCCGGCATGCTGGCAGGGTCGCTCACCACCTACCTAGTGTTCCACAATTTCGCGCTCGTTTGCGGGGCCATCGTGGGGGGAGCATTGGCCTGATGGCTGAGGGGCGTTGGGAAAAGACCCTCGATTTACAGATTGCGCGGATTGTGCGGATTCAAAACAGGGCTACATGGCCACCCGCCTTTTGACCTTGGCGATGAAGCGCTCTCTCCTCTTGGGGTCTGAGCGGATCTCTTCTTTGATACTCTTCCACGCCTCGGGGCAATGCTTGTACTCGACCCCGACGATCTCGTGAATCGCCGCGTCGATGGCTCTCTTGCTCTCGGGAGTCACCATGACCCCCGCCTCCTCGAACACATCCTTCAGATGGCGGAAGTAGCAAGACATGAACTCATCCCTCCCTGTGAATGCGGTCGGTCATCTCGTTCCATTCTGATCACCGTCCGCAGCGATCGCAAGAGCAAATCGCTCGATGGTCAGTCTGAGCCGACCCTCAAAGCAAGCCGCACAATGGTCAATGTAGGCCGATCCTCAAGGCAAATCGCACAATGGACAATGTGAGCCGATCCTCCTATGATCTCCAGAGGAGAGAGAGGCATGGTACGATTCGGCAGGAAGTGGTTTCTTCTCGCATGTGTGTTTCTGGCGTCAGGCCCCCGGACGGGGGAAGCGCAGGACTACTCGGTCCAGGCAATCGACGTTTCGGATGGAGACACGTGCCTGCCGCTGGCGGAGGATCTCGACGGGGACGCGCGGGCGGAGCTCCTCGTCTGGGACGGACATGTGCTCCGATTCTTCGTCATGGACGCCGACGGTTTCTTTGCCGGAGACGGGGACCCGGTGGAGTTACCCGAGGATGTGTGTCTGTTCGACGTAAGCGACCGAAGCGGGGCAGGAAACGGGGAACTGATCTTCCTCACCCGCAGCGGGATGTTCACCTCTCGCTTCAACGAAGGCGGCTTCGCGCCTCCGGTCAAGTTGCTCGATGCGGCCTGCGATCTTCCGGGCGGAACCATCGGTCCGTTGGACCTGGCGATCGACATGACCGGCGAGGGACACGATGATCTCTGGTACGTGAGCGGGGACACGCTGGTCGCCCATGTCGGATCTCCCGACAAAGTCATGATCTGGAAGGGCCCGCTCGTAAGAGCCGATGACCCGGTGAAGCCCAACGGCCTGCCGTTCCGCGTCCATATCCTCGATCTCGACGGCGACGCGGAGGAAGATGTTCTCTGCGTGACACCCGACGGGCTGAGCGCCTTTCGGCTGGAAACCGGACCGGACGGGTGCAGTGTCTCGGCCGCCTGGCATCTCCCTTTCGCACCGTATCTGGACAAGGACGACGCCCGGGAGATCGTGGACGAAAATCTGGACGACGTTGCACTCTTCGAGGACGTAACCGGAGACGGGCGGAAGGAGTTCTTCCTGTCCTCCTGGTCGAGGGGACGCGTCTACCTTTTCCGGGGAGAGGAGGCCTGGTTTGAGACGGAGCCGTTCCAGGTCCTCGACGTGGGGCCTGTGGTGACGGGAGTCTCGGCCGTCCGTTCGGATGATTCCGACGCTCCCTCCCTCCTGATCCACAGGTTCGAACCCCCGAGTATCCCGGGAGCGCTGTTCCGCGTGGTCACCCGCCGGAAGATCACCGTGAAGTTCGACTTTCTCCTCTTTGAGCCGTCGGATTCTCCGGGATCTCTGTACCCCGAGCAGCCGACCGTATCACGCCGGATCTCCGTGGCTGCGAAGAAGGGGGATCAAAAGAAGATCGAGCCCCGCTTCGTCATCGGCGATGCGGATTTCAACGGGGACGGGTGGAACGATCTTGCCGTTCTCACGGATGCTTCCTCGGTCCGATTCCACTGGGCGCGTGACCCCGATGCCTTCGGCCGCAAAGACGAAATCCCGCCCATGTTCACCAGAGAGCAACCGCCCCCCATGTCCCTGGCGGAGTTCTCCCGGTGGACCCACGACTTGATGGTCGAGCATTTCCACCTCGAGAGTCCGGGTCTTCAGGTCCAGATTCCCTCCCCGCAGGGATTCATGATCCGGCGCCAGTACGCCCGGGATCTCAACGCGGACGGCATCGACGACCTCATGCTCCCGTACCTTCCCATCGACGATGAGGGATCCTGCCGATTGGTGGTGCTGCTTTCCCGCAGGTAGAGCCGGGAGACGATCGGGAAGTCCGTTTTTCCCTCGGTACTGGAAACCTTTACCTCGCTCTTCTAGTATTACCTTTGTAGGGAAGAGCGTTTCGGATTCACCCGGAAACCGAGGCCTACCGCATGTTCTATCTACCCATGTCCTGCCTTCTGCTGGTCTTCTTCATTCTGCTCCTGCCGCTTCTGTTCTTCCTCGCGCAAGCCGGGATTCTGGGAATCGCGTTCGCGAAGCTGGGGCTCTCCCCCGGCTCGGGCGTCCTGTTCTTTCTGGCGTGTCTTGTGGCCGGCGGCCTCAACATCCCGATCCATCGAAAGGCGGTGGTGGCGGATCCTCGGGATGAGGTCGATCAGATCTTCGGTCGATTCCTCGGCCTGCGGCTTCCACACGTCACCGAGCGGGTGCTGGCCGTGAACGTCGGCGGCGCCGTCCTTCCCGTGATTCTATGTCTCTATCTTCTTCCGCAGGCTCCGGCGTGGCAAACGCTGGTCGCCACCGCTGTCGTAGCTGTGGTCGCCAACCGGTTGAGCCGGCCGGTGGCCGGAGCCGGCATCACGTTGCCCGCTTTCATTCCTCCGATCGTTGCGGCCCTGACGGCCATGATCCTGGTCCGGGGCAACGCGGCCCCGACCGCCTACATTGCCGGCGTGATCGGAACCCTGGTGGGTGCAGATCTTCTGAATCTTCACCATCTTCAGCGTATGGGCCGCGGGGTGATGAGCATCGGAGGCGCCGGAGTCTTCGACGGGATTTTCCTGGTGGGCGTGTTCGCCGTCATTCTGAGCTGACAAGAGGGCGGTCTTCAATGATCCGGCACGGCACATCCATCGGAATTCTCTTCCACACGATACCGGAGCCGACTCCGCCTCATGATTCCGATGAAGATTCGAGAAGGGTCGGCACCGGCCCGTCCACCCAGCCGTGGTGCCCGCGCATCTTTCGCTTGAGGATGTGCAGAAGGTTTCCGGGGAACCGGCAGCTCCGCCGAATGTCATCCATTCGTTCAAGGGTCCCGGTGTAGCCGGCGGAGATGAACCCGGGCGCGCGTTTGAAATCGGACCAGGAGCTGTCCGTGTGCAGGGGATGGAGCACGATATCGGCCTCCGACAAGCGCAGCGCGTTGAACGCCCGGGCCATCAGATCATCGCAGCGGACCAGAACGTCGGCCGCGGAGGCGATCTTGGGCTCGAGACCGAGGATGGGGCTGACGTCCACGCCGATGACCAGATCGGATCCCAAGGTGTACGCGGCGCTGATCGGCACAAGACTCAGGACCGCGCCATCCACCAGTTGGCGATCGCGCCAACGCACGGGGTGAAACACGCCGGGAATGCTGGCGGAGGCCAGGACCGCCTTCCGGATCGGCCCCCGGTTGAAGATGATCCGCTCCCCCGTGAGGAGGTCCACGGCCACGCTTGCGAAGGGCAGGGCCAGATCCTCGATTCGCTGGTCGTCGAAGAGAAGCGCCAGCATTTCTCGAATGGCCTCGTCCTGCATGAGATGCTCCCGGGTCGTGTATTGATAGGCTCGATAGAGCCGCATCAGATGCTCGACGGGGGGGCCGAACACTTTGTTCCTCGCAATTCTCTCCAGCTTCTCCGTGAGCTGGTTCCCCGAGACCTTGAGGATGTCGGTTTTCAGAAGATCGAGGACCCTGGCCTCGACCGCCCGAGCATCGGGTTCCCGAGCGTAGAGCGCGCCGATGATCGCGCCCATGCTGGTGCCGCAGATGAGATCCACCGGGATCCGATGCTCTTCCAGCGCGCGCAGAACCCCCACATGCGCGAGGCCTCGAGCGCCCCCTCCTCCCAGGGCCAGTCCGATGGCGGGAGCGAACGGATTCCTACGGTTTCCTTGCATCTGTTCCCGTCCTGCCGGCGGCGTCTCTCACCGACCCGGAGAAGTGTTCGGCTGAGACCCGATGGTCGTTCCCGCGAGAGCGGGAACCCGGAGACTCGAAGCCCGGATTCCCGGTGCCGTTGCACTCTCCGGGACGACACGGACTACCGGTACTTGCTCTTCAGTCCACCCCAAGTCACGGGTTCGGTACCGGTCGATGTGGTTTGGAACTCGAAATCATCAATGGCACCGGAACCCCGAAAGTAGATCTCCACGCTCGTGATGTTCTCGTAGCCGCCGAATTCGGCGACCTGCACCGAGTTGTTGCCCAGATTGCAAACGTCGTACCGGTAGACCATGGACTCACCTGACCGAGTTGACATTTCTTGGAGGCTCATGGGGATCATCGGCACTTTTGGAGGATTTCTTCAGTCCAAAAGAGGGGCTCACGGGCCCGTCGAGCCCTCCGGTGTCTGACCCGAGGTTCGGTCCGAGGATTCGATCCCCCAGGTTCTTGACATTCTCATTTTGACAATTCCCCGGGTTACGGCCTAGACTCCCGGGAGAGCGAACATCTTCTTCTCGAACCGAGAGGCGCCATCGTGCCTTCATTCTGGGATCGGATCGGCCATTTCCTCAACACCGGGATGTGGAAGCGCGACACCCGAGAGCTCTCCCGCTGGGAAGCCGCTCTTCACGGCCAGGCCCGCCTGTGGTTCATGATCGGGCAGAGGTTCGAGGCCGACCGGTGTTTCTCCAGGGCCTCCGCGCTGGCCTTCACCACGGCATTCGCCATCGTGCCGCTGCTGGTGGTCATCTTCTGGCTGTTCGGCGGGGTCCAGAGCTTCCGGGGTTACGCCCCGGTCTTCGCCGAGAGAATTGTGGAGTACATCACGATCGGCGTGCCCGGGGAGAGGGTGCCGGTCCAGGGAGAGATGGGCCCCGATGAATCCCCCGAACTCCCGCGGAACAACATCGAGGCCAACGTCCGGCGGATTCTGGAATCCCTCGCCAGCGACGTCGTGGGATCGCGGACTCTCAATTCGGTGAGCATCGCGCTCATCATCCTCATCACCGTCTCCCTGTTATCCTCCATCGAAAGATCCTTCAACGATATCTGGGGGATCCGGCGCGGGCGGAGTTTCATCTACAAATCGAATCTCTACCTGGGCACCCTCGTGATGCTCGTCATTCTGGCGGGGTTCTCCTTCGGCCTTCGGGACAATGAGATTGTGGAGAAGCTTCGCACCCTCCCGTATCTGGGAAGCGCCGTGTCCATCTTCGGGTCTCAGTTTCTGAGACTGCTCGCCTTCACCTTCCTGTTCGTGTACATGCCCTACACCCGCGTCAGCTGGCGGGCCGGGTTGGCCGGGGGGGTGTTCGCCAGCATTCTGGTCCAGTTCGTGGCCTGGGCGGGCATCGTGTTCAACACGCGGGTGATCACCTGGGGCAGCGTGTACGGTCCCCTGGCCGGGATTCCCGTGACCCTCTTCGGCCTCTACATCATCTGGGTGGTGATTCTGCTGGGCGCCGAGGTGACGTATGCCACGCAGAATCTCCGGACGTACGTTCTGGAGCGCAGGGTGGGCGAGTTGGATCAGGCCACCAAGGAATGCCTGGCCCTCAAGATCTGCCTGGCCATGGCGGAGGCTTTCATCAAGGGAGCCGAGCCGCTTACCGGGCGGGAGATCTCCAGTCGGTTTGAGATTCCGGCCAAGGCCGTCAATGAAATCAGCCACCGCCTGGTGCTCGGCGGGATCCTGGTCGAGACCCAGGACGCGGAGGGCAAGCTGGTCCCAAGGCAGGATCTGCGGTCCATGGAGATCAACAAGGTGGTGCGGATCCTCCGCAAGGGCGACGACGGGCAGGTCATGACCTGCGCAGGCCCGGAGGACGCCCGCCTGGACGGCGTGGTTTCCGAAGCGGAGAAGACCATGAGCGGCGCCTACGGGAAGGTCACCTTCGGGGACTTGCTGGCCCCATCCGATGCGCATTCCGAATCGCCGGGCGTGCCCTGAGGAATCCGGCGGGGGCGTGAAGTCGGACGGGCGCCGTTGCAGGGTTGTATGGGGATGGGCGCCTCGAACCAGAGAGGGCCTGTCTCGTCGTAAAGCCCACAGCCTCCCCCCAGGCCCCTTCGCCCCACTTACTCCCCCGGACCGTCCTCCTGCCCCACCATTCGGACGGCACCGATCGAGAGCAGCGGTTCCAGAAGATTGGCGGCCCCCCCGTGTTCGACGATGCGGCCCTTGACAACTCGATCGATATTGACTCCGGTGATTTCGACCGACTGGCCGGTGGGCCTCATTCCGAGCCACGTACCCAGATGGGTCCCCCGCGCCGTGATGCGGGTCACGACCCATTCTCCCTCGGCAATCTGTTGCTCAACCGTCAGGTGCAGATCGGGATAGGTGCGGCGAACACCGAGAATGTGCTCCTTCGCCCCTTCGATCCCGCTCGGATGTCTGATGTTGTCGTGGACTTCGACGTAGTCCGGGGAGATGAACTCCGGAATTTTGCCCGCCTCGCCCGTATTCACCACCTCTTCGATGTACCGGCGAATGAGACGCTTGTTCTCCTCTGTGGACATGGGGCACTCTCCTTGTCCTCGGTATCGAACATCCGGCTCTATCACTCCGACAACCACAGAATACTCAACGGATCGCGTGAGGGCAATCCCGGACTTC
Source organism: uncultured bacterium (assembly GCA_964610505.1). Classification (GTDB taxonomy): domain Bacteria; phylum Arandabacterota; class Arandabacteria; order JAGLYR01; family JAGLYR01; genus CAZSXU01. Next base: position 2,213 of record CAZSXU010000047.1, on the reverse strand, counting down.
GAATCGGGCTCGCATGGTGATCGCTCTTTCTCTTCCCCGTGGGCCGAAAGACTCCGACGCGTACCCTGAACATCCGGCTTGATATGTTCGACGTTCAGGGTATGATGACGGCATGGTCGAGCATACAATGAGATCGAGCATCCTGGGTGTATCCGCACGTCTCCTGATCGTACTGTGCTCGCTCATCCCCGTCTCCTGCGGGGAAAGCGACATGGGCGTCGCCTTCGAGACCATCTCGCCCGAGGAAGCGGGGTTCTCCAGAGAGAAACTCAAGGCCGTGGAGAAGCACCTCGAGCGGGCAGGATCCGCCGCGTTTCTTGCCCTTCACGACGGGAGGATGTTCTTCTCGTGGGGAAACCTCCACCGGAAATATCCGGCGCACTCCATTCGCAAAGCCTTCCTCAACTCCCTCTACGGGATCTACGTCGAACAGGGCGTGATCGACACGAGCCTCACCTTGGCCGAGCTCGGCATCGATGACATTCCCCCTCGTCTCACGAAAGAGGAAAAACAGGCTCGGGTGGCGGATCTCCTACGCTCCCGAAGCGGCGTGTACCATCCGGCCGCGGCCGAAGCCGCTGTCATGATCCACGACCGGCCGGAACGCGGCAGCCACCGGCCCGGCGCTTTCTTCTACTACAACAATTGGGATTTCAACGTTCTCGGGACCATCTTCGAGATGGAAACGGGGCGAGACATCTTCGAAGCTTTCGAGGGCGAAATCGCGCGGCCGCTCGGGATGAAGGACTTCCGGGCCGGGGACGGACAGGACCGGTACGAGAGCGAGAAGTCGGATCACCCCGCCTACCATTTCTGGATCACGGCTCACGACATGGGGCTTTTCGGCCTCCTCTACGAGAGAAATGGGAAATGGAACGGAAGGCGGCTCGTTCCGGAAGCCTGGATTCGTGAGACCACCCGGGTTCACTCGGTGATCAATCGTGACGTGGGCGTCGGATACGGATGTCTCTGGTACGCCTTTCTGGAGGAGGCCGACTTGGGACCCGGCTTCTTCCACACGGGCGCCGGCATTCACATGCTCGGGATTCTCCCGGATCTCGATCTGGTGTTCGTTCACCGGGTCGACACGGAAAAGGAGAACGTCCGATTCACCGGCGGGGACCTTCTGACTCTTCTGGATTTGTTCTTGGCGGCGCGCGAGGATACGTGAGGTCGCCCTCATCCCGATGGCCCGGTCCGTAGGCCCCGAGCCCCGGGTGGATACCCCACGAGTAGAACGGAAACCCGGGACAAGGGCATTCTACATGGAGGAGCGTGTGGGTCGATCCTACGACCGATCCACACTCTCGATCCGCTTCCGAATCGCCCGAACTTCACTCAACATCGCCGCGAGCGTATCTCCTCCGGGGGCTGATTCTTCACCCGCGGCCGTCGGCGCCATGGCGCCCCGGTATTGCCGGAGTCTGTTGCTCACGATTTCATACACGTCCTGGACGTTGGGAAGACCCACCAGAGACTCTTCCGCTCCGGTCTTTCCGCTCATTCCGGCGGTCTGGATGTTCAGACTTCCGATCCCGAAGAACCACCGGTCGAAGATGTCCCGGTTGGTTTTGAGGTTGGTAACGGTTCGATACGGGACGTGCTTGACCGACCGCGTCCAGATTCCCACGTGAACGATGACCTCGTCGTCCTGAATCTCGTACCTCAGACTGCGAAAGTAAGGCCGCACCAGGACAAGAGCCACAAGGTACCATGCCAGGTCCACAAGGAAGAATACGAGTATGCAGATTCTGGCGGCGCGCGGCCCGTCATCGCGGCCGATAGGCCAGGACAGCAGCAACCCACCCACCATCACCAGAATGGCGATGAAGGTCATGAACAGAATGAGTTTCGCTCTATAGCGAGAGCTGGGCGTGAAGGTGTGTGTTTCCATCGTCTCCCTCCTTCGGCGATTCGCTGTATATCATACAACCGAGCAAGGCGGGTATTCAAGGAGGTGCCGGGGGCCGGAGCAGACGCGGGGAGATGCTCAAGACGCCAGAACGGACATCCGGTCTTTCCATACAAGGGGTCAGCCACCCATTCAGGTTCACTATCCTACATGGTAGAGACTTCCGACCCCTTCTAGGCTTCCGCCGTGAGAACTGCGGCAGGAATCCGACGGAAGCGGATCGGCTGGAGTGTCTCCTTCTCGAGCGACTACCGCAGCAGCACCATCTTCTTTACGTCTTTGAACTTTCCTGCCTCCATGC
>CAZSXU010000046.1:1798-15004 GCA_964610505.1 uncultured bacterium | reverse complement strand
CCAATCATGGGTTGACACAGCGGCTTCAGCGAAGCTAGAATATAAAGATGCCGTCTGACGCTGGTCGGAGCCGCGGATGGGCGGGAACCGAGTGGTTTCGAGGCTCCCGGGCCGCCTGGAGCATGATCCCGCGCCCCCGGAAGTTCCGGCCGTGCCCGGAACGTGAGCGTCGAGAGCAGACCGCAGTATCCAGGCTGGAGGGTTGGTATGGCGGGCAAGGCGAAGGTTTTCCTGGTGGATAACGACTACGATTTCGTGGAGATGAACAAGGCCGTACTCGAGAACGCCGGCTACGAAGTCGCCTATGCGTACAGCATGAGGGAGGCGCTGGAGAAAATCAAGTCCGTGTTGCCGCAGCTCATCGTCCTGGACCTGATGATGGAGAAACACGACTCCGGCTTTCGTTTCGCCAAAGAGATCAAGACGGACCCGCTGTTCTCTCACATCCCGATCCTGATGTTGACCTCGGTAGCGGAGGTCACCGGCTTCTCGTTCTCGCAGGATCTCGATGGATACTGGATGAAAACCGACGACTTCCTCGAGAAACCCGTCTCCCCCGAAGCTCTGTTGGCCAAGGTGGAGGAGTTGCTGGCTCGGGCCGGATCCGAAGACTAGCGAAAGAGAAAACGATGAGTTCTCCAGATCGCAACCAGAAAAACGAGCCGCCGCCCGAGCCTTCCGAAGCTCCGGAAAGTCATCGTTGCCAAGGTTCCGACGAGGGCTCCAGGGGGAAGAACCTGATTCTGGAGCGTCGGGAGATCGCTCGCTCCAACGTGATGTTCCGCGTGCTCTCTCCCCATGTCGCCAAGTGGGTCAAACCGGGCCAATTCGTCGTCCTGCGCGCGGACGACTACGCCGAACGCATTCCGCTGACGGTGGTCGATCACGACGCCGACGAAGGATGGATCACGGTGATTCTCGCCGTCCTCGGGGCGTCGACCCGCAAGCTGGCCGATTTCAAGGAGGGAGATTGCATTCTGGACGTCGTCGGTCCCCTGGGACTTCCCAGCGAGATCGAAACGTTCGGGACCGTGTACTGCATCGGTGGTGGGGTCGGAGTTGCCCCCCTGTACCCCATCACCCGAGCGCTGAAACGGGCCGGGAATCGAATCGTGTCCATCATCGGAGCGCGCGGCCGGGATCTTCTCATCCTCGAGGAGGAAATGGCGGCGATCAGCGACGAGCTGGTCGTGGTGACCGACGACGGCAGCCGCGGCGCAAAGGGGTTCGTGACGGAACCGCTGCAGGCGGCCATCGACACCGGGGAAACCATCGACCGGGTAATCGCCATCGGACCGGTCGTCATGATGCGCGCCGTGTCCAACGCGACTCGCCCGCGCGGGATCAAGACCATCGTGAGTCTCAATTCGATCATGGTGGACGGCACGGGAATGTGCGGCGCGTGCCGGGTAACCGTGGCCGACAACACCCGATTCGTCTGCGTGGACGGTCCGGAGTTCGACGGCCACGACGTGGACTTTGACGAACTTCTGCAGCGCCAGGCGATGTACTCCCGGGAGGAAAACCGGGCGCTCTGGGATTACCAGTGCAAGATTCGGGAGGATCAGGAAGTTCCGGATGGAGCCAAAGAGCGCGAGCCCATGCCGCAGCAGGACCCCGCCGTGCGGATTCGAAACTTCGATGAGGTCGCGCTGGGGTACTCCCGCAAGCAGGCCGTCAAGGAGGCGTCCCGCTGCCTCCAGTGCAAGAAGAGGCCGTGTGTGGAGGGCTGTCCGGTGGCCGTGGATATTCCGGGCTTCATCACCGACATCCAGTCCGGGGATTTCATGGGGGCGATTCACAAGATCAAGAGGACCAACAGCCTGCCCGCCATCTGCGGGCGCGTGTGTCCCCAGGAAGACCAGTGCGAGAAGGCGTGTGTCCTCGCCAAGAAAGGGCAGCCCATCGCCATCGGTAGGCTGGAGCGATTCGCGGCGGACTATGAGTTCGAGCAGGGGGAGATCCGCGCGCCCGGAAAGCCGGAGCCCACGGGTAAGCGTGTGGCCGTCATCGGCGGCGGGCCGGGTGGACTGACGGCGGCCGGCGACCTGGCGAAGATGGGGCATCAGGTTACCCTGTTCGAGGCTCTGCACAAGCCGGGTGGAGTTCTGGTCTACGGAATTCCCGAGTTCCGCCTGCCGAAGCGCGTCGTGCAGACGGAAGCCGACTACGTGGCCAAGTTGGGCGTTGAGGTCAAGACCAGCTACGTCATCGGCAAAAGCGAGACGATCGATGATTTGCTCGAGGAGGGGTATGACGCCGTCTTCGTTGCCACGGGGGCCGGGCTTCCCTACTTCATGGGCATTCCCGGAGAGAACCTCAACGGCGTCTACTCGGCCAACGAGTTCCTCACTCGCGCGAACCTGATGAAGGCATACCTGTTCCCGGAATACGACACGCCCATTCGCGTGGCCGAGAACGTGGTCGTGGTCGGGGGGGGGAACGTGGCGATGGACTCGGCCCGGGTCGCACGCCGGCTCGGAGCAAAGAAGGTCTTCAACGTTTACCGGCGGTCGCGCGAGGAAATGCCGGCCCGGGAAGAAGAAATTGAGAACGCCGAGGCCGAGGGCGTCCTCCTGACCCTTCTGACGAATCCGACTCGCATCGTCGGAGACGATCGGGGCTGGGTGAGAGGCGTGGAATGTCTGAAGATGAAACTGGGAGAACCGGATGAATCGGGCCGGCGCCGACCGGTTCCCGTCGAGGGTTCCGAACACGTGGTTCCCGCCGAGGTCGTGATCATGGCGATCGGGCAGGGCGCCAACCCCCTGATCGGGCAGACGACGCCGGGTCTGGATCGGAACAAGTGGGGCAATATCGTGGCGGACGAAGAGACCGGCAGGACCTCCAAGCGGGGTGTCTTCGCAGGCGGGGACATCGTGACCGGCGCGGCGACCGTGATCCTGGCCATGGGAGCGGGGCGCAAGGCGGCCCAGGCCATGAACGAGTATCTCCGGACCGGAGTCTGGTAGGACGCGGACCCCGGCCTCTGACCCGGCCGGACTCGGTCTCGACTCGGCCCGGCCTTCAACGGGTTCCTGTACGGAGAGGGGCGTGTTGAACCTTGGGTGTGATCGGGACGATTGCTCGGGACTGCCGCGGCTGCTATTCTTGTGTCCGGCACTGTCCCGCCAAAGCCATCGCGGCGCGCGGGGGACGCACCGAGATCATCGAGGAGCGCTGTATCGCGTGTGGGCAGTGCTTGAGCGTATGCGGGCATGGGGCCATCGCGCTGGATTCGATGCTTCCGGATGTTCGGGCGTTTCTCGAGGAATCCTCCGAAACCATCCTGGTTCTCGATGCCAGTTTCCCGGCGGCTTTCCCGAAGCTGGGCGCCGGGCAATTGGTCTCCGCGGCCAAGCACCGCGGATTCGATCGCGTCGTTGAAGGGTCGTTTGGAATCGACCTGATCGCCCCCGAGTACCAGCGTCTCCTGTCGACGGATGACCACGCCATCGTCATTTCGACGGCCTGCCCGGCTACGTACCGCCACGTTTGTCAGTATACCCCTTCCCTGGTTTCCCTGCTGGCGCCCATCGTCTCGCCCATGGTGGCCGTGGGACGCTACCTGCGGGCGAAGAGCGACAAGCCGGTTCGAATCGTCTACGCGAGCGGCTGCCCGGCTCACCGGTTCGAGATGATGGACCCCGAAGTCGCCGGCGCCGTGGACGCGGTGATCACCATGGAGGAACTGAGGGGCATGTTCTTCAGGCACGGCATCGTCCGGGATCTTCTGAGCGTGGAGCCGTTCGATGAGCCGCACCCCGTGGTGGGCCGGTGGTATCCGATCGCCGGGGCGCGATCGTGGATCCTCGGCTTCGATCCCACGATTTCCCCGGAGGAAGTGGCCTTCTTCCTGAATCCGGAAGAATCCGTCCATGCGCTCCGGGATCTCTCGGCGTCCGACGTGTTTATCCGCTTCATGGAGGTGTGTTTCTGCGAGAGGGGCCTCGACTCGCCGTTCGTCAATCGGGATCTGAATCCTCTGGCCAAGCGCCAGCTGGTGGCCGAGTATGCGCGTGCGATGGGGGGGAAGGTCGAACACGCCCGGCGGGTGGGGAGATTGGAACGGCACGGCGAGGTCGATCTGTCGCGGCGTTTCGTCGCCCATGATTTGAGGCTTCCATTGCCGCCGGACGGCGAGGTCTATGAAGCGCTTGAGCGTCTGGGCAAACACACCGTTGAGGACCGAATCAACTGCGGCGCCTGCGGATACGAGACCTGCTGGGAAGGCGCGGTGGCGCTGGTGCAGGGACTTGCGGACGAGAACATGTGTCTGCCGCATCTGATCGAGAAGTGCCGGCGAACGTCTCTGGAGCTGCAGCGGACGAACCGCCAGCTGGCCGCAGCGCAGGAACAGCTCGTGCACTCGGAGAAGCTGGCTGCCATGGGTCAACTGGCGGCGGGCGTGGCCCACGAGATCAACAACCCTCTTGGAACCGTTCTGATCTATGGTCACTTGTTGGAGGATGAGCTGGAAGAGAAGGATCCGAAGAGGGAAGACGCCAGGATGATCGTCAATGAGACCGAACGATGCCGGAAGATCGTCTCGGGGCTTTTGAATTTCGCGCGCCAGAGCAAACTGAACTTGGTGGAGACGAGCATGCAGAAGCTGCTCGAAGACACCACGCACGAGGCGGAAGCGCAGTTCCCCGACCACACGGTGAATATCATCTACAAGGTCGAAGCCGGTCTCCCGAGAATCGAGCTCGATCCCGACCAGATGAAACAGGTCTTCCTCAACATCATCGTCAACGCGCTGGAAGCCATGCCGAAGGGCGGCACGTTGACCCTGGAGGCGAGGGCAGGCGTGGACGGCAGTACCATGAGAGTCGCCCTGTCGGATACGGGATGCGGGATCGCGAAGGAGGACCAGTCGCGCCTGTTCCTGCCGTTCTTCACCACGAAGCCGATCGGCAAGGGAACCGGTCTCGGATTGGCCATTGCCTATGGAATCGTGAAGATGCACCGAGGGGGAATCGAGGTCCATTCGGAGGCCGGGCGGGGGACGACCTTCACCATCTCTCTTCCGATGAAACAGGAAGTCAAGGCCGAGCAGATCGTCGGGGAAGAACCGTTCGGAGTGAATACCGGAATGGAAACGCTCGGGGAGACGGAGAAGGATGACTGAGAAGAAGGCCGACATCCTCGTGATCGATGACGAGCGCGGCATGCGGGAAGGCGTACGACGGATCCTCACGCCTCTGGGCCACACCGTGGAAACGGCCGAGACGGGGACGCAGGCTCTGGAGATCCTCCGATCCCGGCCGATCGATCTGGCCCTGGTGGATCTGAAAATGCCGGACATGGACGGCATCCAGATTCTCGAAGAGATCAAGAAACACGACGACCAGATTGTGAGCGTGATGATCACGGCCTACGCCACCATAGAGGCGGCCGTGGACGCGACCAAACACGGGGCCCTCGATTTTCTGGCGAAACCCTTTACGCCGAGCGAGCTCGTCACCCTGGTGGACAAGGCTCTGCACGTGCGCTGGCTGCGTCTCGAGGCGGCCCGGTTGCGCGAACAGCGCGAGCGGGATCTGCTGGCCCTCGACCAGGAAAGGACTCAGACGAGAACCATCATCAATTGCATTGTGGACGGTCTGCTGGTGTTTAACAGCGACCGGCAGATCGTTCTCACGAATCCGGCCGCGGATTCCCTCATCGGCCGTCCCTCCCGTCTTCCCGTGGGAGAAACGCTGGCGAACGTGTTGCCAGGCCATCCTCTCACGTCCTTCATGGAGAAGGCGTGGAGCACGACGCCGGATCCGTACGCCATGTTGTCCGAGGAAATCCCCGTCGACGACAACGGCACGGAGCGAATCCTCATGGCGAACGTCGCCCCCGTGCGGAACCCGCGGGGCGAAATGCGGGGTCTGGCCGTGGTGCTGAGGGACATTTCTCAGTTGAAGGCCCTGGATCGGATGAAGTCGCAGTTCGTCTCCATGGTGTCCCACGACCTCAAGGCGCCACTGGCTGCGATCGAGGGCTATCTGGACGTCATCCTCACGGGCGCGGCCGGCACCGATCCGGAGCGCACCCGGATGATGCTGGAGCGCTGCCGGGAGCGGGCCCAGTCTCTGCAGGCGCTCATCCGGGATCTCCTGGATCTCACGTCCCTCGAGTCCGGCAAGATCAGCCGCCAGCTCGAGCCGGTGAATCTCGCCGAGGTGGTCAGCCGCTCGGTGGAGTTTCTAAAGGTGAGCGCAGATGAAAGACAGGTGAAGATTCGGCTGGACGTGCCCGACGCACTCCCCACCGTCGAAGCCGACCTGAGAGAAATGGAACAGGTGTTCAACAATCTCATCAGCAATGCGATCAAGTACAATCGCCCAGAGGGAGAGGTTCGAATCTCGCTGAGGACCGGAGAGGGTTACCTCCGGGTGGATGTGGCCGATACCGGGATTGGAATTCCGGAGGAAGATCTGGGCCGCGTATTTGATGAATTCTGCCGCGTGCGGAGCGAGGAAACCAGCAGGATCTCGGGCACGGGTCTCGGGCTCACCATCGTCAAGAGGATCGTCGAGGCCCATTTCGGCCGCGTGGAAGTCGAGAGTGCATGGGGCAAAGGATCAACGTTCTCGGTCCTGCTGCCCCTGCCGGCCGGTGCAGAGTCCTCATTGTAGCGGACCCCGAGCCGAGAGGCCAGGGATCGTCCGGAGGAAGACATGACGACGGACAATGATAAGGGAATGAAGATCCAAGTGTACTGCCCGGAACAGAAGGCCTTCATCACGCCGCTGGAAATCGGGATCTGCCCCTACTATCAGGCGGAGCCGCTGGATTTCCGATCCACGGAGGGCGTGATCCAACAGCTCTTCCGGTGTCATGTGCAGTGCGGATGCCAGATCCAGTACCGGTACTACGATGGAAGCAAGCTGGTGACCAAGGCACTGGACATCGTGGGCGACGAGGGGCGACTGCGGTCCATCATCGGAAGCGTTCTCGGTGACGACACGGTCACCGAGCCGGCGCTGGCATCGGACCGGCGGGAGAGCTCGGGCGTGATTCTCCTGGTCGACGATGACGTGGATTTCGTGGAGATCAACTCCGCCGTTCTGGAGAATGCCGGATACAAAGTGGTGAGGGCATTCAGCGCCAAGGAATGTCTGGAGAAACTGCCGGAGGTTCGGCCGTCCCTGGTGATTCTCGACGTCATGATGGAGCAGTTCGACTCGGGGTTCCAGATTTCGAACAAGGTCAAGGAGAGGACGGGAGGTGTGCCGGTGATTCTGCTGACGTCCATAGGGGCCGAGACCGGGCTTCCCTTTAAGCCCGACGACGCCGAGGGGTTGAAAAAAATGGGCGCGGATGCGTTTCTCGATAAACCTGTGAAAGCGGCGGAATTGCTGGCGAAGGTCAAGGAACTGATGAAGGGCGACGGGTGATTGGCTGCCCTGTGGATGCGCCCGGCGGAGGGTACGCGGGCGCATTTTTTACAGCCGGCGCAGTGCCGGAATCGGGAACATGTCTGGAGACTCGGGTATGGGTAAGGGAGAGAAGATCGTAATTGTCGGGGGTGTGGCGGGCGGCGCGACGGCGGCGGCCAAGGCGAGACGGACCAGCGAATCGGTGGAGATCGTCGTCTTCGAACGCGGGCCCTACATTTCCTTTGCCAACTGCGGGTTGCCCTACTATGTGGCCGGCACCATTGCCAAACGCGACCGACTCTTTCTTACGCGGCGCGACCGGTTCTCTGAGCGGTACAACCTTCGAATTCACGTGGAACACGAGGTCATGAAGATCGATCGAGGCGCCAAGGAGGTCGAGGTCCTTGACCGAAGCTCGGGCAGGACCTTCAGAGAATCGTACGACAAACTGATCCTCTCCCCGGGAGCCTCTCCCCTGGTTCCGCCTCTGCCGGGTATCGGGGCCGCCAATATCTTCACGGTACGGACGGTTCCGGACGTGGACGCCATCGTCGCCGCGATCGAGGAGAAGGCACGGCGCCGCGCCGTGGTTGTGGGAGCCGGTTACGTCGGGCTGGAGATGGCCGAGGCTCTTGTGGAGCGGGGGCTCCAGACGACCGTGGTGGAACTTCTTCCTCAGATTCTTCCCCTGTTCGACCACGAGGTGGTCCAGCCCATCGCCAAGCACCTGGAACAGAGAGGAGTGGAGCTGATCCTCTCCGATGGGATCAAGGGCTTTGAGGGGGAGCCCGAAGCGACTCGCATCGAGCTGGAGAGCGGGCGCAGGCTGGAGATGGATGTAGCCGTTCTCTCCATCGGGGTTCGAGCGGAGACGGGACTGGCCGTCGATTGCGGGCTTGCGCTCGGAGACCGGGGCGGCATCGCAGTGGACGACCGCATGCAGACCTCGGACCCCGACGTCTTTGCCGTTGGGGACGCCGTGGAGAGCGTCCATCTCGTAACGGGCCGGAAGACCCTGATGCCTCTGGCGGGTCCAGCGAATAAGCAGGGACGAATTGCAGGCGCCAACGCCGCCGGCGGGGATCTGCGGTTTCGCGGGGTCCTGGGGACGTCGATCGTCAAAGTTTTCGACAAGGCGGCCGCCAAGACGGGGCTCTGCGAGCGCGAGGCCGAGGAGCTCGGGTACGAATGCATTCCGATACACATCCACGCCGGCCACCATGTGGGGTATTACCCGGGAGCCAAGCAGCTGTCGATCAAACTCGTGGTGGAGAAGAGCGGACGTCTCTTGGGCGCGCAGGTGGTGGGAGAGGAGGGCGTCGACAAGCGAATCGACGTTTTTGCCACGGCACTGGCCGCCGGGATGACGGCGGAGGATCTCGAACACCTGGATCTCGCCTATGCGCCTCCCTTCGGGGCGGGCGTGGATCCGGCGATCCTGGCGGGGTACGTGGCCGCCAATGTGGTGCGAGGCGAGTTCGCGTCCATCGACGCCGACCGGCTCCGGGAGGACCTGGGGGAGGATATCCAGATCGTGGATGTTCGAACCTCGTACGAAATGTCCAACGGCGTCATTCCCGGTGCAATCGCCATCGGTGTGAACAAGATTCGGGACCGGGCCGGCGAACTGGATCCCGGAAAGCGAGTTGTCTTCTATTGCGCTACGGGATACCGGAGCTATCTGAGCGCCAGGGCGCTCGAGGGCCATCCCTTCGGTCGAGTCGAGAGTCTGTCCGGGGGGACCGTTTCCTGGGTGGCGGCGGGAGGGGATCTGGAGGAATAGGCTGGAGGCCCAATAGGCCGGAGGCCGGGGTGGGCCGAGTGCGGGCCGAATCGGCAATTCGTTGGAACAACGGAAGTCACATTGACTGCTGAAGAAAGACTTGATATTGACCGGGTCGCGTCCTAACTTGTTGGAGTATAGTGTGCAGGTCACGAATACAGTGGATTTGAGGAGGTAGAACGAATGCTGGAGCAGATTCAGAAGGAACTCGAGGCAATTCGCCCCGCGCTTCAGGCCGACGGCGGCGACGTGGAGTACGTCGACTTTAACGATGGTGTAGTGAAGGTTCGTTTGAAGGGCGCCTGCTCCGGGTGTCCGATGGCCACCATCACGCTCAAGAACCATATCGAACGTATGCTCGTCAGTAAGATTCCCGAGGTGAAGGCGGTCGAGAGCGTCGACTAGCCTGACCGCCCAACCGAATGGGTCCTGCCTTGGAGCTTCTCAGTCGATTTCTGATAGAGGTGGGGATCGAATCCGCGTACCTGCTTGAGAAGATGTCCGTGTACGTTCTTTTCGGACTTCTGGTAGCGGGGGCTCTCCACACGTATGTGCCGTCCGGCTGGCTCGTCAGAAACCTTTCGGGCGGGCGGTTCTGGCCGGCCGTCAAAGCTTCTCTCCTGGGAATTCCGCTGCCCCTGTGCTCCTGCGGTGTTCTTCCGGCCGTGATCAGCCTTCGTCGGGAGGGCGCGAGCCGGGGTGCCGTGATTTCCTTCCTGGTGGCCACACCGACGACGGGTGTCGACTCCATCCTGGCAACGTATGCCCTTCTGGGAAAAGTGTTCGCCGTCTTTCGCGTGCTGGCCTCGTTCCTGGCCGGGACTGTGGCGGGGGTCGTCGCCGGACTGGTGGGTTCGCCCGAGACGCAGGAATCCGTGCGCGGCGAGGGGGAAGAATGCGGATGCTCGAGCTGCACCGTGGCGGACCAGCCCCGGACGCGGCGCTTCCTCGGGATGCTTCATTACGCGTTCGTGGAGCTGCTGGGTGACATCGGGAAATGGCTTCTGATCGGAATCCTGGTGGGCGGGCTGATTACGGCGCTGATTCCCGGGCATTGGATTCATCAGTATCTGGGCTCCGGGTGGCGGGCGATGGGGGTCATGCTGGTGCTCGGCATTCCCCTCTACGTGTGCTCGACGGGATCGATTCCCATTGCGGCTGCGCTCATGATGAAGGGGTTGACGCCCGGGGCGGCGTTTGTTTTTCTACTTGTGGGCCCGGCGACGAATGCTGTGGCGATTACGTTCGTGACGCGGTATCTTGGTAAGACCACGGCGGCCGTGTATCTGGGCACGCTGGCCGTCTCGGCCGTCGCCCTCGGGTACCTTCTGGACTGGGTCTGGAGCACTGCCGGACTCGCAGGAGCCGGCCACGGCGCGGTGGGGCACGAGCTGTTCCCGAGAGCGTTGACGGTCGCCGCTTCCATAGTGCTCGTGGGCCTCTACGGGCTCACCGTGTGGAGCAAGCGACGGGCGGGTAGGGAGAGGTCGGATGCAAACGGTATACATGGATCATGTTGCGGCCACACCACTGCCGAATGAAGTCATCGAGGCCATGAGGCCTTTCTTCGCGGACCGCTTCGGCAACCCGCAGTCCGTTCATGACGTGGGAAACCGCGCGGCCCAGGCGGTTGAAGACGCCCGCACCGAGGTGGCGGGGCTCATCGGGGCCCGGGCGGACGAGATCATTTTCTCGGCCAGCGGGTCCGAGGCCAACAGCATGGCCGTCAAGGGCATGGCCCTGGCCAATCAGGTGAAGGGCGACCACATCGTGGTGTCGGCGATCGAGCATTTCTCGGTTCTCCATTCCACGAAAACGCTGAGGAAACTCGGATTCAAAGTCACGGAGGTCCCGGTAGACGACAAGGGTATCGTCGATCCGGAGGCCGTCGGGAAGATTCTCACTCCTCGGACGATTCTGGTTTCCATCATGCTGGCTAACAACGAGATCGGGACGCTGGAGCCGGTTCCCGAGATTGCACGGATCACCCGCGAGAGGAGCATTCCCTTCCACACGGACGCCGTGGCGGCGGTTGGATCGATCCCCGTGAACGTCGAAGACCTCGGGGTTGATGCGCTTACGCTGGGCGGCCAGGCTTTCCGGGGTCCCCAGGGAACCGGAGCTCTGTGGCTGAAAAAGGGAACGCGGATCATGCCCCTGGTCGAAGGTGGGATTCAGGAGGGCGGCCGCCGGGCCGGGACGGAGAATGTCCCCGCGCTTGCGGGGATGGGGAAGGCGGCGTCCATGGCGGCCGCGTCTCTGGCCGATTGGACTCTGCATCTCCTTCCCATTCGAGATGAACTCGCCCGGCGGTTGACAACCGACATCGACGACGTCATTCTGACGGGTCACCCCGAGAGGCGACTTCCGAACCACGTCAGCGTCTGCGTCGAGGGGATCGAGGGAGAGGCCATGCTTCTGCTCCTGGCGCAGGAGGGGATCTTCGCCTCGAGTGGTTCGGCATGCACGTCGCGTGCGCTGAAGGCCTCGCATGTGCTCCTGGCCCTTGGGCTGGACGCGGGGCTGGCGCAGGGGTCCATTGTGTTCACCCTGGGTCCGGACAACCGGCCGGATGAAGTTCCCTATGTGATTGACGTGTTCTCGAGAGTTGTGGCGCGTCTGCGGGCCATGTCGCCCGTTTATCAGAAGAAGAATAAGAACTGAGTTCGGGAGGATCCTGCAATGGCCATGATGTACAGCAAGGAAGTGATGGAGCACTTCAGCAACCCCCGGAACGTCGGCGAGATGGAGAATCCCGACGGGGTGGGCGAAGTGGGGAACCCCGTCTGCGGGGATATGATGACGTTCCATGTGAAGGTGGTGGACGACAAGATCAGCGATGTCAAGTTCAAGACCTTCGGCTGCGGAGCGGCCATCGCCGTCTCCAGTATGGTCAGCGAGATGGCCATTGGGCAAACGGTGGACGACGCCCTGACGATTACGAACGCGGACGTGGCGAAGAAGCTGGGCGGACTGCCGAAAAACAAGATGCACTGCTCGAATCTGGGTGCGGACGCGCTTCACCTGGCTATCGAAGACTATCTGAAGCGTCAGGGCCGGCCCGTCCAGCCGCGCACGGAGCCGTCCCATGAGGAAGCGGAGGTTCAGGAACCGGTGTCCGGTTGTGCCTGCCCGTACTGCGACAGCCCGGTGGACCCGGACGGGACGACCTGCCAGCCCTGTGGCAAGAGCTTCAAGGTGTGTCCCGAGTGTCAGAAGCCGTTGCAGGAAGACGCGGACCACTGTCCAAGCTGCAATGCGGCCCTGTAGAGCGCCCTGCAAGGTGGACACACAGGAGCCGGAGACGCAAGGCCATGGCGGATTCCGCAGACTCCAGAGACCGGATGACGCTGATCCTCTTCAGCGGCGAGATGGACAAGGCCATGGCGGCCTTCACGCTGGCCAACACGGCCGCGTCGATGGGAAAGCGGGTCACGATCTTCTTCACCTTCTGGGGGATCAATGCCATCCGCAAGGACATGCCGACTGCGGGCAGGGGATGGATGCGGTGGATGCTGGGGCGGATGAACCGGGGAGGGAGCCGCAATCTTCCGCTGTCCCGGTTTAATATGCTCGGCCTGGGTCCCTGGATGATGTCCAAGCTGATGAGGGAGTCCCGCGTGACTCCGCTGGAAGAGTCGATTCAGACGGCCAAGGAGATGGGCGTTCACCTGGTTGCCTGTACGATGTCGATGGGTGTGATGGGGATCGCCAAGGAGCACCTGATCCCCGAGGTCGAGGATTTCGCCGGGGCCGCCGCTTACCTGGGAGACGCATCGCAGAGCGGCATCAATTTGTTCATCTAGCCGGGGGAGGGGTCGTGGAGAAAGACGTGACGCTGGACGTGTTGGGCCTGTACTGCCCGGCCCCGATTCTCCACACGGGGAAGACACTGGCGGAGATGGAGCCGGGGCAGGTTCTGGAGGTCCTGGCGGATGATGAAGGCATCAAGAAGGACATGCCCGCGTGGTGCGACAGCACCGGGAATGAATTCCTCGGGGTGGAAGAGGAAGGCGATGTGATCAGAGTGTACGTCCGCAAGAAAGCGTA
>CAZSXU010000046.1:0-1698 GCA_964610505.1 uncultured bacterium | reverse complement strand
TCGGGGTGGAAGAGGAAGGCGATGTGATCAGAGTGTACGTCCGCAAGAAAGCGTAAGATCTTCGTCCATTCTGCACCAAACGAACACCAGGAGAGAACACACGTGTCAGCTTCAAGACGCATCTATCTGGATCATGCGGCCACGACTCCGACCCGGCCCGAAGTGTTGGAGGCGATGCGGCCGCACTTCACGGATGTGTACGGCAACCCGTCGAGTATCCATTCGCAAGGACGAGACGCCAATGAGGCGATCGAAGCGGCGAGAGATACGGTTGCCCGTCATCTGGGCGCCCGGGCGGACGAGATCGTATTCACCTCGGGAGGTACGGAGGCGGACAACTACGCCATCGAGGGAACGGCGTATGGTCTGGAGGATCGAGGCAAACACATCGTCACGACGAAGATCGAGCATCACGCAGTGCTGGAAACCTGCGAGTTTCTTGAAACGCGTGGCTTCGATGTGACGGCCGTAGGCGTCGGCAGGGACGGCCGAGTGGATCCGAACGACATTCGCCGCGCGATTACGCCGGATACGACTCTCGTGAGTGTGATGCACGCCAACAACGAGGTGGGCACGATCCAGCCGATCGCCGAGATTGCCGGAATCTGCCGGGAGCGCGGGATCCTCTTCCACACGGACGCCGTTCAGACCGTCGGGCACGTTCCGGCAACGGTCGACGACCTGGGGATCGATCTGCTCTCCCTGTCCGCGCACAAGTTCCACGGGCCGAAGGGCGTGGGCGCGCTGTATGTGCGAAACGAGACACGCCTGGTACGGTTCCTTCACGGCGGCGCGCAGGAAGGGGGCCGCCGGGCTTCCACACAGAACGTTCCCGGCATCGTCGGACTGGCCAAGGCGCTGGACCTGGCTGCCGCCGAGCTGGAGCCGGAGGCAAAACGAATTGCCGGCCTGCGAGACGAGCTCTGGCGGGGTATCCACGGGAACTCCGATCACGTCTATCTGAACGGTCATCCGACCGAGCGTCTGCCGAACAATCTCAATTTCTCGATCGAGGGAATCGAAGGGGAAGCCACGCTTCTGGCTCTGGACATCGAAGGCATTTCCGCGTCCACCGGATCGGCCTGCAGTTCGGGGAGCCTCGAAGCCTCCCACGTGACGCTGGCCCTGGGGATGACTCCCGAGCTGGCCCGCGCATCGATTCGCATGTCCCTCGGGCTCTATACGACAGAAGAAGACATCGCACACGTCATCAAGGTCCTCCCTCGGATTATTCAACGCCTCCGGGCCGTATCGCCTCTCCGGCCAGGTCCCCGGTAGTCATCCGAAACCACTCGCTTAGGTGTGGGATCGATTGCTGGCACGCAGGCAGTCTCCGATGGTGCCCTCCTGTCCCCGGACAAACGACGAATTACGCAGTGTGATCTCCGAGATGTGTGCTGATCTAGAATGGAGGGCTCGCGACGGCAAGGAGGCGGATGGTCTCGGTTCAGGTTGGAGATCTCACGGGTGACGGGGGCTCACTTCGGCACTGCCGCGCTCAGCGGGGGAGACCCTTGCCGTTCGTCCCGAGTGCGGCGGGCTGTGCCGGAGGCCGGAGATCGCCGTGTATCGAGGGACCACGGGCTGAGAGATCGAGTTGCCTGTTGGGAATGCGACCTCCCTGGGCTCCGAGCTTGGATGCGACTCGCGCCACCACTACGCCGACCGAAACCCTCCACGCGATTTGCCCACCAGCAG
>CAZSXU010000045.1:0-16935 GCA_964610505.1 uncultured bacterium | reverse complement strand
ACTCACGCTCGTGGCCAAGAGACGCCGGACCTTTGCCGCGGCAAAAGACCCGCGCGACATCCCTGCAAGGTGACGAAGATGGGGCCTTGGGCTCGAGCGAAGGCCCCGTGACACAGCGTAGACAGCCGTATCCTGCTCGGCGAGAAAGCCCGCGCTCGAGCCTTACGACCCCATTCTTCGCCCCCTTGCCACATGAGGCAGAAAGGAGAAAGGTGAAAGGTGAGAGGCGATAACACGAGGGCGCGAGAGCGAGACACGGGCAGATCTGACCCACCCTCCCGGCCACTCGACGTCCCGCTGTCCCGCCTGCTACAATCCCAGTTCCCTGCTCATGGAGATGCTCGGGAAAATGTCGATTCCCAGGTAGTTCTTCAGTAGATAGAGTAGGAGGAACATCCCCCACAGGCCGAGAACACCGACGAAGGCGAGGAATACGAGATTCCCCACGAGGCTGGGTCGCTTGATGTCCCGCCGTGGACACTCGGAAGGCGGCGCAAGGCCGGCCTCCGCCGCTCGCGCGTCCTTTGCGATGGACGGTGGGATCTCCTCCACCCCAATCGATTGGAAACCCGCGTCGGTCTCGACGGGAAGCGGTGTCGTTTTCGTACCGGCCATAGATCCCCCGAGGATGGAATTCACTCGGGGTATCGGCCATGGGGAGCAACACTGGAGATGGAATCATACAAAGCGACAGGCGAATGCGAGGAAACACCCCGATTGCAGAAGATGAGCCGGTATCGGCAAAACGTACCGAGCACAGACAAACCCCGGGGGACGAGTCCCCCGGGGCCGCCGGTTTCAATCCGTTTGAAACATCAGTCCCAGTACACCGTCAGCCGAAATCCCGCCGTGTAGAACGGGCCGAAGTCAAATCCCGTGGTCTTGTCCTCGTCGGCCATGACTCCCTTGGACGCTCCCACGTACTCCCACTCATACGTGGTGCTGTTGTAGCTGAAGCCGAAGGTGTACTCACCGCTCAGGCTGAGACAAGGACGGATGAAGTATTCGCCGCCGGCCATGGCCACGACGCCGAAACTCATCGCGGTCGTCGTGGACTTGGTCAGTGTGCCGCTGGGAGGCGGATCCACCGTGGACGGCTCATTGAACGTCGACGAACGGGTGAGCTGCAACAGGCCGCCCACATAGGGCACCAGACCGTTACAGGCCGGCATGTTATGCTGCACGCCTACGCCGAGCCCGAACTGGGTCGTCCCGTCTTTCTCATCCGTGTAGTTCGTCGATCCGATCGGCTGCCCCTCGTTGGTGTCCCTGGACATTCCGAACCCGAAACGGGCAATCAGGTAATTGTCCGGACCGATCGCCTTCTTGATACCGATCTGTCCCGACCGAACCGGGGATACACCAAGGCTGGACAGACCGTTGAAGCCGAACTCCATTCCCATATCGTGGGTTTGCGCGCCGACCCCATCCGCCATTCCCATAACCGCCAATCCGAGAGCGAGAGCAACCAATCTCTTCATACCAATCCCCCCCTTTGACAGAGAACCCTACCAACGTCGAGGCCCCACCGGAGGCCCCGATTCGCATCCGGGCCAGTATGGATACCTCTCTTGAATTCGTCAAGGGTGGAGTTCACAAAAGTTTACGATCCTTCATGAACGAGGGCACGAGAAGACAAAAAGAAAACCCGCCTCAAAAGACGGGCGTTCTTCTCTGACTTGTCGCTCGTTCGACTAGCGAACAACGATCATCTTTCCGGACATCCGCTGGTTCCCCGCCTCCACCCGATAGAAATAGACACCCGCGGGGTGGTCGCCGGTGAACCACCGGAGCGTCCGGATCCCGCTGCCGAGGCCGTCGTCCGCCAACGTCTCGATCCTGCGGCCCGCCACGTCGTAGATGGACACGCGCGCCGGAACCGCCGAGTGTTCGATGGAGAACTGGATATCCGTCCAGTCATGCACCGGGTTCGGCCACTGCACCACACGGAACCCGCCCGACGGCAAAACGATCTGCGGTTCGGCCGCCTCGGTCCCCGTGAAAGCGTAGATATCCGTATCGACGGAGAAGAAGTTGATCCCGTCGGTCGCCACCTGGACGTGATCCTCGACGTCCGTACCATGGCCCTCCGGAATGGGGGCTCCATTCACCCAATCCGTGAAGTAGAGGTAGCTGCCGGCGCTGACCAGGCGGGCCATCGATTCCGCGTGAGGGTGCCCGCTGACGCTGTACCCCACGGGAAAGATGGAGGTCCGGGGCATGAGAGCCGTGGTCAAGGCCACGTTCGTACTCTTCCAGCTCCCATGGTGGTCCACCTGGTAGACGTCCACCGGGTAGGGAATCTCAGCCGCTATGCTTGTCTCGATGTCCTCTTGGTCTTCATCGTCATAGCCCGTCAGATCTCCGGCAATGAAAAACGTGAACCCATAGAATGTGAGATACAGGGCGACCGACAGATCGTTGTCCGACCAGGGCGGCTGCGTAAAGGGTTGGCCGAGCTGCCCGTTTCCGTTGAGACCCAGGCATTCGATCTCACACCCGTAGCCGAGATCGAAGACCTGCCCGTCGAAGAAGGTGTGGCGCATGCCCGAGACCGCGGCGGCGTAGTCTTCGTAGGTGACGCTCGGGTAGCTCCACCCGCGGTCATACGCGCCCTCGGCAATGACGATCCCGCTGTTCGCGACCTCGTCCAGACCGCCGATGTGATCGGCGTGGTAGTGGGATGCGCCCATGTAGGTCAGCGTATCCATCCCCACCGATTGCATGTACGGAACAATGGTGCC
The DNA here is from genome assembly GCA_964610505.1 of uncultured bacterium. Classification (GTDB taxonomy): domain Bacteria; phylum Arandabacterota; class Arandabacteria; order JAGLYR01; family JAGLYR01; genus CAZSXU01. The sequence goes on along the minus strand of CAZSXU010000045.1, from coordinate 14,191 downwards.
GGTCCCCGTCGCGTTGTTCCCGCCGTCGAAGAGGAAACTCCCCCCGCCCGGCGACCGGATCAGTGTGGCATCCGCCTGGCCGGCATTGAAGCACAGGATGGTGAGGATTTCCGTCTGGTACGGCATCGGCGGTTCGGCCGGCGAAGCCGAGTTCTGCGGTTTGGGCTTCTTCCACTCGCGCCAGTCATCGGCATTGACGTCCGTGTCCTCTCCATTACCGAAAGCCACAATGTGGGTCGTGCTGGATTTCCGCTCGATGGCGCGGTTGAAGGTCACATCCCGGAAAGGGGTTCCCTCCAGACTGACGGTGGGGTTGCCCTCTCCGCCGTAGGCAATGTAGTCCACCAGCTCGCCCAGGTCGTTCTTGAGCTTCACACCGTCTCCGTCGATCCCCCCCTCATCGAGGTCCAGACCCGGGTAGACGACGTCCGGCACCACACCGTACACCGAGGCATCGGGTCCGATCAGGAAAAATCCCTCGGAAGGGATGGTTCCGCTGAGCGGAACGGTCACGTATTCGGTTCCCGTGGTTCCGTCCAACCCCACGACCGACCAGCCGGTCAAGTCCACGGCCGACACCGTCGGGTTGTAGAGCTCCACGAAGTTGTCGACATCGTCGGGCCATTGATCGTAGACCACCTCGGCGATGACGACATGATCCGCTATGTGCGCGGCGCCGTGGGCGGCCGCCGGCAGCCCCACAAGCGCCGCAGCCAGCAACAGGGTGAAGATGGACTGAAATCGCTCGGACATCATATACCCCCTCATAAGGTCGACGGCGGAAACCGGAACCCGCCGGGATCACTCACACTCACCTAACCATATTATACCGCGAAATGTACGTAAACTCAAGCCGCATCTAGCCTAACCGGAACGGGGCATCCCCACGGAAGCCCGGCTGCGAATTGGCTTGAGACCGCCCACCCCGCGTGCTAGTTTTGATGAGAATCGCCAAGAGCGGGACTGTTGAGAGACTCTTCACCCATTCGTCCCGAGTCCGGCGAATCGCGCCGGACGGTCAGGCGTCGCCGCGTATCGAGAGACCCGCGGCGATTCCATCGTCACAAGCCGGGAGAAACGACTTCTTCAACAGCCCCAGCGTCGCGTGAATTCATCTCCCCCTAGAGCAGGCGGTCACGATCCAGGATGCGATGCTCAGGTTCTCCGTTCTTCGTGCGGCTGCTCCGCTATGCTTATCTCGGGCCCTTTGTTCTGATCCTGACGGGATCCGTCCCGGCGGCCGTCACCACGGACAGCACGTTTCTTCTGGTGGATGGGAAGCGGACGTTCCTGATCGGCAGCTACGACATTCCCCCGGGTCTTTCGGTCGAAAACCTGCGAGAGGCGGGATTCAATTTCTACTTCGAATCTCTCTTCACCCGCTGGTCCTCGCCCCGCCCCCGCGGTCTCTGGTGGCCCGAACATCTCGGCTCCGCCCTCCTGGCGGCTCCCGCACAAGTGCCCTGGCTCATCGAAACGGTCACGGAGCAAGGTTCCGCCCCCGGCCTTCTGGTCTGGCACGGCCCGGATGAACCGGCCTGGCAGGGTGTAAGCAGGGACTACGAGCTTCTGGAGATCGGATACGGCATCGTGCGAACCCACGACACGTATTTCAGCGAACCGCATCCCATCTGGATCAACCACGCCTGCCGCGGAACCCAGGCGCATCCGGACAGCTTCGAGCTCCTTCGACCCTATTTCACGTGCGCCGATGTCTTCAGCATGGATATCTACCCGGTTCCCGCGAGCTATGACCACTCCATCCTTCCGAACAAGACCCTCTCTTGCGTGGGCGAACACGTCGACATTCTGATTGATCTGCTTTCACAGGACGGCCGCCAGCAGAAACCCGCGTGGATGGTCCTGCAGGGTTTCTCGTGGACGGACTTCAACTTCTCGCAGGAGTGGTATGGGGCACAGCGGTCGGTGTACGACTTCGAGCCGATCGCGTACGCCGCATCCGGCGATGTCACGGGAGACGGGTTGGAGGATCTGATGTTCCTCGTGAGCGAAGAAGACGGGTCCGGCCATCTCCGGAGGGCGGACGTCGCACGTTCAACGTCAACCACGTTCCTGCCGCCCGCTGCGTGGCGGAATGATCTTACTCAAACGCTTTCAGGACGGGACGTGTGCGGAGCCGATTGCGCCGACGTTACGGGCGACGGCCTTTCGGACCTCGCACTCTGGACGCACGACGGGGACGAAGGAACCGTGGACATCGCGGTCTCGCTCGGAACCGAGTTCGACAGCCTTCGCACATGGTTCGCTTCCCCGCTTCCGATTCTCGATCCCGATCACGCGTCGGCCTTCGGGTTGGCGGACGTTGACGGTGACGGTCTGGCGGACGTCGTTCTGGCATCGTCCGTAGACAGCCTGGGAGCGGCCGAACCGGGCCTCTGGGCGGCCCTTTCCCGCGGCGATCACCTGGGACCACTCGAGGGTCGGCAGGGGATTCGCGCATCGGAAATACCGCTGGACCGGATCGAGCAGTTTCGTTACGGGGATTTCGACGGCGACGGGACGGGGGATGTGTGTTTCTTCGTGGACGACGGCGTCGGGTCGCTGAGTTTTCACGTATCGCTTTCAGACACCGACAGATTCGCTCCTGAGACGTGCTGGTGGGATACGTCGTCCGTGGAGTTCCCGATGGAGGCGGTCTCCGGCCTCACGGTTCAGGATCTCGACGGTGACGAGAGAGACGACCTCCTCCTCTTCTATTCCCAGAGAGACAACCCCTACCAGCCCCAGTGGCTTGTTGCACTCCTGTCCGACGGCAGCCGGTTCCATACGGAGCGCTGGGGCGTTTGCGCGATCGGGAACTTCCAATTCGCCGACAACTTCTGCACGGTGGGAGGCGACTTCAACGGCGACGGCTTCGGGGATTTCGCCATGCTTCATAACCGCACCATTCCCGAGGGAGACCCGTACCATGTGATTCGTGTGGGGCTGTCCTACGGAGAGAAATTCGGCGTTCCCGGACCATCGTACGAGCAGTCGCGATTCATGGCCTACGACGCGGCGATTCATGGGGCCACGGGCATCCTGTGGTGGGGGTTGTGGTACACGGGAGGGCCCTACGCGGTCTGGCAAGGAATTTCCGAGGTCGCCCGGGAGCTTCGGGCGCTGAGCGCCTTCCTCGTTTGCGATGATGCGCCGGATTCCCTTGAGGTGATCCCCGCTCCCGTGGAAGCCCGGCTCAAGAGGACGGGATCCTACGTTTGTCTGATCGCTGCCAATCGGGCCGATAGCACGCTGGATGCCTCGTTTTCCGCTCTCTGCCTGGAGGATTTCAGCTCCCTGGACGTTCTGTGGGAGGACCGGTCCGTTCCATGCGGGGCCGCCGTGCACGATCGCTTCGGACCCCACGAGGTTCACGTGTACCTGGGCTGGCTTCCACCGGAGGTGGATCCGGTGCCGCCCCCCGGACGGATCGATGCCTGGCCCAATCCCTTCAGCACAACGACCTCCCTTCGCGTGCGCACGGACCGCCCCGAGCCGGTCTCGATCGACATTCATGACATTCGCGGCCGCCGGGTCCGTCGACTCATCGCCCGAAACGACGGAGCCGGTCTGTCCTGGGCGGATTGGGACGGGAGAGACGAGCAGGGGAAAACCGTGGCGGCGGGGGTCTATCTCTGTCGGTTCCGGATCGGCGATGGAGTGGCTACGCGAAAGATCGTTCGAATCCGGTAGCCTGACCGGAGAAACATCCGTGCGGATTTCGGCGGGGCCCTTTCATGCCTCACCGGGAGAGAAGCCAAGCCCAAAAAACCGTCCGCAGATTACGCAGATGAAGAGACGGGAACCCCATAGCCACAGATTGCACAGATTTTCGGGAGGGAGCAAGATTAAAAGCCATCCGCAGATTATGCAGGATTCTCCGGCATAAGGCAAAGAAGAGGACTCAGGGTTCACGCCCACTCACCCATTCGCCCATTCGCCCATTCGGGGCTACATTTTCTTGATCAGCACCACGGTCAGGTCATCCGATTGCGGCGTGTCCGCAAAGGCAAAGATGGAACCGAGGATGGAAGCCAGGATTTTCTCGGCGGGCGCATCGGCGTTCTCGACGATCGTGCGGCACACGCGGTCGGCCCCGTACTGTTCTCCGTCTTGCCGTTCCCATTCGAAGAAACCGTCGGTCAAGAGTGTCAGGACGTCACCGGAACCGAAAGTGAGCGGCTCGGCCAGCGGAAGCTCGACATCCGCCATCATGCCCAGTGGCAGTCCCGTGGCGCTCAACCGCCGCACCGATGAGGACGTCCGGTCGTAAAACAGAATGGGCGCCTGGCCGGCGCTGCAATACTCCAGACGGACGCGCCCCGGGTCCAGGATTCCGAAGAACATCGTGATGAACCGCTCGCCGGCCAGATCCCTGGACAGCATTCGGTTCGCCCGATTGACGATGACGGACAGGTCGTCCGTGGCCCACGCCAGTCCCCGGAGCGCCGCCCGGGCCTCGACGGAGATGAGCGCGGGGCCGATGCCGTGTCCCACCGCATCGCCCAGACTGACGGCCAGCCGCCGATCTCTCAGATGGAAGAAGTCGTAGCAATCCCCCCCCACCTGGTCGCATGCGCAATTCCATCCCACAATCTCGAACCCGGGAACTTTGGGATTCGTCTTCGGAAGGAAATCCTGCTGGATCTGGCGGGCGATCTCGATCGCCTGTTCCATCTGGAGCTTCTCGCGGTAGTGCTCCGCAAGCCGAGCCCGCTGGAGCGCCACTCCGGCCTGAGCCGAGAGGGCCGACGCGATGGATTCGTCGTACGGCTCGAACGGTCCCCCGCGTTTATTCAGAACCTCCAGCACCCCGACCAGATCGTTGTCATATCCGAGCAAGGGAAGCGCCAGCAGACTACGGGTCCGGTACCCGGTCTGGACGTCAATCTCCCGATTGAAGCGGGAGTCCTCGTAGGCATCCTCGATGTTGAGCGGCTTGCCCGATCTGACGACGGCGCCGGCGATTCCCTTTGTCGCCGGAAACTCAATTTCCTTGACGCCCTGGGCCACCCGGCTCCTGAGCACGTGATTCTCGGAATCATAGAGGAACAGGGTCGCGCGATCGGCGTCCAGCATCTTGGCCGCGTGGGAGGTGATCACCAGGAGCAAATCGTCCAGATCGGTGGTGGCGGCCATGGCGCGGGAAATCTCGAGCAATCCCTCCAGGTCGCCGAGCTGGCGTCGGGTCTGATCATCGTGAGCCATCGTGGACTCCGGCAACAAGACGGAGACACAAAACAGACGGATTCCGGAAAAGGGCATCAAGAGACGCTGTCTCCTCTGCCACCCTCGATGCCCCAGTCTACCGGCATCTGCGAAACTTTGCAATCTTCTTCGAATCACGGCCAGGACCGGGATTCCGGGGGCAGGAAGTGCCCGAGCGGCGTGGCCGCCGGGATCATCGAACATCCCGGCGGCCCCCTCTCTCCATGGTATGGCCGTCACTCGTTGTCTTTCGGTGGGCGGCCCTCGCCCCCCTGTCGGTACATTTCCTTGAGCTCGGTCCAGCTTGTGGGCTCGCTCGTCCGATGGACCCACGCACCCGCCACGTCTTCGCCCGGGTTCGTCGTATCACTCTCGGGCGCAACGATTCCTCCCTGCGAGCAGCCAAGACCGAACAACAACGCCGTCACCACCACCCACAACACCCATCGTGCAAACATGCCCGACCTCCGTTCTCCCCACCACTGCCACCGTTTCATCGTACGCGCCGTCGGGATTCGCCGCTTTCAGACGAATTACCTTGCCATTACGATCTTGGTCGTGGCCGCCTTCTCGCCCGTCACCATCCGCACGAAATAGACACCCGACGAAACGTCCAGACCGCGGGCGTCCAGACCGTTCCAGACAACCTCGTGCACTCCGGGCGCCTGGACCTGGTCCACCAGTCGAATGACTCTTCGCCCCAAGACGTCGAAGACCTCCAGGACGGCGCGCGTTCTTCCATCGAGCGAGTAGCGGATGGTTGCCGAGGGATTGAACGGACTCGGAAAACACTCGAGGACCGGTCTCGCGGATCCGAATTGCGGGTCGGCCCCGGGCCTCGCGACCCCTCCGACGCCCATCCCCGGCAGCGCAACCGGCCACCCCAGGAAGAGGAGGCTGCGGACATAGTCGCGGGTCTGGGGGAATTTCGTAACGCAGCTATTCTTGGCTCGGGTGTAGCAGTCGAGGACATCCACAACCTCCCCCGAGAACCGCCAGTCGGCCAGTTCCCGGGCGAAGAGGATATGGCACGTGCTCCAGTGTCCCCGGCCGTGGGACATCCACGCCACGGCCGCCGACGCGGCGGGATCGTTGAACAGGAACATTTCGGCCAGCACGGGATCGGCGGCGGGATTGTCCCGATCGATATCCGCCATCCCGCACCCCGGGCCCCAGAACACGAAGGGAAACGGCCCCTCCGTCAACCAGTCCATGTCCCACCGGGGCGAGACCACCTTCTGGATGAACATTCCCGGAGTTCGAAGCCGATTGGAAATCGCCCCCATCGCGAAGACCTCCGTCACTCCTGCGTTCAGATCTCCGGCCACATCGTACTGGCGCGTCCAGTTGTCCGACCAATCGTACGCGCTGTCCCGCCTGAGGACGGTTGCGATGCCCCGCCCCTCATAGGCGGCCCTGACATCCGCAAGCATCCGGTCGAGAGGGTCGGCCGTGACGTCGCCCTCGTCGAGATCGCCGGAGAGAAACAGGGCCGTCTCGGGGTGGCTCCCCTGGATCCAATGGAGGTACGTCTCGCATGAGCGGACGACCTCCGCCCGCCGGTCCGCCGGAATTCGAGATAGATTCAGATCGGCCAGCCCGTCGAAATCCAGATCCGCCAGATCGTGTTCCGCCGAGCAGTAATCGGAGAAATAGCAGGCACCGTTTGAATCCGGGAAATACAGGGTCCCGACGATGTTCTTCTCCGGTTCTCCCCCTTCGTTGGCGTCACCGACGATGATGACGGTGGGGCACGGAAGGCCCAGACCATCGGCCTCTGCCTTGAGGCCCTGGAGATAGCCGAAGAGCAGACACGGGTCGCTCGCCGTCGAATGCTCCAGATGTGTCCGAAGGCCCTCCGCGCTCCAGGCATCGACCACAGGAGAAACCTCCACGAGCAGCGAATCGGGACCGTAGAACACGGTGTGGGGCCAGGATTCAGCCGTGAATCCCGTCTGAACCGGATCGCCCGCACACGGACAATCGACCGGCAGATCCACTCGGTCCTCCATCCCGTCCCGCGTACCTCGCCGCCGGGCCAGCTCCCGATGGGCGGGGGGTTCGGCCTCCGGCGAAAAGGGCCGCGAGTCGGAAGACCGTCCCCGAACATCCACTTCGGAAACGACGAACGGCTCGTGTCCGGCCGGGAGATCCATCGAGTAGAAAGTCGGCCGACCGGGGATGCCGCGCGCCTCCACCCGCCCCAGCGGTTCCCGGCGATTCCCTCGAATTCCAAACACGATGAAGTGGTCGGAATCCCGTTCGGCTTCCGTCGTCCATTCCACGCGAACGCCCCCGGGAATCCTGTACGCCCACAGTTCACCCCAGCGCGCCGCCGGATCCTCGGGCTGCGCGTAGAGGGTCACGCAATGGGGATCGCCGCTCGGCCCCATCGCCACCGAGTTGGGCGGGTTCATGTTTCCGTCGAGACCGCGACCGCCGGCGCTCACGAGGTTCGGAGAAACGCAGATCGAACAGAGGGCGGTGTCGTAGGGGGCCGCCTCAAACACGAAGCAGGTGTCGTTGATCCACCGCAGATCGCCGGCCATGGCCGGCCCTTGCACGGCGAGCACCGGATCCGCGCTCGTGTCCATGCGCGTGTCGAAGGCCACCCATTCTTCCGTCAGAGTTTCCAGAAGACCGTCTTCCTCCAGGGATGTCGCGCACACGGCCGGAGAGAGAACGGTCGCCCCGGTTCCCTGGTAATGGCGGAGGGTCGTGTACAGCGGGCCGGCCGCGATCGCCACGGCCCGGCAGGCCCGACATATGTCTCCGTCCATCGCGCTCCAGAAGAGCCCGGCATCTTCGATCACCTGCACGACCGATTCGGCGCCGTCGTAGCACAGGACCTCCCGGGCCCCCTCAAAACCGTAGCCGACGGTGCACGAGTGGCACGACGCGACGTACACAATCGAATTGCGGTCGTTGAAGCGGCTCAGGATCCCGAAACCGGTGACGGCGATCCCGTAGCCGTACGAATCCGCCGTGGCAACGATGTAGCCTTCCAGCCAATCCGCCTGCATGTAGTCGTTGAAGGCTCGGTCGCGCGCGGCGAGGCCGTCATCCGTCTTCTCGTACATCTCGATGGTGAAATACCCCGCGCTTCCATGAGTTCCGACGAAGAGCACGCCGGCTCCCGAGTTGAGCGCGAGGCCGAAATCCTCGAGCGTGCACGTGGGCTCACAGCTCCGGAAGCCGTCCCGGAACACGGTTACGTCGAACCCCTGCCCGCAGGCCGTCGACTCCACGCTCCCGCTGAATTCCATCTGCCAGCCGTAGGGTTCGAACAGGTAGACGTCGTTGGATGCTGGAGTTTCAAAGGGCGGGATCTCCGCCCCACCGGTCTCGGCCCCGGCCAGGATTCGCGCCGCCAGAAACAGGATTGCCACTCGCCTCGCCATCTCGTCCCTTCCTCTCCCCCCACATGAGTGCCTCTCCTCCGGATCTATGGATGTGCCTGCAAGAATTCCCGGGCGAATTCCGCCGACAGGATTTCGATCTCCTCGGCCTCGGGGTCCTGCAGACGGCGGAGAATCTCGATCTCGTCCTCCAGCGCCCGTCTCCTTTCCGCATGAAGAACCATCTCTCCGCCCGCGCTCACAAGAACGACGGATCCCGCCGCAAGGTAACCGGCGTACCGCTCCGCCGTGTTCCCACACATGTCGGTCCAGGAAATCGGCGGAGGAGGTGTCTCGAATGGAATCATGACGTACTCCTCTCGGTTCGGGCGCCCCTTCCACTCCAGCCGGATCGTGTCGGCCTCGTGCCGCCGGACCGCCCCTACCCGTGGATGTCCACGCAAAAAGCCGAGCGCCGAATCCCGCACGGCTGCCCGACACACTCCGCGCTCGAACAGGGCGTCGCATAACTCGAAACATTCCTCCAGCAAGCCGTGCCGTTCGCGCGTCTCGGGGCTCACGGCGGGCTCACGACATCCGCTTCTCCGCACCGGCTTCACCGGCGTCCCATTCACCCGCAGCGTGTCCTCCTCCAGCGTGAAAAGGTAGGGTGGCTCCACCCTCTCGCCGAGTACGAACATGGCTCCCCCGTCCGCAAGACGCGGCCAGACGACATCCTGCCTACCGCCGTCCGCGACACGAGGCCAAACGACGTCTTGCCCACTCGACGTCCGCGGCACGGCCGGCAGAATGAATCCGGCCATCAGCAGCCCAAGCGAAAAGCGGTTCATGTCCAACCTCCTTGGATGGCAAAACCGACCACGAGGTCTTGCCGTTCCGGGCTGTCGCAATATCCGCGCCAGATCGGGAAAGCAAGGTCCGAAAGTTTCGCGACTCGCGCCAAGAGAGAAGGCCCGTGTGTTCAAACACACGGGCCTTGATATTCCATAACACCCAAAGGTCCTGTGAAGCTCCCGGTGCTAGGAGCGCAGCTGGTTCACAGCCGTGACAACGAGCTCGGCGGCGCGATCGACGTCATCGGCGCTCGTCTCCCTACCGGTGGAGAACCGCACGGCACCCATGGCGTATTCCATGGGAACTCGCATGGCTTCGAGAACGCGCGAGACCCGAGTCTCCCCCGAGTGGCAGGCCGCACCGGGAGAAGCCGCCACGCCGTCGATGAGCGACAGGAGAGCATTGGCCTCAACGCCGCGAAAACCGACGTTCAGCGTATTGGGCAAGCGCTTCACGGGATGCCCGTTGAGCTTCACGCCGGTCAAGGCTCGCTCCAGGGCTCGGTGGAGACGGTCCCGCAGGGTCTGGAGATGCCGGGCATTCTTGTCGAGGTCTCTCGCGGCCACTTCCGCGCCCCGGCCGAGACCGACTATCTCCAGAACGTTCTCCGTTCCGGCCCGCCGGTTTCCCTCGTGCTCCGCACCGTGAATCAGCTTCTGCATGCGTGTCCCACGCCGCACGTAGAGGGCTCCGATACCCTTCGGGACGTACATCTTGTGACCCGCCACCGAGAGCAGGTCCACTCCGAGCTCGTCCACTCGAGTGGGAATCTTGCCGACCGACTGAGCGGCGTCGGTGTGGAGGGGAATGCCTCGCTTGTGGGCCAGGCGCGAAATCTCCGCTACGGGCTGGACCGTGCCCACCTCGTTGTTGGCGTGCATCACCGTGATTAGAATCGTCGCCGGCGTAAGCGCCCTTTCCAGTTCCTCAACGTTCACCAGGCCATGTTCGTCCACAGAAACACAGGTGGTTCGGAACCCCTGAGTCTCCAGAAACCGGCAGACCTCGATGACGGCCGGGTGCTCGACGGCGGTCGTGACGATATGATCGCCGCGGTCCCGGTGGGCAAGCGCCACACCCTGGATGGCCGTGTTGTTGGATTCCGAGCCGCTGCTCGTGAAGACAATCTCGTCCGGTTCACACTGGAGGAGACCGGCGACCCCGCGCCGAGCCTGTTCGACGGCCCTGCGGGTCTCGACCCCATACGCATGAGAACTGGACGGATTTCCAAAGTGCTCCAGGAGATAGGGCATCATGGCATCCGCCACTTCGGGAGCCACGGGCGTCGTCGCATTGTAGTCGAGATAGATCGGTTTCATCCTTCAGCCTCCGGGGCGCTCGGACTTCCCTCCCGCACGGGGGCATCGCGAAATGGGGCAGGCGTCGCCGCCTGCCCTTTCGAACACCCGGTCACCGCACCTGGCCTCCGGCCTCAGGAATCCCCACTCCCGTCCGGCTCCTGCGCCTGCCGTTTCACTTTGTCCAGGACGTCAGCGAAAATGGAGAGGCTGGTTCCGGCTCGCTGCGCTTTGCTCTCGGCCTTGTACGTCTCGAAACCCTCGCGTTCCCTTCGTGAGTGAAGAGAAATCAGGCTTAACCGAATCCGGCCCCGCTCGTCGATGTTGACGATTTCGGCTTGGAGCTTCCGTCCCCGGGGAAACTTCTTGTGGAGGTTCGCATCCCTCGATTCACCCGTCTCGGCCGCCGGGATGAGGCCCGAGAGCCTGAGATCCGTTGAGGTGATGTCGACGAATACGCCAAAGGGCTTGACGCTCGAAATCACGCACTCCACCGTGTCGCCGACTTTGGGACCACCTTCTTCGGCCCGCATCTCGTCGGCCTTCTCCAGCCGCTTGAGGGAAAGTGAAATGCGCCGTTTCACCCGGTCGATCTCGAGAATCTGGACGTCGACTTCATTCCCCTCCGACACCGCTTCCTTGGGATGGGCCACCCGCTTGTGCGAGAGTTCTGAAAGATGAACCAGGCCGTCCAACCCGGGAGCCAATTCGACAAACGCCCCGAAATTCGCAAGACTCACGACCTTGCCCCGAACGACGGACCCTTCGTGGAATTTGGCCACCTCCGATTCCCACGGATCGGGAAGGAGTTCTCGAATGGAGAGGGAAATCCGTTCCTTGGCTTTTCCAAGGTTCTCGACCTTGATGACCTTGACGGTAATCTTCTGGTTCCGCGCGAAATGGTCGGAGGGATTCTCCACCCGCCCGTGGGAGAGCTCCGAAACATGAACGAGTCCCTCGATCCCTCCCAGGTCGACAAAGACACCAAAGGGTTGAACTCGGGTGATCACTCCCTCGAACTCAGTCCCCTCCACGATCTTCGCCCGCAGCTCCTCGCGACGGTGTTCCTCCTGCTCCTCGAGAACGGCCCGCCGGGAGAGAACCAAGTTGCGGCCGCCGTCCTGCCACTCGGTGATTCGGAAAGAGAGCTTCTGTCCCACAAACTCGTTGGGGGACTCGACGTACTTCGAGTCGATCTGCGAGATGGGACAGAATCCCCGGACGCCACTCACAACGACTTCAAACCCGCCCCGGTTGATCTGTTTCACGAGCCCTTCCACCGGAATGTGATTCCGAAACGCCTCGCGCAACATTTCCGTCGAGAGCGCCACCGCCCGTCCACTCAGGGTCAGGAGCACGCCGTCCTCAACGGACGCCACGATGGCTTCGATCTCATCGCCGACCTTGTAGCGGGGCGCCCCGTCTTCGTCGAGGAGCTCGGTCGCCGTGATCGAGGCTTCCGATCGCCCTCCGAAATCAACGAAGGCGTCGACCTCGCCGATGGAGATGATCCTGCCCCTTACTCGATCCCCGACGCTCACGTCAGCCGACGGCACGCCACCTTCCTCGAGCAGTGCGGCGAAGTCCTCGCTCGATTTCTCCTTCTCTTCGGGTTGTCGGGCTTCCGGAGGTTCAGGAATTGCGGCGGGTTCTTTCGCCGGTTCGGATCGTTCGTTTTCCTGCGCAGCCGGGCGTTCGTCGTGGCTCTCCATGTGGATTGTTTTTCCCCCTGCTCGTGGATTCGAAGATGGGCGGGCCGGTCCGTCGGGTCCCAAGACAACGCCTAAGGATGCGTCATTCACGCTCGAAAGTCAAGCGGCTTCGCGGATCGAAGAACCGCTCGTCGGCGCCTCGATGCGCCCGCCTGTCCCCGGATCGAGAATCCAGGCCTTGCGCGTACGTCGGCGCCGCGGTAGAGTCTTCAGAGATCGCGTCCGTCCAGCAGGCCGCGAGCGACATTGGATCCGATTCGTCCCCCCAGTATGGAGATCCGGTACATGACATTGCCGAGGGCAGGCCTCGCATGGCTTTTTCTGTTCACGTTCCTGGCCGGCTGCACGCCGGAGGAAACGTCCGATCGTCCCTCTTCGCAGAAGCGAATGTCGGGGCCGTACCTCGGGCAGGCCCCGCCGGGCCTGACCCCCAAGCGTTTCGCCCCGGCGGCGATGTCCGAAGGACTCGTGGCGCACAGCGCCCCGTCGTTCTCGCCCGACGGTACCGAGGCCTACTGGTCCGCGTATTCCGGAAGCTTCGCGGACCAGATGATTTATTTCTCCGAGCTGCGAGACGGTGAGTGGAGTGCTCCTCGGGTGGCTCCCTTCTCGGGGCCGTCCAACGACGGGGCGCCCGTCTTCTCGCACGACGGGCAGCGCCTGTACTTCAGCTCCATGCGCGCTCGCGCCCCCGGCGAGCCCGAGGGAATGGGTTATGTCTGGTTCGTCGAGCGATTGGAGGACGGATGGTCCGAGCCCCGGCCGGTGAGCCCCGCCGTGAATTGGACGAGACTCTCCATGCAGGTTTCCGTCACGCGCGACGGCAGCATCTACTACGCGGCCTGGGTGGGTGAGACCACCGACAACGGCGACATCTATCTTTCGGAATTCTCCGAGGGGGAATATGGGGATCCCGAGAAACTGGGGGAATCGATCAACAGCGACTTTCAGGACGTCGCTCCCTGCGTCGCTCCCGATGAGAGCTACATGGTCTTCACATCCATGGGCCGCCCCTTCGGCGTGGGCGGCGCGGATCTGCTGGTCAGCTTCCGGAAACCCGACGGCTCCTGGACGAATTCCATGCCCCTCTCCTACCCGGTCAATTCGCCGGCGATGGAGGTATTCAGTTCCCTGAGCCCGGACGGCAAGTACCTGTTCTTCACGAGCGATCGAGAGGGAGGACCCGCCGTGTATTGGGTCGACACGTCCGGGATCCAGGCGGCTCGGGACAGGTACGGGGGCTGAAGGTGAAATCCGGCTCTTACATGCCCCAAAGATGCCCGGTGTGAACCGGCTTGCCCTGGAGCTTCAGATAGTAGAACAGCTGGCACTTGTGGTGGGTCAGGTGACTCACCATCTGGAGAAGCCGGTGGCCGAGGATCATGTTCGAGGGATCCCAGGGCACGGGCGCCGGCTTGTGGGCGAGGTCGTCCTCACTCACGTTTCCCAGCATCTCCACGGCCAGATTCCGGTCGGCCGCCAGGACGTCCTTGGCCTCGGCCACGGACTCGGCTCCCGGCATCTTCTCGGCCGGCGGGAGCATCTCCTCGGGCGGAAGCTCGCTCATATCGACGCCGTCCGGCATCCCCCAATCCCCGGTCACGATACCCCTGAAAGCCGCCCCCGTGCCTTCGGCGATGTGGCGAAGGAGCTGGCGTGTCGTCATCCAGTTTTCGCCGGTCGAAGGTTTCCAGTCGAGATCGGCATCTATGACCAGATCGAATAGCCCCCCGGCCGCCTTGTACTCGTGATCGATTTCTCTCTTCAGTAGCTCGGTCCA
>CAZSXU010000044.1:0-18501 GCA_964610505.1 uncultured bacterium | reverse complement strand
GGTATATCTGAGTGAGGGGCGGAGCGTTTCAATCTTGATGCCGCAGGATGCGATTTCAAGTGGTCGGACCCCTGGCGGGCGCACGTCGTCACTCTTTGAGGCAGCCTCGGAGCGAAGATCTGTCGAGTCGCACAAAGCGATCCGCGAGTTGGCGCAGTCGGTGGGAGCTGCCTCGTGAGAAATAGGCGTTCTCGACATGCTTGCCGAACGTGTCTTGAACCGCCGTCACGGCAGGACCGAAGTCACCATCCCCGCTGACCAGAACAGCCGTGTCGTATGCGTTCGTTGCCGCCATCCGCACCATGTCCACGGCCAGAGCTACATCGACCCCCTTCTCTATCTGACCGCAGCCCCGTGACACGAGATGCCCGAGGCACGCGGACACGTATGGGATCTTCTCAAGGTAGGCCAGGAAAACCCTCTGTTTCCGGTATCCTTCCAGATCACGAGACTGATCAGGCATGACATGGTAGAAGCGAACTCGAGTAAGCATGCGGTCACCGCAGAGCATCTGCGCGAATTTCTCGTAGTCGAGGGCTGTCGTCTGAGTGTTGTGCTTCAATCCGTGGTAGAGATTCCCGCCGTCTATGAAGATCATGACCCGCTCCACACCCCATCCTCCCACCCCCAAGAAAAGACGTGGGGTAGAGCTGCCGCTCGACCCCACGGGGTTGATAGACCTGCCGTGGGCATGCCGACGACAGGGTTCTGATCCGTTTCGTACACCACCAGTATGGACGGCCGGAGGCCACACGTCAAGAGGTATCTGCATTTCGGTGTCGCCACTGAACAAAGAAGTTCTGAGTTCTAAGTTCTGAGTGGAAGCCAAGACGAAGAACGAAGCGACAGGTAACGAGTGACAAGCGACGAGGAAATGGGTTCCCGAAGGGCGCCCGGAGGGCGCTTGGCTCTCCTGTTCTGTGAAATCTGTGTAATCTGTGGCTAGGGGGTTTCGCCCTCTCGCTATGAGACCCCTGCGCGGAGGCAGTCGTGGATATGAACGATGCCGATGGGGCGGCGGTCGTCGTCGACGACGACGAGGGAGGTAATCAAACGTTGAGGGTCTTCCTCCATGCGCTGGAGTGCGCGGGTGACGAGTTCTTCCGGACCGATGGTGCGAGGATTCGACGTCATCACTTCCTCGACCGGGGTGTCCATGAGATCATCCGAGCGGACCAGGATCCGTTTAAGATCTCCGTCGGCCACGAGACCCGCCAGCCGGCCGTCGCCGTCGACCACCGTCGTCACCCCCAGCCGCTTCTGGATGATCTCGAGAATCGCCTCCCGCATCGTGCTCTTCGACGGAACCTTCGGCACACCGTCGCCCGAGTGCATGATCTCGCGAACACGCAGGTTCAGTCTCTTGCCGAGGACCCCTCCCGGATGGCGGAAGGCGAAGTCCCGCGCCTCGAGTCCGCGGGCCCGGAACAGCGCCACGGCCAGGGCATCGCCCATCGCCAGCGCCGCCGTGCTCGACGCCGTGGGCGCCAGTCCCAGAGGACAGGCCTCCCGTTCAACGCCCGTATCGAGAAACACGCTCGCAGCACGGGCCAGGGGCGATTCCGGATCGCCCGAGAGCGCCAGAATCTCTACACCCAGCCGTTCCAGCCAGGGCATGAGACTGTGGATCTCGTCGCTCCGGCCGCTCTTCGAGATGGCAACCACCGTGTCCCGGGGCGTCACCATGCCGAGATCCCCGTGAAGCCCCTCGGTGGGATGCAGATAGAAGGCCGGCGTTCCCGTACTGTTGAACGTAGCCGCGATCTTCTGGCCCACGAGACCCGATTTGCCGACCCCGGTGATGACCACGCGCCCGCCTTTCTCGAGGCAACCGGCCAGGATCTCGACCGCCCGCTCGAAATCGGCCCCAAGGCGCGATTCCAATGTGAGGAGCGCCTCGGCTTCCAGCCGAATCACACAGCGGCCCTCTTCGAGAATCTTCGAGTCTTTCACCACACCCTTTTCTTTCATCGGCTAACTCCCAATTCGCCGGGCATCGGACAGAGAATCCGAGAAGCTGAGAACCGGACCGAAACAGAGTGTGCTATGTTCCTTCCTATGATGCCGTTTTCCGACTTCTGATTCTCCGTTTCTCGGCTTCTCTGTTTCTCCGCCTGGATGATGCCCGCCGGTTTCCTACGCCGGGTATCATCCAGGCTACGAAAGCTCCGTCAGCAAATCGTTCACGACCTCTTCCCACTTCCCGTCGTGTTCGAGAATCATCTCCACCGCTTCCCGGACGGCGCCATGCCCGCCGCGTTGCATGGTAACCCACTTCGCCTCTCGCTTGACTTCCTCGGCCGCGTTGGCCACGGCGATCGGCAGTCCGACCCGGCACATCACGGGAAGATCGACCAAATCGTCGCCGACGTACGCCGTCTCTTCGGCCGCGACGCCGTGACGCTTCAGGATCTCTTCCAGGCACTCCCACTTGCGCACCACACCCTGGTGCACCTCTTCGATCTTGAGATCCTCGGCCCTCCGCCGGACCGCCTCACTCTCTCTCACGGTGATGATAGCCGGAATGATCCCTGCGCGAAGTGCAAGCGTGATGCCCATCCCGTCCTGGACGTGGAACCGCTTGAGCTCCATCCCTTCGGAACCGTGGTAGATACCCCCGTCGGTCAGCACCCCGTCCACGTCCATGACCAGCACGCGAATCGCAGAGCTCACCTTGCCTCCTCCGCCCCCGTCCGCTCACCGGCCGCCGCTTCGCGAATCCCCACGAGCGTCTCCAGGAGCGGTTCGAGCTTCTCCAGGGGCCACATGCTCGATGCGTCGCACAGCCCCGTCTCGGGGGCCGGATGGGTCTCGATGAAGACGGCGTCCGCACCCGCCGCCACCCCCGCCCGGGCCAGGAGAGGAATGAACTCGGGTGTCCCGCCCGACGGATCCTTGCTCGGCCGCCCGTATACCCGCACGGAGTGGGTCACGTCGAACACCACGGGATACCCGAACTTCCGCATGATCGAGAGCGAACGAAAATCGACCACGAGCGTTCGATACCCAAAGCAGCTGCCCCGTTCCGTGAGCATCAGGCTCCGGTTGCCGGTGCTCTCGATCTTGCGCACCACCGCCTCCATGTCCTCGGGTGCGACAAACTGCCCCTTTTTCACGTTCACCGGTTTCCCGGCGCGGCCCACGGCCAGGGCGAGACTCGTCTGCTGGGACAAGTACGCCGGAATCTGGAGGATGTCCAGCACGTCGGCCGCGGCCGACACCTGCGCCTCGCTGTGAACGTCGGAGAGAACCGGGACCCCGATCTCCCGCCGCACCTTCTCCAGAATCCGCAATCCCTCTTCCTGTCCCGGACCCTGGAAGTACTCCACCGAGGAGCGGTTGTCCTTGCTGTAGGATGATTTGAAAATGAAGCCGACCCCGAGGCGCCGGGCCATGTCGGCCACGGCCCCCGCGACCTCCAGCGACAGCCGTTCCGATTCGATCACACACGGACCCGCAATGAGCGCCAGGGGTGACCCTCCGCCCACGGCGACGTCTGCGATACGAAGACTCGGCCCCCGGGGTGATTCCATATGAGTTCTCCTACAACGACTTCTCGGCTTTCGATTTCGACGCCTGCGATCGCTCCGCCTTTGAGCGAACGGCCGCGGCCACAAACGCGCGGAAAAGCGGATGTGCTTTCGTCGGACGGGATTTGAATTCCGGATGAAACTGGCATCCCAGGAACCACGGGTGCGACGGGATCTCGAGGATCTCGGGCAGCCGCCCCTCGGGCGACGAGCCGCCCACCTTCATCCCCCCCGCCTCGAACCGCTCCGTATAGTCGGCGTTGAACTCGAACCGGTGGCGGTGCCGTTCCCAGACCCTCGCCTCCTGATAGGCGTCCTTCGCCCGGGACCCAGGCCGCAGAACGCACTCGAAAGCCCCAAGACGCATCGTGCCTCCCCGGTCAACGACACCCCTCTGCGAAGGCAGCAAATCGATCACCGGATGCGGCGTCTGCGGATCGAACTCCGCGCTGTTCGCCCCCGCGAGCCCCAGGACATTGCGGGCGAACTCAATCGCCGCGCACTGCATCCCGAGACAAATGCCCAGATAGGGCACTCCGTTCTCCCGGGCCAACCGCACGGCTTCCACCTTCCCCTCGATCCCGCGATCTCCAAAACCGCCGGGCACCAGCAGGCCGTCCAGGTGGGCCAGGTGCACGGCCGCATTGTCCCGCGTCAGGAATTCGGAGTCGATCCACAGCGTGTCCACCCGGCAGCTGCGGTCGATGCCCGCGTGCGTCAACGCCTCATTGATGCTCTTGTAGGCATCCTGAAGGTTGACGTACTTGCCGCACACCCCGATCTTCACCGATTCCCCGGCGGCGTGAATACTCTCGACCATCGCCTTCCATTCGGACAGGTCCCCGCTCCGGGCCTCCAGGGCGAGCCGGTCCAGCACTCGCTGATCCAGCCCCTCCTCGTGGAAGCGCAGCGGGACTTCATAGATCGACCGTACGTCCCCGGCCTCGATCACGTTGCCGACCTCGACGTTGCAGAAGAGGGCGATCTTCTCTCGAATACCCTGTTCCAGAGGGCATTCGGTCCTGCAGAGCAGGATGTCCGGCTGAATCCCGATCTCCCGCAGCGCCCTCACGCTGTGCTGCGTGGGCTTGGTCTTGACCTCGCCGGCCGCCTTGATCAACGGAACCAGAGTCACGTGGATGAACATCGCATCCTCGGGCCCCCGGTCCAGTCGAATCTGTCGAATCGATTCCAGGAAAGGGAGCGATTCGATGTCGCCGACGGTGCCGCCGATCTCGACGATGCAGACGTCTATTCCCTCACGATCCCCCAGACGATAAATACGGCTCTTGATCTCGTCGGTGACGTGCGGGATCACCTGAACCGTACCGCCCAGATATCCCCCGCGCCGCTCCCTGGAGATCACCGCGTCGTAGATCTGGCCGGCGGTGACGTTATTGTCTTGCCCGACGTTGATATCGACGAAACGCTCGTAGTGTCCGAGGTCCAGATCGGTCTCGGCGCCGTCCTCAGTCACGAACACCTCGCCGTGCTGGAAGGGACTCATCGTTCCGGGATCCACGTTCAGATACGGATCCAGTTTGAGGAGCGTGATGCGCAGACCCCGGCTCTTCAGGAGATTCCCCAGGGAGGCCGAGGCGATTCCCTTTCCCAGGGAGGAAACGACGCCACCCGTCACAAATACATACTTAGCCATCGTTCCTCCCGACGTCGTGCGTTGCCCCGCAACAAACCGACCCTTACCCCTCTCCGCTTCGCGGCCTGGCCCCGCAACAAACTGACCATCGGCCCTCTCAGTGTTGCCCGTTCTCCCTGTCGGCCCGTTCGTTCATCTCCGGACGCATCACCCGCCTGCCTGTTTCTCCAGCAACTTCCGGACCATCTCCACGTCCGCCATATCGTGAACGCCTGGGGGATTCTCGGCGATGCGCACGACTCGAATTCGATCCCCGTATTCCAGCACCCGTAGCTGCTCGAGATGTTCCTTCTTCTCCAGCGGGGTCTGCTCGCGGCCTGCCAGTTCCAGCAGGAATTCCCTCCGGTAGACATAGATACCGATGTGGAGGAGGATGTCTCCGTCACCGGGCGCCCCTCCCGGAAGGCGGGAACGCGAAAAATAGAGGGCGTCCCCCTTCACATCCGTCACCACCTTGACGCTGTTCGCAGACCGGATCTCGTCTTCGTCACGGCTGGGGGCCGCCACCGTGGACATCTTGAGGGAAGGGTCTTCGAGAAGCGCTTGCACGGCGAGATCGATCGCCTCCGGGGGAAAGAGTGGAGAGTCACACTGCGTATTGACCACGATCTCCGACGAGACCTGCGACGCCACCTCCGCAAGCCGGTCCGTGCCGGTCCGGTGGTTCGCCGACGTCATCACCACCTTGCCGCCGAAATCCCGAACGGCCCGTGCAATCCGTTCATCGTCCGTTGCCACCACCGCATCGTCCACGGTCTCGGCCCGGAGACACCGATCGTGGATATGCTCGATCAGAGTCCGCGATCCGAGCCGTACGAGGGGTTTCCCGTCCAACCGGGACGATCCGTACCGGGCCGGGATTCCACCCAGGACACGACAGTCCGTCTTGAGATTCGGCGGCAAACTCTCCTCAACGTTCGGCATGGGACGACGCGATTGCACCTCGTCACTCCCCCCCGGGACTCCTGCGGGACTGCGGGTAAGCCCGACAGGACGAGAACCTCTAGCCACAGATTGCACAGATTCCACAGAGGGGAGAGCCAAGCGCCCTGCGGGCGCCCTTCGGGGACCCCATGACCTCTTCGCTTGTCACTCGTCACCTGTCACCGGGTATTCCCGACTCCCACACTCCTCGCCGGAAACGCCTCTTTCCTCTTCGCTTCAACCCAGAACTCAGAACCCAGAACTTAGAACTTCCACAGTGGTTCTGGCTACAGCGCGTGCTCCAGGACGACTACGCGCCGACCCTGGGTCAACGACTCCGGCGTGATGTCCACTTCCGCGGTTTCCGGACGCTCGTAACTGCCCATTTCCTTTAAGAAATCGTCAACCGGAGCGATGGGAAACCCGAGGGACTCCGTCTTAAAATGCATCGGGATGATGACTTTGGCTCCCAGACTCTCGGCAGTGGAGGCCGCCTGCGCGGCGTCGATGGTGAAAAAACCACCCACGGGAACCAGCAGGATGTCCACGGGACCGATCTCCTTTGTTGCCTCGGGAGAGAGGGGATGTCCAAGATCTCCCAGGTGGCAGACCCGGACTCCGTCGACGTCGATGACGAAAATGGTGTTGTCGCCACGGTCCGCACCCTGGGTTTCATCGTGGAAGCAACCGTATCCGTGAATCCGGATCCCCCCCGCCTTATGCTCACCGCACCCCTTGACCACTTCGGACTGCCCCGGAAGTCCTTCCACCCCGTTGTGGTCATCGTGCTCGTGGCTGACCGTCACGACATCCACCGGTTCGGTGATCGGACCGTAGCCTACCGCACCGTCATAGCTCCCGGGCTTGTACGGATCCGTAAGGACCTTGGTTCCATCCGACGACGTGATCACGAACGCCGCGTGTCCCAGCCATTTCACCTTCACTGCCAACCTCCCCTTTCACTGTCGCCCCGAAACTCAAGACCCCGAAGAACACCCCGGGCGCGCCGTCCGAGCTACACGAAAAAGCGGGGGGTGTGCGTTCCTCCCCTCGCTCTCCGAGTCAACCCATAACCGGGTGTCCCTCGTTCGTCACATGCGTTTCCCCGCCGGATCCGATCCTCGTCGCGAAGGCGCGGACTACGACGTCACGGGAAATACGTTCACGCGCTTGCGGGTCCTGCCCCACTTCTCGAAGGTTACCACGCCGTCGACCAGCGCGAACAGCGTATCGTCCTTGCCCCGCCCGACGTTTTGCCCGGGATGGAACCGCGTGCCTCGCTGCCGCACCAGAATGCTGCCGGCCGGGACGCGTTGCCCTCCGAAGCGCTTGACTCCGAGTCGCTGTGCGGCAGAGTCTCTTCCATTTCGAGAGCTGCCCACACCCTTCTTGTGCGCCATCGAGAACCACTCCTTGCGTATTCGAGGTTACGGCGGCGGGGCTACCCGCCGCTCTTGAGCCCGGTGATCTCCAGCTGGGTGAGGTGTTGACGGTGTCCGCGTTTCCTGCGGTAGTTCTTCCGTCGCTTCTGCTTGTAGACGATGATCTTCTCGCCCAACGTATGCTTGAGCACCTTGGCTTCGACCAAGGCGCCCTCGACCGTGGGTTGACCGATCTTCACCTGATCCCCGTCCACAAACATCAACACCCGGTCCAGGGTCACGGTCTTGCCCGCCGGGGCACTCAACCTGGGGACCTCAACCACCCCCCGGTCCTGCACATGAAATTGAAATCCACCTGTTTCGACAATCGCGTATGCCATTTGAGAGTAACCCTCTTTGTCCCTTTCGATAACCGTTCGTCCCCTACTCACAGCTGAACCACAATAGAAAACATTTAGCACTCCGGGGATGAATTGTCAACCCCAAATTACGTATCGGGAGACACGCGCTTGGTCAGGTCCTCCCCCGACCTCCTCGAGTAAATCCTCATCTCCTGTCTTCCCAGGGCGGCATCGTCGACCACCTCGATGTCCAGATCGAACTGCCCCTCCAGGTCGCGCACTCGACCGGTCCGATTGCTCAGCATGTGAATCGCCACTTCCGGATGAAGATGGACGGCGACCTTCTTCTCCTGGATCCGCTCCGTGAGACGGTGGAGCGCGCGTTCGACCTTGGACACCATCGTCTCCGGGGACAGTACACGGCCCAGACCACCGCAGCACGAGCAAGGTTCGCTGAAAAAATGGAGGTGACTCGGTCGCACCCGTTGTCTCGTCATCTGGACCAGACCGAACTCGCTGATGGGCAGAACCTTGGTTCGCGAGCGATCCGCACGCAGCGCCGTCCGCAGCTCGTCGAACACGCGGCGCCGATTGCCCTCTCGCTCCATGTCGATGAAATCGATGACGATAATGCCTCCGATGTCACGCACCCTCATCTGGCGAGCGACCTCCCGGGCCGCCTCGAGATTCGTAGTGAGAATCGTCTCTTCCTGGTTGGACGCCCCGCGATAGCGCCCGGTGTTGACGTCGATCGTCACCAGCGCCTCCGTCTGATCGATGGTGATGTAGGCCCCCCGTTTGATGGGGATCCGCCGGTCGAGCATCTGTTCAATTTCCTTTTCCACGCCGTAATGGTCGAAGACCGGCCGGTCTCCCTCGTAGCGCCGGACCCGGTCCTTCAGCTCGGGCGCCAGGCCCCGCACGTAGCTTCGAATCGCCTTGTACTCCTGTTTCGAATCGATGACCACGGCGTCGATATCCTCGCTGAACAGATCACGAATCAGACTGCTGACCAGCGTGGGCTCCGAGTAGACGATGGCCGGGACCTCGCGTTTCTTCGCGCGGGAGACCACGCGCTTCCACGTTCGCACCAAATAGCGGACATCCTCCTTGAACAGGCCCGGATCTTTGCCCTCGGCCACGGTTCTGACGATGAGCCCCGCGTCCTTGGGACGAATCTCGCCGACGGCGTCGCGAAGCCGGTGGCGCTCGGAGCGGTCTTCGATCTTCCGGGAGATTCCGAGGTGCGTCGAGTTGGGCATCAGCACCAGGAAGCGTCCGGCGATGGAGATCTGCGTTGTCCCCCGGGCGCCTTTGGAAGAGATCGGCTCCTTGGTGACCTGCACAAGAACTTCCTGCCCCTTGGTCAGACAGTCCTCGATCCTGGCGGGCCGGGGCGGATGCCCGCTCCGGGAGCGGCCGTTCGCCGGCCCGCCTTCGTCGAAGTCCTCGTCCAAGAGATCGCTCTCAATCAGGTCCGACACGTGCAGGAACACGCTCTTTTCAAGGCCCACGTCCACAAACGCGGCCTGCATCCCGGGCAACACGGCGTTCACCAACCCTTTGTACACGTTGCCGACAATCCTTCGATTCTCGGGCCTTTCCACAAAAAACTCCGCCAGACGGTGATCCTCCAAGAGCGCAACGCGGGTCTCCGTCTCTTCTGCATTGATGATAATCTCTCGGTACATCTCACGACCTACTCTCTTTGGGCGTGGAACGGCCCCGGTTCGGGGTCAACGCCTGCATCGGAGCCACCCACCGTCCCCCATCCCACAAGTCGTACGCCTCACGTTCCATTCGCGCCAGCGGCAGCAGATCCGCACGCTCCACCAGCGCCACAAGAGTCTCTTCCCACACGTTCCGCAACCCGGCTCCCGTTCGAAGCTCCAGCCGGAGTTCCCATTCCCCACCCCCGCCCGGCTCTGCGTCAAGCGACAGCACCCGGGCCGCCGTGGGGGCGTCCGCTTTCAGCTTGCCCTCTTCGGCGCCCGCCTCTTCGTCTTCGTCCGCGCATCCATCCGGCAGCATCCCGCGAACCTCTTCCACCCGCCGCCTCCAACCTTCCCACCAGAGACCGGAATCGAGATCCGATTCCATCGCACGGACGAGTGCGCCGAACCGCACTCGGTACCGCACCCGCCCCCCCGGCCCGCCGAGGGATCCCGCCTTGCCGTAGAACCCCTGGGCGTCCAGGAGCTCGAATCCCGGAGGAAACACACCGGCCAGCCGTGTCCGATCTTCCATTCGCCACGGCCGCAGAACTTGCAGGTCCACATATTCGGCGGCGGAGGTCATACCCAGGGAAAGCGGCGGGCCGAATGCCATCTTGGGACGAGAACTGAACCCTGCGCTCTGTACCACTGGGACCTCCGACCTACGGACGGCCCGGTCGAAGATTCGCACGACGTCCAGGTGGGACGTGAAACGCGCCGGCTCTCCCTTCGCGTAGCGGAGCCGCACGCCCATTCGAAGCCCGGTACCGTCGGACGGCCGATTCCGGCGGGGTCCGGGGCCGTCGAAGGACGCCGGCGCGCGCGGAGCCATGCGGGCGGTCGACCGTCTGCACGCCGCCACCCGATCCGGACGAAGACAGCTTCCGCATTCGCCCTCCCTGCAGTCAGGCGTGGACGTTTCACGAAACGCGCGTGCTCTCTCCGCCAGGAGGAACTCCCGCGTCACCCCCGAGGAAACCGTATCCCAGGGCAGGGATCCGCCCACCTCCCGAGTGCCCAGGAATGTCTCAACGTCCAATCCTTGCCCCGAGAGTGCCTGCTGCCAACGGTCGTATCGGAAGGATTCCGTCCAGCCTTCAAAACGGGCGCCCCCTCTCCACACCTCTTCCACGACCGCCGCCAGGCGGCGGTCCCCTCGGGCCAGCAGACCCTCGATCGTGGACATCTCCCCTTTCGGCCACCGCAGCTGCACCGGGGCCCCCCGAAGATGTCGCTTCAAGAACCGCATTTTATCCGTGGTCTCGTCCACCGCAATCTGGGGCTCCCACTGGAACGGCGTATGAGGTTTGGGAACAAAGGGCGACACGCTCATCTTCACCGAGAGAGAGCGACCGTCGGCTTTGACCTGGGTCACCCGCCGCGCGAGGGAAGCCATTCCCAGCAGGTCCTCCTCCTGCTCCGTTGGAAGACCGATCATGAAGTACAGCTTCAACTGCCTCCAACCATGCCGCCGGGCGGTCCGGACGGCCCCGAGGAAAAGATCCTCGTCAAACTCCTTGTTGATGACTCTGCGCAGACGCTGCGTGCCCGCCTCCGGGGCAAGCGTGAGCCCGGGATGCCTGAAGCGACTGATCCCTGCGGCGATTCCCTGCGTGAGTCCCCCCGGGCGAAGCGAGGGCAGGCACACCCCAACGCGCCGGGAGTCCAGTGCCTGGCCCAGCCGGGGCACCAGCGATTCGATCGACGAGTAGTCCGACGAAGACAGGGACACCAGAGCCACCTCGTCCCATCCCCCGGACGCAACCCCCTCGACCGCGAGATGGATCACGTCGTCTTCGGGCATCTCCCTGACCGGGCGCCCGATCATGCCCGCCTGGCAGAAGCGACACCCCCGCGTGCACCCGCGCATGATCTCCACACCGAGGCGGTTGTGCGCGATGTCCATCAGCGGAACGGGGGGATGCGAGGGATAGTTGTCCCGATCCAGACGACGAACGACACGTGCCGTCACCGGATCCGGCGATGCTCCCCGTCCGAGACCGGGAACATACATTCCGGGAATCCCACCCACCCGCTCCAACGCCTCGGCTCTCGGCAGACCGGCCCGCTTGCACTCCCCCACCACCTCCACGAGTTCCCGTATGAGGTCTTCCCCGTCCCCGATCGCAAACGCGTCGAAAAACGGAACCATCGGCTCTGGATTGAAGCAGCAGGGTCCGCCGGCAATCACGAGGGGCACCCCCTCGCCCCGAGCCTCCGTTCGAAGAGGGATTCCCGCCAGATCCAACAGGTTCAGTGCATTGGTGTACTGAAGCTCGTGCTGCAGGGAAACGCCGAGAATGTCGAATTGCCCGGCCGGCGTGCGGGTCTGGAGGGAAAACAGGGGAATCCCGCTCTTCCGCATCCGGTCCTCCATGTCCGGCCACGGGCAGAAGACGAACTCCGCCAGGGCATCTTCCCTCCGGTTGACCAGATGGTAGAGGATTTTCAATCCCAGATGCGACATTCCGATTTCGTACGCGTCGGGAAATGCCAGCAGGACTGAGACCCGCTCGCGCGAATGCGGCTTGCCGGAGATGTGGAGCTCCCGCCCCACGTAGCGTCCGGGTCGAGCCACCAGTGGAAGCACTCGATCTTCAATGTCGTGGGAATTCCAGTTCACCGACGCACCAATCCATCTCCGGGTCGGGTGCTCCCCCCCCGGCCACGGGGGCGGAAGAATCTCGCGCACGCGGGGTGAACTGCGTCGCGGATTCCCCGACCTTCGGAGGATTCTCGGTCGTCATGAACCACAGAGGGAGGGACGCCTACCGGTACAGGCCTTCCTGTTGAACAAAGGCCT
Source organism: uncultured bacterium (assembly GCA_964610505.1). Taxonomy (GTDB): domain Bacteria; phylum Arandabacterota; class Arandabacteria; order JAGLYR01; family JAGLYR01; genus CAZSXU01. Next base: position 6,149 of record CAZSXU010000044.1, on the reverse strand, counting down.
CTACGGCCGGGTGAACCAAGTACCGGATGGACTTGCTCTTTCGAACGCGCTCGCGAATGTCACTCGACGCCAGGCCGACTTCACAGGTTGAAACGAATCGAACGCGATCCCGAACGGCCCCGTCCACACTGGACGGATCGAGCCCGGGTCTGGGAAACACCACGACGGTCATCTCCTCAAGCAGGGATTCGTACTCTTTCCACGTGGTGATTTCCATGAGACTGTCAACACCCATCAGGAAGAACAGGTCCACTCCGGGTCCAAATCCGGCTCTCAGCTGGCGAACGGTATCAATCGTGTACGAGGTCCCGCTTCTTCTCAATTCCAGATCCGAAACCTCAAAGGCGGGATTGTCTTCCGTCGCCATTCGCGTCATCTCGAGACGGCGGTCGCCGTCCGAGATGCCCGCCGCCTGCTTATGCGGCGGTCTGGCCGCCGGTACAAACACCACGCGGTCCAGGCGAAGCTCCACTCGCACGCCCTCGGCCGCGACGAGGTGCCCCATATGGATCGGATCAAACGTCCCGCCCATAATCCCGATCCGATCATGCCCCACGTCGCACCCACCTCTGTCTGAAGACGCCTCAAATCCTCCTCTTACCCTTGTCCCTCGGGACGCCCCCTCAGATCTTCCAGTGTATCCCGGCCGATCCGAGCCTCGGGGGTCCCCGGAAATTCGTCAATCAAGCGGTCCAATGCCGCTTCTGCTTCCGTTCGTTTCTTCTCCCGAAGGTAGGATCGCGCGATCCCCAGGATCGCCGGAGCGGCCGACTCCGAAGCCGGATGCCGGTCCAGAATCCGCTGAAACGTATGCCGCGCTGCCGCCGTGTATCCCATCTTCAGGTACAACTTGCCGTTCAGATACATCTTCTTGGCGAGTTTCTCCCGACACATGCGAAGCCAATCCTCCGCCTCTCCCCGAACAGGGCTGTTGGGATAGTCGGCCAGGAAGACTTCAAATTCCTCCATCGCCTTGTAGGTCATTTCCTGATCGTACTCGGGGGGGAGCGACTCCTCAAAGTAGGTGACGCCGATCTTCAGCTGCGCCTCATCCCGATACGTCGAATTGGGGTATTCCCGCACAAGGTCCTGATAGGCCTTGCGCGCCAGATCATACTGCTCCGTCCGGCGATAGCTCTCCCCCAGCAGGTACTGGGCCTCCACCCCTTCAGGCGTCCCCGGGTAGTTGAGCACCAGATCCTGAAGGCTGGGAATGGCCCTCAACGGTTTGCCTTGCTCGCACGTGCGCCGGCAAAATTCCAGCTGGTCTTCCGGATCCATCCTTACGGGGGGGGATGATCCACCGCACCCCGGGACACCGGGGAGGCAGAGTGCCGACAACACGACCGGGAGAACAAGACGGCCGATCCCTCTCACACCCAAACCCATGATCCTACTCCGAACCCTTGTTCGAATAGAACAGATAGATCAACCCCCCGACGATGGCGGTGGCAATCACCGGTTCGAGGATTCGATCCCACTTTCGATCCTCGGACTCGGCCTCCGTGAAGGAGAACCCTTCCGTTTTCAGAGATTTGAGCAGGCTGAAAGGCACGACGTCCCGGTAAGAGCGCTCGCCTCCTCCCGCCCACTGGATCGCCTCGTCTGGCATCTCGAGCATCCTCAGGTGGATGTCGACCCACACCAGTCTCCGGAGTTCCTTGCGCCCGAAGTAGTACCGCCTGCCGCCGGACGGGTACGTCACCTTGAGATCGAGAACACTGTATTCCAGAACGGGTGCCGAAGAAACGGTCGGGTCCGAGAGCGTATCGCCTTCGGCCGTCACGTGAACGCTGAGCCCCATGTGCGTGAGTTTCTCGGTCAGAATGTTCTCCAGCACGTCGTCTCCCGATCGAGTCTCCTCCCCCTTCTTCTGATCTGTGGAGCTCGCCTGGCTCTTCCTCAGGTAAATGTGGTCGCCCTCCGGCCGAGGCATCATGGCCAGGAGGCTATCCACGGCACCGGCCAGAAGTCCCTTGACCACCACGAGGTTTGAGGGAACGGACGACTCTGAAGAATACTCCCGACCGGCCGGACTCCCCCCGTCCATCCCCACGGCCCCGCCAAACCCGTACGTTCCGGAAACCTGGTGGCTTCCCCCCAGGTCCGAATCCCGGTAGCTGTAATCCGCTCTCAGCCCATTGGGAAGCCCGATCCCCACACCCCATGCGGCATCGGAGGCCGCCCGCTCAACCGCCGATCCAAATCGGGACCCCGCCCTCAGAGCCAGCACGGGATGCACGCGAATCTCCACTCCCAACGCTCCATAGGCGTCGATTCCCCTCTCCTTTCGCGCCTCGCCCACGACCAGAAGACTCTTCCATCTGAAGGCCCCGCCAAAACTGCCGATCGCCGGCAGGGGGTCCGCATCCGCATCCAGATAGGACAGCCCGGAACCCAGATTCCGGACCGCCCCGGCCATCACCAGCCGGTCCGAGAATCTGTACCGCAAGCCGCAATCCACGGAGAACCCGCTGGCCGAATGGTCCCCGAGACCGGAGTGCAGGGTTCGGGCGGCCACTCCCACGGCCAAGCGCTCGGAGAGTGACCGACCAAAACCCACAATCACGGCCAGGTCTCGCGCGTCCACGGCGCTCTCTCCCGATAGGTTGTTCCACGCATCGATTCCCAGCTGCTCGAATCCCAGCGCAATGGACCCCACGCGATCGTTCCGGAATCCGAGAGCGAAGGCGGTCGCGCTCACGTCCTGCCACAGCCGTTGGTGCGACACCAGCAGTTCCCGAGATCCGCCGGTCGCGAGCCCGGCAGGGTTCCAGTAGAGACTCTCGATACCTTCAAGTCCCACGACACCCGCCTCACCCAGGGCTTCGGCCCGCGCCCCCACGCTCAGCTTCAGGAAGGACGCTCCCGTGGTACCCACGCTTGCTCCCACCGACTCCGACGGGGCGGCCACCAGAGACAACAGACAGATTCCAACCCAGACAACCCGGCGGTGAATCATTTCTCCGTGTTCCCCCTACGGATCGTTGACGTGTCGGATCCCCACGTGACCTCTCGGGTCACCCGGACACCCTCGATCAACCTACTTGACCACACCCACTTTGCGGACGCTCTCGCCCAGTCTCACCAGATAGACACCGGACGCAACGAGATCGCCTTCCGAGTTCCGGCCGTTCCAGACCACCGAAGTGAGACCCGCGACCCGGTCCCACCAAACGCGCTCCCCCAGCACGGTATAGATCTCAAGCGTCGCACCTGCCTCTGCCGAGGGAAACGCAATCGTGACATCTTCTTCCAGATCCGGATTGAAGATGTTCCGGTCCAGAGTCAGACGATCGACGGACTCCGGTTCCGCCGATTCGTTTCGGAGCTCCACCCACACGAAGGCGGAATCCGCGCGGAAGACGTGGGTCGCCCTGATGCGGATCGGGAGTCCCACGGCGTTCTCCCGGGCGTTGGCAGTACTCACCGGATAGGAGATTCGATACGACCCGTCTCCCTCGTCCTCAACGGTTTCCCACCCCTCCTGGAAATTCGAGTCCAGCTGCACGAAGCTGGCCTCGATCTCATACCCGGAGCGATCCCACTCCGATTCGATTTCGACCAGGTCCCCGTCGGCGAACACCGTGTCCCCGTCGGCGATTCTGGAATCCACATGGATGGGGCCCGAACCGGCCTTGCCGACGACCACCCGAACCGAATCGGTTTCGTGTCCGAAAACGTCACGCGCCTTGACGAAGACCTCGTACCATCCGTCGGCGTCCGAGGAATCGCCCACCACGTGACTCCAGACAACCGATTCTCCGCCGGTGACGTCCAGTTCCTCCCAGTCCCCGGGGCTCGAGCGAAGGAAAACGGCTTCCACGCCGGACGGATCCTCGGCCCATCCGGACAAGGTCTCGGGAAACGCGTGCGCAAACACCGTGTCGGCGTCCGCCCCAACCAACGGAGCCCCAAGGTCGACGTACACGAGTCCTGCCTGCACGTCTTCGTTTCCCGCCTCATCGGCCGCCCGCACCTCGAAGGCATACGACCCCTCGACGACAAGCAGTGCCGCTTCGTCCCGACCGTCCCAATAGAAAGTCGTCTCGCCCGCCGCTCCCCCGAACCCCCCAACGTTCAACACCGGGGAACCCGACACGTCCAGAATTCGAACCCGCGTGGTATCGGAGGCAGGACCGCCCGTCTCGATACCGAACCGCAGTCCGGCGAGGTTCCAGAGGTCCGCATCGGGAGCGAAGGAGCTCCGGATCTGATGGAAATCGACGATTCGCGGGGCGAACAGATCCGTTGAGACCAACCGGTCCACGCTGTCGGCAACCGATCCTCCGACATACGCCACTGCGGTCAACCGATGGACCCCGTCCGAGAAAGTCTCGCCTCCGGACGTCCGGCCGTCCCATTCCCATTCGTAGGACCCCGCTCCCAGAGACTCCACACTCAGCGACCACGTCTCCGTTCCGGAATCATTGCGGACGGCCAGGCGCAGCGAATCAACGGGAACGGCCACCTGGCCGTAGATTGTGGCCGCGTCCAGCATTCCGTCGCCGTTCGGCGAGAACGGATTCGGGATGGCACTCAGATTGGTAATGACGTTCGCCGTTGCAATGCTCGGCAGGACAAGGGCAAGACCCACGACCGCAGTCCATGTTCCTCTCCAAAGCCGCTCTCGGTACCGCTGACTGCACGGCCGTGGCCATTGCGGCCTGCCGCTCGACTCGACGCTTCTCACATGCGCTCCGTAGCTAGCGGTTTGCCGGCGCGTCGCCGGTCATCACCATCCTCGAAGGACCTCCCCATGGCTCCGCCAGGCTAGCAAACCCCTTCTCTCCATGTCAAATATTTCGTCGCGCGCGGGACGGAACTTTCCCCTGAAGTTCGGTCAAAAAGGTGCCGACCCAAAGGAAAAACATCATCTCCCATAGAGGAGCCGTCATGAGTCACACCACTGCCATCCTTTCCCAAATGTTCCAGACGATGGCAAAAATCAGTCTGGACGCTCAACTTCTGGAACAGATGGCCGCCACGGTCGATGCGCTCATCGATCGGCTGAAGAGACGGATGAACCTAGAGAAAACCCAGGATTGGAACCACCTGCGGGTCGCCCTGTGTGGAATGATGGCCCACGGCTGGTCCCTCGGTATGAACCCGTATAACAATCCCGACACTCGGGCCGGCGGCGAGCCGGTCGAGGTCCGGGTTTCCAGGGACATCCTCGCCCCCATGGACGTGATCAAGTCCATCCGGTACGTGAAGAAGGACAACAAGGGCCGGATTCGCCAGGCTCTGTTTGAACCCTCACCGGCCGCCCGGTTCCGCGAACAGATCGATCGAATGCTCGACGACATCGCCCGCAAGAGCAAGAACTGGGAAGACTCATGAACCCCGCCACCGCCCGCGAGACGCCAAAGGGCGAGGTGCCGTCCGTCCCGCTACGCTTTGGTGTCGCTCTTCGAACCTTCAGTTTTTGACGACTTCTTGCCCGCTTCGCGGTCTTCCTTCTCGCGGCGCCGGTATTCCTCGCTCCGGTAATCCGTACAGTAGAATCCGTTGCCCCTGAACAGCACATGCACGTTCGGCGAAATCAGTCGCCGGACCTTTCCCCTGCACTTGGGGCACCGCTTCCGCGGCTCAGCCGTGATACTCCGTGTCTCTTCGAAAGTATGACCGCACTTCTGGCACTCGTACTCGTAGACCGGCATGCTGTCTCGTCAACCCCCTCGCGGGCGCACAGCGGACGGCACATCCGCCTTCACGCCTCTCACGTTAAACTCTGTTGCCACGGAAGAAGTTCCTGATTCCCAATCCCGCGTCGTTTGGAACAGGTCCCAAAAGGGCGTCCCAAGCGTGATGCCCCGGAGACGCCCATCACCATCCTGATTCTATATGTAAGATATGAGACCCGGCCGTACCTGTCCAGGTGTTTCTTCCTCCCATCACCCTGTGGAGCAAACAGGTGAGGGCCGGACGTTGAGAGGCGACAACCCAGACCTCTGGCCGGCCGAGGTGAAGGCCCATGCGAGAGATGCGAAAGCCGAGAACCGAAAACCGGAAAACATCGGCCTCGGGCCGGCCGCGGTGAAGGTCCGCCGGATCGAAGGCCCGAGCGTGGCCTTTCGGTCCGAGCAGATCGCCGCCCTCCTTACCGATTCAATACCTCACTCACGCTCGTGGCCAAGAGACGCCGG
>CAZSXU010000043.1:0-20288 GCA_964610505.1 uncultured bacterium | reverse complement strand
GCTTACAGCCGAAAGACCCCGGGCGAGATAGGACTCGCATACGCTTACAGCCGAAAGACCCGGAAGGCCGCGCGAAGTGGACCCACACGACGGTGACGGTCGACTTCACACGGCCTCTCGGTCCCATGTGCCTGTACGAAATCCGTGGTTGCCGCGGATCCACATCCGGCTGCGGCTATCGGTTGTCCACCCAGCAGCTCACACCCAGCTGCCGGGACAGGGATTCCGCCACCCGCTCGGCATCGGTGGTCGTCTCGAATCCACCGATCCGCACGCGGTAGTATCGCCCCTTCCCCGGTACGTCGGCGGACTCCACCCATGCCCGGTACCCGTACCGCTCCATTTTGTCCGCCTGAACGCGGGCGATCCGCTCATCCTTGAAGGACCCCACCTGGACCACAAACCGGCCGGCCTCGGAGGTCGGCACAGCGCCGGATTCCCGCTGGGCGGCTCGGGTCTCGGCCTGTAGTCTCGAGGGAGGAGGAACGGTCCGCCGAGGCGTAGACGCTTCGACGGCCTGAGCCGTCTTTTTGGGCGCCGGCGTCTCTTTCCCGGAAGGCTCCACGGCCGTTTCCGCCGGAGGAATCCGCTCCTCCGACAGGGCCGCCTCGGGCGTCGCCCAGCTCGATTCGCCGGGACCCGACGCCGTCTCGTCCACGGCCGACGGGACGGGCTCGACGCGGGCGACTTTGGATTTCATGCGCCCCGATTGCACCAGAATGAAGATCGTGAGAGCGGCGGCCACGACGGCCACCACAATGATCCACAGAAAGCGCGGTCGCTTCTCTTCCATCTCTTCCATATCCATGGCATCTACCCCCCGAACCAATCTGCCCAGGGCCGTCATACGGACCTTCGCACCCTAGCCAACCTACCACCGGCGTACAGAACCACGCAACCCTTTTCGAGCAGAGGGGAGAGAGACGAACCTGTGAGGCAGAGAGGTGAAAGCCGAGAGCCGAAAGCCGGAACACGTCACTCCCGGGCCGGCGACGGGGAGCGCTCGCCGGAACGACGACACGGCAAGGGGTCTTTCAACGCCGCGAGGTACCACCCTGCTCGCCGATTCGAATCCCCCATGCTTGCCGTGAAGGAGTGACGCCGAGTGCCCCCCGGAGCGCAAGGCCCACCCGAGAGATGCGAAAGCCGAGAGCCGAAAGCCGGAACACACCAGCCTCGGGCCGGGCGCAAGTCAAGCGCACGCCGATCTCGGCCGATACGGGAGGGAGACGTGCCCGAACCGGATCCCCCACAGGAGGTAGGCCATGCCGTCCACCGAGTCGTCCCCGACCTCTCTCGAAATCCTGCTGTCGACCAAACCGCGCTCCTCCGACGACATGGCCACACTGCTTCGCGTGGGGTCACTTCTCAATTCGACCCTCGATCTGAAGGAAATCCTTCGCCTGGCGATGGAAGAAGCCGCCCGACTCATGCATGCCGAGGCCAGTGCGGTTCTCCTCATCGAAGAGGGAACGGGAGATCTCGTCTTCGAGGTCGCGACCGGATCCAAGGGGGAGGGGACCAAGGAGGTCCGTCTTAAGAACGGCGAGGGCGTCGCCGGATGGGTCGCCACCCACGACCGGCCGGTCCGTGTGGATGACGCTCAGGACGATTCTCGCTTCACGGCGCGCGTTGACCGAAGAACCGAGTTTGTAACCCGATCCATTCTGTGCGTACCTCTTAAGGTGAAGGGACGGATGGTCGGAGTTCTCGAAGTTGTCAACAAGAGGGACGGGCGGAGCTTCACGGATCATGATGAAGAGTTCCTGGTCGTCCTTTCTCACCAGATCGCGACCGCCATCGACAATGCCCAGCTCTACCGGCAGGTCTATGAAGAGAAGGAGACCCTGAGCGCCGTTTTGGAGAGCATGGCCGACGGCGTTCTGGTCGTGGATCCCGACGACAGGATCCTCCTGTTCAACCGGGCGATGCCCGGCCTTCTGAACGTCACCGCCGACGAGCTGTCCGTTTCCCGCTTCGGCGAACGTGGAATCTGGGGACCCGTGGATCGGAGATCGTGTGAGAAGAAGCATTCCCTCTCGTTCAACCTCGAGATTCAGACCGGGACCACGCGCCGGACTCTTGCCAATACCGCCACGGTCCTGAAGGATCCCGCTGGCGGGGTCATCGGGTCCGTCATGGTCATGAGAGACGTGACCGAGGCGGCTCGCCTCGAGAGGATGAAGAACGACTTCCTCGCCACCACGTCTCACAAGCTGAGGACGCCGCTGACCTCCATCCTCAGCTACGCCTCGCTTCTCAAGAGCCCCGATTTCCGAGAGACCGCCTCTCCCGACGGTGGAGACATCGTGAGTGAGGGGGCCGCGGCCATCGAAGAGCAGAGCCGTTACCTGCGCGAACTCATCGAGAAGTTGCTGAGCTTCAGCGGGCTGGAGACGGAGGAGTTGGAGCTGGAGAAGGAACACATCGACGCCCGCCGGTTTCTGGAAGACGTGTGTGAGACGGTTCATGCCTGGTCGTGCACCAATGCCAGGGACGCGCGGGTCACGTTCGAGTTGCCGACCGGCCCCCTCCACGTCCGGGTGGACAAGGCAAAGATGTCGATGGTCCTCAGGAACCTGCTCGAAAACGCCATCAAGTTTGGCCCGGCGGGGTCTCCGGTCGTCATCGGCGCCCAGGCTGCGGGCGAAGAGATCCGCCTCTGGGTTTCCGACGAGGGCCCGGGAATCGCCCGAGAGGAACAGGATCGCGTCTTCGAGAAGTTCTACCAGATCGATCGGGACCTCACCGGACAGGTGGAAGGAGCCGGCCTCGGACTCGCGCTCTGCAGGAACATCGTGCTCGCCCACGGGGGGCGGGTCACGCTGGAGAGTGAACCCGGAGCAGGCAGCACCTTCAGCGTGTATCTGCCCATGGATACGGCAGGGACCAAAGACTAGAAATCAGAAATTGGACATTAGAGCTCGGATAAGAGCGTTGGGAACACCGGCGGCATCGCGATCCGTGTCCCACCGTCACCCTTTTGCCCTCTCGCCCATTCGCCCTTTCGCCCTCTCGCCCTTTCGTGATAGACTCCGCCCGTCGGCACGAACACTTTCTGCGGAGGCACTACGGTGACGGCGGACGACGGGACACGCTCACATCGATTCTCCCGCGGGCGCTGGAGACTTCTTTTCGTGTTCGCCCTCGCCCTGGCCGTGCGAATCGCCTACCTGATCCACATTCGCGAGAACGCTTCTTTCCAGATCATCGCCCTGGACTCGGAGCTCTTCGATCAGAAAGCACTGGAGATCCTGAGCGGGGACGTCTGGGGACACGAGATCTTCTATTCCGCTCCCCTCTATCCGTACTTTCTCGCGATGATCTACGCCTTGTTCGGACCCACTTTCCTGGCCGTGCGGATCGTGCAGGTTGTGCTCGGGTCGCTGACGGCCGTCCTTGTCGTCCGCCTCGGCGAAGAGATGTTCGACGAGCCGGTCCCGCTCATCGCCGGCCTGATCACGGCCCTCTACGGGCCCTTCATCTTCTTCAACGCCACGCTCCTCGGAACCACGCTGGCGGCGTTTCTCGCCACATGGAGTGTGCTGATGTTCGCCGTCTCCCGGGACAGCCGCCGCCGCGATGTGTGGATTCTTCTGGCCGGCGTCTCGGTCGGCTTCACCAGCCTGGCCCGTCCCAACACGGTCATTGTTCTTCCCCTCTGGATCCTCTGCCTCGCGTTGTTACACCGGAGGGAGCGGTGGATCCGGTCCTCGCTCATCCTTCTCGTGGGCGGCGGACTCGTGATCGCTCCGGTCACCGTCCGCAACGCCGTGGTCGGCAGGGATTTCGTTCCCATCTCCTCGCACGGAGGCATCAACTTCTGGATCGGGAATCACCCCCACGCGCTGGGAACCTTCGATCTTCCTCCGGGAATTCGCGGAACCCCCGAGCAGGTCAATCTCATCGACTCGTCTCGCCTTGCCAACCAGGCCGCCGGCCGTTCCCTCAGTCCCTCCGAGGTCTCGGCCTACTGGTTCCGGAGGGGCCTGGAGTACATTCGGGATAACCCCGGCGAATACGCGGGACTCCTCGGCCGGAAGGTACACATGTTCTGGAACCGGGTCGAGATCCCCCTCAACGTGAACTTCCATTTTCTCCAGCGCTCTTCCCCGCTTCTGAGAATCCCGCTCATGCACTTTGGCCTCATCTCGCCCCTGGCCATTCTCGGAATGGGTCTCTCCGTCAGGCGCTGGCGGCGAGCCGCCCCGGCCGCGAGTTTCGTGCTCGTGTACTTCCTGAGCGCCGTCGTCTTCTTCGTGTCGGGACGCTATCGAATTCCAGCGACTCCCATTCTAATCGTCTTCGCCTCATACGCGGGCGCGTGGATCTACCGCCGTGTCCGGGAGAGAAAGTGGAAGCCCGCGCTGGTCACCTCCGTCGCACTGATCCCGCTCGTGATTCTGGCATACGTTCCCGTGGCGGATTTCGACGTGGAGCGGTCTTTCGGCCGCGACTTCTACTATCTCGCCGCCGAAAGCCAGAGCGAGGGGCGGATTCAGACGGCCCTCGAGTATTACCAGAAGTCGATCGAGCACAACCCCGAGTTCTGGATGTCCTACAATGGCCGAGGCGTATGCCTGGCCGACATGGGACAACTGGCCGAAGCCGTGGCCTCGTTTGAGACCGCCATCCGGCTGGCTCCCACTCGAGCGGAGCCCTGGACGAACTTGGGCATCGCGCTGGCGACTCACGGGCGAGTCGCCGAGGCAGTGTCGAAATGGGAAAGGGCCCTGGAGCTCGATCCGTACGACGAGTCCGCGAAGACGAACCTTGCGAAGGCGCGGGCGATGCTCGATCGCTCCGACCAATGACGGCTTGCGATACCAGAGACTTCCGGGCGATGGATTGCACGAAAGAGAGCCGGGGCGAGATATTCATCGCCCCGACTGTTGTTCCTGCGTGATATCCGCAGTCAAGGATACTGGTCTATCTTCGCATCGCGCCCCGAATCCCCTGAACCAGGAAAACGATCCCGATGATCACCAGGATCATCGCCCACCAGTTGGCGAATCCCGAAATGAAGAGACTCCCGAGGATGATGAGAACCACGCCGCCCACGAATTTTCCGCCGACGGGAGCCCGAAACTCGGGTCGGGCCATTCGGAAGAAGGATTCCAGGATGAAGATCACACCGAACCCCGAGAGCATGTAGGCCCACCACGGATCCAGGCGATCCCGAGACAGCAGCGTGATTCCAAGCCAGATCACCAACAGGCCTGCGGCGGCCTTTCCGACGGGGTCGGTTGCCGAACCGCACCTTCGGCGCGACGCGTCTTCCACCGGCCCCTGCTCAACCCGCGAATTCTCATCCATCCGATTCCCCTCTCCTTTCGGGAACACTACAAATAAGGACGAAACCCTTGAGCCATAGATTGCACAGATTTCACAGATGGAGTGCTTTCGGATGCTCGGTCCACGACCGAGAATCCGAGAAAATCTTCTCCAATTGTAACCTGCGTGTCGAAGATGCGGGTCTTGAATCTGTCACAGTCTATGAAATCTGTGGTGCCGGGGTTGGTCTTCAGCTTTTTCGCTACCGCAGAGAATCCACGGTTCTCTCGATCTTGGCGACCTGCTCCGACGCGTCCGCTTCCTTCTTGCGCTCCGCTTCAACGACGTCCGCCGGGGCCTTTTCCACGAACTGCCGGTTCGCCAGCTTCTTCCGAATGCCTTCCAGTCGAGAGCGGAGGCGTTCCAGTTCCTGTTCCAGGCGCCCGATCTCGACGTCGACGTCGATGGCATTGCCCACCGGAACGAAGACCTCCAGCGTCCCGATCACATCGCCCACGGACTGTTCGGGGGTGACCCCTGCGGGAAGGACCTCCACGCTCTCGATCCTCGCCAGTCGCTTGAGATACGGCAGGTGAACCGTCAGGGTTTCGACGTCTCGAGGATGTGAACTGCGCACCAGAATTCTACACGCGGCCGTCAGCGGATAATTGACCCGCCAGCGCGTCTCCCGGACCGAGCGAACCACCGACTGAATGAGATCCATGGCGGCCTCGGCCTCCGGGTCCGCCCGCCGATCGTCGGGTTCCGGTTTGGGACCGCAGATGAGATCCGCCGCCCCCCTGTCTTTCAGCCCGTGCCAGACCTCCTCGGTGATGAAGGGCATCACCGGATGGAGAAGCGCCATGGCCCCTTCCAGTACGCGCACCGCCACACCGAGGGCGTGCGTTCGCTCCTCCGGCGAACCGTCCGCGCCGATGCGATCCTTGATCAGCTCCAGATACCAGTCGCAGTACTCGTGCCAGAAGTAGCCGTAGACGGCCGCAAAGGATTCGTTCAGCCGGTAGTTCACGAAGCCGTCGTCCACCTGACGCACGACCGTCTGGAAGCGGGAGAGGATCCACCGGTCGGCCAGATCCAATCTTGCCTCATCGACTCCCGGACCTCCGTTGCCGTCCAGGTTCATGCGCAGGAACCGATAGGCGTTCCAGATCTTGTTGCAGAACTTGCGCCCCATCTCGAACCGCGCGGGCGAGAGGCGGATGTCCTGGCCCGCCGCCGCCAGAGCGATCAACGAAGCCCGCACCGAGTCGGCCCCATACTCGTCGATCATCTCCAGAGGATCGATCCCGTTGCCCAGCGACTTGCTCATCCAGCGACCCAGCTCGTCGGTGATCATGCCCGTAACGAACACGTCCCGGAAGGGCGCTTTTCCGGTGAACTCGAAACCGGCGATGATCATTCTCGTGATCCAGAAGAAGATGATGTCGTAGCCCGAAACGAGCACGTCCGTCGGGTAGAAATAGTTCTTGTCCTCGGTGTCGTCCGGCCACCCCATGGTCGAAAACGGCCAGAGCCAGGAAGAGAACCAGGTATCGAGAACGTCCTCGTGTTGCTTGAGGGTCGAGCTCTTGCACGCGGGACATCCCGTGGGGTCTTCGCGCGAGACGATCACCTCGCCGCACCCGGCACACGTCCACATCGGAATGCGATGTCCCCACCACAGCTGGCGGGAGATACACCAATCCCGAATGTTGTCCAGCCAGTGGAGGGCAATCTTGGCCCAACGGTCCGGATAGAACCGCACTTCGCGGTCTCGGATGGCCTGGATGGTGCGGCCCACGAGGGGCTCCATCTTGACGAACAGCTGGTCGGACGCCAGGGGCTCGATCACGGTGTCGCATCGGTGGCAATGCCCGATGGCGAGATGATGCTCTTCGATCCGGCCCAGAAGTCCCAAGGCTTCCAGCTTCTCGACGATCCGGCTCCGGCATTCAAACCGATCGAGCCCATCGAACTCAGCCCCCGCCTCCCGCGTCATCCTGCCCTTCTCGTCGATCACCTGGACCGACGGAAGGTCGTGGCGCTTCGCGATCTCGAAATCATTGGGATCATGCGCCGGCGTCACCTTGACGATTCCCGTCCCAAACTCCGGGTCCACCCAATCGTCGAACACGATCTCGAGCGGCCGGTCGAGAAAAGGCAGAATCGCTTTCCTGCCCTTGAGATGCCGATAGCGTTCGTCGTCGGGATGAATGGCCACGGCGGTGTCGCCCAGCATCGTCTCCGGGCGCGTGGTTCCCACCATCAGCGACTCTTCCGATTCTTCGAGCGGGTATCGGATATACCAGAGGTGGCCGTCGGCCTCCTTGTGATCGACTTCCTCGTCGGATATGGCGGTCTGGCAACGCGGGCACCAATTGACGATGTATTTTCCTCGATAGATCAGGCCTCTCTCCCAGAGCTGCACGAAGCACTCCCGCACGGCCCGGGCCAGCCCCTCGTCCAGTGTGAAGCGCTCGCGTTCCCAGTCGCACGAAGCGCCCAGCTGCTTCCACTGCTCGGTGATGATTCCGCCGTGCTTCTCGCGCCATTTCCACACTTCGGCGACGAAGGCTTCCCGCCCCATGGCCTTGGGATCGGCCCCCTGCTGTTCGAGAGATTTCTTGACGACGTTCTGAGTGGCGATGCCGGCGTGGTCCGTGCCGGGCAACCACAGGGACGACGTCCCGGGAACCATGCGGTGATAGCGGGTGAGCGCATCCTGCAGCGCGCCCTGAAGTCCGTGTCCCATATGGAGAACGCCCGTCACGTTGGGCGGAGGGATAACAATACAGAAAGATTTCTTGGCGGGATCCGTCTCGGCGCGGAACTCGTTCTTCTCCTCCCAGATCCCGTACCACTTCTTTTCGACCTTCTTGGGGTCGTAGACCTTGTCCAGCTCCATGCGCGTCGAATCTCCTCGGTCTTCCGGTGGAATCAGGACTTGCCGTATTAAGAGATGGTATCGGCGCCGGAGCCAATTGTCAACAGCTCGCGGGGCGGCGCCAGGAGACACAACCCTGTTTCGGGCGCAGCCCAGCGGAGCCGGAGGCCTCACGAAACAGGGGTGGTGTCCCCGGAAGCGGAACGGAAGAGGACGGCTGGTCCGAGATCAAGGCGCTCTATCGATAGGACATCTTCATCCGCGAAGCCCGTCCCGGGGTGCTGAAAGCAAAACGACCATGCTGGGGGAGGGGCCTCCGCGCAGAGGTCTCGGAAGACGTAGGGGAAATCAACGCCCTTCGGGCGCCTGTAGGGCGGCTTCGGGCCGGCTGCGGGTAGGGTTCGCCGGAACGACGACACGGCAAGGGATCTTTCAACGCCGCGAGGTACCACTCTGCTCGCCGATTCGAATCCCCCCCTTCTTGCCGTGGAGGAGTGACGCCGAGTCCTTCCCGGAGCGCAAGGCCTATACGGCAGACAGGAGAAAGGTGAAAGGTGAGAGGCGATAACCCATACCCCGGGCCGGCCGCGGTGAAGGTCCGCCGGATCGAAGGCCCGAGCGTGGCGTTTCGGCCCGAGCAAATCCCCGCCCTCCTTACCGATTCAATACCTCACTCACGCTCGTGGCCAAGAGACGCCGGACCTTTGCCGCGGCAAAAGGCCCGCGCGACATCCCTGCAAGGTGACGAAGATGGGGCCTTGGGCTCGAGCGAAGGCCCCGTGACACAGCGTAGACAGCCGTATCCTGCTCGGCGAGAAAGCCCGCGCTCGAGCCTTACGACCCCATTCTTCGCCCCCTTGCCACATGAGGCAGAAAGGAGAAAGGTGAGAGGCGAAAACCCATACCCCGGGCCGGCAACGGGGAGCGCTCGCCGGAACTATGACACGGCAAGGGATCTTTCAACGCCACGGATTGCCACCCTCCTCGCCGATTCCAATCCCCCCTTCTTGCCGTGGAGGAGTGACGCCGAGCCCTGCCCGCAGCGCAAGGTCCGAAGCCGAGGCCCTTCACGTCGCCACCCAACCTGGTCACGCGTTGCCCTTTCGCTTGCTTTTATCATCCCCGTATGCTATGATAAACTAGAGACTTAGCGTTTCACAGCCGTATCCGATGCTGCACCTTTGCCGCAACTCCTTAAGGAGGCTCCATGTTTCCCCGAGCAATCATTGCCCTTCTCGCCCTTGTCGCCTTGGCTGGTCCTGCCGGACGGGCTGAGGCCGAGTCACCCATCTACACCCAGGCGGCCGTTTTCTGGAACACGACCGAGGAGAGAGACGCCATCCTGGAGGCGTTCCCCGGCCTCGACATCATGAAGGTCAAGCCCGGTCACTCCTTCATCGTCGTGTCGAATCCCGATCAGCTGGCCGAGATCGAGGCCCTGGGCTTTCACACCGAGGTCATGATCGAAGACATGGTCCGCCACTACGCCTCCCGCATCAAGGGCAACAACTTCGGGGATTTCCACACCTACTCCGAAGCCACCGCCTATCTCGATTCCATGCACACCGAGCATCCCGCGATCACAACGGCGAAAATCTCTCTCGGCCAGACCGAGGAAGGCCGCGACATCTGGGCCATCAAGGTTTCCGATAATCCGACGATCCAGGAAACCGAACCCGAGGTCCTGCTCGACGCGCTTCACCACGCCCGGGAGGTCATCACCACGGAAGTCATGCTCGATTTCATCCGCTACCTGTGTGACGGCTATGGGAGCGATCCGGTGGCCACGTACCTCGTCGATGAGCGCCAGACCTGGATCGTGCCCGTCGTCAACCCCGACGGCTTCTGCTACAACGAGTCGACGGATCCCGGCGGCGGCGGGATGTGGCGCAAGAACCGTAGAGACAACGCCGGCAGCAGTTGCTACGGCGTCGATCTCAACCGCAACTACCCCTACATGTGGAACCAGGGAGGTTCCAGCTCCGACCCCTGCGACTACCTGTACATGGGCCCCTCGGCCGCTTCGGAGCCCGAGGTCCAGGCCATCATGAACTTGATGAACAACCATGAGTTCGTGACCCACAACTCCTATCACAGCGTGGCGGCCGTCGTCCTCATCCCGTGGGGATATACCACGGACGACACCCCGGACCATGACCTCCTCATGGCCATGGGTGAGGCAATGGGGGCTCCCGCCGGGTACCCTGCCGGACAGGCCGGCGAGCCGGACATCCTCAACTACAACGCCAGTGGGACGACCATGGATTGGAGCTACGGTGAGCAGTCGACGAAGCCGAAGGTCATTGCTTTTACGACCGAGGTCGGCGGCACCGGCTTCTGGCCCGCCGAAAGTGAGATCCCGGGACTCGTCGCCGAGAACCTCCCGGCCAACATCTACCTGGCGCAGGCGGCCGGAGCGTACGTCCGCCTCGCGGAAGTCGCGATCACGGACGATGTCAAGGGGGACGGGAAGCTGGACCCCGGCGAATCGGCCGACGTAACGATCACGTTGGAGAGCATCGGCGTTGCTGACGGCATGGCGGACGTGCAGGTGATCCTTCGATCCTACGACCCGTACATTCATCTGTCGGATGCTTTCTCGGACTTCGGATCCTTCTCGGCGAGGGAGCTCAAAGACAACGCATCGGATCCGTTTCAGTTCTCCGTGGACGCCGCATGTCCGAACGGGCATCCCACCGTTCTGTGCCTCGACATCTATGCCGGAGGATCTCTCTTCGCCCGCGAGATCCACGGGGTGACGATCGGCAGTTTCGAGACCGTGTTCTTCGACGATTTCGAGAGCGGGACGGGGAATTGGACGTTCGCCGGAGGAACCTGGGGACTCGTGACGTCCACCTATTCCTCCGCGAGCCATTCCATTACCGACTCACCTTCGGGTGACTACTCGAATTACCTCAACACTCGCATGGAGCTGGCCGCCGGGCTGGACCTCAGTGACTATGACGATGCCACACTGCACTTCTCTCACCTCTATGAGATCGAGACCGGGTATGACTACGCGTATGTAGAGATGAGCGTGGACGGTGGAGGTTGGACGCGGCTGGGAACGCCCTTCACGGGATTCCAGACCAGTTGGGTTGAAACCTCGCGCTCGCTCGCCGACGGCTGCGGCCATGCGGATGTGAAGTTCCGCTTCCGGCTCGAGTCCGACACCTATGTCACCGAAGACGGCTGGTACATCGACGACGTTGAGGTCAGGGCCGCGGGCGGCGGGAACTTAGCCCCTACCGAACCTGTTCTCGCCTTGCCGGCGGAGGGGGCGGTGGTGGACGGAGCGTCGCCGGTTCTGACCGTGCTCAACGCCACGGATCCGGATCCGGGATCGACGCTGACCTACGGATTCGAAGTCTACGAGGACTCGCTTCTGACCCAACTCGTGACCTCGACCGACGGCGTCCCCGAGGGATCGGACTCGACCTCCTGGACCGTGGGCGTCACGCTGGCCGACGGACCGCACTGGTGGCGCGCCTGGGCCGACGACGGAACCGAAGCGGGACTCTGTCCGGAATCCGGATCCTTCACCGTGGAAACGGCCACCGGAGTCGCAAGTCTCGAGGGACCGGTCTCCCGGGCTTTCCTTGCGGCCGAACCGAACCCGTTCTCGGACCGCACTCTGGTGCGCTTTTCCGTCCCCCTGGAGAGCCGGGTGGATGTGTCGATCTACGATGTTGGAGGGCGGCGGGTCAACCGACTCGTGGGGGACCATCTGCGGGCCGGGACCCATCACGTGTGGTGGGACGGCCGGGACGGCTCTGGACGGCCCGTGGCCGGAGGCGTATACTTCTGCCGCGTGGAGGCCGACGGTCGGTCCCGCACCGTGAAGCTGATGAGGGTACGCTAGCCGGAGAGATGATCTGAAATTCTACGTTGTCCTTCTCCCGACTGTCGCGATTCTGGGCCTCGGCGTACTGTTGCCGGGGCCCGTGTGCGCCGAGGACTACCGAAGCCTGGAGACAGACCACTTCCGGATCTTCTACGACGCTTCCGGTGAAAAAGTGGCGCGGACCGCCGCCCGGGTCGCCGAGGACGCCCACCTCCACATCACCGACTTCCTCAATTCCCATCCGCAGGAAAAGATCGAGATGTGGATCGCGCCGAATCGTTCCGAATTCCGCAGAGCCAGCGGCGGCCGGATTCCCGACTGGGGCATCGGGCTCGCCGCCCCGACCCAGCGCCGAATCCTCGTTCTCTCTCCGGCCGACGCGCCGGCACGGATCGACCTGGAGGAGATCATCACCCACGAGATCGCCCACATGCTCCTGGGCATGACCCTGCCCGGACAACCTCTCCCCCGCTGGTTCGACGAAGGCCATGCGATGTTCCAGGCCCGCGAGTGGCGGATCGCCGAGAGCACCCGGATCGTCTGGGCCCTTCTGGCCCGAACGTTGATACCTCTCTCGGAGCTGACGAACTCGTTTCCCTATGAGCGCGCGTCGGCGGAGCTTGCCTACACCGAGAGCTACACGGCGGTGGACTTCATGGTCCGAACCGAAGGGTTGGACACGTTCCGCGAGTTCGTGCGACGAGCGGCGCACACCGGCGACTTCGAAGCCGCGCTGATCGAGGTATACGGCTGGAACCTCGCGCGGTTCGACGACGAATGGAGGAAACACCTCCGCGGTCGCTATCCCTGGGCCGTCCTGCCCGGGGTCCTCCTGTCCATCCCCGGGATCTTCACGCTCCTGTTCCTGGCCGCCTACCTCAGGAAACGCCGGAAGGCGAGACGCAGGCTGGCCCAGTGGGAAGAGGAAGACCTGCGCTTTCGATAGACTCTACTTCCTGGCGATGGCCCGGAGCAGACCGATGATCTCGGCCAGGCCCATGAACACCAGGCCGCCACAGAATCCATCCACCAGGAGGATCAACCCGAACGGTCTCAGGCCCCAGGCCCAGTTGCAACAGCGAAACCAACCCGGCGAAACCGAACCCCAGATGAACACGACGAGACCGATCGCCGCCACGACGAAACCCACCAATCCCACCAGCCTCAGCAGTCTGTCAACCCATTCCCGTTCGTGCATCTCCCACCTCCTGTAGGTTGATTCCCACGGGTCCACCTTATGCCAACGAATCTAAAAATGTCAAAGCCGAAGAATCCATATCTCACGCGATGAACATTGACGGGTCCGGCCTTTACTGATAGAGATCTAGTGTCGGCGCCACAAGGGACGCCGCTTACCGATCACCGGCGGACAAGAGCGTCTCTCGATGTGGCCGGAACGAAAGGAGATCTCCTTGAAGGACGCCCACCCCCTGGACGCCGCAACCGCCCGCTGGAAGAAGCTCCTCGCGCCCTCCCTTGTCCGGCCCCACCCGAAACCGGATCCGGACCGTACCGCGCTTCTGGTCATCGACCCACAGGTCCATTTTCGCGGCATGCTCGAGCCGATTCTCCACAACCTGACGGCCGTCGTAAACCGCTTTCGAGAGCAGGGCCGGCCCGTCATCTTCACCCGCCATCGCCACAAGGCCCCGGGCGTCGACGGCGGCATGATGGCCGAGTGGTGGGACGATCTCCTCATCGACGGAGAACCCGAGGCCGAACTCATCCCCGAGCTCCGCCCCTCGAAAGACGACCTTCTCATCGAGAAGTGCCGCTACAGCGCTTTCCTGAACACGTCGTTGGAGAAGGAACTGCGCACGCGGGGTGTAGAGAATCTCGTCATCGGCGGTGTGATGACCAACCTCTGCTGCGAGACCACGGCCCGGGACGCGTTCATGCGCGATTTTCGCGTGTACTTCCTGCTGGACGGAACGGGAACCTGCCACGACGAGTACCATCTCTCTTCACTCCGGAACCTGGCCTACGGATTTGCCTATCCTGTAACCTGTCGGGACGTCCTGGCGTTTCTTTGACGAGATCCGTCCACCGAGGTGGAATTGTAACGCGCGGCCGTCCACCCGGCCTCCGGGGCACAGGAGAATGCGCGGAAATCCCCCCGGCGCCGCGCGTGCCGCTCTCTTGAATAGGGTTTAGATTCCATACGGAATGCCGATATTCCTCTCAGAGGAAATTCCCCAAACGGGGAATCTCACGACCCTGAACCGGCGAACCGAGACCCTGGGTCAAACGGCCGGTCCCGGCATGTCCCCTGTGGAATCGCGGGACCGATCTCAGGGCTTCCTTACGCGCGAACGGCGGGCCATGCGAAGACCCATCCTCCGAATGCCCAAGGTGTCCTTTGAAAGGGAAGGACTGATCGGCGAGATCGGCCTCGTCCTACTGGGCATCTGCGCCGTGTTGGTCGGCCTGATGGCCGTGTTCTCCCTCTCCGTTCAGAAGCAGAACGAGATGCGCTCTGCACGAGCCTACGGCAAGCAGGTCTGCGACGTTCTCGCCGGCACCGCCGCCGCTCCCCTGGCCGACGACGACGCGGCAACGCTTCAAAGCCTGGTTCAAAGCCTGGCAACGAAACAGGGGCTCGTCTACGCAGCCGTGGCCGACGCCAAGGGCAAGATTCTGGTCGAGACCGATCGACCGGATTTCAGCAGGGACATCTCCGCCTTTCCCTTGAAACCCGGAACTGGTCGCCGACGCACGCGCGTGATCGAGACGGCGGACCGGGAGATCGTGTCCACCACCGCCTCCATCGTGTCCGAAGGTCGGAAAGTGGGGATCGCGCAGGTGGTGGTGTCCGGGACGGGCGCGCTCATTGACCCTCATCAGTTCCGGCGATTCGTGGGGATCACGGCCCTGATCTCGTTCCTCCTGGTCGGCGCCGCCTACGGGTATCTCCGAATGATCCTCCGCCCGCTGCCCAGGCTCATTCGGGAACTCCACCGGCAGATCGACGATCGAACGATCCGCAGGATCGACTTCGCCGGACGGCGCGGCCAGCTCCAGGATCTGATCAACCGTTGGAACGACGCCGTCCAGGTCGTCCACGAGAAGATCGCCGAGATCGACAGGTCCAACGCTCAACTGGAGATCGAGAAACACGTCCTCGAGTACGAGAAGAAACGCGTGGAATCCATCATCGGCTTCCTTCCCATCGGGGTCCTGGTCACCAACTCATCCGGCAAAGTGGTCATGGCCAATCGGGCGGCTCAGAACCTTCTGCAGAAACCCGACAGCCAGCTGATCGGCGAGTTCGTCGGAACGGCGCTCGGGCAGGGGCAGCTGGACGAAGCGCTTCGGCAGAACCGGGCCACCCGCGCCTTTGAGCTGTCCCTGGACGGGTCGACCGAGCGGATCGTGAAGATCACGATTACGGATCTGTCTTCCCCGGGCCACGAGGCCGTCGGCGCGCTGGTGACCATTCGGGAGATCACACAGCAGAAGATGGCCGATCGCTTGACCGGCGAGTTCGTCAACCACGTGGCCCATGAATTCCGAACGCCACTGGCCTCCATTCGCGCGTACACCGAAATGCTGGTGGACGACCAGGTTGACGACGAGAGCACGCGGTTCGAGTTCTACAACACCATCGCCCAGGAAACCGAACGCCTGGCCGGCCTCATTGACAACCTTCTCAACATCTCCAAGATGGAAGCGGGAAGCCTCACGGCCAACCGGGTGCCGGTGCGGATCGACAAGGTCATCACGGAGACCGTGGCGGGAATCGAGCCCCAGGCCGCGGCCAAGGGACTGAACGTCCGCGTCGAGGTTCCCGACCCGGCGCCTCCCATGGAGATGGACAAGGGGCTGGCGTCCGTGGCGCTCGTCAACCTCATCGGCAACGCCGTCAAGTACACGCCGCCGGGCGGGACCCTCGAGATCTCCGCGAAGGGCGAGGAATCGACTCTTGCAATCCGGGTGCGGGACACGGGACCCGGCATCGCGGAGGACGACCTGCTGCACATATTCGAAAAGTTCTATCGCTCCGGGGACGAACAGATCCAGAAACAAACCGGCAGCGGCCTGGGACTGGCTCTGGCGCAGCAGATCGCCTTCGTTCACGGCGGCGAGATCACCGTCACCAGCGAACTCGGGAAGGGCTCGGAGTTCTGTCTGTCGCTCCCGCTCGCCGCCGGAAAACAGGTGCCCCTGGAGATCGGTCCTGAGCAATGAAGAAACTGAGAACCTTCAAGCGCGGCACCGTGACCATCGTCTCCATCGACGATCCCCTGATGGAGGAAACCGCGCATTCTCTGAGAGAGACGACCGAGTCCCTGATCGAAGGCGGCGAGATTCAGATCGTCGTGGATCTGGGCTCGGTCCCCTTCATCGACAGTCCCGGTCTGGAAACACTCCTCGATCTGAAGACGATGGCCGAGGACCGGGGCGGCGTTTTCTGCCTGTCCTGTGCCAATGAACTGTGCCGGGATATTCTGACGGCCACCCGGCTGGACCAGACCATCCTCACCCATCCGACGGTGGAGGAAGCGTGCAGGAGCTTCATGTAAAGCGCGCCAAGAAAGTCCCCATCGGGGAAATCCTCATCGCCCAGGGCAAGCTGACCCGAGACCAGCTGAACGAGGCTCTCGAGATTCAGAAGGAGTCCGGAAAGAAGCTGGGTGAAGTCCTGGTCGAGCTCAAGATCATTACCCCGGAAGACACCGTCGCCGCGCTCAGCCAGCAGATGGAGATCCCTCACGTCTGGCTGCGGAAGGGCCTGATCGATCCGAACATCATCGACGTCATCCCACAGAAGCAGGCAGAATTCTATCGGGTGATGCCGATGTTCTGCGTCCACAATGTCCTGACTCTGGCCACCTCCAACCCCCAGGCGGTGTTCGTCCTGGACGATCTCCAGAAACTCACGGGTCTTAAAATCCAACCCGTCCTCTGCCGGACCGAGGAAATCGAGACGGCCATCGAGGAGTACTACGGCAAGAAGATGGAGATCGACGCCTTCCTGTCCAGTCTCGAGACCACCGATGTAACCCTGGTGGAGGAAGGCCGGATCGACGACGCGGAGGAAATCAGCGAGATGGCGGGGGAATCGCCCGTCATCAACCTCGTGAACATCATCATCCTGAACGCCATCAAGGACGGCGCGAGCGACATCCACGTCGAGCCCGATCAGAACAAGATGCGCGTCCGCTACCGCATCGACGGACTGATGCACGAGGTCATGGCGCAAAGGCTCGATCTGCATCCGGTCGTGGTTTCCCGCATGAAGGTCATGGCAAACCTGGACATCGCCGAGCGGCGCCTTCCTCAGGAGGGGCGAATTCGCGTGACCGCGGAAGGCAACGACGTGGATCTCCGTTTCTCTTCGATGCCGACCGTCCTGGGCGAGAAAGTCGTGCTTCGGGTTCTGGACCGGCGGAAAGTGCTCCTGGATCTCGACCGATTGGGCTTCGGAACCTTGGTTCTTCGCGCATTCAAGTCCGTGCTCAGACAACCCAACGGCCTGATCCTCGCAACCGGCCCGACCGGCAGCGGAAAAACCACCACGCTCTACGCCGCCGTGAGTCTGCTCAACACCATCGAGAAGAACCTGCTCACCATCGAAGACCCGGTCGAGTACCGGATGAGTATCGTCAACCAGATCCAGGTCAACGAAAAGGCGGGCCTGAGCTTCTCCCGGGTTCTCCGGTCCGTTCTGCGACAGGACCCCGACATCATCATGGTCGGAGAAATTCGCGACCGGGAGACGGCGGAGACGGCGATTCAGGCGGCCCTTACCGGTCACCTGGTCCTGAGTACGCTCCACACCAACGACAGCGCCGGCGCCATGACGAGACTTCTGGACATGGGCCTCGAACCCTATCTGGTCTCTTCCGCCGTCAGGGGCGTCCTCGCCCAGAGGCTGGTCCGAACCATCTGTCCCGAATGCCGGACCACGTACTTCCCGTCGCCCGAGATGCGCGGTTTGCTCGGCATCGATGAGAGTCGGCCCATACGCCTGGCCAAGGGCCGGGGTTGTGAGCATTGTTATGACACGGGGTTCAAGGGGCGAATGGGAATCCACGAACTGCTGCTCGTGGACGAGCCGATGCGCAACCTGGTTCTGCGGCGAGCGTCGACGGACGAACTCCGCGAGTGCCGAGAGAAGGGGGAGTTTCCTTCCCTCTACAGCGATGGAATTGAGAAGGTGAAGGCGGGGCTGACGACGGTTGAAGAAGTCACTCGCGCCATCGCGACCGAGACATAACCCGGCGATCGGAACCGGCAATGGCCTACGTACTGACACCGACCGAGACTACCGATCAAACCGAAGAGCCGAGGCGTGCGCCCACGCCCGGAGCACCGTCTCAACCCCCTCGGGAAGCGTTTGTGCGGTCTCCCACCGTCCTCACGCGGTGGCTCAAGCGGTTTCGGCGCATCGTTCGCCCCTTCCGGCGCCCCCTTCCTCCCAAGGAACTCATCATCTTCGCCTCGCAGCTCAGCATCATGGCCGAGACCGGAACCAGCCTGATCGAGAGCCTCGAGGCGCTCCATGAACAGACGACGAACCCGCGCCTTAGAGATGCCCTCTCGGCCATTCGAACCGAAGTCAAGAGCGGCCAGATGCTGTCGGCGGCAATGGGTCGGCATCGGGACGTCTTTCCAGAAACCGTCGTGAGTCTGGTGTCCGTCGGAGAGAGTGGAGGATTCCTCGAGCAGATGCTCGATCGGATCTCGAATCTTCTGGCGAAGCAGGCCGAACTCCGGTCCACCGTACGGTCGGCCTTCACCTACCCTCTGGTCCTCGCCGGATTCTGCGTGCTGGTCGTGGGCTTCATGCTGACCTTCATCCTTCCCAAGTTCGTCGATATCTTCGAGGACATGGGGGCGGCCCTGCCGATTCCCACCCGACTCTTGCTGGCCACCGTCGACGTGCTGACCACCCGCTGGATGTTCATCCTCCCTACAATTCTGGTCTTGGGGGTCGCCGCGGCCGTGTTTTTCAGCCGCGGCGCGGGGCGGCGGTTGGTCGATCACTGGCTACTCTCCCTCCCCGCCGTGGGGCCGTTCATTCAGAACGTGATCGTCTCTCGCCTCATGAGATCCGTCGGCGAGCTCCTTCACACGGGGGTACCGCTCCTGGAAGCCCTGGAAGTCAGCAAGCCACTCTTGGGGAACGTCCTCTTCCGGGAGATGATCGACCGGGTGGAGGCCAGTATCACCGCCGGAAAAACCCTCTCCGGTCCCATCGGGGAATCCGGTTTGGTACCGGCGACCGTCGAACAGATGATCCGGACCGGCGAGTCCACGGGAACCCTGTCGACCACCATGATCAAGATCGCCGACTTCTACGACAATCGGACCAAAGTCCAGGCCAAAGATCTCACGACCCTCCTCGAACCCCTGATGATCTTCCTCGTAGGCGGCATCGTAGCCTTCGTCGTCCTCTCCCTCCTGCTTCCCATATTTCGGATGTCGAGTGCTGTTCACTGAGCCCGACCACCGCCCGGGCAAGAACTGCAACAACCCGCAAAACGCGCGCATGACTTGGTAAGAACCGCAGGGAGCTGCAAAACGCGCGCACGATTCCTTCCAGCTGACCCCGGCCGCAAGGCAAAACGTCCTAAAGATCAATCGGGTCAAACCCGATGAGAAAATTGGACAACACCCGGACTTCGTGACGCGACCGTTCAGACCACAAACCCGTCTGCGCGGCATCGTCCCCGAAACGTGGAGGAGGTAAAGGCGCATGTCAAGGACCCGCAGAGAGACAGCCGGCTTCACGCTCATCGAGCTGTTGCTCGTCGTCATCGTGATTGGGATCGTCGCCGTGGTTGCGATTCCACAGTTTACCGATTCCGCTCGAGATGCCCGAGAATCGACGCTGATGGCCGACCTTGCGGCGATGCGTAACGCCGTGGAGCTCTACTACCATCAGCACAACAGCAGCTATCCCGGCTCGGTCGACCACACGGACGGTTCGGGAGCGCCCGCCGACCGGTACAACAGCTTCCTCGCTCAGATGACCCAGTATTCCGATGGGACGGGGGAGACGTCCGCGACGTTGGACCGGACCAACTATCCCTACGGACCGTACCTGAAAAACGGGATCCCGGTGAATCCGCTCGTGGAACAGGACGCCAGCGGAACCGTAATCGCCGACAGCGTGAAGGTTGTGTCGAACACCGGAGTGCTCTCGGCCGACGGCGCTACGGCAACCACCGGCTGGATGTTCAACTCCGCTACGGGAGAGCTCATCGCGAACACCGATGACACGTCCTCCGACGGTATGACACACTACGAGGACTTTTAGGCCTTATCCAACGGCCTGAC
>CAZSXU010000042.1:0-21261 GCA_964610505.1 uncultured bacterium | reverse complement strand
CAGGAGAACCGGCTCGGCCGGGGGGGCGGGAAAGACGGCCCGGAATCCGGCGGTCAGATTCATCTCGGTCTCACGACCGCTCATCCAGACGGGTTTGGCGGAGAGGAAGGCCGCCTCCTCGGCGACCAAGAGGCCGGGCGCCGCTAGAGAGCCGAGGAAGCTGATCCACACCCACGCCGACCATCGTCGCATACCGGCAACCTCCATCCGCTTAACTCGCAGATTCTCATTCTCCAATGCCGGAGAGGAAAATGCAACCTTCGAGTCACGAGGAACACGGGGGCGGACGATCGGGACCGGATCCCGCGCGAAGTCCGGGCGTCTTGACGCTGCCCGGCGGGCCTGTTAGGGTGGGCCTCGGACGGCCGTCTATCTTCCACATCCGGAGGGCATCCGTGAAGAGCGCGGCGCGCGTGCATTCGGGATTTGTGATTCTCGTCGCCGTCATCCTCGTCGTTCTCTCCCATGGGATCCAGGACACCACGGGCCTCAGCCCCGGAGATGAGGGCTACCTCTGGTACGGCAGTCTGCGAACGGCGGCCGGCGACGTGCCAATTCGGGATTTCCGCTCCTACGATCCGGGGCGGTACTACTGGTGCGCCGCCTTCTCGCATCTTTTCGGAGACGGACTTCTCGGGCTTCGGAGAAGCTCGGCCGCCTTCCAGGTCGTGGGACTCCTCTGCGGATTGCTGGCTCTGACCCGCGCCGTCGGATCCCGGCCGTTTCTCCTGTTGGCCGGAATCTGCCTGACCCTCTGGATGCAGCCCGTCTACAAGCTGTTCGAGCCCGCGATCGCGCTCATCGCCGTGTGGGTCGGCGTGAGACTGCTGGAGAAGCCGTCGCGGACCCGCCTCTTTGTCTCCGGCGTGTTCGTCGGGCTGGCCGCGTTCGTGGGCCGAAACCTGGGGCTCTACGCCTTCCTCGCCTTCGCCGCCCTCCTCCTGTACCTCCGCTTCAAGATGCGGGCCGTTCCCCTGTGGCGCTCGTCGGCCGTCTGGGTCGGCGGCGTGCTTGCCGGACTCTCTCCCCTGTGGGCCATGATGGGGCTTATCCCGGGCTTCGCCCGGAGCTGGATGGAATCGGTGATTTTCCTCTACGCCCGGGGCGGCGCCAATCTCGGCGTACCGGTGCCCTGGCCCTGGCGCGTGGTTCATTCCGGAACCGCACTGGATATGCTCATCCGTGTGTCCACGGGGATGAGCTTCCTCCTGGTTCCGATCTTCCTCGGGGTGCTTCTGATCCTTCGCGTGCGCGCCCCGAAGGATCGAAAGGCGGCCGGACACCTGCTCACCGCGTGCGTATTCGTCGGACTTCCCTACGCGCACCACGCGTGGTCCCGCGCCGACCTCACCCACCTGGCCGGGGCGATCCATCCGATTCTCATCGGACTCGTAACGGTCGCGGCCGCCTCCAAACACCGGTTCCGTTGGGCCGTTCCGGCCGTCCTGCTCATCGTCTCCACGCTGCCCGGGGCGTTCTATGGCATCCCCGCGTTCCATCGATTGAGTTCCTCCGCGAAGCGATACGTCCGGGCCGACATCCGCGGGGACTCGATGTGGATCAACCATAGACACGCGCGTCTGGTGAACGACGTCGCCGGGGTTCTCGAGCGTAACGTCCCATCCGAGGAGAGCCTCCTCATCGCCACGCACAGTGCCATCCTGTACCCCCTGCTGGGAAGGACGGCGCCCATCTGGGACCCGTACCTCCTGTGGCCGCACTCGGAGAAGAAGCAGATCGAGATGATCGCGGAGCTCGAGAGGAACCACACGCGATGGGTCCTGACGTCCCGCTATACCCTGGACGGGAGGTCGGATCTCGCCCCCGGCGCGCGCAATCCTATACTCTGGGCATATCTGATGCGTGAATTCGAACCCGTGAGCCTTCCCCCGCTGGATTCGGCCAGAACGCTCCTCGTTCGCAAGGGATCGGGGGAAGCCGGAGCGGAAATCGAGTGATGTGATCGACCCACCCTCTCGCTCTTCCTATTCCAGCCATTCGTACTCGTCCAGTGTGATTTCCGAACGCACGCTTCCTGTATGCGCGGTGCCCGCGGGTTCGAACAGGATCAGTCTCACGTGACCGTGCGGCACGACCCGATGTTCGCTGCCCCTATGAACGATGCAGAATTCGCCGGGTTGAAGTGTCACGGTTCCATCCCTCTCGTGGACGTCGAGCGTCCCCTCGAGCACGAAGAACAACTCGTCTTCCTTGTCGTGCGTATGCCAGGGAACTTTGTCCCCCTCCGCCCGCACGAGTTTGACGTGCTGGCCGTTGAGCTCCCCGACGATTTTGGGCGAGAATGTATCCGTGAACTTCTCAAAGCACCGCTCGATATTGACCACCTCTGCCATCCGCCATCCTCCTTATTCGAGGTTCGCCCAGGGGCCGAGGCCCGCGCACACCAGGTTGATCCAGCATGCCCCTGCCGCACCCCAACTCTACCCGTTCGCCCCGTTCCTTGACAATGAGAGACGCCCCGGAATGATTTCCCAGTCCATCCAGCGTCTCACCCAATCGGGACGCAGCATCCTCGACTAACACCCATCACCGTCACCTTCAAAATAACTACAGCGGTGATGCATAGATAATTCATCCTTGACACATAACCGGCGTCATCCCTACGATGGTTCTGCCATGGAAAAAACCCTGATTTCAAGATCCACGCAAGCTCAAGAGCGCATTCCGGCTCCGGGTCCCCTCCTTCTCGTGGAGGCCTTTGTCAATACACTCGATGTCGAGGGGGAGCAGGACACTCTCTCCGACCCCGATGCCCTTCGGGACTGGCTGCTCGAGAACGGGCTGGTCGAAAGAGGTACGTACGTCGGCGAATCGGACCTCCGCCTGGCCCTCGAGACGCGCGAGGCGCTTCGAGCCCTGGCCTCGGCCAACAACCGCTCGCAGGTGGACCCTGAGGCGATCGAAACCCTCAATCGCGTGTCCGGGCGCATCGGCCTGGCCGTACGTTTTCGCGCCGACGGATCCGGCGAACTCGTTCCCAGGGTCCCCGATGCTCCGGGCGGGCTGGCCAGGATCTTCGGCGTGGTTTACACGGCAATGGCCGGGGGAACGTGGGCCCGGATGAAAGCGTGTGCGCGCGCCTCGTGCCGGAGGGTCTTCTACGATCATTCGAAAAACAGATCTTCGGCCTGGTGCCGCATGACGGTCTGCGGAAACCGGGAGAAGGCGACAGCCTACCGCCGCCGGCGCCGGGAGACGGCGAAGACGGGAGCTCCCGGCGATGGCCCGATCACACCCTGGCCGCGGGGCGTCGTGTAATACGACCCTTGATGTCATCCACGATGGCCAGCACGCAGGGGAGCATGAGGAGCGTCAGAACGGTGGAGAACACCAGTCCCCAGGCAATGGTATTGGCCAGGGGCCGCCAGACTGCGGATGTACCGCCGATGCCGACGCAGGTCGGCAGCAGACCGCCGATCGTCGTCACCGAGGTCAGGATGATCGGCCGGAGCCGCTGAACACCGCCGGAGACGATGGACTCCCAACGGTCCTTCCCCTCGCGGCGGGCGTTGTTGATGAACGAGATCATCACGATGGCGTCGTTCACCACGATCCCCGCCAGGGCCACGAAGCCGAAGAGCGTCACGATACCGAACTTGTCTCCGGCCACCATGAGACCCACCATCGCCCCGATAAAGGCAAAGGGCACGATGAATAGAATGGTCAGCGGCTGCACGTACGACCGGAACTGTGTCCCCAGGATCAGGTAGATCAGGATGAGACCGATGACAAACAGTCGTTGCAGATCCGAAAGGAAATCGGAAAATTCCTCGAACTCCCCTCCGATCTCGATCTGAACGTCTTCGTAGCGCCGTTCAATCTCATCGAATCGGGATGCGGCCTCTCCCACCGCCCGGTCTACGCTCGTCGTCGATGGATCGATATCGGCCTGGACGATGATGGTCCGCTTGAGATTCCTGCGCTTGATCTCAGACATGGTGTCGTGCACGGTGATGGAGGCCACATCCGAGAGCGGAACCGACGCGCCCGTGAACGTGTTGACCCTGAGGGCGCGCACGGACTCGAGCGAGTTGTTGAGATCCTCGCGCAACTTGACGACGACGTCGATGTCTTCATCGCCGTCCCGGAACGTCGTGGCCGTCAGTCCGGCGATCGCCGTGCGGAGCTCAAGCGCGATATCCTGCGTAGAGAGTCCGTAGAGTGAAGCCCGCTCCTCGTCGATCTTGATCCGGATCTCCTGCGTTCCCTGGGGGAAATCGTCGCCGATGTCATAGACTCCCTCGATGCCGGCGAGGACGTCCTTGAAGTCCACCATGGCCGAGCGCAGTTCGTCCATGTACTTGCCGGTCAATCGGACACTGACCGGTTTCGAGGAAGGCGGCCCGCTCGAGGGTTTCTCGAACTCGATGGATGAGATCCCGCTGATATCGGAGACCGAATCCCTGAGCGCACGGATGACCGCGTCGATCGGGCGCCGTTTACCCTCGTCCCGCACGAGACTCACGACCACCTGTCCCACGTTCTTGCGAACCAGCCATTCGTTGTTTCCCTGGTAGAGCCCGCTCGAGGCCTCGACGTACTTGAGCTCGTGGGCCGGAAGGCTGAGCGCGGCGGCTTCCACCTTGCGGACAATCCGATCCGTTTCTTCGAGCGACGTTCCCTCGGGGAACTTCAGGAGCACCGTGAAATGCCCCAGGTTCTCGCTCCCGAACATCTCCACACCGACCAGCGGGATCATCACGAACGCCACGAGGATCAGCAGCACCATCGCTCCAAGGACGGGGTAGCGCAACCGGAGGGCCTTCCGCAGAACCCGCTCATACCGTTCCCTCAGCCACAGGTAGAACCCGAACTCCTTTTTCTTGTGGCGCCTGGACCCCCCCGTCCAATCATGGAGGTGGGAGGGGAGAATCACGGTGGCTTCAAACAGCGAGGCAAGGAGCGCAAGACTGACCACAAAGGGGATGACGCGCATGAACTTGCCCATGATTCCGGGGAGCAGCATCAGCGGGAGGAAGGCCGCGATCGTGGTCAGGATTCCCGAGGTCACCGGACCGATGACCTCCGAGGCTCCGTCCACAACGGCGTCACGGAGGGACTTCCCCTGCTGCCGGTGAGAGTGGACGTTCTCCAGCACGATGATGGCGTCGTCGACGATGATGCCGAGAACCATGATCATGGCGAAGACGGTCGAGCCGTTGATGGTGGACCCCGTCAGGTACATCAGAATGAACGTGATCATGAAGGAGAGCGGAATCCCGAGAGCCGCGAGTCCGGCGTTGGCGGCCCCGAGGAAGACCAGCAGAATGGCAAAGATGAAGACGATTCCGATCAGCGCATTGTTGCGGAGCACCCCGAGGATGCGGCTGATGTAACGGGTCGTATCGATGGTCACGCTGAAATCGATGCCTTCCGGGCTCCGTTCCTGGTACTTCTCTACGATGTCCTTGATCTTGTCCACGACCTCGAAGGTCGATCCACCGGCCTTCTTGGAGACGGAAATCGTGATGGCCGGCTTGCCGTTGAGGCGGGAGATCACCGTGTCCTCGGCGCGAACCCGGGTCACGGTCGCCACATCGCCAAGGTAGACGATGCGGCCCGCCGGGTCGGTTTTCAGGACGGCGCGCTCGATCTCTTCCGGCGATTCGAAGCGCCCGACGGCACGGACCTGGTACTCGGATCGACCGACGTTGATGCTGCCCCCGGGGAAGTTGACGTTCCTGCGGGCCAGTACCTGGACGACGGTCCCTAGGGTAACCCCCTGGCCGTTCAGTTTGATCGGATCGACTTCGACCCAGATCTCCCGATCCTCCAGTCCGGACACCTGGATCTTGGCCACGTCCCCGATGGCCTCGATTTCATCCTCCAGCTCGTCCGCCATGGCGGCCGCAACTTCCGGATCTCCCTCAAACGTGATGCCGATCGAGAGCACGGGGAGAAAGTCATCCGAGCCGAAGTCCATGAACTCCAGGACCTCGGCCTCCTCGGGGATGCGGGCACTGTCGATCTGAAGCCGGGTCTCCTGCATCTTCGTCGTGAAGTCGGAGTCGGACATCTCGTCGAACTTCACCAGAAAGAAAGCCCAGCCTTCGCCCGCCGTCGAGTGGATTTCCGTGACCTTCTCGATTTTGTCGAGCTCCTCCTCGATCGGGATGGCCACCAGGTCCTCCACCTCCTGAGGCGAGGCACCCGGATAGTCGACCGTGGCGAAGACCCAGTTGAAGCTGATGTTGGGGTTGAGCTCTTGCGGCATGCCGAAGATGGCGAAGAACCCGCCGACGAAGATCCCGATCATGAGGAGGTTGATCAGGACAGGCTGACTGACGGAGAAGCGCGGCAGGGCCTTCATGGCGCGTCTTCCTCCATCGGATCGGCGGGCGATGTCTGATCGAGAGACACCGGGAACCCGTCCCGGAGATTCTGCATTCCGACGGTCACCACCCGGTCTCCCGGGCTCAACCCGCCGGTGATCAGGTAGCCGTTATCAATGAGTGCGCCCAGTTCCAGGTTCCGGCGCCGGGCGATGGAGTCGGCCACGACGAACACGTATCCCCCATCCCCATTGCGGAGGACGGCTTCCCGCGGGACCCGGATCGCCCCGTCAAACGTGTTCAGAACCAGTTTGACCCGGACGACCATCCCGTCCTTGAGAGGATGTCCGGCCGGGTTCGCCAGTACAACCTCCACCGTGAAGGTGCGCGTCCTCTCGTCCGCCTCGGGCGACACTGCTCGAACCCGGCCCTCGAAGACCCGATGTCCCAGAGCCTCAACCGTGATCCGGGTCTTCATCCCCGGGTGAACTCTCGCCACCTCGCTCTGGGAGACTCCGAGACGAAGGCGAAGAGAATCGATGTCCACGACCCGGTAGACCGGCAACCCGGGACTCACGAAGCTTCCCCGTTCACAGTCCCGGCGCGACACAATACCGGCAAACGGAGAGCGAATATCCGTTTCCACCAGCCAGCGCTCGGCCAGTTCCGCCCCGGCTCGCGCCGAACGGAGCTCCGCCCGGGCGGCCGTCATGGCCATGCGACCTCTCTGGTACGCGGCTTCCGAACTCGTGCCGTCGAAGAACAGGGTCGAATCTCGCTGGAAATCCACGCGAGAAAGTTCGTAGCCCGCCTCCGCCGCCATGACGGCGGCTTCCGCCTGGTTGAGGCTCTCCCTCGCCACCTTCTTGTCCACCGAGGCCAGAATCTCTCCCGAGTCGACCCGGTCCCCGAGGTCCTTGCGAATGGCGATCACCTCGCCCGATACCTCGGACACGACGTCGACCGCCCGATAACCCTCCAGAATCCCCGTGAGAACCGTCGTCTCGCTCACCGACGCCGGAACCATCACGGCGACTTCCACCGGCACGGCCTCCCGATCCTCCGCCTGCGGGGCGCTCCGGCCGCAGCCGGAGACACCTGCAATCATCGCCAGACCGACCCACAGGAGGGCGGGTCCCCGTCGGGACCCCTGCACCGCTTCCTTCGCCTGAACCCACATACAGATCTCCTCATGAGGGACTACCACGCCGTGAACGTGCGGGATGATATCATGGCACAATAGCAGCCCGGTGCCCGGTAGGCAAGGGGGCTGTTGTGAAAGTCACCTCCACGGTCGAAGGGGCTCTCTGGACGGTCCGCGGTACCCCCGACGGGCGCTCATGAGAGGCCGCGGCCCGAAGGTGCGCACGAATACTCGAGAAGCCCCCCTGTCATTGAACGTCCATTCTTCTTCCCGACCGGGCACGCGAGGCAGAAAGTGGGTGCACAACTCCTGGTTTGCGACTATGATGACGGATCCGGGAGTCCTGAAAGACGCCCGGCCGTTCGTCCCGAGCGGCCGCCGGGCGAGCCCGGCGGCCTGTCGAAGGGTGCAACCGACGACGCCACCAAACTTGAGTTCGAACCTGCCGTTCATCCCGAGTGCGGCGATACCCACCGAAAGCATGAGATCGCCGCGTATCGAGTGACGGCTGCGTCCGTACCTCTCGGAGACCCCTCATGTCCTTTCGAATGACCGCCGTTGACATCTCGATCATCGTGTTCTACTTCGTCGCCGTCTTCGCCCTGGCCTGGTGGGTGACACAACGGGAAAAGGGCGTCCGCAACACGTCCGCCGGCTACTTCCTCGCCGGTCGAAACATCGGATGGTTTGTCGTCGGCGCCTCCCTCTTCGCCTCCAACATCGGATCCGAGCATCTCATCGGCCTGGCCGGTACGGGGTACACGAGCGGTGTGGCCGTCGGGCAGTTCGAGGTCCTGGCCTCCTGGATCCTCCTGATCCTCGGCTGGGTCTTCGTACCCTTCTATATCAAGAGCGGCGTGTACACGATGCCCGAGTTCCTGGAGAGGCGCTATTCGCCCGGGGCCCGGACCTACCTGTCGTGGGTTTCGATCCTGAGCTACGTGTTGACCAAGATTTCCGTCACGATCGCCGCGGCCGGAATCGTGTTCGAGGCGATCGGGGTGGGGTTCTGGACCGGAGCCATGGTCGTCGTGGTTGCCACCGGTATCTATACCGTCCTGGGAGGGCTCCGGGCCGTCGTCTATACGGATCTCCTGCAGATGTTCGTGCTCATCGCCGGATCGGTGACGGTGACCGTCATGGGCCTCGGAGAAATCGGCGGCTGGGGAGCCATGACCTCGGCGGTGGACAGCGGCTTCATGAGTCTGTGGAAGCCGATGAGCGATCCGGAGTTCCCGTGGACCGGCATCATCTTCGGCGCTCCCATCCTCGGGGTCTGGTACTGGTGCACCGACCAGTTCATCGTGCAGCGCGTCCTGTCGGCAAAGAACGAAGACCATGCGCGGCGGGGCACGCTCTTTGGCGGTTTCCTCAAGGTTCTGCCTCTGTTTATTTTCGTGATTCCGGGAGTGATCGCCTTTGTGATGGCGAAGAACGGCCAGCTGCATCTGGAGCACGGCGACCAGGCCCTGCCGGCGCTCATCAATGCGCTTCTTCCGGCGGGTCTGCGCGGCCTCGTGATCGCCGGCCTCCTGGCCGCCCTCATGAGCTCTCTCTCGTCCGTGTTCAACTCCTGCTCGACGCTCATCACACTCGACATCTACAGGAAGTGGAAACCGGAAACCGCCGAAAAGCAGCTGGTGGCGGTCGGACGAATCGCCACGGCCGTCCTCGTCCTCTTCGGCCTGGCATGGATCCCGATCATGCGTAAACTGGGGCAAATTTACGTCTATCTCCAGAGCGTTCAGGCCTACATCTCGCCGCCCATCGCGGCCGTGTTCCTCCTGGGGATCTTCTTCAAGCGACTCAACGCGCGCGGTGCAATGGCCTCACTCCTCACCGGACTCGTCCTGGGCATGAGCCGGCTCTATCTCGAGGTGATCCGGGAGAACCTCGATGGGTTCCTGTACCGCTATGCAACGATCAATTTCCTCCACTTTGCGGCGTTTCTCTTTGTCGTGTGCTCCACGATCCTCGTCGTCGTGAGCCTGATGTCGCCGGCCCCGTCCGAGACGAAGCTGGCCGACCTCACGTACGGCACGACCCGGGGTCGATCAGAATCCGACCCGGCGTGGCGCCGTCTCGACATCGTCCTGTCCGTCCTCCTGGCAGGCGTCGTCTCGGCGATCTGGATCTACTTCTCGGGGTAAAACGGCGAGGAATCACATGAACGGCTGTGAGCGCATTATGGCTGCGATAGAGGGCCGCAGACCCGACAGAGTCCCCATCGTGCTTCACAACTTCATGATGGCGGCCCGGGAGAACGGTGTGACCATGGAGGAATTCCGCCGATCTCCCGCCGCCGTTGCGGACAGCTTCATTCGTGCGGTTGACACCTACGAGTATGACGGCATCCTCGTCGAACTCGACACGGCGACACTTGGGGGCGCCCTCGGAGTGCCGGTCGACTTCCCCGTTGACGCCCCGGCCCGGTGTGTCGGACAAATGCTTGACAGCCTTTCGGCCGTTGATGCTCTTCCTCCGGTGGATATCAGCGGCGATCCGTCCGTCCGCGTCTGGCTGGACGCGGTCGAGAGACTCCACCGTCATTTCGGTGACGACATCCTGATCCGCGGAAACTGCGACCAGTGCGCTTTCTCGCTGGCGTCCATGGTTCGAGGTCTCGTGAACTGGATGTTGGACCTGTCGTATCCGGAGAACCGTGAACCGGCGCACCGGCTCCTCGAGTATTGCCACCAGGCCACACGCCAGTTTGTCCGGCTGATGTCGGAAACCGGCGCACACATGGTCGCGAACGGCGACAGCCCGGCCGGTCCGGATCTGATCTCACCGGACATGTATCGTGAGTTTGCCTTCACGTACGAGAAGGACATTGCGGACTACGCGCTGGAGCTGGGTCTGCCCCACGTGCTTCACATCTGCGGAGATACCTCGCGGATCCTCGAGGATATGGTGCGCACCGGTTCGGCGGGACTCGAGCTGGACTACAAGACGGACACCCGAACAGCGCATGCGGTGATGAAGGATCGGGTGACGCTGTTCGGCAACATCGACCCGAGCGGAGTCCTGGCGCTCGGGACCGTTGATGAGGTGACGGAGAGGACCCGGGAGCTGCTGGATCTCTTCTCGGACACCCCCCGCTTCGTTCTGAACTCAGGATGTGCGCTCCCGGCATCCACCCCGCCGGAGAATGTACACGCCATGATCCGCGAGGCAAGACGCTAGTCCGCCAGCCCCTCCTCGATCGCGAGCATGAATTCCCCGAGGTATGTCCTGAATTCCCTTCCGCCCCTCCACCTTGTCTGCGCAATGACGAGATCGTTCTCGGGATCCACTCTCAGCACGGCCGACGTGGCGGACCCGTGACCGTACATGTTTTCTCCCAGTATCGTCGTTCCCTCCGGCACTCCGTCCTTGCCCGCACGCGGATGGGACTGGCGCATCCATGTGATGCCGATGCCCCATTCTCTATCGATCTCCGGGTAATACCCGGAGAGATCCACGGGCAGCAGCTGTTCGCAGGTCTCCCGGGAGAAGAACTCCAGGTCTCCGTATGAACCACCGTTCAGGAGCAACTGGCCGATCCTGGCGACATCTCCCGCCGTGCTGAAGCAGCTGAAGGCGAGGTCCTCTTCCAGCGTCGTGTTCCGAAGCTCGAGCGGTTCGAAGAAATTCTCCCTCATGAGCCTGAAGACACTCTTCCCGCCGACGATCTCCATCACTCTCCCGGCAAGGTCATACCCCATGCCGTTGTACTCATGCACCTTTCCGGGTTCGAGGAGCGGGAGCGCGTTGGCTACGACGTTCTCCATCCAGGGATTGTGGAGCCCTCCCCATTCTTCGTGGCCGTACAAACCGCTCGTATGCGTGAAGCAATGTCGCAGCGTGATGGCCTTTTCGCCTTCGACAGGGAGGTCCGGCAGGAACCGGCCGACGGGATCATCGATCGCCACCAGACCCTGATCGATGAACTGCGCGAACATCACCCCGGTGATCAACTTCGTCAGTGAAGCCAGGGGCGTCGCGGTATCCAGGGCGAACGGGCCTCTCTCGTCTTCACCAAACGCTTCGTGAATGATGATCACGCCGTGGCGGGCTACAAGGACATCAAACGGTTCGCCGCTCACGTCAAACCATTCCCGGCAGACCGATCTGATCTTGTCGGCTGTCCCGGGAACGATGCCCGCTTCGGCCGGCGCGCCGGCATGCAGAACGGGCGCCGTCTTCCCCACCGTTCGGCGCGGCATCTCAAGTTCCGGGTACTTGCCCTCTACTCCCAGAAGCCTCCGCTTGAGCGCAAGATGATAGTCGTGGTCACGGATGATCGGTGTATCGGTCGCCGCCGGCTCCTCTCCCGTTGCCTCGATTTCATCCAGGTACGACATCAGGACCGCGCCTTCCTGCTGGCCGAGGATCGACAACATCATGGTCCGGCCAACAAAACCGGCGATGGCGTCCTCATGTTCCTCCCACGCCGCCTTGTCGACACAATCAGCGGGCATGTATTCCAGAACCGCCTTGGGCCTCTCGCTCCACCCAATCCAGGACTGGGGACGGCAGTACAGGGTCGCCGCCCTTCGGACTTTCAGCCCCCTCGGCGTTGTCCCTTCGGCAACAAACGCATACCGTCCCGGCTCTCCGCCGGTGGTCACTTCGTTCATAGATTTATCGAACCAGCGGATCTTGAGTGGGAACGTGCCCATGACTTTCTCGACCAGGCAGGGTTTGTCCCATTTCACTTCGGGAAAATCGCCCGGCAGAAATGTGTAATCCCACGCATTGCCGACATCGGGAACAAGCCTGCAATTGAGAAACGACCTCAGGTCGGCCTTCCCCTGCCGCTCTGCCAGTATGGCGTCGTAATCATCTTTCTCCAGGACCTCCAGGACAAAACCCCAGCTCCAGACCCGATCGGTGATCTTGACGAGAACGGTGTTCGGTCCCTCGTTGAGCTCCGCCGTGAAGTGGTCCTCCCTAGGGAGCAGTCTCCGGCCGGCATAGATGCTGTGGACGAGCTCCCCGTTGATCCATACCTTTCCGCCATCGTCGGAGCCGAAGAAGAAACCCGCCGTCTGCCTCCTATCCGAGTCGATGCGGCAGTAGGCATAGGCTACCTTGAAGTCCGCGTGGTCATACGCTTCGTCGAGATCGACCTCCCCGCGTTCATTGGCGAACGTCCGCCGGGCGTACGCAATCTGGGAAAAGCCGTCCTCATCCTTGAAACCGACCTGCGTTGCGGGCAGAATCTCGGCACCGCCTTCCCCGCCGAGGCTATGGAGATAGTCTGTATTGAAACCCAGATGGCGACTTCCGTCGGGCAGGGCGTCGGCGACCTCCGGATTCGGAAATGGACCGACGACCAGCCAATCGCGGATGACCCCTTCATCGGCCAGTTCGTGAATGGGGCCATCCGATTCGATGGCGAGGACGGGAAGACAATAGAGACCCGGCACAATCAGAAAGAGGACCTGGATTGCCGCTACGATCACCTTGACCAAGGGAAGACCTCCGCGTGTTCTACCGACGGCCGCCATCCGACGCGCTCAGAAGATCGCCGTAGGGAATGTAGTTCTGTTTCTCCCGAGAACATTCCTCGATCATCCTCAGCGTCTCCTGCCAGTCCGCCTGGAATGCATGGATCTCCTCGAAGGCCTGGGACGGATCGAGGCCGATTCGGTGACCCGCCTGGGCGGCACGCACGACGGTATCGTTGGAATACTTCGACTTGTCCCAGTTGTTCCTGGCCAGGAATGTCATAAATTTCCTGAGTCGGCCGAACCTGCCTTTCTTGCCCGAAAGGAATTCCGGGGCCCGGTCGGGAAACGTGATGTCAACCTCAACCTGCCCGTGAACACTGCCCTCGGGTACGAAGATCCTTGTCGTCAGGTCGTCGCCGCGGTAGCTCCACGAGCCCGGAGCCGGATCTCTCGAGTATGTGCCCGCCATCCCATTGATCCTGACCTGTTCGGGGGGAGAAGTCAGGACCAGGTTCAGTTCATAACTTCTTCGTTCCGGCATACCGGGGTAGCTTCCTTCGACCGGGTCGATCACGACCGTCATGCTCGCGCCGTCGCTCTCGAACCGTACGGGGGTGAAACTGAACTGCCCCGCCCTGTAATTGCTGTTGTTTCCCTCGTCGTCATAGACTCTCGTGGCACCCGCTTCTCCGGGGAAGATGCTGAGGATGAGCGGATCCACGTGCGGGTTTCCCGCGCGCCTCCCGGGGGGTTGCATCGGAACGATGGCTCCCGCCTTCGCGTATACGGGAATCTCGTCGATACAGAAGGACCGGGTCACGACACGTCCGCCTTCGAGAAGAGTCCCCGACGACCATTCAAACCATCGGCCTTCCGGCAGCCAGATCTCCTTCATGGCAAACAGGCTGTCTTCACCCATCGGATGTGTGATCGGTGCGACCAGCAGGTCGTTGCCGAACATGTACTGGTTCTCGAAGAGATAGGCCTCTTCCGTCCTGGGGTGGTCGTAGTACATGGGCCTGCACATGGAGACGCCCGTATCATGAGCCTCTCGGGCGGCCGTGTAGATGTAGGGAATGAGCGCGTATCTCAAATGAAACGCGTCGCGCATGGCATAGAAGTTCTCGAGGGGGTATGCCCAGATCCGGCGCTCGATGCCGCCCTCGCGGCCGGCCTTCGTACAATGTGTCCGGAGGATGGGACTGAAAGCGCCGAACTGAACCCATCGAGTGTACAGCTCCGGGAAACTCTCCCCGTGCATGTGACCGCCGATATCATGACTCCAGAAACCGAAGCACACATTCGACGCGGTGGCCGTGAAGTAGGGTTGGAAGTCCAGAGACCGCCAGTTGATGAAAGAGTCTCCGGAGAAACCGATCTGGTACCTGTGGTTTCCGAGTCCGCCATAGCGGTGGAAGATCAAGGGCCGTTTCTCGCCTCTGCGCTCCAGATCGCTGAAGAACACGTAGTTCAGATAAAACGTCGGATTCACGCCCTCCAGGCTCGTGGTGCTCCACTGCTGCCAGTCGAGCCACCAGAAATCGACACCGTATCTCTCCATCGGATGCAGCACGATTCGAAGGAAGTTCTCGGCGAAGTCCTTGTTCACGATATCGAAGGGAACATAGGTCTTCGATGCCGGGTCGATCCCCATGGCTCTTGCCATCTCGGGGTACGCGTCCTCGTGTGGCTGAATCCCCGAGGCCGGATGGAGATTCATGCACACGTTCAGGCCCTTCGTCTCCGTCCATTTGAGAAACCCCTGCGGATCCGGAAAGTAGTTCCGGTTCCATGAGAATCCCGTCCAGCCCGCCCCTTCACCCGCCTGGTCTTTGATTTTCTTCCCGTTCTCATACCAGTCGGGCCGCGTGGTGATGTGCCAGTCCATGTCCACCACCAGCACATCGAGAGGCACATCGTGTGTCTCGAATTCATCAACCAGGTCGCGTAGTTCCCAATCCGTGTATTCCCAGTACCGCGACCACCACGAACCGAAGACGAACCTCGGGGGAAGTGCGATGTTTCCGGCGACAGCGGTGAAATCTCGGAGTGCCCTCCTGTAATCGTACCCATAGCAGAAGAAATAAAGGTCCTGATGGTCCCTCCCGGACCGTGCCTCCACCCAGGGCCACTCGGAATCATCGAAACGAGGCCTGTGTGAATCGTCGACGAGAGCCCAGCCGTCCCTCGAGACGATCCCCTGTCCCAGATCGATCTCCTCGCCCGACCAGTGCTCCACGCGTCCGTCGAAGCGGTCCAGGGTTCTTGCCGTCCCCTTCAGGTTGCCGGTGTTCTCGTCTCCGGGTTTCCACCGCTTCGTCTTGCCGTTCATGCTGAATTCGATCCGCAGGTTGTC
Source organism: uncultured bacterium (assembly GCA_964610505.1). GTDB lineage: Bacteria > Arandabacterota > Arandabacteria > JAGLYR01 > JAGLYR01 > CAZSXU01. The sequence goes on along the minus strand of CAZSXU010000042.1, from coordinate 6,030 downwards.
CTCGGTGAACCTGCCGCTTCCAACCCGGTACTTCAGGTCCATGTGTGCGGTTCTGATCTCCAGCCATCCTCCGCGCGTTTTCGTTCCGAAATCCGGAACCGGCAGCTTCCGGTTCACAAAGACGAGCGTTGCATGATCCTCGAACACGCCGTCCTCGGCCCACTCCATCCGGATGGCTCCGGGAGTCAACACCGTGAACCGCACATCGCCCGCCGTCACGACGGCATCCTCGTTGGCCACAGGAGAGTACGCGTGGGCAGGGGCCACGGCGGGAATCAGCATGAGCACAACGAACAGCCATTTCATCATCGTTCGCTCCTCGGGAAAGGCCGGCTTCCGAACTCGTGCCTCATTCAATCTCATCTTTGTAGAATCGCACCACCTGTTGCTTCAGGGTGCCGTCCGCTCCCACGTCGCAGATGACGTAGTGATGAACACTCCCCAGCGGGCCGAACCGGTCATGGAGCCCCGCACCACCCCCCCCCGTGACGGTGTAATCGACACCCTCAAACGTGGCCGTGGAATACGCGTGAATGTGGCCGCAGAACACGTGGTCCACCCCGTGCCGGGTCATGAGGTCGGTGAACCGCTCCGACTGTTCTTCTTCCATCGCATGATAGGCCCACTTCTCGATGTTCCCGCAGGGCGTGTGGAACGAAACCACCGTCTTGACATCCGCCGGTGTATCCGCCAGGACGTCGCCGAGCCAGCCGATGGTCTCCTCGAGGGGATACACGTTCGTAACGTTGTCGACAAAGATGAATCTGTAGTTGCGATAGTCGAAGTAATAGTTGAGCGCATTGTCTCCGAAGAGATAACGGTACTCTATCGCCTGCTTCTCGAATCCGTAATCGTGATTGCCAATCGCGACGAAGAAGGGAATGTCCAGCTCCATCAGCGGAGGGATGACGTACTCGGAGTAGTACTTCACGATTCCTCTGGGAACGAGATCCCCCGTGTTGATGATGAACTCGGGTTCCGGGTCGAGCAGGGTCATGTGCTTCAGCATGTTTGACCATAGATCGTACTGGGAGCGGCTGTCGCCCATGACGACGAAGCGGAATCGAGCATCCTGATCCTTCTGCCGGCTCTTGAGCCGTCGAATTTCGTGGTCGAAGTTGAGGCTTTCACGATAGTCGCCCAGCAGCTCGGCGGCCTCCGCCTCGATCTCGTCGATGACCGTGTCTCGGTCCACGTCTTTCGCGTAGTTTTCCTCCAGCGCGCCGCTCGTGGCAAGACGCGCCGACTGGATCTGACCGTCGGGCCGCGCGTAGAAGATCATCTCGCCCACGGCCACCAGATAGCGTGTCCCCGCAAACGTCGACGCAATCCATGCCTCGCGGGGAGCGGTGCCCGGAAACACCTTCGCCAGGGTCTCCAATGTCTCGGAAGGCACCTCTTCCAGGGAGATGCTCTTCCGGGTGTCCTTGATCAGGAGCGCATACGCTTTTTCCCTCGTGTGCGCGGAGGTGTTGTAGTACGTGATGTCCTCCAGCGCCCCATCCATGGCAATGTAGTAGTCGTACCGCTCGGGTTCTTCTTCGACCCGGATCCGATACGAGCCGTCATGCTGCAGGCGCCACGAACTGACCTCCATGTGCGACGGGGCCAGTTCTCGAACCATGCTCAGCAGTTCCTCGGGGGGACGTGGATTCTCCTTGGGCGGCTCCGACGTCCGGCAATACTCGTTGCCGGCAGGTCCCACTTCAACGCGCCAACCACCGATACGGTCCGGGATTCGTGCGCAGGAAAGGGCAACCGCAAGGAACAGCAGTACAATGGCCACAAGACGTAAACGATGAATTCCAGACACTCCATACCTCCATAGACCGCGGGTTACCGTCACCGGGCCAGCTCAGATCGGACAACACAGAGCCCGCCCCCCGGCCGACCGTCGGCCGGAACCGTACATGCGAATTCCGTTAGTTCTTCGACACACAGCCGCCGGGCCGGCCGCTCCGTCGGCCAGAGGTCGACCCCATCGACCACTTTCGTACACGGGGGCAAACCGAGACGCTCGACCGTCAACTCCACAACGACATCCACATCCCGGCCCGTCGGATTGCCGACGACGAGGAGTGCGCGGCTGCCGTTGGAGATGACGTCCGGCGAAAGGCCTACTTCCGAACGCGTGTCTCATTCCACCTCGTCTTTGTAGAACCGAACCACCTGCTGCGTCAGCGTGCCGTCCGCGTCGACGTCGCAGATGATGTAGTGGTGAACACTCCCGAGCGGGCCAAACCGGTCGTCAAGTCCGGCGCCCGCGCCGCTCGAGATCGTGTAGTCGACACCTTCAAACGTAGCCGTGGAATACGCGTGAATGTGCCCACTGAACACGTGGCCGACCCGGTGGCGGGTCAGGACGGTGGTAAACTGCGCTGAGGGTCGCCTTCGCATTCCATCGTAGGTCCATTTCTTGATGTTCCCGAAAGGCATGTGGAACGAGACAATCGTCTCCGCGCCCTCCGGCGTGTCGCGCAGCACCCGATCCAACCAGTCTACGGTTGCATCGACGGAGTGAACGCGGGTCACGTTGTCGACGAAGATGAACCTGTACCCCCGGAAATCGAAGAAGTAGTTCAGCGAGCCTTCTCCGAAGAGAGACCGGTACTCCAGCGCCAGTTTCTTGAATCCGGTATCGTGGTTTCCGATGGCGATAAGGAAGGGAATGTCCACATCCAGCAGGGGCGGCACGATGTACTCGCGGTACTCTTTCACGAGTCCCCTGGGAACGAGATTTCCCGTGCTGATGATGAACTCGGGTCTCGGCTCGAGTCGGGAGATGTGCTTCAGCATGGCGGTCCAGAGATCGTAATTGGAACGGCCGTCGCCCATGACGACAAAACGGAATGGCTCACCCCGACCCGCCTGCCGCTCCTGCAGGCGGCGGATCTGCCGGTCGAAGCCCAACCGCTCCGCATAGCGGTCTAGCATCTCGGCCGCGTCGGACACGATCTCGTCCATGATGGTTTCATCCGGCACATCCCTGGGATAGTTTTCCTCCAACGCTCCACTGGCGGCGGGCCGCGCCGCCTGGATCTGACCGTCGGGGCGCGCGTAGAAGATCAGCCCTCCGACGTCAACCAGGTACCGCGTCCCCGCAATGGTTGAAGCCACCCACGCTTCCCGGGGCGGCGTATCGGGGAAACCCTTCGCCAGCGTCTCCAGGGTCCGGGCCGGTACCTCGTCCATGGGAAGGCTCGTGCGGGTGTCTTTGATCAGGAGCTCGTGCGCCCTTTCTCTCGTTTTCGTGGATGCGTTGACGTAGGTGATGTCGATCAACTGTCCGTCAGACCCGATGGTGTAGTCGTACCGTTCGGGCTCCGCCTCGGCCTTGATCCAATACGAGCCGTCGTACCGCAGTCGCCATTCGCTGACGTCCACATGGGCGGGGGCCAGCGCACGAACCAGGTTCAGGAACGCTTCAGGAGGTTTCGGGTGCTCCTTCGGGAACTCCGGCGTGTTGCAGTACTCGTTGCCGGCTGGTCCGATTTCGACGCGCCAGTCACCGACGCGGTCCGGGCTCTCGGCCCAGGAGGCGATGGCGGAGAGGAGCAGTATGGCAATGACGGGGAAACTCAAACGATGGACGCCACGCATGTGATTCCTCCTGATTCACGTGATGGATGTTCACCGTGCCAATTCAAAACGGACAACGTGAAGCCCACCTCCAGGCCGGCCGTCGGCCGGAACCGTACATGCGAATTCCGTTAGTTCTTCGACACACAGCCGCCGGGCCGGCCGCTCCGTCGGCCAGAGGTCGACCCCATCGACCACTTTCGTACACGGGGGCAAACCGAGACGCTCGACCGTCAACTCCACAACGACATCCACATCCCGGCCCGTCGGATTGCCGACGACGAGGAGTGCGCGGCTGCCGTTGGAGATCACATAGGGAACCGGGAGGTCTGCACCGGGCTGGACCGGCACACGGGACAGGCGAATGTCCACGTTGTCGGGCGCGACGGCGTGGATCAGGTCCCGATGCTCACTGCGGATGGCCAGCATACGTTTGACATCCTCGAGCATGGCCGCATGTCGTTCTTCCTTGAGCCGGTCCCACTCGAGCCACGATCCGTAGAGCCAGGTGCCGGTGCCGGCCTCTCCCTTCCCGTACAGGTCGGGCGCGAGACCCGGCAGAGGTCTGAAGTCCGCGTCGAACTCCGCCCCGCTCATGAAGATCACAATGGCGGGCGCGAACAGGGCGCCGTAGCCGAAGGCACAACGGCTTCCCTGAATCGTGTACGGATTTTTGCCGGCCGGGAACCCCTCCCATCCGCAGTCGTGACAACTCGGAGAGATCACTCGGAGTTTGGGCCCCGGCAACGGATCTCCTCCGCTGACTCGGACCCCGCCGGCAACCGGCGACACGGCCAGCTGCCAGCCGCCGCCCTCCGATTGCCAACTCCAGCCACGCTCCGGATAGCTCATCCGGATGTTCTCAACCGGCCGATCCCGGTCCACGCCCCGGACCATCCAGTTCCAATCCGGTTTGCCGTCCTTCTCTCTCTCCCACGTTCCGATGACATCTTCACCCAGACCCATAAAGGAAACGTCAAGTGGCCCCCCTCGTCCCGTCTCAACGGCGCGCGTGTCATCCCCGTAGAACAGGTCGCATCGGAACATCGCATCGTGACCCTCAAAGGTCTCGTGCAGCAGGTCCCGTACGGAGACCAGATCCGTCAGGACCGCATGGTCATCGCGGCGCCCGCGCCTCTGGTTGAAGAGCATGATGTCCCTCTGGCAGGCATCGCTGACTCTTTCCATCCCACTCTCCCCGAGGATGAAGATCGGCTTGCCGGCGGCGGCCGCGCGACGTTTGACTTCAAGCCAGAGATCGGGACGATGGAGTCCACAGTCGCATCGGAAACCGTCGACCCCCCATTCCAGCACCGCCTTCGTCCACATGTCCACCCACCACTCCTCGAGGTCGGGGTGGTCACCCTCCCAGTCGTAGTCGGTCATTCCCCAGGAGCCACCCTTAAACCAGTCGGGATGCTGGGCGATGAGCGGGCTGTCGTTCATGACACCGTGCTCGATGGTATCCAGGAAGATACGGATACCGCGCCGGTGCGCCTCGGCAACCATGTCTTTGAAGTCCTGCTCCGTCCCCAGGGAGGGATCGAGCCGATCGGGCTCGATGCAGGCGTACTGTGTCCAGATCCCGTAGAAATGACTGGGATCCGAGACGGAATGGCCCGTGAGCCAGATCGCGTTGATCCCCAGCTCTTCCAGGTAGGCCATTCTCTCCTTGAGCGAATGGAAGGTCCCGCTCTCGGGACCGTTGGGCGAGGTGAAGCTCTTGGTGGCGACCTCGTAGATGACCAGATCGCGGGCCCAGTCCGGGGTCAACGAGTCGGCCGGCACGCCCGCATTCGAGACCGCCGGGAGAAGCGCCAGCGCCAGACCCACCGCCCACCGGAGAACGGCCCGGATGCGACCGTTATGCGCGGCTCCAGGCGTCTGCATCGTCCTCTTCACGAAGATTCCGCTCATCTTTCTCCCTCTCGCCGGGACGGACAGCGAGTCCGCCGGGTGATGAACTCTCATTCGCCGGGCATGCGGCCCGTTGAAGAAGTCATCTTCGCGGCCCACGGGTCCGTCTTGACGAATCGCGCCGACAACCAAAAAGGTTTTTCAACAGTCCTATATAATACTCATTGGAGACCTCCCTGACAAGCCTGGAGGTGCGCCTGTCCTTAGTGAGGCATCCCCGCGTCGCCCGACCTGCAGCGACTGCGCCTGCGCGTTCACCTGCGCAGACGATGCGACCTGGGTCGGTACGCCGACCTGGGTCGGTACGCCGACCTGGGTCGGCCAGGCGACGTGTACGGGCGGCCCGAGTGCGATGGAGCGCCCGATTGCCGCCGGCCCGCGCGCACGTCCCGGAGGACTCCCTGCAGCCGTCCATTTTCTTGTTAGGTTTCCCGGGCTTTGACGAATTCCTCGATGAGGGGGTCCCTCGATGAGGGGGGCCCTCGATGAGGGGGGCCCTCGATGAGGGGGGCCCCGGCCGGCCGGGAGACTCCG
>CAZSXU010000041.1:0-22504 GCA_964610505.1 uncultured bacterium | reverse complement strand
GGGCGGCGACATCAGTTTCGTCGAGCACCGCAGGTCGAGGCATGACGGGCGGCGATCTCCGACATGGCCCGGACGGCCGCCTCGATGTGCTCTGGGGTATTGAAAGGCCCCACGGAGAACCGGACGGTGCCTCCCGGGGCCGTGCCGTGGTGGTCATGGATCAGAGGAGCACAGTGGAGCCCGGCCCGCGTCAGGATGTTGTAGTTCGCGTCGAGGATGCCGCCGACATCCTTTGCGTCGCGCCCGTCGACGGTGACCGACAGCGTGGCCACCCGGTCCGTCAGGTTTCGGGTCCCCCGAATCTTCACCCCGGGGATTTCGGCCAGCCCCTCCTGGAGCAAACGAAGCAGCTCGATCTCATGTCGGTGGATGTTGTCGATCCCCTTTTCCTCCATCCATTCCAGGCCGGCGAAGAGTCCCGCGATCCCTGCCAGATTCAATGTGCCTGCCTCGAGTCGGTGCGGGTATTCCTCCGGTTGGTGCGGCACGGCGCTGAGGATCCCCGTGCCTCCGAAGAAGGTTCCCTCGATCTCGGCGCCGTCGGCAATGCAAATGCCGCCCGTCCCGGTGGGACCCAGAAGGCCCTTGTGGCCGGTGAAACAGAGAAAGCTGATGTTGCACTCCGTCATGTCGATCGGGAGCACACCGGCCGTCTGCGCACTGTCGACGGCGAAGGGAACGCCCTCGTCCCTGCACACGTCGCCGATGGCCCTCAAGTCCTGGACCGAGCCGGTTACGTTGGAGGCGTGGTTGACCACGACGAGCCGTGTGTTGCCCTGGATGGCCCTTCGGATATCCTCCGGATCCAGGTAGCCTTCGGCGTCCGGCCTGACGAAGGTGGCCTCGACGCCCTGCCGCACCTTGTGGTTCACGGGGCGAATCACGGAGTTGTGTTCAAGCACGGTCGTCACGACGTGATCGCCGGGACGAAGGGTCCCGTTGACGACCAGGTTGAGACTCATCGTGGCGTTGAGTGTGAAGACCAGGCGGTTTGGATCCGGGCCGCCGGATTCCATGCGTGTCTTGTTGAAGAACGCAGAGAGGTTCCTGCGCGTCTCGTGGATCATTCGTTCGGCTCGGAGGGCGAGATCGCAGCCACTGCGCCCCGGATTGACCCCGTTTGTCTTGTAGAAGTCGTGTACGGTGTCATGGACAACGTCCGGTTTGGGGAAACTCGTTGATGCATTGTCCAGGTAGATGATCTGCTCCACGATCTGCTCCTCGCTCGGTTTTGGACGGTCCGCTCATGGGCGGCGGCGAGCCTTCCGCTCCCGCTTACAGAGACGATGCGGGACACGGGAGGGAAACCAACAAACCTACCATAGAACGATGACCCCGTCCAGGCGCAAACACTCGAAGGGAATGGCGTGCGGGGCGATCTGCGAGTCACGTGGCTTCGCGGCTTCGCGGGCTAGTACCGCATCGTGATTCGAAGCGTCACCGACGAATCGGAAACGGCGAATCGTGCCTTGTCGAATTTAGGAGGCCCGCGGCGCACGTTGTTGTTGGATACGCCGCCGCCCTCCTTGGGCTTGGGGTAGGGGAACCACCGCATGTCCATCTTGCCGTTTTCGTTCCGATCATGGAACACCTGGAGCGCATACGACGTGTCGTGGGGGACGGCCTCGAAAGCGATCCTCGTTGTGTCGGCGGAGACGGGGACGACCCTCCTGGCGAACGTGGAATCGGGATCCAGCCAGCCGGATTCTCCCCGAAACAGCGCGACGACCAGGACGCCGCGGTCCTTTGCACGAATCCCCTCGACGGTGACGGAGACCGTGCCAAGGTTCTCCCGGGCGCTCGACGGGACCCCGTGAAGGAGAGTGAGGAGCGCCAACAGGACGCCTGCGTAACCAAAGGGTCGTTGCGATGGGAAATGCATGCGCCTCCCTTTCGCCGAATTCTCAACCGGAGCCGGCACTCCCGTGACGTTGCTCACCGGCCGCGGGACGCGGCCCGTCTCTGAAGGACAGCATATGCCGGCAACCCGTCCGCGGAAATTCCGCGGTTCTGAAAGACAAGATACATCGACGGCCCGTCCGCGGCAATCCCGTTTTGCGATCCGTCCCAAAGCGGGAGTTGCCACAGAAACGTGGAACGGGTATCCTGCCGCAGGAGATTCGAAGACAGGAAGGACCCGTCCCGGCGAGTTGCGAGAATGACCGAGCTACTTCTTCTCAAACTCATGCTCAGCTTCGTCATCGGTGGACTGTTCGTGGCCGGTTGCACGGCCGCGGCCGAGCGGTTCGGAACCCATGTGGGAGGGGTGATCGCAGGGTTTCCCTCGACGATCGCCGTGGCCCTTCTCTCCATCGGCCTGGTTTCGGGCCCCGAGGCGGCTTCCGAAGCCACCGACGTGGTTCCGCTGGTCGTCGGATTCAACGGGCTGTTTCTGGTCGGCTTCGCCGTCTTCGCACGGCGGGGGCTCTTGCGCGGCCTCGGCGGCGCACTGCTTGTCTGGTTCCTTCTCTCGCTTGCCGTTGTCCTTTCCGGTTTCCGCGATTTCGCCGTCTCGATCGCCGTGTTTCTCGTTCTGCTGTTCGTGTGCCACGATCTGCTCTGGCGCCGGATGGATCTGCCTGCTTTTGGGGGAGGTCGATTCCGGCCGACGATCGGTCGGATGGTCTCCCGCGCCGTGTTCAGTGGAAGTGTCATTGCCCTGGCGGCCTACCTGAGTAAGGCGACCGGCCCGATCGTGGGAGGGGTGTTCTCCGTGTTCCCGGCCGTGTTTGTTTCGACGCTCTTCATCGCCTCCCGTTCCAGGGGCGTCGAATTTGCGCGGGCGCTGACGAAACCGTTGATGGTCAGCGGGATGATCAATGTGGCGGTGTACGGTGTTTGCGTGAGGTACGTCTACCCGATACTGGGACTCCCCCTCGGAACCGCCGCGGCTTTTGTCGTCTCGCTCGCAAGCGCCTATGGAACCTTTCGATTTGTGATGGTTCGCCTCGGCGCGGCCGAAAGCCCTCGCTAGCACCAGGTACGTTTCCGGATTCTCCCCTTCTGAAAAAGATAGCCGGAATCGTCCGGGCTAGAACTCGTACTCAAGCCCGAACACAGGCAGGAAGCCCCACTGGTACACCGTGTCCTGTTTGTTCTCCATTTCATTCCAGAAGTACGCGGCCACGTTCTTTCGGCCGTAGGTGTTCCATATGCTGAAATAGAAAATGAGGTTCGAGCGATGGAAGTGAAACCGCCGATCGAACCGCACGTTGAGAGAATGGTAGTCGGGATAACGATCCGAGTTGATCCGGTCCCCGTCCAGAACGGCGCGGTTTATGGCCCGCGACGCCTCCGGGTCGAATGGAGTGTAGGGAGGGCCTCCCGCGTAGATCCAGCGAAGGCTGAATTCCCACTTCTCACTGGGTTTGTATCCCCCCTCCACGGCCACCATGTAGCGATTGTCAAAGACCCGGTCCCGCCAGGAGCCGCGATGATCCTCATACCGCGTTCGAAAGACCGTTGCGCTGGCCAAGCCATAGAATTCCCTCGCCAGCTTTTTCTGAAGCACAACCTCGATTCCGTGAGAGTAGGCCTTGCCGGTGTCCACGAGCTGCTCGTGGTTGAAGAAGAAGCCGTATCGGTAGAAGAGCTCATCCAGGACGAAGAGGGCCGGCTGCATGGGGTCCAGCGGAAAGTTTCTGTAGTCCTTCCGGTAAAGTTCGATGGTCAGTCGAGTGAACTCACCCAACAGGCGACTGATCCCCAGGACGTAGTGATCCGCGGCGGGGTCGTTGAGGTTCTTGTAGCCGTCTTTCTGGAGAAGGAGGATGAGCGGAAGGTTCTGGTAGTACGTCCCGTACGCAGCGTCCAGCGAGGTCCGTTCGCTCAACGCATAGGCGCAGGAGACTCTGGGTGAAACGTACAGGTTCTCATTGTACGAGAAGTAGTCGGCTCTCGCTCCCAGGGTCAGCGTCAACCGCTCCAGGAGCCTGCGGGTATAACTGGCATAGGCGCCGACCTTGTCCGCGCGGGTTCGGCGGTCAACCGCGAATTCGGGTGTGGTGTCTCCCAGGGCGTCCGTGTACTCCGCGTAGAAGTTGTCGTAGTCGACGATCAGGTGTTTGGCCTCGATGCCGAACTCCAGCTGGTTCGACTCGTTCAACCGGAAGTGGTTGGCATTCCTGAACTGGATGTTTTCCTCGCGAGAGCGGTTCTCGAGAAGCAGAGTCTCCGATTTGGTTTCGTACGTGTCGTCCTCAAAGACCGTCGTCCCGTAGGAAACCGCCGTATTGGAGTAGCCACGTTCGGGCCAGAGCGCTCTCCAGTTCACACCGACCGTTCCCTCGGAACTCTGGTGATCTCCGTACGTGAAAGTCTCGTCTTCTTCCGCGTCCGCCTTGCTCCTGTTGATTTCATCGAGTCCCAGGAGTCCCAGCACCGTGATCTTGTGGCGCGATCCGATATCATAGACCAGCTTTCCCTGGTAGTCGCTGTAGCGGGGCGCCACGCCCGTGCCGATGGCGTCCACGAGAAGATCGAGAAAACTGCGGCGGGCGGAGAAGAGCCACGAGCCCCGCCCGCCCCCGATGGGTCCTTCCAGGACCGTCCCAAAACCGGCGAAATGGAGATCCAGCTGCCCATCGAGCTCGTCGCGGTTGCCCTCGCGGAACGCCAGATCCAGCACCGACGAGAGCCGGTCACCGTAGGCGGCGGAGAAGCCGCCCGCGTAGAAATCCACATCCCGGACGAAGTCCACGTTCACGAGTCCGATGGGACCTCCGGATGACCCCTGCGCAGGATAGTGGTTGATATTGGGGACCTCGATGTTGTCGATGAAGAAGGCATTCTCCACGGGGCTTCCGCCTCTGACGATCAGGCTGTTCGTCTGATCGTTGACCTTGGCGATGCTGGGCAGGCCGCTGATAATGCGGCTCACATCACCCGCAGAACCGGGCGCCCGCCGAATCTCCTCCGAGGAGAAGTTGATCACACTGCCCGGCTGATTCTGTGCCCGGGAGAAGTAGCCGGCGGTCACACTCACTTCCTGGAAGGGGATGGCCGCAGGCCCGAGCTCCGCGTCCACCGTCGTGATTCGCTGGGGCCGGACGATCACATCCGGCCGGATCAGCAGCTCATACCCGATGTACGCGAATTGTACGGAGTAGCTCCCCACGGGCATGTCTTCGATGATGAAGATACCATCCGCGTCGCTCGCATCCCCGGTTCGCGTTCCTACGACCATCACGTTCGTGCCGGCGAGCGGCGCCTTCGTCTCCGCGTCCACCACGCGGCCCTTGATGATTCCCTGTGGTTGCTCCTGCGAGTAGCATGGAGCGGCAACCATAGCGCCCAGCAGGATCAAGATTGCTGCCCGACAGAATTCACCTGTTCTCACCGGCCGGCCTCCAGTCTTGTCCAGGGTCCCTCTGAAACCGAGAGGATGGCGAGACCCCGCGTGCGGGTCAATGAACAATAGGAGCTGCAGAAGTGTTGAAGACAACGCGAGCGGGAAAATTGTACTGATTGTAACAGCTTGTGTCCAGTGCAAAAGCGTGAACCGGCGCGGCAGGCGAGTCCGCGGCGGGGTCAAAAGTCGCTTGTTTCCGGGCTCTCTCCATCGTAAGGTGGCGGAACGCCGGATGACACCACATCCTGAAGGAGTCTCTACGAATGAGCGGCAAGAGAAGGGGGTACCGGGTCTTGCTCGTCGTTACCCTCATGTTTACGGTCGCAGGATTGGCGACGGCGATCCCAAACCCCGGAGCCGGCAAGGAGTGCGCGCTGGGCTACAGAGCTCTCTGTGTCTTTACCCCGACCAGTACGTTCATGCTGCTCATGGTGGCCGCCCTGGCCTGCGTTATCAGGAGAAGAGAGTTCGCCGGGGATCGCCGTTCGCAGAAGAGCACCGGAAGCCGGCGCGAGCGGACGGCCGATGGTTATTGACTCCATGGGTTGAATGATCTTACACTAAATGGGAGCGATGGAGACGCGCCGGGTGTGAATCCGGCCCGAGCGGACGTTTCGCCCGAACAGGGGAGGCGAATTCAATGGTGAGTCGCATAAGAACCGTCGCAATCGCCGCCGCGTTGGCCGTGTGGGTGGCTGCGGCAGGGACGGCCTGGGGGCAGTGCCCCGGGAGTCCGACGCTGACGGTGGATCTGAACTACGGGATCGAGGTTTTCCGTGTGGGTGATTTCGATCCCTCGGACACGCACTTCCATCCCCACATCTTCACCGCCGTGATGTGCAACGATCTCGGCGAGGCACGCGAGGTGAAGCTCAGCCTCATCATCGACAGTGACGTGTACGGCACGCTCGGAACGGGGGAAACGACGCCGTTCGAGCTGGATCCGGGTCCCATCACGATCAGCAACCGGGACCTGACCGAGGCCAGCGGGATCTACGAGCTGGACGACTACCACGTCACGCCCGAGGCGGATGAGCTGGAGGAGCTCGTTCTGGAGCTGGGATATCTGCCCGAGGGAACCTACTGCTTTGAGCTGACGATGGAACCGGCGGGGGACGGTCCGTTCGATTTCTCCGCCATCGTGGTTGAAGATTGCCTGACCGTGACCAACCCCATCAATCTCGAACTCATCCAACCCGGGGCTCCGTTTGGAGGTGAGTGCCCGTATGTTCTGAGCGCCCATCCGCAGTTCCAGTGGGATTCCCGCGCCTCGCGCTGGCTCTTTCGTATTGCCGAGGTGGAGCCGGGGGACGCCTCCGGCGAGGACGTGATGGAGAACGTGCCGGTCTACGAGGCCGAGCTCGAGCCCGACGACGTCTTCGGCGGCGGGACCGCCGGGGCCATCAGCTGGAGCTACCCGTCGGCCGCCGAGGATCTCGCACCGGGGACGACCTACGGCTGGCAGGTGACCGCGTTCGTCCAGACCTCGGGGGGCACCGAGGAGATTCCGAGCGAAGTGTTCTGTTTCCAGCGGTGGGATTCGGAAGATGCGGCCTCGGAGCGGATCCTCGAGGCGCTGTTCCAAATCATGCCCGAGCTCCTGGATCTGCTGGGGCCGGCGCTGGAAGGGTTGACGCCGACCGGGACGATCCTCGTGGACGGCGAGTCGGTGGACCTGGCGGAACTCGAAACGATCATCAACGATATCGCTTCGGGCAGACTGGAAGTGCTGGAAGCGGAAATCGAATAGGCATCGGGTTCGCCGCGATGATGCCCCCTCACCGGGGGGAGCTGAATCATCACGGCCAAGGGAGGTTTGCTTCATGAGACGGCTTGGTTGGATCGTGCTTTCCCTTCTCGTCGTCACCGGGTTGCCGGGACCGGCCGATTCCGAGGCCCAGGACGGGAAGATCGTCGCGGTCGTCCTGAAGGTAAAGAACGACGTACGGCAGCGTCCCGCCGATACCGCCGACTGGAAACCGGCGGCGAAGGGACAACCGCTCATCGCCGGTCATGAACTGCAGACCGGCGATGATTCCTTCTGCGCGCTGATTTTCCAGGACGACCAGAGCCTGCTCAAACTGACCTCGAACACGGAGGTCACGCTCAACGGGGAAGCCGAAGTGGGGGGCCGGTTCTCCAAGAAAGTGTGGGTGGGCGTCGGCGGGATCTGGGCCCAGGTCACAAAGCAGGAGGAGACGACGTTTGAGATCGAGACCCCCACGTCGGTGGCATCGGTAAAGGGATCCTCCTGCTACGATGTCATCGATCTGTCCGGGTGGACCACGCTCTTCGTCCAGAACGGCCGCTTCGAGTTCTCCAATCCCTTTGGTCGGGTCATCGTGCCGCCCGGGTTCAAAGGATTCTCCAACGGTGTGGACCCGCCGGATACCACGAAGATCGGCCCGGGGGAGATTCCTACGTTCGGAGGGGACGGGTCCACCGGAGGTTTCGATCAGGGACGGGGCGAGGGTGGTGTACGGGAGCTCCGGTTGGGCATGCAGGGCGAGGACGGCATCGAAAAGACGCTGGTCATCCGGTATGAGGAACCTGAGGAGTAGCCGTCGGAGGGACATCCCCCGGGGGCTGCTTGACGGAGAAGCGTACGGGCGCCGCCGGTGTGGAGACCTGGGCGGAAAGACAGTGGAGCGTGTCGAACAAGGGACCGCAATGGAGCGCACCGTGCGTTGTCTTCCGGCCGCACGGGTTTGAGAACGATGACTCCGTTGCTCTGCCTGGGCCGCTCGAGATCCCGTTAACGATCGAGAGAGGTCCGGATCATGCGAGGGAGAGGATGAAGGCTGAGAGGACCGATTTCGGCAGGCCCGGGATTCCGCCCTGGGCGGCTCTGCGGGGGATCTTTCTGCGGCTGGGAACGATGATCCTGTTCCTGGCGGGGGTGGGGAGTCCGGCATGGGCGGAGGAGCCGGCGCGTTTGCTTCTCCTGGCTCCTTCCGAGGAACAGATCGAAGAGCGTGAAGATCTGCCGGGCGACTTCCTCATCGCCATTTCCATCATCGATCCCGATGCGCAGATCGATCTCTCCAGCATCCGTCTCTACATGGATGAAAGGGACGTAACGGCCTCGGCAACCGTGACCTCCGCCGTGGTGACGTACATCCCGGCCCCGTCGCTGGCGACCGGCATACACCGCTTCGAGCTGCGGCTCCGAAACACGGAGGGACAGGACCTCCCGGGTCTCCGCCGCGAAGTCCGGGTGGAGGGGGACATCCCCGGAGAACCCGTGTGGGGAGTTCGGGGACGGGTGGTGCTGGAATCCCTGAGCGATGATCTCTCGGGTCCCGGTGCCGCTCTTCGCCAGCAGCCCGATCAGACGAACACCGCGCGCGTCCGGTTGGACGGCCACATGGGGGGATGGAAGTACGATGGGACCCTGTTCCTCACCTCCGACGAGGACGGAGCCTACCAGCCGCGCAACCGGTACAAAGTCCATCTGGATCACGGTTGGGTCGGACTGGACGCCGGCGACGTGAACTACACTTTCTCCCCGCTGGTTCTTCGGGGGAAGAGGACGCGGGGCGTGGGCGGGTATCTTCGGCTGGGAACGGTGGAGATCACGGCTCTCAAGGGAACCATCCGCCGGGGGATCGAGGGAGAGGTGCAGACCGATGCCGTCGGCGACACCACGATGGTCAGCGGCGCCTCCTACGAGCGCGATCTCACCGGAGCGCGGCTGGCTTTCGGCCGCGGGCGGGCTTTCCAGCTGGCCTTCGAAGGAGTCCGGGTTCGCGACGACATGGAATCCATCTCGGTCGGCCTTCTTCCCAAGGACAACCTCGTGGTCGGCTCCAGCGTCCTGCTGGCGCCCTTCAAGCGGCGACTGATCTTCGACGCGAGCGCCGCTCTGAGCTTCATCACGGAGGACATTTCCGGGGGCGCGATGTCCGAGCAGGACATTCGAGATCTGGCCGGCGAGACGGTCGATTTGCCGTTTGAACCGACTAACTTCGAGGACCTCTTCATCATCAATCTCAGCACGCGCCCTCTGGATCCGAGAAATCTGTCCAGCCTGGCATTCCATAGCGGCGTGAAAGGGAACCTCGCAGGTCATGTCTTTGAGTGGCGGTACCGGCGGGTCGGGACCGCCTTCGCCTCGCTCGCGGCGCCCTCCATCCAGAGCGATAAGAAGGGTCTTCGGGTCACGGATACGTTCCGGCTGCTGCGCAAGCGCCTCCGGGTCTTCGGAGAATATGAGGTGTTCGAGGACAACCTGAATGATGACAAGGATTTTACCACCGACACCCGGGTGGCGGGCCTGACCGCCTCCTTCGTTCCGGGATGGGAGGATCTGAGACACGTCTCCTTTTCTTTCCGCCAGTACAAGCGGGTGAACGACGCGCCGTCGCCCGCCCCGGAGGAGGTCGATTTCCGTGTGGACGACCGCACCAACAGCGTTCGCGTCGGGACCGGCTACCATTTCCGCTTCTTCTCGGACCACGATGTCTCGTTGAGTTACATGCGCTCGGATACGGAGGCGCACAACGCCTCCGCCGATGCCACGCAGGCGGAGTGGAACTTCGGCTGGGCGACGCGCTTCGAGACCTTGCCGCTGGTGCTGGAGGCCGGCCTCGGAAACAGCGACACCGACTATCCGCTCGACGGGACACACGTGGAGTACAACACCCGGCGAGTGCGGGGCACGTACGATCTTCTCGATGCCCGGCTGCAAACCCACGCGTCACTCACCCAGGTGGTCGGAGACAGCAACCGGGGCGTCGTGGCGGGGGACAAAACCACGATCGACGCGGGGATGCGCTACCGCCTCGCGGCGAAGACCTCCGTGAGCGGGCGGCTGGCCTCCGTCGCTTTCTCGGATGGTGTGGATCCGGACAACGACTACGATGAGACCATCCTGAACCTGCGTCTGGTGCAGGAGTTCTAGCCTGGATCATGCGGGCTCCGGTGCCCGGAGCCATGCGTCATCCAGGCAGAGCAATGGAGCAATCGATCAATAGAGTCAGGAGAAAGGCATCATAGAAGAACACACTTTGCTCCATTGCGGTCCATTGCTCTGTTGTCTTATTGCTCCGCCCTGTGACCGCCTGTGATACCAGGGCTGGAAGTTCATGAGTTCTAGGATCCCGAACCTTCGCGGGTTCGCCGCTGCGACCGCCGGCGGCGATGATTTCGATGGCGGTGGGCGGCGTCGGGAAAGGAGACATCCTTGGGCCGTGTGGGGGGATCCAAGTCCGGCGGGGGGGTCGGTCGGGGATGGACTCCCACGCTGGTCTCGGCGATCGGGGCCACGCTGATCGCCTCTCTCCTCTGTTGTTCCGCTTTCACCTTCCTCGAAAAGATCGAGCTCTCTTTCCTGGATATGCGTTTTCGATTGCGCGGCCCCGTCGAGAGAAGCGACGAGATCGTGGTGATCGCCATCGATCAGACCAGTGAATCGGATCTGGACCAGCCCTATCCCTGGGACCGCCGGCTCCACGCCCGCCTGATCGACAACCTTCACCGTGCAGGAGCCCGGTTGATCGTCTTCGACGTGGTGTTCACCGAGGGACGAGACGCGGACGCCACCGCCGAGCTGGCCGAATCGATCCGCCGCGCGGGAAACGTGATTCTTGCGGGCAAGATGCTGCTCAGCCGAAGCCACGGGCGGGCCGTCACGATTCTGCCGCCGCTCGACGCGCTGGCCGAAGCCGCCTGGGGCTGGGGACTCATCGATCAGCTGTCGGACTCCGACAACGCCGTGCGCCGGTATGGGACGAGCATCATGTTTGGGGCGAACCAGTATCCCACGCTGGCCCTCCAGGTGCTGAAAGCGTACCATCACCTCCCGCCCGACGCCCCCGTGGAGGAGCACCCTGACAAGGCTCGTGTCGGACCCTACGAGATCCCGAAGTACGACCGGCAGACCCTGCTGATTAATTACCGGGGGCCGGCTCGAAGTTTCCTGCAGTACTCCTATTCAAACGTGCTCGACGACGAATCCTTCGATCTCCCGCGGGAGGAAGCCGATACGGACATCTTTGACCTCTGGCTTGAACAGGGCGTGTTCCGTCACAAGATCGTCTTCATCGGTTACACCGCCCAGGAGCTGCACGATCTGATTCAGACGCCTTTCTTCGGGTACCAGGGAGAGAAGGTACTGACCCCGGGCGTTGAAATGCACGCCAACGCGCTCAACACGATCATGGCCGGAGACTACGTCTTCCGGCCCGCCCGCGGCTCTCTCTGGTTCCGTCCGCTCCTGGCTCTTCTGTGGGCGTTTCTGGCGTGCTTCCTCGCCGCCCGGGTCGGAGTCTTCGTCGGGCTGGCGGTGACCGTGGGGCTCGCCGCCGGGGAGCTGGTTCTGGCCTTCTGGCTCTTCGAGGCCTACGGGTGGTGGCTGGACATCGTGGCCCCGGTGCTCGCCACCGGACTCGCGTATTCTTCGCAGACCACCTGGCTCTATCTCGCGGAGCAGAGGGACAAGCGCATGATTCGGGGGATGTTCTCCCACTACGTGCCCTCGCGCGTCGTGGATGAAATCATTCTGCGCCCCGACCTCCTGACCCTGGGCGGGGAGGAGCGGGAGCTCACCGTCCTGTTTACGGACGTGGAGAGCTTCACCACCATTTCCGAGGGGATGCCGCCCCGGGAGCTGGCCGACCACCTCAACAACTATCTCACCGCGATGAGCGAAATCATTCTCGAGAACCAGGGCATCATCGACAAGTTCGAGGGGGACGCCATCATGGCCGAATTCGGCGCGCCCGTGTTCTTTGAGGACCATGCCCGACGGGCGTGCGTCGCCGCGCTTCAGATGCAGGCGCGCCTGGCCGAACTCGGGCGGCAGTGGGAGGAGGAGGGTCTTCACGCCTGGCGATGCCGCATCGGCGTTCATACCGGGGACATGATCGTAGGGAACATGGGCAGCCGCGACCTGTTTGACTACACCGTGATCGGGGACAACGTGAATCTCGGGGCCAGGCTGGAGGTGGCCAACAAGATCTACGGCACCCGCATCATGATCAGCGAGGCCACGCGCGGCCAGGCCGGAGACGGAATGATCGTTCGCGAGCTGGACGACATCGTGGTCAAGGGCCGGACCCGGCCGGTCAAGGTCTTCGAGCTGGTGGGCATGCGCGAGAGGGGCCTGGATCCGGGGCGGGAGGATCTCCTGGCCGCCTACGAGCGAGGTCGGGCGGCCTCGGTGGCCGGGGAGTGGAAAGCCGCCCTGGCGGCGTTCGATGAGGCCCTCGGGATCAATCCGGAAGACGGCCCCTCACGATTCCACCGCCGCAAGGTGGAGACGCACCTCCAAGAACACTCCTAGTCCGCAGCCGGCATGTGTCCAGAATCGGGAATTCCACAAACGCCTACCGGCTTGGCTTCCGGCCCCGTCTTTGTCCGTTCGTCCGCCGCCGGCGACTCTTGCCCCCGCCCTTGTCTCGCCCGAAACCGGACGACCTTCCGGTCTTCGCCGTTCTCTCCGCCACGGGGGGAAGCGGTAGGGGTCCGTGAAGGGACAGCTGGTAATAGTCGTCCAGGAGCATGGCGATGAGAGCGGTCTCATCCTCGGATTCCCCAAGACTTCGGGCCAGAGGGAGAAATCTCTGCATGCGCTCGGCGCGGAGCTTGTCTCGGGACCGTAGAGCGGCCTCCAGAAGCGCGGTCACCCGCTGGGAAACAACCGCGGCGACGTCCTCGTTGCTGGGAACCTCCACCTTCTCCATATCGATCCCGAAGCGCTTGGTGACGTGCTGGATGGAAAAAGTTTCTTCGATTCCGGCCACCAGCGTGATGGCCTTGCCGCTTGCCCCGACGCGGCCCGTGCGTCCGGCGCGATGGATGTAGGCCTCGGGATCCTCGGGGGGCTGGTAGAGAATCACATGGGAGAGGTTGGGGACGTCGATCCCGCGGGCGGCCACGTCGGTGGCCACGAGGAAGCGCAGCTCGCCGCTCCGCAGCCGGCTCATTACCTTCTCGCGCGCCGGCTGCGTCAGCTCGGAGCTCAGCTCGTCCGCGTCGTAGCCGAAGCGCCGCAGAACGATGGCCAGATAGTGTGCGTCGGCCTTCGTGTTGCAGAAGATGATGGCCGAAACGGGGTTCTCGATCTCGATGATTCGGACGAGCGCGCGATCCCTCTTCATCGGATCCACTTCGTGCCACGTGTGTTCCGTGTCGGTCACGTGAACCCGGTCGCGGCTGAGGCTCAGGGTTTCGGGATGGTGGAGGAACTCGTCCGCAAGACCCATCACGTGAAGGGGAAACGTGGCCGAGAACATGTACCCGTTGATTTGGCGGCGCGGGAGATACTCCTGTATGCGTTTCATGTCGGGATAGAACCCCATCGACAACATGCGGTCGGCCTCATCGAAGACCAGGATCCGAAGGCCGCGGAGTTTCAGGGATCCTTTCAGCAGATGGTCGAGCACGCGCCCCGGCGTACCCACGACCAGGTGCGCTCCCTCTCGAAACGCTTCCAGCTGGGGTCCGTATGCAACGCCGCCGTAGACCGCGATGGTTCTCACGCCGGTGCCATCGGCCAGGACAGAGGCCTCCTTCCCAACCTGCTGAGCCAACTCTCGGGTGGGAACCAACACAAGGGTCTGGCACTCGTTGCGGCGCGGGTCGACTCTCTCCAGGATGGGCAGGAGGTACGCGCCCGTCTTGCCGCTTCCGGTGCGCGATTGAATCATCAGGTCGCGGCGGGCGAGAAGGTAGGGGATCGCCATCGCCTGCACGGGGAGCAGGGCGGTCCAACCCGCGCGGGCGGTGGCCTCCTGCAGTTTTCTCGGGAGCTGTTCCAGCGTCACTTGCGGCAGCGCATCTTCCGGCTCGACGACCCGATCCTCGGTCTCGTCCTCGCGGGCGGCGGCCGGGTCCTCGATGGGTTGACCCGAAGGGCCGTCTTTGTCTGTCTCACTGTCTTTCATGAGATTCTCCAATTGTGTGTGGATTCTGTTCGCAATCGAGCGGCCTTATCGGAGAAGTTCTCCAGGGGAGACGGTCGGCCGAGACGAACCGTTCGGATGGATCCTTCTTCGGCCGCCGCGCCGACACGGCCGTTACGGTTCCAGTGTATACCCTGCGGGGGGACGATGTCAATTGTGTCACCGCACATATTTTCCCGGATCAGGATGCTGGCTGCGGCACGGTGTCGGTCTCCCTGGAGAATTTCTTGCAGGAATGCGGTCAATCTCGAACGGACTCTCGCGTGGGCGTTGCGCGGCGCCGGCAAGGCGGTAAGGGAGAAACCGGAAATACTCCTTGCTTCGCACGCGCCCCCGTAGTAATGAATGTGGCGTCCGGCGGGAGGACGTTGCGGGAACACGTTGATCGACGGCCGGAGAGGGAACGAAAAGCGGCCAAGCCAAGAAGCGGGAGCGGCCCGTGATGGGAACCCCCGATCACTCCAACGAGCACCGCGATCTCTGGTGGGATTCCCCCGCCACCGCGCTGGGGCGCGTGATCAAGCTCGAATTGCCGCCGGAGGGGTTCGTCACCGAACACGGCGGCGCGCTCTCCGAGATTCAGGTGACCTACGAATCCTGGGGAGATCTCAATTCGAATCGCTCCAACGCGGTTCTCATCATTCACCCGCTCGCCCTCGATCTCCACGTGACCGGTCAGGACCTCGGCCAACCGATGGGCTGGTGGGAAGGCCTGGTGGGACCCGGGCGGGCCATCGACACCGACCGCCACTTCGTCCTTTGCCCGAATCTCCTCGGCGGCTGCTATGGGACCACGGGCCCGCGCTTCCCGGCCCCCGACGGGGCGCCCTATCTCGATCGCTTTCCCCTCCTCACGCCGCTGGACATGGTGCAGGTGTTGCGCCGTGTTGTGGCGGCGCTCGGCATCGAGCGGCTGGCCATGGTAATCGGGCCCAGCATGGGCGGGATGCTCGCGTGGGAGTGGGCCATCGAGGGCGGTGACGAGGTGGACGAGGTGGTCGTGGTCGCCGCCCCGCTCCGGACGACGCCGCTTCAGATCGGCTGGAACTGGCTCCAGCGCCGGGGAATCGAGCTCGACTTCACGAACAGCGAAGCGGCCGCCTGGGGCCAGATGGTGGCTCGGGGCGTGGGAATGCTCAGCTACCGTTCGCCCACCGGACTCGAGGAGAAGTTCGGGCGCGAGTGGTTCAAGCCGCCCGGAACCACCATCGGCGAGAGGGGAATGTTCAACGTGGAGTCCTGGCTCCGCCACCAGGGGCGCCGCAGTGCGAAGCGCTTCGATCCCTGGACGTATCTCCTCTACAGTCGGGCGATGGACCTTCACGACGTAAGTCAGAATCGGGGGAGCGTCGTCAAGGCACTCGAGCGCATTGAGGCCAAGGTCCTCATCGTGGGACTGAGCTCCGACTTTCTCTACTCCGCCGAGGAAGTGCACCTGGGGGCCGACATCCTGAATCATCTGGGCAAACGAGTGGAATACGCGGAGATCCGCTCGCCCCACGGCCACGATGCCTTCCTCCTCGAGACCGATCAGCTGGGAGCGATTCTCAGGGAGGCCCATCGCCGGCCGCGCTCCGTTCCCACCCCGGGCCAGCGCTCCGTGCGAAACGTGCGGCTGGGAATTCTGGGCGCCGGTCGCATGTCTCGCCTCTTCTGCAACCTCCTGGAGGAACGGAAGGCCCGAATCGCCGAGGAGTACGGCCTCGCCTTCGACGTCATAGCCGTCGCCGATCCCGAACCGGATCGGCTGGAAGACGCGGCGTTCGGCGGTGCGGATCGAATTGCGAATCCCGACGCGCTGGTTGAGCGACCAGATATCGATGTGATTCTTGAAGTGACCCGCAAGAGCGACACGCGAGCCCTGGTCGAGGCGGCGCTCGAGCGGCGCCGTCCCGTGGTGACGGCCAACAAGACCCTCGTCTGGAACCACGGACCCGCGCTCGAGCGGCTGGCCCTGACGCAGGGGGTCCGGCTGGCATACCACGGCGCCGTTGCCGCGGGGTGGCCCCTCATCTATGCCGTGGAACGGCCGTTGGGGCGCGGGCTCGTTCGGAGCATCCGGGCGGTTCTCTCCTCTACGTGTAACGTGATTCTCGAACGGATGGAAGAGGGACTTTCCTTCGAGGACTCGCTCGAGCACGCGCGGGGCCTCGAACTGACGGAGCCGAATCCCGAGCTCGACGTTTCCGGTTGGGACACGGCCCAGAAACTCCTCATTCTGGCGAGCCGCGTCGAGAGGGCGCGCCGCAGTGTCGAGGATCTGGAGATCCGGGGAATTCGCGATCTCGATCCCGTGCTGGTCGGGGAGGCACCCTCGCTCGGTCTGCGGATCAAGCCCGTGGGATTCTTCGTTCGGGAGGAACGCGGCGTCGTGGCCGGCGTCCTGCCGGCGGCCGTGCCGGCCGAGGGACATCTGGGGCGCGTCCGGGGCGACAACAACGTGGTCGTGCTTGGAGGGGAGGAAACGGGAGAGCTGGTTTACCTGGGACGGGGAAGCGGTCGTCACCCCATCGCCATCGCGCTCTTGAACGATCTCGTGGGTCTCTTTCACGCTGCGCACAGTTGGACCGGCCGCTACCCGCCGGCGGCCGCGCCGGTCACCCGGCCGCGCTTCGAACGATTTGTTGCGCGCGACCGGGGGAGGACGGTTCTACGTGAACAGAGGCTCGAGGGCGCCATACCGGTCTTCGAGTCGCTGATTCTCCCGGGTTGATCCTGCGGGACCCCGCGCCTACTCCATCTTTCCCGTCGCCGTGATTCTTGCCCTTATTCGATCGAACACCTCGCGGTCCACGGAGTCCAGACACCGAGAGGTATGGAGGCCGAGGACGTAGACCACGGCCGTGAGAAGGACCAGGCCCAGGAGCGCTCCGGCTCCTGCACCACGCAGGAGAGAATCCAGGACATAGGCCACGCATCCGGTCGCGAGGGTCACGGAAACAATCCTCGCGTACCGCATGTCGAACGGCTGTATTCCGTGAAACACGTAGACTTCGATCAGTCCTGCCAGCCCGCCAAGGGTCGCGGACGCCGCACTCGCGACGGCCGCTCCGGTGATCCCGTAGCGAGGAACGAGCACGGCGCACAACCCCACACATGATCCCAGCCAGATCAGACTGTTGATCATCACGAGCCGGGTGTTGCCGAACGCCTCGAGGGTGGTTCCCCTGGGGCCGAAGGAGGAAGTGACGAAATGGCCGACCGCCAGGATCAGCAAAACAAAGGGCGTTCCGAGGTACCGCTCGGTGAACAGGAGGGATGCGATTCGGGCGCCGAACAGGACCAGCACCAGGAGCCCCAGAGCGTTCGCAAGGAAAATCCACTTCGTGACCCGACGGTAGGTTTCCCGGACCTCATGGATCCTGCCCGTCGAGATCAAACCCGAGATCACGGGCTTGTGGATCTGGGCGACCGAGTGAAGAACCAGACTCAGAAGAGCCGCAAGGGCGACGTAAATTCTGAAAGTGCCCAGTTCGGCCGTGGGGCGGAAGTATCCCAGGAAGAGAAACCCGACCTGGCCCACGCAGATCACGACGACACCCTGAATGCTCAGCGGCCAGGAGAAGCACAGGATCTCCCGGAGCGAGACGCGTGTTCCCGGAATCCCGGAAAGCCGGCGGGTGACGTGTTTCCGGAAGAACCACAGGGCCAGGGCCGCACCGGCAGCGAGCGACGCCACGTACATCCATGTCCAACCCAGTAGCCGGTAGCCCGCGAGGAAGGCGGCGATCGCCAACGCAATCCGCAGCGTCGGAACGGCCAGCTGCTGCACGTACACGGCATAGCGAAGCTCCTTGAATCCGGCGAAGACGGCCGACACCAGCTCGATGGTCGCGAGAGTGGGAACGGCCAGGACCATAATCCTGAGCACGGGAGCGAGAGCCGGGTCCTTGAAGATCGTACGGGAGGCCGGCCCTGAGAGAAGAAACAGTCCCGAGGCAACAATGAGGCTGACCAACACGGCGTTTCTCAGGACCCGGTTCACGAGGGTCTTCGCCTTGCCGATCTCCCCGGCGGCGTTGTAAAACGGGATGAATCGCTCGAGTGTTTTGGGAGTTCCCACCAGGACGAAGAGGAGAGAGAGGCTCGTGATGGATTGAGCCAGAACGAAGGTTCCGTACTCCGAAGGAGTAAGAAAGCGGGTGATGACCATCAGCAGGACGTAGCTGAGCCCGCAAGCCAGCAGCGATCCACCGAAGCGGATCATCGATTCCTTCACGATTTTCAACAGGTCGCTCATGGTCGCGATCCGCAGAGATGGACTGGAAGCGGCGAGCGGGAGGCGTTGCTCCAGTCGGAAACGGTGGAATCGATGGGGTACGCTGGGGAGTCCCTCCGCGCGGGAATCTCCGCCACGCCGGTGACTACAACACGTTGCGGGTATGGAAGGCAAGTGAAAGCTGCGCGGGCGGCCACGTTGGAGATGAGGTCCTGCGCGGCCCCCGTGCTTGACACAGAGCCTCTTTTCGGCTTACGCTGAAGCGGCCATGAGAAGAGTAGCCATCGTCCCCTGCGCGGGATTGTCGCACAGATGGAATCGGCATCTGGGTGTTGAGAAGCAGCTGGTGCCCGTCACGGATTCCGGCGAGACACTTCTCGGGAGAACCGTCGGCCTGCTGAAACAGAGTGGCGTGGAGGACATCCATGTCCTGACGGATCGTCCCGAACTCACGGCCGCGCCTCTCAAGGTATCTTTTGTCCCTCCCGAGTGCAGCACAACCCTGGCGGATACCCTCCTGTCCTCCAGGCATCTCTGGACCGATCGCAACATCATCCTCCTGGGGGACGTTTACTTCTCCGGCCGCGCCATCCGAAAGATCCTCGACGATGATGCCGGCGTCCGGTTCTTCGGTACCCTGGAAGAGAGCGCACCGGTTCAATTCCTGGCGTGCGTCCCGGAGATTTTCTCCTTCGCGTTTGACCGAACGGCGGCCGGATCGGTTGCCAGGGCACTGGAGCTGAACTCGGCCCTTTCGACGCTGCGGGACATGGGCTCGTCGAGATGGTTCTGGACGCCCGCGCGCATCCGGTACCTCGCGAGCCTGGGTTCGGGCGATGGTGACCTGGGCGTCGGCGGGTTCGAGCTTCTGAGGCTGTTCGACAGGTACAACTGCCCGCCCGTACCTCCGGCGCGTCTGGTTCGTCTGGGCGTTGGGCGAAGGCGTTTCTGGAGGTTCATTCGGGAGATCCGCTCGAAGATCAGTGGGCGGAGTCCCTGCTTCGGGAAACTGTGGGGCGTTTACATGTTGCTGGCGGAGATCGATTTGGCCCGGGGCGAGGTCTGCTCGCGCCGGACGAACGGAACCGGCCTGTTCGAGGAAATTGAGGACCACACCCAGGACTGCGATGCGCCCGAGGACTATGATCGACTGCGCTACGTCCTGAGTCTTGTCGGCCGGGACGGCGCAAGCCCGGGCCGGGACTCATCCGGGTGATTCACCGGCCGGAAGGGGTCGTGGGAATCCGCCCCGTGGCACGAGAGCCGAGAGTCGAAGGCCGGGCGCAACGGAGAACACAGGATCTTCCTGCGGTGCTCCTTTCCAGAATCCGAAAGCCGAAAGCCGAGCGATGTACCGCGTGTGCTCGACTTCCGGCTCTCGATTCTCGTCCTTCTACCTCGCCCATGTGCCCTTTCCACATGGGGCGGGGCGGCCGGGCTACCGCACCCGGATGATCTTGCCCCCGTACTGCCTGCCGGAGACCTCCGCGCGGTACACATAGACGCCCGGCGGAGAATCCCGCCCGCTCATGGATTGTCCGTTCCAGCGCGCGGTCCACGTCCCGCAGGACGACGTGTGGCCCTCCGATGCCCAGACCCGCCGCCCCAGCAGATCGTAGACCGCGATCTTCGCGGGGGCGGATGTCTCCAGGCCGTCCAGTCGGAAGGCGACCCCTTCACTCCACGGGTTGGGCGAGGCATGACACATCACCCGAATCGACGGCGGTTCGGGATTGGCCGCGACCTCGGTCCCCTCCAGAAGCAAGCACTCGTATAGCCCGCCCTCCGTGCAGGCGAAGATGGCGGGCGTGTCGATGAACGGATCATACTGCATGCGGTGGATGCTCAGATCGGGCAGACCCGTGTTGAGATCTCCGATGATGGTGCCGTCGGGACAGAGGCGGTAGATCCCCTGGCCCGTCGTTCCCATGAACAGGAACGGCCCGGCCGGGCCAATGGTGACATCCTGCAGGAGATCCGTGGGCAGGAGGAAGGTGTCGAGCCGCGTCCAGCTCGTTCCCAGATCGTTCGAACGGTAGAGCCCGTCGTCGAACGTACCCATGCCTTCGGTCAGATAGACGAGCGGGGGGTCCGCCGGGTGTTCCGGGTCCCGGGCGGACTCGATGTCCATCACGGGCTGCCCGGGGATCTCCAGGACCGGGGTCCAGTGCATCCCGCCGGTGTCCGTCCGGTAGAGTCCGGTGTTGGTGCCCACCATCAGGATGTCGGGATTCACCGGATCGAACCAAATGCTCCGGACGTGGTCGGGCAGGGTCAAGCCGCCCATCTCGGTCCAGTGCGTCAGGTCGCTGGAAACGAAAAGCCCGTTCATGTTCCCACAGAGGTAGACGTCGGGAAGGAGAGGATGCTGGACGAGGAAGTAAGGACGCGGGCACCACCAGCCGGCCGTCCACTCCTGGGCGATGTCGCCCCAGTGGTAGATGCCGTCGGACTCGCACATCCCGGTCCCGTCTGAGAAGCCGCAGTAGATGTCACGCAAGTCGTTCTCGTACCAGGTGACGTACCCCTCCGAGCAGGCCGTTGCGGCGATGTCCAGGTCGCCGTCGTTGTCGACATCCCCGGTGGTCAGGCCCATGCAGCCGCCCGCCGCGTCATCGATTACATTCTTGTGCCAGGAGGTGCCGGACTCGCCGGGCGACCGGTACCAGGCCACCACGCCGGCGCTCCTGCCTGCCGCCACCACGTCCTTCCAGCCGTCGCCGTCGATATCGCCCCCGGAAACGGGGCAGGCTTCCGCAAGAGCGTCGTCGAGGACGATCGGGGTCCAGGCGTCCACCGATTCGTCGGACCGCGTGTAGACCATGACCCGACCGGCCAGCTTGCCCGTGGCCGCCACTTCGGGCATCGGATTGCCCATGAGGTCGCCACACCAGACGCTCACGGCTTCGGTCAGATCCGTGTCGATGAGATGCTTGGTCCAGGGAATGGGATCCCCAAGATTCCCGTGCTCGTACCAGACGACGTCGTCCGCCCCACGGCCCGCCGCCGCGATGTCCAGGTCGCCGTCCCGATCCATGTCGTGGGCGAACACGCCTTTGACGCTCTCCAGGCTGTCGTCCACCACGTATCCCGTCCATGAGTCGGACGGGTCCGGCGGCGCTTCGTACCACATCACCGTGTTGTCGGCCATCCCGCCGGCCACGATGTCGAGCCGCTCGTCACCGTCGATGTCGGCCACGAACACGCCGCGGGGGCCGCCGATGAATCCGACGTGATGGCGGATCCACGTCATCGGGTGGCTCGTGGGGACATTCTCGTACCAGACAATTTCACCCTCATCTCGGATCGCAACGGCCAGGTCCGGAAAGCCGTCCCCGTCGATGTCGCCGATCGAGACCTCCCGGCCGCCGTCGGTCGGCCGGTCGACGTCCCACATCGGCCAGAAGGGTCCCGGCGCCAGCGGTAGGGGGTTTTCGTACCACACGACGCAGTCACCGGGTTCCTTGGCCGTCACCACCACATCGGCGTAGGCGTCGCGGTCCAGGTCCTCGATGGCGACGCCCGTGGCACCGAGGAGGGGAAACTCCGTCAGGGAGTGCTTCTCCCAGCCGGACCCTTCCAGATACAGAACCGTGTAGGCGCCGAGGCCCGGAACCTCCAACCCCATCCCTTCCCATGCTTCGGGCGGACCATAGCCGCGAAACACGCCCTCCTCGGTCCCCACGTAACCGAGCCCGCCTCCGAACTGAATCTCATAGGTGGGGTGATGCACACTGTCCACATGTACGGGGTACCACTCGTAGGCCGGGGTGGGGGAAGCGGCCAGGACCACCGCAACCAGAATGATGACCGGAAGATGGATTCTCATTGGACTCCCTCCTTCCAACCGGAGCAGGTTCGAAACAGACCCGAGAAATCGATTGCCCTTGATTGCCCTCGAGATCACCTCCTTTGCCTGGAATGTCCCGGCAGCAGGGGCTACCCGCCTGTGAGAGAATGGGATCCATCCTCTGCGGAGTCTCCCGGCCGGCCGGGGCCCCCCTCATCGAGGGCCCCCCTCATCGAGGG
>CAZSXU010000040.1:6431-25217 GCA_964610505.1 uncultured bacterium | reverse complement strand
AAGACCCACCCGCCTGCGCCGTGGATCCTGTTGCACTCGACTTCGGGATTGTGACGGTGGGAGCTACTAAGGATACCACCTTCAGCATTACCAACACGGGTGGCGGCACGCTCTCGGGTGATGTGAGCGAAACCTCTGCGGAGTACTCCATCGTTTCAGGTGGTGGCGCATATGATCTGACCGCGGGTCAGTCGGTCACGGTCACCGTCCGCTTCGAGCCCACCGTATCGGGTACCCACAACTGCTCAATCGAGACCGGTCAGGCACTCTGTAGTGATGTGGCCTGCACGGGCGTGGGTGACGATCCCCCTGCATGTCTAGTCCAGCCCGACAGTCTGGACTTCGGGGCCGTGATGTTGGGGAGCTCGGAAGACAGGACCTTCAGCATCACGAATACCGGCGGAGGTGTGCTCCAGGGGAGTGTAAACGAGCCGTGTACGCAGTACTGGATCGTCTCGGGTGGCGGATTCTACGGTCTCGCCGCCGGGGAGTCCCTGACGGTGACCGTACGGTTGCAGCCGACTGCTGCCGGCACGCGTGAATGCAGAATCGAAACCGGCCAGGCGCTTTGCAGCGATGTCTTCTGCACAGGATACGGCTGCCTCGCGCCTGTGGCCTGTTTCACGGCCGACCTGGACACCGTCTGTGTGGACAGCGTGATCTGTTTCTTCGACTGCTCCAGCGGTTCTTTCACCGAGTGGTACTGGGATTTCGGTGACGGCTCGGACACGACCGGGGTTGCAGATCCCCAGCATGTGTACGCCGACTCGGGAACCGTCGCGGTCCGGTTGATCGTCTCGAGTCCCCTCTGCGGCGCGGATACCACCAGCCTCGACATCGTGGTCTGGATGCCGCCTCTGAGTTCCGTGATCGCGGATGGACGCCGTGGACCCGTGGCCCTCTATCTTGGCGATAACTACCCCAATCCGTTCAACCCGAACACGACCATTGAGATCGGCATTCCCGGCCCTGGAGGACTCGTGAACCTGGCGGTCTACGACGTGCGCGGGCGCCGGGTCCGGACACTCATCGACCAACATCTTGAACCCGGCACCTATGAAACCTACTGGGACGGCAGGAACGACGCGGGCGAATCGCTGTCCTCCGGCATCTACTTCTATCGATTGAGTACACCGCAGGGAGTCGAGCAGAGGAAAGCGGTGATGCTGAAGTAGTGTCCGATGATCCCGAGAGGGGTGTCTGGAGGTTTGAGCCGGGACCGATCCACTGTGACGAAACCGGTTGCAGACCTTCAGTTGCCTCTCTTGGGGATGATCGGAGAAGTCCGTGGATAGAACGTCGGCTTCTGTCCGCCCCGGGCCAACAAATCAATGCGCACAATCTGTCCTTTGGGACATCCTTGGACGGAGGGTTTTTGGGGACCTCCCGTGTTCCCCACCGCCGACCCGGACAAGGCTTCGAACATTTCCCGAATCCAGACGCTCCAAACGGGGGAGTGAAGTGATCTGAACCTCCTGGTGTCGTCTCTCTCCCTCCTTCGCCCCCAGAGAATGGCGTAACATCCAGAAATTAAAGTCATTACCGTATTGACGAACCACTCACCAGCGGTGCCATGCCCGTGGCCTTTGTGTCAAAAAAGACAAATCTTCGGTTTCACACAATCCCAAAAAACCACGAGCGGAGCCTTGGCTCCCGACATAAAGACTTGACTCAGAACATACATGGGAGTAAGATTGTTGCTGGCGCCTAGAAGTTCCTTTCCGTTGCCCTCTATTCCAGGGACGTCAACGGGAGAGCCGACCTCGGGGGGGGAATTTTGTGGGCGAAGGAAGCAAGTCGCGTGAAAGACATTCGGCTGAGAAGGGAGGTGAAGCGAATGAGAAAGGCGATTGTTCTGGGATCTGCGGCGACACTCGTGGCCCTCTGCGCAGCCTTCCTTGGAGGCCGAATCGAACCCGTCTCGCACGATGATTCTCCGGCCTTCCAGGCATTGCTGGGAGAAGCTATTGTGCACCTGGAGAACGCCGGAATGGAAATCACGGCGACCGGCGTCGGGAAGGCCCATGCCGCAGTGAAAGAGTACACCGTAGACGGCGGCACGTGCGATGGGGCGGCAACTTGTGACGGTGCCCCCGGCTGCGAGTACGAAACCGTTTACGGTCAGTATACGTGCGATCGGGACATCCCCGACTGCTGGGGTGTGACGTCGGACCCAAGCGTGCCGACGTGTGACCCGGGTCTACCTACCTGCGATGCCGGGGTTACATGCATGAGGCACTACACGTGCGACTCACAATTCACGTGTTTCGGAGAGGCAACTTGTGACGGGAGTTCCACATGCTGGAACTCGACGTGCGAGGACCCGCTCCAGACGTGCGACGGATCGATAACGTGCGCGGGGGCTCCGGACTGTGAGGAATACACGTTCCAGGGAAACTATACGTGCGATGGAACCAGCACTTGTCACGCTACCTGTGCGGGCTGGCCGACCTGCGGACCGACCGCCAGCGAGCGCACCACGTGGGGTGGGATCAAGGCGAAGTTCGCCGAGTAGCGGGGCCGAATGCGCCCCCTGGAAAGATGAGGAGAATGGGTTCTTCCCGTTCTCCTCATTCTCTAAGGTGTACCTGGAGCCGCTGGGAGAGTTTCGACGCCTATTCCCAGAGCGCGAGTAGGTGCTCCTCGACGACCCCGCCGTTCAGATCTGCATGCCGAGTTGAGTCCTCTGTCCCCACAGTAGGGGGATTAAACCCACCCTCTTTTTTCTCGGCACCGTCCCCCCTATCCGCTCCACGGGTAAGGCATTGCCCGATTTTCGACTCACGATTTCCGATTTGCCGCTGTCCGCCGACCGGAAACGGCGTCGCCACGCACCCACAGGAAATCGGAAATGGCAAAACCGATGCCCGGCGGAAACGTAACGAATAGTAGGACCCAGTACGGCGTTTCCGAGGACATGTTGCCCACCATTCCCCGTCAAGGAACCGTTCATGCGAATGCGTGGTATCACCCCGGGCCTCTTGACACTGGCGATCCTGGTTGTGTCGCCGACATCGACGGTCTGCGTTGACGTTCTGGGATCCCTCTCGGCAAGCTCGCCCGTGGGACAATCCACCGCTGGAACCGACAAAGTTCCCCGTTTCGAATGGTCGGCATTTCCCCCGGAGATTGAGCCGGAACAGGTGACGGCCAGGTTCGGCCATCTCGTGGTCCCGGAAAACCGGAGCAGGCCCGACGATGGCAAAACTATCCGATTGGCCGTGGTCATCATCCAGAGCACGGCGACCGTGTCGAAGCCCGACCCCTTCCTTTTCACCACCGGCGGCCCGGGGGTGCTTTCAACGGTGAGGGCTGCCCGGTACGCTCATACGGTGCGCTATTTCACTGAAATCCTGAAGGAGCGGGACGTCATTCTCTTTGAGCAACGAGGCGCGAAATATGCCGTACCTCCGCT
The DNA here is from genome assembly GCA_964610505.1 of uncultured bacterium. GTDB lineage: Bacteria > Arandabacterota > Arandabacteria > JAGLYR01 > JAGLYR01 > CAZSXU01. Next base: position 21,802 of record CAZSXU010000040.1, on the reverse strand, counting down.
ACTGGGACCGGAGATTGACGAAGCGATGGCGGCCGGTATCGGGAACCTCAACAACGTTCCCGGCAGAGAGGCATTTGTCGGAGCGGTTAGGACATTGAGAGAAAGACTGGAAACGGAGGGCGTCGATCTGACGGCCTACAACACATGGGAGAGCGCTGCCGACATTGCGGACCTTCGCAAAGTCCTTCGAATCGAACAGTGGAACCTCTCGGGCATCTCCTATAGCTGCCGGCTGATGCTGGAAGTCCTCCGCCGGTACCCGGCGGGAGTCCGCACGGCCGTGCTGGTGTCGCCGCTGCCCCCGGATGTCAGCTGGAACGAGGCCTCCGTGGAAAACTACTGGACTGTCTTGAGACGGTTGCTTGGGGTGTGCGCGAAGGACACCCTGGCCGGCCGGGTATTCCCCGATCTTGAGCAACGCTTCCTGGACCGAATGCAAGAGGCCAAGGCGAATCCGCTGGTCATCTCCGTCATTCATCCCGTCACACAGGAACCGACACCCGTACCCATCGACGATCAAGGGCTCTTCGCCTGCGTGCCCGCGTTGTTGGGAAACACGTCCTATCTGCCGTACGTGCCCGCGGCGGTGCATGGACTCTCCATGGGAGATACCACGACTTTGCGACGGACCGTTCAGCTGCAGATGGGTCCTTCCGACTTTGCGTGGGGAATGAGGTTCTCCTTCTGGTGCAACGACGAGGTGCCCTTCGAGGATCCTGGAAGGTTCGCCGAACATAGGGGATTCCCCCAGGAGCTGGCCGGGATTTCCCTCACCGTCCTCCCGGACGGGGTCTCCGACGTCTGGCCCGGGCGAGAGCCGGAGCCCGTTGAGAAACGGCCGGTCCACAGCCCTCTTCCGGTGCTGATCCTGAGCGGCGAATTCGATCCCGATACACCCGTCTTCTGGGGAGAGCGGGTGGCAGAAACGCTTCCCCACTCATTTCACGTTGTGTTTCCGGGCCACAGTCATCTTCCAGTGTTTTCCCATCCCTGCGCGGTTCCTCTCATCATAGAGTTCCTCAATCACCCTGACCAGGAGCCCGATCGCACCTGTATTGAGCAATCACCCCAACTCGAGTTCTACGTCGGCCAGTAGCGCGACCCGAGTGCTCCTGAAATACCCCACGAAGCCCCGAAACTTCGCACCGAGCTCTCACGTACCCACAACGTACTCACAGTGGAAACCAGGCAATGAAGTTCGTGTGGGAGGCGTTCGAGATCTTCATGATGCGGAAGTGCCTGTGAGGGATCAAACGCCGTGCGGAATCCTCGGGGAGCCGGCCATAGCGCGGGGTAAAACCCGGCGCACTTCAGGTGAAGGCGCCTTCCGTGGGAACGGGGGCCGCGGGAGCATAACGCCGGAGGGAGACAGTCCCCATAGACTCTCAGAATACAATATCCTGTTACCGGTCTTGTGTGGTCAGCTCGTCCAGGCAGATGCTCGTCCCTAATCCCGCGTCCACGTAGCGACTCCCGAATACCCGCCTGAACTCCTCCCGCGCCGCATCCCCCGAGCAATGGCAGGGAGCCACACAGCGCGTGAGCGGAGACAGCCTCCTGGCGACGGCCCGAATGTCTTCCACTTCCCTCCCGACCAGATGGAACCCTCCCATCACCAACAGGACATCCCGTCCGAAAAGATCCCTGGCTCTCTCGACGATCTCCACGACGCCGGGATGCCCGCAGCCCGTGATCACAACCAGCCCGGCCTGCGTGGAGACGACGAGAGTCTGTTCCGGTATTCGAGTTCCCATCGGGCCCGTGGTATGCACTCCCTCCTCAACCCGGGTTGCTGCGGCAACCTCCATAACCTCGGCCCGTCGTTTTGCGCTCTCGACGGCGGCGGCCACCAGATCCACGGCCCGCCCGCTGAGATTGTCCGGCAGCCCTTCCGGCAGGTAGACGCGAGGGCGATCGCATTCCTCCAGAAGCATCCGCAGCCCGCCCACGTGATCACTGTGCTTGTGTGAGATGACGATGACGTCGATCTCCTCCGGATCGACATCCAGTTTCTCCATGTTGGCCATCAGAATCCTGCCGATCCTTCCCGTGTCGAAGAGCAGCGTCTTCCCCCCGACTCGGACCAGGCACGAGAAACCCGGGTCCGCCTCCAAACCGTCGATCATCGCACGATCGTCGTACAGGATTTGAAGCCGAACGTCCCCGGCGCGAGGAGCATCATCCCGAGGCCCGGCGGACACCGCGGTGCTCGCTCCCGGGGCCCAGGTGGGCCAGTAGTCGTGCGCTGCATCCTGCGTCAGCTTCGTCCAGCTTCCGCCGCCAGGATCCACGATGTAGATGTCGAAGGTTCCTTCCTTCATGCTTTGAAACGCAATGTGCCTGCCGTCGGGCGACCACGCGGGATCCTCCTCCACCCCTTCGTCCGCCGTCACGCTTCGTTCGTCGGTCCCGTCGGGCCGGATGACGTGGATATCTCCCTCGAAGATCCCCGCCCTCCCCGAGCGGAAGGCAATCTCGGTCCCGTCGGGCGACCACGCGGGGAACAGCTCCCACTCGGGACTGTCGGTGAGACGCCGGAGCCCCGTGCCGTCGGCGTTCATGACGTAGAGTTCCCAGTTGCCGTCTCGCTTCGAGTTGAAGGCAATCCGCCTGCCGTCGGGGGACCACGAGGGTTTCATGTCCTCGGCGGGATGATCGGTCAGGCGAACCCAATGGTCGCCGTCGCTGTCCATCACGTAGATTTCGGGGTTTCCATCGCGGTCCGTCTGAAACGCGATCCTCTCCCCGTCGGGTGACCACGCGGCATGTCGCTCACAGGATGGCGCCCCGGCCAGACACCGCACATGACTCCCGTCGGCGTCCATCACGTAGAGGTCTTCGGTGCCGCTCCGTTGAAACGCGATCCGGCTGCCGTCCGGAGAGAAAGCCGGACACTGTCCCCCGCCGGAATCGCATGTGAGACAGCGCAGGCGGGTCCCGCCCGCGTCGATCACATAGATGTCCGCCCTCCCGTTACGCATGGAATAGAAGGCGATTTTCCCGGGGACGGTCTCGGCGACTGCGGCTGTGCTGCAGGACGCCAACTGCATCGCGACGATTCCGAGAAGAACGGCCGGGCTTCTCATACTCCCCTCCTGTGGCGAAACGTTCGTGTGACAAATATCACAGTAACGCCGACCTTTCAAGGGGGAGAATGGAGTCTTGGGAATAGACGGACCGGCGGGGCCGTTGAAAGATTCCCTGAACTCGGCGTCGAGTGCCTCAGAATGGCCCGGTCCCACGCGTAGAGAAGGAATCCTCTCTGGAATGAGGCGGCCCACGCAGATCATGAGCAGGAAATCCGCCTGAGGACGCAGGCAAGGTCGGAACTCTGTTGTGAAAGGCGGTCGATTCGGCGCGGGGACTTGTGTCGCAACCGCCGCCTGATTCGAGTGAGGATCGGTCTCAAGGCCGGGGGCTGCAACGAGCCAACAGAGCCGACGACTTCCCCCGGATAGCTGCGCTTGATCGCCCCGGAGGCGATCACTCCCACCGACGGCAAATCATCGGACGCGGCGAAGAATTCCGCCAGTCCCCTCCCGCGGCTCATCCTGTCTTCAGCCAGCTTGAACTCATTCAGAAGAAGGGGTGCGCTCTTCAGCTTCCACCAGTGTACCGGTTCCACAGTCGTCGAGATGAAGACGAGCGTGAGCCCAAGAGCAACGAGCAGCGTTGGCCGGGAAGCGGATCCAAGGCGACTGTGAGCCGCCTCCGACAAGCGCGGGAGGAGTCGACTCTCGACCAACAAGAGCACCAACGTCATGCACAGCATTGGATAGGCCGGCTGAAAAAGGCGAGCCATCCGGAAGTGATCACCTCCACACAGTATTGGAGGAAGAATGAGAAGGAGCGCCGTGCCTGCAGTGACGTCAACAGGCCTGGGGCGGAAAAGGGCGGCTCTTGAAATGGATGTAGTGGGCTGGATCGGCCTCCAGGACGGTTCACAGAGACCTCCGGACCGCGAAGGGAACTCCTTTGACAGCCCCCAGAATACCTATCCGCCTGTCCTGTGACAACCGCAAACCGGCCCGGCCCGGCGACGGAGCGGTCGTCGGCTCCATGCGTGGGGTAGACCCCTCACGCGCCCCTTCAGCGCGCGCACTCGAAGCTCTCGAAGAACCGCATCAGCTCGACGGCCCCTTCCTCCGAGACCTCGATCCCCCACCGATCGCAAAACGTACGGAAGGCCTTCAGGTTGACGTCGTGATCGTAGGGCACGAAAGACCGTTCAACATGGCCCTCGAGCTCGGCGTTGACATCCAGCATCATCATTGGAGTCTCACAGGAAAAATCGAAGCTTCGAAGCGAGAGTCGCTTGACCTCGGGGCTGTCCACGGTCCGGAAATGGACCTCCCGCCGCGCGATGTCGTACACGACGTTCCACCTCGTGTAAGGCTCGTTGAACAGATCACGCCAGAACGTCTTGGGTGCAACGACCGTCTCGGTCAGGACGCCGAGCGAGTAGTCCACCGGGGAGGCGCCCGGTTCGGTGCCGAAGCGCCTGATCTTGTCGGCAGCGGCGGCGACGCGTTCAACCGACGCGCCCGGGTTCATCGCCGGGATGATCCCCTGTTCGATGTAGGCGACGCCCGCCGCATACGTGGCGTTGGCCATGGCCTTAACCGGCATCTCCTCGCCCGTGTAGTACACGTAGCGGCCGCCCAGGTACTCGATTGCGGCCGAGTGCCCGTCCTTGTCCGCGATCAGGTAGTGGCTGGGGATTTCCTTATCCTCGACTCGCACTTGCGCGTCCACCTGAACGGCTTCCTGGACGCTGCCGCAGGTGTCCAGCACATACTGGACCCAGGTGGAGATGCCGAGAGGCGGCCGTTCGTCGGGCGGCGGAAGCGTCGAGGCCCGGAGTTCCATCGAGGCGACGACCAGACCGGCTTCGTTGATCCCGCTCCACGCGAACTCGCGCCCGACCAGGTTGAACGTCACGCTGCCGTACCCGGAGATCCACTTCGCGGTCTCTCCCGTCGTGCTCTGCAGATAGCCCTCCTTCGCAATCCCGCGCCGGTTCACGAACACAAGCCCGTCGCCAAAAGACAGATCAAGGTTGGCCGCGACGAACGGTCCGTCGGCCGTATCGAGAACGAAGGACGTGCATGCGCTGGATGGACAATGCTGTAGACAGATCAGCAGCAGACAAGAGAGTGCTGCGGTTGCAAGAGGGCGCATCCGGGTCCTCGCTTTCCCAGATTTCGGGACTTTCCTGAACGTCGTCGACTCTGCTATCCTGATCGTAGACCTTTCGGGGTTGTCTGTCCAGGTGGCTTCGCAAAGTGGGTCCTCCGGCAATCCGGGACAGAGGGGCTGTTGAAGGACCTTTCTGTCCCCAATGGGCGATAGAGAAGGGTGATTCCCCAACCATCCAACGGGATCACGAAACATGGAGGTCCGGCAACACGTACCACTGGGGAGAACCGGGCTCATGGTCGGCCGGCTGGGCATCGCCTCGGGTTTTGGTGTGCCCGAGCCCGGCGGATCGGAAGGCACGGCTATGGGAAATCGCGGAGATAAGGAACTTGACTCTGGAATGGAGCGGATGATGAAACGAGTAGCTCTCCTGACCCTCGCGCTTGCCGTTCTTCTGTCGTCCCCCGCCCTGGGTCTCGACCGGAAGACGGCGAACAGACATGCCCATCAACTCGACGAGCTGATGACGCGACTCCACGAATACGAGATCTTCAACGGCTCGATCCTTGTGGCCGAAGAGAACCAGGTGATCTACAAGAAGGGATTCGGGCACGCGAATATGGAGTGGGAGATTCCCAATGAGCCCGACACCCGATTCCGGATCGGCTCGATCACCAAACCCTTCACCTCCATCCTGGTCTTCCAGCTGATCGAAGAGGGTAAGCTCCGCCTCGACGGCCACATCTCGGACTACCTTCCCGACTATCCAAAACCCGCCGGGGAAACCGTGACGATTCGTCACCTCCTCACCCATCGCTCGGGCATTCCCAACTATCTCCGGGACATCCCCGAGTTCCGGTCCCAGCGAATGGGGCTTCAGTGCAGAACCTACGAGCCGGCACAGTTTGTGGAGATCTTCTCGGAGCGTGATCTACGGTTCGAGCCCGGCTCGCAATTCGAATACTGTAACTCGGGATACTACCTGCTGGGCGCGATCACTGAAGAGGTCACGGGCAAGTCGTATGAGGAGAATCTCCAGGAGCGGATCCTTCTTCCACTGGGGATGGAGGGCACCGGATACGTCCAGCCGGGAGTCCTCGTGCCGAAGCGGGCCTTTGGATACTACGAGACCTTCGGCGATTACAGGAATGCCGACTACATGAATCCGACCGTCTTCTACTCCGCCGGGGGGATGTACTCCACGGTAGAGGACCTCTATCTGCTGGACCAGGCTCTGTACACAGAGACTCTCCTCTCGGAAGAGATGAAAAAGCAGATGTTCGAACTCCAGTTTCACAACGAGCGGACAGGCAGCCGCTATGCCTACGGATGGGTCATCGGAAGACTTCCCATCGAGGGCGTGGACGAGCCATTCAAATTCGTCGGGCACGCCGGAGACAATCCGGGGTTTTTCGGAGTGATCGCCAGGGCCCGAGAGGATCGGGATTTCATTGTCTTCCTGACCAACACCAATGCGATCAACGTGGGGAGTATGCGCCCGATTCTGGGAGCGCTTACCGCCATCCTCCATGATCTGCCCTACGACATGCCGAAACGTTCCATTGCCCGAGCCGTCGGTCGAGCGATGGAGAGTGACGGCGCGCAATCGGTGGTACGCACATACTGGAGATGCAGGCGCGAAACTCCGGACGAGTACGACTTTGCGGAATCCGAGCTCAACCAGCTGGGCTACCATTTCATGCGCTCGGGACGTATCAAGGATGCGGTGGAGATATTCAAGCTGAATGTGGAAGCGTATCCCGAAGCGGCGAACCCCTACGACAGTCTCGGCGAGGGCTACATGAACCTCGGAGAGAAGGACAAAGCGATCCAGAATTACAGGAAATCTCTGGAGCTCGATCCGGAGAATCAGAACGCGGTGGAGATGTTGGAGAAACTGACGGCGGACGAGTAGTGGTCTCTTGATATGGACATGACCATCCGGTCCGTCTTGGGGTCCGTCTTGGGGTCGGATCTTCCAATGCCACATTTCGGGGCCTAAGTCATTGTCTTTTCATATCTTCGTATCGCGCGACCTACGGTCGAGTAATGCACCCCGAAGTGGTCCGCGATCTCTCTCAAGAGGAACCCGCCGGAGAGGTAGGCCTGCGCCATGGCCTCCTTGCGGTGTGGGTATTGCTGTCTGAACGATTCCAACGACTCTGCCTCCGGTCTTCTCTCTGCTCGGGGGATTTCTGACAGGTCTCCGATTTGCTCCTGCGGGCTCTGCATCTGCCTGACGAACGACAGACTTCCCAGGAAGATCTCGTTCTTCAGATGTCAACCGCAGCCATTACACAACTTATCCTCTCTTTTGTGGCATTGCAGGATCCGACCCCCAATCCTCTTGGTTGGGTCAGAGCCCCGCCAGCGTGACGTGGGCTGGTGAGAGGTGACGAGTGTCGAGGCAGTAGCCCCCCCACCCCGGTACGTGCGTTTCGGCGTTCATGCCATGGTGACGATGATCTTGCCCCTATGATCGCCTGTGCCGAAGAGCCGAAGCGCTTCAGGCACATCGGCGAGATTGAACGGCCCGTCAATCACCGGCACCAGTTTGCCGGCCTCGAATAGCTCATTCATGTAGGCGAGGTCCTTGTTGGGTTTCAGGGTCACGACACGCACGTGCTTGTGGTAGAGACGCGACATCAACGGACCCAGGACCAGGGCCTGAAACAGGCGCGATGTGTTGCCGCCGACGGTGACGTACGTACCGGTGTGATTCAGTGCACGTGCGTAGGCAAACGGCGAACGGTTGGTCTTCACATCGAGGATCAGGTCATAGGACTTACCTCCTCTGGTGAAGTCCTCCTTGAGGTAGTCAATGCCGTGGTCCGCGCCCATGGCACAGAGCATGTCCAGTTTGCCGGGTTTGTCGACCACGGTCACCTCAGCGTCGTAGAGTATGGCCATCTGCAAGGCGAACGTACCCACGCCCCCGCCTGCACCGTTCAGGAGCAGCTTCTGGCCGGATTGAATCCGCCCCACATCGATGAGGCCCTGCACCGCCAGCATGCCGGCCTGCGGGATGGCGGCGGCTTGCTCGAAGGTCATGCCGGCCGGTTTGCGAGCGAGGGCCGCTTCCGGCGCGCAGACGTATTCCGCAAACGCGCCGAAACCGCTCATGCACAAATCGCCGTAGACCTCATCGCCCGGCTGAAACGCTTTGACCTTCCCGCCCACGGCCTCAACGTGCCCGGCGATATCACCGCCGATGATCCGCACCTTCGGTGTGAAGAGACCGCTAAGCATGCGATTGATGAAGGGCGTGCCCTGCAGTAGCCCCCAGTCCCAATCGTTGACGGACGCGGCATGCACACGAACCAGGACTTCATCGACTTTGGGCGTGGGCTTTGCCACGTCCCTCAGTTCCAGGACATCGGGCGTCCCGTAGCGTTCCCTGACAATTGCCTTCATGCGTGCGCTCCGATGCTCGTGGATCTCCCAAATCGCCCCGACTCTTCAGTTGCCGTTCGTGGTATGCCAACGACGAAGAGGCGCATAACGGGATGCGCTTAAACTGCGGGCGGGCCTGGCGCGGCTCTGACTTCGCCACGGCCGTGACAGGCCGTGCCGACAGATGGAAGCGCTGGGTTGACGGCGGCTCCAACAGCTGACGACGTCCGAACCGCCGGCGCCGTGAGTTCGCTAACGCTTCCCGCGGTCGCGCTCCTCGTTGAATCCCCACGTCATAATACCTATTCCCGCTAAGAGAATGCCTAGCCCTGCGAGAAGTACACCAAGTCCGACCGGTGAAGCCCATGCTAAAGGATTCATCACGCCTCCCCTGCTTGGCACCCAAGCCCCGTGGATCTGTCCAGTGCCACCCGTCGTCTGCCGTTGAGCTCGGGGGCGTGCATCAGCGCGTCCCCTGCGGCGACCGGTTCGGCCCTTCTACCATTCTATCGTAGTCTTCCCCAAGTACGCCATCGGGTAATAGGGGTCAGCGGGGCTGTTGAAAAAGTCTCCGTTCAACCCCTCGATACGGCTGAATCTTCTGTCTTGCGACATGGCGTCAGCCACTCGGGGCGAACGGAATGCATCCCATTCCCTTGGTAATGAAGAACGTACCGTTCGTCCCGAGTACGGCGCCTCAGGTCGCAAGGCTTGGAAATGGGGACTGTCCCCTTTTTCTCCGTCCTTCTTCTCCAGGAATTCGGGCCTGTCCGGAGCTACCCAGGCACAGTCCCGCCATGATTTCGCTGTTGCATTCCCCATTCCGTGATTGGACAATAAGGGGCGGAGAGTTCTGACGTGTGAGAAACCGGATCAACATGAGTGGCTGACCCCTATTCCCTATTCCTCCGTGGGAGGGACGCCATGTCGTCGCAAGAGAAGTTCTTGCTGCAGCACTACAACCACTTGAGCGAGCTCTGGAGAAGTCGCGATGGACTCCGCATCGCTTTTCTTCGATTCTACTTTCTCTTCCTGGGCGGAGTTGTCACAGTAGTCGGTTTTGTAGTGCAGCGAGGCCGTCCCGACCTGTGCCTCTTTCAGTTGATGGCAAACGGCGTAGTGAAGATGCTGCTGTTCGTTTCCATTGCGGTTGGCATAATGACATTCTGCCTGATTCTTTTCATCCGATTGCACAACCTTCGATGCATGCGTGACATGCTTGAGGTGGCCAAGCGTCTCTACGAACACGACAGAAGGTTCTGCGTTAGCAACTTCACCGGGAGTCTCTAAATCCGGGTCCTTGGATTTGGCGTTGATCTAACGAACGCATTGACTGTTGCCTTACTCAATTCAATAGTGGTAGCTGCTCTCATCCACAGCTGGTTTGCTGAGATTGGCTCCGCTGCTGCGGGTCTCGGCCTGCTGGCGATTCACTGCCTTATTGGGCTAGGCATCCTGAGAGAAGAGATCATTCGCGAGCGAGAGCAGACCGGCTAATCGGGGGCGGCTGCATTTCTCATGCCGGAAGATCGAAAAAGGGTCGGAAGTTCCTGCCATGTGGGATAGTATGCCTAAATAGGTGGCTGACCCCTATTGGCCCTATTAGCCGGACCTGGCCCGGATGTTCACCGTTCACCTTTGAATCGAGGGGGCAAATTCATATCGGTCCCAAGCTCCCTGCCAATCAACCGGACTACCCATCGTCCAGTTGACGGATACATCTTCCCCACCGATGACGGCGATCTTGGAGTCGCATGTGCCTCCCCACGAGGCCAGAATACCAGCTGTGCAGAACCTCTCTCTTCCATAAACTGCCCAACTGCCGGATTCGGTTTGCGCCACCTCGATCTTCTCGCCGGTCTCCTTATCGTAAGCGTAGGCCCCCGACATGATCTGCTGAGTCCGATACCGGTCGATGCGGCCGTAGTTGTGCCGGACGTCCCACATCAGTGTCCAAAACCGCACACCGCTGTCATTGAGCCCCGTGATCTCTCCGGAGAATGGGTCGCGATCGTATCCCTCGCGGAAGATGGTCATGGGAATGTCGGTCCGCTGATTGCCGGGTCCGTAGCTGAAATCGCAGATGAAGTGATTCGTCGCCACGATGTACGTGTCGTCCGTCCACTCCGGGCCCGTGAAGGGAAGAAGGTCGCCCGCGTATCGGACCGCGTACCGATTGGCCGTGGCTTCGACGACGGCCAGGGTGTGTTCATCCGCCACCAGGAAATTCCACCCTCCGCCGCGCAGCAGCGTCTGTCGGCCCGTGCGGTCACGGTATTCTGCGGTGCCCAGCGTCAGAATCTCAATGGCATCCTGAGCATTGTCCGCATGGACCGCGGCATAGACAAAGAGATGGAACCACGGCACGCCGAATCCTTCCGCCGAGTACGTTTGGCCCTCGTAATCCAGCGATCGTGGATTCGTGAGGCCGCCGAACAGGAGGGAGAGAGATACGCCGGCGTCATTGACAACCTGGTTGGCAGCGATCTGAGGTGAGTTTGTGAGGACCCAGACACGGTGACCCTCGTTCGGTACGAGGATGTACGCCTGCTCGTAGCACCGGGGGCTGTAGGGTGAGTGGCGATTCTGCGCGGAGATCATCTCGCCCTCGAGAGTCGCCGTCCCGCGAGCGGCGAACGCACTGCAGCCGGCGACCGGACATTCCTCCGGCGCGCCCGCGGCTCCCCCGTAAGTGCTCGATCCGTCCGGAAAGCTCCGGGGATGCATCATGGCCCACTCGTCGTAGAGATTAACGGCCAGGACGCGCTCGTAGTGGGTGGCATGGAGCGGATGGCCCGGGCCCACGAAGGCGGACTCATCGAGCCACCGAGCCGCGCCCTCGGCCAAGCCCTGCATGAACTCGACGAGGCCCGGGTCCAGCGCGGCAATCTGCGCCGTGTAGAGCTCAAAGGCCTTGAGAGTTTCTTCCTTCCCGAAAGATTCGCAGATGTCCTTCCACCAGATGTCCGAGACGTACCGGGTGGATTCCCCCACCCGCTCCCCAAACTGCCGTCCCATTTCGCGCCAGCCCCCACTGAGTTCCCCAACAAACGACACCCGGTCGGGAAACGGCGGAAAGCCCTCGACGTGACTATACTGGGACGCTTCGATGTTCCGCCCTCCGGGGTAGTACGTACCGACCTTGCCGGGGGCGGAACAGAGGGTTGAGATGGCGAGCACGGGGACGAGCAGAAGGACACCTAGGATGGACGGGCGTTTCGCGCGCATGGTTGGCTCCTCATTCCTGGGGGGAGCGTTGGACCGGCTTCTACGATACCGCCGGGCAGGCGGTGGCCATCGGTTTCCTTATGATAGTACGCCTTCAACCGCGTCCTTGTTTCGCGGCAACGCGGGTCAGCCTCTTATCAGCCTCCATAGGGCTGTCTGAACGCGCTATGGCCTCGAAAACCCGATCCCAAAATCCTCTCTGGATGTGGTATGATAAGTGGGAGCAGGAAGGATCATCTAACGCTTCGCAGGGAGGCAAGCCATGCGTAGAAGCGGCGTTTTCCTAGTGCTCCTTGCCCTCGGGTGCCCGGACGGAGCCTGCGGGGACACGTTTGTGGTGACGTCACTGGCCGACGCGGGACTGAGTACGCTCCGAGCCCACATCACCGCCGCGAATGACTCCGCGGGCCCCGACACCATTCTCTTCGCCAATACACTCTCGGGGACGATCACCCTGACCTCGGATCTGCCTACGCTCTCCGACAACGGAACCCACATCTGGGGTGAGACGGCCGTCCCCGACGATCCGATGCCCGACATCGAGATCGCTGCGGGTGGGCCGGGTATGACCGGGATGCTCCTCATGGGCGCCCAGTGCATGGTACGCGGACTCGAGTTCACCGGTTTTGACACCGCCATCTCCATCCTGGGCGGGCAGTCCAACACCATCGGCGGTGCCGTACAGGCCCATCAGAACATCATCACCGGCAACGGTACCGGGATTCTTCTCTACGCTGTGGACTGCGAGGCAAACATCCTTTACAACAACCTCGTTCACGGAAACACGGGCGATGGAATCCATCTTCGGGTCGGGGCGGTCGGGAACATTGTCGGGGGATCCTGCGCCTTCTGCCGAAACCTGTCCTCCAACAACGGGGGTCACGGAATCCATCTGGACGCCACTCCCGATCCTGTCGGGACCATCCATGTGAGCCGCAACTGGATCCACAGAAACATTGTCGGCATGACCCTTGACGGTCTCACCGGATGGGGCAATGGGCTGACCGGAATCCACCTCCAGGCTCCGGGGTCCTCCACCTGCGACTCGAACCAGGTCTTCTCGAATCTCGTGTCCGATAATGGTGGCCACGGGATCGCTCTCATCGGCCAAAACGTCTTCGGCAACGCCGTCGCCGACTGCAAGATCGGAACGGATCGGCCGGGTGCCGCTGCCTTCGGCAACGGCTTTGATGGAGTACACCTCAGGAACGGAGCGCACGACAACGTCATCGGTCCCGGCAGTCTGGTGAGCGCGAACCAGCGAAACGGAGTGCGCGTGGACGGTGCGGGCTGCGACCGCAACCTGGTGGTCGAAAGCACGATAGGCCTCGACCTGACGGGAACCTACGATCTCGGAAACGGGTCAAGCGGAGTGTACTTCCTTAACGGCTGCAGTGAAGATACGGTGCGGCAATGCCTGGTGAGCGCAAACGGTGGCGACGGGATTCTACTCCAGGATCTGGGAACCGATCATCATGTTGTTGAGCTCAACCGCGTGGGTACAGATGCCACAGGGAGAGTGGATCTTGACAATGGCGCAGCGGGAGAGGGCGGGATCTTTCTCGACGACGGGCCGCAGTACTGCGTGGTGGACGGGAACCTTGTCGCCGGCCACGCCGATGCGGTTCCCAGCGGGCGATACGGCATCCGCCTGCGCAACGACAACACAATGTACAATCGACTGTCCAACAATGTGGTCGGGCTCGACGTCGATACGGCCGCATCGCTTCCCAACCACTACGGCGTGTACTTTGAGAACTGTGTCTTTGACACGGTGGGCCCGGGGAACGTGATCTCCGGGAACACAAGCTACGGCATTCTCCTCGCAGGCTCGTCGCACTTCGTGTTCGGGAACCGCATCGGCACGGACTCGGCGGGGCTGGTCGCCTTCGGTAACCAGTCCGGGATCTACATCGAAGGAGCATACTGTATGATCGGAGGCCCGGCCATCACGGACGGGAACCTTGTGAGCGGCAACGACGAGTGGGGCATCGAGATGCACAACTGGACGTCCTTCCCCTCCGACATCCTGGTCCAGAACAACGTGGTGGGCGAGACAGCCGCGGGCGGGGCCATGGGAAACGGCTCGGGGGGAATCTGGATCGGCCAGGACTTCCAGTTCAATGAGATCGGGGATCTCTCCGGCGCCACGGGAAACAGAATCGCCAACAACGGCTATACCTCTCCCAGCGGGGGGCCGGGAATCCTCGTCGGGGAAGACGACTGGCCATGCGAGCTCGGCAATATCATCGGAAGCAACTCCATCACGGCGAATGCCGGCAAAGGCATCGAGCTCAGCCTCGCCCTCGCCTATCCCGGGAATGAGGCCATTCCAGCGCCGTACGTAACCAGTGCAACAACGGCCGCGGCACAGGGCACCATCGATGCGGCCATCACCGCCGCGGTGGTCCAGGTCTTCGTCGACCCTGCCGACGAGGGCGCCGAGTACATGGGGAATGCCTCCTTCACCTCGGCAACGGACTGGGAATTCGTCTTCACGACTCCACCTGTGGTGGGACAGTATGTCACGGCCACAGTGACAGGAACATTCGGCACGGCGGATCAGACCTCGGAGTTTTCCACCGCAGTTGTCGTGTCACCGGCGGGGACGGATGTGGCCGAGGGAGCGACGGGCCGACCCGAGCGGCTGGAACTGACGGTTGAAGCTCCGGGTTCCTCCTCCGGGGAAACGACCATCCGCTTTTCGACACCTGTGCCGATGCACGTTCGGCTTCACCTCTACGATGTCACCGGCCGCCTGGTCTGCCGGCTCCGGGAAGGAGTCCTTCCGGCCGGCACCACCGATATCCAGTGGGACGGGCGGGATGCCGCCGGCCACACGGTGGCAAGCGGCGTCTATCTTCTCGAGGCGGTGCATGCAGAGGGACGGCAGGTTCGCAAGTTGACGCTCGTCCGGTAGAAGAGAAGCCCGATGGCGGATAGCCGATCGTCACGTTGCGCCAAAGGATAAGGAGACGCGGGATGGCGGAGAAGAGTACATGGGAGTCGTTTTTCGACGCCCATGCCCCGGACTACGACGACAACGTGTTTACAAAGAACACCGTCGCCGAGGTGGACTTCCTGCTCGAGGAACTGGCGCTGGAGCCCGGAGCCTCGATTCTTGACGTCGGATGCGGGACGGGTCGTCACGCCGTCGAGCTGGCTGCACGGGGCTTTGCCGTAACGGGACTCGACCTCTCCTCGGAGATGCTTGCCCAGGCAAGGGCGGCGGCCAAGGCCCGAGGGGTGGAGATCGAGTGGATCCACTCGGATGCCACCCGGTTCTCGTTCCCCGGCAGGTTCGATGCCGCCGTCTGTCTCTGCGAAGGGGCGTTCGGCCTTCTGGGCCGGGAGGACGACCCCATCGGCCAGCCGCTCTCCATCCTCTCGAACATCTCTCGAAGCCTGAAACCGCAGGCGAAAACCGTCCTCACGGTTCTCAACGGAGCGGCTCTGCTTCGCAAGTACACCGACAAGGATGTCGCCGAGGGCCGCTTTGATCCGCTGACCCTGGTGGAATCCTCGGAACACCCGCCGCGGGAAGGACTCTCACCCATCGCAGTTCGGGAGCGGGGGTTCACGGCCCCGGAGCTCCACCTTCTCTGCCGTCT
>CAZSXU010000040.1:0-6331 GCA_964610505.1 uncultured bacterium | reverse complement strand
CTGTCCCCAATTCCAAAACCCCTGTCCCCAAAACCCCAGATCACTGTATCCATCGGTTTATTTCAGGATTCTCGGGATCGATCTCCTTCCACGACGTGGCCACATCTTGAATCCTTGCCTCGTCGCCGTGGAACTCGAGCATTTCCAGGACGGTGTGGAAAGCGAGGCGGGAGGCTTCGAGATTGCCGAGATCCGCACTTCTCTCTGCCAGGAGGCATAAGATCCCCGTATAGACGCGTACGACCAGGAGGATTGCCGACTCGGGCAACCACGGATAGCTGAGATCGGTGGCACTTTCGAGTCGGAACTCGTCAAGAACAAGTCTCCGGGTCTTCGTCACGTCCACCAGAAGCTCGTGATCGTCGGCTCCTTTGGAAGTGGGGAGAACCCGCCAGAGAAGACCGTGGATCTCCAACTCCAGCGGGCACGCCTGCCGGTGCGCGGATGCGGTCGTCAAGGCAAAGTAGACCGGTTTCCTCCATTCTCCGGCCCGCACTTTCTCAAAAAGAGCACTCATAACGCGCGAGGCGTGAGTTTCTCCGGATGGCTCCGAATCTGTCTTCGCGCGGCTGTGAATCTTCTCGAGCTCCCCGTCCGTCAGGGGAACATCGTCTCCAAACACGTGCCTCCACGCCGATCGGGCGAAGGCGATTCGATTGAGAGCTCCCACGGGGGCGACCACGACATCCGTTCGCAGTCCGTGAGCCGCCTGCAGGGCCAGGAGAGGATAGGTGTCGTTGTCACCGTTGGTGATGATCGTCGCGCCGGGTTCTGCGCTGACCAACATGTTGTACGCAAAATCCATGAGGGGAGCGGGAATCCCACCCTTCCGGACGAGAGCACGAGCATGCTCGTGCGCAAAGTCGATGCGGCCGGTCACCAGTCCCAGCGAACAGAGGTTGCAGTGTGGATAGGTCCAATGTGGCGCGAGTTCAATCGCTCGTTCCAGGTAGCGGATGGCCTCTTCATGACAAAGAAGGGGGGCGACATCGTTGAAAGCAGTTCCGGCGACGGCATCGAGTGCTTCGGGACAGTCCGGATCCAACTCGAATGCCCGCTGAATCACCCGGTTCTGCTCCTCCTCCGACTCGCCCGCGTACCGCATCGCGCGGGCCAGCTGGACATGGGCTGCGGCGGACGCAGGGTGCCTCTCGATGTAGGTCTGCCACTGCGAGACGAGTCCCTCGTACTCATCCCGCGATAGGATCTCGTCTCTCCACGACAAGATCTCCCGAGGCATGTCATGCTTCATGGAGGGGGCAGCAGCGAAGACAGCGCCGAATAGGAGCGCGGGTATGGCAGGAATGACAGCACAGATTCCTATCCGGACAATCATGTGATCGAACCTCATGTTCAGATCCCCCTGTCGACAACCAGAACAACCTCCCGTCCTGCAAACGAGTGGGGAATCCGGATTGTTGACTTAGAGCAGCCGAGACGGCGACGCAGCAAACTGGAGTCGCCCCGCTTTTACGGGCGGTTTAGTGAGATATGGGTATTTCAGGGACGCTATTTCATGGACAGACTACGAAACCCAGGAACTTATTGGTACGTAACAAATTAGACTATCAATGAGAGCGCAGAGTGGCCGGGGGATCGAGAACAACTTCGCGTCTCTTGAGTCCAGCCAGACACGGCAGAGACCGACTGACCCGCGCTGGGGAGGAAGAAGTCCTTGGAGCACCTGGTGACGACACTCGGCCGATCGCTCAGGCAGCCGCGCCGAGGCCCTAATACACAGTCCTAAAAGGAATTGTGCTAATTCGTAGCCTGCCCCTGAAATACCTAGCCTGTCCCCGACATACCTGTCCCTGAAATACCAAATAACCGCGTGTCCTGCAGCATCTTCTACGTTTCTCATTTCAGGGTCTGGGGGATTCGGGCTCTGTCCATGTATTCGCGCCCCCGGGACCTTGTCGTTCCGGCGGTCTGTTGGTAGAGTCGACAAGTAGCGAAACGCGTCGGCCGGAGCGTCAGACTCCGAAGACCTGCCCGATCCCCTGTACGGGAATGCCCGTCCGCCCGGCGGGTCCTGCCCTCCTCCGGGAGCCGCTTCCGGACCGAGCCCCTGTAGAAACCGGAGGTATCACGTGGGATCTGAAGTGAGTTCGCGTCATCCGAGTCTCGCCGGCCCGGTGCTGGTTGCCCTCCTGTTCCTCGCCCCGCCGCCCGCCGAGGCCCAGCACAACCTGCTCGAACCCTACGAGGACGGAAGCCGCGTCTTCACAGAGGTCGAGATCGGCGAGGATCTGGTGGTCTACTACCACCAGCGGACGATCCAGGACGCGGCTGTGGAGAAGGACTTCATCGTCTATCAGTTCGATCGACATTCGAGTCACCTTCTGGCGAGGAAGTCCCACTGGCGGGACGACCTCCCCGAGGCCTTCCCCTTCGATCTTATCAGCCGGGACGAAGCGATCGCCCGGGTCCAGGGGGACATCCAATGGACCCGGCTCCTGGTGATTTCACCGGAGTCGGACGTCTACCCGATCGAGCCGGAGCCGGAGAACCCCTGCTGGGTAGTCACGAGCCTCGAGGGAGAGGCGCTGGTCGTGACGGTCGTGGATGCAACGAGCGGGAGAATCCTCGGCAACGGCATCCCGCCGCCCTACGGGGGGTTCTCCTTCTCCGGCCCGCACTACATCGAACCGTGCAGGGGGGCGTGGACGGAATGGTACCAGAACGCCACCGACTGGTACGGCACGATGGGCTATTACACGGACTCCGTCGAGTGGCCCACGCTCGAACACATCCAGTCCCACGTGCAGTCGACGACCACGTCCGTGGTTTACATCATCGCCCACGGGAATCCCCTCGGTTTCTGGAGCGGGTGCGCGGGCGGCGAGACGTGGTCGACTCTGTACGCGTCGGACGTGGAGGCATGGATTACGGACTACACCAAAGTGTGCTTCGCCTTCCTGGGCGGCTGTGACGCTCTCTGCGAGACCGGGCCCGGCACCATCTCCCATGCGTTCCGGAAGGGTTCGATGGATAGCACGATCACGGTCGGCTATTGCGCCATGAGCGAGGGCGGGTGCATGGACGCCTGGATTCACTCCGTCGACTGGCAGGACGCTCTCTTCGGTTACCTGCAGTCGGGACTCACGATGCAGGAGGCCTTCGACCAGGCCGGCGCGGACTACCCGATGTGCGTCGTGACCGGATGCATGGAGTACTGCGGCGATCCGGACTTCGTCATCTCGCCCCCGGTACCTCGGTCCGGAAACATGGCTGTGGTCGATCCCTTCGGCACGGGAGACTATCCGACCATCCAGGCGGCCATTGACTCTCTTCCGGACGAGGCCTACATCGCTCTCACCGAGGGGACCTTCACGGGCTCGGGCAACCGGGACATCGATTTCCGCGGCAAGTCCATCATCCTGCGCTCGCTGACGGGTGACGCCGAAGAGTGTGTCCTCGATTGTGAGGGACTCGGAAGGGCGTTTTCCTTCGACCGCGGCCAGGGCGGCAGCCCCATCGTCTACGGGATGACCCTTACCGGAGGCACCGCCTTTGGGTCTCCGCCGGAGGATTGCGGAGGGGCCGTTTGCTGCCGCGGCGCGTCTCCCACGTTCAGCTCGTGCACCTTCATCGGCAACGAGGCCGTCGGGGACGGCGGTGCGGTGTACTGTGACTCGGCATCCCTGACCCTGGTGGGATGCTTGCTGGAGAGCAACATGTCGGGCGGCGCGGGCGGGGCGGTCGCCGTCGGGGAGCAGTCGCAGGCGGCCGTTGTGATGTCCACGGTGCGCTCGAACGTCGCCTTCGACCGAGGGGGGGGGATTGCCGCCGGCTCCCCGCTGAGTCTGAGCCTCTACGCCTGTACGATTGCCGGCAACTCCGCGACGAGCCGTGCACCCTTTGCGCGCGGGGGCGGGGTGTTTCTGGACGCCGGTGCTACGGTCGAGGGATGCACCATTGTCGGGAACCGGAGTACCGCGGAAGGAGGCGGGATCTGCGCCGCATCGGATGAACCGCTCGAGGTTGAGTTCAGGGGATGCACGATCGCCGGGAACTGCGCCGAGACCGCGGGCGGTGGAGTTTACTGTGGAGATGGTGCGGAGTTGCGGTTCGAGGAGACGATTCTGTGGGGAAACGGAGCCGCCGCCGGGCCGAACATTTGCACGGAGGGTGACGGCCGGGTGGAGCTCGCCTGCTGCGACGTGGATTCGACCGGAATCGACGGCACTGCCGAATGGCTGTGGTCCAACACCAGCTTCCCACCCGGGTTCTGCGATCCCCGTGACTATCAGCTCTCGCCGACCGCCGAGGGGGACTACCACATCAAGGACGTCTCACCCTGTGCGGCCGGCTGCAGTCTGCCGCCATGCGGGCAGATCGGGGCGCTGGGGCCGGGCTGCGGCCGCGAGGTTCTAACGGTCCTTCCCGACGGCGCGGGCCCGTACGAGACCATTCAGGCGGCGATCGACTCGGCTGCGTCCTACGACATCATCGAGCTGGGGCCGGGTACATTCACAGGGCCCGGAAACCGGGACCTCGATCTCCGGGGGAAGGCGTGTGTTCTCAGGCCTCAGGGCGGGACGCCGACCGAGACCGTCATCGACTGCGAGAACCAGGGACGCGCCTTCCGGTTCCATTCCGCTGAGACGTGCAGCACCCAGGTCGAGAACATCTCCGTCACGAACGGCTACGCTGTGGACGGAGGCGCCATCTACTGCGAGCGGTCCGCTCCACGGATCGTGGGGTGCATCCTCGACGGGAACGCGGGCGATGCGTCTGGCGGGGCGCTCTACACCACCGCCGCCTCCCCGTCCCTCAAGAACTGCACCCTGATACGAAACTCGGCGGCCATCGGCGCGGGGATCCGCGCGGAGGACTCATCCCCCACACTCACCGGCACCATCGTTGCCTTCGGCGTCTCGGGTGAAGCGATTTCGTGCGACAGTGTGAGCGCTCCGCTGCTCGCCTGCTCAAACCTCTACGGCAATGCGGGGGGGGACTGGGTCGGCTGCATCGCGGGTCAGGAGAACGCGAACGGCAATCTCTCGGCTGATCCCCAGTTCTGCGATCTTGCAGGGGACAACCTCAATCTGTTCTCCGACTCCCCCTGCGCGGACGCTCCGGGCTGCGGCCGGGTCGGCGCCACGGGAGTGGCTTGCTACCGAAAGCGTGTCTGGGAAGTCCCCGGCGACACACCCACGATCGCATCGGCCATGGACTCCGCCGCTGCCGGGGACACGGTGCTGGTTCACTGCGGCACGTATCCGGAATCCGGACTCGTCCTCAAGAGTGGTGTCAGGATTCTGAGCGAAACCGGAACTCCTGACTGTGTGACGATCGACGCACGCGGTGAGAGCCGGGTGATGACGTGTATTGGTACGGACAGCACGACCGTGGTCCGGGGGATCTCGCTTACGGGGGGCGTCGCGGAGGGGATGTGGCCCGACAATGCGGGGGGCGCCGTGTACTGCGAGGGCGCATCTCCCACGTTCGAGAGATGCTGTTTCCGGCAGAACGCCGCCGCGTACGGGGGCGCCGTCGCGGCGAATTCGTCGACGCCCATCTTCCGCCAATGCACGTTCGTCGCCAACACGGGCTCGAGCCTGGGAGGCGCGCTCTATTCCTACTACTACGGATCTTCCGTGTCTCTGGAAGGCTGCATCGTGGCCGGCTCCACACAGGGAGAAGCGGTCCATTGCGCCTATCAGGGAACCGCCACTCTGTCCTGCACGGATATCTACGACAACGCCGGCGGAGATTGGGTGGGCTGCATTTCCGACCAGCAGGGTGCCGACGGCAACCAGTGCTGCGACCCGCTTTTCTGCGATCCCGACAGCGGAGACTTCCATCTGGACTCCGCGTCCCCCTGCGCCCCCGATCATGCTCCACCCGGATGCATGCTGGTGGGCGCCGTGGGCGTCGGGTGTGAGGTCACGTCGGTCGTCGAACGGGCAGCCGGAATCCCCACGGCTCTGTACCTGGGTCCGGCGGTGCCGAATCCATTCAATCCGACGACGGAGATCTCCTTCGGGATCCCCGCTGCCGGGGAGAGTGGGGGAGTGAGCCTCGGGATCTATGATGCTCTGGGGCGGCGGGTCGTTACCCTGGTGGACGCGGAACTGTCTCCCGGATACCACTGCGCGGCCTGGGACGGGACCGACGGGAACGGCGTTCGCGTGGCCAGCGGCGTCTACTTCTACCGCATTGAATGGAGCGGGAGAAGTGAGACGAGGAAGATGGTGCTTCTGAAGTAGGACTTCGGGTGCGGGCCGGTTTCCGGGAGACGTGGGGTGGTGGCGTCGATTGCGCGGCGAACGCCCTGCGTTTCTCAAGGAGCGAAACCGCGTATTTCGGGACCGTATTTCGGGAC
>CAZSXU010000039.1:7653-27359 GCA_964610505.1 uncultured bacterium | reverse complement strand
CGGCCGAGAAGTTGCCGTTGACGCCCTCCTGGTCGGCGATGCCGCCGGTCCAGTCGCCACCCGCGTTGCCGTAAAGATCGCAACAGGCAAGATCGAAGGTCGAACCGTAGTAGCTGGATGCGGCCCCGCCGCCGGTCGAATGAGCAATGATGCAGTTGTCGACGGTCATGGCCGAGTAGTGATACGCGTAGATGCCGCCGCCGCTCTCCGATGCGGCGTTGGCGGAGAGCGTGCAGTGATCCAGTGTCAACGAGGCATCCTTGCCGGCCAGGGCTCCGCCGTAGGCGGCCGCATTGGCGTCGAACACACAGCCGGTGATGGAGACGGTGGCGTTTTCGCAGTAGACGGCTCCGCCGGCGTTTCCGGGCCAACTGATCCCGTTCGCCAGCCCTCCCGTGAAGGTGATTCCCTGAACGTGGGTTGTAGTGTCGGCGTTGGTGCAGGTCAGGATTCGGCCCTGACCCGCGGCGTCGATGACGACATCGGTTGCGTTTCCGGTTTCGCTCCTGAGTACGGTTCCGGGAGTGATCAGGATGTCGTATTCGGCGTAGGCACCGGGTGCGACGAGGACGGTGTCTCCGGCCCAGGCCGAGTCCATCCCGGCCTGGATCGTGGGGACCTCGGCAGGCACGAGCCATGCCCGATTGCCCGAGAATCCCCGCCCCAGTGCTCCCACCAGCCCGCAACCGGGAGCATCGAGACAGGGCGAGGTCGCGTGCAGGTGATAATCGCCGGCTTGGAAGTCGTAGAACAGAGGATCAGCCGAGAAGTTGCCGCCGACGGCACCGGAGTCCGCCACACAGTCCACCCAATCCCCTCCGGCATTGCCGTAGAGGTCGCAGCAGGCGAGGGTCACTTGTCCCCCGTCGTCGCAACCGACCGCCTCGCCCTCGGTGCTCAGAGCGAGGATGGAACGATCGAAGGCCGGGAACGATGCTCCGGAGTGGACGGCCCCGCCCGAAGGGGCCGAGTTGGCTACCAGGGTGCATTTCTCGATCAAGGGTTCGGACCCCTCGGCGCAGGAGATGGCGCCGCCGGCCGTATCCGCCGCGTTGGCGGGAAAGACGCACCCGCGGATCGTGGGGGAGGAATGCTCGCAGAAAATCGCGCCGCCGAAGGACGCCCGGCCCCCCGTCATCGTCAGGTTCTCGAGAATCGCGGACCGAAACTCGCCCGAATGAAAGTGAAACGATCGTCCCAGGCCCTCACAATCCATCACACACGAGTCCGGGCTCCCGCACGTTGAGGAGACGGTGAGCGGCTTGCCGTGGAGGTCAACGTCTCGATTCCCCTCCCCCGTGTAGGTGCCGCCGGCCAGCTCGACGAGGTCGTAGAATCCTGCGGCGTCGACGGCCGCTTGGATGGTCGGATACTCGCCCGCGCCGTCTGCACGGACGGCGTAAATATCGGGAGCACAGCCGACCTCGAGGGCTCCCACCAGCACTCCCATCGGAGCATGTGCGGGAGCGCAGGGAGCCGTACTCTTCAACCGATAGTCGCCCGCCGCCGTGGGTGCACTCAGGCAGTCCTCCGGATCACAAAACCCGGGAGGAACGTGGATATTCCACCAACCCCAGTCAATGGATCCGGATCCCGCGATTCCGGTGGAATCCACGTCACAGTCTCCGAAGAGAACGTCCGGATCGCCCACGAGGTAGAGCTCGTCTCCCGACACTGTGGATCCGTTGCCCCACAGAACGGTCTCCTCGATCATGGGGTAGGCGTCGCCTTCAAATTGCAGGCCGCCCCCGGTCGTCTCGGCAAAGTTGCCGGCGATCGTGCAGCTCTTGATGCTCGGCTGGAAACCGGACTCGGATTCGTACAGAATGCCTCCACCGCAACCCGAACTCCGATTACCGTGAACGGCGCAGTCCTGCAGGTGAACCCGAGAGCCGCAGTAGATCCCGCCGCCGCCCGAATTCGTCGAATTCCCCGCGAATGCCGACCGGCGGATTCGGAGCAGTTCCGCGGTCTCGCATGCCATCCCGCCACCGGCCAGCTCGGCCGAGTTGCCGTCCACCCGGCAGCTGTCGATCGAGGGGACGGGAGGTCCGGTGACGTACATGCCCCCGCCCAACCCGCCGGACGTGTTGCCGCTCATCACGCAGTCGGCCAGTGTGACCGAGGACGAATCCATACACAGTGCCCCCCCGTTGCCGTCGGCGTGGTTTGCGATCATGCGGCAGTGCTCAATGAACGGTTGGACCCCTCGACAATAGACGGCACCGCCCCGCCCGGAGAAGGAAGAAGCCGGCGCGTATCCCCCCGTGATCGTGATCCCCCGAATCCAGGATGTCTCGTTCTCGCCCGAGTGGAGGAGCAACCCTCGTCCTTGACCCTCGCAGTCGATGATGCAGTTCTCGGGATCCCCGGCGAGAGATCGGACAATCAAGTTCTTGCCGCCGAAGTCCAGATCCCGGTTGCCGGGACCGGTGAAGGTCCCATCTTCCAGCTCGATGATGAAGCCGGCGGGAACCGAATCGATGGCGGCCTGAATCGTCGGGTAGTCGCCGGACCCGTCGGCGCGAACAACCACGTTCCGGTTGCCGGGGATGATCCTTCGGATGAGCCGTTCCCAGGATGGCTCGGTGGACCCGGGCAAGCTGTCGAGCGCGTACCAGGCGTTCATGATCCCCCCGCAGCCCCAGTTCATGTGGAACATCCGAAGGCTGTCGGCCTCTTGCCAGCCGTCGCACACGACGGCGTGCGTTTCGAGGACGTACATCATCGGGCGATGTACGTTGATCTCGGACTTGATGATCTCGAACCATTCTTCTTCCGTACGGTTCGCGTGTGATTCGTACACGATGTCCGGCTCATACCGGAAGTAGAATGGCAGCGCCTCGACCGCCCGCAGGATTGACGTTGCGGAGCCGCATCGTCCGTAGTCCATGTCCAGGGAAACGCCGACCTCGAAACACAGCTCCTTCAGGGCGGACTCTTGGATCGGCGTGCATCCGCCCGCACAATCGTCCGGCATGTTCGCCCAATCATAGGGGTCGAAGAAGTATGCCTGGAGCCATTCCCCGTCGGTGTTGTACTCGCAGGACTGGTCGCCGTCCCAGTAATAGGTGTGGCTCCCGACCCCGGTCGTCGGCCACTCGTAGTAGTTCATGACCTGGGACATCGCCACGGCCACGCAGCCCACCTGGCAGCGCCCACCGTCGCCCATCGGGCAGAGAAGATTGTAGGGATCGAAGAGCCCCCAAGCCGTCGTGAGGAGTGGGCCCGCCTGGGTCAGGGGAGCTTGCGGGAGCCCCGCCGCAAGTCGATCCCATGGCCGGCTCGCGCCGCCGGGCCCGGGCTCACGCGTCGGGGACGGATGACCGTCGAGGCTTCCATAGGTGTCCAGGTACCTCGTTAGCCGATGCCGGAGATCGTCTCGAACGAGTCGCGGCAACCCGTCGGCGCGGTCGAGGTCGAAATCGTAGAACTCGGAGTACGTCTTGACGGGCGAGAGCTCCTTCAGGACGGGAACGACGACGAAGCCCTCGGGATCGATATGGTACACGCGAGCCAGATGAAGGCGGCCCTCGTGCAATTCATCGACGGCCCGAATCGTCGGATATGAGCTCCCCGCCCACGACCCCGTTTGCTCCACGATATAGTCCAGCCAATGCCGGCACGCGCGATCCATTTCATCAGGGTCGGCCAGGTGCGCGCGGGCGGCCGGTGCGAGGCTCGCGAGAAGTATGAGGATCAGGGTTGAAAGGATTCTCTGGCGCATGCGTGTTCGTCCGGCAAAGTCCTACTTGAGGAGGACCATTCTCTGG
Source organism: uncultured bacterium (assembly GCA_964610505.1). Lineage (GTDB taxonomy): Bacteria > Arandabacterota > Arandabacteria > JAGLYR01 > JAGLYR01 > CAZSXU01. The sequence continues at coordinate 23,586 of CAZSXU010000039.1, read as the reverse complement.
GTTCGGGTTTCTCGGTTCCAGGTGATTCGGTAGAAATAGACGCCGCTTGCGGCGGGATTGCCCTTGTGATCGGTGCCGTTCCAGCTCACACGATAGACGCCGGGTGGGCGGGTGGCATCGACGAGCGTGATGACTCTTCGTCCGCGGGCGTCGTAGACATTGATGACGACCCGCCGGGGTGCGTCGGACTGCGGGATGCCGTAGGTGATTTCCGCCACCGGGTTGAACGGGTTGGGGACGGCTGGGTAGAGCGTGAGAGTGGGCGGGATTCGGTGGTCCGACTCGGCGACCGCCGTGGCGGCGCAGTCGACGCCCAGCGCGCCGACGAGGTCGCAGCCGGACGGGGCCTGGCTCGGAGCACAGGGGGAGTCCTCGTGCAGATGATAGTTCCCGCCGTCCGGATCACAAAAGAGCGGATCGGCCGAGAAGTTGCCGTTGACGCCCTCCTGGTCGGCGATGCCGCCGGTCCAGTCCCCCCCGGCGTTGCCGTAAAGATCACAACAGGCGATCGCGATGCTGGGCGAGTAGTTGCAGTAGATGGCTTCCCCCTGCGAGCTAAGCGCGATCAGACTGTGATCCAGATCCAGATCCGTGTAGTAGTAGATGTAAATGGCGGCCGCGCGATCGGATGCCGAATTGTGGACGAACGAACAGTCGGCGATTCGAAGGGTGCACGCTCTGCATGCGATGGCTCCGCCGTAGACGGCGGCATTGCCGTCGAAGACGCAGTCGGTGATGGAGAGAGCGGCGTTTTCGCAGTAGAGGGCTCCGCCGGCGTTGGCGGGCCAGGTGATCCCGCCCACCAGCCCTCCGGTGAAGGTGATTCCCTGAACGTGGGTGGTAGTGTCGGCGTTGGTGCAGGTCAGGATTCGGCCCTGACCCGCGGCGTCGATGACGACATCGGTTGCGTTTCCGGTTTCGCTCCTGAGTACGGTTCCGGGAGTGATCAGGATGTCGTATTCGGCGTAGGCACCGGGTGCGACGAGGACGGTGTCTCCGGCCCAGGCCGAGTCCATCCCGGCCTGGATCGTAGGGACCTCGGCAGGCACGAGCCATGCCCGATTGCCCGAGAATCCCCGCCCCAGCGCTCCCACCAGCCCGCAACCGGGAGCATCGAGACAGGGCGAATCCAGATGCAGATGGTAGTCGAAAAGCAACGAGTCGTAGAAGCGAGGATCGGCCGAGAAATTGCCGTCGACGCCGCTCTGGTCGGCAATGCACCCGATCCAGTCGCCCGATGTGTTGCCGTACACATCGCAGCAGCCGAGGACGGGATCCGCATCGGAAATGCAGGACATCGCCTCGCCCGGACCGTTGAAGACGAGAATCGTCTTGTCCAGCGTGGGGGAGGAAGCGTCACAGTGGATGGCCGCTCCCGCAGGTGCGGAGTTTTCAACCAGCGTGCATCGCTCGATCACGGGGGATCCGGCAATCGCACAGATCCCGCCTCCCGACGAGTCCGCGGAGTTATGATGAAGCACGCAGCCGATCATCGTAGGCGACGACGAGGCGCACAGGAGGGCGCCGCCCCGCTCGGCGTGGCCGCCGGTGAGGGTGAGGTTCTGAATGAGCGTGCTCTCGGTTTCGCCCGTGTTGCAGACAAAGGCGCGACCGGTGCCTTCGCAATCGAGGATGCACGAATCAGGGCTTCCGCTCTGGGATCGGACCGTGAGAGCCCTTCCCCGGAGATCGACGTCGCGGTTTCCGGGTCCCGTGTAGGTTCCGTTGACGAGCTCGATGATGTCGTAGTCGGGCACGCCGTCCACGGCGTCTTGAATCGTGAGGAAATCTCCGCTCCCGTCGGGGCGCACCACGAACACGCCGGGCGTGCAACCCACGTCCCGCGCCCCCATGAGGCCGACGGCCGAGTGCCCGTGGGTACACGGAGACGCGTCTTTGAGTCGGTAGTCGCCCTCGCAGGTCGGCGCGGCGGATGCATCGCGCGGGTCGCAGAATCCCGGGGGCTCGCAGATGTTGTACCACAACCAGTCGAAAGCGCCCGAGATCCCGGTGGAGTCTACGTCGGAGAAGTTGATTTCCAACAGGGGCGATCCGCCGAGCACGCAGATCTCGTCCCCTTCGGCGCCTGCGCGGTTTCCCCACACGATGACGTGATCGAAGGCGAGCGTGTCGGGACCATCGACCGAGAGTCCGCCGCCCGAGAGGAGGGCGTAGTTGTCCGACAACGTGGACTGCTCGATCGCGAGCTGCGAACCTGAGACGGACTCAATATGCAGCGCGCCTCCGTGGGCCTCGCTCCGGTTGCCGTGGACTAGACATTCGTCGAGGATTGCCGGGCAGCCCCAGAAACCGCCCCCGTTGCCCTGGGCCTCGTTTCCGGCGACCGTGCACGCGGTGATCGCTGCCGAGACCCCGCCGGTCAGAAGCAGGCCTCCGCCTTCGTCAAGCGACGCGTTGTCCAGAACGGCGCTCTCCGATAGACTTGCCGTCCCGCCGTCGAGAGCCATGCCGCCTCCGGAACCGGAGGCCGTGTTGCCCTCAAAGGTGCCGTTCGAGATCGTGACGGTTGAATGCGCGAAGAAAGCGCCGCCCCCGGAACCAAGGGCCGTGTTGTCGTCGACCACGGAATCGCGGATCTCTACGGACGCGGAATCCGCAGAGAGGCCTCCACCCGGGCCGTCGGCCTGGCTCCCCGTGATCCGGCAGTGGCTGATGAGTAGGGATGAACCCTGGCACAACAACGCTCCGCCCGAGTCGCCGGGCGGTGAGCCGGTGGCCCACCCGTTGGCAAGAGTCATTCCGTTCAGGACCGAAGTATGTTCGGGACACGATTCGAAGTGAAAGGCGCGGCCCTGGTTCTCACAATCGATCGTGCATTGTTCCGGGTTTCCACTGGCGGAGAAGAGGAGGACGGCCTTGCCCGTCACAACGACGTCGCGGTTGCCGGGTCCGGAATATGAGCCATCCGCCAGCTCGATCAGGTCGCCGTTGGATGCCGCGTCCACGGCGGCCTGGAGAGTCGGAACGTCTCCGGTGCCGTACGGATCGACGGTGATCCTCCGACCCGTTCTTGAGACCGGCGGGACAAGGAGGAAGTCCGGATCGCCCGCGAACCGAAAACATTCGTACTCGGCGCACATCGGAAAGTGCGCATTCGCTCGGTTAAACGCGCTTCCTGAAGGATGTCCCGCCCAGAGAGCACCGAACAGGGCTTCCTGCCAGTCCACAGCATGGGTCCAGCAGTCGTCACAATAGTCGGCGTCCATGTGGCAAGCGCCCACGGTCACGGTGCTCTCGGCCGAACCTTTTCTGAATTCGTAGGAGAGTGTGCCGTCGCTGGTGTCGCACATGCCCCCGCAGCTCAGCAGAAACGTGAAAGGCATCTTGGGGTAGTCGGCGATCCACTCGTGGATGAGAGCGGGCGTAACGTCCCATCCCGTCGCCGGGCCCGTGCACCCGGCGGTGAAGCCGAAACTGCCCCCGTGAGCGATCTCATAGAACATCGAGGTGGTGAACGAGCGAACGTGGCTCTGGACCTCCTCATAGGTGGGCAGCAGCAGGGCCTCGGTGAAGTATCCCATACTGTCGAGACAGGCCTGAGCGCTCTGGTAGAGGTTAAGCCATCCGCCTCCGCACATGGGAGTGATGCCGATGGGGCCGGACATGGAAAACGCGGTGTAGGGAGGAGGAATCCCGTAACCCAGGAGCTCGCCGGAAACCGCATCGACCACCGTGAGGATCAAGTTCCCGCAGTGGAGACTCTTGACGACCCAACAGGGATTCTCGGGCGGCGGCTCGATCGGGAAAACATCCGATTCCGGATCGATCAGATACAGCCGGGCCGACCGGACATCTCCTTCGACGCATGCCCGGGCGTCTTCTCGGTCGATCAGATCCTCGGGCAACGTCTCGGGAAGATCCTGACGCCAGTGGGAATACGTGTCCACGAGGGTTCCGGTCCGGCCGTCAAACACGTAGACGATGAAGTCCTTCTCGACCGTGGCATTGCCGATCTGTCTGATATGATAGTAGACGATCCGATCCGCGGAGATCTCCACCTGACGAAAGGACCTGCTTCCGTCCTCATATCCCGCAAGCCACTCCGGATCGGCAGGGCCGGCCTGCGGGATCAGGGCCGCAAGGAAGAGCAGAGTGAAGCCGGTGAAAACTCTGCGGTAGGATCTCCTGGCTCGTGGCATTCCGGCCCTCCAATTCTATCTCGCACTGGGGTCGGTCGGTACAGGGGTCCGCCGCAGTCTTTGACCATGAGAGATTCGCACGGACCCGGAACCGGGTCCTGCGCCTCAACATCTATTCCGCTAACATAATTATGCCACAAATCCGGCGGTTCCGCAAGTCCGTGGCGAAAAACTGGTTGGGACGAAACTGAGCAGACCCTATGTGAGGCTGGAATGCTCGGTCTTCAGAAACCAAAGGAGAAAACGGATGTAATGCGTTGATCAATATGTGAGAAGAGTGATCATCGGTCGGGCACGCCCGCGTCCAATTCAGGCATGCCGTATCTCCCCTCACATGGCGCAAGTTTTGGTTTTGTGCGGCCGCGAGCGAAATCCCTGGTTTATGCCGTTGATTCTGACTTCGGTCTGTGGTAAGGTTTAGCCGATAGTAAGGCAGTATCTTTTGAGGCGAGTCCCGATTCAGGCTCTCACGAAAGGGAGGCAACGATGATTCGCGTTGTGACTATTCTTGCCCTCGTATGTTTGAGCGTTGCACTGATCGGTCCGGAAGCGCAGGCGGCCCGGTGGAAGCTCCATGCAACCCACACGGACCACAATTTCAAGGTCTGGGGCACCGTGGATTGCCAGGCGATCGGGGATCCCATCTGCAGCGGGACGGCCGTGGCCTGCCGCACGTACAGCGGGTGGGCACCTTCGTGGTGCAACGATATCATTGTTCGAGGCTACTCCGGCTGGTGTCTGGCCAACATCGTGTGGAAGAAGGTGGCCGTACCGCAGTACGACGACGACCTTGGCGAGTGGGCCCTGGAGCCTCTGGCGAACTACATCGAGACGAACGCGATCGACGCCATGCTCCCGACCATCAGCGATTCGACGACCGAATTCCCCGAGCTGTACTACATGATGGATCTGGCTCAGTGGCTGGCCGATCCGAGACCCTATCAGGACGAGTATGAGATCGTTGACGGGGAGTGTCCGGATCTTCCCGGATACTTGATCGGAACCACGCCCATCACCTTCAACCCCGATGCTCCGCCTTCAGGATACCCCTTCGATACGACGCCGCTCACCGGAACGCTGTGGTTGGACGGAGAATTCGGGTTCGATCCCACCGAGCAGGTGGGCGCCAATCCGGATGCTCATCTGGCGATGCATGTCATCGTGTCGGATGCGTATCTGGGGTGCGAGGACGTCTGTCCGTACAGCTGCGAGGATATTGACAACGATGTTCTCCCGGCGGAAATCGTCGGAGCCGGATTCTGCACCGTGGCTTTTCTGGCCTACGGCTTCAGCGGAATGACCGCGGTCGAGTACCGCGTCGAAGGGTTCCCGACGGGCGGTGGGGCACCGCCTCTGCCTCTCGTCGAGTACTGCCCGGCATCCTCGATGGTCAGTGGCGATCCTTTCGGAGACGGATGCATGCAGGTACTGGGCGAGACGATTGAGCCAGACATCCCCTGGCAGGGGACTTTCTGTTTCGCGTACGCCCGGCTCAATACGTATGATCTTATGCCCTGGTGGCCGGTGACGCTTTCCTACAGCCCCTCGGCCTACACCTATCCGGCGGATCCACACAACTTCGTCACGGGTCCGCCGCCCGACTTCGAGGAGAGTCCGGTCCTCGGCGAGCACGGGATGACCATCGGCGGTCCGCACTCCGAGGAGACGCCGTATCTGAGCTGCTCGGGTCCGAGCGCGAGCGAACTCGAGACGTGGGGCGGCATCAAGGAGAGGTACCGGTAGACGGATCTCCGTTTTCAGAATCGGGGGCAGGCCGTGAAGCGCGGATGCGTGGCCTGCCCCTTTCGACGTTCGCGGTTTTGTAGTCAGAAGCTGAACTTGAGTCGCGTGAACCCGCTGGTGCCTGCACGTCCGTTCTGACTCTTCTCGCCGCCCACGGGGACGTAGAGGGTGAACCAGAGGTTCAACCCCGGGAGGAGATCGAGCCGGTACCAGGGGTTGATCACGGCGCTGGGATCGTTGAGGGCCACGATGCCGTACAGGGAGATCTCGGCAAGATCCGTCAGGGGGTACGAGACGCCGGTGAACAGGTTATCCCGGTTGGCGGACAGGATCTCGCCCGTGAGGGCGCCGAGACGGTCGTTGAGCGTGATGTCGGACGTCTCGCTTCGACCCTGGCCGAAGCGGAGATACTCGGCGATCAGGTATACCTGCGACTCGAATGTGTAGTCCATCCCGACAAGCCAGCGTTCGTGGTCATCCGCAGCCCGGGCGAGGGATCCCGAAGCGCCGAGGCTCTCTGCGAATACGTACCCGCCCTCTGCGTGAAAGCCCACGCCCAGGAATTCTCCGGCCAGCTCGCCGCCGATGAGGTGCCATCGAAACTTCCGAGCCGGCGCTCCGCCGCCGACGGCGCTCGCGATTCCATCGGATGTGTTGAGAGAAACGAAGTCGGTCCGTTCTCGGACGGTGTGCGTGTACTGAACCGCCAGATCCCATCCGAGCGCGTGCGTTTTCAACCGGCCCATGTAGTTCCACCGGCCGGGTCGCTCCCCGAACTCGAGCAGCCCCTGGATTTCGGTCTGACAGGGAAGGAGGAGGGCGGCAAGTGCGGCATCAAAACCGTCGATCTCGTACGTAGGGTCCATTGGATCCTGGAGATTGAAGAGATCGATGGGATTGTACGCGTAGCCGGTCCCCGTGTAGAACTTCTGTCTCCCGACGCGCAGACGAAAGCGGGGCAGGTGAAGTGTTCCGAAAGCTTCCTGGAAATAGACCTCGGTCTCGAACTCGGCCTTGAGAAGATCGGTGGTTCCGGGAAGACCGAGGTTCGGATCGGGAGGGACAAGTTTCGCCTGCTCCTCGAGCGGCAGGTAACCCGCCATCTCCCATTCGGTTCTTCCCGAGTAGAGGAGAGCGACGGCGCCGACTGCAAAGTCGACGTAATCATTCGGGGCGCCGCAGAGATTGACGCGTGCCCGGATCCCGTTCAGGAACCACGCCCGGTCGTCATCTTGATCCCACTCGGCCGTCAACGTGTTTTCGACGTAACCGCGAAACTCGATTGACGAAAACACGACCTCTCCCCAGCCGCGATCGTTGTCCTCGACGGTGTGTTCACCCGGCAGGGGGATCGATTCGTCGCCCGCCGCGGGTCCGGCCAAGAGAAGAGAGAGAATCAGCATTCCTCCGTCGATAGAGCGCATCCGCCCTGCTCCTACCTCTCGAGGTTCCGAGCCTCGAAGACCGATGCCGGGATCTCGACGTCGAATTGAATTCGACTGATCAGATTGACCGTTTCCGTCCCGTCCTCCAGATTCCTCATCGTGAGCCGGTGCGGAACCGCCCTGTTCTGGGCCGGGCGGATGTCTTCGGCGATGAGCCTCTTGAAGGGCCGCCGTTCGTCGTCCCGGTAGTAGTCCATTCTGCGGATCACGAAGTCCGTGATGGCAATCCACGCGGTGATCCTGGCGTAGCTGGGGCCTTCCGGTGTGGGGTGGAGATCGAGAACGTGACAATCCACGCCGTTCAGCTCTTCCCGCCCGAGAATCGTCCCGACGTACTTCTCGCTGATCTTCCCGCCCGACTGGTCCTCGTAGCTGAAATCGGAACCCATCACCCGCTTCCTCTTCATATGGGATCCGAGTTTTCGAGTCCGGCGCGTTTCCGGGTTGTAGGTCCAGATGTTATCGCCGTCCTCGGTCATGAGGATTCTCTGGCCCTTGATGTCGGGGGGAGAGAGGTACTCGGCCAGCTGCCTGTCCCCGTCATCGACGGCCCAGGTGCGCAGGACGAGCGTTCGCTTCTGATCGCCGCTCGTGGTAATGATCTGTGTCATCTCCGCATAGCAGCTTTGGTAGCCTTCGGCGGCCTCGGTGTTCTTGAGAATGGCCCCTGCACTCAGGCTCTTGGGCGCGCTTTTCACTTCGGCCATCGCCGGCGTCATGACCGCCAGAGCCACAAGCGCGGCAAGTTGTGGTGCGTGCCGGTTGAAGCTCGAACGCATCGCCATCACAGCGTCTCCTTATGATGAATCCCGCAGGATCCGGCTCTCGAGCGTCCGGACAAGCGCGGGGAGAAGGGTGAAGGTCACGACGAGACACAGCCCCACACCGGAGAACAGAACGAGCCCCAGTGAAGCCATTCCCCTCATGAGGTACAACATCAGACTCCCGAAGCCGATCATCGTGGTCAGGGAGGTCATGAGCATGGCGCGGCCGACTCCCGTGACCGCGCGCCCGAGTCCGCCCGGTCCCTCGCGAACGAAGCGATGGAGAAAATGTACCCCGTCGTCGACCCCGATGCCGATGATCACGGGAAGCGCAATCACGTTCACGTAGTGGAGTTTCTCCCCCAGAAGCCACATCAGCCCGAGCGTGAAGGCCAGGCCGGACAGAAGAGGCAGAACCGCTATGCCCACGAGAAGGGGCCGCCGGAAATCCGCGAGGAGAAGAAGAACGATCACGGCGAGGGCCGTCCAGAAAGCGATCTTCCCCTCACGTATCGTCTCGAGGTTCATGTGGAGCATCATCTGGGGCAGTCCCGTTACGTTGGGATCAACGGCGGTCGCGGAATTCTGGAATCGCTCGAGGTCCTCCCGTTCAAAGAGGTTTGTTTTCGGGAAGATACGCATGAGGTATCCCGGGGCCGTGGGGCTGGTGTAGCGGGCCCGGATCTTCTCGGGCAGCATACCGAGCGTCACAGGGTCGTTGCCCTCGGCCATCCGCATCGCGCGGGCGCGGAGCTCGGCGGCGAAACGGGAGGCCAGCTCGCCGACGCCCGCCCAGTCGATCGCCCCGCCGAGGGCGAACTCGTCCGCCGCCCGGCGTAGAGGACCGTCCGCGCGGTTCTCGCGTCCGGCCACCAGTTGGCGCGCTTTTTCCACGATCCGGTCCTGCCCGGCGATGAAGCTCAACGCCTGAATCTCGACCAGGTTGGCCCAGAGGCGATCGAGCTCATCGGCCAGGCCGACGCGAAGCTCGGGAGATTCCTCGAAATCGAGGCGTGGTTGTTCCTCCGAGAGTGCGTCGCGAAGGCCGCGGATATGTCCGACGCTCCGGTCGAAGTCGGGTCGGCTGACCCAGAGAGAAACGTCGTCGACGTCGCTCACAAGTCCCTTGGTCTTGAATGTCTCCCGCAGGTTGCGGGAATCCTCAATCGTGTTCGTTGTGAGCAGGCTCAGCGTCATCGACACCTTGTAGCGGTCGATGATTTCATCCTGCAGCTCGATGGAGCGAAGGCCGGCCGGCTCCAGCTCCATGAAGTTCCACTCCCAGAGAAGTGCCGTGCCCGCCCAGATGCCGGCAGCCGTGGCAAGGGCGGCCGCCGGGATGACGAGGCGGCGGCCACGTCCCATCCGGACGGCCAGGCGTCCGAGAAGCGAAAAGTCGCGGGATCGGAGGGGAGGACGCCCCCGAGCGTTCCGGCGAACCGTCCATTCCACGAGCAGCGCGGGGAGAATCCACAGGACGGCGGCGAGTGTGACGAGGACCCCGGTCCCCGCGCAGAGACCGAATTCGCGGATGCCTCGAGTATCGGCTACCATGAGGGCGAAGAAGGCCGCCGAGGTGGTGAGTGCGCCCGTGATCACCCCCAAACCGGTCTCGCCCAGAGCCAGCCCGAGCGATGCATCGAGGGATCTGCCCGCGGCCATCTCTTCCTGAAACCGATTGGCGAGATGGAGCGAGACGTCGATGCCGAGTCCCAGGAGCACGACTCCGATCATCACGGTGAAGATATTCATCGATCCGAGGACGAGTGCCACGATGCCTACCGACCAGACGATCCCGATCACAATGGGGATCAGGGCAATGAGCGGCATCCAGCCGCCACGGAAGTTCCAGATCAAGAGGAGAAAGACCAGAATGAAGGCGATGAGCGTGATCATCTGGCTCTGGGGTCCAATCGAGTCCATCTCGTCGCGGCCTACGGCGATCTCACCCGTTCGCTCAAACGAATAGTCCGGATACTTCTCGGCGAGAGGCGCCAGGACCCGCTCGATTTTGCGATCGATGAGGGGCATGGCCTCGATGTCGTCCGTGGGAATGGCCGAGGCCACCATGACCAGAGATATCCGGCGATCGAGCGAGAGCATGTAGGGACGCCCGATCGTGAGATCCCGCACGATGCGGGCGACCCGGGAGGAGTCGATGCTTCCGCGTCCCGCCGCGTGGATCGCCTCGACCAGACCCTGAATCGCGTCCAGAGAGACAACCACACGACGTTCCTGTGCTCGAACATTCTCGGCGTCCGCATACTCCGCCTCAAGATCGTCGTTTAGCCGCGCGAGGTAGGGAAACAGGCGCGGGTCGGAGACGACATCGACGAAGCGCTCGACATCCCGGGGTTTTTCGATTCGGAGCGCGTGTTCCGTGAGCCACGCTTCGGGAAGTCTCCCATAGACGTGGCGCGCGTAGCGCTCCTCCTGTTTGCATCTCTCCGGAGACCAGGACGCGTCGCATGTCAGCTCACGCTCGAGGAGGTCGGCGGCCTCATCCGTAATGGTTTCGAGCAGGACCGGATCCGGACCGCTGATCGCGATGATGATGTTGGCCGGCTGGAGGAAGTTGTGATCGATCGTGCGGTACTCCCGCACGACGGGGAGGGAGTCCGGGAGCAGGTTGGTCCAGCGAACGTCGAGGGTCAGCCGGCTCGTGGCCGCTCCGAGGATCACGGTCACCGCCAGGGCGATCATGAGAAGCAGGCGCCGGCGGTGGAGGGCCAGGAGGACGAGCCAGTGGAGGAACCGTTGACGCATAGCTAGTCTGCCGCTCCTTCCGCACCTTCCACGAGCAGGTCCTGGAGAAGGCGGTGGAGGAAGAGGTCCACCTGCTCCATGAGATTGAAGTAGCCCTTGTCCATATAGTAGTGGAGGCCGATGCCGTCGAGGTAGGCCAGGAGATTGATGGCGATTCGCTCGGCGTCGTCCGCGACAGCGGGTCGGAACATCTTGCGGGAGACGCCGTCGAGCAGAATGTCGACGATCGCCTTCCGGAAGCCGAGGAACATCTCTCGCGTGATCCCGTACGTGGAGGATGCGGTCTCATCGGCCAGGAGCATCTGGAACATGGCGATTGCCACCCGGACGATCCGATCGTCGGCCAGGAAGGTCTGCATCGAATGTCTGACGTAGGCACGAAGGCGCTCCACGGGATCCTCGATCCCGTGGACCTGCTGCTGGATGGCCGCCTCCATCATTCCCATCCACACGGTGATCGAGTGGAGAATCAGTACTTCCTTGGATTCGAAATATTCGTAGATGGAGCCCTTTCCGATTCCGGCTGCTTCCGCGATCTGCCTGATGGACGTCGACTCGAAGCCTCTTTCGGCGAAGAGCTCAATGGCTGCGAGCGCGATGTCCTTTCTGCGCGCTTCCTTATCTACCTTCCTGGGCGTCATGGTTACCCCTTTGGGCATTCTTGACCGACCGTTCGGTCATCTATTTATATTATGACCGACCGTTCGGTCAATGTCAAGACCCAATCATCGGAATCTTCCCCTTAGGATCTGAAAGCGGGAGAATCATCGCACTCAACGGTTGGATCCTGTGGCAGATTGCATGGACGGAGACCCACGACGGGTGCGTGTCGGGACGACCGCACCCTCAACCGGGTTACTCCTCCTCACGGTGAGCACTGGATGTACGGCGTGTCGAGAAGTGATGGGCCGGCCGAGACAGGAGCATGCCCCATTTCCGGGGAGGGAGGTCCACACACGCAGCCCGGGTCTCACTTGAGCAAGACCGCCTTCCGCACCCGGATCTCTTCTCCCGCCACCATGCGTACAAAGTAGATGCCGGTGGCGGCTGAACGTCCCCGGTCGTTCTGGCCCCGCCAGACGAGCAGGTGCACACCCGGCTTGGCATCTCCCTGGAAGATCCGGCTGACGAGTCGGCCCCGGACGTCGTAGACGGCGACCGATACCCTGCCCCCCGGCTCCGGCACAAAGAGATCCAGATGGACTGTGGGATTGAAGGGATTGGGGTACGGTGCGCTCAGGTCGTAACGCACGATCCGGAGGTCATCACGCCGGTGCACGCATCCGTACAGGACCCGAGCCTGCTGAGCGTTGAGGCGAAGATCCGTGAGCCCGGCCCCCCCGACGATCGCCACAACCAAGCGGGTCCTCTCCCCCGGCGCGAGGGTCACGGCCCCCCGGGCCATCACCATGGACCAGTCGTTGGGTTCGAACGTCGCGCTGTCGATGATCCCGTCGGCCATGAAAGCAAACGCGTCCTCGTCGCGGATTTCGCCGTACGGATACACATACGTGGGATGATGGACCAGGCGGAAGGAGGTCGGACTGTAAGGATCCAGAGCCACGATGCCTACGCAGGCGCTCTCCGGGTGGGCCGGGTCGTGCATGTACCCGAGTCTTTCCGTGGCGCAGTACCCACCCTCGTTCTGGCTCTGCCTACCGGTATCCCAATCCAGGTAAATCCCGGCGTAGAGGCCACCCGCCGGGGTCGCCGTCGTGTTCTCGATCTCCAACTCAATCAGAACGAAGTCGTCATCGGGGGGATGCGGGGCCGCGGTCCCGCTGAAATGCACCGTCAGCCCGAGGGGGCCGGCACCGTTGGCATCGTCCAAGGTCGCCCGAGCGACCTGGGTTCCTCCCTCGTGTGTGACGGCCAGGTCGCCGCCGTCGACGGCCCTCCAGTCGTAGTCGTACGTCGCATCGGCCACATAGGTGGAGTCGATGCCGAGCCAAATGCTCCCCGTGAAGAGATGGTTCTCGGCACCGTCGGCCGGGAAATGGAACCCGTTTCCGTAGTAGCCGCCCCCATAATCGAGGTACTGATCCTTGTCCAGGAACCCGAACGCTCCGCCGTCGGTGACCGTCAGGCGCACATTCCCCGTGTCGAGATCGGCGTAGTGCATCCTGGGGACCCGTAGAATCGTCACGATTTCGGAATCGTCTCCAGGATCATTGGAGGAGAGGAGGAGCCGGCCGTAGTGCACGGCATGGGTGACCGGGGACGCGTCGTAGCCGACCAGAAGGGCGAGTGTGTCGCCGGCCGCGACGGCCCCCGACTCGGGTGCAACGCTCAGCCACGCGATTTCGCCGCCGACGCTGTCGGACTCCGTAACGTGGAAGAGAAGAGTCCCGGTTCCTTCGTTTTGGACCTCGACGGTCTCCTCCGCCGTGCCGCTCTCAAACGCAATTGCAATGAGGCTGTCCGCCGAGACGGTGAGGACCGGGATGACGCCATCGCCGGATACCGTCACCGCCACGGTGTCTTCGTAGGCATCCGGGTCGTTGGAGGCAATCGAGAGAGTCCCTACGTAGAGCCATTCGGCCTCCGGGTGGAAGAGGAGGGCGACCTCCCCCGTGTCTCCAGGCGCAACCGTGAGAGGCGCCCCGGTCAGAAGCGTGAAGCCACTGTCGGGCAGCCACAGACCCGTCACCTCCACATTCTCCATCCCTCGGTTGGTGATGAGGATATCTCCGGAGGTCGTGTCCACTCCCGCCACGGCCTCCCCGAGATGGAACCAGGTCTGAGACACATGGATGTCGGGTACCGGGCCGATGCCCGCGAGGCTCACCCGAACCGTACTCTGGAATGGATCGTTGCTCGACACGACAAGCGTGTCCGCCACGGACTCCGGCGTTACCGGCGCAAAGCGAAGGCCAATCCAGGTACTGTCGCCCTCGGGCACCGTGTCGGGTAGGGCGGGGCCCGACACCGAGAACACGGGGTTCGAGGTGCCCGCACCCTCGATCAGGAGATGTCCCACCCCCAGGTTCCGGACCCAGAGACCCGCAGTCGCCGTGTCACCCACAGCCACCATCCCGAAGTCCATTTCTGACGCCGTGAGAAAGATCTCGGGCAGCGTCGCATCCCCGTGGAGGTTCACCCGAGCTTCCAGCGGTGGGACATGATCTGTCGTGAGGGTGAGGGTGTCGTCGAAGGAACCCTGGAGCATGGCCGAAAAGCCGACCGTCACGGCCAGGGATTCTCCGGGGGCCAGCATCTTCGGCACCCCCGGATCGAGGACCGTGAAGGGAAGCCCCCCGACGCCCACCGCGACGAGAGAGAAAGAGGTCGTATCCCCGTTGAGGGCCCAAAGGCTGTCCGATCCGGACCCGAACAGGGCGACTTCACCGAAGTCGAGGGAGGCGGGTGAGAGAACGAAGCGGCTCATCCCGATCCCCGACAGCGCTACCCCCAAGAGCCCTTCCTCTGGATCGTCGGAGTGGATCCAGAGCGTGTCCACTCGGTCTCCGATCTCGGTTGGGGCGAAGCGCACGGTGCAGGCGGCCGATTCACCGGGAGTCACGGCCCAATTCACCAACGGCGGGTCCACCCCGTAGTCCGGCAGGGAAACGCTGCCCGAATAGAGATGAAGCGTGTCGTCGCCCGAGTTGGCGACCGTCAACACCCAGCCCAGTGTGTCGCCCAGCGAGGCGACGCCGAAGGCGTTCGAGCTGTCGGACAGAGCGACATCGGGAGCTCTCACGGTGAGCTCGATATCGATCACCCGTTCCGGGTCCCAGGGATCGTTGGAGGCCACGAGGACTTCCCCCTCGTACAACCCGGTTGCAAGCCCGGTCGCGTCCAGCGTCAGATGGGCCTCCAGACTGCTGTCGGGTGCGAGCGTTCCGGAAGAAGGCATCTCGGAAACCCACGACGCGTCCGACCCCGTGGAATCACGATCCGAGAACTGGAAGGTCAGGGCGTACGCTCCCGCACTCTCGAGAAGGAGAGGGACCGAGAGTGTGCTGTCCTGTCTCAGGGTGGCGACAACACTCGCGGTGTCCACATCCATGAAGGGATGACCGATCGTGAGCGTGCCGGGGCTTGAGCTCGAGTCCGACGCCCAGCCGTCGGAGATCCGTGCGAAGAGATGGAAGGTCCCGGTGTCCGCGGTCGCCGTGTTCCAGACGAAGGAATCCTGAGAATCGTCCTCACTCAGGCTCGACGCGCCCGGGATGGTGACGAGACTGTCCGGATCCCGATAGTAGGAAAGCGAAATCGTGGCATCCTGCTCCGGATCGGCATCGGTCCACGAGACGGTGAAGGCAGTGTCCACCAGGACCGATCCGGGGCCCGGGGAGGTAAGAGTGATGGTGGGCGCCGTGCCGCTGCCGGAGCTCGTGTAGTAGGGGACGTAGTCGACGGTTGCTAGGCTTGGATCATCCCAGTTGTCCCAGAGGGTCGAGATGTCGCAAAGGGTAACGCCACACACGAGCATCTCCTGAGTGGTCGCGGTTCCCCACCAGTTCCCCTCGGCCGGCACATTGAGAATGCCCAGCGGGTCGGGATAGTGAATCTCCACGTCGTGGGTCGTGTTGTCGTAGATCCGGTTCCTGCCGTCATTGAGAGGATTCGAATCTCCGAGCTTCCCCAGGTCGACCCACCCGGCACAGTAGTCCAGACTGTCGCAGACGACTCCCGCCCCATTGCCGGTGATGGTACTGGCCGTGACCGTGGGGTAGGCCCCGTCGACGGACAGGATGCCGGCCCCCGTGTTGTTGGCGATCAGGCAGGAGTCGATTCGCGGGTACGTCCACGTCCCGCACCGGATGCCGGCGGTTGTGTTGCCGGTGACCGTGTTGCAGTAGATGAACGGGGCGGCGGTATCCGGTGCCTCATCAATGAAGTCGATCCCGATGTCGTTGTCGGTGGTCTGGTTGTTCGAGATGATGGTCAGGGCCCCGGCCCGGCCGATGCTCAGACCTTCTCCCGAATTCTCGTAGACCGTGTTTCTGTCGATCAGGAGGTTGTTGGCAAGCGCGTCGCCGGTGAACGCGCAGGAGAGGCCCGAGAGGTTCCGGTAGGCCTCGTTCTCGGTCACCCAGCCTGTGCTCG
>CAZSXU010000039.1:0-7553 GCA_964610505.1 uncultured bacterium | reverse complement strand
CCGGTTTCCGGAGTGCCGTCGGCTTCCATGGAGCCGAGGATCCGCAACTTCTTGTACCCCGTTACGTCCGTGCTGATGAGCGTCTCGTTGCTGTCCATCACGAGCGTGTCGTAGGCCGAGATGGTCAGATTGCCGAACATGTAGAATTCAGAGGGGGGCGTTCCCCATTCCACCGCTCCGTAGGAGACGTCCTCCAGATCGGACAGCGTGTAGCGGGCTCCCGAGGCGGGGCTGGTTCCGAAGGTCGTATACTCCAGCATGACTGTCCAACCGCCCTGGTCGCAGTCATCCGTCTCGTTCCCGACATCGTCCTCGGCCCGTATCAGGAAAAAGTACCTTCGCCCGAACTTCAGAGCATCCACGGTGTAGCCAAGATCCCAACCCCCACTACCCGCGGAGTAGGAGACATCCTCCAACTTGGTGCCGTTCTCGGCAGGATAGAGGGTGTCATAGTAGACGTTGTAATGGACGGGCGGGCTGCTGCTGTCGGAGGCGGCGTTCCAGAAGAGACGGACCGTTCCCGTGGTCGTCCAGGGAACCACGCCCAGTGAGTCCAGACCGTCGCCGTCGTCCCAGAACGGGTCGACGTTGTCCCCGGTCGTCGCGTCGATCAAACCCTCCGGCGCGACCGGAGACCAGTTGGGCACCTCGTCCCGCGCGAAGGCGGCGTAGAAGAAGTGGGTGTCGTTCTCGAGCCCCGTGTCCGTCGTACCGGTGCCCCCACCCTCATACACCTGGCTTCCGTCGTTGTGGTCGCCGGGGTACTGGCCCGTCTTGCGGACAATCCGCGTAACGGCCCAGTCCGAGTCGCCCGGGTTCTGCCAGACCAGCTCCACTTGCCGGTCCCCGGCGATGGCTTCGGTGAAGCTGGGGCTGGCCGGGGGAACAACATCCGCCGGGATGGCGCTCGTCGTACAGGATCCGCAGACATTGTCCGTGTGGTTCGGCACCTCGTCGTAGGCGAAGGCGGTGTAGTAGTACTTCGTGCCATTCTGAAGTCCCGAATCGATGAAGTCCTCGCCGGGCCCGGAATAGACCTCGATGCCCAGAGACCAGTCCGCCGGGTACGATGACGTACTCCGGCACACCGTGGCCCCGGCGCAGTCTCCGCCGGGATTCGTCCAGGACAGCGTGATGGACTTGTCGCCTCGGGCCGCACCGAAATCGGTCACGTGGGTCGGCGGGATAATGTCCGCCGGGGTGACCGTGGCGTAGTTTGCCCAGGATAGATCACTCTCCAGATCCTCCGCGTCGTAGGCGGAGACGTCCAACTGATACTCGACGCCGTCGGCGAGCGTGAGAACGTAGCTCGTGTCGTACGTCGAGAGAGGGGAGGGACCCTCGGCGGCATCCGTGCCGTCATAGATGTTGGGCTCGCTCGCCAGGCCGTAGTACACATGATACCCCCATGCCCCGTCCACGGGATCCCAGTAGAAGCGGACTTCCCCGTCCTCACCCCACGGCTCCGCACCGAGCCCGGTGGGAGAGGAGACGAGACCGGAGGGAACGAACTCCAGGGCCCCGACGTCCTGACCTTCCGAACCGGCGTCGATGTAGGGGGAGCCCGCCATCAGCCGGTAGTCGTGATTGTCCTCATCCATGAAGAAAGGGTCGAGGAGGAAGCTGTGTTCCCCGATCTCGACCTTTGCGCCACACGTTCCGGAAACTGCACTGCCGGACACCGAGAATCCGTTATAGTCCTCGTCGAGGCTGGCGTCATAACAGTAGATGCCCGATTGACAGCGGGTGAGGAGGTTGTTCGTCACCCCCACGTCGGCATTGCTGACCAGGATTCCCGTGCAGTAACAGTCGACGGTGTTATGGATGATCTGGTAGTCGCCCCATTGAGCGGAGATTCCCCAGCGGCAGGGGCTGGTTTCCGGAGGGTACGTAGGGCCCCAGATGATGCATCGCTCGATTGTGCCCGTGGGGGCCTGGCCCTCCGTGCCGATGACACAGATGCCCTGCTCGGCATCCTCGATGATACAGTTGCTGATGCTGAATGACTGACCCGTCATGGAAAGCTCGACGGCGATTCCGATTTCCTCGATGTTCAGGAGGGTGAAGTCGGAGATGGCCGTGTTCTCTTTCATGGTGACCGCGGCGCCGAAGTCATCGCCGCCGATGAAGGTAACGTCTGCCCCGGCCCCCAGGACGGTGACGCCCGGCGGGACCGTCACCGGGTCCAAGTGGTACCCCGGCGCCACGACCACATAGCTGGCCCCCCGCCTCTCGGCTTTACGCAAGCCGTCCTTGAGGGTCTTGCAGGGATAATCCGCCGTCCCGTCCTGGGGTTGCGCATCGTACGTCCAGTCCACGTAGATGGTGTCCAGGGGAGTCTCCGGGATGATATACCGGACCAGGTACTCTTTGTCCTTGTGACAGCCCGACCAGGGGCAGTGGAGGTGGTCCACGGCGTACCACTGGTTCTTCCCGTCGTCCCACCCATAGTTCATATGGTAGAATTCCTCACTGTCCTCTACCCCCCAACCGTCGCAGACAATGGAATGCTTGTGGATGTGGTAGAGCATGGGGCGGAGGGTGTCGAGCTCGTCCCGGATGACACAGAACCAATCCCACGTGTCTTCGTAGTCCGCTCGTTCCTCCTTGTCGATGGAGTCGTCGTACCGGAAGTGGGTCTTCAGGGCATAAGCCGCGTAGGGGGGCGGGCCGGAGTAGAGGGGCGCCAGCGACTTACACGCGCCGTAGTCCATCTCGCAGGCGACCCCCACTTCGTGGCATAGAAAGGCCAAGGCCCATTCTTCGTCTTCGGAACAACCGCCGTGGCAGTTGTTCGGGATGTTGGCCCAGTCGTAGGCGTCGGAGAAATCCGCGGTGAGCTCATAGCCGGGAACGTACCCCCCCTCGCACGAATCATCTCCCTCCCAGTAGTACGTCCGCTCCCCCTCGCCGTGGGGCGGCCACTCGTGGTATTTCATGACCTGAGCGGTCGCGATGGCCGTGCACCCGGCCCGGCAGTTGTCGTTTTCGTAGCCGATGGGACAGAGACTGTTGTAGGGATCCCCCTGGTGCCATGAGCTGTCCAGCAGAGGACCCAAGTGAACCGGTGGAATCAGTTTCCCGGAGCCCAGGTCCGCACGGAAACGCTCGGGATTCACCAGGAGCCGTTCCCAACGGTCCCGGTGCTTTGTCTCCAAGAGCCGGTGCCCTTTGGCGGGTTGCACCGCATCCGGGGTTCCGTAGGTCTGGACGAAGAGATCGAGGCGATCGGAGAGAACGTCCCTCATGAGCTGCGTGATTCCCTCCGCTGCGTCTACGTCGAATTCACTCTCCTCGGAGTAAGCCTTGATGGGAGGGAGGTCCTTGAGGACCGGGATGATCACGTAGCCCCGGGGGTGGATCTTGAAGACGCGGGCCAGGAGGGTGTCATCCCGGTAGAGTTCACTGGCGCTCACGATTTCCGGATTCGGGTGCCCGGCCCATGTCCCTGCGTGATAGACCTGATATGCGAGCCAGTTCTGGCAGACCCGCTCCGCCTCCTCGGGAGTGGCCCTCTCCGCCCGCGCGCCGCCGGGCGCCAGGATCAAGAGCCACAGCACGGCCGTGACCTCGACAATCGTCCGTGCATGAACCGGCAGAACCCTCGGGGTATCGGTCATCTCTCGCCCCCGATTCACCCGCGGCCGATCGGCACTCGGCCTCCTCAATCGCGCCCCAGGGCGAAACGGCCCGGCAGAGTGGCGAGCCAGCGGGATTGGCTGAAGCTGCTCTTTAACCGGATAAGATTCAGTTTTTCTATACCCGGTTATTACTATTATGACACACATCCT
The DNA here is from genome assembly GCA_964610505.1 of uncultured bacterium. Classification (GTDB taxonomy): domain Bacteria; phylum Arandabacterota; class Arandabacteria; order JAGLYR01; family JAGLYR01; genus CAZSXU01. The sequence goes on along the minus strand of CAZSXU010000039.1, from coordinate 3,762 downwards.
GGACCATGTCAATCTGGACGCTACACATCTCGAATTGTCCCGGGTCCAGCGGTAGAGGGATAAAAACGAATCCGTTCCATACGATACTGCCAAACGCTCGAAACAAGGCCCGAAATCTCCCTATCTCTCGATTTTCGAATGCCTTCTCTAGCGCAATCGGTACTTGACCACCGGAATGCGGCATGATATAATTCCACCGCTCTATAGGATTGAGTGGTTTTGTTCGGGGTGGACCGGGCGAGACGTCGGGTTGGCTCACGGGTCGAGGATCTCGGGCAGAGCTGTGAACTTGAACCGGCAAGGAGGGCTTGCATGCGCTTTGCTAAAGGCTTGACACTCGTGCTCGCCGTCTCGGGGTGGATTCTCGCAGGATCTGCCTGGGCGGCGGAAACCGTAATGGATGATTTCGAAGGATACGGATCGGACGCGGAAGTCCAGGCCGTGTGGGTAGCGGCCACGGCCAATGCCAGCACCGGCCTCTCCGCGGTGGCGTACGACGGTGTCCAGGCCTTGAAGATTGCACTTCATAACGGCCAGGATCCCTGGTGGACGAACGTGGTCATGACACTTCCGGCGCCCATGGATCTCACGGACTACTCGCGCCTTACGCTCCGATTTCGAGGTCTGCCCGGGAACTCGGGGGAAGCGCTCCTCGTGCAGCTCAAGGATGAGTGGGGCAACTGGCTCGACGGACCGACGGTGGACCGTGCGACCCAGATCTACGACTACACAGAATACGCGATCGACATCTCGGGCTGGGCCGAGCGCTCGGCTTTCCAGACGATCGAGATCCATCTGCCTGCTCAGGACTATGGCGCCAGCGAACTTTACATCGACCGCGTTGTGGCCGACACCTTCCCGCCCCTCGTCGACGGTTTCGAGGGATATGCTTCGGACGCCGAGCTTCAGCTCGTCTGCGCAGCGGCGACGGCCAACGCCAGCACGCACATCGCCACTCCGGGAGACGGCGGCGGGCAGTGCATGCGGATTGCCTACCACAACGGACAGGATCCCTGGTGGGCGAACGTAGTCTACACGCTGGGCGCTCCCCAGGATTGGTCGGCCTACGTCCGGTTGATGCTCCGGTTCAAGGGGGAGGCGGGCAATTCCGGCGAAACGTTCATCCTGCAGCTCAAGGATGAGTACGGCGGCTGGCTTGACGGCCCCGCGGTGGACCGCGCCACCCAGATCGAGGACTGGACGGAGTATTCGATGGATATCTCCAGCTGGAGTGGACGGTTCGCCGTTACCAGCATCGAATTCCATGTGCCGGCCCAGGACTACGGTGCCGGAAATCTCTACATTGACCAAATCGAGGTTTCGGACAATCCCGCCACCGCTACGGACGCCACATCCTGGAGCGGAATCAAGGAGCTGTTCAGGTAGAAGATTCGGATCTCATGTCGCGCAATTCGCGTCGCCGCCGGGGCACGGTGTCCCGGCGGTTTCGCGTGCGGTCCGTTGAGTCGAGCGAGTCGATGGCCCGCAGCGACCCGGAGGGCGCAGAGTAGCCCGTGTCTTGTTTGTCAATCCAAGCGGAAGGTTTCAGTTGTAACTCGGAGGGATCCGACCCCGGCCGGCGCAAACATCACTCTTGCAGCCGATCCGTGCCTGCGCTACCATGACCCGTGAGTCACAATCATTCATTGAGAGTGGAGGAGTTTGCGCCGGGGAGATTCGGGACATACGTCGGAGGGATTGTATGAGCTGGAGACTGGGGGTTCTCGGCTGTGGAGTGGTACTGTCCACTCTCATGAACTGTACCGTGCCGGCGTGCGGCCTGCCCGACTCGACGGTAGTCGAGAGTACGATCGCCGGTGTGGACCCGATGACGGTCGTTGCGGGTGACGGGATTGTCCTTCGCGGCGCCGGGTTCGCGCTGGAGCCCTGGCGCACTCAAGTCACCGTCGACGGCAAAGGCATCTCCAACCAGTTCGTCCGCATCGTCTCCTCCACGGAAATCCATCTCGAGGTGATCGACTATGAGACCCGCGGGGCGGAAAAGGCGCGTGGTGAAACCGAACGAACCGTCGTCGTGTGGGTCGACGGGCAGCCGTCGAATCCTGCGACTTTCACGCAGCTCGACTGGACGATTGTCGCCCAGCCCCGGGTCTTCATCTCCGTTATCGTCTACGTTCTTCTTGTTCTCGGTTCCCTCGTGTTCATGGGAGGGGGTGTGTTCCAGAGCGCCACGGGCAATCTGAGTCTCTCCAAAATCCAGATGGGCCTCTGGGTGCTGGTGTTCAGCTTCTCCTACGTGCTGCTTGCTTCCATCTGGGGTGATTTCATCCCCATCACGCCGGGGATGCTCTGGCTTCTGGGCATCAGCTCGGCAACGGCGGTTGCCGCCAAGGCCATTGCGGTCAAGAACGATCCGAACCCAAAGCCCCGGAATCGAGCGAGCCGCGTTTGCTCGGAGATTCATCCCACGCTCGGAACCTACCGCTGTGAGATTCATCGATGCCAGGTGCTTCTGTGGACGCTGATCGTGCTGGTGATCTACGTGATGAAAATGATCTCGACCCTGCATCTGCCCGACATTCCGCACGTGTTGTTGATCCTGATGGGCGTGGGTTCGGGCGCGTACCTGGGCTTCAAGTATCCGAAAACGATCGTCGTTGCGACCCAGCAGCGGGACGCGCGGCGGTCCGATGCGCCGTCGTCCAAGAGCAGCACCCAGCGCCGCCGCCGCCGTCCTCGAAAGCCCTCTTCCGGGGGCAGTGACGGTTCCAGGTCCTCGAGCTAGTTTCGGGAACCTGCCGACCAGTGCCGGGGTAGTCCGGCCGAACACATTCCGTGCAGGAAATCGAGCGACGAAAGACGGAGGTCCCATCCATGCGCAAGCGGAAACGGTTGCCTGGAGCGATCATGCTCCCCATACTGTCCCTGTCTCTATGCTGCTGCGGTTACGTGGCCCCGGACCGATCGACGGCGGACCGCAAACCCACCGAACCTCTCTACGAGGATCCTCACATTCTCGAGATGGCCTGGCAGCTGCGAGATATCAGCGTTCGGGCGATTGAGGAAGCCGATACGAGGGAGGCTCGCGGGACGCCCGTTTTTGAACCGCTCGGTTTCACGACGTCCGGGGGGCTGCGGATGACCTACCGGGTGGGCCGGGTCGACGATCTCCATCATCATGAGATCTCGCTCTCGGGGCGAGAAGACCGGCTCACCGACGACACGGCGCTTCATCTCCTGCATTTCACGGCCGATCTCCTCGGTGTGGAGGTGTCGGAAGCTCTCCGGCAAGGCCCGGGCCGGTACCGCCTGGTCTTCGATCTGGACGCCGCCGGCGAGACCGCCGTGATCGAGAATGCAGCCACCGGGTTGGATCAAGACGACATCCTTCGAATCTGGAAGGAGGCGGTGTTGAATCAGGTTTCGATTCGTCCCCTGGTCCTTCGCAAGACCGCCCCATGATCGGTCCCCAGGGGGCGTGGCGTGCCCCACAGGCTGTTTTTTGTTGACATGCCATCCCCCGTTTTCTATCTTATAAGTCTGTACTTGGGGAGTCGTCTAATGGCAGGACTGCAGACTCTGGATCTGTCTATGGGGGTTCGAATCCTCCCTCCCCAGCCATGAAAGCAGAGAGTCGAAAGTCGAGAGTCGAAAGTCGGGGCCCCAAACTTCAGCTGGCAACGCGGCTCGGTCTCGTCTTCGATCAGGAATAGAGAGTTTCTGCGGCCCCATCGTCTAGTGGTCGAGGATAGGTGGTTCTCAGCCATCAGACCGGGGTTCGATTCCCCGTGGGGCTGCCAG
>CAZSXU010000038.1:18018-30160 GCA_964610505.1 uncultured bacterium | reverse complement strand
TCGCACCTGGCAGCCGAGCGAATCTGCACAAGAGCAGGCTGTCATATCATTCCTCCTCGAGAAGCTCGAGGTGTAGCAACGCGCTGTTGACTTCAACGACGAGACCTCTCTGCTCACAGAGAGATTCCCGCGAGGGAAGTGCCGCCTTGCTGAATCGCGCCGCACTTCACAATCCCACGCACTGTCAGCATTATCCAAACCTGTCCAGAATCTGCAACGCCCTCTAATAGAAGGAGTTCTCGTCGGGAGAATCCCTCAAGATTCCCGATGAAGCGTCGATGTTTTCATCGGAATCAAGGAACGTTGAAGTGTCTGAAATGAAGGGGGCGGAGTGTCCGGGGCTGCTACCTGGCTCGGTGTTCTCGTCTGTGGGCAGACGGCGACCGCCCCTGTGGTCGAAGCAGAGCCGTGTGGACCTTCCGGGATCGCGATAAATCAGGGCCGCGGTCCGGTTCGGGCGCGGATAGCGGATTGCTATTCGGACTCGAACCACGGAGGGCCACGACCTGCCTCCGGTTCGTCCCCGAAATCTGAGGAGGGCGCAGACCGGGGAAACCCGCAACCTCTCTCGAGACGATGAGTCAAGACTCTCTAGACATCGAATCCACATTGAACGAGCTGGCCGCACGAGTTCTGGTGGCGGAGCCTGGAGACGCGGATGACCTGCGGCGGATCCGTACAATCCTGGACGACCCCAGAAAGTTCGAATCTTGGATCCCCGAGGCCCGGCGGAAAGCCGTGGAGATCGTAGGGTTCATCGATGAGGCAATCGAGGGCATCCCGGGGCCGCAAATCCTGGCGGAGCTGAACCTCCGCGTCTCTGAACTGCAAGCTTCGGCGGAGAAACAAGAGCCGGCCGCTGCCGGGGATTCGAACGCCGTTCCGCATGCCCTGAAGGAAACAGACGTTGAGAACCTCGCGGGATCGAAGATCGACAATCCGGGTGAAACCCCTCCGACCTCCTCCCCAGCACCCCCTTCCCCCGATGGAGATACACAGGGGGAGGCGAGCACCGGTCTTGTCATGATCGAAGACGACCCCGCCCTCATGGCGGAGTTCGTCTCCGAGACGCTGGAACACCTGCAGGCAGCAGAGGAATCGCTGCTGATCCTTGAAACAGATCCCGCCAACGCCGAGGCCATCAACCGGGTCTTTCGAGCGTTTCATACGGTCAAAGGGACTGCGGGCTTCGTCGGGTTGGATGAGATGCAGGAACTCTCGCACAAGGCTGAGAATCTTCTCGATCGCGCCCGGGGCGGTGAGGTCCAGATCGTCGGACCTTACGCCGATCTTGCTCTCGAATCCTGCGACATGCTCAAGACCATGGTCCGGTTGGTGGAAGCCAGGGAAGCCGGAGGGCCCGTCGTGGCGCCGGCGGGGCTCGATGCTCTATTGGGAAGACTGACGGATCCCGAGGCCGCCGTCGGCGGACGGGCGCCCCGGCATGCTGATGAGCCCCCGGGGCGCGACGTTCTCGCGTCCGAGGACGGGGTGTCCCGGGAAGAAAACGTCCCCGCCGTCCGTCGGGAGGGCAGGGGTTCTCTCGCAGAGCAACAGGCGGAGCGCAATCCGCCTGCGTCAGAGGGTGGCCGGGGGACCGCGCCCCCAAGGCAGGCGTCGAAGGAGGCGTCCTCCGACTCGGCCATCCGAGTCAGCACGCCGAGGCTGGACGCCCTGATGAACATGGTGGGCGAGTTGGTTGTCTCCCATTCGATGGTGGCTCGAGATGTATCGCTCATGACGGACCCCTCCTCCCCGCTCAGCCGAAACGTTTCCCGTTCCGGCAAGATTGTCCGGGAGCTTCAGGATCTGACGATGGCTCTTCGAATGGTGCCACTCCGGAACACCTTCCAGAAGATAACCCGCCTGGTGAGAGATCTTTCGCGCAAGTCCGGCAAGGCCGTGGAACTCCACATCGAGGGGGAAGAGACGGAAATCGACCGGAACATGGTCGAGGTCCTGAACGATCCCCTGGCGCACATGATTCGCAATTCCGTCGACCACGGGATCGAATCCTCCGACGACCGGAAACAGGCCGGCAAGTCTTCCGGCGGGACCCTCTGGTTGAGGGCATACCACTCGGCCGGAAACGTGGTCATTGAGCTGGAGGATGACGGGAGAGGACTGGATCGGGAGAAGATCATCGCAAAAGGTATCGAGCGGGGGTTCGTGTCTCCGGGCGGTCACTTGGCGGCGGCAGAGGCCTTTGACCTCATCTTCCAACCGGGTTTTTCGACCGCCGATTCGGTGACCGAGGTATCCGGACGGGGCGTGGGCATGGACGTGGTCCGCAGGGCCATCGAGAGGCTGCGCGGGCGAATAGACGTCGGCTCGCAGCCGGGCCGCGGAACGATCTTCACCCTCCGCCTGCCGCTGACCACGGCAATCATCGATACCGTCGTCGTGTGTGTGGGCCAACAGCGGTATCTCCTGCCGGCCGTGTCCATCAAAGAGAGTTTCAGGCCCCGGCGGGAATCCGTCCACACGGTCATGGGCCGCGTGGAAATGGTGAAGCTCCGGGACGATCTCATCCCGGTCATCAGGTTGCATCGTCTATTCGGCGTGGAGGGGGCCGTGGTGAACCCGACGGAAGGCCTGCTCATCAACGTAACGGCCGATGGGAAGCAGTGTGCCCTGATGGTGGACGAAGTTCTCGGCCAACAACAGATTGTGATCAAGTCGCTGGGCGAAATGCTGAGCGACGTGCAGGGCCTGGCGGGAGGAGCCATCCTGGGCGACGGGCGGGTGGCGTTGATCCTGGATGTGCTTGGACTGGTCCAGATGTCGCAGCAGAGCGACGTCTACAACCGGGGTTCCCTGCCGGTACGGAGTCGGGACGGCGAGGCGGCGGGGCCGGAGACGCAACGGCGAGATGAGATTCTGAGCAGGGACCGAGAGCCGGGGGAAGAACCGGGTGAGTGCATCGCAGCCGGCGTGAAGGAATCCCGCGGGAAGGCCCCGTGAGGAAAAATGGGCCCGCCTGTCGGGTCCGAGACCGAAGGGAGCGTGGGAATGTCTGCCCAGCAGGGCTCTGAGGTCAAGACGACGGTCGGGACGAACGAGGGGAAGTACCTGACGTTCGTTCTGGCAGGAGAGGTCTACGGGGTCGAGGTCCTGAAGGTCCGGGAGATCATCGGGATGATGCAGGTCACCGCCATTCCCCGCCTGCCCGATTTCGTGAGGGGTGTCATGAATCTTCGGGGGCAGGTGATACCCGTGATCGACCTGCGCTTGAAGCTGGGCATGGACATCGGTGAAGTGACCGAGAACACCTGCATCATCGTCGTAGACATCTCGGGTGTGGAAACGGGAATGGTCGTCGACGAGGTCCACGAGGTCCAGAACATTGCCGTGGAAGACATAGAGGATCCGCCGTCGTTCGGCGTGGATGTGAACACGGAATTCATCCTTGGAATCGGAAAGGCAGGCGAGAAGGTCATGATCTTGCTCAACATCGGCAAGGTCCTCACGGGCGAGGACATTCTCTCGCTGAGTCATCTTTCCTAGCGCGGGTGCATAAAGGAGGACGCGATGTTTCGGAGCATGAAGCTCTCGACGAAGTTGGTGGCCGTCGGGATTGGGCTCACCGCCATCCCCCTGGTGGGAGTGACACTCTTGACTCTGGACCAGAGTCGGACCATGTCCGCTGCGGCCGAAAGTGGTGCGACCGCGATTGCGTATGAGAATCTCGACGGCATCGTGGTGAGCGTCTGCGCAATGTGCGAAGCTCAGCAGGAGATGCTGGAGAAAAGTGCTCGCGCCGCGCTGAACGTGGCCCGCGAGGAGATCCGGCGCGCGGGCGAGGTGACCTTCAGCGGTACAACGGAGAACTGGACCGCGGTCAACGTCCAGACGAAGGAACCCGAGAGCGTCAGCCTGCGCAAAATGCGGGTGGGGCGAGAGTGGGTGGGCCAGAACCACGACATGCAGTCGCTCTCTCCCGTAGTGGATGCAACCAAACGGCTGGCCGGGGGCACCTGCACAATCCTCCAGCGCATGAACCCCGCCGGGGACATGTTGCGGGTCGCGACCAATATCGAGACCGCAGAGGGGAAGCGGGCCATCGGGACCTACGTCCCGGCGATCAATCCGAATGGGACGCCCAACACGGTGATCTCGACCGTTCTTGCCGGCGAGACGTTTGTGGGCCGGACCCTTGTCGGGGGCGACTGGTATGTCACCGGATACGAGCCCATCCACGACGAGTCCGGGGGTGTGGTGGGGATGCTTGGCGTCGGTGTCCGGCAGGAATCGGTGGCCGATCTGCGCAGACTGATCATGAGTCTCAAGTCGGGTAAGACCGGCTACGTCTATGTGTTGAACGCCAACGAGACCGGCCGCGACCGGTACGTCATCTCCTACGAAGGCCAAGACAAGAAGGGAAGCACCTGGGATGCCGCCAGCGCCGACGGAAGTCGCTTCATCCAGGAAATCTGCCAAAGGGCCGGGGGGTTGAAGAAGGGCGAAATCGTGGAGCACCGGTACCCGTGGCACGGGCCCGGAGATCAGGAATCCCGAATGACCGTGACCCGGATTGCGTATTTCGACCCGTGGGGCTGGGTGATCGGGGCCGGCTCCGACGTGGAAGGGTTGTACGACAGCCGCGGGGAAGTTGCGGCCATTGCCAGGGCCGGCAACCGGATCATCCTCTCTCTGACGGGCGTGGCCATCCTGGCCGCCTGCCTAGTCTGGCTCTTCCTGTCTCGAAACATTGCGGGCAGGATCCATCGGGTGGTCATCCAACTCAGAGACGGATCCGAACAGGTGGGCGCCGCCTCGGATCAAGTGGCATCGTCTTCCCAGTCTCTGGCTCAGGGCGCCAGTGAGCAGGCGGCATCGTTGGAGGAAGTCTCCAGTTCCCTGGAAGAGATGTCATCGATGACGAAGCAGAATGCCGCCAATGCGCAGCAGGCCAATGGGCACATGTCCACTGCCAGCGACCTGGTCCGGACGGGCCAGGACTCTATGGGGCGGCTAAGCTCCGCAATTGAGGAAATCAAGAAATCGTCCGACGAGACGGCCAAGATCGTGAAGACCATAGACGAGATCGCCTTCCAGACCAACCTGCTGGCCCTGAATGCCGCAGTCGAGGCGGCCCGCGCGGGTGACGCAGGCAGAGGATTCGCCGTGGTGGCCGAAGAAGTTCGCCACCTTGCACAGAGAGCTGGAGAGGCCGCCCGCAGCACGGGGGCCCTGATCGAGGATTCCGTCAAGCATGCGGGCCGGGGGGTCGAGGTGGCTTCCGAAACGGCGGACGCTCTGGTGTCCATCACGGAGAGTTCGCAGAGAGTCAGGGAACTGGTGGCCGAGATCGCGGCTGCATCCAGCGAGCAAGCCCAGGGGATCGCACAGGTAAGCGCGGCGGTGAGCGAAATGGATTCTGTCACGCAACAGACGGCGGCGGATTCCGAGGAATCCGCCTCGGCCGCCCAGGAGCTGAACGGACAGGCCCGACAGCTGGGTGACATGGTGCTGGAGCTGCTGGAGCTCGTGGGCGATGCGAGCAGGAACACACAGGGGCCGGGGGTGGGTCGAGCGAAGACAGAGATGGACGAAGAGAGCGGATGCAATGTGAGGAAAGAACCCTTCGCCGGGGCCGCCGGCAACACGGACCGTCTGCGGCCGGAGGACTTGATCCCCTTCGACTGTAACGAGGAGGAATTGGCTAAGTTCTAGGCGATGAGAGTGGACCAAGGAACACGGGTGCATCGCGGTCCCGAAGACCGAGACGGGGACCCACATGCCCCTGTGATGCGCGTGCGAGACATACACCTCTGACAGGAACGGCCGGTGACGCAAACGACGACGTGCCTGGACAGCCCAGACCTAACGGATGCGCAGTTCCTGGAGATCAGCGCGTTGGTCAAGAGACTGTGCGGCCTGAATCTCCACAGGGGCAAGCGGCAGCTGGTCAAATCCCGGCTGATCAGACGCATACGGCAGTTGGGATTGCCCGGGTTTCGGGAATACATCGAGTATCTGCAGGCGGATGAATCCGGCGGAGAAGTGACCGAGATGCTGAACGCGCTGTCCACCAACGTTACCCGGTTCTTCCGGGAAAACGACCACTTCGATTACCTGGCGGACACCTTCATCCCGGAGGCGCTCACGCAGGGTGGAGAGAGGAATCACCGGATGAAGTTCTGGAGTGCGGGCTGTTCCTCGGGTGAGGAACCCTACACCTTGGCCATTCTTCTTTCGGAGGCTATTGCGGATCTGGAAACGTGGGATGTCAGGATTCTGGCGACCGATATCTCGTCGCGGATGATCGAGAGGGCCAGAGAGGGGATCTACAACCGAAGCGCCGTGCGGGACGTACCGCCCCTCCTTCTCCAGAAACACTTCGCGGCTCTGGGGCCGGGGCCAGAGCGCCGATACCGGATCGGCAACGGACCGAGGCGCCTGGTGCGGTTCGCCAAACACAATCTCATCAGCCCGTGGCCCATGCGGGGCCTGTTCGACGCAATCTTCTGCCGGAACGTCATGATTTACTTCGACAAGGAAACCCAGGCACATCTCGTGCGGCGGTTCGGCGATCTTCTGGGACCCGGAGGATTGCTATTCATCGGCCATTCGGAAAGCCTGGTGGGCGTGGAGCACAGGCTGACCTACGTCCGGCCCATGGTCTACCGCAAAGACGCGTAGAGAATAGGGAGTCCGGGCCTTGAGGGAAATCGTTGGGGTGGCGGACATGAAGGTGGGCAGAGAGGGCGACACTCTCGTGACCCACGCGCTGGGCAGCTGTCTGGGGCTCATGATCTATGATCCCGTCGCGCGTGTCGGGGGTTTGCTTCACGCCATGCTGCCGCAGGCGAAAATCAACCCCGAAAAGGCCGGGGAGAATCCCCTCATGTTTGTGGATACCGGGATCCCGAAGTTGTTTGAATCGGTCTACGCGTTGGGCGGAGAGAAGACACGCCTGATTGTGAAGGCTGCGGGGTGCGCCGGTCCTCTCAAGTCGGGGGAGATGTTCAAAATCGGCCAGCGAAACTACACGGTCTTGAAGAAAATACTCTGGAAGAACGACATCCTCCTGGCCTCCGAGAGCGTGGGGGGCACTAACAGCCGGACGGTGCACTTCGATCTCTCCCGGGGCAAGGTGTGGATCACCAGTGGCGGTGTCAAGGAGGAGCTATGAGGGGAGCACTCCACAGCGAGATCCTCGCGCGACAGAATTCCCTGCCGACGATGCCGGCGATGGCTTCCAAGGTACTCCGTCTCCTTCAGGATCCGGAGAGTGATGCGGCCCAGATCGAGGAGGTTGTGCGACATGCGCCCGGACTGACGGGCAACGTCCTGAGGCTGTCGAACTCCGCGTATTTCGGGTTTGCAGGGCGGATCGGATCGGTCCGTCAGGCCATCGTCTACCTGGGTTGGGAGCGGATGCGCCAGCTGGTGCTGGCCACGTCGATCCGGGGAGTGATGGTGGAGGCCATCCCCGGTTACGGTTTGCCCCCCGGAGAACTCTGGCGCCACGCGGTGGCGGTGGCGGTGGCCTCGGAGAAGCTCGCGAGGGCGCTGGGAATTCCTGCGCCCGAGGAGACCTTCACGGCCGCGCTCCTCCACGACGTGGGCAAGCTCATCCTGGGCCAGTACGTGGAGGAGTATCAGGGCCGGATCGAAGAGGCGCTTGGGGACGGGCTCTCCTTCGAGACCGCGGAGCGGGAGGTTCTCGGGCTGGACCACGCCGAGTTGGGCGGTGAGGTCCTGGAAAAATGGTCCCTCCCTCAGGGACTCGTCCTGGCCGCCCGGTGGCATCACGCTCCGGATGCACCGGCGGAGGACAACGTGATGCTCGACATCGTTCATGCGGCGGACGTGCTGTGCCTGATGTTGGGCATCGGCATCGGGCGCGACGGATTGGGGTACGAGCCGTCCGAGGCCGCGATGGGGCGGCTGGGTCTTCGGATCGCAGATCTTGAAGTCGTGGCGAGTGAGCTCTTGGCAGGAATCGAGGAGTTGCTGGATGCCCTGAGTCCCAAATGCGGCATCCGGAGGATGTGAGAATGGCACTCAACGTTCTGATTGTGGACGACAGCGCCGTGATGCGCCGGATGGTGGCCAAGGTCCTTCATATGACCGGGATCGAGCTGGGGGAGGTACACGAGGCGGCCGACGGTCGGGAGGGCTTGGACATCCTGGACCGGCACTGGGTGGACCTGGCCCTGGTGGATATCAACATGCCCGTCATGAACGGGGAAGAGATGATCCACAGGGTACGGGCGAGGCCGGAGATCGGGGATCTGGCCATCGTTGTGGTTTCCAGCGATGGCAGTTCGACTCGCAACAAACGCCTGCAGGAGCAAGGAGTGAGGTTCATCAGGAAACCCTTCACTCCGGAAACGTTCCGAAGGGTGGTTGGCGAAGTAACGGGAGTTGGCCATGAACAGTCTGTATGAGGAGAATCTGGCCCGAGTGTTGGGTGAGGTGTTTGAAGGCCTTGCCTTCATGTTCTCCTTCCCCATGGAGGAGGGAGAGGACCTCCACTCGTTACCGGCGACGACGGCAAGGGTGTCGTTCGGCGGAGATGGGTCCGGCTGCGTAATGCTGCGGATGTCCGACGACCTGCTACCGCCCCTGGCGGCCAACATGTTGGGCATCAGCGAGGACGATGCCGGCGTAGATCTGAGCCAGCAGCAGGACGCACTCAGGGAGCTGGCAAACGTCCTGTGTGGAGCCGTCCTGCCGGACATCGCGGGAGCGGAGGCGGTCTTCGACCTTTCCGCTCCGGAGATCGTTGCCGGACCGGCGGATGTCGCCGACGACCCCAACCTGGCAGGCGTGGCTCGGCTGGCCGTGGACGACGGCTATGCCGAGGTGGCACTGTACGTGGAGGAGGATATCCTGGCTGCGAAGAGCCGGGACGAACTCGCGGACACGGGGCGTTAGGCATGATCAAGGTTCTCGTCGTGGACGACTCTGCGGTGGTGCGGCAGGTGCTCTCCGCGGAGCTGGCCCGGGCAGAAGACATCGAAGTCGTCGGGACCGCCACGGACCCGTACGTGGCGCGGGACAAGATCGTAGCCCTGCGCCCGGACGTGGTGACCCTCGACGTCGAGATGCCCCGGATGGACGGGCTGACATTTCTCGCGAAGCTGATGAAGTACTATCCGCTCCCCGTCATCGTCGTCAGCTCGGTCACGCCCGAAGGGACCGATGCCGCCCTGCGCGCTCTCGAACTGGGCGCCGTGGAAGTCATCAGCAAGCCCGGGCCTGCGTATACGGTGGGAGATATCGCGGATCAGGTGATCCGCTGCATCCGGGTTGCCGTCCAGGCCCGGATTCTGAGCGGGCGGCAGAACATCGGTACACCCCCTGCGGGCCGGACATGGCCCGGCGGAGTCCGGACGGCCGAAGAGGTTCTTGCCCTGGGCGCGTCTACCGGAGGAACGGCCGCGATACAGAGCATTCTGCCGGCGCTTCCGGCGGAAACGCCGGCAACCATCATCGTCCAGCACATGCCCGAGCACTTCACCGAGCGCTTCGCCAGCCGCCTGGATGAAACCTGCCCGATGGTGGTCCGCGAGGCCCGAGGGGGCGAGACGCTGCAGCCCGGGGTCGTGCTGGTTGCGCGAGGGAACAAGCACTTGCTGGTTACGCGAAGGGGCGGGAACTTCGTGACGCGCCTGGCGGACGGGCCCTATGTTCATCACCAACGGCCAAGCGTCGAAGTTCTTTTCAATTCCATTGCGAAGCACGTGGGTCTCCACGCAACCGGCGTGCTTCTCACGGGCATGGGTGCGGACGGAGCGAGGGGGCTTCTCGCCATGCGGGAGGCAGGAGCCAGGACCATCGTGCAGGACGAGGAAACGTCGGTCGTCTTCGGGATGCCGCGGGCCGCTCTGGAGCTGGGGGCTGCTGAGCAGGTGCTGCCGCTCGGTCAGATCCCGCAGGGAATCCTGGAGGCGTTTCGGCGGCCGGTCGAGGTCCGAACCTGACTCGGCCGAGACGGAGAACATGAGTCCAAGACGCGTGCCCCTCGCGTCACGGATCGGGACCAACGGGGATAGAATGCAGACCCGTGCGCCGTGCCGAATTCAGTCTGGCAATTGGCGGCAGAGAAAGGAATGACGTTGTGAGAATTCTGATCGTGGACGACAGCCGGGCGATGAGGATGATCATCAATCGGACGTTCCGCCAGGCCGGAATTGAGGGGCACGAAGTCATGGAGGCATCCGACGGAGCTGAAGCGCTGGCGCTGATCCGTGAGTCGACGCCCGATCTGATTCTCGCCGATTGGAACATGCCTGAGATGTCGGGACTTGAACTCCTCCACCGGCTGAAACAGTCGAGCATCGAGGTCATCTTCGGTTTTGTGACTTCAGAGGCGACCCAGGAAATGAGGGATATGGCGACGGAGGCGGGAGCTCAATTCTTCGTGACGAAGCCCTTTACCGCGGAGACCTTGCGGGGGGTGCTGAGCGCATACGTGGCGCAGCCGGCGAGAACAGCGCCCGCGGTGCAGAGCAATGGAGCCGTCGATCAATAGAGCAATGGATTCTGGAAGAAGGCATCGTAGAAGAACACACGTTGCTCCATTGCGGTCCAGGGTTTCATGGTTCGATGGCTCCGCCCCGGGACCGCTTGCGATCCCGGGGTTGGAAGCTTGTGCATCAAGCAAATGAAGCGCTCAACCTGTAACCACAGAACGAGGCGGGGTCGGCATGGCGCAGGAGAAAGCCGTCGAGAGCGTCGGTCGGGAGACGATCGGGGCGGAAGACTCCACGGAAGGTACGTTCCCTCTGCCCGAATCTGAGGCGGTTCAGGATCTTCTCGCAGGTCTTCTGGGAAGGGGCGTAGTTGTCCGGGAGGTGAAACCACAGGGGCTGATCTCCCTCGATCCCAGAACCGTTGCGACCTACATCGCCGACGACGCCTCGTTGGCTGCCCTGTGCACCTGCGATCTGACCCTCGCCTGTCACGCCGGCGCGGCGCTGTCGCTCATCCCCCCACCGGCGGCGCTGGAGAGCATTCGAAGGACCCTCATCGACGAGTATATTCAGGACAACCTTCGGGAAGTCATGAACGTTGCCGCGAGCTGGTTCAATAGGGACGGGTTCCCCCACGTCAAGCTGCGGGCCGTGCACATGCCCAAAGAGCGCCTTCCTGATGATGTCAAGACTCTTCTGGCCGAACCGGCGGCTCGCCAGGACCTGGAATTGGATCTAGAGGGGTACGGTTCGGGCAAGCTGACCCTGGTCGTCGCCCGGGTGTCTTAGATCCCGTCCTTCCTGCGGGGGGGCGATCAACGGTGCGTCCCCGCCTCTGCAATGATTTGCCTTGACCCGGCCGCCGCATTCTCCAAGAATAGCGTGAACGCGAGACCCGCAGCGGGAACCGAGACCCGGGAAGGATGGACGTGACGAAGAGACTCTCCAAAGGCATTCTGATCGCGATCGAAGGCATCGACGGATCGGGCAAGAGCACCCAGGCGCGGCGGCTGGTGGCGTCACTGGTCGGTCTCGGATATTCGGTGGCTTTCTCGAGGGAGCCGACCGGGGGGCCTCACGGCCGGAGAATCCTGGAGGCGTCCGAATCGGAGCGATCGCTGACACCCGAGGAGGAAGTCGAGCTCTTCATCGCGGACCGCCGGGCGCACATCGAAGAGCTCATTGCCCCCGCGCTTCGGGAGAATCTTGTCGTGATCCTCGATCGCTACTACTACTCCAGCGTCGCATACCAGGGCGTGCTGGAGGGAATGACGCCGGACGTGGTACTCAATGCCAACGAGGCGTTCGCGCTCAAACCGGACCTGTGGCTGATTCTGGACGTAGACCCTGCCGTGGGGCTGAAGCGTATCACCAAGCGGGGCGGCGGAACGACGTCGTTCGAAAGGGGCGAGTATCTGGAAAAAGTGCGAGGGGTGTTTCGGTCGCTCGCCGGACCCAACGTAGAGCACATCGACGCGTCTCGCACGGAAGATGAGATCGCGCGCGATATGGAGGAGGCGGTCATTCGAGTCTGCGACCGTCACACGATGTGAGCGTACGAGTGGTTCCGCGCTGCGGATGGTGTTCTGCCGGTGTGACGTTCAGCTCTGAAGCGGATGGTGTTTGGCCCGCGTGACGTTCAGCTCTAGAACGGGGAGTGTTTGGCCCGCGTGACGTTCAGCTCTAGAACGGGGAGTGTTTGGCCCGCGTGA
>CAZSXU010000038.1:0-17918 GCA_964610505.1 uncultured bacterium | reverse complement strand
CGTTCAGCTCTAGAACGGGGAGTGTTTGATGAATCGGATGGTTGTCCCTGCGATAGCACTGTGGATCTTGGCTCTTCCATGGAGTGCCCCGACCCTGTTGGGTGCCCCGACCTTGTCGGGTGCCCCGATCTTGTCGGGTGCCGCGGCCGTGCCGGGTGGCCCGACGCTATGCGGGGGAGGGGTGGATCCGGATTTCATGGATATCGTTCGCTCCGCTCCGGCTGCGGACTCGTATCCGAGTGCCGACGCCGTCTACCTTCGTCTGGACCGGCATGTTCGGATCGACGACGAAGGGCGGGAGACCATGACACTTCAACGTGCGGTCAAGATTTTCAACGCGCAGGGCCGCCGGGCATTCAGCGACTTCAGAATCCCCTACGACTCGGAAACCCAGCAAGTGATGATTCGAACGGCGCGGACGATTCGGGAAGATTACCGGACAACGGACGTGGAGAAAGACGCCATCAACGACATTACCCCGACCTCGTTGGAGGGAGCCTCCATCTATTCCAACGTGCTCGAGAAGGTGTTCTCCTTTCCCGGAGCGCTTTCCGGGTCGGTGTTCGCGCTGGACGTGGAGCGGCGGACAGAGGCGAATGAGGACGGGCTCTTCGGGGGATCGATTCTCTTCCGGTCCGATCAGCCCATTCTCGAGAGTCAGTTCACGCTGACGGTCCCGGAAGGCATGCCGTTGGTGTACGAGATTCTGAACCCACCTAGGGGCCGGGATCTCGAACCCGTCATCGAGCGATCGGGCGGGAAAACGATCTACCGGTGGCGCGTGGAAGACGTCCCTCGGTTTGTTCCCGAGACGAATATGCCTCCGAGGGAGGCCGTGTGCCCCCGGTTGGTCTACTCAACGACCGCGGACTGGGGCGCGGTGGCAGCGGCGTTCGGCGAGAGTTTCTTTCCACACGCAGTGGCCGAGGGGGAGCTCTCCGACGCCGTAGAGGAATGGATTGACGGCCGGGTCGGCGAGGAGGAGCGAACTCGGGAGATTTTTCTACACGTCGTACAGGATGTGCGATCGGTGGCTCTCGATCTGGGACGGGGAGGATTCGAACCGAACCCGGCTCCGGAGGTGTATCACAATCGCTACGGGGACTGCCGCGACAAGGCCGTGCTGCTGGTGGCTGCGTTGGCGAAAGCAGGCGTGGATGCGTACCCGGTGCTCTACGACCGTCGTCCGGTGGAATTGGTGGAGGGAGTGCCGGCGCTGCGGCAATTCAACGATGTGATGGTGGCCGCCCGGGTGGGTTCGCAGTACCGTTTCCTGGACCCGGCCGCGGAGTACTGCATCTACGGTACCTACGCCAAGGGCGGCGGCAACAGAGGACTCCTGATCACACGTTCGGGTCATGAGCGGGTCACGATTCCCGAGATCCCCGAGGACCGCAATACGGCCGCCAAGCTCCTGCGCGCCCGGGTCACGGCCGACGGTGCGGCTTCGGGCCTCGCCCAATGTACCCTGGGAGGAAGCTTCGACCGTCGGGCGCGGAGGTCGCTGGCGGAGAAAACGGCCAAGGAACGGGACATGAAGTTCTCGGGCGCCGCAAACCGGCTGGCCGAGGGAGCCGTGTTGGATCGGGCAACGGTGAGCGATCTCAGGGACTTGACCGAGCCCGTGAGCGTTTCGCTCGAATTCAGCGCCGAGGAATTCGGTCTGGTCCAGGGGGAAATGATGATTCTCCGAATGCCGGAGTTTCCACTGGAATTCGCCAACTTGCCCGCGTACCCGGGATTGGAGAATCGCGTCTTTGACTTTGTGATGGATTCGACGGCCCGTGACGTATATCGGGTCGAGTTGGAGATCCCCGAAGGATACGCGGCCGTCTACGTTCCGCGCAGCATGGTGGTGGACGACGACATCGGGCGGTTCGCCGTGGAGACGCTGCTGGACCTCGAAGAGAACCGGATCACCATCACGCGTACGCAGATTCTCAAGACGCGCCGCGTTGGTGTTGAAGAGTATGATCGATTCAAAGACGCCGTGGACGCCGTGAATTCGGCGAAGAACGCCCTCGTACTGCTGGAGAAGACTCCCTAGCGCGCCAGCCGCACTACATGTTGTCCTGCAAAACGCGTATGAGCTCGTAAGGCTCCCGGGCTTCCAAGAGGGCTTTTCGTACGGTGTCGAACCGGAGGGCGGAGACCAGTGATTTGTACGCCCGCAGGTAGGACTTGTCGTCGTAGGGAGGGGCCGCCATCACGAAGAAGAGGTGCACGGGTTTGCCGTCGGGCGCCTCGAACGGAATGCCCCGGTCGGAGCGCGCAATGGCCGACACGAATTCCCTGACCTGCATCGATCTCACATGGGGAAACGCGATGCCTTTTCCCACCGCCGTGCTGGCTTTTTTCTCGCGGTTGTAAAAGTCGTTGAAGAGTTTGTTCTGGTTGCCGACGCACTGGGCGCGGCAGAGGAGATCCGTGAGCTCACGCAGCACCCGCTGTCTTAACTCTTCGCCCTGGTAGGGCAAGAGCCCCTCCTCGGGTTCCTGGATGTCCGCCCAGACCCGATCGAGAGCCAGATCAATCAGATTGTTTCGAAGCGACTTGCGAATGGGCATGGTGTCTTCCCCGCGGTCTCCTTCAACGCGATAATCAATCATTATGTTATCGTCATGGTACGCGGTCAACTGAAATTCATATCGAATGGCTGTACAGCATGGCACGCGGCCAACTGAAATTCATGTCGAACGGTTGTACGGCATGGCACGCGGTCAACTGAAATTCAGATCGAACGGCTATGGGTGTTCTTCCGGGGTCTTGTCCGAAGTTGAGTTTGAAGGCGAGAGCGGTTCGGAGGATGGGGCCCGGCGCTGCCTGGCCATCTCCGTGTAGCTCATTCGCCGACTGCGCACGGGATGCGATCGATTCCTCGAGGTTCCGCCGATCTTGAATCGTCTCCGCGGCTTCCTCTGCTGCTGCATGTTGCGCCAGACGACGGCGAAGACAATCGCAAAGAGCACGAACAGGACAATGATCATCATGGAGAGAGACATGAGAATCGACCTTTCGGCAGGAGGAGAGTCGCGAGCGTGTCCCCCATATCTTCAACGTACTCACGAATGGGTCTTTCGTCAACGGGAATCGGGTGCGAGGCGCGGTCCCTCGGGCGCCCGCATTTCGCTTCCGGCGACGGTCTTTTGTGTGTTAGTCTGCTCTGTGCGTGAACTCCCGGCTCTGGGATCGCGGACGGTCACGAGGTGGAGCAATGGAGCAGTAGAACAATGGATCGCAGTGGAGTAGCGTGTGTTCTTCAACGATGCCGTTCTCCAGAATCTACTGCTCTATTGATCGATTGCTCCATTGCTTTGCCCGAATGGGGAGAAAGGAACAAGGCATGAGATTCAGGGGAGGGAGAATTGTCGTCGGTCTCGTGACGGCGGCGGCCATTGGAGTTCTGGCGGGCGCTTGCTCGCACATGCCGACCCAGGAGCGCACACCCGGGGCCGAGCTCCAGGCTCGACTGGAGATGCTCCTCGCGGGAGACGCGTTTCGCGGAGTCCAGGCCGGAATTTCCGTGCGCTCGCTGGATCCGCTTGCCACTCTCGTCGCGATTCATGCGGACGACATGATGACACCCGCCTCGGTGGTCAAAACACTGACCTCGGGGGCCTCTCTGGCGCTCCTCGGACCCAACTACGCCTTCATCACCCGGCTCATCTATACAGGCGCTTTGGATGAACACGGTGTACTCGATGGAGATCTCATTGTTCTCGGGGGCGGAGACCCGACGTTTCCACGGACACATTCGGGTGGGCTGAGCCTGGACGTGTACGAGATCTGGGCAGATATCCTTCGCGCGTTGGGATTCCGGCGGATCGACGGCCGGATCATCGCCGTGGAAGGTTTCTTCGAGGATGAGCGTTTGGGGCTGGGGTGGTGCTGGGACGACCTGGGGTCGCCGTTTTCCGCCGAGGTGAGTGGGCTCAACTTCGCGGACAACTGTGTGAAGGTCTTCGTCGCCGCGGGAAACGAGGCGGAGAGCCCGGCGCGCATGTGGGTCTGGCCCGGGACGCGGCACGTTTCCGTAGAGAACCAGGTGCTGACGGTGAAGGCGGGAGGACCGGACTCGGTAAGCATTCGGAGGTTGCCCTGTGAGAACCGGATTGTGTGCAAGGGCACGATTCCCGTAGACGGACCGACGGTGACCGAGAAGGTGGCCGTGGTCGACCCCGGCCTGTACGCGGGCATCGTTCTCGAAGAAGTGCTGGAGGCGGCGGAGATCGAGGTCCGCGGCAAATCGGTAAGCCTCGCGAACGGCGTATTCTCGTCCGATACCACGTGGGTAACCGAACATGTCTCGCCGCCGTTGTGGGAAATCATCAAGCGAGTCAACAAGGACAGCGACAACCTCTCGGCGGAGTCGCTGCTACGAACGCTGGGGCGCGAACTGGGAGATCAGGGGAGTGTACATTCCGGGTTGACGGCGGTCCGGGACTTCGCCTATTCGTGCGGGATCGATTCGAGCGGAATGATCCTCGTGGACGGCTCGGGACTGTCCCGCTTGAATGCTCTTTCGGCCGAAGCGATGACGGAGTTCCTCGCCTGCTACGCGTCCTCGGATCTCTTCGGGGATTTCTACCAATCTCTCTCCATCGCCGCGGTGGATGGCACGCTCGAGGGCCGCTTTGTCGGTACCCCGGCCGCTGGGGTCCTGCGCGGAAAGTCCGGTTCAATGACGGGGGTCGCCGCGCTCGCGGGCTACTCGGTGGACCGCCGCGGGGACCAGGTCGTGTTCTGCATTGTGCTCAACGGCTACCGTGCGGACCGCGGGAGTCTCGTTGACCTGGTGGACCTCCTGGCGCTCGAGATCTCCGAGTTCCTGCCCGAGACGACCCACCTCAGCCTCCGCTAGGATGGGCGAATCGGCAGGTCACCGGCTCGCCGGACTCCGACGACCTCCGGCAGGCCTCGACGATCGCGACCGCGTCGCGGGCCGCCTCGCCGGGCACGTCGAAAGGACCTCCCGAACCGAGCGATCGCACGAAGGACCGGATTACCCTGGGGAGGGTGGGGCCGGGATCCGGCAGGGGAAGCGGCTTCAGGCCCTCGGGAGTCACGAGGGCGAGCCGGTGAGCGAAGCGATCCCCCACGAGAGTTCCGTGTTCCCCGGCCGCGACCCACGACTCGTACCGGGCGGGCGTCGCCCGGCAGACGTCGACCGTCGCCTGAAGGTCGGGTCCCGAGAGGAGGGCGACGAAGGCGTCTTCCGATTGGGCCCGCTCGTGACGGCGAACCTGACACCAAGCCCCATCGAAGCGGCCGGGAAACAACCATCCCAGTAGGTCGAAGTAGTGGACGCCCGTGTCGAGTAGAACGCCTCGATGAACGGAGTCGCGGTCCGCCGCGCCCTCGGCGGTCCGGATGTCCTTGGAGCGGTGCTGGAGGTTGATGGTTCGAACGCGGCCCACGCTCGGCAGAGACTCCCGAAAGGCCCTGGCCAGCGGTTCATAGCGGAGCGTCTGGGCCACCATCAGGCGCGCGCCGTGGATCCGGACGGCTTCCAGAATGTCCTCGGCCTCGGCGGGAGTGACCGCAATGGGTTTCTCAAGAAGAATGGACGTACCTCGCTCCGCCGCGGCCACGGCCATGTCCCGATGGCAGACGGTGGGGGAGCAGATCACTACGGCCCGGATGTGCGGATCCTTCAGCAAATCGACGTAGTCGGCATAATACCGGGCTCCGAGACTCTCCGCCAGGGCCCGGCCCTCGATGGAGTCTCTGCGGCTAACGGCCCGGAGGGAAACTCCCGGAATGTCCCCAGCGAGATGCCGGGCGTATCTCACGCCGTGATGGCCGAGGCCGATGAGGCCGAATCCGATGTCCGCCGTTTTCCGTCCACTCACGAAAGACCTCCCTCCAAGGGATCGAGCGTCGGGGGAGGCGCGTGAGCGCCGCAGCGCCTCGGGGGCCCGCCGCCGGAGCCTCCATCATAATCGGCATGGGCACCGAATGCAACAGCGGGACATCCGCGTGTTCCGGGCGCCGCGCATGTGAAGGCAAGGATCTCGAGAGAACATGGGGGGGAAGAAAAGGCTGGACATCTGGAGGCATTCTGTTATCTTGTGGCGCGGGCGAAACCAGTGGCAACAGAGGAATTAGCAGTAGCGGCGATGCAACCATCCAAACGAGACGTTAGAATCTCGCAGTACTTCTCTCGTAATTCGATCCAGTTTTCACTTCGATCGAAGACGAAGAAGCACGTGCTTTCCGAGCTCGTGAGTCTTCTCCCTGTCGAGGCAACCAGCAAGAACGTCATCCTTGAGATTCTGAGAGGTCGGGAAGAGCTCGGTTCCACGGGCATCGGCAAAGGAGTGGCGATCCCGCATTGTCGCTCGGCGGTGTTACCGGAGCTCATGCTGGTGTTCGGGCGTTCCAAGAGGGGGATCGATTTCGGCGCCGTCGACGACAACCCGGTTCATCTGTTCTTTCTGATCGCCTCTCCGCCGATCGAGGTGTTCAATCTCTACCATCCGGTACTCGGCAGGATCGTGGAGGTGGTGCGGGACAAGAGGACGAGGGACCGGTTGATGGAAGTAGAGGATGCCCAGGGATTTCTCAAGCTGATCGAGGAAGTGCTGGCCTAGTCGGACGCAGGGTAAACATCCGGAGAAGGATCGAAGGTGAACAAGCAGCTGGAGCTCATCATTCTGCTCAACGACCTGGAACTGACACTCAAGGAGCTGACCGAGGACGAGAGCAAGATGGAAGAGAAGATGGGCTTCAAAGTGACGAAGAAACAACAGATTGAAGATACTCGGAAGGAAATCGTCAAACAGCTCGACGACAACCTCTACGGGGCCTTCCAACGAGTGTGGAAACGCTACGGGAAGGCCGTCGCCTCGGTTCGCAGTGGAATTTGCTACGGGTGCTTCGAAAGCCTGCCCATTCAAGTGGTCTCCCGCAAGGGGAAGAACGAGGAAGTGGCCTCCTGTCCGCACTGTGGAAAGTTCCTCTACTGGTTGGATGATATCGCGTAGACGGCCCGGGACGTGAATGGGTGGAAGGCGACGGCCAGTCCCTCTTGGCGCGCAGTCTTTGAACACGCGATATCCCGGCCCGGGATCCTCCTCCCTCAACGATCCACAGCATGAGGGAGTATCCGCACACTCGTTTCTGTCATGTCGCCGGCAGTATCCGCGCGGCCGGTAGAGTTGGGGGAAAGGCCGTCCGCCCTTTCGCAGGTTTGCCCATCGGGGTTGTCCGGCGCGCTACACTTCCAGTGTCGATTCCTCGCGGGCGCCGTGGCATTCCAGGGGTACTTTCATTCGCTTGATGTTCCGCTGGCATTCCATCACGATTCGGTCAACCGTTTCGTCGTCATGGTCGGGGTCGTGGTGAAACAGGACGCACGTGTGTACCTTCGACTCGATGGCGAGATCGAGTGCTTGCCGGTAGGAAGAGTGCCCGTAGCCGCGGCGGGCTTCCAGCTCCTCATCGGAGTACATGGCGTCGTGTATGAGAAGATTCGCTTCGGCGCAGAACTCGACGAACCGGGGCCACGCGGTGGTGGGCGGATCGGCCGGTCGCAGCTCGTTGTCGGTGAGGAAGACGAGGGAGCGATTGTTCTCGGTAATGCGGAACCCGTGCGCGGTCCCCGGGTGGTTGTTCGCGATGGCACTGATGCGGGTTCCAGCGATTTCATACGTTTCATCCGTGATCTCGATGAACTCGATCCGGGCGTTCAGATCCGAGAAGTCCACCGGGAAATACTTGGATTCCATCTGGTTCGTGAGGATTTCGCGAAGCTTGTCGTAGGCCTGGTGGAAGCCGTAGATCCGAATGCTTCGGGAACGGTCGTAGGCCGGTCGGAAAAAGGGGAAGCCCTGAACGTGGTCCCAGTGGGAGTGAGTCAGAAAGAGGTGGATCGGTTGATCCTCGGGGCTGTACATCAGCGACTCTCCCAGCCTCCGGATTCCGGTTCCCGCGTCGATGACGATTCGAGTATCATTCTCCAGCAGGACTTCGACGCAGGTCGTATTGCCGCCGTATCGGACCGTTGATGGCCCGGGTGTAGCGATCGAACCTCTCGTGCCCCAGAATTTCACCCTCACCGATCGGTCTCCTTCTCGATGTCTACGATGCTTGGCTGCCTTCGGCCGAGGCGGACCACTCGGCCACGATTCTGCGGCCGGCGTCTCGAGCCTGCTCAAGGTACTCGGGATGACGCTCGACATCGCCCATCCGATCCAGGGATCGGATGGTGAGTGATCCCAGGTACCGGGCGTCGATCGCGTCGCAGAAGTATTTCACCGTCAGTTCAACGCACTCGAACAAGCGCCGACCCTTGGACCCTCCCGTGGAAATCAAAAACCCGGCCTTGGTCTTTGCGCCGGTCACGCCCAGACGATATTTGCGTGCCCACATCGCTTGCGAGCGATCGACGAGCGCCTTCGCCTGAGCCGTCAGGCCGTAGAAGTAGACGGGAGATGCCAGAACCACCAGGTCGGCGTCGTCGATCCATTCGTAGACGACCTGCATGCCGTCCGGGATGACACAGTGACCCTTCTCCTCGCACATCCCGCATCCGGTGCAGGGGGTGAACTCCATCTCCGAGACCCTCACTCGCCTGCATGCGATGGAAGCCGCAGCGGGACCCGCCAGGAAAGCCTCCAGAAGGCGGTCGGTGTTTCCGTTGCGACGAGGACTTCCAAAGATCGCCAGAATCTTGATCATCACGGCCCTCGGATTCACGCACACAACTAGCCGAGCGGCAGTGCGGTGTCAAGGAAAAAGCCAACGGTATTGGCCTTTACAATCGCGCCGATGGAAACTAGACTCAAGACATTCCCGGATCGGGAACCGCGAGGGACGCCGAATGTTGGAACCTGTGGGGGCGGTTTGATCGCCGCACGGAGGGGTGAGACAGAGACTCGGGAGGGTGAAGAACCATGGATCGACTCGTCATCGTGTGTGTGGGCCTTCTTCTTTGGTGTGCTTCGGCCGGTGGGGCGGTTGAGCCGGAAGTGGGCGAGGGGCCGAGGCTGGCGGTGCACCTGATCGCCACGTACGACTATCCCGCATGTTCGGACATGATCCCTTCTTCGGTCGATCACGTTCGCACGGAGCTGACCCGAGAGGAACTGGCGGCGAGCAAGGGATTCGGGTACGCCTGCTTTCTCGTTCGGGGCGTCGAGGGGCTGACGGGTGTGGAATTCGCGCTCGGAGGGCTCCCGGACGCGAGGAGCTTCAAGGCCGGGCGTATAGAATGGTGTTCCGAGGGAGCCCTGACGCTCGGGGATTTCAGGGGTAGCGGGGGGATCGCAGCCTTTCCGTGCCTGGAGTGTTTCGAGGGCGACCCTTTCATCGCCGTCGGCTATTTGCCCTTTGAGTACAGGGGTGAACGGGATATCCGTCTCACTCTGGAACCGAGCTCCTTCTCGAAACCCGACGACCCGATGATGTACATCCTGGATTGCTCCATGGAATACGAGGAGCACGAGGTCGTCGGATCGGCCGGCGCGGTGATTGAGGGGACCGGGCCGGAGCCGGATGCGCTGGCCCGCCGCCTGGCGGGGGGGCGTCTGATGTGGACCATGGGCGTCACGGGAACTCTGGAAATCAACCAGTTTGCCCCCGGGAACCAGTTTCCGGGAGAGCCGGCCGTGGAGATGTCGTTCCCCCTGGTGGTCGTCGACGGATTCCTGGCGGCAGTGGATCCGCAGGGAGAGATCCTCGGGGAGCTGGAGCAGAAAGGCTCCCAGTGGGTGTTGCCCTCAGGGAATTCGAATCGGGCGCTTCGCATGACGCGCGCACAGGAGGGAAGCGGCGGGGGCATGACTCCATGGGATTTGAATCTCATGGAGGTGTCCGGGGACGTCATTTGGGAGAAAGAGCACGCCGGGCAGCGGGCCTGGATATCTCCGGACGGGCTCAGCGTGGCCTGGCAGCGATTGGGTCATGCAGGACGGGTGAAGGAGAAGGTACACGTCTGGAAACAGGGGATGGGCGAAATCGACGTGCCGAAGATCGGGTTTCGGGACGTCGTGTTCTTGGACAGCGGCGCCCTCGTGGGCTGGGGAAAGGTACTCGAGGCCGGTGCGCTCGACGCCGAGGTGGGACAGTGGGGAGTGGTCTGTCTCGCGCCCGACGGTGAGCCGGACTGGTTCGCGCCCATCCCCGAGTCGACGACGGGCGGGCTCGCGGCGTCGGCGGGCGGAGTCGCTCTGGCACGGGTCCGGGAGGGAGGGGGGCTGGTCGTCGACGGCTGGAGTGCGTCGGGGGAAGCCGTGTTTGCCGATTCCCGCGTCTCGGACAACCGGGGGACGGGGGGACGCGTGGCGGCTGCCGTTTCCGCCGACGGTGGCCGGATCGTGGTTGCCTGGGCTCCCCGTCGAGACGGCGCGTACGTTCTCGCCGGGTTGGACGGCCGATCCGGCCGAGTGAACTGGAGGCGGAATCCGAATCAAGACATCTCGGAAGAGGGGATGTCTCCCGACAAGATCGTGTTTTCCGCAGACGATTCGACGATCGGGCTTTCCTCCTTTCGCGTCGCGTGGCCTCCGGCATTCGGAGTCTCTATCTACGATCGCGAAGGAACGTTGGTCTGGCAACGGAGGAAGACCGACTGTGCCGGGATCTCACAGGATCTGAGGCTGTCGGCCTCGGGCGATCAGATCCTGATTGTCGTCTGCGGGCGAGCGTACGTCTACCAGCTCGATGCGCTGTAGCCGGGGTCGTTCACGGACTTCATTGCGGGCCGTCGGCCCGTCCGGATGGGACCGGAGTGCGATCGACCCCTGAGATCATCGATCCCGGAAGCGGGCGTCGCGCACGACCGATGAGACAGAAACTCGTCATCTCTGCTTCCCGCCGAATCGACATGGCGGCGACCTGTCCCGAGACGCTGCTGGACGTCCTCGCGCGGCGTTTCCCACCCGAGCGGACCCATACCCTGGTTATTTGGACCAAGGACCCCGGGCGGCTGCTCACGGATCGGAGAGTCCGGAAACGGATCTCGGCCTATCCGTCGCTGTTCGTGCACGCCACCATCACGGGAATGGGGGGCAGCTTTCTTGAACCCCGGGTTCCTCCCATGGCCCGGAGCCTGGCCGCCCTGGAGGACGTGGTGGCCCTCGTGTCGGGTCCTCTCCACGTGGCCGTCCGTTTTGATCCCATCGTTCACTTTCGGTTTCGGGACGGAACGGATTACTGCAACCTGCATCACTTCGAGGAAGTGGCCCGTTGTGCGGCGCGTCTCGGTATCTCACGCGTGATCGTGTCCTGGATGCAGCTCTACCGAAAGGTGGAGAGGAGGCTGGCTTCGGCGGGAGTGGAAGCGAAGGCGCTCGATTCCGCGGGGCGAGAGGCGGAAACCGAGCACCTTCGCCGGATTGCCACCGGCCTGGGGCTGGACCTCCAGGGATGCTGCGTTGTGGGCTGGCCGCGCGGCGCCTGCATCGATGGTGCGCGATTCCAACGGATCCATCCGGCCGGGGAACGGTGCTCCCAAGCCAGGGCCCAGGGGCAGAGGGACCTGTGTGGATGCACCCGCTCCATCGATGTCGGCTGGTATGGTCCGTGCATTCATGGATGCCTT
Organism: uncultured bacterium; assembly: GCA_964610505.1. Lineage (GTDB taxonomy): Bacteria > Arandabacterota > Arandabacteria > JAGLYR01 > JAGLYR01 > CAZSXU01. The sequence goes on along the minus strand of CAZSXU010000038.1, from coordinate 6,373 downwards.
TACTGCTACGCGAACCCGAAAACCTACGGGTCGGCCGTCGGCGGACTGCGACGGCCCAAGTAGCCGACAGCGCGTGCCCGGTACCCGGGGGTCTCGCGGCTACCGCGAACGGCAGGTGGCGGCACTCCCGAACCGCAGCCGCGTGAGGTTTCCCGTTCGGCGGTTTCCGGTTCGGCAGGCACAGCGAATCACGCTTTGCCTCCGTCCGTTGACGGCGTCGTGCTTGAACAGAGTCGTGATGATCCGGATCCGGCTTCGAGTGCCGGGACTTCGTGTTCCGACGTTCGATGTCTCCGCTTTCATGTCCTCGTCATTCCCTTCCGTAAGATCTACCACGGGAGTTGCCGCAGCTCCTCCAGGGCGTCCTGGGTGGCGGGCGCGCTTCCCTCGATCAAATCGGAGACGATGCGGACGGCGCACTCGGCCGCGGTGGCGCCGATCTCAAACGATCGCGTCTGGAAGTGGATCGTGTAGTACCGGCGGTTCTCCTGGGTCCTTTCTTCCGGCGAGCATTTGGTCCACCCGCTGTAGATCCGGTGCTTGGGGTCCGCTAGATGCTGAAGCTCCAGGATGACGTGCTCGACCACGTGGGCGAAGTCGGTGCCGAGGTGCAGCTCCTGGACGAAGCCCCCGGTGTCGCCCGACCAGCACTTGTGCTCGGTCAGCGAGGGCAGCTCGGTGAGCAGACTGCGGCTGAAATCCGCAACGTCCTGCGTCGTACGCCCTGCGTTGCCGTCGAGATCGATCTGGATTTCAAAGAGAGCAACCCCGAGAGATACGATCTCCAGTTGCGGCCTCCTTATTCCCAACAAAAAAGCCTGACGCCGGGGCGCAGGCTTCTTTGAGCGGTTGGGTTGCCTTTGGGCCAGACTGGGATGGGCACGAGAGGGGGTCATGCCCATCCTGAGTGGCACTGACCTGTCTCGAGTCGGGAGCCGCCCTAGACTCCGGACCCTTCCCCATCTACCAGTTGTACGAACCCCTGCGGACGTACTCGGACACGACGGACAGATAGTCCTTCACGATGGTCTGAACGTCTTCGTAGTTGAAAGGCTTGCTGCCCGAACGTTCCATCGTCTTGTGAATGAAAGACTCGGACCACAGAACCGGATTGTTGAAGAACTCACACAGACCGTTCTGAGTGCTGTAGTAGAACGGATACATCCAGTCGGACTTGAAGTTCATCGATTCACCTCCGGTGGGGTACTGCTTCGACTTCGTCAAGAGACACCTCCGCTTGGGATAAAGGCCCTCGGCACTACCGCACTTCCGCAAGGTCTGTGACCCCGACGGAGCAACTCGATTCTTACGCAACTCCTGTGCCAAAACTGGAGCATTCGCGGTAGGATTGTACCATGTTGTCGAAACAGCAGTTAGAGAACAGGAGGGGAGGGCGGATGTCTCTTGTTCTTCGTTGGTCGTCGAGCAGGATGCTCGAAAAGCGGCAGGTTTCCATCCAATGGGTCAGGTTCTGGCCAGATTCGAGCACCCAGTCTCACGAAGCTGCAAGAATGGTCGAAAGTGTTGAAATACCGCCGAGAGGGCGACCTCCCGTAGGCACGTTGGGCACCCCGGAAGCCCCCGTTGCCGAACGGGCCGGTTCGGCGGGAGCGCCCGCTTGACCGGGTCGCCGTCGAGCGGTAGAATCTACGGCCCCGATGGGAGGTCGAGATTGGAAACGCTGCGGCAGATCTGCCGGCGAATCGACGGGAGAGGCTACAAAGCCTACCAGGATCTTCAGGGCGGGCCCTACCTATTCCCCGGCTTCACGGTGACAATGGATCACGTTCAGAGAGACCCCTTCGCCCGGCCATCCCGGGTGCGAATCGGAGTTGGCCGGAAGCGTGCCGAATTCCCGGCGACCTGTTTTGGAAATCGCTCGAGAGAGGTGGCTCTGGGTGATTTTCTGGCGCGGCGTTTTCGAGCGGAGTGCCGCAGATTCTCGGAACGCGTCGGATCAGGCACATCCGGTGAAATCTCCATCGCACTTCCGGGCCAGGAGATTCTCGACCGCAGTTCGGTTCGCGTGACGCCCGACCTCCTAGAGGTGCGATTCTGTGTGGGACTGCCCGCGGCGGGACGGCGCGTGCTCGGCCGGGCGGCGGCCGCGATGCTTTGCGATGATCTACCCGAAATCGTAAGGCGCTCCTTGTTCTATGCCTCGCTCGATGGGGAGGCTGTCGCGGACCATCTCCGGGTGAACGAGGAGGCGGACGGGCTTCGCGAGCAGCTGGCGGGGGTGGGGCTCGTGGCGTTTGTCGCGGATGGGGCCGTTCTCCCGCGGCGCTCGGGGGTGGACGATCGCCCGATGACCGAGGGACGAGTGGTAGCGTTCCGGTCTCCCGAATCGCTTCGCGTGACCCTGGAACTGACTGGGGAGAAACGCGTTACGGGGATGGGGATTCGGGAGGGCGTCACGCTCATCGTGGGCGGCGGATTTCACGGAAAATCGACGCTCCTGGCGGCGCTGGAGGCCGGCATCTACAACCATGTTCCGGGGGATGGGCGGGAGCGGGTGGTCGCTCGAGCGGCTGCGGTCAAGATTCGGGCGGAGGACGGGCGGCGCATCGAAAACGTGGGGATCGACCCCTTCATCAACCATCTTCCCTTCGGCCGGGAGACGGAGAGATTCTCGACGGAGGATGCCAGCGGGTCCACGTCCCAGGCGGCCAACATTATCGAAGCGCTGGAATCGGGTGCCACCCTGCTCCTTGTGGACGAGGACACGTCGGCGACCAATTTCATGATTCGCGACCACCGAATGCAGGAGCTGATTGCCCGGGAGCACGAGCCCATAGTTCCCTTCGTGGACAAGGTGAGACAGCTGTTCGCCGATCTCGGGACGTCGACCGTGCTGGTGATGGGCGGATCGGGCGACTATTTCGAGTCGGCGGATACGGTGATCGCCATGGAGGCCTACGCGCCGGTGGATGTCACGGCGCGGGCCAAAGAGATCGCCAAGGCGTATGCCTCCGAGCGAAACGCGGAGGGGGGGGAACGGTTCGGTGATGTCCGGAGACGGGTGCCGATCCGGGAAAGTCTCGACCCCAGCAAGGGGAAACGGGACGTGAAGATTGGCGCGCGAGGACTCAAGACGATCCTCTTTGGAAAGCATACGATCGATCTCACTGCGGTTGAACAGCTGGTGGACGGGGCGCAGCTGAACGCGATCGGACAGGCCCTCTACTACGCCAGGCAACATCTCATGGACGGAAACCGATCCGTGGGAGACATTGCCCGGGCGGTGGAGGAGAAGGTCCGAACGGAGGGGCTGGATGGCATCGATTCGCGCAAAATGGGAGACTACGCGGAATTCCGGGCGCTCGAGCTGGCGGCTGCGCTGAATCGGCTGAGAACGCTCAAGGTGCGAAGCATGTGAATCGGGAATCGAAAGTGGAGAAACTTTCCATGGTTGTTCCCGCCGTCTCGGCGGCCCGAAGTCTCCGCTTTACTTTCAGCCTCGGATATGCTACGATCGATGTACCAGTTGATACCGACCCTATCTTAACTTCGAATGACGGTTTGTTTTCCGACCCGGTGTTTTCCCTGCCAAGTTCCGCTCTTTGAATTCTCTCGCCGACGCGCCCGGCGTCATTCCGGCGTGTGGATCATTTGTCCAGGATCGTCCGCATGGGGGATCCGGTCGGGGTCATTTCGGTGAAGAATCAAGGAGGAGGGTGTTGCCGATGTCGAGGCTCATCGTGCTCAGTCTGGCGCTCGTGGTTCTGGTTGGTTCGGGGTGTGCAGCCGTTTCGGATTTTGTTGGCCGACCGGCTGGCGACTACCGCGCGGAACAGGAGCTCAAAACGTATTATCTGAACAGGACGGCGGTGGCGCGGGGTGACGTTCTGGATGCCGGCACCGGAGACGTCGTGTTTCCGGCAGGGACGGAAGTCCGGGTGACGGACATTCGCTACCGCCCGACCCGGTTCCCGAAGGCGACCGCCCGGGTGACGGTCGTGGGGCCGAACCAACGGAAGCTGACACTCGGTTTCGCGTCTCATTTCAAGGAGCACTTCCTGCTGGAGCTCAATCAGGTGCTCGCCTTTACGGTGCCGCCGCCCTGCGAGACACTTCCGTGGCGGCTCGGCATCGCGGAGGATCGCGCCGCGCGGTTGGCAATCGTGAAGGAGGAATTTGCCGGGGTCCCGCTCTGGCTGCTTCGCGACGCCCGTTGTCTGGAGGGCTCCAAACGCGAATTCCTTCCCGCCGGGACGGAGATGCGGTTGGAGGACGGTTCGGTGCAGCTTGCCCCGGGCGCGGATGGAGACCGGATCGTGTCGCGTCTCATCCTCGACGACGGCGATGGAAATCGTGTGGCGCTTTCGCTTCGCGCTCCTTCGCGAACCTACGGTGAGTGGTACGATCAGATGAGTGAAGTCGTGACCACGGAGAAAATGACGCCGGCCCCGGACCGCCTGCCCGCAGGGGCGAGCCGGGAGGCGGTTCTGGATGCGTGGGGAGCGCCGGACCGGCGGCGCGGGAATCTGTCCAACGAGGGTATCACGGAGGAGTGGACGTACGTTCTCAGAGGCCGGACGTTGGTCTTTGCGGATGGAAGGCTAAAAGGAGGCACGTAGCGAGTAGAAGGTCGACGGCAACGGAGGACGCCGCGTTTCTCGCACGATGCCCTGCTTCGGGATCGGTTCCGGGTGTCTCCGTTGCTCCGCCGAGACTGTGCACGGACCGGCTTTTCCGTCGCGCTCCAAAGATCGTGAACGCTTTGGCGGACTTTGATGGCGTGCGTTATCCGGCTAGCGGGAAGGTAGGTCATTGTCCAGAGCCGATCCGCTAGCAAATGGGCCCGGGGCGAAAGCTCCGGGCCCGGACTGTCTGTAGGATCTGTGGTTCAAGGGTTTTGTTTCTCGCCGATTCGTCCATTCGGATCTCGGGTTCTGTCTACGGAATCAGCAGATTGGAGAGCGACAGCGGAACCTACCCCACGCCTACACAACACTCTTCCTTGGGCGCTTCCTCGGGAGGTTTCTGCGCAAGGGGATTCTGGGAATCGGGATCGGGTCGCCGTCCAAACGTTTTGTCAAGAATGGCGGCACCTGCAGCGGCGGAGAAGAGCATCACGAGCGGTTGGATCGGAAGGCTGTAGCGGTGGAGGACGTAGGGGAACATGTGGACGAGGTTGAAGTAGAGAATCACCAGGGCCGGGATCAGGAAGAGACCCGCGCGCGCCCGAACGAGCCGGAAAGCGCCCACCATGGCAAAGACCAGCAGCAGCATGTTGATCAGAAGGCCGGTCACGCTCCTGGCGGATACCGGGTCCAGCGGCGTCTGGGTTTCGAAGTCCAACCCCAGCCAGAACTTCGGCGCTTTCACGAGCGTCTGGCGGGCATACCGGCCCGGGTTCCCTCGAATGATCTCAATGGCCCTCTGGCGAGCCATTCGATCCAGCTCGATCTCGCGTGAATATCCCGTAGGGCCCGCGTTGATGTACTCGCCGAACTCCCGCATGGCCTCTTCGGGAACGTCGGGCCGCGTCCACCCCGGCGTCGTCCAACCGCTTGCGGCGGCGGTCCCCTCCCAAAGCGTGATTCCGCCGCCCGTCGTTACCGGAACGAAAGTCCCGAAAGTCATCGCCTGCCGCACCATCCACGGTGAGATCACGGCCAGGGCGATCAGCAGATGGACGGCGAATGCCCTGACGCGATGTCTCCAGGAGGGAAGCGGCGCCGCCAGAAACAGAAACAGTAGGAAGAAGGGCAGCAGAAACGGTGTGGGTCGCGTGAGAGTCGCCAAGCCGAGAAAAACGGCGGAGAGCACCAGAGGCCGGTGCCTCGGCGTCCGGAGCCAGCAGACGAGGAACCACACCTCGAGAGTGAGGAACAGCATGAAGAGAATCTCCGTCGATATACGGGCGATGATTCCGTGGAGTGGGAGATAGAACGCGTACATCAGGATGGTGAGAAGAGCCGGGAGCCGGCGCGCGAAACAGAGAAGAGCCAGACGGTAGACGATGTAGCCCAAGAGGGTAAACAGAAGAGCCTGTGCGAGATAAACGGCGCGAGCGTGGTGACCGAAGAGTGTGTACAGCGACGCCAGAAAAAGTGGGTACGCGGGGGGGCGATGACCTCGAAGACGAATCTCCACCGGTTCGCCGCGAAGGTCGCCGGCGATCTCGTGAACGAATCCCTTCCCGGCCAGGAGATTCGTAGCCATGTTGTCATAGTCCGCGGCATCCCAGCCATGAAGGACATTGCCCGCGAGCCAGGCTTCCCTGAGGCCGAAAAGGAGGGTCAGGCCGAGAAGGAGGGCGAGGAGGTGTCGCGAGCGGCGTTCAATGAATCGGCCAATCCTGTCTGACACAGGCCGCCGAATGAGTCCACCGGATCTGTCTGACACAGGCCGCCGAATGAGTCCA
>CAZSXU010000037.1:0-32987 GCA_964610505.1 uncultured bacterium | reverse complement strand
CCCCACCATCCCAACCGGCAGTTGCCACAGCGAAACCAGGGCCGAAACCAGGGACGGCCGAAACCAGGGACAGTCACCTATTTTCGTCAGACATACCGCATGAGATATTGTTGACGAAAATAGGTGACTGTCCCCCTGACACGCAGGCTGTCGAGAACGGGTTGGAGGGGCCGGAGGGAGTGGTCGCGTATTACCATGGTCTCTGTTCCGGCGAGGGTGAATTCGCCCGATACGATGTCTTCGAGTCGCAGCTCATCGCAACCGGCTATCTCCTCCTCGGGGAGGGGAAGGTTGAGCTCGCGACCGGGATCTTTGAGCTCTCGGTCTCGGAACACCCGGAATCGTGGAACGCCTACGACAGTCTCGGCGAGGCTTACGCGGTTGCCGGTGAGAAGGAGCCGGCGATATGGAACTACGAGAAGTCCCTCGAACTGAACCCGGGCAACGACAACGCCCGCAGGATGCTGGAGGACCTGCGGCGCTGATGTGGCTCAGGGGTTCTCCCTTGCCCTCATCGCCTGCCCACGTTACTTGCCCTTTGTTCTAGGGCCGTCGGGGTATCGAGAGACCAAGACGGCGGGTAGTCACCTTTCGCCTATCACCTCTCCCGGGTCGGAGGCCCGCCCCTTCGCCCGCGAGAGCTCCGGAGGACGGCGTTAGCGGAACCCCGCCCATGCCGGAATGCTGCTCCTCCACAAACAGACTATGTTCCGCCGGGCCCCAGGGAATGTGGCTATGCAAGACCTGGCACCGGCGCCGGCGCCGTGTACGAAGCCAGCGGCCGTCAGGTGACGACTCTCGTGGATTCGGATCACGGACCGGGAATCTATACCGTCGCCTGGGACGGCGCCACCACAGCGGCGTGGGCATCGCCAGCGGAGTCTACTTCTATCGCCTCACGTGGAACGGGAAGAGTGAGACGAGGCGGATGGTGTTGTTGAAGTAGGGGCATCACCTATTGAGACGACCCTCACGTGGAGTCCCTCTCCCTGAAAAGGGAGAGGGACGTTTGCCACGCTCGTTCCACGGACGGGGTTCTGTTCGATTCAGAAGCTGCTGGTCCCCTGTGACCGCCCCTACTTCCCCGGCTCGTCCCAGATGCGGATGACGGTGTCGCCGGCAACGATAATCACCTGTTCGGCCTTCTCTTCGTCGCCTGCCGTTGTTCTGCCGATGCTCACGCTCACCCGGTCGGAGCCCCGGACCTCGATCTGGGTTGAACCCACCGAACCGGCGTATCGAAGAGCGTGTTGTTCGTACTCAGGACGTTGCGGTTCGATCCCCGGCTCCAGGGGCTCAACGGCGGAGGACGGCGACGCAGGGACCGCCGCTTCGGGCTCGCACGGCGAACCGACCGTCATCGTCACCTCTCTGGATCTCAACCACCGACTGACCGTCCAGGTGACGCTGTCGCCCGGCTCCAGGGTGGAGAAACGAAGGCCACCCTGCTCCGAGTCCAAAGGGATTCCATCGATGTGAGTCAACTTGTCTCCACGTCTCAAACCCGCTTCGAACGCCGGGCTGTCCGATTCCACGTTGTAGACCTTTGGAGGGTTTTCGAATTCCCAGGTGTAGGAATCCGTCTCGTGGTTTCGGCGGACCGTGCAGTTCTCACAGGAGAGTCCGAATCCGAGTCGCCCTACGGGTGGAATCCTGCCAGGCAGAAGGGCAAGATCCAGCGTCGGTGCAACCGGGATCTCTACCGGAATGTCGTCATCCATCAATGGATCTAGGAGTAGCCCCGGCAGGGTGATCTGGGGGATCGGCGGCTTGGGTTTCGGGATGCCCGCGAGGGCGCCGGGGTCATCGATGGAGATGAGCACCGGGACAACAATCACGGTGCTCTCGCGCTTGCCCCGCCGGATGGTCAACTCCACGGGTTCTCCGGCAGGCGGGTTTCCGAGAATCCGGCCGCCAACCTTCGTGGTGATCAGGTGACCGTTGATGGCCACGATCACGTCCCCCGGCCGGAGCTTCCCGCGGGAGGGTCCATCCTGATCTACTGCACGGATGTAGGGCTCGGACCCGAAGTCAAAAACGGGGGTCTCTCCCGGCACACAGGTCAGGCGGAACTCACCCTCCAGACCGGAAATTCCCAGATCGCCGATCATGAGCTCCGCGTCCTCCGGGAAATCCTGGGCGGACGCCACGGACGGGTACGCAGACAAGATGAGTCCCAACAGGACGGACAGGATGCTGGGGCCTCTCCACTCACGAAGGTTGGGTGGATTCGCAAACATGGTCGTGCTCCTTGGGAAGGGGTGGACTAGAACCAGACAATCCTGCGCTCGGCACGCTCTTTGCCCACGTCAGAACGGTCTCGCTTTGTCTCCTCAGACACGCGCACAATATTCGTCGCCAAGGGATCCTCAGGTGTCAGGCTGACCACGAGCTCGGCCGCGGCATGCAGCGCGGCCACGGCTGCTTCACGACCCTGCTCATGGGCGTCCGGGTCTCGGCGGCGGGGGCTCTCGGCTAGGGCGGTTAGAGCCTGGATGTACGCGGTCCCGGACCGCTGCACCTCCGCAGCCAGCCGAAGACTGTCCTGTTCGTGCATGGCGAGCATGGCCCGTTCCGTTTGGCGAGAACCGGCGTAGAGGCCCAGACCGAAGCTGCCGACAAGGACGGCAGCCACGGCCGCCGCCGCAGCGGCGGCCCATTTCGTTGATAGGGTGATCCCGGACCGACGCGGCGCCCGTAGCAGGCCGCGGCCCCGCAGGGCCTGGACCGTGCGCTCCTCGAGACTGCGGCTCGGGATTCGTTCCCGGGGCAGGGTATCGAATGCCCTGCGCTCATCGGGGGTCAGCTCGTCATCCTTCATGACCGTTCTCCTTTTTGCGGTGCCAGGTGCTCCCTGAGCAGCCGCCGGGCGTTGAAGAGCTGTTTCTTTGATGCTCCCGCCGATATGCCCAGCTCCGCGGCGACCTCTCGGTGTTTCATCCCCTCGATATCGTGAAGGACCAGAACCTGACGGTATCCGTCCGGCAGTATGGCGATCGCCCGTTCCAGGTCAATCCGCTCGTCGAGGGGCAGCGGCTTTGTGGGCGGGTCCGCCTCCGGATTGCCTGTTCTGGAAGGGTCCCGCCCGTAACGCCTCAAGACATCCCGGGCGACATTCACGCCGATTGCCCGCAGCCATGTGGGAAAGGCCGCATCCCACCGGAAGCGGACCAGCTGCTCACACACTCGCAGCCACGTTTCCTGAACAGCGTCTTCGGCGTCGGATTCCATACCGCCCAGGAGTCGCAGAATCAGAAGATAGAGGCGCGGCGTGTGGCGCCTGTAGAGCTCGCGAAACGCGCTCTCTTCGCCTCTCTCCAGGATGGCCTCGGCCAGAATGCGGTCGCTCCCGGCGCCTGCGTTTCGGCAATCCATCTCATTCCTTAGTCGTCTGGGAGGCCAGAAAGGTTGGTCGATCGTTTTGGCTTACTCGTCCCGGATCTTGACACCCCGCTGGAAGGTTGGCAAGACCCGCCTGGCAAACCAGTGGCAAACCAGGGACAGTCACCTATTTTCGTCAGATATAGCGCATGAGATATTGTTGACGAAAACAGGTGACTGTCCCCCCCTCTCTACGAACCACCCGGGAACCCTGCCTAGACTCGACGGACGGAATCCGCTACACTCACCGGGTGGAGATTCGGATCCGAGACAACCGGCGCCTCGGCTGCGGGCGCGGGCTGCACTAGGGTCCACTACGGTTCTCGTTTGAGGGCAGCGACACGGCGACGGGGCCGCGAGTGCCTTCACTGCCGAATTCGGAACCGAGAACTCAGAACTTAGGACTTCTGTTTCGATTGGGCCAATGGTAACGGAGCGATGAGCGATCAGATACCAGATTCCTCCCCGTATGGGGATCCGGCTGCGCTGGGCTGGGACGCGGCCTGGCAGGCGGAGTTCGACCGCGTTGGATCCAAGACTCTCCGGCCGGTGCGCGTGGCCGCGGCGGTCCGCGGGCGCTACCTGGTTCTCGGGCTGGCCAAGTCCGGTGGCCCGTGGGTGAGTTGCCGGAAACGTCTCACGGAGCTCGACGCCGATGGATCCGGGTTCCCGGTCGTCGGCGACTGGGCGCTGGTGAGCGGCGAGCGCGATTCGATCGTGATCGAGCAGCTGCTCTCCCGTCGTTCGTGTTTCGTCCGCAAGGCGGCGGGCCGAGACGCGCGGCCTCAGATCCTTGCGGCCAACGTGGATCGGGTGTTCATCGTGACGGCGGTGGACGACGACTTCAATCCGCGCCGGCTCGAGAGGTACCTGGCGACGGTGTGGGACAGCGGGACCGAGCCGGTGATCGTCGTGAACAAGACGGACCTCGCGCACGACAGAGCGGCACTCACCGGCGAACTGGGGAGGGTGGCACTCGAGGCCCGGGTTGTCTTCTGCTCGGCGCTCGAGGAGGACGGACTTGCCGAGGTGCTCACCGTGTGTGAGCCGGGAATGACGATTGCCCTGGTCGGGTCGTCGGGGGTCGGAAAATCGACTGTCATCAACCGTCTCCTTGGGACGGAGCGTCAAGTCACGGCGGACGTGAGGGGTGGGGACCACAAGGGACGCCACACGACGGCGCGCCAGGAGCTGATTCCCACACCCGTTGGAGCGCTTCTCATCGACACCGCCGGGTTGCGGGAAATCGGACTCTGGGACGTCGAGGAGGGCGTGCGACGGACCTTTGCGGACATCGAGGCGTCCGCTCAAGACTGTCGGTTTCGAGATTGCAGCCACACGGGAGAGCCCGGGTGTGCCGTGGAAGCCGCGGTTCGTGAAGGTTTGCTCGAACAGGGAAGACTCGACAGCTACCTTCGGCTGCAGCGTGAGATCGACTACACGGCCCGGCGCGCCGATGAGCGGTCGGCCCGGAACACCAAACGCCGCTGGAAACAGATCTCCAAGTCGAGGAAAGAGTTGAACCGCTTGAAGAAAAGAGGGCGATAGGGAATCGACACCGGGAATCAGAGGCGGTGGCCGCGATCCGCTAGTGTCCCCAGGTCCAGCGCACACCCAGGGAGGGCAACAGGCCGAACCAGTACTCCTCGTTCGCAACGAGGTAGGGACTCCCGTCCGGGCCCGATCTCCGACTGTACTTGACGTTGCTGACATTGTCCCGATTGTACAGGTTGATCACCGCGAGGAATACGGAAACGGGATTCCGGGAAGAACCGAAATGGCGGCTGAGCTGAACGTCCATCCGGTGATAGGACGGGAGTCTTGCCTCTCGGAGCTCATATTCGGAGGACACCTGAGTGCTGCCGTCGGGCAGTTCCTCGGAACGCAGCACCTGGCGCGTGTAGGGCCAGCCGGTGTGATACTTCCAGGAGACGTTCATATCCCACCTGGGGTTGGGCCTGTAGTTGATGTCCAGGTGCACGGCATGGCGCTGATCGTACCGGCCCGGAATCACCGGATCCTCCAAAGAGTATTCCTCGCCCAGGTGGATAAGGTCCTTTGTATTCTCATCTACGTAGGAGAGTGCGTAGCTGCCCCAGCAGGACCATTTACCCTCCTGGTGGTACTTCGCATAGAGCTCGAGCCCTTTGGATTCCGCCCCGTCAAACGTCAATGAGTATACGTCCTCCTCGACTTCCGGAAATATCTCAATCGTGTTGGAAAACATGTGATGCGCCGGCCGGAGGTCGGACATCTTCTTGTAATATCCCTCGAGCCGAAAATTCAGGCCGTTGTGCAGAGTGTGTTCCAGCCCGACCACCCAGTGCCTGGCGGACTCCGCCGGATAGAAGTCCGCTTCGCCGTAGGCGACAGCGATTTCATGCATCCGCTGGCTCTGATGAAAGTACCCCCAACCACCTCTCAGGAAGGTTTGCTTTCCCAGCGCGCAGACGACGCCGAACCGGGGGTCAAGATACCGGTCTCCCGTATATCCATTCCGGTCGTATCGTAATCCGAATTCGACGGTGAGGGGTGCTGCAATTCGGAGCCGGTTTGAAACGTATCCGCCGAATCGGTTTCCTTCCGGGCCGATGGTTGCAGACGTTGAGTCGATCGTGTCTACACAACTGTTTGAGTCTGCGCAGACGCGATGGACCACGCTGTTCAAGTATTCGTAGTCCGCGCTCTCACTGTTGTAGTAGGCTCCCCATTTCAACAGGATGCGCTCGGAGAGCTCCAGGTCCCAATCCTGTTTCAGACCGAACACACGGGCCTGGGCGTCATCGTCTACCGTGTACTCTACGTCTCCGGTCATGTCGAAGTACCCGATGCCCTGGCGGCCGCGGGTGATTCTGCCCGCGGAGGCGATGGTTCGGACCGCCAGGCGGGGATTCACCATCGACTGCAGCGTAAGCCAGCCGTAAGAGTTTCCATACGTCGTATTCGCCTGATCCTGCCGGACGGCCGCCCAATCATCCTCAACGAATTCCAGTCTGTCGCCGGAGTGGAGAATGCTGGCCGTAAGCGTATGCTCCCCGGTAATGGCGTATCTCGCCTTTCCGAACACATCGTAGTAAACCGGCTCCGCTGTATGCTCCTCACCCACCAGAGCGAGCACCAGATCCAGATACCCTCTGCGCGCGGAAATCAACCAGGACCCTCTGCCCTGCTGAAAGCTGCCTTCGGACATCAGACGGGCATTCATCAGGCTGATTCCGAGCGAGGTTCGTGGCTGTCTGCGGTTGTTGGTGGATCGCATATCGAGAACGCCGCCCAAGCATTCGCCGTACTGAGCCGGATACCCGCCGGTATACAGATTGATTCCTTCAATAGCCTCCACGTCCATGATGCTCAACAGCCCGCCGTCCACGTCCTTGAGATGAAAGGGTTCGTGAAGCTGCTGCCCGTCCATGAGAACCAGGATGTCCTCATTCTTGCTCCCGCGCACGGTGAACTTTGCGGAGTAATCGCCCGAGGCGACGCCCGGTAGTCGCGTAACCGCTCGGTAGATGTCCTCTGCGAACGGGATCGTCTCGAGGTCCTGTCTTGTGAGGGCCTGCCGCACCGCCGGCTCTCCGCCCATCACGGCGAACTGACCCGGCGTCACAACAACTTCGCTCAATTGCAGGGGCCTGGGTTCCAGTTCCACATCAATCCGGGAGAGAGCATTGGCGGCAACCTGAAAGCGTTCAATCCGTTCTGTTCGGAATCCGATGTAGGAGAACTCAATGACGAACTCGCCGGGAGGGAGACCGGTAATCGTATACCGCCCGCCGGCATCCGTGTAGTTTCCCCACCTTGTGCCGGTAAGGACGACGTTCGCTCCGGACAACGGTTGCCCTGTGTCCCGGTCCACAACCCGACCCTCGATTCCTCCGGTTCTCTTGTCGTGCCCATCCAGGGTCCCACGCTCTTCCGAGAACGCACGGACGCCCGAGAAGAGTAGCAGCATCCCAATGGCTATGACCCGAGTGATCCCTCGATGCAGCATCACATCCTCCAACTGGCCACTGCCTTGACTGTCGATTTCGATGGTTGAACCTGACCGGCTGTCCACTGCGAATCAGGGGGACCGCGGTGGGAAAATAGCCTTGGGCACCTATACAAACGAAACGAATGAATGTCAAGTGCGCGGTCGGGCTTTTGGGGTGAGACGCCCGGCTAGCTCTGTGTCTTCTCAAACACCACAACGTCGTTCGCCCGCCCGTTTTCCGAGCGCGATGCGGTGTACCCTTGGCTCTTGATGGCCCACTGGATGTGGCGGCTGACTTCCTTGCCCACGTGACCGCTGAAGTAGATGACGCGGGGGAAACGTCCATTGAGGAAATCAGCGATGAGGGGAGTAAGGACTTCCGGATCGTCCCTATACGAGCGACCGTCCACTATGGCGGGGAGCGTCAGCGAAGGTTCTGTCGGCAGGCGGACTTCAAATCCCGCTGCATAGTACGAAACGGGCGCGAGCTCAACGGGCCACGACCCATAATACCCGAGCGCGAAGTTTCCATGCGGAAAGATGATGATTGCATCTCCCGCTCTGGTGTTCTCCGCAGCCAGGCGCAGGTACTCGGCGCTTGTGTCGGGGACATACCGGACGGGTGTCGTCGCCGAACGGTGGAAGACAAAAACCGCGAGGGCGAGGACGAGCACCCACCGGAGCCTCCGGCCGGGTTCAGACTTCAACCTGTCGGTGACGGCATACAGACCCACAACGGAGAGCAATATCGTGAGTGGATAAGCAAAGGTATCCGTCCGGCCGCCGCCTATGGGGTACTTCCCAAGGGCCGATGCAACCCATACACAACCGTAGATCCCCAGTGCCCCCAACCCCAGCAGTCTCCACCGGGAAACGAGCCAGACCAGTCCCGGAATCACGACGATGGACATCCACCACAGAGCTTTCGGGAAAGGGCCCGTGACGAACGTGCCTCCCCTTTCGAAGCAGAATCCGAAGAACGCGCCCACCCCATGGATAGGCACGAAGTACTCCATCCAGAAATCAGCCAGAGACTGATTTGCACTGCCCCGCAGAAACACGAAGTACAGAAGGGCCAGGCAAACGTTGAACCCCAGTGCGCTCAGGAGAATGGACTTCGGCCCGACGCCCTGATTCCTGCGATCCCTCAGTGCGTGGGCGTTCAGAAGATTCACCAGAACGAAGCCGAAGAAAATAGAAACGTAGGAGAAGAGCACGGAGATCAGGGCCGCGGCGGCCAGCAACGCATACAGCCGGAACGTCCGCTGCTGCCGGCAGCGATAGAAAAGAAAGAACAGCAGAAAGCAGACTAGGGCGTCGGACGCATACGGTTTGTTTCTTATTCCCGTGTCGATCAACGGTGAAACTGCAGTGATCAGGGCCGCCATCCACGCAGTGGGCAGATCTCTACTCAGTGCGAACACCGCGAGCGTGACGGCCGGAATCAGGAGAAGGGAGCAGAGGTAGGGGAAGAGCTGCATGGACAGTTCAGGATCGGAAATCAGTCCATGAAACAGTTTCTGGATCGCGATGAAGCCCAGGGGAACATGAGCGCCCAGTTCGGGGACCATGCCGACGGATGCATGTTTCACCAGAACGGCCACCCAGAGATCGTCGAGCCAGAGAGAGGCCGGATTTAGTGACGGCGCGGTTCTCAGTATGTGGAGGGCCAGGGCGATGATGACGCCGGCGAGCAAGATCCCACGTTGCCTAGTGTCATTCAGCATCATTCCGGGAGTCCCGGCCACAGACCGCACAGGCACAACTAGGCCTTGAACATCGAGGGACTGGATGGGGGGGCACAGATAACGCCACATACGTTATCCATGACCACCCGCTCTTCATCGTCCGCCGGTTCAACTCATGACTCCGACGGTGCCACCACTGAATGCATTTGATATGGATCGACCTTGGAGATGTTACACTTGCGGCCGTGCACCGGTCAAGTCCTGAGGCAACCAGGACAAGCAGTGTCACTTGCCCAACCCGCACTCAGAACTTAGAACTCAGCACTATCTTTGCACCACCATCCGGCGCGTCTCACTCTTTCCGTTCCAGGAAAGGCGGTAGAAGTACACGCCGCTCGGGATGTGGGAACCCCGCTTGTCCTTCCGGTTCCAGGTGACGCGGTAGGCGCCGGGGGCGTGGTCTCCATCGACCAGCGTCCGGATCCTTTCCCCGTGCGGATCGTAGACGGCCACGATGACTCGAGTGGTCTCGGGACCCGCCGGAATGGCGTAGGAGATTTCTGTGGCGGGGCTGAAGGGGTCGGCGACGGCGGGGCCCAGGTAGAGCGTCCGGGGGCGGGCCGTCTCGGGCTCTCCGATCAGCGTGACTTCACACTCGACGCCGTCAACGCCGATCACGCCGGGATCCAGGGACGGGTGGCTCGGCGAGCACGCGGACACCGCGGCCGTCTGCTGAGCGGTAGTGTCGATGACGCAGGAAGGTGGATCGGAGGCCGGATCGTCGCCCGATCCGTATTGGGTCTCCAGGCATCCGAGCCAGTCACCGTGCTCATCGCTGTACACGTCGCAGCAGGTCAGAACCGGGCTTCCGCTCACATCGCGCCGGACAGGCGTTCCGTCTGCGGCGAAGGAAATGATCGAGTTCTCATAGGTCGGCGAGGAGTAGCTGGTCCGGCGAATCTCCACGTCGCCCGGGTCGGCGGACTCACCGAAGAAAGTGCAGTCGGTGAGCGTGGGGGAGGAGTAGTAGTAGTTGCAGAGGATCCCCCCACCGCAGACGGCCGAGTTCCCGAAGAACAGGCAGTCGACGAAGGTGGGAGAGGAGTGGTTCCGGCAATATACAGCGCCGCCGTAACCGGCCGCGTTTCCGGAGAAAGCACAGTTGACAATGGTCGGCGACGAATGGTCCTTGCAGTACATGCCACCGCCGTAGCGATCCCAGCCCCCGGTGAGAGTGAACCCCTCGATGCGGGTATCGCTGCCGACGTTATCGCAGTAGAGGACCCATCCGAGGGAGTCCGCGTCGATCACGGCACAGTGCGGTTCGCCCGTCTCACTCCTGAGATACAGGCCCGATTTCATCGCGATGTCGTGTTCATGGTAGGTGCCGCAGGCGACGAGAACCGTATCCCCGGCGCAGGCCGAGTCGAGCCCGATCTCGATGGTTGCGCACTCTGAGGGAACGTGCCATGTGACGGCTCGAGAAGGTATGGGGGTCGCCAAAACCATCGCCAGGAGACATGCGGCGAGCCGGGACATTCGGGAACCTCCTGCAGGTCAGGGTGTCGAGCCCGATGGATCGGGGGCTGTCAAGGCCACTATGCCAAAGAATAAATGGGGGCGCAAGGTTCCGGGCTCCAACTGAGAAACCCCTGTCTGGACAAGGAGTTCCCCCTGTCGGGTCAGTTCTGAGCACCGGGTGATGAGTGGTCGTAGCCCGCCCAGGTCCTTCGTACGGCCCTTGCCCCCGGCCTCGCGCGCCAAGACCGCACAACCTGTCACCTGGTATAGAGTAGAAGCAACGGCGAAGCTGTAACGACCAGTATCCATTGAAATTCGCCAATCCGGCGTCAGATGTGTCAGACGAAGCCAGGATAGGCGCTACATCGAGACAAATCAATCGCCAAACATTGCATGATGGGTAAGTTTAATAAAGGGCTCGGTGGGGGTTGGGGCGTTACCTATTAACGCTGATTTAGTGTGGCCGGCCTCAGATTTCAAAAAAAGCCAGACTCCGGTTGCATTTCATTCTACTTCTGTGCTAGGGTGGAATCACCGCGACACCATGGAAATGATTCAGGCGTTCGATGCGTCCAACGGTCGGCCGACAGGAGGTCCGCTGGCGCCCCCAGGGATATTGCTTTCCCTGCTCGGAGACGCATAACCTATGAATTCACAACAGACAAGGAGGGAGAGGATGTTTGAGGGACTGAATGTGGCGATGGTGACTCCCTTCACCAGGAAAGGGGAAATCAACGAGGACAAGATTCGAGAGCAGGTCCGGTTCCATCTGGCTGCCGGCACCAACGGACTTGTCCCCTGCGGCACGACGGGGGAAACCCCGACCTTCTCCCAGGAGGAGCACCGGCGAGTGATCGAGATCGTCGTGGAGGAAGCCGGGGGGCGCGCGAAGGTCTTTCCAGGGACCGGAACCAACTCGACCACCAAGACCGTGGCCAACACGCAGATGGCGAAGGAGGCCGGGGCCGACGGCGCCCTGGTCGTGACGCCCTACTACAACAAGCCCACCCCGGCCGGCCTCCTGGCCCATTACTCCGCCGTCGCGAAGGAAGGTGGCCTTCCCATCATCCTCTACAACGTTCCCGGCCGGACGGGGACCAACATGCTGCCGGAAACGGTATCCAAACTTGCGGATATCGAGGGTGTCGTGGCCATCAAGGAGGCCAGTGGAGACATCAGCCAGATGGAGGCCGTCATACTGCGGGCTGGAGACCGGATTACGGTTCTGTCCGGAGACGACGCCATGACCATGCCGCTGATGGCCATCGGCGGCAAGGGCGTGGTCTCCGTGATCGGCAATATCCTGCCGCACGACATGCTGGCACTCGTTCAGGCGGCGGATTCGGGTGACTGGGAGAGAGCCCGGGAGTGGCACCACAAACTCTTTGACCTCTGTAATGCGATGTTCTATGAAACCAATCCGATCCCGGTCAAGACAGCGATGAATCTCCTGGGATGGGAAATGGGAGATGTCCGGATGCCGCTGGCGCCCATGCAACGGGCCAACGTCGAACGCCTGAAGGCGGCGATGAAGGCCTACGGACGCATTCCCGAGTACCAGGCGGCGTTGAAATAACCGACAGCCGAAGGACCGGAGAACCGGAGGGCGGGAGAGCGGTAAGATTCCGGCCGAGCAGCGACCTGTCGCTCCGGCTCCGCCGTTCCCCGGTTTTCCGGTGCTGTGTTTCCCGGGGGGAGGGGAGGAACCATGACTAAGGTGGCGATATGTGGCGCGTGCGGACGGCTGGGGTCCACCGTCTGCGACGTGGTCTCCGAGCAGACGGACATGTCCTTGGCCTTCGGCGTGGAGGTGGAAGGTCACTGCGAGATCGGGGGCAAGACGCACGACGCGGAGGTCGTCGATGACCTGACCCGGGTCGTTGATTCCATCGACGTAGTCGTCGATTTCACCCATCCCAAGGCGGCCGCGAATCACGCGAGCATCTGCGCCGAACATGGAAAACGCATCGTGATCGGCACCACCGGACTGGGCGATGCAGAGGTAAATATTCTCGAGAAGGCGGCGGAGAAAGTGGCCGTCGTCTTTTCTCCGAATATGTCCGTGGGGGTCAACTTTCTCTTCCGGCTGGCGGACTTGTTGGGTCGGGCCATTCCGAAGAGCTTCGACGTCGAGATTATCGAATCTCACCACAGAATGAAGAAGGACGCCCCATCCGGGACGGCGGCGAAACTGGGTAAGATTCTCGTGGATGCTCGAGAGATCGAGGAGACCATCTATGGCCGGGAAGGCCTGATCGGGGAGCGGCCTCAATCCCAACTGGCCATTCATACGATTCGGGGCGGCGATATTGTGGGTGAACACACCATGCTCTTCGTCGGTGACGGCGAGCGGTTCGAGGTGACCCACCGGGCCCACAGCCGGCGGACCTTTGCTGCGGGGGTTCCCTTCGCTGTCCGGTTCGTGATGGAGGCCAAGCCGGCCCTCTACGACATGATGGATGTGCTGGGACTCCATGCGATGACGCCCAAGACAGACTAAATCGAGGCCGGTTTGCACCCGATCCAGGCTACCGGATCACCGCGAATTTCCCGATCTTCGTTCCCACGGGCGATTCCACGTGGTACAGATAGATCCCGCTCACCATTTCCTGGTTGTTCCGGGTGATGAGGTTCCAGCACGTCTCCATGGTGCTCAGTGAGGCATCGTGCTCGAGTGTCTGCACCAGGTCGCCCGTCAGAGAGTAAATCCGGATCGTTGCTCTCTCCGGAAGGTTCATCCAGCAGATCCGTCTTCCCGAATACTCGAAGTCGGTCTCGTCCAGGTCCCACGCGGCGTTCACCCGGAAGGGGTTGGGCACCACGCATACCCGGTCGAGGGTCCTGTGGCTGACCGAATGCGGATAGACGAGCTCGTAGGACTGGCTATAGTTGCCGTACATTCGAACCGGGCGGCCCCGGAAATCGAACTGACCCTCTCCGGTATCGTAGGAGGAGACGGCGTACCAGTACGGAAAGCCGTTGTGGACGTCCCGATCCACTAAGCGGTACTTTCCGATTCCGTGGAGTCCCGTGTCGACCCCGACCAGTTGATCCCGGGAAATGTCCGCCATCAGCATCCATTGGTGCGGTGCAGGTTGGGGAGACGTGCGATCCCACCCGACGTTCTTCCAGACCTGATATCCGCCGAAGTCCAGAATGCCGGTGAAAGGATCTCCCATGGATTCGGGATAATCGTCCCACTCAAGCGCCACGCAGCCGTCGCTGGGGACGACGCGCATGTTGGGTGGGGGAGGGGGTGCGGACGTCCGCCAGTGGGGCTCGTTCTTCCCGTAGACCCTCTGGGCCTGAATGGCGTTCTCGATCAGTGTTCCCAGGAAGGCCCTCTTCTCGACAGGGTCGTTTCGGGCGTAGGTCGTCATGGTGGGATGCCGCTGTCCCGCCACGAAGGCCACCTGGAAAACGACAGAGGATTCCGGCGGAACCTCTGCAAACGGCCCGGCGGATACCAGGAACCGCCAGTCGTCGGCCTTCGGCACTCGAGTGTCGATCGTGGAGCCAATGTGGGAATTCCCCATGAGATAACCGTAGCGGTACCCGTCATTCTCCGGATCCTCGCCGGACCCGGACCAGTTCCGGTACGCGTGAATGCCGACCTGGGCCGGCGCGAATTGTCCCATCGGGTCCGTCTTGTGGCCGAGGAACATCACGCCGAGAATCCCCCTGGCATTGTCGCCGTCGTCTCCCCCGGGATCGTCCCACATGTAGGCCATGCTGATATGAAGAGACTCGGGATCGGAACCGAGGGCCGTGTATACGGTGTCGAACTCGACGTAATCCGACCAGTCGTCCCGGGCGATGTTGGCCCCAAAAGAGATCGGACCGCAATCCGCGTCGACCATGAATCCCACGTATGCGTTGAACATTGTACGAGTGGTGTCGATGTTGGTCACCTTGAAGTCGATGCCCACGAAATCGTCCACGGACGGCTGCGACCAGGCGTAGCTGGACTGCTCCACGCGAAGGCCCAGGGGGCGGTGATGATCTTCCGGATTGGTGATGAACTCGTTGAACCAGCTGACGGAATCGTAGTAAACACTGGCGAACATCTGCTGAGAGAAGGCGGCGTAGTCCTCGTCGATCAGACCGTCGCCGTCGTTGTCGAAGCCGTCGAGGAAGTCCTCATCACACAGGCCGTCGTCATCGTCGTCGCCTTCCGTGCATTCCGAATTACCGGGCGCTCCTCCGCTCCTCCCCTCCGTGGACTCACGAATGTAGTCGAGGGGCGACGCGTTGGCGAAGAACTCTCCCTGGTAGACACCCGCGGTGACCAGGGTGTCGCCATCCGAGGTGACGCTTCCGACCCAGAGGCCGGCCGCCCAGAGATAGTCGTTTCCCGAACCGGCCGGCCATTCGCCGGAGGGAAAAGGAGCCCGTCTGTAGGACAACGGGGAGCTCCAGTTGGCGCCAAACACTCCGACGTTGGATACGCGGAGGGCGAGGAGTCCCACGTTCTGAATTCGGTGGCCGAAATCGCTGATCTGGGGAGCCTTCGCCCCGGGTCCACGGCCTGACTCCATGTGCTCGCTCGACTCCAGCGGCGGCATCGCCAGGGTGGCCGTGGGGGCCGGTAGAAGCATGAGAAGCCAGAGTCCGATCGCCGCCGCAACATTCTGTGAAGTAAAGAGATGGCCTGTGGTTGGCCGTGAACGAACGATGCGCATGGGTCCTCTCCGTAGTGTTTGCCGCAAGCCTCGGATCCTTTAGTATCCGATCGGAACCTCCGTCTGTCAAGTCGTGATCGCCGGGGCGCGCCGTGGTCGCAAACGCAACGAAGATCTGGAAAATGCGTTCACTGCTTCGGTTTACTGGCCGATCAGGATATGGTAGCATCAGGGGTTGGTCCAGGGAGAATCTAGCCCGCATTTCTCACCAGCCTCGTCGCGAGGTGTCGTAGCTATCTGTAATGACGAGGAATGCGAGTGAGGAGACCGGAGGCGTACTGGTAAGTACGTTGAGGATCGCCGAACGAGTATGACGAAGTGAGTGCAGGTAGATAAGACACCGGAGCAGATGGTTGGTGAGAAATGCGGGCTAGCGTTTCATCATAGGGAGAGGGACACGGGAGATGGCGCATCTGGCAATCAACGGCGGGAGTCCGGTCCGGACGGCGGGATTCCCGGACTGGCCGGTTTTTGATGAGTCCGAGATCCGGGGCGTGGAGGAAGTCGTTCGGTCCGGCAAATGGTTCGCGCCGGGCGGAACCAAGGTCACGGAATTCGAGCAGCGATTTGCACGGTTTCAGACGGCCCAGTACGCAATCGCCGTGTGCAATGGGACCATCGCATTGGAAATGGCGCTCCTGAGTCTGGGGATCGGCGCCGGCGATGAGGTGATCGTTCCCGCGTACACCTTCATCGCGACGGCGACGGCCGTCCTCCGCGCCAACGCCGTACCGATTCCGGTCGACATTCATCCCGACACGTATCTGATCGATCCGGCGGCCATCGAGGCGGCAATCACGGAGAAAACGCGGGCCATTCTTCCGGTCCATCTGTCGGGGCTGCCGGCGCCGATGGACGAAATCAACCGAATCGCCAAGAAACATGATCTCGGGGTGGTCGAAGACGCGGCCCAGGCGTGGGGAGCGGCGTGGAAGGGGAAGGGCGTGGGGGCGATCGGAGACATGGGGGGATTCAGCTTTCAGATGTCGAAGAACCTCACGGCCGGCGAGGGAGGGATGGTGCTCACGGATAATGAAGAGCTGGCGGACATCTGCCGCGCCGTATCGGACTGCGGGCGCTTGCCCGGAAAATCGCGCCACGATTGCCACATCCTCGGCATCAACGCTCGCCTGACGGAGTTTCAGGGCGCCGTTCTTCTGGCGCAGCTCGATCGGTATCCGGCACTGCTGGCGAGGCGGGAGAAGAACGGTAGGGCCGTGGTTTCCATGCTGGACGAACAGGGGGTCCTGGAACCGATCCGCCGGCCGGAGGAAGCCACGGGCCATGCGTATCACTTCGTTATGCTGAAATACGATTCGGCGAAGTTCGGCGGTGTTCCCAAGTCGCGCTTCCTCGAAGCGCTGAACGCAGAGGGCATTACGAACGTTCACGGGGGCTACGGTAAGACCGTGTACCGCCACCCGGTGCTCCATGACCGAAAGGTGGGCGCGCGCGGCTGCCCGCTTACATGTCCCTACTATGGGCGGGACGTCGATTACACGACATTCGATTGCCCTGTGGCGGAGAGAGCCGTGAACCAGGAAGCGATCTGGATCAAGCAGAATGTGCTTCTGGCCGAGTCGAAGGACATGAAGGACATCGTGGACGCCGTGGCGAAGATTCATGAACATGCGGAGGAACTGTAGGTTCGAGAGGGCGAACGGGCGGGAGGACGAGGCCCCCATGTGCACAGATTACAGGCGGGAAACCTTGCGGGGCAACGTCGAAGACGTCGCCCCGAATTCGCGATCGCCGATTTCCATGTTGATTCCGACGGCGCCAGAGTCATCCGGGCCGGATTCATTTCCGTTGAGGCAGGGATTTGTCTCAACACACCGCCCATCTTCATAATCTGCGGATGGTTTTGATCTTGTTCCTTCCGCGTTGAGGCAAGTCCTTGCCTCAACACAATACCCATCCGTGAAATCTGTGAAATCTGTGGCTGGTCTTTCCGGTCTGTCGCCCTTTCACCCTTTCGCCCTCTCGCCTCTTCGCACACCCACCCACTCCGCCGCGCGTCTCGTCGCTTCGTGCAGGCTCTTTTCCAGCAGCCGCCGCGTGGCCTCGACCTCTTCGGCGTCGGCCCGTCGGTCGATGACGATCGGATCGCCGAACACTACCACTCCCTTTGAGAAGGGAACCGGTACGATCATGCGGTCCCACGAGCTCAGACGCTTCTTGCGTGTACAATCGAAGACAAATGGAACAATCTTCCTGCCGGTCAAGCGCGCGAGTTCGACCGTGCCCACCTGCGCCGTTTCCCTGGGGCCTCTCGGCCCGTCGGGGGCTAAGGCGACGTCCCGTCCTTCCCGGAGATGCCGAACCAAGGCCCGAAAGGCTCGAGTGCTTCCCCTCGAGGTCGAGCCCCGTACGATCGTGTACCCCAGAGGCTCCAGCACCCGCGTGAGGAGTTCTCCATCTTGGGACTGAGAGATCAGCCCGACGATCCCCCGGTTCCGGTACAAGAACGAGCTCATGAGAAGCGACGAGTGCCAGAAAGCATAGATCGCGTTCTCGGGTCGTTTGGTCCCCAGTCCCCACGTCTCGGCGCCGATTTCCGTGAAGCGGATCGAAAGGCCCAGACATAGATGAAGGAAACCGGCCAGCGGGGGAACCAGAGCGAGTTTGACCCGGTCCCCGGCGGAGTCGGATCTCAAGGGTCCCGTCATGCTAGAACCGCCTCCCGACGCGCACGGTCCATCCGTCGGACGCCACTTCTACGCCCTCCCACCGCCAATCCCCCATCGCCTGCCGCGGCCGCGGAGCGCTGGGATCGTTCAGGAAGCTTTCGAGAATATTGAACACCCAGATTCCGCCGGCAACCGCGAGAAGGGTATTCCGAGTTCGTCTCCAGGACCTGTAATCGTCGTAGAGAATGTCGAACTTCCCGAATTGGTTTTCCGCCACGGCCTCCCGGTAATCATCGTACGCGCGCTCCCGCTGAACGGTCGCGTAGAAAGCACCTCCCAGAACGGCGATTTCCCCCGCGAGGAAGGCGTAGCCCCTTTTTTTTCGATCTCCGTAGATCTGCCCCCACCCGGGAACGAGGAACGATCTCCAGACTCCCCCGTGACGCGATTTGCCAGTGGGCCTCGGAAGGGCCTCGATGGGTTGCCCCAGAGGAACGAGTGGGGCCTCTTCGCCCGCCTCCAGCTCGTGTTCCTCCTCCACCTCCCAACGCGCCCGCTCGAAGATCGCCTCCACTTCCGGAGAACGAAGTATCGGATCGACCTGGAGCTCCGTGTCCAGCCTCAACGATTCCGCAAAGGCCTCGTGGGCCCGGTCCTTCCGGTCGAAGGCCAGATAGGCCAATCCCAGGTACAGATAGATGGAGGCCAATTCATCCGGAGTGTAGTGGGAGGGGCGGACGAGAGCGGCTTCGAGTTCGGTGATGACTTTCGCGTGGTCTCCGGCCTGATAGAATTGCTTTGCCCGCTCCAGGCGGGAGGGTGTCGCCTCCTGGGAGCATGCCCGCGTGGCGATACCCAGCAGAAGGACAAGTCCCAGCAGGAAGACGAGGCAGACCCGGCGGGGGGGGATCAACAACAGCATGGGGATTTTCCCTTTTCATTCCGACCCCCAAGATGCCGAAACATACTCATGGGGGCGGCACCCCGGCCCGGATCATGGATGAAGCCGGAGCCCGGGGAGCGTGTAGAATCCTGACGGAGCTCCTGTCCTGCCGTCGCCCGAGGTTTCTGTTGGAGAGCGGGACAGGACGTGAATATAGGCAGTTCTGGGCGTTCCGTCAACGCCTATCGGATCGGGAGGATGATCGATTGACCCGCTGGCGACGGCTCGCGCCATGCGCGATTCTGCTTGGACTCGCAACGGTGGTTTCTCCCGGGTGCGGTGGGGACGTGGATTCGAAGGTGGATGAGACGCCGCCCGAGGCACGGCTCGTGGCACGACCCTCGTGCGGCCCCGTGCCTCTCGAGACGACGCTGGATGCGTCCGGCAGCGCAGACCGCGAAACGCACATCATGGACTACGCGTGGGACTTCGATGGGGACGGGATGGAAGATACCCTGACCACCGAGTCTTCCCTGATTTACACGTATACCGAGGTGGGAACGCTTTTCGCCGAGGTGCGCGTGACCAATCGGGATTCGCTCTCGGGTTCGGCCATCGTGGAAATCTGGGCCCTGAGCGTCGACGCCGATCCCAGTATCTGTTCCTACCCTCATCGGCAAAGCGAGAGAATTCGAGGCATCGAGTATACCCTGGGTCTAAACGCGGGGACGTTCACGCATGGGGACACCCTGAGGTTCTTCTATCAGATCGCCAACGAGCGATCGGGGACCGTGGAGTTTCCTCTCCACTGGACCTGCCCGGCGGATTTCTACGTGTTCGAAGGCTCCTGCAGCACGCTGAACGCGTCCGAGTGCCGCAAGAAGTGGCAGTATACGGATCACGTGACCTGCTCCAACCGGCCGTCCACGTTCGTCATTGCTCCCGGCGAATCGGAGGACTTCACGACGGAATGGACTCCTCAGATTACGCTCTCCACCGGAGATTTCACGGCGTTCGCTTTGCTCTATCACGGCCCGGCGAATCCGAGCGATTCAACGATCGTGTGGGTGGGATTTCAGGTCGATTAAGCGTGAATGGGCGATAAGCGGTAGACCCGAAGAGCCAGCCACAGATTGCACGGATTCAAAGCCAGGACCATTATCCGCAGATTACGCAGATACGATGAAGCGCCGGTGGTGTTCACCGCCGGCGCCCTTCGGAAAACCCGATTTCCTTGTCCCTGGTCACGCGTTACAGGATCGTTACGAAGCTCGTTTCTTGCCGCCTGCCATCTGTCAAATCCGCGGCTCGCCTTTATCGATTCACGATCATCTTCTCTTCCGTCTGTTCCGCCTGGACCACACCCTCGATGGACAGCGCACTCGACACGCCCCTGACCAGGGGCTGCCAGAACAGCCCGAAGACGAGTGTCGGCACCACCAGGATAAACATCAGGACCTTATGAAAGGCCAGGAGACCCATGGGTGAGGTGTCTTTGCCGGTGTCGAAGAACATCGCCCGAATGATTCGAGCATAGTAGTAGAGGCCGACGACGGAATTTACGATGGCGATCACCGCCAACACGTAGTACCAGTAGCCGGCCGCCTTGAGTACGGCCATGAAGAGATAGAATTTACCGATGAAGCCGGCGAGAGGCGGCAATCCCGCCAGCGAGAAGAGGAATATGCCGAAGAGCACGGCCGTGAAAGGCTCCCTCTTCCCGAGTCCCCGATAGACGTCGATGTCTTCCGACCCCGTTCTCTCCCGCACCGAGAGGATAACGAAGAACGCGCCGAGGTTCATGAAGAGATAGACGACGAGATAGAAAAGTACGGCGAACATTCCCTCGCGAGAAACGGTGACCACCCCCATCAGCAGATAGCCGGCATGGGCGATACTGGAGTAGGCGAGGAGGCGCTTGAGATTGGTTTGCTGAATGGCCGTCAGGTTTCCCACGGTCATCGTGATGGCCGAGACCGCGCCCAGAATCCAGGGCCAGGGCACGTCGGTCGTCAGGGCAAGGGTCCCCTGGGACGAGGTCAGGGTACCGTACAGGAAGCGCAGCAGCACGGCGAACCCGGCCGCCTTGGGCGCGACGGAAAGAAGTGCGGTGACGGGCGTGGGCGCACCTTGGTAGACGTCCGGGCACCACATGTGGAACGGAACGGCGGCGATCTTGTAGCCGAATCCCGCGAACACCAGGATAACGGATAGTCCGAGGGCCGCCTTCATGATGAACAGATCCTGTCCGGAAACCGCCGCAAGCCGCTCGGGAATGGCCGCCTGCAGCGTGGCCAGGTCCAGCGACCCGAACAGCCCATAGAGGTAGGACATTCCGAAGAGCATGATGCCCGAGGCAAACGCTCCGTAGATTACGTACTTCAGCGCCGCCTCACTGGAGGCCCGGTCCCGGCGTTTCGAGCCGGTGAGAATATAGGAGGCGATGGAGACGAATTCCAGGGCCAGATAGATCATTAACAGGTTCGCGGCCGAGGCGAGAAGGTACATCCCCAGAAGCAGCGCAAGCAGGAAGGAGTAGAACTCTCCGACATCCTCCGACGCCACCTCGTTGGAACGGTAGGCGATGATCCCGACGAGTAACACGGCACCGGCGAGAAGAAACTTGAAGAAGACCGCAAACCCGTCCACCGCCGTCATTCCGAAGAAGATCAGCTTGGGAGACGTGTCGCCGGCGAGGAGAACCATGATCACGGACAGCACGACGCCGACCATGCTCACATCCATGAGGATTCCCCGTTTGCGCTCGGGAGTTCCCCGCAGGAAGAGATCGGTGAGCGCCACGAGCACGATGAAGATCGTGATCGTGAGCTCCGGCCGGAAGTATCTTAGACTCTCAAGCGCAGACAACGCAGCTCTCCTTAGATCGGTCGGGTATCGGTTGCGGTCGGTTCACCCGCCCGACGCGCGACCGCTTCCGCGGGCCGAGAATAGAACATCGAGAATAGACCGCAATGGAGGTCGCTGAGTTCATCTCTTGAGATCGCATCCGATCTCGATGGTTCCATTGCTCGATCCCTCCATTGCTCTGGGTGGGGAGGCAGGAACCCGCTTCCGGGTTCGTGACGGCCCCACGCCTACATCGGACCGATGGATTTCACGATCTGCATCAACGAATGAAGCGACGTGTTGATCAGGTTGAACACCGGCATGGGATAGAATCCCAGGAAGATCACGGTCGCCGCCAACGGGTAAAGCGTGATCCGCTCGCGCCAGTTCATGTCCCAGAGCCCGGCCCATTTTTCGTTGAACTTGCCCAGGAACATCCGCTGAATGGTCCACAGGTAGTAGGCGGCCGTGATCACAACGGCCGTGGCCGAAACGACCGTGAACAGCGTGAATACCGGGAACGCGCCGAGGAACACCAGGACCTCGCCGATGAAGCCGGCCAGACCCGGAAGTCCCAGGCTCGCCATGAAGGCCAGCCCCATGATGCCGGTGTATTCGGGCATCTTGGAGGCCAGGCCGCCGAAGCCTTCGATTTCACGAGTGTGGGCCCGATCGTAGATCACGCCCGCAATAAGGAACAGCATGGGCGAGATGAGGCCGTGAGACACCATCTGAAAGACCGCACCCGTGATGCCCTGCTGTGTCATGGCCGCCATCCCTAAGAGCACGAATCCCATGTGGGAGACGGACGAATACGCAATGAGTTTCTTCAAGTCCTTCTGAGCCATGCACACGTAGGCCGCGTAGACGATACTGATCATGCCGAAGACGGCAACCCCCGGCGCCGCCCAATTGGTCGCACCGGGCAGAATCTGGAAATTGAACCGCAGCATTCCATAGGCGCCCATCTTCAGGAGGATTCCCGCAAGGATCACGGAGATGGGCGTCGGTGCCTCGACGTGAGCGTCCGGCAACCATGTGTGGAACGGGAACATCGGGACCTTGATGGCAAAGCCGATGAAGAGCGCAATCCAGACGACCTTCGCAAAGGCGAACCCCAGGATTCCTCCGGCCGCGCTGAAAATGCCCGATTGTCCCATCTGTGTGAGGTACAGAATGTTGAACGTGTGGTCCGTGGGCGTTCCGTCCACAAGCGTTGCCGGCCCAGACGTGTAGTAGAGGGCGATCATCGCCAAGAGCATGAGGACCGAGCCCGCCAGGGTATAGAGAAAGAACTTGATCGCCGCGTATTCTTTCCGGGGACCGCCCCAGATGCCGATGAGGAAATACATCGGCAGCAGCATGATTTCCCAGAAAATGTAGAAGAGGAAGAAATCCAGCGAGCAGAAGGTGCCCATCATGCCCGTCTCGAGAAGGAGAAGCAGAATCATGTACGCGGGCGTCATTCTCTTGGAAAAGTGCTTCTCGTCCACCTTCCCCCACCACGGAAGCGAGGCCAGACACGCGACGAAGGTAATGAAGGACGTCAGCAGAATCATCGAGATGCTGATCCCGTCGGCTCCGACGAAGTATTCGATCTTGAAGCTCGGGATCCACGGCACGTGGTGGATGAACTGGAAGGCGGTTGTCCCTCCATCGTAGGCGGTCCAGAGCCTGACCGCCATGACCGCGACGAGGCCCGTGGCGACCACACCCACCAGCCGACTCAGATTGTCGATCACTCCCCGATCGATTCCGAGGAGGTATCGCGCCGCGACCAGAACGAGGATGAGGCCCAACCCCAGCGTGGGGGTGAAAATCATCCAGGTCAGCAGGTGGCTCGTCGTTTGGTAGTCCATCTTGCTTGGCTCCCCATTCTCAAGTCAGGATTCGTTTGAAATCTTCCGTTCGAGATTCTCTCCATCCCCGTCATCGCAACAGGAGATAGTTGATCAACACCAGGACGACGGTCCCGGTCATCACCACCAGGAGATAACTGCGCAGCCTTCCGGTCTGGACTTTCCGCAGCTGCGTCCCGGAGTAGATAAATGTCTGCGCCACGCCGTTGACGGCGCCGTCCACGCCCTCGTTGTCCGTGAATCCGGCGATGGTGCCGAATCCGCGTCCGATGGCTCCCACGAGATTCACCAGCCCGTCGATGATCATGCGGTCGAACCAATCGAAGACCGCCGTCACGATCATGACGAGGCGAATCACGGTAGCGTCGTACAGTTCATCGACGTAGTACTTGTTGAAAATCGTCCGGTAGATTCCCGAGACCGTCGGGCTCTTGCTGGCCTTGAGCTCCGCAGGGACCTTGCTCTTGTTGTCCCGGTAGAGCATTCGCGCCGCCAGGAAGCCGGAGAGAGCGATCCCCACGGAAATGATCATGAGCGCCCACTCGGCGCCGTGCGGTCGATGGGCGGAATGGATGTAGGGGTGCGAACTCTCAAAGACCGGCTCCATCCAGTGCTCGAACAGATTCGGAAGATGCCAGAGGTGCGGAAGGCCCACCA
Organism: uncultured bacterium; assembly: GCA_964610505.1. Lineage (GTDB taxonomy): Bacteria > Arandabacterota > Arandabacteria > JAGLYR01 > JAGLYR01 > CAZSXU01. The sequence goes on along the minus strand of CAZSXU010000037.1, from coordinate 8,866 downwards.
CCCCTCCCACCAGAGCCAGAACGGCCAGAACGGACAGCACGAGGGTGATGCTTCGCGTCGACTCCTTGGGTGTGTGGTCTCCTCCGTGACCGTTGTCCGAGTGGCCGTGGGACGAGTGGCCGCCCCGGTAGGAACCGCTGAAAGTCATGTAGTAGGATCGGAACATGTAGAAAGACGTGCACAGCGCTCCCACTGCGCCCAGAATCCAGATGATCGTACCGCCGCCGGGCAGGAGAGTGTTGCCGCTGTCGAAGGCCTTCCAGAGAATCTCGTCTTTGGAGAAGAAGCCGCTGAAGAACGGGAAACCTGCAATGGCGCAGCAGGACAGGAAGTAGGTCCAATTGGTGATGGGCATGAACTTGGACAGACCGCCCATTTTCTGCATGTCCTGCTCGTGGTGGCACCCGAGAATCACGGAGCCCGAGCAGAGAAAGAGACAGGCCTTGAAGAAGGCGTGCGTCATCAGGTGGAAGATGCCGACCCCGAAGGCCCCCACGCCCGCGGCGATGAACATGAATCCCAGCTGGCTCACGGTCGAATAGGCCAGCACCTTCTTGATGTCGTACTGGAACAGACCGATCGTGGCGGCGAAGAGCGCCGTGAGGCCCCCGATGACGGCGACCACCGTGAGCGCCACCGGAGACAGCGCGAATAAGAAGTGTAATCGCGCCAGCATGTAGACGCCGGCGGTCACCATGGTGGCGGCGTGAATGAGCGCGGACACGGGGGTCGGCCCCGCCATGGCGTCGGGAAGCCAGACGTAGAGCGGGATCTGCGCCGATTTGCCCGTGGCCCCGGCGAAGAAGAGGATGCAGGCCAGCGTCACGATGGAGATTCCCATGACCTTCCGATTGAGGAATCCCTCCCGGAAGGCGGGATTCTCAAGCTGGTGTTCGATCTTGCGGAAGGTGAGGCTCGTCGGGTACGGCGCCGGCGGCACGTCCTCTTCGGAGTGGGAAACGGCCGCATGTGAGTCGTGACGGGTGGTCGCTTCGGTCGCATGTTCGTCGTCTGTTCCATGAGAACCGTGGTGTGCGGCCGGCGAGACGAGTGCTTCGGCCGTCTTCATCTCGCCTCTGAGCAGGACTCCTCCCTCTGCCCGGGAACGGCTCGAGGGAAGATCGCCCGCCAATCCCCAGAACAGAAGGAAGAGGCCCAGGATGAAGGCGAAGTCTCCGATTCGATTCACCACGAAGGCCTTCATTCCCGCCACGGCGTTTTCGTGTTCCTTGTACCAGAAGGCGATGAGGAGGTAGGAGCACAGGCCCACGCCCTCCCAACCGATAAACATCATCAGGAAGTTGTCGCCCAGGACGAGCATAAGCATGGCGAACATGAAGAGGTTGAACTTGGCGAAAAAGCGCCAGTAGCTGGGATCCTTGTGCATGTAGCCGACGGCGTAGACGTGAATCAGACTGCCCACGAAGGTTACCACGAAGCACATCACCAGCGAGAGCGGGTCCATCCAGAAAGCCACGTCGACATCCATGGCGCCCACGGGGACCCAGCTCCAGAGTGACTGGTGGAGATTCCGCGCCTCGGCGGGAAGCTTCAACATGGTGAGAAACGCGGCCGCCGTCACCACGAACGAAAGCCACGGCAGAATCACCGACGGGAGGTGGACCGCTTTCTCTCCGAACCGCCGGTGTACGGCCGCCCCGGCCAACGTGTTGAAGATCGCGCCCAGGAGCGGGAACAGAGGGATCAAGTACAGATACGGAAACGTAGTTGCGTGCATTCTTGACCTCGGATTGGCGCTATCCCTTCAACAGGGAGGCATCCTCCATGTCAATCGATTCGTGGAACGTACGGTAGATGGCCAGCACGATGGCCAGGGCCACAGCGGCCTCCGCCGCGGCCAGGACGATCGCGAACAGCGCAAAGATCTGGCCCCCGATCTCGCCCGCCGAGTAGTGCGAAAAAGCCGCAAGGTTGACGTTGGCCCCGTTCAGGATGAGCTCCACTCCGAGAAGCACGCCGATGGCGTTTCTGCGCGTAAGGACGCAGTAGAGCCCGGCGGCGAACAGAACGGCCCCCAGGACAAGGAAGTGACTCAACCCGACGTGCATCTCAGAACCTCCACATGTTTCTGACCCGCCCCGTTTTCACGGGTGCCCTACGTGTCTGCGGCCCCGCCCTGCTCGCCGGGATCCTTGACTTCTTTGCGGGCCAACACCACGGCGCCCACCACGGCAATCAGGAGCAGCACCGAAGCAATCTCGAAGGGAAGGATGTATGTCGTCAGCAGGCTGTTCCCGATCTCGCGCGTCGTCGGTCCCGACGGCTGAACGACCGCCTTCAGCCAGGGGGCCCGAATGGAAATCACCGCCAGAAGGAGAAAGGAAAAGGCGGTGACCAGGAACGCCGGCGATTCACCGATGTACCGATTGGACACCCGTACCTCTCGAATGGTCGATGTCAGCATGATGGCGAAGAGGATGAGCACCAGAATCCCGCCCATGTAAATCAGGATTTGCGTGACGGCGAGAAAGTCGGCCGAGAGAAGCACGAACAGCACGGCGACGCTGACCAGGCTCCCGAGGAGAGCGAAGGCGGAATAAATGAGATTTCGGGAGAAGGCCACCATCAGGCTGCTCGCCACCAGGACCAAGGCGAACACGTAGAATACGATGTCGAACCAGTTCAGTGCGATCATCCTGTCAGATCTCCCTGCCGAGAGCCCTGGAATTCCGGAGGGGCCGGAGCGAAGAAATCCTTGAGTCGGGACCGCGCGATGTTTCCGCTCCGGTCGATGGGATTTTCCTCGCCCTTCTTCATCTTGAAAGGTTCCACCGGGACATCGACGTAGCGAAGCACCAGGTTCTCGATGTGCGCGTTGGTCCCCTCGAACAGCTTCGTGTGGTGAAGGCATCCCGTCGGGCAGACCTCGGTGCACAACCCGCAGAACATGCACTTGGAGACGTCGATGTCGAAGCGGGTGAGCATTCTCGTGCCCGATTCGGGGTGCTTGGCGACCTCCATTCGAATGCAGTCGATCGGGCAGGCCCGCATGCAGGCCGAACATCCAATGCAGTACCGGATGTCCACCTCGAGAAACCCCCGGTACCGCTCGGGAAGCTGCTGGTCGATGGGTTTGTCGATCTTGTCCGGGTACTGGATCGTCATGGGGCGACGAAACATCCAGCTCATGGTGACGGACAGACCTTCGAAGAACGAGGTCGCCGCCGTCCAGATGTTCCCGATGTAGTGTGAAACCGCGCTCACGAGCTCTCCTTGGTCTATTGCTCTATTGTTCTATTGCTCTAATGCTCCGCTCTTAAGGCAGCCGCCAGGGCGGATACCACAGCGGCCTGCCGTCCATCTTCTGGTACAGGTCGCGGTCGCTCATATAGGTGTAACGGACTCGCGCCAGCCACTTAAGGGCGACAAAGGCGGCGATGAGGAACATGAGGCCCCGCATCGCCCGGCCCGGAATCGTCTGCCAATCGGCGATGCCCATCCACACCATCGTGCCGAGAATGCACACCAGAGCCGCCGGGACCAGGTACGTCCAGCACATCTTCATCATCTGGTCGATGCGAAGGCGGGGCAGCGTCCAGCGAATATGAATGACGAAAAATACCATCACCAGGGTCTTTACACAGAAGATCACAAAGCTGAGGGCGATGAGCCACCAGGTGGAGGTCGTGGCTTCGACCGAGACAAAGGGGATCCGCCAGCCTCCCAGGAACAGGATCACCATGAGAGCGCTCATGACCCAGAGGTTCGCCCATTCGGCGAAGAAGAAGACGACGAACCGGAACCCGGAATACTCGGTCGCATAGCCCGCCACCAGCTCGCTCTCGGCCTCAGGAAGATCAAAGGGGGTTCGGTTGCCCTCGGCCAGCGCGGCCGTGACAAAAATGAAGAAGGCGGCCACGGTGAACGGGCTGTGGAAGATAAACCAATCCCAGGGCAGCCCTCCCTGGGCCTTGATGATTTCCTGTGTGGAGAGGCTTCCCGTCAAGAGGACGACCACCAGGACGGTCAGCCCGGAGGGGATCTCATAGGACACGAGCTGCGCCGCCGAACGGATGCCGCCGAAGAGCGCCCACTTGTTGTTGGACGACCACCCGCCCATGATGATGCCGACGATCACGAAAGCCGTAACCGCCAGCAGATAGTAGATTCCAACGTTGAGATCCGCGGCGACCAATGATGCACCGAAGGGGAGGGCGACGAAGGTGCCGAACATACCGGCGAAGACGAAATAGGGGGCCATTCGGTAGAGGGGCCAGTCGGCGCCGGACGGGATGATGTCTTCCTTCAGGAAGAGCTTCAGCCCGTCCGCCAGCCACTGCAGGAACCCCTGCGGCCCGACCCGGTTGGGCCCGACCCGGCTCATCATCCGGGCGGCGATCCGGCGCTCCACCCAACTGGTGATCCCCGCGAACAGGGCCGCGAAGATGAGCAACACCAGGCAGAACAGCACGATCACAACCAGGTAGCAGGTGCCGGTCCAGAACCACCCCTGGGGCGAGACCCCGAAGATTTTTTGGATCAGAATGTCGGCCAGTGTCTGCATCGTGTCCTCTTACCGGTCGATTTCGGGAGCGATCAGGTCGAAGGCGGAGATGAGAGCCACCACGTCGGCGACCATCACGCCCTCGCTGGCCTTCTCCATCATGGCCATCGCAGGGAAGGACCCGGTTTTGACTTTCAAGCGGTAGGGCTTGTCCGTGCCGTCGGAGATTACGTAGTAGCCCATCTCTCCTCGGACGCTCTCGACCCGTGCGTAAGCCTCGTTCTTCTCGGGTTTCAGTTTCTTCGGCACTTCGGCCATGATCGGGCCGTCAGGCATCTTTTCCAGCGCCTGGCGGAGAATCTTGCACGATTCGTACATCTCCAGGACCCGCACATAGTACCGGTCATAGGAATCTCCGATCTGCCCCTTGAATCCGCGGCCGGTGATCACCTGGAAGTCGAAATCGCCGTATACGGAATAACCGGGGTGTTTCCGCAGATCGACCTCCACGCCCGATGCCCGGAGGTTGGGTCCCACGAGGCCCCAGTCCATGGCCTCTTCCGTCGATATGGGGACCAGGTTCACCAGCCGTTCCATGAAGATCTTGTTGAGGGAGATCAGGCGGTCAAACTCGGTGATGACGGGTTCGAAATGGTCCAGGAAGCGGAGGACGCGGTCCGAGAACCCCTCCGGAAGGTCGGCCGAGACTCCGCCGATCCGCATGTAGTTGTAGGTCAGGCGGGCTCCGCAGAGTTCCTCGGTGAGATCGTTGATGGTCTCCCGCTCCCGAAGCCAGTGCGTGAACGGGGTGAAGGCGCCGAGATCCATGGCCGAACATCCGGTGGCAATGAGATGGGAGGCAATCCGGTTGAGTTCGCAGGCGATCACCCGGCAGTATTCGGCCCGGCGCGGAACTTCGATGCCCAGGATCTTCTCGACGGCCATGGCGTAGCCCTGGTTGGCGAACATCGCTCCCAGGTAGTCGATCCGGTCCGTATACGGCATGTACGCGGGGTACGGGGTCATCTCCGCAATCTTCTCCATCCCCCGATGGAGGTACCCGCAATTCGGGATCGCCTTATGGATGACTTCTCCGTCGGTCACCATCAGGAAATTCAACACCCCATGGGTGGCGGGATGCTGCGGGCCCATATTGACCAGCATTTCCCCCGGGACCGCGGGCGCCTGGGGCACGTGAAGTTCGAGTATCCTAGGATCCTTCGGATTCTCCATCCTTGTCCTTCTCGCTCTCCGGCTTCTCTTTTGGGGCCGGGGCCGGTCCCCACGGCGCGGGCTCGAGGACCTTCATGGGATCCTCGCGCGTGGTTTCTATCCCGTGGTACTCGGGTTTCTCCTCGTAGTCCTTGCGAAGGGGGTGGCCCTCCCAGTCGTCCGGCAGGAGAAGCCGTTTCAGGTTCGAGTGCCCCTTGAAGCGCACCCCGAGAAGATCGTAGGTCTCCCGTTCGAACCAGTTGGCCGCCTTCCAGACGGTCTCGATGGTGGGCGCCTCGGGATGGTCGCGGGGCAGTCGGACTTTGAGGGTGCAAACGTGGTGATGCCGGTAGGAGGCGAGGTGGTAGACGACGTCGATCAATCCCTCCTCGGGCCAGTCCACTCCGGTAATGCTGGAAAACGCATCGAGTCGGATCTCGGAATCTTCACGCAGGAACCGGCAGATTTCCACGATCTTCTCCGCCGGGACGATGATGAATGGATCCGCCGTCTCGGGATGGAATTCAACCCCCGCCTCTCCGAACTTGGCCTTGATTCTCTCGGCAACCTGGCTCGTATCCACCTAGACCTTTTCCCCTCCGGCCGGAGTCTTCATCCGGGTGAACCACTTCTCCCGCATCATCTTGTCCTGGAGCCTCAGAACCGCTTCGGTGAGCGCCTCGGGCCTGGGCGGGCATCCGGGAAGGTAGGCATCGACCGGAATGACTTTGTCGACGCCCTTGAGCACCGAATAGCCCGGCTGGAACAGTCCGCCGCAGTTGGAGCAGCTGCCCATGGAAATCACGTACTTCGGCTCAGGCATCTGATCGAAGAGAAGACGCACTCTACCGGCCATCTTGTACGTGATGGTGCCCGCCACGATCATGAGATCGGAGTGTCTGGGACTGGCGCGGGGCACCGCCCCGAAGCGGTCGAGATCCGCTCTGGGTCCGCCCGTCTGCATGAGCTCGATCCCGCAACAGGCCGTCGCAAACAGATAGAACCAGATGGAGGATTTCCGCCCCCAGTCGATCACCCAATCCAGCTTGGTCGTCAGGACCCCGGGTGTGTCGACGGTGACGATTGTTCTTTCCGCCCCTTGAGGTGGGGTTGGTGATCGAGTGTCTTCAACCACTCCAGATCCCCTTTGCGCCAGACGTATACGAGCGCAACCGCCAGAATCGCAAGAAAGACGGCCAGCTCGACGAAAGCAACCCATCCCCGATGCTCGGCCAGCCATTCCTTGTACACCACGGCCACGGGGAAGGTCAGAGCGATTTCGACTTCGAAGATGATGAAAATAAGGGCGATAATGTAGAATCGGGGGTTGAAATTGAACCAGGCCTCCCCGATGGGACGCTCGCCGCACTCATAGACAGAGAGCTTTTCGCGGTTCGGAAGTTTGGGCCGGACGAAAGACCCCACAATGAGAATCACCAGGACGAAGGCCGCCGCCCCGGCGAGGAATATCATTGCGGTCGCGAAATGGAAGTGCATCTACGGACCCCTCGCCGAATAGGTCAGAGTAGAGGGTGCGATACAGGCAACGAAGAACCCCAGAGGATAGACAAATCCATCGCAAAGTCAAGGAAAAATTTGACGGCCGTTTCCGATCTCACAGATTCAAAAACCCCAAAACCCTATCCACAGATTACGCAGATTACGCAGATCAACTCTGTGGCCGAGAGTCCTGTGCCGAGAATCCGGCCCAGGTCTCCCGGCCGGGGTGGATGCAATCCATGTCGACCCTATTTCCGATTTCCGATTTGCTATTTCCGATTTCCTCGTTCTTTGCTGGTCGTTGACAACCCTCACTGCCGGCCACAGATCTCACAGATTCGAAAACCCCAAAACCCTAGCCACAGATTTCACAGATGTACACAGATAAAGACTCTGTGGCCGAGAGTCCTGTGCCGAGAATCCGGCCCAGGTCTCCCGGCCGGGGTGGATGCAATCCATGTCCACACTGACAACCCCACGGCAAGCCACAGATTTCACAGATTTGCACAGACTTCGGAACCCAAACCTTTCCGCAGATTCCGCAGATGACGCAGATAGGTATGATGGGAATCCCCCATTGCCGATTCCCGACGAACCCAAGCGAATCGGGAATGGGAAATCGCGAATCGGGAACCTTGTGACGGCAACCCGGCGGCGCGCTAGCAAAGAGCGATCCGTTCACCCACCGTTCGTCCTGAGCGGCCGCCGGGCAAGCCCGGCGGCCAGTCGAAGGGTAATCGGGCGGAACGGATGGACGTTGCAACACGGCGACAGAACACGCCGGAAGGCGGGCCTCGGTGCTACTCCGACTCGGTTCTCAGGCTCACCGATAGAGCGCCTTGACCTTACCCCAGGTGCTGCCGTCGTTCCCCGTCGGCCCCGGCTCACAGTTGGGAATCGGCTCGCACGTGCCGCCGATGACAGCTGGGTGTTCGTAGAAGACGGGCGTTATCACCTCAGCGATGCTGCAATCGATGAAGTAGCTGTAGTCGAAGCTGAACTGGCTGGGGCTGTACGCGATCGTGATGGGGAGCCAGTCATACATCTCGGGGCCAAATGCAATGGTGCAGAAACAGAACATACCGCTGCAGGGCTGTTCACAGGGGAAGACAGCTACGCCTCCGATCCCACCTCTCTTCTCGAAGGGTTCTCCGACTACATACCCCGCTTCCCAGGCGCAATACACAGGCCCCTCGAAATTAGGGCTCACCTCAGCTGTCGGCCAGCCGACGACGTAGAACTCCACCGCTTCCACCTGCTCAATGTTGTAGGCAACAAACGCCGCGTAGCCGTACCCGCCCGATACCTCAAGCTCCGCCAGCGTCAGATCACAGTTGATGTCTTCACACATCATGCTCGGCGGGCACAAGTCATCACACTGTAAGTACTCGTACGAAGCGACCAGATGGATGGCCAGAGAGCCGTGCTCGTTCGGCGGCCAGCCTGCCGACAGGTTGGCTTGGTGGTTTGCTGACTCATCTGCTCTACGGCAGTGAGCGCGTACTGGTAAACTCGCAATCATGGCTATTGCCAGCACCAACGGAATAATGCGTATCAAGAGTGCCCCCCTTCTAAGGACTACGCGAGGTTCAGAATACCCTATCATGACCCATCCAGATTGGCTGACCAAGGGGTGTCCGAAAATCCGCGCGGTTCCAAGGCTATTAACGCAACAGCACCAGCTTCTTG
>CAZSXU010000036.1:0-33164 GCA_964610505.1 uncultured bacterium | reverse complement strand
GAAGGAAGGAGCCGTGTTCGGAATCTGACAGACGGCCTGCGTGAACACGACCCCGTCACGAACCAGCGCATCGATCGCCGGAGAGGTGGGCCGAGTGTACCCGTAGCAGCCGAGATGGTCCGGGCGGAGCGTGTCCACCGAAATGACGAGCAGGTTCGGCGACTCCTCATCGAGCCGGGCGGACCTGAAGATCAGCGCGACCACGACGACCGCAATAGCCAAGATCCCTATGAAAACGAGACGCTTCATGAGGACACTCGAGAGCCGAAGTGACCTGCCAAATGCCGACATGGACCCGGCGGGTTTCAAGAACACGAGGGGTGCCACGCATCGGGGACAAGCCCCCCTACACAACCTCGAACCACAGGGACGAGCCGTAGTGCAAATCGTCCCTGCCCACGATGTCGCCGAACGTGGCCCGCATCGGGCCCGGGTGCTCGCGGGTCAGAAAATGAGTCGCCAGCGCAACCCGATGTCTGGGTGAATGAGCCAACAACGCCTGAAGCACGTACTGTTCGGAAAAGAGCCACTTGCGGCAGTCCCACGGGTATTCGTAAGGGATGTAAACGTCGTGCACATGCACGAGCGTTCCCGACGGCAGAGCGGGAAGCAGCCTGTTGTAGAGGAAGGGAATATCCCCTCCCGGGCGAGTCACGTGACTCGAATCGACAAACACGAGTGTCCGTTCCCCCAGGGGCAGCCGGCTCGGATCCACATCCTCCACCAGACTGTAGAGAATCGAATCCGCAACCTCCTCAATATCCGTTCTCGGTTCGGGATCGATCACCAGAAGGCCGCACTCGGCGCCCAGTTGTGTGATCATCTTCCTTGCGATGATCGTGCTGAATCCTCCGCCGATTTCGATGATGTTCCGGGGTCGGTAGTCCAGGATCATCGCGGCGTAGACTTCCGCGTCCGGAGTCGGATAGCCGCCGTTGTGCAGATAGTCTCGCCCCGGATACCAGGTGTTGACGGCGGGGTCCTCTCGTAACGCCTTGAACACAGGCAAGTACGAGCTTCGCCACCTCTCCAGGCGCTCGATCTGCTCGGGCACGCGCATATCAATGCCGTCGTGCCCCAGTCGCTGGGTGGGTACAAACGGCGTCTCGCGGCCGGAATCCAGATCTCGCGGGACCAGCCACGTTTTCACGTACTTGTTCATCGTGAGCGTCGCAGACAGCTTTGGCGCGAACTTCAGAACGAATTTCTTCCGGAGAGACCGGGGTGGCGTCTTCATGAACTCCTCCGAGTTCAGCGAATTTCAACACTCGAGACCATCATGCCGGTTCTGTGTTCAGCGAATTTCAACACTCGAGACCATCATGCCGGTTCTGTTGCCTCTGGGGCAGGAGTGTACCAGGAAGTCCCACGGACGGCCCGGCGGGCAAGACCGGCGGTCTGTGGGGCTGTTGAAAGACCCCCCGCTCTGGACCCGGTCCGTCAAGACGACACGTGAAGGTACCCCGGGCCGTCTTGAGAGACCCTGGGACCGCGAGGAGAATTCCTTCAACAGCGCCCCTATGAAGGGATTCTCGGACGCGACACGCAGCCACTTTAGCACGCAGCCTGCCGACGTCGCAACTTGGAAGTAGATTGTCCCCTCTGCACGAATTCGCGCAGAACCCTTGACACTACCGTAGATCGATTGTGCTTTGCCCCCCGGAAGCCGAGTCCACAGCAGTTCCGTTGTCTCCCAGGAGGCGGGCTACCGAATCGCAAGGTTCGCCCTCACGCGTTCTCCGACTGCCCCGAGTTTTCCTGTTAGGTTTTCCGCCCGGGTCCGAAGCAGGAGTGGAGGTGGAACCTGTCGAGTGGGGTAATCCATTGCTATTCCATGCGATCTCCGGGACGGGATGCGGGCGGGCCGACCGTTTTCAATGAAGCGTTCGGAGTTGTCGGGAAGGTTGCGGATTCGGGACGTCCGGCCCGACGGACCCGAGCGACACCGTCTCCGGCATTCGGGGAGGGAATCGGGCTCTCAACTAGATCTGAAAGGAGGTGAAACAGATGCGCAAAGCGATCATTCTGGGATCATTGCTGGCGCTGGCGGTCACGGGCTCGTTCCTGCTGACGGACCGGACTCATCCGACGGCGCACGCGGGTTCACCGGCGTTCCAATCGCTGCTCTCCGACGCCATCTCGCGACTGGAAGGAGTCACGCAGGAAATCGTTGCGACCAGCGTGAGTGAAGCGCAGGCGGCAGGCAAACAGGCCACCGTTTACGGAGAGATCACCTGCGACCGGGATAACACGGAGTGCTGGGATCTCACCTACGACGCGGGGTCTCCCACCTGCGAGGCCAGCATAGCCACATGCGACGCCACGGAAACATGCTCACGTTTCTACACATGCGACTCGCAGTACACCTGCCATGGCGAGGTGACGTGCGACGGCAAGGACACATGCTGGAATTCGACGTGCGATCAGGAGTACATGACGTGCGATGGCTCCGAAACGTGCGACGCGGCATGCGTCCAATACACATACCAGGGCAACTACACCTGTGACGGGACCATCACCTGCCATGAAACCTGCTCGGGTTGGCCGAACTGTGGCGTCGAGACCATGTTCCCGTCGGAAACCTGCGACCGCAACGATCCCAACTGCTGGGACCTCACCTACAACCAGGGAGAGGCGACCTGCGATCCCGCCATGCCCACCTGCGGGACGGTGGCCACGTGTTCGCGGTTCTACACGTGCGATTCCCAGTACACGTGCCACGGGGAAGAAACCTGCAACGGCCAGTTCACGTGTTGGAGTTCCACCTGCATCGATCATGAGACATGCGACGGCGCTCCGCAGTGCTGCCAGGATCCGTACACGTTCCAGGGCAACTTCACCTGCGACGGCTCGGAAACCTGTCACAACACGTGCGACGCCTGGCCGACCTGCGACGGGCTGGTCACCTGTGACGGCACCGTCACCTGCCACGAGACGTGCGACGGCTGGCTGGGTTGCTACAACGGCGGACCCACCGGGTCGGACCGCACCACGTGGGGCGGTTTGAAGAGGGAGTTCGGCGAGTAAGACCGAGGGACGGGGCCCACCCGTCCACGGCTCCATCCATGTTCATCCGGTACCTCCCCGGAACGGGAACAGGGGCGGGTCTTCGGACCCGCCCCTGTTCATTCACCAGACAAGGATCACCGAGCTATTCGAACACCACGGCGATCGCGCTGGCCGTCTTTTTCACGGCCACCCGCCGGGCGGTCCCCACCACGCGTCGCCGCCACGGTCCCCGGCCGACGACTCCGTGATGCCTTTCCAGATAGACGTCACGATCGATATCATACTGGACCAGCATCACGCCGTCCGCGCCGATGTCCCTCGCCTTCTTGACGAGGAGAGCGTTGAGCTCGGGGCGCCGAGCCTTCTTTCCCAGCTCGGCCGTGATGACCCCCACGACCGTATGCGGTCGGGTGATCTTCCCCTCCCGCAACAGAATGTCCGCCCCCGCCGGCCTCTCGGACGGAACGAACGAATCGTTCGTCTGGATGAAATGCACGTTGCTGCCCCCACATCCAGCCAGGAGCAGGACCGACAGCGCCAGACCCGCCAAGATCCTCATCATTCGTCTCCCCCGTTGCGCCCTCAGAGGGCATTGGATACCGAACCCGACCGCCCGATGCCGGTCGGGCCGGATGTGGAATCCCCCGGTCCCGGGCCCGGAGTACCGCTGAGCCTCCGGAATCTCGAAAGCGCCCTGCTGTCCACAGGTTGCATCGAGTTGCAGAGAATGTACAGGATTTTCGTCCCCCGGCCGTAGCGGGGCCCGCAAAGAAAAATGCAGATTCTCCGAAACAATCGGGACCCCGCGGTCGTATTCCTATATGAGGCCGGCGCAGGGCCGTCTCCCTCTACGGCGAACATCTTACAGCATCGGTCGGGGCGTCGACACACGAAAGGGCGCTCGAGGGAGGGCCGAGAGCGTTTCCGCCCCACGGATCGAAGAACTTTTTGTGCAACCTTTTCGAATGTCGTGACGTCTAGTTTGTAGGAATGACGAGGGCGGCAACGGGTCCGCAAAAACCCCAATCTTCGGTTCTGGTTTGTCCTTCCCCTGTACGTCCGTACCTCCCCTGGTATAGGAGATCCTCACCATGGCAATCATGAAGAAGAGTGTTGGTGTAGGAGTCTTGCCCGTTCTCCTCCTCTCCCTCGCGGGCTTCTTCGGTTGTGGGGGTAGCGACGAGAGCCCCACGGGAGCGGCCGAGCTGGGGGAAGAGATCGACCTTTCCATCTATGAGCCGGCGTCGCTCGACGACTACGAGATCGTCTATTCGGTGAATCGAGACAAGGCACCGCTCGAGTCGGGTGTACGCTTCTGCAGCGTGGAAACGGTGCTGGACTACGATCCGGACACCGGCCAGGACATCTCTATCGACTGTGAGGTGTTCGAGGAGGAATCCGACGGGAACAACGAACCCGACGTCAGGGTCTACAAATGCGGCTCTTACCTGTACGGGGTGAAGACCAACGAGACGGGACGGTGGGGCCCCCTGTATCGCTTTATTCCGAGGCGTCAGGTGGCTCCCGAAGAACATCCCCGGCTGGGCGGCACATTCGATTCGAAGTGTTCCTGCCTGATCACCCGATTCACGATGTTCGAAACCGAGTACCGGCAGGTCCAGTCCTTCCGATCCTGGACCACTTACGTGGCGATTGAGGACAGCATCACGGTTCCTGCCGGCACGTTTTACAGTGTTCTGAAAACCCAGGAGAAAATGAAAATCTCGACCAAGCAGACGCTGGCGGCCGACACAACCGCCGTGGTGTTCAACAACCTGTCGGAGATGACGAGTACGGCCTGGAGAGCACAGGGGATCGGGGCCGTCAAGATCATCGAGGATGGAAGTCTCCTGCACGTCGAGAAGGAGATGGTGCGCGGCACGGTCGCCGGAGTGTCGTATCCCAAAGAGACGCGCTAGAGTCCGCGGGCCGGACGCCGTACCCGTACGGTGGCCGCCCGCCATGAGCAAACGCAAGATGGACACACACGGAACGACCCACACGGTTCAAGGACCCGGCTACCCAGAGCCGGGTCCTTTTCCGCTCCCCGACACAACGCGCCAATCCTGAGGTGCCGGAAGCTCGGGTCCGCGCTCGCCCGATCGTAAGAATCCGCCGGGACGCGGCCTCGGCATGTCCACCCGATTTCCTATGGCTCGCTACGTTCCTCTTCCAACACCCCCATTTCTTCCAGGAGATCGATGTAAGCGTGTTCGACCAGATCCGATTCGCCCACCCCCAGCAAGCCCATCAACCGGAGCGCGACGGCACGACCCTCCGCCTCGGTCTCATCCTCCGACAGGACGACCTCGATCTCGAGAAAGGCGCCCAACCTCTCCACATCGTCGAGGTGGACTCTCGTTCGCCCCACGCGGTAGAGCCATCGCTCCTTCCGCACCGTCCCTCTCGCGCCCAGACCGGCGGACAGAAGTACCTGCAGGCTTTCCGGATCCGAAGTCCCGTGGATCCAGTAGGTCGAAGCCCGCGGACCGCAAGCGTCGGAGCGTTCGTAGAAAATGAGCTCGCCCCGCTCACCATCCAACACTCGGAGCTTCAGCCTCCCGCGATCGACGCGAAAGAACGTATCTACCTGGCGGATGCGTTCCGCGGGTCCGTCGGCGATGCCCCGAACGCGGCATTCGGTCTCTTCACGATCGCGCAGTCTTGCCTTGAATTCGATATTCTTCGGCATCTTCTCCCGTCCAATGTGTCGTGCAGGGGCGGTCGGATCGGCCTATGCGCCGGGGAACCAGTCCTTCGGAGAATCTTTACCTCCCCGGGCGGCCGAGATCAAGACAAACGGCCTTTTCTTGCGCCCGCGTGGTGCACCGGAGAATCCGCCCTGAAAACGGACTCCGGTACGCTTCCCTTCGCTGATCGCGTTGATCGGAATAGCGTTACGGTTACCGCCGACCAGACCCCCTCCCGGAAAACTGCACGTTCCGCGCTTCACGGCCGGTCCTCGGGCGGGAATTCCGGCGCGCGTCCATTGACAGTACCCCACAGTCAGAATTCCAGCGAGCGCCTATTGACATTGCCCTCCGGAGCCGCTAGCCTAGGGTGACGTCTTTTCTCTCCCCTGCACGAGGAGATTCCGGGCATGTCGAATCGAAAAGGGCTCTCTGTGATTCTGGTAGCCGCCGTCCTTCCGGCGGTGTTGTCTCTCATCGGTTGCGGGGGCGACGACGGTGGTACGACCGGACCCGAGCTGGGGGCGGAGGTGGATCTCTCTTTGTATTCACCGGTCAGCATGGACGATTTCTATGCGACCTATCGATCGATGACCTTTGTCGACACCGTCGATGCCAGCACCTGGTATGTCGGAACCGAGCCCGTGTTCGACCTCGACGCGGAGGAGCAGACCGAGGTCGAGTGCACGGTCATCCAGGAGGAACCGGACAACATCTTCTCCGTTCTCGGAGAAATGCGGTCCTATACCAACGGCCAGTATCTTTACGGGATCAAGATCTTAGGCGGGGGAACCTGGGAACCCCTCTACTACTTCAGGCCCAAGATGAAGATCGCCCCCGACGAGAATCCTCGAATCAACGGCGTGTTCGACTCCGATGGTTCGAGCTTCGTCTTCACGTACGAAGCCGAGGGACTCCGGGACGTGTTCTGGCTCCGATCCTGGACCACATATCTGGCGATTGAAGACAGCCTGACGGTACCTGCCGGGACGTTTTACAACGTATTGAAGACAAAGGAGCGACAGCGGGTCCACGTCAAACGGACAACTACTATCGATACCACCAACGCCATTCCCGGGTCCGTGTACACCGGCGAATCGGAGAGCTTCTCCTGGCAGGCGCCCGGAATCGGGATGATTCGTGTCACGGCCGGAAGCGGTACGGATTTCGCCGAGAGAGTGCTGGTGTCCGGCACCTTCGACGGCGTGGACTATCCCGTTGTCAAAGTGAACGGAGCCGGCCCTTCTGAGTGGAGTTCGAGAGACAACCGGACCGCCGAGAGATTCTCGGTTCTCCGCGATCGGACACCGCCGTCGAGAAAGTGGAGTCCCCTCGGGTTTTGCTGCTTGAGCCCCCGGCGGTAAGTTGTCCCGCCGGTGAAGAAACGAAGGCCCGGAGGCGCTGTGTTCCTCCTTTCGGGCCTTTTCCATGATACCTCTCTCCGAAATCCATTCTCGATTGTCTATTGTCAGTTTCTCGGCTTCGATCCGAGGATCTCCGGCGGGTCGGAGCCTGGCAATCTGCAATCCTCACTGCAACCGGGAAGCCCGATTATGGCAATTTGCTTCCCACTCCGGTACAACCACCGCGTTTGTCTCCATCCCAGCGCTCTCCGACCTCCGGCGGCACTGTCGTTCGCTCGGCAGCCGGCACCCTCGTAACCTACTGACTGATCGTGCATTACGGGCCCACCCTCCAGAACCAATAACGATTTTCCACTCCGAGGAACATCGGGAACTTCTCATTTTGACCCCACGGATCGACCTGGCACGGACGTTGCATATGGATCCGGACGACACACTGCAGTGGAAGCCGGTGGGACGAGAGTAGGCTTCAGCAGGACTACGCTTGGATCGTCTCTCTGGGGTACGCCTTCCACTGCACTACCTACAAGCGAGGAGAGTGATTCAATGAGCAATGTCAAACGCTACCTGATTGCTGTGGGATTGGTGGCGTTCGTTGCCTTCCTCGTCGGCTGCGGTGGCGATTCGGACAATGCGACCAATCCCACGCCGGTCCCACCCAGCGTGGATGAGGAGCAGGCGACTCCCACTCCGAAGGCCGACGCGGACGACACCAGGGAGAGCGCCTCAGAACCCGGCGCCGTGGCAGGCGACTGGGGCTAGAAGAACGCGATTCCAGAAGATCTCGCAGTTGCGAGGCCGGGCGTGCAACAGCCGCCCGGCCTCGCTTCGAGTTCGGCAGCGAGCCCGAAGGGCCAGCCATCCGAACTCCCCCATTTACCATTTACGACTTACGTGTCCCGTGTCACCGAGAGAAAGAGTAAGAGAAACAGGGGCACGGCTACGAAAGGACCCCACCGTTAGGCAAATCAACGGTGGGGTCAAGAATGAGCCGTGCAGGAATCGAACCTGCGACTCCCTGCTTAAAAGGCAGGTGCTCTACCAACTGAGCTAACGGCCCGAATTCGGTGTCGGGTCCAGCGGACCGTCGGCCCGAATTCCCCGATTCACCATTTGCGATTTACGTCTCTGGGTATTCCTTGGGGAACCCGAAGGGCTGTCGTTGCGAACTCCCCTATTGTCGATTGTCTATTTTCGGGTCTTCCTTTCACATCCCGCCGCCATAATACGCGCCTCCCCCCGCATGCGCAAGCACTTTGCGAATCCAATCCCCTATCACCAGCGGGCTGCGAATTCCTTATCCGATCCCGAGCTGCCTCGGATTCTGACCTTGCATCGCCATCCCCCCGCGGTACAATTGCCTCAGGGCCAATACAGCGACGATCATGCATCGAGTTGGTCCAGGCCAGAGCTCTGCTGCGGCGGCTACTAGCCTGCGAGGATCCCATGATCGGCCAGACCATCTCCCACTACAAGATCCTCGAGAAACTCGGCGAAGGCGGCATGGGTGTCGTCTACAAGGCCCGCGATACCAGACTCGACCGGCCGGTCGCCATCAAGTTCCTGCCACCCCATCTGAGTCAGAATGAAGAGGCGAAGAAACGGTTCGTGCAGGAGGCCAAGGCGGCCTCCGCACTCGACCATCCCAACGTCTGCACGATCTACGAGATAGACGAGATCCCGGAAGGGCAGATCTTCATCGTCATGGCCTACTACGAAGGCGAAACCCTGGAGGACAGGGTGAAGGAGAGCGGGATCGGCGTTGCGGAGGCGTGCGATATCGTCGAGGCGATCGCAGGCGGCCTAGCCGAGGCGCATGCGAGGGGGATCGTCCACCGGGACATCAAGCCGTCCAATATCCTCATCATCGAGGGAGGTCGGGCGAAGATTATCGATTTCGGTTTGGCGAAGCTGGCCGAGCAGTCACACCTGACGAGGGCAGGAACCACATTGGGTACCGTCAAGTACATGTCCCCTGAGCAGACCCGGGGAGACGAGGTCGATCACCGCACAGACATCTGGTCGACGGGAGTACTTCTCTACGAGGCGATCACCGGACAGAAGCCGTTCCGGGGTAACTACGACCAGGCGGTGATCTACTCGATCCTGAACGAGGAGCCGCCGGGGATCAAGAGCCTCCGTCCCGATGCGCCGGCGGCGGTGGAGAAGATCATCCTGACCGCCCTGGCCAAGGACCCGGAGAAGCGGTATCAACGGATCGAAGACCTGGCGGCGGATCTTCGATCGGTCAGAGAAGGGACCAGGGAGAAGACGCCGAGTGGGTCGCCCATGCGGGAGAAGCGCTCCATCGCGGTCCTTCCCTTCGTGGACATGAGCCCCCAGAAGGACCAGGAGTATTTCTGCGACGGGCTGGCCGAGGAGCTGATCAACGCCCTTGCACATATCAAGCCGCTGCGAGTGGTGGCCCGGACATCGGCATTCTCGTTCAAGGGCGGGACGCATGACGTGCGCGAGATCGGCGAGAAGCTGAACGTGGACACGGTGCTCGAGGGGAGCATCCGGAAGGCGGGCGAGAGGCTCCGCATCACCGCCCAGCTCGTCAGCACTACCGACGGCTACCACCTCTGGTCGGAGAAGTACGACCGCAACCTCGAGGACATCTTCGCCATACAGGACGAGATCTCGCTCGCCATAGTGGACAAGTTGAAGATAGAGCTCCTCGGCGACGAGGCCAGCCGTCTGGTGATGCGCGGCACGGCGAACCTCGAGGCGTACGATCTCTACATCAGGGGGCGGTTCTTCTGGGAGAAGCGCGAGCTGAACGTGAAAAAAGCGATCGAGTATTTCGAGCAGGCCATAGAGAAGGATCCGAGCTACGCGGAAGCCTACGCCGGTATCGCGGACTCCTACTACATCCTCTCCTTCTACGGCTACCTGCCGTCCCGGGAGGCGATTCCCATCGCCCGGGAGAACGCCCTGAAGGCGCTCAAGATCAACGATACCATCGCCGAGGCCCACAGCGCTTTGGGAATGATCTACCAGTACTACGATTGGGATGGATCGGCGGCGGAGAGGGAATTCAAGCGGGCTATCGAGCTCAACCCCTACTATGCGCCGGCTCATTACTGGTATGCTGGCGTCCTCTCATTGACGGATCGGGACGATGAGATGTGCCGGGAGAACGAGCGTGCGATAGAGGTGGATCCGCTCTCGGTCCAGGCACATGCCATGTACGGGTGGTGCCTGCTCGGCAGGCTTGAACTCGATCAGGCGGAAGAGAAGCTGAAACGCGCGCTCGAGTTGAACCCTGACTTCGTGCTCGCTCACTCGCTGCTCGGACAGATCTACCACCTCATGTCGAAAGACGATGAGGCCATCGCAGAGCTTGAAGAAGCGGTGGAACTGTCGGGCCGGCATCCATGGATGCTGTCGACACTCGGCAATGTATACGGCAGAATGGGGAGAACGGCGGAGGCCCGGGAGGTGCTCGCCGAGCTGCGGAAACGTTCCGATCATGAATACGTTCAATGGAACTACATCGCGAGTGTTTACGCGGGACTCGGAGAGCTCGAGGAGGCATTGACCTGCCTCGAGAAGGCGTATGAAGCCCATGAACAATGGCTGATTGTCATCGGAGTGTTTTGGGAGACGGATCGCACCTTCGAAACAATCCGGGATGATCCCCGCTTCCAGGAGCTTATCCGGAAGATCCGCGCTTCAATGCGCTGAGCGGATGGGTCGACGGCGAGCGCAATGTCAATCGTGATGATATGCAGGGAGCAATCACAGGTACAATCGACCTGCTTTGGGGTGCTCTCATGATCGGTCGAACCATCTCCCACTACAGGATCCTCTCCAAGCTCGGCGAAGGTGGCATGGGCGTCGTCTACAAGGCCGAGGATGCGAAGCTCAAACGCACAGTTGCTCTTAAGTTCCTGCCTCCCGAGCTGACCCGGGATCCGGAGCTCAAACACCGCCTCGTCCACGAAGCGCAAGCGGCTGCTGCGCTCGATCACCCCAACATCTGCACCATCTACGAGATCGATGAGGCCGACGAGAAGACCTTCATCGCAATGGCCTACGTCGAGGGTCAGAGTCTGAAAGAGAGGATCAAATCCGGCCCGTTGAAGCTGGATGAGGCACTGGACATCGCCACTCAGGTGGCAGAAGGTCTGCACGAAGCTCACGAGAAGGGCATCGTCCACCGCGACATCAAACCCGCGAACGTCATGATCACGCCCAAGGGCCAGGCGAAGATCATGGACTTCGGCCTGGCCAAGTCTCCGGGCCGAGCGCAGCTCACCCGGACTCACACCACAGTCGGCACGACCGCCTACATGTCTCCCGAGCAGGGAAGAGGGGAACCCGTTGATCATCGGAGCGACATATGGTCGCTGGGGATTGTACTTTACGAGATGATAACTGGCGAGTTGCCCTTCAGGGCCGACTACGAGCAAGCAACAATATACCTCATTATAAATGAGGAGCCTCCGTCGATAAGAAGCCGGCGTTCTGATGTGCCCAAGAAGCTCCAGCAGATTGTCGGGAAGGCTCTGACGAAAAGCACAAGAGACCGGTACGCGAGCGCCGAGGATCTGAAGAAAGACTTGGAATCAATTGCACAAACCCAACCACCTAGGAAAATGGAAACGAAAACAAGTGCACAAGAATCGAAGCCTTCGATTGCAGTTCTTCCGTTTAGAGACCTGAGTCCGCAGAGAGACCAGGAGTATTTCTGTGAGGGGATTGCGGAGGAGCTCATAAACGCACTGGTCAAACTGAAAGGTCTGCGGGTGGCGGCGCGCACATCGGCATTTCAATTCAGAGACCGTGACAGCGACATCCCAAGAATTGGCAAACAACTCAAAGTGAAAACTGTACTGGAGGGTAGCATTCGAAAAGCGGGCAATCGGCTGCGCATAACCGCACAGCTCATAAACGTCGAAGATGGATTTCACATCTGGTCGGAGAAATACGACCGTGATCTCGATGATATCTTTGCCATACAAGACGAGATTTCATTGGCCATTGTCGACAAACTCAAGGTTCGTCTCCTCGGAGAGGAGAAAAGCGCCCTCGTAAAACGGCACACCGATGACCAAGAAGCACATAATCTCTATCTCAAGGGACTTTACTTTTGGAATCGCAGGCTCGAGGGCGGCATGAAGTTGGCGATGGAACATTTCCACCAGGCGATCGAGAAAGATCCCGGCTATGCGCTCGCCCATGTAGGTGTTGCCGATACGTACAACATCTCCGGTTTTTTTGGCTTTTTCCCGCCCAAAGAGGCCTTCCCGAAGGCATTGGCCGCGGCAAAGAAGGCGTTGGAGATTGATGACACGTTGGGGGAGGCCCACGCGTCGCTGGCCTGGGTCTACACTTTCCATGAGTGGGACTGGTCCGCGGCAGAAAATGAATTCAAGCGCGCTATCGAGCTTAGTCCAAACTACGCAACGGCTCACGAGTGGTACGGAATCTATCTCTTCGCTATGGGCAGGTTTGACGAAGCGATCGCTGAGACGGAGCGAGCTCGGGAGCTGGATCCGCTGTCGCCCATCATAAATGCGCTCGTGGGGTGTGCATACTGGTTTGCCCGCCGGTACGAGGAGAGCATCAAGAACTTCCAAAAAACCCTGGAATTGGATCCCAACTTCCTGCTGACGAACACTTGGTCAGTTCTCGCTTATGTTGCTGACGGCAGGTGTGAGAGCGTTGTCAGGACTATACGCGGAGTCGAAGCGTCTGCTGTAGAACACGCCTACACGCTCGGATATTTCGGGTATGCCTACGGTGTGTGTGGTCAAGAAGACGATGCCTTGAGAACACTTGGCATTCTAAACGAGCTGGCGAAAAAGCGGTACGTTTCTCCAGTTCACCAAGCCAACATCCTCCTGGGCCTTGGCAGGATGGATGAGGCGTTTGATTTGATTGAGAAAGCCTACGTGGAAAGGAATCCCATGCTCGTGTTTGCAAGAACGGGTCCCTTCTTCGATCCTATCTTGTCGGACACGCGGTATGTGGAGTTGCTGAAAAAGATTGGTCTTTGACATGATCGGCCGAACCATCTCCCACTACAAGATCCTCGAGAAACTCGGCGAAGGCGGCATGGGGGTCGTCTACAAGGCCGAGGACACCAAGCTCAAGCGCACCGTCGCCCTTAAGTTCCTCCCTCCTGAGCTGACCCGCGACGTGGAACTCAAAGAGCGCCTTGTCCACGAAGCCCAGGCTGCGGCCGGACTGGACCATCCCAACATCTGCACCGTCTACGAAATCGATGAGGTCGACGGGAAGACCTTCATCGCAATGGCGTACGTCGAAGGTCGGAGTTTGAAGGAAGAGATCCGCTCCGGTCCTCTGAAACTGGACGAAGCGATCGACCTCGCCGTCCAGATCGCCGAGGGGCTGGAGGCCGCTCACAAGAAGGATATCGTCCATCGAGACATCAAACCCGCCAACCTCATGGTCACCGATATGGGTCAGGTCAAGATCATGGACTTCGGCCTGGCCAAGTCCCGCGGCCAGACCGCGCTCACCAAGGCCGACACGACCCTGGGCACGTTTGCCTACATGTCTCCCCAGCAGGCCCGGGGAGAGGTGGTCGATCACCGAACCGACATCTGGTCCCTCGGGGTCGTCCTCTACGAGATGACGACGGGCCAACGGCCCTTCAATGGGGACTACGAGCAGGCCGTGGTCTATTCCATTCTCAATGAAGAACCCGAGCCGATGACCGGCCTGCGGACGGGCGTTCCCGTGGAGCTCGAGCGTGTCGTGACCAAGGCTCTTGCGAAGGATCCCGGGCGACGCTACCCGAGGGCCGACGACCTCCTGGTAGACCTCAGAGAGCTCAGAAACCGCCCAATCGCTCCAGCAGCGAAACGCGGCCCGTCTTTCAGGCGACGTGTGCTGTTTGGCACGGTGGCAGCTGTCGCCGTCGCCGCCGCCGCGCTCCTGGGTGTCAGAATCCAGGTCGGCCGTCAGGCCCCGGCCATCGCCGAGGAGAATTCCCTGGCGATCCTGTATTTCGACAATGTCACCGACCCGAACGATCCGGACAGACTGGGGGAGATCATCACCAATCTGCTGATCACGGACCTTTCCGAATCGAAGTACGTGCAGGTTCTCTCCAGCCAACGGCTCTATGACATTCTGAAGCTGCTCGGCAAGCAGGATGTGAGAAGTATCGACCGGGCGGTTGCTTCACAGGTGGCCGAGAAAGCTCACGTCAAGTGGATGCTTCTCGGGAGCATCCTCCAGGTCGAGCCCCGGCTGGTCGTGACGTCCCAGCTGGTTGAGGTGGCCTCCGGACGGGTCAAAGCGTCCCAGCGAACGGAGAGTGAACGCGAAGAGGATATCTTCGCCCTGGTCGACCGCCTCACCGTCGAAATCAAGAATGATCTCTCGCTCCCGGAGGCTGCCCTGATCGAACCAGACCGGGCGGTGTCGGACGTGACCACTCACTCCGCCGAGGCCTACCGCCTGTACCTGGAAGGACTCGAGAGCGAGGACCGCTTTTATCTGGAGGAGGCCGAAGAGAGCTACCGCAAGGCCGTTGAGACCGACACCAGCTTCGCCATGGCGTATCTCCGACTTGGCCTGCTTGGTGGGCAACACACGGACCGGGTCCGGTGGGCTCGGAAGGCCCTGAGGCACGCCGACCACGTGGGCAGGAAGGAGAGGGCGTACATCGAAGCGGTGGCTACATTCGTCATCGGAGACCCCAAGGAGGCGATTCGAAAGCTCGAAGCCTACGTGGAGCGCTATCCGGATGAGAAGGAAGCTTTCCTCGAGCTCGGAAGCATCTACTTCGTTGAAATGAACGAGCACGAGGCTGCGGTTCGAGCGTTTGTCCGGGCAACCGAGATCGATCCTCTCTACGCTGCACCCTACAACATCCTGGCCTACGCCTACGAGCTTCTGGACGAGTACGACAAGTCCATCTGGGCAATCAACCAATACATCTCGCTGGCCCCGGAGGATCCCAATCCTTACGACTCCCGGGGAGAGTTGTACGGGTTCCAAGGAAAAATCGATGCGGCGATCGAGTCCTTCCGCAAGGCACTCGAGATTTGTCCGGACTTCTATTCCTCACTCGAGGCCCTCGGCTACATGTATCTGATCAAGAGAGAATACGCGCGGGCCGAGAGCTGTTACCAGCAGTTGGTCCAGAGTCGACACGAGCAGGTGCGTTCGCAAGGCAGGTCTTGCCTGGCTCTCATCCCCTTCCACCAGGGGAGATTCCGAGAAACCCTCAGAGTCCTTCAGGACGGCATCGCCGCCGATCGGCTCGAGGGTGTGGGCGGGGACATGATTGCTCTCAAGTATGTACTGAGGGCCGGGATCCTGACCCTGATCGGAGAACGCTTCCAGGCAGAGGAAGAGGTCGAGCGATTCCTGAATCTCGGGATTCAGGTTTCCCCCTGGGGGCTGAGATCGTTCCAAGCCTGGTACGCTGAGGCTCTGGCCGGGTTTGGCGACGGCGACGCGGCTCGAAAGGTCCTGGAAGAGCTGAGGGCTGAGATCGAGTCCCAATCGCCTGGGGATCTGCGTGTCTACCTGCGCGCAAAGGGCGCCGTCGAACTTGCTCTCGGGAATCCACAGAGCGCGATCGAGTACCTCGAGACTTCGGCCCGCCTGTACTATCAACCTCCGATTGAGGTCCGGTATCTCCTCGGCAAGGCTTTCCTGGAGACGGGCCAAGTGGACCGGGCGGTCGACGTTCTCGAGAACGCCCTTACCCGTCATGACGCAGATAGCGTTACCTTTCTGGCGCGCTTTGTGAGAGTCCACTACCTTCTTGGACAGGCCTACGAGCGATCGGGCTGGCACCGGAAGGCCATTGGAGAATACGAGACCTTCCTTGAGATCTGGAAGGGCGCCGATCCGGGGATTCCCGAGGTCGAGGACGCGAGGGACAGATTGCAGAAGCTCCGTGCCGCGGGCGCTGGGTAAACGAACACTCGGGAAATCCGGGGCCGGATCTCCCGAGAGCTGAAGGCCGAAACTCAAGAGTCGAGCGAGAACCCGATGATCGGAAAGACCATTTCTCATTACAGGGTCCTGGAGAAACTCGGCGAAGGCGGTATGGGCGTCGTCTACAAAGCTGAGGATACCGATCTCCAGCGTACGGTGGCTCTCAAGTTCCTCCAACCCCAAGCCCTCGGAAGTGAGGAAGAGGGAGCCCGCTTTCTCCACGAAGCTCGGGCGGCCGCCGCACTGGACCATCCCAACATCTGCACCGTCTATGAAATCGGCAGGACCAAAGAGTATACGTTCATCGCAATGGCATACGTCGAGGGTCAGAGCTTGAAGGACAAGATCCGTTCCGGTCCTCTCAAACTGGATGACGCGATCGACATCACCGTCCAGATCGCCGAGGGGATGGAGGCCGCCCACAAGAAGGGAATCGTCCACCGCGACATCAAACCCGCCAATCTCATGGTCACCGACGAGGGCCAGGTCAAGATCATGGACTTCGGCCTGGCCAAGTCCCGCGGCCAGACCGCACTCACCCAGGCCGATACAACCTTGGGCACGTTTGCCTACATGTCTCCCGAGCAGGCGCGGAGCCAAAGCGTCGACCACAGAACCGACATCTGGTCCCTGGGGGTCGTCCTCTACGAGATGGTGACGGGCCGACGGCCCTTCCAGGGGGACTACGAACAGGCCGTGGTCTATTCCATTCTGAATGAAGAACCCGAGCCCATGACCGGCCTGCGCACCGGAGTACCCATCGCGCTGGAACGGATCGTCCACAAGGTCCTGGCCAAGAACCCGAACGAGCGGTACCAACACGCGGGTGAACTGGCCGTTGACCTGCGATCCGCACGAAGGGATTTCGCACCCGGAACCGCAACATCCGGATTCACCCGAGATACACGCCGGTGGGGAAAGCGGGCGTACCTCTACGTCGGTCTTCCGATCCTGACCCTCTTGCTGTTGCTCCTTGTCGGCAGGGCATACTTTTTCCCTGCGCGGGGTGAGACCATCGACTCCATTGCCGTACTTCCCCTCGAAAACCTCTCCGGTGATCCGGAACAGGAGTACTTCGTCGACGGGATGACGGAGGCGCTCATCACCGAGCTGTCCAAGATTCGAGCGCTGCGGGTGATCTCCCGAACCTCCGTCATGCAGTACAAGCGTGCGCGAAAGCCTCTTCCGGAGATTGCACGGGAGCTGAACGTGGCCGCGGTGGTGGAAGGTTCCGCCGTGGTTGCCGGAGACCGCGTACGCATTACGGCGCAGCTGATTGAGGCAAAGGCCGATCGGCACCTCTGGGCCGAGAGCCACGAGCGCGATCTGCGAGACATCTTGGGTCTTCAGAAGGAGATCGCCCGGGCCATTGCCCGGGAGATCCGGATTGCGGTGACGGCCGAGGAGCAATCGAGGCTCGCCGGCGCCCGGCCCGTCGATCCCGAGGCCCATGAGGCGTACCTCCGGGGCCGCTATCATTGGAACAAGCGGACTGAAGCCGGATTCCGAAAGGCCATCGATTTCTTCCAACAAGCGATTGAAGAGGACCCCGCCTACGCGCCCGCCTACACGGGCCTGGCCGATTCCTACATTCTCCTCGTGTCCTTCGGGATTGTCTCGGCGAAGGAAGCCCTTCCCGAGGCGAGTGCGGCAGCATCCAGGGCGCTGGAGATCGACGACACACTCGCGGAAGCACATGTCTCGGCGGCGGCGGTCCGTGAGGGCACGGACTGGAAATGGGCCGCCGCCGAGGGCGAGTACAGACGGGCCATCGAGCTGAATCCCGGACGGGCACACGCACATCACTGGTACGCCTACAACCTGGGCGTACGGGGGTACCTCGATGAGGCGCTTGAGGAAATCGAACGAGCGCGGGATCTCGATCCCCTGTCTCTGATCATCAACGCCGACGTGGGATTCATGATATTCTGGCAACGCCGATTCGAAGAGGCCGTGGAGATCTACCGGAACACACTCGAGATGGAACCCGATTTTGAGGTGGGCCGACTGTATCTCGGATTGGCATACCTGGAAATGGGACGGTACGAAGAAGCCATTGTCGAGCTGCGCCGTGCCGTAGAGCTCTCAGGGCGCAGCCCCTGGTACACTGCCTCTCTCGGTCGCGCCTACGCCGAGGCCGGCATGGAGACCGAGGCGCGAGCCGTCCTCAACGAGCTGGTCGGGCGCTCCGAGCGAACGTTTGTTCCGCCCAGCCTGTGTGCAATGATCCATGCCGCCTTGGGCGAAACGGATCGGGCGTTCGAGTGGCTGGACCGTGCCTACGAGGCGGAGGACTTGTTCTTGTCCTACATGAGGGTGGACCCGGCGTACGACCCGCTTCGCTCCGATCCCCGATTCGTTGCCCTAATGCAGAAAGTAGGGTTGACATCCTAGCCGGCAAGATTCCGTTCCACGACCCGGCACCCCGCGCTCATTGGCATCCTGAACGGCCGATCCGAAATCCCGTTGTCTCGTCTGGTTGATCTGGCGTCGTCGACGGCGGAGTGCGGCAATCATCCTGCCGGCCATTCCGTCAACCGCGTACTCTTTGACCGACATCGTCGGGATCTACGCTGACCCTGACGGGTCGACCTATTGCACAACGGTGCTGCTGGGGATGCCCACAGACCTCTACGTGGTGGCCACGAACGTCTCGCGTTTCGAGGGAATCGCCAGCTAGGGAAATAGTAGGGAAATAGGGACAGAGCCCTAGGGAAATAGGGACAGAGCCCTATTTCGCAGAACTAGTTACGGCTTTTGGGCTTACGACCCTTCTTCTTGGGCCTGAGTGACCGCCCCAGCATCTTCTCCAGGTGGTCCACAAACTGCGTCCCTCCGCATGGCAATCCTGTGTGGGTATGCTTGCGAATCGTCTTGACTATCTGGTTGTCGTCCTCCTCGCGAAGCCATCTGGACCAGTCGGGGATGACTCCATCAGGCGGGAATCCCTCGCTTAGCAGATCATCTCGCAATCCACAATGCGCCGCGGTGCTCGACCACCGGTAATCCTCGGCTCGCTCGACCAGTCCGGCGCGCACCGGATTTCGCTCCACATACCTCACGGTCGACCACATGTACAGATCGTCCATCGGACATGAGAAGAAACGACCCAGGTAACCGGAATGCCCCCACTCACTGTTGAAACGCTGGGCATACACCGCATGCGCATCGCGGAACGTCCCGCTCAAGGAGATCGGGAATCGAGGAACGGCTACGAAGTGAACATGATTCGTCATCAGGCAGTAGGCCCAGATATCCAGCTCGTGCGTCTCCACAGACTTCTTGAGAATCGTCGGGTAGACCTTCCTGTCTTCTTCATCTTTGAAGATCGTACTTCGGCGATTCCTTCGTTGTGTCACATGGTGCGGACAGTCGACAACAACCACGCGAGCCACTCGCGGCACTCTCCCGTTCCCTTCTCCCCCCGCGTGATCTCCACTTCCTGCCCCGAGGCAACAAAACAAGCGACCAAGGGCACATGCCTCCGGACTCCAGACCTTCGGAGCCCTACCGGTCGCTCTGCTCAGTGTCTATTCCCTTCAGAAACGTACCTGAATTCAGGGAGAAAATCAAGGGTTCCATGCGGATCTAAGGAACCAATCGCGAGAACCGAACTTCTTGTGGGGCAAGAAGCTGATGCAATTAGGGCTCTGTCCCTATTTCCTCATGTGGGGCAAGAAGTTGATGCAATTAGGGCTCTGTCCCTATTTCCTCATCTCCGTGGACGCCTTGCATGGCCCCGCTCAGCGTGCGGCGTTGGCTCAGATCTACGTGCTCGTGGGCGAGCACGAGGCCGCATTGGACGAGATCGAGTACCTGCTGTCGATTCCCTCTGCGATCTCTGTGGCAGAATTCCAGCTTGATCCGACGTGGGATCCCCTACGGCAGCACCCGCGGTATCAGCGTTTGGTCGATGAATACTCAGGTTAAAAGGCATGTGGTCGAGTTCGGTCGCAAGCCCAGGAGAATCTCCCCCTCACTCGAAGACTGGCCAAGGTCGGGGAAATCTTGGGCGTTCCCCTCGTGGACCACGTCGTTATCGGGAGAGATGCCCACAGGAGTTTGAGCGAGAAGGGTATGATCGGTGGGTAGGCCAGGAACCTGCGCCGCGTACCCACGCAATTCGGGGTGGGTTACGCTGCTAGTACTCGGCCATCAGGAATGCGCGAAAAGACAAGGGTTAGACCCCGAAATGCGACACTGCAAGATCCGACCCCCAACCCCCTCTCAGTCTTTCCGATCAGAGGGACTCGAGCACAGGGCTCCGGCCGAGGTCTTCCGAGGTGACCGTGCCCACCTGCTCGCCCGGTAGCAGCTCGATCCCCGCACGTGCGAACGCCAGGTGGATCAGCTTACTGCACCAGAGGCGATTCTTCTCCAGGCGAAGTAGCGGGTGCGGGCGCCCCAGCCAGCGCGCCGGGATGTTGGTTACCAGGGCGAAGTAGTCGAGGCGCCAGTCCAGCAGTTTCTTGGCTTCCACGACAACGCGCTGACGCTGCTCGTCGGTCAGGCTCAGCACCCGGTAGATGCGGTAGTGCTGGCGGTCGAAAAGCTTGCGCGGCAGGGGATCGACCGTTACGCCACGACGGGCGGTAGTGTGGATCACCTCGCCACCGCCGATGTAGAGCATGGCGTGCACGTAGCGCGAGCGCAGGAGCAACCGGTACAGCAGCGCGGTCGGCGACAGGCGCGAGGTGCGGGGGCTGGCCAGCACGATGTCCGTCGGCCGCATACGTGCCATCACGGCGCGGCGTCGCAGGCGCCCGCTGGCACGCCGCCACGTGTGACGCAGACCTTCGACGGCTCCGCCCACCACCGAGCGTAGCATCCCCGGATTCCACGATCGCTTCCTGTGAAGCACAATGAATCACCTCCGCTCCTCTTGATCGCGAGAGCAGGCCGCCTTCTGACCGACTCCCCCCAACAGTTCCACAAACACGCCGGTCACCAGTGCCCTAGAAAGGTGTCGCCGCACGTGGGTCACCAGGCTCTTCCGGGGAATTCTCACGGCCGGGCCACACGAGCTGTCCTGGGATCTCAGAGATTCGCGCGGAAACTCGGTAGCGCCCGGCGTGCACTTCTGCACCTTGGAGGTGGGCCTATCCAGCCCTTCTACTGGGCCTCGGAGTGATTCCCACATCTCTGCCGGTGTATTTTCGGAAAAGACGATGGTTGTAGCCCCGGAGTCCCGCCGATAGCAGATGGTTCCGACAGGCTCCATCAGGAAGAACGCCGAAGGGGCTGGAGCGACTTCGTCACCTCCGGATCCAGGTGCAGATCCAGCTGCGGGAAGGCAACCGTGATTCCCGCTTCCTTGAGAGCCCACCAGATCGCCTCGTTGAGCTCAGACCGGGCCTGGCGCAGTTTCCATGGATCGGCCATCCACACGGACGCTTCGAAGTTGACGGAGGAGTCTCCGAACTCTGTCATAAGTATGACTGGGTCGCGGCCCTCAAACCGCCACTGCATCTTTCCAACTGCCTCTTCGAGAGTCTGTTTCACCAGAGCCATGTCCGACCCGTAAATGACGCCCACTGTGGTCCGAAGACGATAGATGGAATCCGCCAGCGTGTAGTCCGTAACCGAGGATTGAACCAGCGTGGAGTTAGGTACAATGATCTCCTCGTTGTCCAGGGTCTGTCCAATGGTGGAGCGGATTCCCATCTTCTTCACCGTGACAATCCTCCCCTCCACCTCAAGGATGTCACCCGGCTTGATGCTCCGCTCGGCCAGCAGGATCAAGCCCGACACAAAGTTCTGAGCGATGTTTTGCATCGCGAAGCTGATACCAATCGCGAAGATCGCACCAGCGGCGAACAGCGCGCCCAGATTGATGCCGATGGTATCCAGTGCGACTGCAACCCCCACCGCCATGACTACGTAGTGCAGAAGCCTCTTGGTCGTTGCCAGGGCCCCCTCGGTCGTCACGCCCCGCACCCTGAGTCCCTGCTCCAAACCCCTCTGGAGGAGGCGGGAAACAATGACTGTCACCACAACAATGAGTGCAAAGATGAAGAGCGTCGCAATCGTGATCGGCGTGACCCCATTGCAAAGAGCCGCAGGTCAAGAAGATCGCCGCTGAGATTCAGTCTCTCTTTCAAGTCCATGACTTCCTCCTCCCCTCTATCCGCAACCGTCTGACCTCACCGGCGCCGTTCCCACTCCCCTGATGCCCATCTTACCCTCGGGCTCGGGTTCCTGCAAGAGTTCACCGATGAAGAGGCTCGCGCTTCTCACGAGGAACACCGCTGGCAGGTCGCCGGCGAGTTTCCCAGGGCTAAGCCGCTTCCTGGACATAGATTAGACCTTTTGCATTCGAATCCGAGTGTAACTCACAACCTGGACCAGTTCCAGGGGGTGAGGTCGCTCAGAAAAAGACCTTGACACTGGGCCACGGGGGCGATATATTTGTATTCTAATGATTAGCATTGAAATCATTAGATGTGCAAAGGTCTGGGGTTCTGTCCGCGTGCAGCGCCAGAGAAGCGCAGTCAAGGAGTACGAGATGGTACAAAGGGAAGGTAGGAAGCAACCAGAAGCGACCTCAGATGGCAGTAACCGCAAGGATGACCCAATCCCGGGGTTATCGCAAGCAGGAGTGAATCTTCCGCCAGAGTCCCCATCGAGACATCGATGTGAGAGCACGGCGGTCAGTAGCCCCCCGTCACCGGCGGATTCCCAGAAGCGCTATGATCTTCAGATTCTCGTGTCGCTACGCCGGATCATCCGGGCTATTGACATCCACTCACGGAAGCTGAGTTCTCGGTATGACCTCACGGCCCCGCAGTTGATTTGCCTGCTGGTGACGGCAAGGCAAGGCCCGTTGACTGGCACAAGAATCTCAGGGATTGTTCACCTGAGCCCCAGCACCGTAGTTGGGATACTGGATCGGCTCGAGAAGAAGGGGTTGATTCGGCGCGCGCGGGACCTCGGAGACCGTCGACTGGTTTACGTCACGGTGACCGAGAAGGGAGCCGGACTAGCAGAGATTGCACCGACACCACTTCAAGACGGCCTCGCCAATGCGCTGAAGAGGCTTCCCGAGCTTGAGCAGGCAGCCATTGCACTTTCCTTGGGGCGGATTGTTGAGATGATGGAGGCACGAGACATTGAGGCCGGCCCAATCCTCGAAACCGGAGCACTGACCCAGAATGAGGTAGAAGAGGAATCAGGTACCTCTGACGATCGAAGCGAGGGAAGATGACCGAATCAGCTCCGCGATGTATCTCAGGACGTTCAAAGCGATAGCGCCTAGTGAGTCGCCTCTGAACTAGCCTGAGAGGAATTCAGCAGGCAAGTTACCACCGCACCGAGAGGAGTGAATTGATTGATGTGTGGCATTGCAGGGATTGTCAGCTCGATACACCGTGATTTGGGGCCGCTATTGAAGCACATGCTTGAAACCCTACACCACCGTGGTCCTGACGGCGCGGGGTACGTCATCGGAGAAACGTGCCAGCGCGCGCAAGATCTAGAGTCACTGGATTTCCAGGATAGAAAAGGCAACATTGCGCTTGGACACGTTAGGCTCGCCATCACCGGTGGCGGAGCCGCGCTCCAGCCTTTTCAGACATCGGATGGTCGGTTGAGTCTCACCCACAACGGTGAGATATACAACTATCAGGAACTGTGCCGCCAGCTGAATGACGACAACTCGCCCAGCACAGGAAGTGACAGTGAGGTCCTGCTCCGCCTCGTGGCGCAGGAATACCGAGGGGATCTGGCCGAAACGATGCAACGTGTCCTCCCCAGGCTTGACGGGGTATACGCCATTGCCGTAACGGACCAACACCAGACGATTATCGTTCGTGACAAGATCGGCGTCCGTCAGCTCTACTACTGGAGTGGCCGCAACTTTCTCGCTTTCGCGTCTGAGAAGAAACCGCTCTTGGCCCTTGGAGGCAAAGGAGTTGAGATTCATCGCATCCCTCCCGGACATCTGATGGTCATTAATAATCACTGCTATGAGCTCTATCCGTTCTGGCGTCCCGAGCAGATAAGAACCCAAACCCACACCAGCAAGAGGGAGACGGCTCTACTGGCCTACGACCAGGCTATAAAGGAAGCCGTTCATAAGAGAGTCAGAAACGAGGATCACGTAGGAGTGATCTTCTCGGGTGGTGTTGACAGTGTCCTCATCGCGCATCTCGTCAAGCAGCTGGGTGTTCCCCTCACCTGCTATACTGCGGGCAGGGAGGACGGTGCTTCGGATCTTGAATGGGCCCACTGGGCTGCGGAGAGATACGGCTTCACGCTGCAGGCCAAGGTTTTCTCAACTGCAGAGATCGACCGCATCATCCCAGAAGTCATTCGAACGATTGAGGATTACAGTCTGAACCAGGTTGAGGTCGCGGTTCCAATCTACGCTTCCGCCCGGATGGCTCAGGAGGCCGGGGAACGGGTAATCCTCACAGGTCAGGGGGCGGACGAGATCTTTGGAGGCTACCTGTGGTACGCGGCTATCGTCGATCGGGAAGGATATGGGGATTTTGTGTCTCGTTCCTGGCAAGATACCTTCCTCCTCTACAAGGAATGCCTTGAGCGTGAGGACAAGATATCCATGGCTCACGGCATGGAACTGCGTGTACCTTTTCTCGACCCGGATGTGATCCGAGTTGCATTCTCCATCGCCCCCGAGCTGAAAATCGAACCCGATGGTGACTCCTTAGGAAAGCGTATACACCGTGAATACTGTCACTCGCTCGGGGTACCCAGAGAGATTGCTTTTCGCACCAAGGAGGCAGCCCAGCACGGCGCAAACGTCCACGACGCGTTTGAGGAGATTGCAGAGAGCTATGGCCTGACGCCACTGATACTGGAGCGCGCTGGATACGACCCTGAAAGAACCTTGACCGAGACACTTGGAAGCTCGTCCCGCTACGGGCATCGCTACGGCCGGCAAGACCTCTGGAAGCCCTTGCCGCACGTGCAGTTCTACCTCGACTCACACGCTGCGGAGATGGGGTTGCTAACTGGCCCACCCCGTCTTCACTGGGATCAGACCCGGCGGAAACTTGCGGGCCTTGATCTGCACCCTCTGGAAGGACAACCAGAATGAGGATTGAGCTGCCGAAGAACGTGGAGCGATTCGGTGCGATTCGGTTTGGCGATCTGCAGAAGGTTTTTGAGTTGGACTCCGGAGCGGACAACGGCACCCTGCCTTCACCTACGCGTGCGATCCAGCGAATCCCGTACGATGAGCTGGCGAAAATCTACAAAGACATGGCAGTTGTTGTCCCAATCCGCGGCGAACGCTTGAAGCTGGTCGAGGGAGTCCTGTGTGGCATCCCTCATCCATGCATGATTATCATCGTCTCCAACAGCCCTCGTACTCCGGTCGATCGCTTCCATATGGAACAAGATGCGCTGCGTGATTTCTGCACTTTTGTCGAGAAGAATGCTCTCATTGCCCATCAGAAAGACCCTCTTCTGGCCAAGGCATTCAGGAATGCGGGCTACCGAAATATCTTGGCCGACAATGGGACGATTCGGGACGGAAAAGCTGAGGGGATGATCATCGGAACACAGCTGGCCCGGCTCGCCGGCAAGAAGTACGTTGGCTTCATCGACTCCGACAACTACTTCCCAGGTGCGGTGGAAGAATACATCCGGGAATACGCTGCGGCTTTCTCGATCAGTCGGTCCCCCTTCACGATGGTGCGTATCGCCTGGCACAGCAAGCCCAAGATTGTTGAATCGAAATTGTTCTTCCGAAAGTGGGGGCGCAGCTCCGCCAAGACGAACGCTCTGCTCAACAAGCTGATTACACACTACCTTGGGTTCGAGACCGAGATCATCAAGACCGGCAACGCCGGTGAGCATGGAATGTCCATGGAACTGGCGTTGAGCCTTGATTATGCTTACGGCTACTCGATTGAGCCGTACCACATCATCAACCTTCTTGAGAAATTTGGAGGGATTCTGCAGACCCCTGTGCTCGATGCCATGAGTCGCAAGGTGGAAGTCTACCAGATAGAGTCCCGCAATCCACATCTCCACGAGGCGGGAGACAAGGCGCATGTGGATCAGATGCGCTACCTGGCGATGCAGGTCATCTACCATTCGCCTATTTGCCCGGAGCCACTCAAGAAGGAGATTCTGCGCGAAGCCACCGCAAGAGGCTACGTGGAACGGGGCAAACCTCTCGCGCGTCCTCGCTACTTTCCAGCCCTGGCCTCTGTTGATCCCAACGCATTCCTCAAAGAGATTCGATCAGCGCCGTACGGTAGACTCATAGAGAACGGCATAGGTCGGGAAAGCCGATGACGTTTCTGGATTGGGCAGTTATTGCTTTCTACCTGGTGGGGATCGTCGTATTCGCCGCACTGCGGGGCCGCGCCCAGCGAAACGTTCACGACTACTATCT
The DNA here is from genome assembly GCA_964610505.1 of uncultured bacterium. Taxonomy (GTDB): domain Bacteria; phylum Arandabacterota; class Arandabacteria; order JAGLYR01; family JAGLYR01; genus CAZSXU01. The sequence goes on along the minus strand of CAZSXU010000036.1, from coordinate 6,801 downwards.
CGCCGGCCGCAAGATTCGGTGGTGGCAGTCCGGAGCTTCGACGATGGCTACCCAGCTGGGAGCGATCAGCTTCGTTTCCGCCCCCGCGTTTGTTGCTCTCAAGGAAGGTGGGGGGCTTAAGTGGTTGTGCTACGAGTTCGGTGTCCCACTTGGCATCCTACTTGTCATGACTGTGATCCTGCCCATTCTTCATCGCGGCCGCTACGTCAGCATCTACGAGTATCTCGAAGAACGATTCGACCGAGAAACCCGCACTCTCATCAGCATTCTGTTTCAGATTGGTAGAGGGTTGGCCACAGCGGTGTCCGTCCTGGCCGGAGGGCTCATTCTCTCGACCGCCCTCCCCGTTTCTACGACGCAGGCGATCGTCATCATCGGGCTGGTGACCGTCATCTACGACGCCTTGGGGGGCATTCGCGTCGTCATTCTGAGCGATTTCCTCCAGATGCTCATCATTATCGTCGGCATCGGCATCTGCGGGACAGCGGCGCTACGGTTGATCGGTTGGGGTGCCGCCTGGGAGGCGCTGGACCCCGAACGGCTCAAGATCCTGGACTTCAAGCACTGGGGGATCACGCCCGAGGGTGTGTATGCTTTCTGGCCTATGGCACTCGGCGGGATCTTCTTGTACGCCTCCTACTACGGCTGCGACCAGAGCCAGGTGCAGAGAGAACTGTCGGTCAGAGACCTGGGGGGGGTTCGGAAGTCTCTGCTTGTTAACGCATTCGGCCGATTCCCGCTGGTTCTCTTGTACTGCCTCATGGGCATTTTCGTCGGTGCCGTGCTTGCCTCTCCAGGTTTCGTCGGCCAAGTCGCTTCTAAACTCCAAACCGATCCGGCAACCGTTGCCGAAATGTTGCGGCGAGATCCCGACCGCATGGTTCCCATGTTCGTTCTCACCTTCCTTCCGGCTGGAATCGTGGGGCTCATCTTTGTCGCCATCATGTCTGCGCTGATGTCCAGCCTGGACTCGGCCATCAATTCTCTGAGCGCCGTTACGATGCAGGACGTCTACCGTGTGTACATCAGACCGATGGCCTCCGACCGGCACTACCTGGTTGCGTCCAAGGTTCTCACCGTCTTGTGGGGGGTCTTTTGTGTCCTTGCTGCTCTCGCCTTCGCGCGTACCGGGCAGGCCACACGACAGACCACGATCGTGCTCATCAACGCCGTTGGCAGCCTGCTGTACGGCCCGATCCTTGCCGCTTTCCTGCTAGGCATGACCACGCGGAGCATTGGATCCTTCGACATCCGCGCAGGTGTCCTGCTTGGCATCGCGGCAAACGTGATCCTGTGGAGATTGACCTCCGTTTCGTGGCTATGGTGGAATGCCGTCGGCCTTCTGGTCACGATCGGCGGAGCGTGGCTACTTTGGATCTTGCGCATCCCCCGAGGAGTCAAGCTCATCCAATCGAGACTAACTCAGTCCGGTGGGAGAGTTGGAGAGAATTGGAGGGTCTCCAGTTCTTCCGTCGTGGCCTACTTCTTCCTGATCATTCTGATTTCTTACTTGATCCAGACCTTTGCCTAGTTCCATCGGAGCGACCGGGAGAATATCGTGAAGCTTGTCATCTTCACAGACCTGGACGGGACTCTCCTTGACCCGCAAACCTACTCCTACCGGGAGGCGCAACCTGGTCTGGATCTCATCCGCTCTACTCGTACGCCGCTTGTCTTCTGCTCTTCCAAGACGCGAGCTGAACAGGACACCTACCGGAGCGAGCTCGGCATCGCAGACCCGTTCATTGTTGAAGACGGGGGGGCTGTCTTCATCCACAGAACGTACTTCCCCTTCCGATATCCTTTTGACCGGGTCGTGGGTAACTATCACGTGGTGGAGCTGGGGCTTGGCTATCGTGAAATACGAGAGAATCTGATCGAGACCGCGCGCGAAACAGGCCTGTCCCTCCGAGGATATGGCGATATGACCCCGGAGGAGGTAGCCGCGGAGACCGGTCTGAACGTTGAGGCAGCAAGACGTGCGATGGCGAGAGAGTATGAGGAGACTCTGGTTACCAGGCTCGACAGTAACGAATTCGAGCGGTTGGGCGCAGCTTTGGCCAGACGCGGCATCCGCTTGAGCCGCGGCGGTCGATTCTCGGCCGTCACCGGACTCCACGACAAGGGTGAGGCAGCTTCGCTGCTTGCAGACCTCTACCGGAGGCAAGAGCCAGGACTCCGGACAGTCGGCATCGGGGATAGCAAGAACGATGTTTCTCTTCTTGCCGCTGTTGACCTTCCCTTCGTCGTCCAGAAGCCCGGGCGTGTCTGGGAGGATATGCCCGTATCCAGCCTCCACCGCGTGGATGGGGTCGGGCCGATAGGTTGGAATCGCGCCATTCTTGGATTGCTGTCGTGACCCGGGCCCCGGTGCTCTCTGTCCTACGATGTGTCTCCGACAGCAGCATCACCCGCAAGAGAGCTTCAGGGTTACTATTTCGAAGGGCCCGACTTCCATCTCCACCCTGGCCTCGTCCGCCTCTACGATTCCCTCTTCTTCCTCCAACAGGTTCACGGTCCTGACTGCCGTAATTCCTGGGGGCAAGCCCAACGCCGCTCTACAGGATTCCCCTCGGGTCTCGAAGAACCGCAGGATAATGCCATCCCCGTCTTCAGCTTGCTTTAGCGCCGAGATGATCAGGCCGTCCGGGTCTAGGCTGAAGCTGCGGAATTCCCTGGATTTCGGCTCCGTGTCCATCTGCAGGGCCACCAACGGTTGACTCGTCTCATGGGCCCGCCGGTGGATCTGGGACTCGCGCCAATTTCCGTGATAGGGGTAGACTGAGTACTGATACGTGTGCCGACCGAGCTCCTGTGCCTCGGGTGTGGGAACGAGGGGACCGCTCTGCCCATCCGCAGAGAGCACGGAGACGCTCCTCAGGAGGGTGCAGTAGACTTCTCCCCCTCGGATTTCGTTGATGGGTACCCCCAGGGTGAGAAACGCCAGGCCGCGGTCCCCCTCCTGGCTGTTGATCCACGCCAGGGAAGGAATCTTGACGCTCTCTCGCAGAGTCCTCTCCTGGGGCAAGTCCAAGACACCGAACTGGGTCTGCCGCGCGTAGAGAGGCGCTACCATGCAGGTATCGAACTTGAGGCGGATTCGCACGTGCGATTGTAGTAGGTTGAGCTCGGTAACGAAATCGATCCTCGGAAGGCTGTTGTATACAATCACCTTCTTGCAGACTTCCACCGTCTTGTGCCGAAAGAGTCTCGGTTCATACTTGTCAACAAGGTAGTAAGGCCAGCGTAAGCAGTAGAATGAATCTCGGAAAGTGATAACCGTCCGCAGGGCACCCCTCCTAACATTGATCTCCTCGGGTTTGAAGACTCCAAAACGGAGTCCTTCCCCGCTTTCGGACCCGATACGCCCCTCGAGCAGACTCTTGTGGAAGTAGAGATCGCCGATTTCCTCGTCGACAATCACCTCATTTCCTGACAGGATCCGGTTCCCATCCCGATCGTGAATTTCAAGGATCCCGGTCTTCGAGTCCACAGAGATCTTGAAGAACTTGGTCTCCACCTCGTTCCCTTGTACTGTGACCCGACTCCTGAATGATTTCTCTCTCTTCACAATGCTGTAGGCACGGCAGCCAAGGCCAGGAATGGTGGCCATGAAGCCGATTCTGGCCCTCCGGACACTTCCGTCGTCCCAGCGCACCACCTCCAGTGCTTCGCTGGGGACCTCCTTGCCATCCCACGCAATCCCGGGCTCACTGAGCCAACCCTCACCCAGCTCCACTTCGGCCTCCACCCAGTCCCCGACTTCCCAGTTGTTGGGATTGAAGACTACAACGCAGGTGCGATGACCTTTCCCTCGCATCAGGTGCTTGATGGAACTTCCCATGACCGAACTGGAAGCTCGCTTCATCTCGCCGACGTAGTCCCAGGCCTCCTCGTAGATCTCGTCGATTCCGCAGCCAGGTAGGACATCATGGTTTGCCAGGAAAAGCTCCTTCTTCCACAGGTCCGTCAGGACCTCACCCGGGTAGGCTTTCCCTTGGAGCAGGGCAAGAGTTGCAGCTTTCTCCGCCACGAGCAGCGCACGCTCCCGTTCCAGGATTGCCAGCCTCAACCGAACCCGGCTGGAGGCCACATCAGGGAAGACATTCTCGAGTTCATCACTGTAGAGCTCACCCTCGAAGGTGATCAATTCCCTCTCCTGCGAATCGAAGTTTTCGAAAAAACCTCGGGGCGTAGCCAGGACCATTTTCTCGTTTTCATGCTCACGGTTCCACTCATCAACCTTGTCCGGGATCTCATCTTGTGGAATCGCCCCGCCGCTGCCACAAGGCATCAGGACATGAGGAGAGGTCGTCAGGTCTGACAGACGCCGGTAGCTCTCTTCCCATTCCTCGAGCCTTAGACCGGCCCGATAGCCGAGGGGCATCCAGTGGCTGACGATCTTGGTGCCATCCAGCCCCTCCCACAGGAATTCGCTCACCCGTGAGCCGATCGACTTCGGCAATCCTCGCCGAAACGCCAACCATCGATAGCCCGATTTTCTGTAGATCTGTGGCAGCTGGGCATTGAGGCCGAAGCCGTCGGCGGCCCACGCTACCGGAACGTCCACGCCGAACTTGTCCTTGCAGTACCGCTTCCCGAAGAGGATCTCACGAACGAGGACCTCACCTCCCGGGATCATGGGATCGGGCATGACATACTGGCCGTCAACGATTTCAATCATGCCTGAGCTGATTGCCTTCTCAAGGTCCGAGAAGAGATCGGGATCCCTGTGTTCGATCATCTCCAGCGGAAGTGTCTGCTCAATCAGGAAGCGGAATGCTCCGCCCTCGACCATGCGCACGGCCTTCCTTAGAATGGACGAATTGATGAAGAAATAGTCCTCCTTATTGAAGGCCCAGACCACGTCGTAGTGAGTATGAGGAACGAGATAGATTGTTCTCTTCACTTGCTCTCCTTGCTTTCTTACAGAGTCCGATCGATCTTCCATCGTTCCTCCAAGTGCTCCAGGCTTTGTACCAGATCTCCGATGTGCTCCACCAAGATCCGGTCCCATTCGGATTGCGGCACTTCGCGACCACGACCTTCCACAAGGGCCAGCTGCTCGACGTGCCTTCTCTCGAGTGGATCAAGTAGCGACCGGATCTCATCATAGCGACGACTGGGATCCTTGGCAACCTCCTCCACGATCCGGTGGAGACGCCACCACAGTGAGGCTGCATCAAATTCATCGGCCGGGGCCTCCGTCGGTCGCCGCACCCTGAGACCGGCTTTCCCAACCGTGGTAACGACCTCCGGTAGATCCCGGCCGAAGGGATAGGCTGTGTAAACACTCGTACAGGGAGGAAGGTACGCCACCCAGAAGACCGGTCGGCGTCTCCCTTCGGGATCCAGCTCCACGACCGCGGATGTCGCGGTGTTGCCCCACGTGAACCCCGTTGGGGAATCATGCATGCACACGGTATGGAAATCCGGAAGGTACGCATGGAATTGTGGTCCTTCCAGGAAGGTATCCTCATAGTGATCTCTGAGAATACCCATCATCCTCAACACATCGATCTTGCCACGGTTGCACTCCAGAGACTGAGTCGTCCTTCTCCATCGGATGTGAGACACCTGACGGGAGTAGTGCTCGTGATCACCAAAGGCGCGCGCGAAATCGAGAGCTCCGAGACTGGCATCCCACCAGCCGGAGTGCCTGGCGACCTGCTCGATATCCGAGCTATCCCTGGTCCAGCGGGTCCGAATCGTGGGCTGATTCGAGACGGAGCGTACCCCCTCTCGAATCCGCTCGGCCACCCACGAGCGGCCCGAGGTTTCAAGGACCCATGCCTCTCGGCGGTCGGCGAGCAGAAAGGCGTTTTCATAGCTTCCCTTCCCATGATCCTTCCCTCTGACAGCGGAACCCCATTGCCCGTACTGCCCCAGGAGATCCACGATGACTTCCAGCGCCTTTTCCGCGCTGCGCCCCCGCTCCAAACCCAAACGCAGGAGTTCCATGCCAGTTAGCCCCAGCGTGGTCCGGTGCTTGGGATTGTGGAACGAACGGGTGAATATGGCCGTGTTTCCTCCTATCACACCGGCCTCATTCATCCCAGTCTCGTAGCCCCAGGACCAGTACGGCCGGCACCCCAGGGTGGCCATAGATTCGCCAATCTCGGGCACGCTCACATAGCAGCATTCAATCCGCCAGTCCGGCTCGCGGTTCCGTCCAGGGGCGTAGTGAAGCACTTGGCACTCCCCCGCGGGGCGGTCACTGTTCTTTCCGAAGATGACGCTGCCTCGCTTGGTAGCATCGGGCATTGCAACCAGTACGTCACACATAGGCTCTCCATGGTGATCGGTGTGCACCCCGGTTTCGTCCGAAAACTCGGGGGAGCAGACTCCGCAGCAGTCGCATGTGCCCCCCAACTGCCTCAGTTTGCATGAATCGGGCAATTGTTTCAAGTGGGCTACCTGCCAGGATCCGACACGCACCCTCAGAGTGGGAATCCCGGGCAGAAGCTGCTGACTGCCTTTTCGGTGTTGTGAACTCAGTTGTTTTGGCAATTGAGGGGCACTATGGACCCTCTCTTCCACTGTCATAGTTTTGTCATAGGTTTGTGTCTCCCGATCGTGAAATGGAGTGAAATGCAGTGAGACACAGTGAAATGCAAAAACGGGCCTACCTTGCGGGGCCAGAATGGGTCAGACTGTAACTTGTGGTGTGGTTTGAGGTTAGCCGAATGGGTCGAAAACGATGACTCCCTGCTTAGAAGGCAGGTGCTCTACCAACTGAGCTAACGGCCCGAATTCGCCCGCGAGTCCGAAGGACGTGTCCTGCGAACTCACTCTATTGTC
>CAZSXU010000035.1:0-34001 GCA_964610505.1 uncultured bacterium | reverse complement strand
ACTGAGAACAGGAAGACATCGCTATTCGGGGACAATCCCAGATTGTCCCCGAATTTATTTTGCGCGGTTGTCTCTCCTCATCCCTGGATGCGGGCCCGGTCAGAAGAGGAAGAGGATGAGGATTCCCGCGATGGCCGTTCCCGTGCCGGCCACGGCGAGGGGCGACACCCGCTCCTTGAGGACGAACATCGAGAGGGGAATCACGAAGGCCGGGGCCGTGGCGGCCAGTGCGACGGCCACCCCCGGATGCGCATGCCGAATGGCTGCGATGAAGAGGATGTAGGCGATGTAGGTTCCGATCACGCTGGCCGCGATGAGTCTTCGGATTCCCGGGGGTCTGAGGGCGGATCGGACGGTGGGGACCAGTTTCCCGCGCACGGCTTCGATGAGCAGAATCCCGGCCACACCGACCACAATCCTTAAGGTCGATGCTTCCATGGAATCGGTCCGGACGGTTCCCACCTTGGCCAGAATGATGGCGAACGAAATGAGAACGGACATCGTGACGCCGACGGCGATCCCCCCGCGGGTGAACGATAACCCGTCGTCACTCCTTCTCCGCCCTCCAATGATGGCGAGAATCACCCCGACGAGCGCGATGCTCATTCCCGCAATGCCGGACATCCCCATGGGGTCATTCAGCAGCACGGCGGCGAGGACGGCCGTAATCGGAGGCGCCAGGCAGCTGATGACCAGAGTCCGCCAGGCCCCGATGCTTCGCAGGCACAGGAAGTAGAGCGTATCGGCGATGGAGATGCCGAGAAAACCGCTCAAGGCCAGGTAGGCCGCCTCCGTGTTGTCCGTTAGATGAAACGTCCGGCCGCCGCGCAGCACCAGCAGGGTAACGATCAGCATCGCGGCCGAAAACGTCGTCTTGAAGAGGTTGGCCGCCTCCGGGCGGAGCTGTCTCGACGAAGCGACGAAGAGCACGGTCGCGACGGCCCAGCTTAGGGCCGAGAGGACGGCGTACGTCTCACCGATGAGGGGAAATGAGGACAATCCTGCTCCTTTGCTGTAGTGTCCGGCCAGCCTAACGGAAAACCCGGGATTCTCCAACCACGGATTTCTGAGGGAGTCGCTCGGGCCTTCGATCCGGCGGACCTTCACCGCGGCCGGCCCGGTCTGTAGGATTATCGCCTCTCACCTTTCGCCTCTTGCCTCTCTGTCTGATCTGGCAAGGGGGCGAAGAATGGGGTCGTAAGGCTCGAGCGTAGGCTTTCCGGCCGAGCAGGGTACGGCTGTCTACGCTGTGTCACGGGGCCTTCGCTCGAGCCCAAGGCCCCATCTTCGTCACCGGGCCGGGCCACTCTCTAGAATCCGTGAAATCTGTGGTTAGAGGGTTCTCGACTCTCTGCGGTACGGGCCTTTTGCCGCGGGGAAGGTTCGGCGTCACTCCTCCACGACGAGAATGGGGGATTCGGATCGGCGAGGAGGGTGACAACCCGCGGCGTTGAAAGATCCCTCGCCCTGTCGTCGTTCCGGCGCACCTTCACCGCGGTCGGCCCGGTCTGTGGGATTATCGCCTCTCACCTTTCACCTTCTCCTCTCTGCCTCAGCCAAGGACACTTGTCACGGCCCGAATTCTGTGGTAACAATGGGGATTCCAACCCAACCCACTCGAAGAGAAGGGGATGTCCCATGACCGAGGCTGTGAAGCATGAAACGGGAATCCGTTCATTCACGAAAACGTTCTGGGTGGCGTCGATCTACGAGCTCTTCGAGCGGGGTGCCTACTACGGCGTCCAATCGGTTCTCGCCGTCTACCTTGCGGGCAAGGTGGCCGACGGTGGCCTGGGATTCAGCAAAAGCGCGGTCGGGCTGCTTCAGTCCGTGGTGTACGCCCTGACCTACATCATGCCGATCTTCGGCGGGGCGCTTGCGGAGCGGTACGGATACCGGCGGGTCCTCATGTTCGCCTTCTCGATGCTCTCGGTGGGGTACTTCATCACCGGGCACGTCAGCAGCTACGGAATTGTGTTTGCGAGTCTGATCTTCATGGCCGTCGGCAGCGGGATTTTCAAACCGATCATCTCGGGCACGGTGGCCCGATCGACCACAGAGAAGAACTCCACTCTCGGATTCGGCATCTATTACTGGACCATCAATCTGGGAGCGTTTCTGTCGCCCATTCTCGTGAGCTATCTGAAGGGATTCTCCTGGTCCTACGTGTTCATCGCCTCCTCGGCGTGGTGTGTCCTGATGCTTCTGCCCAACATCTTCATCTACCGGGATCCGCCCCGGCCGGAGAACACCAAGAGCATCGGCCAGACGCTGGGCGAGGCGGTTATGGTTCTCAGGAATTTCCGATTCGTGCTGATGATCGTGATCTACTCGGGGTTCTGGATTCTCTATTTTCAGATGTTCAACACCGTCCTCTGGTATCTTCAGGAGTTCGTCGACACCACACCCATCGACAACATCCTCACGGCCATCGGCGGTGTCTTCGGCCGGGAAGATCGAATCACGTTCGACGTCGCCTACGTGACTTCGGTCAACGCCGGGACAATCATCTGTCTTCAGATGCTGGTGAGCGCGATCGTGAACCGTTTCAAGGCCCTGCCGACGATGGTCACGGGGGTCGCGATTGGAACCTTCGGATTTCTTCTCCTGTCTCTCTCGGGTCATGCCTGGTTCTTCTTCTTCGGCGTGGTTCTTTTCTCCATTGGAGAGATGACGTGTCATCCCAAGTACTACAGCTACGTCGGGATGATCGCGCCCAAGGAGAAGGTCGCCGTGTACATGGGGTATGCATTCTTGTACGGGATCATCGGAAGCCTGGTGGGAAGCAATCTGGGCGCCGCGCTCTACACGCACTTCGTGGAGAACCGCGTCGATCCCGAGCCTCGAATGTTGTGGACGATCTTCACCTTCATGGGTATTGCCACCATGCTGGGCCTCCTGCTCTACAACCGGTTTCTGGCGCCCGGGCAGGCAAGGGAGGAAGCCTAACGGCCGGGCCGGACGCGGCATGCGAAACGGGCTGGCGTCAGGGTCAGGATCTCGAGTGGGCGGGCGGACCGCGTCAGGGGGGCCGCCTCTCCTCTTCGCGTGTGGCCTCCGGCCAGCCGACCGGACGGGATTCCAGCCGAACGACCAACGGCGGGAGGGTTCCTATGAAACTCCGGACGAATCTTCTGGCGGGCGCCGCCGTGGTGGTGCCCGTCGTGGTCACCTTCCTGGTTCTGCGATTCCTCTTCCGGACGCTGGACGCGATTCTCCAGCCGGTTTTGCCTTATGTCCTCGGCCGCGTTGTGCCCGGGCTCGGGCTGGTCGCGCTTATTGTGCTGGTTTATCTGGCCGGGCTTCTGGCCCGCAACTTCATCGGACGATGGCTGACGGGAGCCGCCGACCGCATGATCGGGAAGGTTCCCTTGGCCGGAGCGATCTACAGTGCGACCCGCAGCCTGGTGGAATCCCTGAGTGCCTCGGGCAAGGTGGCGTTCAAGCGAGCGGTTGTTCTGGAGTATCCCCGGGCCGGGCTTCGGACCGTCGGTTTCGTGACCGGTGAGGTCAAGAGCGAATCGGAGGGCCGCTTGTTCCTAAGTGTGTTTGTCCCCACGCCGCCGAATCCTACCTCGGGTGTGCTGGTGCTGGTGGCCCCCGATGAGGTTAAGGATATCGGCGTCTCCATGGAGGAGGCGGTGAAAATGGTCTTTTCGGGGGGCGTCGTCGCTCCCCCGGGAGCCCTCTGGTAGCTCTCGGGCGACCCGCACGGGGATCCGGGGACAATGGGAAGGGCGGTGGTCCGGTCGCCGGCATGCTTGGCCCCGACTCTTCACTTGACCGCGTCCTTAAAGGCCGCTATAGTCGGAGCGTTCGGGCACTCGACGGTTCTTCTTTCACAGCGAGCATAGCGACCCAATCAGATGACGAACAAGAAAATCGAGAAGATCCTGATCACGGGCTCCCTGGGTCAAATCGGTTCCGAGCTGACTCTGGTGCTCCGGGAACGGTTTGGAAACGATAACGTACTGGCGGCGGATTGGAAGACGCAACCGAGCCGGAAGCTGCTGGAATCGGGCCCCTTCGAGGTCGTCGACGTCACCCGCAGAGACATGATCGAGAAGGTCGTCGATACGTACGGTATCAACTACATCGTACATATGGCGGCCATCCTCTCCGCCGTGGGAGAGACAAAACCCGGGCTGGCGTGGGACGTCAACATGAACGGGCTCTACAACATCCTGGAAATCGCCAGAGTGCGAGATATGGCCGGGGTGCTCATTCCCAGTTCCATCGCGGCCTTTGGCCCGGAAACTCCGCGGGAGAACACCCCGCAGGAAACCGTCCTTAAGCCCCGAACCATGTACGGCGTGACCAAGGTTGCCGGCGAACGGCTGAGTGACTATTACGTCCACCGTTTCGGTTTGGATGTTCGAGGACTCCGCTACCCGGGCATCATCAGCAGCGAGACCCCCCCGGGAGGGGGGACTACCGACTATGCCGTCGAGATCTTCTACGAAGCAATCAAGCACGGGAGATACACGTGCTTCGTAAGGGACGACACGAGACTCCCGATGATGTACATCCCGGACTGCCTGAACGCCACAACCCAACTCATGGAGGCCGATGGGTCGAAACTCAGGCACCACTCCGATTTCAACGTCACCGCCATGAGTTTCTCGGTCGGAGAACTGGCCGCGGAGATCAGGACACACCTCCCCGAGTTTGAGATTGCGTACAAGCCCGATTTCCGCCAGGAGATTGCGGATTGCTGGCCGAGGTCCATCGACGACAGCGCGGCCCGGGAGGAGTGGGGCTGGAAGCCGAAATTCGGCCTCGCCGAGATGACGAAGGACATGCTGGAGAAGGTGAGCGCGAAGCACAGGCAGGGTGTGCTGTAGTCCGGAGACTCGGGAATCGCCACCGTCTTGAGCGGACGGATCGGGCGTGTTCTTGATTCGTGCAGAGGGCCTCAGAAGAAGCAGGCCCGGTGGAATAACCCGCAGTGCGTTCCAGTATCGGCCCGCCTCTGGGTGCGAATGGGGCCACAATCGTTGCGGCTCCGAGGGCGGCTGCTCAGACAAAAAAGGCTCCCCCCATGCCGAGTCCCCTGGATACTTCCTCGTCTGGCTGCGAAGAGCCGGTTTGACACCCTCCTTGGCATTGCGCATCACGTTCTCTTTGCCGACAATCATTGCTGGTGCTGCACAAGATCCCTTTACAAAGGGAGTATTCGCGTGTATAGTATATAGGAAATCTGAATAGATGAGGATGCTCGCCGTGCGGGCGACCCCTGGAGTCTGCCCGGTTGGCCCTGGAACCTAAGGAGGACGGGATGATACCCTCGGCGGGACGGAGGTCTCGCTTTTCGTTTACAGTTCCACTGATCCTCGTGGGATGGATGTTCGTTGCAGTTTCGGCGGGGGCGGATCCGTTGCTCTCGGGTACGAGTACTGCGACGTTCTCGGAAGACCTTACGTTGGGGGAATGGAAGTACTGCATCGAGGTGACCTGGGATTCCGGACAGCCGCCGCGCGGGCTCAGCCATCTGGACTTGATCCTGACGCTCTCGCAGTGCTGCAGATGCGAAGATCTTCCGTTTTCCGCTCACAATCCGGCGGGGGTCTCCTCCGGCGAGCCGCGGGAAGGGCCGGTTTTCGATGTCGAGCAGGAGGATATCGGTCCGGACGGCTCGGAGGATGGTTCCTCTTCAGCCGCGTTCGCGATCGATATTACCTTTTCCTTGAGCGAGGACGAATGCTTGGTCTACTACACGGCCGAGCTGAGCTGCGATGGGGATGCCGCCATACCGGGGCTAAATGTCCCCTTGATCAAGTTCGAGCCGATTGAGGATGGGTGCACGCCGGGACCCACCGGTACGGGCGTTTTCTGCTTTTACTCGAATTGGCCTCCGGCGCCGATCGTCTCCGGCGACGCGCTTCTGGCGGTCAAAGCCGGCCAGAACCGATACTTCGGAAACCTCTCGGGCGTGCTGCCGGGGTGCGCACTCCCATCGGCCACCGAACGGGTGAGCTGGAGCATGGTAAGGCACATGTTCCGCTAGACGGTGGGATCCACACGTTCTGTCCGCTTCCCCCCACGAATCAGAGTGGATACCGTCTCAGGGGGATCGAGTGCCGCCGCACTCGGTCCCCTTCTTCGCGCCTCGCGGCCCCGAGGTTCGATTCTCCGGATGCGCTCACCTCGAAGAACGCGAAACTGCAACCTGCTGCAAAAGAATTTGCCGGGACCCCGGAACTTGCGTATCATATCCGTGGAGGCAGCGGACGCCGAAAGACGCAACATGGGCTGCCCCTGGGGGGAAGAGAACGATGAGCACTGATGATTCCGACCGCCGTCCTCCGGGTCACAGCGATGTGATCCTCGATTCGATCGCCGATGGGGTCTTCACGGTTGATCTCGACTGGAACATAACGTCCTTCAATCGCGCCGCCGAACGCATCACCGGAATCTCCCGCGAACAGGCCATCGGTCAGAAATGCTTTGACGTGTTTCGAGCCAATATCTGCGAAACCGCCTGTGCCTTAAGGGAAACCATGGACAAGGGCAGGGAGATCATCGATCTCAAGGCCGATATCCTGGGGGACCGGGGAGAGACCATTCCCATCAGCGTCAGCAGTGCCGTGTTGAGGGATGCGAAGGGCGCCCTCACGGGCGGTGTGGAGACCTTTCGAGATCTCTCGACCATTGAGGCGCTTCGCAAAGAGATCACGCAGCAGTACACTTTCGAGGACATCATCAGCAAGAATCGTGAGATCCGCCGAATCTTCGACGTACTGCCGGACATTGCCCGAAGCGAGAGCACGGTACTCATCGAGGGACCCAGCGGATCCGGGAAGGAGCTCTTCGCCCGGGCGATTCACAACCTGAGCGGACGGGCGGACGGGGCCTACGTTGCCGTCAACTGTGGAGCCCTTCCGGACACGCTTCTGGAGTCGGAGCTCTTCGGATACAAGAAGGGAGCCTTCACGGGCGCAAGAACAGATCGGGCCGGCCGATTCTCCCTTGCGGAGGGGGGCACGATCTTCCTGGACGAAATCGGAGACATTTCTTCCGCACTTCAGGTTCGCCTGCTGAGGGTTTTGCAGGAAAGGGAATACGAGCCCCTGGGCAGCTCGCACACGATCAAAACCAACGTGCGCGTGATCGCCGCCACGAACAAGGTCCTCGCCGAGTTGCTGGCACAGGGGGTCATTCGCGAGGATCTCTACTTCCGCCTGAACGTGGTCAGGATCGTTCTTCCTCCCCTGGTGGATCGAAGAGAAGACATTCCCCTTCTTGTGGATCACTTCGTTCACAAGTTCAACCTCAAGCAGGGAAAGCACATCTCCGGCGTGTCGCCGGACGTCTATGAGGTTCTTATGAACTACGATTTCCCCGGCAACATTCGGGAACTGGAGAACATCATCGAGCACGCTTTCGTTCTCTGCCGGGGTCCTCGGATTGAAGTAGATCACCTGCCCCGGGATGTGCACTCGAACGTGGAGAAACCGGCGCCGGGAATCGAGCCGGCGTCTCAGAATCCCCTGAAACGAGCGGAGTCCGCCGCAGTTCTCGAGGTCCTGGAAAAGCACGGAGGTCACAGGCGTAGAGCTGCGCGTGAGTTGGGCATCGACAAAACGACACTCTGGCGAAAGATGAAGAAACTCGGCATCACATACCCCCGCCGGTAGGCATATGCGCGCCGGTGGGCAGCCGTCATCGCAGCCGTCAGCGCAGCCGCCGGCTGCTCCGATTCCCACCCCGGCCCTTCCAGAGCGCCCTCATGGTGAAGTCTCTCGAATCACCTGAATCCCAGCCGGCGCTTTTCGACCCTGCTGGGCCGAGATTTCTTCCGTGGGTTGCATTGCGTATCTGCAAATACGCGATAGATCGCGAAAACGCAATATACCCACGCACGCTCCACGCCGTCCAGACACCTGCGCGGCCTTGTTATCCTTTTTATTGGCAACATGTTAAGAAGTCCTCCGGCTGCCAGCGGTCGTGGCATGAGTATTGCGTATCGTTGGAGAGGAAAGGCTGGAGCCGTTATGAGAATTGCCGTTTTTGTCTTCGGAAGCCGAGTCTCGCCGCGATTCGATGTCGCGCAAGAGATTCTCTTGGTTGATCGGGAAACTCCTGACGCGACAGAGACGCGAATGTCCGTGGGGCACTGGGATCCAGCGGAGAGGATCGGGCGTCTGGAACAGTTGGGGGTGGATGTCGTCATTTGCGGGGGGATTCGGAGGTTTCAGGCACGGGAACTCATGTCCCGGGGGATTCGGGTTTTCTCGTGGGTGACAGGTGAAGCAGAGGATGCGGTCGCCTGTCTTCTAACCGGGCAGCTGGAGTCGGGCGTGATGACGGGGCCGGCGGGGCCGTGTGGGCGCTGGAAGTTTCGCGGTGGGGTGCGGAGGGGACAAGGCGGTCAGGAATGTGGTTCGGGCCGGTCGGGAGGCCCATGGACAATCAAGGAGGATCCATAGGATGAAAGTCGTCGTGTCGTCGTCAGGGGAAACGCTGGAGGATCCGGTCGATCTCCGATTTGGAAGAGCCAAGTATTTCCTTTCCGTGGATACGGATACCGGGGATGTCCAGGTTGTGAACAACACCCAGAACGTCGAGGCCATGCAGGGCGCCGGTATTCAGGCCGCGCAGACCGTGGCTTCGCAGTCTCCCGAATACCTGATCACGGGTCACTGTGGTCCGAAGGCGTTCTCCGTCCTTCGCGCGGCAGGGATCCAGATCGTCGTGGGATTCGAGGGAAGTGTGGGGGAGGCGGTCGAAGCCCTCAAACAAGGCCGGCTCAAACCGACCGAGGGGGCGGACGTGCAAGGACACTGGATGTGAGAACCCATGGAACGATCGCCGTAGCCAGCGGAAAGGGGGGGACGGGCAAGACGACGATTTGCACGAGCCTGGCCTTCGTCGCCGATCCCCCGGTTTGCCTTCTGGATTGCGACGTGGAAGAGCCCAACGCCCACATCTTCCTGAACCCTCAGATCGAAGAGAGCCGATCCGTGGGCATCCCCGTTCCCCGGGTCGATGCCGATCGGTGCACCGCCTGCGGTGAGTGCGCGAGGGTTTGCCAGTATAACGCGCTCGCCGTCGTCAAGGATCGGGTTCTGGTTTTTGGGGAGCTCTGCCACGGTTGCGGAGGCTGCCGCCTTGCCTGCCCAGAGGATGCAATCACGGAGGAGGACCGCCCCATCGGATCTCTTGAGAAGGGCCGGTCGGGCTCGATCGAGTTCGTCCACGGCCGCCTCGAGGTGGGAGAGGCGCTGTCCCCGCCTCTGATCTCGGCCGTCAGGAAGGCCGGAAATCGGAGCGGGTTGACGCTCATCGACGCGCCGCCCGGAACCTCGTGCCCCGTCATCGAAGCGGTCCGGGGTTCGGACTTCGTGGTGCTCGTCACCGAGCCCACACCCTTCGGGGTGAACGACCTGGCCCTGGCCGCAGACATGGTGCAAGCGCTTGGAATTCCGGCCGGCGTCGTCATCAACCGGTCCAATATCGGAGACGAGAAGGCGCGGCGATTCTGTTCCGAGAACGGAATTCCGGTCCTTCTGGAAATTCCCGAGGACCGGAATCTGGCGGAAGCCTACTCCCGCGGGGACCGGCTGGTGGACGCGGTTCCCGGTTATGGAGAGAGGATTCGGGCCCTGCTCGCCAGGATCGGTGAGGTGATGGGATGAAGGAACTGGTGGTGATCAGCGGGAAGGGCGGAACGGGAAAAACCAGCGTGGTGGCGTCATTCGCCGCCCTGGCCGAGGGGGCGGTTCTTGCCGACTGCGACGTGGACGCCGCCGATCTCCATCTTCTCCTCGAGCCCCGGGTTCTCGAGAGAGACCGGTTCCGCGGCGGCCGGGTTGCGGTCGTTCGTGAGGGCGCCTGCACGGGATGCGGTTCGTGCGTCGAGCACTGCCGGTTTGAGGCATTCATCCATGCCGGGCCTCCCTGGTCCCGGCAGCCGGTCCGTGTTGATCCCATTGCCTGCGAGGGATGCGGTGTGTGTGTCCGTGTGTGCCCGGAGAAAGCGATCGACTTTCCGGAGAAAGTGAACGGGGAGTGGTTTGTCTCCTCGACGCGACACGGGCCCCTGGTCCACGCGCGACTCGGTGTGGCGGAGTCCAATTCGGGGAAACTGGTGACCCTGGTTCGCCAGAAAGCGAGGGAAATCGCCGAAGCCCGGAGTCGGGACCTCGTAATCATTGATGGGTCTCCCGGAATCGGTTGTCCCGTGATTGCCTCGGTTGGGGGGGCGTCTCTGGTGCTGGCGGTGACCGAACCCTCCGCTTCGGGAATTCACGATCTGGACCGAGTCCTCAGCCTTGCGATGCACTTCAGGATCCCCGTTGCGGTTTGTGTGAACAAGCACGACATCAATCTCGACCTCACGCAATCGATCGAGGAGATGTGCGGGGAGAAGAAGGTTCCGATCGTGGGCAGGATCCCGTATGATCTTGGTGTGACGCGGGCGCAACTCCGCGGTCTCTCGGCCGTGGAGGCGGGCGACGGTCCGGCCGCGCGCTGCATTCGCCACGTTTGGAGCGAGACGACAAAGAGACTTTGGAACCAGTCGACTTCGGGGCGGTACAAGGAGGCTTGTGAATATGAATGAGGGCCGGCAACAGGGCGCCGCCGAGGCGTCCGCAGGGCAGAAAGCGCTCGATGACCGCATGTCCAGAATCAAGCACAAGATCATCGTCCTCTCCGGTAAGGGAGGCGTAGGCAAGAGCACGGTGGCCGCCAACCTGGCCTACGCGCTGTCTCTCCGGGACAAGCGCGTGGGGTTGCTGGACGTGGACGTGCACGGCCCCAGCATCCCGAAAATGATGGGGATTGAAGGCAAACCCGTTTCGGGAACGCAGGAAGCCATTGCCCCCGTGGAGATGGGATCCAACCTCCGGGTCATGTCGATGGGGTTCTTCCTTCAGGACCGCGACGACGCGTTGATCTGGCGGGGACCGCTCAAGGCGAACCTGATTCGGCAGTTCCTGTCCGATGTGGAGTGGGGATCCCTCGATTATCTCGTTATCGATTCTCCTCCGGGCACGGGCGATGAACCGCTCTCGGTGGGCCAACTGATTCCCGACGCGGACGGGGCCGTCGTCGTGACGACGCCCCAGGAGATCGCGCTCGCCGACGTGCGGAAATCCATCTCCTTCTGCCGCAAGCTGAATCTGCCCGTGTTGGGCGTGGTCGAGAACATGAGCGGTTTTGAGTGTCCCCATTGTCATGAGCGGGTGGATGTTTTCAAGAGCGGCGGCGGAGAGCAGATGGCGACGGAGATGAATGTGCCGTTCCTGGGACGCATTCCTTTGGATCCGAGAGTGGTGGAGACGGGGGATCGCGGGAGTCTGATTGTCGCCGAGTCCAACGGTGGGGCCGCGGCGGAAGGATTCCTGCACCTTGCGGATGTGATCATCTCAACCGGTGAAGGCGGCGGAAGGACGATCGAAGCGCCTCCCGAGGGGGAGGTGAAGGTGATGCGGATCGCGATTCCCGTGGCCGAGGGCAAACTGGCCCAGCATTTCGGTCACTGCCAGGAGTTTGCCCTGATCGACGTCGATAGAGAGCGCAGCCAGATCGTGAAACAGACAAGCCTGGTTCCACCCGCGCACCAACCGGGTGTGCTGCCGAAGTGGCTCGCCGAGCAGGGTGCGGACATTGTGATCTGCGGGGGAATGGGCCAGCGGGCCCAGGGGCTGTTCCGAAGCCAGGGCATCGAGGTCGTGGTCGGCGCGCCGGTCATGGCTCCGGAGGGGATTGCGACGGCGCATCTGAATGGAACTCTGGAGGCGGGAGAGAATATCTGCGATCATTGACGGGCGTCGCCCTAGGTCCTCGACACGCTGTCACTCGCCCGTGTCACATGGGCGAGACCCCTGCTCGAGCCTAGTGGTGAGTGGCGAGCGACCGCTCGAGTGGGGGCAAGACCACCCTCCGGCGCCATGAGCCGCCGTCACTCTCCTACGCTTGTCCCCGAATAGCGCGCTGCAGACCACTTTTGGCCGGACTTTAGTGAATTTCGACACCCGAAAGACCGCCGCGAACTTGATCGCGCGTTTTCCACCAAACCCGTAGCCGATGAACGCCGTTTCTGCTATACTGCCTACCGAAGAGTTCCTCCAGCACCGATGATCCGCTCAGAAACCAGCCGGGAGTCCCCATGCGCCGTTGTCGGACCGTCGTGTTCACAATGCTCGTTCCGCTGTTGCTGGCGGCGGGGTGCGGCACCGATTCGCCCACCGAACCCGAGAACCGGGGCATCAAGTCCGGGTTGTCTCCCTACAATCATATCAAGACATTCACCATCAAGCACGGGCCCCTGATGGAGGCGGAGGCCGACTTCGTCGCGGAACGCTACGACCTCTTTGTCGGCGACAAAACCTGGATCGCCGAGATGCGGGCGATCAATCCCGATATCCTCGTCCTGGCCTACGCGTCCGCCATGGTCAATGACACGGAGATCTTCGGCGGGACGTGCACCATCCACGAACTCTGTGCGGAGACCTTTGCCGCCCAAGAGGGATACGACGTGGAGGATTTCTTCCTCCACTACCGGGAAGACATCAGCTACGACTTCAACTTCCCCGTTGGGGGGCTCATGACCGTGTCCATCCCCGGGTGGAACCCCGATCGCGAGGCGGGGGATCCGCCGGCAACGGCGACGAGCCGCAGCGAGGCGAGAGTCTGGGCAACCTGGGACTACCAGAGTCGGTGGGGGAACGTAGCGGATCCCGGTTGGCAGCACTGGACCTGCGAGAGGATCGCGGCCCTGAATGAACATGGGGGATACGAGCTCGACGGCGTCCTGATGGATAACGTCGCGCGGAGTCTGCCCGAGATGGAATGGATGCACTTCGACAAGATCGCCGAATATGGCGAGGAGCCCGTGACCAACAGTTTCTCGATGATCGACGACAACTATGCGTTTGCCGTGATTGTCCGGGATTACCTCGCGCAGACCTTCGAATCACCGAAGATCATTGTCGGAAACGCCACGCACCCCTGGTTCCTGATCGATGAGACGGTCAACTGCGGTCGCCTGCAGGAGAGATACGACTGGTTCCTGCTTGAGTGCGGCGTTCGAATCGACAACGCCGTCGTGGGCGCGACGTGCTCGTACGAAGTGACCTGGCTGCAGATTCTGGAGGTCATGGAGTTGGCCAAGAGGGGCAAGAAGATCCTGTTCGGGGGCAAAGAGAACACCTGGACGGATCGCGGAGCCCTGTTCTGCCTGAGCACTTTCTATCTCATCAATCATACCAACATGTACTACGCCCAGCACGGCCTGGGGCTGGACTGGTTCGATGGAATTGCCTACGACATCGGCCTTCCCGTGGGCGATCCGTACGAGTGGGCCACCGGACTCGACCCGGCGGCGCCCGCCAATACCTTCCACATCATGGCCCGCAGTTATGACCACGCGCTCGTGCTGGTCAAGTTCCGCCCCGAGGCTTCGATGTCCCAGTATACGATGACCAGTACGACCCACGCCCTGGGCGCCAGCTACCGGCCCCTGAACGCCGACGGAACTCTGGGCGATCCCGTGACGGAGGTCGACCTGAGGAACAACGAAGCCGCGATTCTCATCCCCGAGTAGATAGAAAACCGAATCTTTAGCCACAGATTTCACAGATTATGGGGATCAGAGAAATCCCAAGTGCAATCCGCAGATTACGCAGATGGAGAAGCCGAAACCGCTAGCCACAGATTGCACAGATTGCACAGATGGATGCATAACGGAGTCTCGGGCATAAGCCCGAGACTCCAGGTGAATCTGTATGATTCTGTGTGTCCTCTGTGACGAGCGTTTGTACCTCTTGAGCCTGTGTAATATGCGGTTCGCGGCTGTCTCTCCTTTTCATCCGAAGATCGTGTACTCCCCGTTCTCTATGAGTCGCTCGGTTCGGCCGTCGTCAAAGACGAGATCCACGGACCGGACTTCGACGTCGGGCTGGGTTTCGGGAATGTAGATGCGGTCGATGTGAACGACCTTGTCGGGCGACGAGAAATCCTTGATGCCGACGGCCCCGCCGAAATGGTCCGAACGGCCGAAAGCGATGTGGAGTCCCAGCTTCTCGTCGAGGAGCATCTCGCCGATGGGCTTGACGCCGAAGGGTCCCAGAACTCCGAAGCCGGCTTCCGAGAGGTTGGCGTAGGCCGGCTCGGAACGGATTTTGTCCGCCTCTTGTGCCGAGGTGGGGCCCATCGAGAGCACTTCCACGGCGCGGTTCCGGTCGATCCGGTAGAGGACCACCTCGTCCCCAAACTGAACCGGCAGCATTCCGGACGTCCGGCTCGGCTCGCCCTTTTCCCCCTCGTAGGGCACAATGTACGCTTCGCCGCTCGGAAGGTTGCCGGCGGTGGCGGGCTCGGGGAAGAAGCCACCGGACGCGTGGGCCGTCCGATGCCTCAGATCCATTTGAAGACGATGAATGCTCCCGTGGACCAGAAACTCAATCCGGGCTTCCGAAGCCTCGTCCAGCTTTTCCTTGACGACCTGCACCCGCCGGTTGATTTCCCCGTAGTCCAACCGGAGAGACGGAATCATCTCCGGTGAGAACCCGGGCATGGTGGCGGCCCGGTACCCGTGGGTCTTCGCGTTCAACTTGAGCGGCGCCGTAGTGGAGAACTCCGTGGGCGCCATGAGGATCTGGTGTTCGGAGAAAATTCTCTCGAAGGAGATCTCGTTGCCCTCCTTCTTGAGGGTAGACGTCTCCAGCGACCCGGGATCACCCTCCCAGAAGTAGGCGGCCTCGGGCAGATCCGCGTTGTTGCTGTGAACGTTGGGATAGTAGACGAGAGCGACCTTTTCGAGACCCATCTCATCTTTCACCGTATTCAACGCATCCACCCATCTCCTGGCCATCCGCCGCCGATTCTTCCACGGGTCGTTGTCGGGGACCTTTTCGTCCGGAATGTCGACGATGACCGCCAGGCCCCGGTCCCCGTCACGCCGGGGGAAGGCCGATTCGATCAGTTGCTTCAGGTCTTGCGGGCTGAGATCCTGGCTCATGGTTTCTCTCCACGGTTATCCGGTTGACTCTTCGAATGGTCTTGCTGCGATTCTAGGGGTCTTGCCATCGTTTGGCAAACGAATAGTCCGAGGGGCCGAAATGTCCCGGCTTTCGGTTCTCTGGCCTGGGCCTTAGGTTATCAACTCTCGACTTTCGACTCTCAGCTTTCTGTCACCTGGGCCTTTTGCCGCGGCAAAGGTCCGGCGTCACTCCTCCACGGCGAGAATGGGGGATTCGGATCGGCGAGGAGGGTGGCAACCCGCGGCGTTGAAAGATCCCTCGCCCTGTCGTCGTTCCGGCGAACCCTCACCGCGGCCGGCCCGGGGTATGGGTTATCGCCTCTCACCTTTCACCTCTCGCCTCTCTGCTTGATCTGGCAAGGGGGCGAAGAATGGGGTCGTAAGGCTCGAGCGTAGGCTTTCCGGCCGAGCAGGGTACGGCTGTCTACGCTGTGTCACGGGGCCTTCGCTCGAGCCCAAGGCCCCATCTTCGTCACCGCGCCGGGCCGCTCTCTAGAATCCGTGAAATCCGTGGCTGCAGGGTTTTCGACTCTCACCTTTCAACTCTCGACTCTCTGCTCTACGGGCCTTTTGCCGCGGCAAAGGTCCGGCGTCTCTTGGCCACAACCGCAATTCGGAGAGTTGAGAGTCGACAGTTGAGAATCCTGAACAGCGACACATGAAATGGCGGGTGCCGACTTTCCACTCCCAACTTTCAACTTTCTGCAGTTTCGCGGCCGGTCCGGAGCCTAGCTCGGTCCGGCTTTCGGCTTTCGCATTCTCGCACAGGGGGGACAGGCCCCGGAACTGCTTGCACGGGAGGCCTCCGAGGTGTACTCTCCAGGGAACGCATTCGCTCTGACCGGGGCCCGGGAGGGCCTTGTTTTCAAGAATCTGGAGGAAGGACGTTCATGCATGAGAATCATTCACGAGATTAATGAGGGAGTACTCGAGAAGACGGTCGAACGGTGCCGTGAGCGAAACATCATCATCCCGACTTTCGCCGAGCAGAAAGATCCGAAGCGGATCCCCGACCGCATTCAGGCCAAGCTGAAGAACGTGGGGCTGTGGGACGTGGATCCCCTGAATCTCTTCCGGATCACCTGGAAGAACGACGGCGAGACGGGTCTCTTCGGGGAGGGGAACTGGATGGAGTTTCCCTCCGAGTTGACGGGCGTCGATGCGAGAATCGTCGGCCTGGTGGGCAAGTGGTTTCCGACCGGATCCCACAAGGTGGGCGCCGGCTTCGGATGCCTGGTGCCCCGGCTGGTGAGCGGCAACTTCGATCCCACGGCACAGAAGGCGGTCTGGCCTTCCACCGGGAACTTCTGCCGCGGCGGCGCCTTTGACTGTGCCCTTCTGGCCTGCACGGCCGTGGCGATTCTGCCGGAAGAGATGAGTCGAGAACGATTCGAGTGGTTGCGCTCCATCGGCGCGGAGGTCATCGCCACGCCGGGCTGCGAATCGAACGTCAAGGAAATCTACGACAAGTGTTGGGAGATCCGCAAGACGCGGAAAGACTGTGTGATCTTCAACCAGTTCGACGAGTTCGGGAATCCCATCTGGCACTATCACGTCACCGGTGGAATCATCGAGGAGATCTGGGGGAAGATCAAGGCCGACGACAGCCGGTTCGCGGCATATGTTTCGGCCACGGGCTCGGCCGGTACGATCGCCGCCGGGGACTACCTTCGCACGCGCTACCCCCTGATGAAGGTCATTGCCACCGAAGCGCTCCAGTGCCCGACCCTCCTTCTCTGTGGGTTCGGCGGGCACCGGATCGAGGGGATCGGCGACAAGCACGTGCCATGGGTTCACAACGTGCGAAACACCGACATGGTGGCGGCCATCGACGACGAACAATGCATGGGCCTGCTGCGCCTGTTCAACGAGACCGAAGGTGCCGAGTTCCTCTCCTCGCTGGGAGTCCACGACGATCTGATTCGGGAGCTGCCGCTCCTGGGAATCTCGAGCATCTGCAACCTGGTTGCGGCCATCAAGGCGGCCAAATACTACGAGATGGACTCCCGGGATGTGATCTTCACGCCGCTGACGGATTCGATGGAGCTGTACGGGTCTCGAGTACAGGAGCAGCGGGACCTTCACGGTCCATACACGCGGGATCAGGCGGGCCGGCACTATGCCCGGTACATCGAGGGAATCGGAATCGACTACCTCGCCGAGCTGAACTACTACGACCGCAAACGGCTCCACAACTTCAAGTATTTCACTTGGGTGGAGCAGCAGGGGAGGACCGTGGAAGAGCTCCGGGATCTGTGGGAGCCGGACTTCTGGGAGGAGACCTTCGGCCAGGTCGACGATTGGGATCGCCTGATCCGAGCGTTCAACGAGAAGACCGGACTGCTGTAGCCCTCGGTATGCGGATTCCGCGATACCCCGGCCCTCGACACGTGTCCCTTGTCACCAGCCCTGGGCTGTCGCCCTGACATGTTCCCGGCGCGGGTCTTGCGCCGCGGCAAAGATTCGGCGTCCCTTGGCCACGAGCGTGAAAGAGGCTTCGAATCGGCGAGGAGGGCCGCGGCCTGCTCAACCCCGAAAGGCCACGCTCGGGCCTTCGGTCCGGCGAACCTTCGCCGCGGCCGGCCCGTTGTCCCGCCGGCACCGTTCATTGTTCGACAGGCCGCCGGACCAGCCCGGCGGCCGCTCAGGACGAACGGAACGGCCCTCGCGCCCTCACGCACTCTCGCCCTCGGCGCTCTCCTCCGGTGCCAACACGAGATACTCGTATGACCGCTGCAGCAGCAGGATGGCCTTTGGGATCTCGTTGGCCGCAAAGCGGTTCGTTGACTTGTAATTCCCGTCCTTGTCCTTGTAGCTCCGGTCAAGCGTGACCGTCCTCATCTCGTAGGTCTTTCCTTCCTTGCCCTGCCGGATGTTCTTCCAGACCGAGGCGCGCACGGCGCCGATTCGAAAACTCTTCTCCGGCCTGACGGTGCTCGTATCCTGTTCCATCGGATTCAACCTCCCGGTTCGAGAATCGGTGCCGCGCCGCTGCCACGGCCCCCTCCACCGCAAGCGGTGTGCCAGGAAACCGAAACAAGGTCGGGTTTTTCCTGGCCCTCGATCCGGGAGGCTCTCCCGCAGGGGTTGCATTGGAAACGAACGGGGCGCACCGCACCGATCCGTTCCATCCGCCGCCCTGCCGTCAGAACTCCATACCAAACACGCTGAACAGGAAAGTGTAGATGTCGGTGTACTCATCAATTCGCTTCGTCGTGGGCTTCCCCGCGCCGTGTCCGGCCTTGGTCTCCACACGGAGGAGAATCGGACGGCCGCCGGCGTCCGCCGCCTGAAGCGCGGCGGCGAACTTCTTGCCGTGCATGGCGACCACCCGGTCGTCGGTGTCCGCCGTGGTGATGAGCGTCGGCGGATAGGCGACCCCGACCTTCACGTTGTGCACCGGCGAGTAGACGTGGAGAAACTCGAAGTGCTCGGGATTCTCTTCCGCGTTGCCGTACTCCGGTACCCAATAGTGCCCTACCGTGAATCTGTGATAACGCAGCATGTCGGTCACGGGCACCTCTGAAACGACGGCCCCGAAGAGCTCGGGGCGCTGGAGCATGCAGGCCGCCACGAGGAGGCCGCCGTTGCTGGCGCCCTGGATCGCCAGCTTCTCGGAGCTCGTGTACCGGTTCTCGATTAACCACTCGGAAGCGGCGATGAAGTCATCGAACACATTCTGCTTGTTCTCGAGCATGCCCGCCTGGTGCCAGGTTTCGCCGTACTCGCCGCCGCCCCGGAGAACCGCCAGCGCGAACACGCCGCCGTTTTCCATCCAGACGACGCGCGAAGTCGAGAAGTACGGCGTCATGTTGACGGTAAACCCGCCGTACGCGTGAAGCAACGTCGGGTTGTCGCCGTCGAGTTTGAGGCCTTTGCCGTGCGTAATGAACACGGGGACGCGCGTCCCGTCCCTGGACGTCGCAAACACTTGCTTCGTTTCGAACCCCGAGGGATCGAACTTGGCCTCCGATGCCCTGAACGGCGACAGCGTGTGGGATGCGAAATCATACCGGAAAGCCGTGAAGGGGTAGAGGAAGGAGGTGAACCCGACGAACATCTCGCGGTCTTCCTTCCTGCCGGAAATGCCTTCGACCGCCCCGAGCGTCGGCAAATCGATCTCGTCGACGAGCTCGCCGTCGAGCCCGTACACGTGCAACTCATCGTGGGCGTCCCTCATGTGAACGGTCGCGAAGCAATCGTTGACCATCGTGGCGTAGGAGAGTACCTCGTCCTGCTCGGGGAGGATTTCCCGCCACTTCGCGCGAGCCGGATGCTTCGTGTCGATGGCGATGATCCGGTGACGGGGCGCGTCCAGATCGGTGTTGAAGTAGAAGAGGGAGCCGATGTTATCGATGAATTCGAAGGCGGCCTCGCCCTGCTCTGACAGGCGAACGAACGGGCCGTCGCTTCGGACCGCCCGGTAGTAGACGCCGTTTCTCGGATCCGTCCCGCGGTAGACGTGGAGAAGGAGATACTTCCCGTCATCGGTGACCTGGGGGTAAAAGCTGAGATCGATGGCGTCCAGCCGCTGGTAGACGAGGACGTCCTGGGACTGCGGGGTATCCAGGCGGTGCCAGTACACGCGGTTATGCCGCGTGCGCTCGTCCTCGGGAACACTGCCGGGCTCGGGAAAGCGATTGTAATAGAAGCCGCGGTTGTCATGCGTCCAGGCAATGCTGGAAAACCGGCACCACCGGATCACCTCGTCGTAATCTCTCCCCGAATCGACGTCGCGTATCTTTATTTCCTGCCAATCGCTGCCGCTTGTCGAGAGGCCGTACGCGATGAGGGTGCCGTCCTTCGTGAAGAACTCGTTACTCACGGCGACGGTTCCGTCCTCCGACAGCAGGTTGGGGTCGAGCAGGACCGACGGCTCGCCGTCAAGGCCTGCCTGTTTGTACAGCACGGACTGGTTCTGAAGGCCCGTGTTCTTCCGGAAAAAGTAGTGATCGCCCTCTTTCTGCGGCAGGGTGTATCTCGGGTAGTCCACCAGCTCGGTCAGGCGGGCTTTGATTTTCCGGGCGACGGGAACGGCTTCCAGATAGCCCAATGTGAGCTCGTTCTGTGCCTCCACCCAGGCGACCGTCTCTTCAGCGTCAGGGTTTTCCATCCAGCGGTAGGGATCGGCGACCTTCGTGCCGTGGTAGTCCTCTACGACGTCACCGACGCGAGCGGCGGGGTAATCGAACCCGCCCTCCTCCGCCACGGGAGAACAACCGATTCCGCCCGCGCATAACAGCAGCCATGCCGCTCCGAACCGAATGTATCTGCCGGCCGATCCTTTCACTTCGCACACTCCTCTCCATGTGGGTGATCCGAATGGCAATTGATCGTTCACTTTGATAGTGCGGACAACGACGGGCCTTTGTCAATAGGACACACCACGCATTCCCGCCGCAACATGGCTTGAGGCGAGGATTCTCGGGTTGCCTCTGCGGCCTCTGCGCGGGAGCTTGCGGGTTTGCTTCCACGCTAGAATATGGGGAATACGGACATCACCGGGCGGTGGTCCGAGACCGTGGAAATGTAGTCGGGGAAGACGTCATCCGGCCGCTGGGTATAGGTTGCGCCCATGTAGTACTCCTCGAGCATGTCCGCGGAGACGAGGACATGATCGAGGAGAGACCCGGAACCCGGATACGAGGCGTACCGATTGTTCCCGGCCAGGGACGAAGTGAGAAAGTGATAGTGCCCTCCCTGCGTGAGATCCCCGAAAGCATTCCACCAGGGAGAATCGTCGATTTCATCGTTCCAGTCGCCCGCCACGGCGTAGTCCTTGACTTCATCGTACTGGATTCGCTCGTCCAGGTACTCTCTCAGGGCAGTTGCGGCCAATCGCCTTCTCGCCAGATCGTCGTCACCGCTGCCCGCCTTCAGGTGAAGGACGATCAACCTGAACTCAAACTCCCGCTCATTGTGGTGGACCGTGATGTGGTACTTCATCGGGGGGCGTGGGAAGGCCCATCCATCCTCATCATCGGTGAAGATGGGGAAGTAGGTGCCCACGGTGACAACGGATTCCTTGTAGAGAAGTCCAGTCTTCTGATACGCGCTGCTCGAGTACGCGTCCGGCGAGTAGGTCCCCTGGTAACCGTCCAGCGCGCGAATGAGGGTCCGGAAGGCCGTCGTATCCGCGATCTCCTGAACGGCAATGAGGTCCACGTCCAGGGTGTCCATGATGGCGACGATCTGATCAATCGTGTTCTGGCCGTTCTTGGGGAAGTTCTCGATATTCCAGGTCATGATTTCGAGGGTCGATCCCGCGCCGGCAACCAGGGAAGGCGCCGGGGTGGGTTCGGGAGGATCGGTGGTCTTATCACCACAGCCGGTGGACAGCCCTACCGGCAGCAGGGCCAGGATTGCGAGAAGCCGGTGGAGTGTGTTGAATCGCATGATTGGAGTCCCGGGTAGAGGTGCAGTATACAGGCCACACCTCCGCTCGATATCGCGGGTGGCGCCGACCAGCGTTTTCGACTATACTCATACATACTATCAGCGATCACGGCCGGCCGCAAGTCCGAGTGGACGAATGGGTCGAAAGAAAGCGCCTCGCACCGAAAGGTCTTTTGTTCCGGTGGGTTCCCCGGCGGAGGATAGGATGTCCCGGTTCTACAGAGCGCTGTGTGTTCTTGTGGTGGGACCGGTGCTTTCTCTCGTCCCGGGGTGTGGAGGCGGAGGGGGAACGAGACCCCAGGTTGACGGGACGCCGCCGGGAGCCGTATCCGATCTGGCGGTGAGTTCCACGTCCGATTCGTCGGTGACGCTGACGTGGACCGCTCCGGGGGATGACGGGCAGCAGGGTACGGCCGGCGCGTTCGATCTCCGGCACCGCTTCGACGAGATCACGGCAGGCAACTGGAACTCGGCCACGGTGGTTTCGGGAGAACCCCGACCGGAGACGGCTGGGACCCCGGTGACCTTCACGGTTCTCGATCTCATTGCCGACACGACGTATTTCTTTGCCCTTAAGTCCGCGGACGAAGTCTCGAACTGGTCGGCACTCTCCAACGTCGTCAGCGCCTCGACGGACCTGAAGCTGGATACCGTGCCTCCGGGCCGCGTGACGGACCTCTCCGTCGACTCGATGACGAATTCCTCCGTCACGCTGAGGTGGACGGCTCCGGGTGACGACGATGCCTCGGGCACGCCCGCAGCCTATGATCTCCGCTACGGCCTCTCTGAGATTACCGACGGTACGTGGCCGTCCGCCGCGCCGGTCGATGGAGAACCGGCGCCGGGAGAGGCGGGTTCCGAAGAGACTTTCACCGTCGAGAATCTGGAGTCCAACACCACCTACTACTTCGGACTGAAGGCCGCCGACGAGGTCCCGAACGTCTCGCCTCTGTCGAACATCGTCGGCGCCACGACGACCGACGATCCCGATACCACGGCCCCGTCCGCCGTCGTGGATCTGGACATCAGCCGGATTTCTTCCTCCTCGGTGACGCTGGTGTGGACGGCCCCCGGGGACGACGCGGGTCTGGGTACGGCCGCCGCCTACGACGTCCGCTACGCTTCCAGCGAGATCACGGACGCCACCTGGTCCTCGGCGACCGCAGTCGATCTGGAACCGGCGCCCTCCGAGTCCGGATCTCCCGAGACGTTTACCGTTACGGGTCTGACGCCGTACACCCACTACTGCTTCGCCCTCAGGGCCGTGGATGAGGCCGCCAATGAATCGGGTCTCTCCAATGTCGTCTGCGAAGAGACGAATGCTCCGCCGGCGGCCGCGTTTACCGTGGATCCGGTTTCGGGAACTCTCGCAACGGTGTTTCACTTCGATGCCTCCGGGAGTTCCGACGCGGAGGATCCGCCGTCCGCCCTCGAGTATCACTGGGACTGGAACGGCGACGGGGCGGCCGATCTCCAGACAACGGGGGTCGTCGACGCGGACTACCAGTTCGCGCAAACCGGCATCCGGCCGGTGATTCTCACCGTGGTGGATACTCGGGGTGCGAGTGATCGGGACACCGTGGAGGTCCAGGTCACGGAGCTTCCCGACGAGACCCCGCCCACAGCCGTGGGAGATCTGGCCGTCCAGGTCTCGGCATCGACCTCGGTGACTCTGACCTGGACCGCTCCGGGCGACGACGGGAGCGAAGGAACGGCCGCCCAGTACG
Source organism: uncultured bacterium (assembly GCA_964610505.1). Classification (GTDB taxonomy): domain Bacteria; phylum Arandabacterota; class Arandabacteria; order JAGLYR01; family JAGLYR01; genus CAZSXU01. The sequence goes on along the minus strand of CAZSXU010000035.1, from coordinate 10,889 downwards.
ATCTCCGCTACGCCGCCGGAGATTCTTCCGGTTTCACGTGGTCCTCGGCGACCGAAGTACAGGGGGAGCCGGCGCCCGCCCCTGCGGGTTCGAACGAAACCTTCACCGTGACGGGCCTCGATCCGAATACCCGGTACACGTTTGCAGTGAAAACGCGTGACGATGCGGGGAACTGGTCTCTCCTCTCCAATCTGATCGAGGCCGTAACCAACACGCCTCCCAACGCCTCCTTGACGGTGGATCCGGTGTCCGGAACGACGGCCGACGTTTTCGAATTCGACGGTTCCGCCTCCGCCGATGGAGAGGATCCCCCGGCAAGCCTCGAGTTTCACTGGGACTGGGAGAACGACGGGGTCTTCGATCATGTGGGAACCGGTCATGCAACCGCGACCCACCAGTTTCCCGATGCCGACACCTACGAGGTGGTGCTCAAGGTGGTCGATTCCCTCGGATTGAGCGACCAGGATACGTTCCAGGTGATCGTCGCCGACGGAATCGCTCCGGAGGCGGTGGTGGACCTGGCGGTGGGCACGGTGACTTACAACTCGGTAGAACTGACGTGGACGGCCCCCGGGGACGACGGAACTCAAGGGACGGCCGATCTGTACGATCTCCGCTACGATACGCAGCCGATCACGGAAGGTACATGGGCGGATGCCGTCCCGGTGGCCGGCGTGCCCGCGCCTCTGGCCGCCGGAACACCGGAGGCCTTCGTGATACCGGGCCTCACCCCGGAGACGTCGTATTCGTTCGCCCTCAAGACGGCGGACGAGGCCTCCAATCTCTCGGGCCTCTCCAATGTGGTGTCCGCCGAGACGGAATCCGAGTTCCACGTTCCCGAGATGGCTCTCGTTCCCCACGGCGCGTTCACCATGGGGGATGGAGAGGCCTACTGCGGGAGCGATGAGCGAAGCGTGACCCTCTCGCGGGATTTCCATCTCGGGTGTTTTGAGGTGACGAACCAGCAATACGTCGATTGGGTTCAGTGGGCCTACGACCACGGGTATGTCACGGCGACATCCTCGTCGGTCTCCGACGCCCTCGACGGGAGCTCCGAGGAACTGCTGGATCTGGGCGATCCCGATTGTGAGATCCGGTTCAGCGGCGGTGAGTTCGATCTGCGTGACGCCGGGCACGGAGTCAATCCGGACCATCCCGTGAAGGAAGTGACCTGGTATGGAGCCGCGGCCTTCTGTGATTGGCTGAGTTTGAAGGAGGGCGTGGCCCGCGCCTACGACCACTCCACCTGGGAATGTCATGGGGGAGACCCCTACGGGGCGGTCGGTTATCGTCTGCCGACGGACGCGGAGTGGGAGTTCGCCGCACAGTACGATGACGAGCGGGTGTACCCCTGGGGCAGCCAGGATCCAACGTGCGGCGATGCCAACTTCGCCGGGTGTGTGGGCTGGACGGCCGCCGTCGGAAGCTATCCGGGTGCGCCCCTCATCGGCGGAGCGTTGCTCTACGATATGGCGGGCAACGTGTGGGAATGGTGTAACGACTGGCACTACTGCGACCTGGGCGGCGATCCGGCTACGGATCCGCCGGGGCCCTCCACCGGACTGCGACGGGTCCTTCGGGGAGGCGCCTGGGACTTCGTCACTTTCTATCCTCGCTGCGCGTACCGGAGCGACAGCTTCCCCTACGTGAGCTACACGTATATCGGGTTCCGAATCGCGCGAACCGCCGCGGATTGATAGAATCAATTGCCAGCCACAGATTTCACAGATTCGGAACCCGAAAACCATCCGCAGATTACGCAGAGAGACACGATCAAGAGCGAGCCACAGATTTCACAGATTACACAGATGGCTAAATAAGGGGGTCTCGGGTTTAGACCCGAGACCCCACAAGAACCTCTGGTATTCTCTGTGTCCTCTGTGATGAGGATTTGCAGCTCTTTCCGACGCTCTTGTCCAAGATCAACTCTCAACTTTCGACTATCGACTTTCCATTCTCTCGGGCCGGCAACAGCCGGCCCGTCAGCCTTCGCGCAGTCGTATTGTTGACGCCCCCGTCCGTGTGTGTTACATCTACTCAAGAACATAGGGTAAGGAACCCGGATCCGGCCCGGGCTCCGAGGAGACGCATGTGCTCGCCACCATCCTGATTCTCTCCTGCATCTGCTTCGTTGTCGCGTACCGGTTCTACGGCCGGTTTCTCGATCGGCGCTTCTGCATCGACAACCGGCGCCCCACGCCGGCCCGGACGATGCCCGACGGAGTAGACTACGTTCCCGCCCGCGCGCCCGTTCTCCTGGGCCACCACTTCTCTTCCATTTCCGGCGCCGGTCCCATCGTGGGGCCCATCATCGCCGGGATCGCCTTCGGTTGGATTCCCGTGCTGATCTGGGTGATCCTCGGATCCATCTTCGTCGGTGGGGTCCACGATTACGCCGCGCTCACGGCCTCGATCCGCCACCAGGGCCGGTCCATCGCGGACGTGGCCAAAGAGGAATTGAGCCCGATGGCCCGGCGGCTGTTCCTTGTGTTCGTATGGCTGGCCCTGGTCTACATTCTGATCGTGTTCATCGACCTGACCGCGCTCACATTCAAACAGGACGGGGGCGTGGCGTCTTCGTCCGTGATCTACATTTTCCTGGCGGTCGTGTTCGGAGTGGCCATTCACCGCTTCAAAGTAAGACTCGGCGCCGCTACGCTCGTCTTCGTCCCGCTGGTGTTCCTGGGAATCTATGTGGGTCAGATCTTGCCCATTCCGCCCGAAGCCTTGCCGGTGTTCCTTGGGGATCCCAGCCGGACCTGGGCCGTGATCCTCCTCGTGTATTGTTTCATCGCGTCGGTGACCCCCGTCTGGATCCTCCTTCAGCCCCGCGACTACCTCTCGTCGTTCCTGTTGTACGCCTCGGTCCTGGCCGGATTCCTGGGGCTCCTCTTCGGGGGACTGCCCAGCCGGTATCCGGCCTTCGTGGGGTGGACGGGCGAGGGTGTCGGCGCGCTGTTTCCCTTCCTCTTCATCACGGTGGCCTGCGGGGCGGTGTCCGGATTCCACTCGCTGGTGGCCTCGGGGACGTCGTCCAAGCAGCTCAGCTGCGAGAAGGACGCCCGGCGGATCGGCTATGGCTCGATGTTGCTCGAGGGCGTGATCGCAATCATGGCGATGAGCGCCGTCATGATGCTGGGGCGGGGAGATCCGGCCCTCAAGCAGCAACCCCTGGCCATCTTTGCCGCGGCGATGGGCCGCTTTTTCGAGGTGATCCATCTTCCGGGGGAGATGGGGCATCATTTCGGTTTCCTTGCCGTCTCGACTTTCATCCTCACCACACTCGACACGGCTACCCGCATCAGCCGGTACGTCCTCCAGGAGCTGTTCGGGCTGAAGGGCGCGTGGGGCCGTGCCGTGGCGACGATCGTGACGCTGGTTCTACCGGCGATCGTCGTTCTCCTGACCCTCCGCGATGAGGCCGGGAACCCGGTGCCCGCCTGGAGACTCATCTGGCCCGTTTTCGGTGCGACCAACCAGTTGCTGGCCACGCTTGCGCTCCTCGTCATCTTCGCCTGGCTCGGTCGTCTGGCCCAGCGCCGGTTCTTCGTCGCCGTTCCCACCCTGCTCATGATCGGGGTGACTCTCACAGCCCTCGGCATACTGGTCATGAGATTCGGGCGGCGCCCCGTGGGCATTGCGGCCGTCATTCTCTTCCTGCTCGCCCTCGTCCTTATCTGGGAGGCCGCCCGCACGGTTGTCCGATCCAGAAAAGGCTCCGGAATGCGCCCTTCGTGACGCTTTGACAAATTCCACGCTGTGGCCATCATTCCAGCGAGTGCTCCCCCCGGCCCGAGGTATAGGCATTCGGGCTTTCGGTTCTTTGCCCCATCTTGGTCACCCAGATGGGACGACTGCTCTGCGTCATCTGTGGCTAATGGGTTCGGTCTTCTTCATCTGCCTGTCGTTGCGTTTGCGAGGCGGCCAATCTGCGGAAGACTCTTCGATTTCCGAATCTGTGACATCGGTGGCCTCGGATTGTCTGCCGCAGGTTGACGCTTCGCTCTGATCCCGGTTCGCGCGGGCTTGTGGCCTCAGACCGGCCCGAGGCAATCCCCACAACCGCCCCGATTTGCTGCAGAAGGGTGTCCACGGAGCACGTGGCTCCCCCAGCGTTCTCAGCGATTTCCTCCGTGAGAGGTCCTCAGGAGAGATGTGATCTTGCAACGTCCCTATGTTTGTGATAAGATGGATATGTGTCAAAGCACAAAACGGCACGCTGGTGCTTGCTCTGAGTCGGACAGAGGAGGATACTGGTGCGAGTCATTCCGCGTGTTTTCTACAGTCTCCCATTATGTCTGTTGTGGATAACCTTGCCCCTCCCCGCGTCTTCCGTGACAGTCCATGTCCCTCTTGACGCACCCACGATTCAGGCCGGTATCGATTCGGCCGCCGTGGGGGACACGGTGCTTGTCGCGCCGGGCACGTATGCCGGCTGTGGGAACTGTGACGATCTTAGTTACGGAGGCAAGGCGATCGTCCTGGTTTCCGAAGGCGGCCCCGAAGTCACAGTGATTGACGTCCAGGGGAGCGCAAGCCAGGTTCGCAGGGCATTCCGCTTCGATAGCGGAGAGACGGAAGCCGCAGTACTCGACGGATTCACGATTCAGGGAGGCTATGCGCGCTTCGGTGGTGGGATCCACTGTGCCGGGGCGTCTCCTACCATCCGGGACTGCAACTTCGTTCAGAATACCGGGTACGAGCACGGAGGCGGACTGTACTGCGACAATGCCTCCCCCAACGTCACGGAGTGCCTGTTCTCGTGGAACGCGGCGGGCGTCGAGTATGGGACAGGCGGGGGTGCTGTGGCCTGTCGAAATGGGTCCTCTCCTATCGTGAACAAGTCGACGTTTAGCGGCAATTCGGCTGACCGCGGTGCAGGTGTGTGGGTTCATTCTTCGTCGCCCACAATTAGCTTCTGTGTATTTAACGACAACTGTGCCGAGCGGGAAGGGGCAATTGCCGTGGAGGATGGCTCCTCATTACCCGTAATTGCGAATTGTACCCTGGCCGGCAACACGGCGACACAAGGGAGCGGGCTGTATTTCTTCGAGAACGCTGTGGCGACTGTGGAGAATTGCATCATCGCTCTTAACCACGTCGGAAAGGGAGTATTCTGCAGTGGCGGCAGCTCTCCGACGCTCACCTGCTGCGACCTGTTCGGGAATCAAGGGGGAGATGACTTGTGTGGAGTCGACGGCGGGGGCAACATCTCGGAGAACCCTCTGTTCTGCGATTACTCCTCCGGAGACTTCGCTCTCTGCGACTCTTCTCCCTGCTTGCCCGGGAATAACGGATGCTCGGTTCTATTCGGAGCTCTGGATTCCGCGGGCTGTGCATGTCCAGAGTGTCAGGTTCTGACTGTACCCTATGAGTATGGGACGATAGGAGAAGCGCTCGCAGTCGCGTCTTACTGCGACACGGTTCTGGTCTATGCCGGGACCTGGCTGGAGACGGTCTTTCTGCCTTGGGGCGTAACCCTCGAGAGTGTGAGTGGCCCTGACTCGACGGTCATCGACGGGAGCCTGGGAAGCGGGGCGGCAGTTTACGTTGGATACTCCGGAACGAAGAACGCGGGCAAATCCACTCAGCCCGCCGTACTGGACGGCTTCAAGATCACCGGAGGAATGGACGGGGCGATCAAGGTGCAGCGATGCGATCCGGTAATCACCGATTGCATCATAGCTGGCAACTCCGGAGAAGACGGTGGGGGGCTGCAGTGCTTGCTCGCCTCTCCGCAAGTCGACAACTGCACTTTCATCGCGAATTCCATCCTACTCTACGGATGGGGGGGTACCATCTTCTGCGATCACTCTTCCCCGCTGGTCAATAACTGTGTCATCGCCTTTGCCAATCAGGGCCCCGCAGTCCACTGTGATCTCAGCAGCGCCCCCGTCTTCACGTGCTGCGATGTGTACGGTAATCCCGGAGGCGACGACCTCTGCGGGGTTGACGGGGGTGGCAATTTCTCGGAGAATCCGCTCTTCTGCGATCAGGTCGGAGGCGATCTGCATCTGTGTCCCTCCTCGCCATGTCTTCCCGGGAACAACGGTTGCGGAGCGCTTGTCGGTGCGCTGGGTCCCGGAGGCTGCGCGTGCCCGGATTGCGCGGTCCTCACGGTGCCGTATGAGTATGGAACGATCGGCGAAGCACTCGCCGCGGCCGTGTGCTGTGACACGGTCCTGGTGTACCCCGGTGTTTACTGCGAGATGGTCGCTGTGCCTGCCGGCGTGACCCTCTTGAGCGCTGAAGGGCCGGACTCAACGATGATAGATGCAGCGGGCTCGGGTGCCGCGATTGTAATCGGCTTTGACCTCGTTGAGAAGCATAAGGGAGTGGCTCCTCCAGTGTCTGTGGATGGGTTCACCATCCAGGGAGCGACTGATTCCGGCGTGAAGAGTTACTACTCCCAGGCTGTGATCAGCAACTGCCGCTTCACCGGGAATTCCGCACCGGTTTATGGGGGGGCAATACGCGGGTTGCTGTCTTCAATCTCAGTTTCTAGTTCTACTTTCTCTTCGAATTCCAGCGGTTCGGGGGGCGCGATTGCGGGAGAACAGTCCTGCGTCGACATCGCCGACTGTGTCTTCTCCAACAACCTCGCTACGGAGGAAGGAGGAGCCGTTTGGTGCTCGGCTTGTTCCGACAGGGCCACGATTCAGGCTTGCACGTTCTATGACAACCAGACAACGGGCTCGGGTGGAGCGATATACTGCGCGACCGCCAATTTGGAGATGTCTCAATGCGTCTTTATCCGGAATACGGCGGTGGACGACGGAGGCGGTTTCTTTGGGAGCTGGAGCACCTCCGATTTCATGAGCTGCACTTTCGCTGAGAACGGAGCAACGTATGGTGGTGGGATAGCTTTCGGTTTCGGCTCCGCAGTGAATGTGGAAAGATGCATCGTAGCTTTCTCGACCGGGGGAGCCGGGATTTGGGCCACGCACACGAGCGCCGACTTCGCCCTGAGCTGTTCCGACGTATTCGGTAACACTGGAGGCGACTACGTCGGTTGGTGGATGGCCGGTCAGAACGGAATCAACGGCAATTTCTCTGAGGACCCTCTTTTCTGTGATCTCGAGAACGACGACTATAGCCTTGCTGTCGGTTCACCGTGTAGCCCTACCTTCGCGCCATACGGGTGCGGGCTGGTGGGGGCCTTCGGGGTGGGATGTGGCGCACATATGTGGCACATTCTGCCGGACGGGATGGGTGACGCTCCGTCAATCCAGGCAGGGATTGATTCGGCGAGCATTGGGGATACCGTCTTGGTCGCCGCCGGCGAGTACCACGAACACGACATTTGGATCAAATGCGGGGTGCAGCTCAGGAGCGAGTCGGGGCCACACGAAACGACAATCGACGCCGCGGGCGAGTCGAGGGTCTTCACTTGTGAATACGTAGACAGCACGGCGACTATCGAGGGGTTCACTATCACGGGAGGAAGTGCTTACGATGGTGGAGGCATGCGTTGCCGGTATTCGTCTGCGAGGATTCTCAGCTGTGTGTTTTCTGGCAATACTGCCTGGAACGCGGGGGGCGGCATGAGCTGCCAGAGCGAATCCAGTCCCCTCATTGAAGATTGCATGTTCCTTGAGAATTCTGCTGGGTTCGGGGGTGCGCTTCGTATCACGCCATCTGAAGTCACAATAGCCGGTTGCGTGTTCTCTAGGAACGCAGCGTCTTCAGACGGTGGGGGGGTACACTGTTGGGGATCGGACCTGAGTTTTGCGGAATGCACCTTCTTCGGCAACTCATCCGGTGGTAGCGGAGGTGCTTTCTACTGTGGTGCTGACAACGCAGTGTCGGTCACGAACACCATCATCTGCTTCAACGGCCCCGGAGGCTCGGTGTACTGCGATGAAAGCCCCATCATGACTCTCGCATGCTCCAATGTGTATGGCAATGCCGGGGGGGACTGGCTGAGCTGCATTGCCGACCAGTATGGCGTCAACGACAACATCTCTGAGCACCCGCTCTTCTGTGCTCCGGAGAATGACAATCTGGCGATCGCTGAGAATTCTCCCTGTGCCCCCGAGAACTCCCCGCCCGGGTGTGGGCTCATCGGGGCTTTGGATGTGGGGTGTGGTGTGGTCACGTCGGCAGCGGAAGAAGAGACAATTGGCCGCTCTGGATTGTCCCTAGCAGCGGCAATCCCGAATCCGTTTAACCCGGTGACCGAGATCAGCTACTTCCTTCCCACCGGTCCTGGCGGGGTGCGCCTTAGCATCTACGACACGTCGGGTAGGCTCGTGAAGACGCTCGTGGATTCCGAGCAGCCCGTCGGGTTGCACATCGTCATGTGGAGAGGTGTCGACTCGAATGGAATAGCGGTCTCCAGCGGAGTGTACTTCTGCCGCCTCGAGTGGGAGGGCCAATCCCGTACCAGAAAAGTGGTGCTGGTCCGGTAGATCGTTCTGCTTGCAGTGCACTTGTCGCCGTGTGAGCGGGATTACGTGCATGCGCCCAGTGGAGCCGAGGCGGCCAGGAAGAGAGGGCGGAGGGGAGATGATCCCTCCGCCCCAATTTGGAGATGTTCGGGGTGAGGACTAGTTGAGCAGAATCACCTTGCTCGTGTCTCTGAAATTCCCCGCTACCATCCTGCAGAAGTAGATGCCGGGTGCCACCGTCTGCCCGCGGTCATTCGTGAGATCCCACGCCTCAGAGTAATAACCCGGAGCCCTGTATGCATCAACCAGGGTGCGGGTCACTCGGCCGGTCACATCATAGATCCTGATTGTTACACGGCTCCCCGGGCGGGGGATGTCGTATTGGACCGCGGTGTTGTAAATCAGAGGATTTGGGCTCACTTCCCCAAGGGCAAACCTGACAGGAACATCCTCTGCGACAGCCGTCGGCGCACGTGGTGCCTGTTGACCTCCAACTCCAGGGGTGACAAGCCAATCCTGGCCGTATGTCGGATCCACAAGACACACGCGCAGAAGAGAAGGCACCTCATCGCCCGCAGCGATTCTCCGAAAGCTCACGATCCCTACGTCAAACGAAGTCCAACTTCTGAATTGCTTCGACGAAATGGCCACGAGGACCGTGCCTTCGGGGTCATCCACCCGCGGACCGATCCTGAGGGAATTCTGCATGTTGTGCAGGAAGTCCGCATCTTGCCACGCAACGAACTCGAGAGCGGACGTATCGTAGCTGAACTCCAAGTGGACTGTCCCCACTATATTGGTGCCACTAACCAGCACTCGGTAGGCTAGGGTATCTTCACCCGCTTCGATAGGGATCATTCCAATTGCAGCGTTCGCGTTTTCGCCGGCCCATGCAGGTCCACACAGGACTCCCAGCAAGAGCTGCGAGCATATGAGCCACGCAAATCTCCGATACATATGCCACCACCTCCTTTCTCACTCACATGAACAAGTGTCTCGAGGGCTGTAACGATCCGTGAACCATCCGAAATCCGAGCCGTCTACTTTGAAAGTCGGGTATGTTACCGTCTCAAGCGTACATGGATCGGAGTCGACATAGTCTCCGTACCATGCGTTCTTGTTGTAGGATTTCCCGAATTCAACGAAGTCAGAACCGTCTACGATGCCATTGAAGTTTCCGCAGGGGATCAAGTCGGGACTGTTTACTCGCGTCGTGTCAGGCTTGCCAATCTGCAGTGGTCCCACGTAGCCCCTGAGCTCGAGCCATGCTGCGCCGCCCATCTGATTGTCTACCATTTCGGAGATACCGCTAGCGTCTGTCGATTGTGTTGCGAAGAGCGTGTCATTGCTCGGCTGGCAGTAGAAGAGATAGGGCGCATTCACGCATGCTGAAGATGTGTTGAAGTACCCCTCACAGCCACCGCATTCGCAGGAGGGACCCATCGTATCGCTCTCCACAGTGGTGTAGAGGAATTGAGCATCCAGGCCCTCAATTGGCTCCTCGGATAGATCAAACAACGCGAACCTCACAATGAAGTCGCTCCCGTCTCCGAGTGGTGTAAGACCTCGCACGAAGTCTAGCTTGGCGCCGCTGCCGTCCACGACCTTGACATATGACAAGTCAGAGCTAACTGAATCGGGAGGTAGCGGCAGCCAGGGATCGTATAGAACAGCGCCGCTCATCCTAGACGCGACAGTATCTGCATTGTTGCTATCCCAATGATTGCCCTGGGCCAGAAGGGTGTCGGCATCCGTGTTCGAAACACAAGTGTCACCGCCTGCGAACGTGTTCCAGCCCGCGTTGCCCGGACTCGCTGTGGCCATATCACCAAGATCAAGATCGGCATCGGCGGTCCTGACATGTACTGGATTGTCTTCAAGAGTGCACGAGCGGATAAGAGCACTTTCGGTACCAGACACATAGACCCCAAAAGTGTCGCAGTCGGCGATAGTTGACGTGGCAATAGTCGTATTCGCGTCTTCGACGCAGATCCCGGAATGAGCACAGTGATGAATGTTGCAGTCTTCGATGGAGACCGTCCCCGAACTGTCCCTGATGCCCTGCACGCCGTAACCTATATCGCAATACTCTATAATCGCCATGCCATCGTCCAGGACCTCCACGCCATACCAGTCGCCCGCGGTGCAGCTGGCAGTGGTCCAGGATTCAGAGGTGTCCGGGGCAAGGCTCACCATGTTTTCAGTTTCGCCATTGATGTCGATCTGCCCACCGCTATGAATGACGATCTCGACCTTCTCGGTATCGTGCCCGCTTCCCATGTAGTCAACGTTGTCGGCGATCCAGATAACGGACCCCGGTGTGAGTTCCAGATGGTCGCTGATCGCCAAGTCCCGGTCTAGAATGACTCGACCCGCCCAAGTGGTTGGGTTCACGATCTCAGCTTCGGGCTGCCCGAAGTAGAAATCTGCTATCATCTGGGTCGTGTCGGCCGGGCATCTCCGGACATTACACATAGCGAATCCGCTGTTGACTGTGTC
>CAZSXU010000034.1:14403-35940 GCA_964610505.1 uncultured bacterium | reverse complement strand
GCCGTCCGCAGATTACGCAGATAGACACAAGATCCAAAACCAGAAGCCGTCCGCAGATTACGCAGATGCAAAAACGCCAAAAAGATGTTGGTGGTTCGGATGATGATCCGAACCACCAACCATGCGAGTCGGACTGGAGAGACACGACTCTCGCATGGAGGAGCTAACACATCAAAAGGAACCTCGACAAACACCGCCTTGCACACAATACACTCTGTGGTGTTTCCAGGGGGCACGCGGCGGCGTGGCCCCTGGTTGACTTTCCGCCTTGGAATCTGCGTCATCTGCGTAATCTGCGGACAAATCTCTTGGGTTCTCAGTCCTGTTTCCTCGCCCATTCCAGGAGCGCGGCGACGAACTCCGCACAGCTCCACGACAACGGCGACGCCGGGCTGCAGTCCGAACCGTCCAGGAGGATCCGCTCGGGCATGAGCCCGTACACGTTGGCGTTCTTCATCATCCAGTCGATGTGGAGATTCGCCCGCTTGGGATCTCCGAACCGCGCCTGGTACTGGGCCGCCGCAGCCGTCGTGAAAAAGAACACATCGTGACCGTACCCGGCAAGATCCTCATCCTTCGCATCGTAGTACTGCATTCCGCCCCCCAGCTTCACGCAGTGCTCGGCGAAGAACGTGTTCGACTGCTTGAGATCCCCATGATCCGGGTATCCCCAGAGGACCCCGAAGTTGGCCGAGGTATCCCACAGATACACGACCCCGGTCTTGTCGCGACTCCCCTTGCCGGCTCCTCTCGACCCCGCCGGCCGCACGTCCGCGTACGTCCCCCTCTTTCGATCCACCATCTGCCCCAGCGCGCCCGAAATCCGCTCGGACGCTTGCCGGTACCCCACGTCCCCCTCGAAATCTCCCAGACTAAGAGCAATCCGGGACATCGTCATCAGGGCGGCCGCAACGGTCATGTTCGTGGCCGGCAGATACCCCGACCACTCCACGATCCCGCCCTCGAAGAGAAGCCCGTTGTCGTCGACGTGCTCGATCAGAAAATCCGTCAGGTCGAGTAGAAACTCGGGATCGCACAACCAGTCGCCGGTCTCCTCACGGTACGAGTCGGCCAGCTGAATGTAGTAGCCGTTCGAATCCCACTCCGGTTCATTGTACCGGGCCCCGCTTCCGGCATCCACCGCCGTCCCGTGCGCGTCGTACCGCGCGTACCACTCTCCCGGAGATTTCATGGGAACGTCGGAATCCCCCCAGAACGCCAGGACGTCGCCCGCCTCCTCAAGATGTCCGGTGAGCATGAGCACGCGGGCGCACATGAGCGCGTCCCGCGGGTAGAGCTGCGGCATGTTGTGGGTCAGGAACTGCCCGGTCAGATCCGCCGGAATCTGTCCCCCCAGGCAGGACGCCTTTACAGCAGAGAGGTTCCGCAGATAGGCATCGAGATACTTCTTCTTCGGGAAGTCGGGTACCGTTCCTCGGGCCAACCAGTCCTCCCAATACTCCGAGGCGGCTTCGAAAGGGTCCTCGTCCCCTCGAACGGCCCTGAGCTTCCTGAGCGCTCGCCTCTCCGAATCGGCCGCCGTGATAATGATCGTCACGGGTTTCCGCCCCACCTCGCCTTCGATCACGACCCCGAGATCCTCGGCCTGAACGCGGCCCTTCCCGGAGCCCGTCCCCACCGCCAGGACCGTCCCATCGGACCATTCGAAACAGGCCCGGCCCCTGCCCTTTGACGCGTCTTCCAATACAATCGTCTCGTTGGTCACAATTCGCCTGGGGAGCCGAATCCAGAACCGGTAGGAACCATCCCGGGGCGGCCCCTTGACCGTATAGGTCAAGACGATCGCGTCCTCGGGGTGAGCGAAGGCCCGGATCTCCACCCGGGTGCCTCCCTCGAGATGCGCCTTCGTGAGGGTCGTGTGAAAGTTCTCCATCGTCACGGAGTCGGCGCGCGCCGGGTCGCTCTCGCACACGCGCCCTTCTGCGTCCAGGAGTTCGAAGAACGTGGAGTGGACGTAGTCGGCCGTGAAATCCTTATAGTAGAAGTGCTGGATTCCCCTGCGGCCCGCGTTCGAGATCGAGCGCACGTCGTCGGAGTACACGGCGCACACCGTCCCGTTCCCGAGAATCGCACTTCCCTGCCAGCGTTTGGGACTCAACTCCGCCTCCGCCCCGCATCTCGCCGCCCCTGTCGTGAGACCAAGCACGACAACAGCAAACGACGCCAGACACACTCCGATCGAGATTCTCACTCGAGAGATTCCACCTGAGCACCGCGCGCTCCGCCCGCGGGCTCCCGGGGAACATTGTACACTCAGGCCCTCTACTCTTCGAGCAGGGATTGCACCCACTCGCGACGCGTCCAGAGGGCGCAGCCGCCCCCGGTTTCCCTCAGATTCTCCGGATGCTCTCGAAGGGTCCTCAGAAACGTCGAGCCCAGCGCTTCCTTGAGCGACACCTTCTGGAGATTCGAATCCGACCACGGAGCGAACGGGCAGGGCTCCACGTCGCCCGAAGCGTTGATGTGCACGAACCCTCTTCCGGCGGCCAGACATCCTCCCACGTCCTCCTCATGAGCCGGAACGGCGATGAACAGCGCTCTGAACTTCGAATGGAATTCTTCCATGAGACGCATCACGCCGGACCTTTGGTGCGCGGTCGGAATCCAGTCCTCTGTCCCTTCCTCGGCGGGCGTGTATTCCAGGAAGAGGAAGAACCGGCACCCCGCGTCGGCGATCTCCCGGATGAAGGCTTCGTTCGTCAGCGTGTCGAAGTTCATCCGCGTCATCGTGAGGGACGCCCCAAAGAAAATCTTCCTCCTCCTCAGCTCCCCGAAGATGTCCCGCACTCGCCGATAGGTCCCCGGCCCTCTGCGCTCGTCCGTCATGTCTTCGTTTCCGTCGATGCTGAGGAGAGGGACGACGTTCCTCTGTTTCTTCAGTCCGGCCATCACCGATTCGTCGATCAGAAGACCGTTGGTGAACACCAGAAAGAGAACCTGCGGGAACTCGCTCGTAATATCGAGGATCTCCGGGCGGATGAACGGCTCCCCTCCGGCGAGCACGAAAAAGGACACCCCGAGTTCGGTCGCCTCCTCAACGATACTCCTCACCTTCTCGCCATTCATCTCGGGGTCCGAGGTGCCGTGAAGCGCCTTCGAATAGCAGCCCTTGCACTCGAGGTTGCATCGCCGCGTAACACTGAAGATGGTAATGGGCGGGACCTGGACACCCTCGCTCACCCATCGCTGCCTCACGCGGGCCGCTTTCCTCTGCCAAAGCACCGTACGGAAGAACGAATACGCCTGGGCCGGATTCAGAAGCGCCACTCTGAGGGCGTCCAGAAAGAAGACCCGGAGGGATTGGTTCAGTGCACCGCGGAACCGGCCGAGCTCCATGCTCCCGGCCGAACCCCGACCCGGCACGTTGTCTGTGGAAGGTCCCATGCTATTCCTTTTCCTCGCCGCCCTCTCTCTCCGTGGCGGCCACTCCCGGCTCCTCCTCAACCGGCTCGGTGTCCCCCAGCAGCTCTCCGATGAAGAGGCTGGCGTTCTTCACGTAGAACACGGCTCGAAGGCCCTCGCCCAACTCCACCAACCGTTCGGCGTAGGCGGCTTCCTCTCCTTCGTCCGGTGTGGCAAGTCCCAGGAACACGACGTCCGCCCCGGCGCTCTCCTCGCGAATGAGTTCCGACACCCGCACGCCCTTCGGCTTGATGATCACCCGCGGCTCGGCGTCGATTCGAATCGCCGGAATCAGCGTCCGGAGGTTCTTCTCGGTCTGGGTTTTCATCATCTCCGTTGTGGCGATGCTGAGCACCTCCACCCTCGCGCCCCGCCAGGACGAGTTTCGCGTGAGCAGGTAGGCAAGGAGGAGCATCAGATCGCCATTTCGCTGAAGCCCGCCCCACCAAACGTGCACCGTGCGCTCCCGGCCGGCGGCGTGGACTTCGTAGCCGGGTTGAATCCGCCCGATGATGAAGGACTTGTTCACCCTTTCCAGCCGCCCCATCACCTGCAGGAATTCCACGAGGCGCTCCGTGCGTTTGGGCCAGCCGATGAGGACCGTGTTGCTCTCGATCCCCGCCATCCCATTGGCCTGCGCCACGGCAACAATGCCGTGCACGAGATCCTGGACCACGTCCACCTCCGCGAACACCACCAGATTCTCGGCGTCGAAGAGCGCCTGCATGTCGAGGACGCGTCCCTTGAGATCGAGATCCTCCTTCAACAAGTCCCCCACCACCAGCTGGCTGACGGTGACCACCCCTCGCCCGTGGCAGAACCAGTTCCCGAAACGCACCAGATCCAGGTCTCCGGCCGGACGTCGAGCGAACACCAGCATGTGGGGCCGCCAGTTTCGGGCGCTCACGGAGCGCTTGGCGAGCTGGACGAGAGCCCAGCGGATGAGATTCTGGTAGAGACCGCGACGGGCGTCGCCCCAGCTGGCGGCGCGTTCCTTTCGAGACAGAAGAAGCCAGAGGAGAAGCTCGGCGATGATGGCGATCGCTCCCGCCACGGGGCTGATGAGGAACATCACGATGACGCAGGCGATCCCGCCCAGAAGATTGACCGGCCAAGGCACACGAATCGAGGGCCGCCACGACGGATCGCCGCTCAACGCTTCGAAAGCGGCCACGAAGTTGGCCGTCCCGTAGACCGTGAGGAAAAACATCGTGACGAGTATGGCCACGGAGTTGAGATTTCCCAGGAGGACGGCGCCGAGCGCGATCACCATCGCAACGACGAGCCCGGGGACAATGTCCTTCCATGCCCCGGTCGCGCGGCCCACCACCCCGGGCGCCAGTCCGTCCCGTGAGAGAGCCTGGAGCGTCCTCGGCGCGCCCAGCATCGAACCCACCGCCGAAGAGAAGATCGCCGCCCAGAGGCCCGGCATCACCAGCCACGGGCCGAGAATCGCCAGCCGCGTCCAGATGAGCGAATCGTCCCGCAGCGCCTCGGGACTCGCGCCCGCCGTGAGCACCAGCGGCACCAGAAGATAGACGGCGAATCCCGTGAGAACGGCGAGGATGGATCCCAACGGAATGGCCCGCGCGGGATTGCGAAGGTCTCCGGAGAGCCCAAGGCCCGCCATCACTCCCGTGACGGCGGGGAAGAACACCGCGAAGCCTTGCCAGAAGGTGATCCCGCCCGAGGGGGGAGACGCCGGCAGCGCCGCGGGCGCGTGTCGAATCAGCACACCGACGGCCAGTGCGGCCAGGGACGCGGCCACGAGGATCATGAGAGGAATCTGGCTTCTGAGGGCGATCTTTGCGCCCGCCACCGAGAGGAGACCGACCGCCAGGATGATCACCCACGTGGCGGGCTGCAGGGGAACCGCCGGCCAGACGATCCGCAGCGACTCGGCCAGACCAAAGGCGTAGAGGGTCACCGAGAGCGCCTGCGAGAGGAAGAGGGGAACGCCGATCGCCCCGCCGATCTCAATCCCGAGACTGCGGGAGATGATGTAGTACGCGCCCCCCACGCCGACCCGTGAGTTGGTGGCCACCGCCGAGAAGGAAAGCGTCGTGATGAGAGTAATCCCGTTGGCCAGAACGACGGCGATGAAGATCCGCTCCAGCCCCATGTGGCCGACAAGCCAGCCGAGCCGGAGGTACATGATGACCCCGAGGATCGTCAGAATCGTCGGCGTGTATACCCCGAGGAACGTCCCGAGTTTTCGATCGCCGTCCATCAGAACCTCGAACACTCACCTGAAAACGACGCGCCGCGCACAGCCCGTGTGCTCTCTCGGCGCCGGAAACCATTCGCCGCGCCGACCCGCAAGATCCGGTGAATCAGGAAGCGGCCCGCGGGGCGTTCTCGGCGGGGAGCCGAATCCCACGGCCGCCCTTCTTCCTTCGCGCTTTCCAGAACTCGAAGCCCTCGACCATCCCCTTCGCGGCGATCGTCAGGTACAACGGAATCGCCGGGACCCTGTATCTCGCGTGCCCGATCACTCCGCTGATGCCGGCGAAATAGAGCGTGCCTAACACCAGGAAGACTACGGTCAACCTTCGCTCCCGCGAGTAGAACACCACCACACAGGCCGCAACCACAAAGGCGTACTCGATCAACTGCTTCGTTGCGAGAATCGGACCCAGGTAATATTCGCTCTGAGCGGTCCTCAACAGCCGGGTCACTCGCGCCACCGTGCTCTCCGCGAGCGGAACGTCTTCCTCCCAACCCTTCCATCCGGGAAGGAACGTCCTCAGCACCCCGCCTTTCGCCGTACCCAGGAACACGTTGGCGGCGCCCTTCATGTGGCAATACGCATACTCGGCCGGGTGCGTACGGATGTACTCCAGAGCGATCTTGTTCAGGACCTTCCCCTGCTCGAACGGATGCGTGATCCCGTCCAGCGAATCCCCGACGAGTTCCTTCAGCGCCTCCTCTCGGGTGGTGCCCCGCGCATTCGCCTCCGTCATTGCGACGTTCCACGTGCACAGGTTGGAACCCTCGATGCTCGACAATGCATAGTACCCGTACAGCCGATGGTTGCGAAGCTGCCAGGAGGATATCGTGACGGCAAAGACGGCCAGCAACGCCACGGCGCCCAGGACGGCATGCTTCGTACGGCCCTCGCGGACCCGGCATAGGGTGACGGCGGCCATGACCACGGGAAAGAGCTGGGCGGCGGGCCGAATCAATGTAGCCACGCCGAGGATCAGACCCGCCAGCGCAAACCTCCACACGCCGAGCGTCTTGAGAGCCCGGATAAACACCAGGATCCCGAGGACGAAGACGGCCGTGAAGGGAATCTCCGTCAGGAGGCGCGTGCTGAAGTACGGGGGCAACAGAGAGATCGCATAGAGGAATGCCGCAACGTGGCCGATCGTCCTGGAGTCGAACACCTCCCGGGCCAGGCGGTACGTCAAGAGTACAACCCCCACGTCCAACAAAATCTGGAGAAGCAAGACCGCGGCCGGGGTGCCCCCAAACAGGAAATACATCAGTGCGACAAGCATCGGATAGCCGGGTGTTCGAAAGGTCTCCGCCGACGGGTAGGAACCGGTGTCGATGATCCTATGCGCGAGGTAGTCATATCCTACGGCGTCTTGAACGAGGATCGCCTGCTTGAGCGTCGCCTCGTCCCACGGCCGCAGCGCCAGGAAAAAGGCCACCCGTATAACGAGGGCAAGAAGACAAATGAGAATCAGCACCTTGTGCCGGGCCACAAACCGAGTCATGCGTCGCACTCCCGAGAATTCCCGTTCATCAGACTCGTCTCCCGGACTCGGCCTCATTCAGGTCCACGCCACTGCGCGGGCTTGGGCCTCAGTATATGCCCAGGGGTTTCCCCGAGTCCATGGTTCCGTCCCGCCGGCGGCGGACTTCCTGCAGGAGATGTGCCGCCGGTCTTCCCGTCACCGGGGCTGGTTCTCGCTTCAGAATCGGCGCTACGGATTGATCTCCTTGAATCTCTCGGACGCCGGTTCGCCCCCGATTCCCCAGTGCGATTTGGGAGTCTCGTGGACGACGACGTCGACGGCGTCCCGCGGCACGCCCAGATCCTCAAATACGCGGGTCACGCCCTCGATCACCGTCTTGGCCTTCGTCTGCCCGAACCCTTCCCACACGTGCGCGTGAACGATCGGCATGTCTTCCTCCATGGAAAGAATCGCCGAGTACCCGGACGCAAGTCTACAGGACAGCGGGGGTTCAGTGCAACGAATTGGCGGCGTCGAGGCGCAACGGAGAACAGACTGGGCGGGAGCATGAAGTGAGGGAACCACCCCCGCGTCCGTTCCCGGGACGTTGGGGAAGGACGGCTCGGGACGCCGTGCGCTCCCTAAATGAGGACAATTCCGTACGGCATGCGGATCACGATGTCCGTCTCTTGGGCAAAGCGTTGAATTCGGCGGAGGCTCTCTTCTCCCCGGATCCTGACGCGATCTTGAAGCTCCTCGTAGTCCCGGAAACATTGGGCCGCCGAGAACGATCCTCGGATTCTGATCGCGCACGCAAGAACCGCGTCCCACGAGTCTCGGACTTGTCTTTCCTCCGCCGCGTAGTAGGCCCATTCCGATTCGGGGAGGTGATCGATGATGACGAGGTCGGGAGCCATGCTTCGGGCCCGGGCGATGGCCCCAGCGGGGTCCTTCATTTCGTGCAGGCAGAACTCGAAGAGAACGACGTCTCCCTTGACATCCGTACTCTCGAAGTCCGATTGAATGATGTGGAATCGATCCGCCAATCCGCTCGACCGGACTTGCTCCTCGAGCTTCTCGATGGCCCCGGGATCGGAATCCACCGCCAGGACTTTCTTGGCGCTGCGGGCATATTCGATCATTTGGCCGCCGCCCGCCCCCACGGACACCACGTCCTTATCGCTGAAGTCGTAGAAGGACAGAAGATTCGCACTGATTTGTGTGATGTCCGTAACCATGGCTTCCTTTCCGGGGCTCATCCGGATTCGTCCCCGATCGTTGCACCAGCCTGCGTTACGCACAAATGTCCTCGACAATATCGGCCGAGGATGCTTTGAGGCGATCTGCAGGTCGAGAGAATAGAGGCAGGACAATAGACCGCAACGGAGCAGGTTGTTCTCTTTTCGATGATGCTCTCGTCCGGGATCGATTGTCTATTCTCTACTTCTCCATTGCTCCGCTGGATGACGCACGGCCGCTTCCTCGGGTTCGTGCATCATCCAGGCTACGGCGTGTATCCGGCGGGCCGGATATCGTCCCACCCGATCCGCGGTTCCGCATCTACGGACCGTTCCCGAAATACGACGTACGTTCGCCCGTACATGTTTTCGGCCGCGCGCACGATCTCATACTTCCCACTCTCGACGAGGTAGCGGCCCAGTTCGTCCTGCACGCCGAAACCATGCCAGAGGATGTACTCATAGTCCGAGTAGTGGCTTCGAAAATCCTCGAAATCCTCGGGATCCAACGGCATGCCGACAAACCGTTTGTCCGGGAACCGGTAGATCAGGCTCTCGGGCTGGTAGAAACCGCTGGTCACCATGTATGCCTTCTCACTCAACAGTTCCGGCGGCGGCGTCACGTCCTCGAGAGGATACATGAGCTTGGGCGTCAGATGCCCGGCCCCCGCAAAGAGGGCCAGGGCCACCATCCCCCAGCCGGCCAGCGCCGGCTTCCAACCGCGGCGATGAAGCGACCCGACGACGACGGCGATTCCCATGAAGAGGACCGGAAACAGCGCCAGGTTGATCCGGAAGAAGTTCGAAATGAGCGACCGGTCCATGGACAGGAAGTACACCACGGTGAGTGAACCGGTCAGAATGAGCGAGAGGCGCCGGCTGAGGACCAGGAACATCCCCGCACACACCACGAAGAGCACCAGCTCCCAATGGGCCAGCCACTCGGGACCGGGAAGAAGCCTTTCGCAAAATCTTCGAATGGCTTCCTGAGCCGAGTCTTGCATCTGGACGACGAGAGTGGAGAGCAGCGAGTAGTCCTCGCTTCGAGTGGCGAGACCGTCCCACGAGAAGATGTACGGATAGTCATGAATGGTGCGGGCGTTCCGCCAGAAGGTAAGGGCCATGGGCGCGGCCAGCCCCGCGGCGAACGCCAGCCCGCGCCGGAAGGTCCTCAGCAGTGGAAGGAAGAGAAGAAGGTTGAACGCGAAGTTCATGCGCGAGACAAGCGCGGTCCCCAGAAGCACCCCGCCGATGACCGCGGAGAGGGCGCCCGCCGAGCGCGCACAGACCACCAGGGCTGCAAGCATGAGGAACAGCGCGAACGACTCCGACCCGTAATGGCACGTGAAGGCGATCACGGGGCCGAAGGCCGCCATCAACAGGGCCCCGGCCGCCGCCACGCGGGTCTTGTGCTCGGTCGCCGTCATGTGGAGGAACGCGTACAGGAGGGCAACGGACAGGACGGAGAGAACGGCCGCCGGCCACTGGGCGCCGAGGCCCGAAGGCAGCGCGGCGCACAGCGCGTACCACACCGGACTGTACCAGAGGTAGGGCTGGCCGTCGAAGAGCGTGAAGCCCAGCCCAGCCCGGAGGTTCTCGATCAGCTGCAGATGGCGCCAAGGATCAAAGAAGGGAACGTCCATCTGCTGCAGGAACGACCATCGAACCGCGGCCGCAAGCCCCACGATCGCCGCCAGGATCCATCCATGACCGCGCCCGACCGATCGGCCGATGCGTTCCAGTCGTCGAGACGGAAACATCTTTCGTCGTTCCGCAGGGGATGTTCGAGTTCTTTCCGGTCCCCGCGCGCTCGAGCGGACGGACGAATCCCGATCCACCGAATCCGGAAGAAACGCCGGACGGGCGGTAGGGGGACCGGTTGGACTGTCCAGGGGCGAGATCTGGATTCGGCGCAACTAAGGGTGGGGAAACAGATTACGCCGTTTACCTCCGCTCGAAGGCGCCCTCCGAGCGCCGTGCGGTGTCCCTACCATGCCCACGAACCCCGGGACTGTCAACCCCCGGACCCGGGATTTCTCGGGTCCCCGGATCGGGCGGCCGGGCCCTTCACCGTCCCGACAGAGACTGAAGGAAATCCGACACGGCCCGGCCGCAGAAGCGGGTCACCGTGATCGGCAGGGGGGCTCCGGCCTCGGCTGCCAATGAGGCGGAGAGTATCGCGGCAACAACTCCTGCGATCACACAACGCGTGGGGCTGTGCACGGTCCTTCCTTCCCTTCCCCGGAGAGTGTTCAGGATCAGCCAACGTCAAGCGAACTTACTTCTCCGCCCGGAGTCGTTCGAGCATATCCATCCCGTTTTGATTGTCGGGATTCAGATCCACCGACTTCTCGTAGTACGTGATCGCCCGATCGCGTTCACCGGCACACATGTAGGCTTCGCCCAGACTGTCCCACGCGTTCCACGAGTCTGGATGGAGCTCGGCGTTCATCTTGAAGATCTCGACCGCCTCTTCGAAGTCGCCCGTGGAGAGAAGCCGGTAGCCGAGCCGATTGAAACCGGACTCGTCGAGGAAATACCGATGCAGGGTATCCGCCCGGATCTCCTCGAACTTCCGGAGCGCTCCCTCGAGACCGGCCTCCCCCAGCGCAAGCCCCACCGCCTCCGAGGCCGGCTCGTGGAACTCCTTCCAGAACGCCCTCACGTTGCGGAGATGGTCCTCCAGGACCCACCGGTGTCCATGCTCCCGATAGTAGTCCCACTCCGTGAGATACGCGTACCGCGTGTCCATGGAGAGGCGCTCTTTGGCCTCACGGTATGAGACGCCCTCTTCGGTAAGAACCGCAATGTCGTCCCACAGCTGCCGGATGTAGTCTCGCCGCTTCACAAGATCTTCCCGTCCCCATATTCCCCGCCAGTGACCGACGACGTGCTCGACCTCGTAGGGCCCATCCAGCGCGCCGTCCAGGACGTCCAGCCATCGGGGAACGTCTTGGGTCACCGGGTAGATCGTGCTCATCAAGATGTGGACGGGGTGGAAGGCATCTCCGGGCATCACGATGCGCTCTTCGGGAATCCGGGCGAGGATTGTTCGGTTCCCGAAGTAGACCAACTCAAGCGTCATGTTCCCCAGGTCGAGCGTCAGCCGATCGCTGAACGTCATCGTGGGGAGGCGGGCAACAAACGGTTCCGACAAATCGTCCGCCATACGCCGGAACAGGACGGCCCGTTCGTGCTTGATCGCCGCCCGGGGCGAACCCGGACCCAGCCCCATGAATTCTTCCTGCATCTCCTTCGCCTTGTAGTCATACGTACGGACTTTTCGAGGCTTGAGCGTGTCCAGGTTGCGTACGTTCTCCGTCATATCCTCGAGGCAGTATTCGTGGGCGATGATCTCCGCCTCCGGGAAGGCGGCGTTTCCACCGAAGCGGATGAGTGGCGCCCCCGTGTTGATGACATAGACGAAGTCGTCGCGCCCGAATTCATTCTCGATGATCCGTCTGTATTCCGCGGCGATGCGGTTCGACCAGAGTGTATTGAAGATCACGATGCCCTTCTCCGTAGAGAGGGCGAGCATATTGGCGTGCCCCTGTTCCAGACTCACCACAAGGGCCCGGTCGGAGAACCGGGTCACCGTGATCGGCAGGTCCCCTTCGGCAGAAGTCAATGATGGCACGGAGAGCGCGACACCAAGTGTCAGGGCACACACACATCCTGCGATTCCGGTCATCATTCTCCCTTCCTTGCGGTATGTGACCTGGACCGAATCCGACGGGTATTCGAGATGGACCGGCGGGCGAGAAAAGAGATCGCTGCAGCACGCGCGGCGCAACTCCCTCGTTCACTCGTGGCCCCACTGCGGAATGCGAATGAATCACCTACTGGATCCGGGAAAGAGCCTCCTCCGCCGCATTCCGGACTTTCTCGTTCGTATCGCCAAGCGCCTTTTTCAAGAACTTCCTCGCCCCCGGCTCTCCGATTTCACCCAGCGCCCACGCGGCCATTGCACGTATGGCCGGATGCTCATCCTTGAGGGTCTTGATCAGCGCCTTCAGGGCCGCGGGTTCGGTGGGTTTGAGAGTCCCCAGAGCCTTGGCGGCCGTGTAGCGGACCTTCGGGTAGGAGTCGATCTTGAGAGCCAGGGCAAATGCCTCCCAGTACGCCGGATCGTTGGTCTGGGCGAGTGCGTCGACGGCCATCAGACGGAGATCGTCGCTCTCCCCATGAAACGCCTTGACCAGCTTCGGCGCCGCCCACTCGCGTGCTTTCCGCTGGTGCTCCCCGAGTGCCCGAACCAGGAGGAGAATGACCTTCTCTCCGTCGCCCGTTCGAAGCTGCTGAAGACCCGCCTCCCGTGTCTCCTTCCGGTCGTGAGTCAGGATGACAAGGAAGTCGATCGCCGCGTGGCTGCGGATCTTCGGATCATCGGATCCAAGCGACTTCATGAAGACCTTGATCGATTTCGGATCGCCCTGGGCCGCCAGTTCCTTCATGGCCGTCATCCGGACTTCCGGATTCGGGCTGGCCAGTGCGGACCGGAGCGCGGTCATCGCGGCGTTGTCCCCGATGTTGCCCAGCGTCCGGGCCGCCGCCCGGCGGACGTCGGAATCGGAATCATGGAGAGCCACCGTCAGATCGCCATGGCGCCGAATTTCTCCGACCTTGAACATCTGGCCGTCGATGTTGATCTTCGCCACGCCTTCGCCGATGCCGCCCTTCGGGAACTCCGCCGTCCCACCGGCCGGAGTCCAGGGCGTGAACGCTGCGAGCGGCAGCACGAGCGCGATCATCACCAATCCAACGGCCAACGCGGCCGGGCCGTAGCCGGTCGTCCGGTCCCGCTTGGGGTCCAGGATGAAGAGCAGCCGATCCTTCAGGCTTCCGCCCTGGGACACCGCCGCCATCTGCCAGAGGGGGCGCCGGACGGCCGTCAGCCGCGCGGCCAGTTCCATGAGCTGGCTGGCGTAGTCCGAGGGCTTGCCACCCGACGTGAGAACCAAGTCATCGCACGCCCGTTCCCGTTCCACTCTCAACCGGCGGGCGGCCACCCAGACGAGGGGATTGAACCAGTGGAGAATCGTCGCCAGCTGCGCCACGGCCTCGATGAGCGTATCCCGGCGCTTCACGTGGGCCAGCTCGTGGAGCATTACGAACCGCAGGCTCTCTTCCGACCATCCCTGTGCCCCGGCCGGGAGAATCAGGGCCGGACGACGAATGCCGGATGTGAAGGCCACAGTCGAGACGTGGCTTCGAAACAGGCGCACCGGACGCGTGATCCCCGAATCTCGAGCCACCTCCTCTAGGAGTGACACCCACGGTCCCTCGTGAATCGGTTGTGATCTGGAGCACATCCACCACAGGACCAGTTTGCCGACCAGGAACCAGCAGAAGAACAGCGCCGCGCCCACCGCCCATCCCAGCAGTGCCCAACCGGACCACGACAGCCGCAAGCCTGCAATCCCGCTCCCGGAATCGGCTTCCAGGGACCCGTCCATCTCCGGGGGCACGGCGGAATCACCGATTGCCGCGGCGGAAGAGGACTCGCCGGCCGACTCGTAGAACCTAGAAAGGAAATCGGTGCCCGATGTAAACACGTCCGGCAGAAGGGGAACCTCCCAGGCCGGCGCCATGGCCGAGACCACGGGCAGCAGGACCAGGGCGGTCAGGGTGAACGCCCATACCAGGCTTCGCGTCGAGGCGGAACTCCTGTACAGGAAGAGGGAAGCGATCCCCGCCATGCCCATGACGGCCAGCGCCTTGATCGAGGTGTCCACGAGAAACTTCATTGCAGATATGGATTCCATGACCATCCGCCCCCATGTTCGGGATCCGTCGGGTTTACCGACCCTTCCTTCGGGACTCCTCGATCCGGTCGATGATCATCCGCCTTTCATCGTCCGACAGATTCGATTTCGACCGGTCCAGTAGAGCCACGACCGCACGGGCCGCCGATCCTCGAAAGAACGTATCCAGGAGATGTTCCATGGCCGTCGTCCGGGCCTTGTCGGTCGGGATCGTCGGCGAGTAGACGAAACGCTTTCCGTCGCGCTTGTGCTTCAGGTACCCCTTTTCTTCGAGCGTCCTCAGCATTTTCCGCACCGTTGCGTTCACAGGGGCATTGGGAATCAGCTGTTCCACGTCCACGGCCGTCGCGCTTCCCAATTGATACACGACGTCCATGATCTGTCGCTCGCGCCGGCTGAGTTGGTGGATGAGTGGCTTCTTGGACATGAATCCTCAACTCCCGTTGGTGAAGACCGTCACTGCTCCCCGTTCTCGCCCTTCGGCTCTCGCATCTCGGTCACGGTCACCCGCACGCCGGGCGGGTCACTCGGCAAAGGAGATGGCCCCAGCACGCGGGGAGATGAGCCCCTGTTCTCATCCCCCCACTACGGATGACCGCACCGAGTCTGCGAGAACACTCCGCTACCGAAGCGCCAGACGATCGCCGACCGCGCCTTCCCGGTAGTATAACAGATCCCCCCGGTTCACGGGTGCATCCATTCGAGTTTCCGGGAACTTGTCGCGGCAGTCCGCAATGAATTCATGATAGCGCCACGAGTTGCTTCCCGCGTGCATCGGGATGAAGACTTTGGGCTTCAGCGTCTCGAGTGTGTAGTGAACCCCCATCTTCACCGCTTCCTGGTCGCCGAACCCGCACCCGGAAATGGGCATGAAGGCGACGTCGGGCTCGATTCCCATCTTTGCGAGGTACTTGATCTCCGCCTGAAACGGCCCGGAAAAATCGCGCTGCCGATTGGCGTGATCCCCGGCGTGGAAGAGAGTGACTCCATCGACAAAGATCAGGAACCCGACACCGGTATCGTTGGATTCGATCGTCATCACTTTCATGCCGTTGATCTTCTTCTTCTCCCGGCCCTTCATGAACACATAGTCGGACTTCTCCGAATCCTGACACCCCAACACATAGGTGACGTCGGGGAGGTTCTCTCGCCAGTCGAAGATGGCCGGATCGTAGTGGTCGCCGTGCACGTGCGTGGCGAACACGGTCACGTTTTCGCCCGCCAGTTCATCGCAGTTGACGAATCCGTTGCAGAGCCCTGGAGCCTGGGGCTCGCGATCTCGGTTGGCGTAGTCGAAGATGAGGAAGTTCTTCTCCGTCTTGACCGCCCAACCACTGTGGCCGAGGTACCAGATAACCGCCTCGCCCTTCGGCGGCCGTTCCCACGCTGCCAGTGTGCACTCATTCACGTTCGAACCCCGCCTGCTCGCCCCTCGCCCGGCAAGGAGACTCACGACGTTATCGTGGCCATAGCGGGCCGCCAGCTCGACCGCGGTTCTTCCGGCTTCATCCCTCTTGTCCCAGCTCGCCCCGTAGTTGAGAAGGTGCTCCGCCACGTCTTCGTAACCTTTGATTGCGGCCAGATGGAGGGTTGTGTATCCAAATCTCTTGTACAGGTCATTCACATCGGCGCCCGCCACCAGCAGGGCCTTGACCGCATCGGCATTGCCGGCGTCCGCCGCCATGACGATCGGCGTTTCACCTTCGTCGGTCTTTGCACGTACGTCCGCTCCCTTCTGGATCAACATTCCTACGATCTCCGCGTTCCCGCTTCGGGCCGCCCCGTGAAGCGCCGTGCCGCCCCAGCTGTTGGCGAGGGAGACATCGGCTCCATGATTGATGAGCGCCTGCGCGGCCACGGGGCAGTCCCGGAAGGCCGCCGCGATGAGCGGCGTCCATCCATGTTCGTCCGCCGTATTGGGGTCGGCGCCCTTGGCCAACAGCTCTTCGACGAAACTCTCTCCCGTGCGGGAGATCGCGTAGCGGACAACCGTCTCGTTTTCTCTGGACGTGGCGTTGATGTCGTACCCGCGTTCGATCAGGAGGTCGAACAGATCCCGGAGCCCCGCTCGAACGGCGAAGTGGAGCAAGGTGTGGCCGCGGTTGTTTAAGAAATTGAGATCCGATCCCGCGTCGATGAGCTGTTGGACGATGATGGTGTCCGAGGCGGAGGCGGCGAAACTGAGGGCGTACGCGCCGTTCTTATCGCGGCGGTTGATGTCGGCTCCGTGTTTCAGAAGAAAGGCGACCATGTCCGGATGGTGATTGAGCGCCGCCACATGGAGCGGCGTACTCTCATCGCTGTCGCCACAGTCGACTTCGGCCCCGGCCTTCAGCAGAAGTTTGGCAATTTTGATCTCGCCCTGAATGGCGGCAAAATGGAGCGGCAGGCTGTCGTACGGATCGCTCTCGTCCGGCGCGTTGACCAGACTCGGATCCTTCGTCAGCATCTTCGCGACCCGATCGAAGTCGCCCGCCTTGATGGCTTCGTGGATCTCTCCGGCCGCTGCCGGCAGAACCATCGCCAACGCAACAATCGCCGTGACCAACGATATTCCCAGAGCACGCATCATGACTTGCCTCCCTTCCAGTCCGAATCGGAGGAGAGAGAACGGAAAAGAGATGGCGGGGCGGCATGGGTTGATTTCTCCAACGCCCTTTTCCGAGATCCATTTTCCATTTTCTGCTTCTCTGATTCTCTGCTTCGAGGCAAACCCTCGAAGCCAAGTGTGATAGGAGTCTCATGTGACAAATATCACACCAAAGGCGTCCGATGTCAAGGGCCGAGCCAAAAAAAGTGTCCGGCCGGACACGAATCCTGCAACTCTTTGCAAATATTGACGTTGGTTGTTAGAATCGGCCCCGTGTGCCCCGGCCGACACACTATGCCCACGCCCATGCCATACGTCAACCCCACCCCTGCGGGATGGCGGGTCGAATCCAAGGCGCGGGGTCACGACAAGGCGAAGGAGTTCCCTCTCCCACCGGGAGAGGGAAGGCTGCCGGCGCAGTACGCGACGGCAGCAAGGGTGAGGGTCCTCCGGCGCAGTGTGACCTGTCACCTTTCGCTTTTCACCTTTCTCGGAGCGCCGTCTGGCGCTCCGCTCCGTTCGCCCTGACCGGCCGCCGAACCCTACTCCCTTGTAATACCGCTCAATTGTGATATAATAGATTCAGACGCAACGGGTTGCCGAGGTTGAAGAAAGCCCCATCACCCTTTTCTGAACCGGAGAGCAGCCATGCGGTACGCTGCCGTGCCCACCCTGGCCCTGCTGGTGCTTCTCACCATCACTCCCACCGGCCGATGCGAGCGGGTTTCCGAATCCGAGATGGAACAAGCTTGCGAGAACTGGCTCCGGCACATCGTGAGCCAGACCGGTTCCTGGGCGGGTGTTTCCGATCCTTCCGTTTCCGTTGTCGAAGAGCTCCTGGACGGTGACCGGCTGCTGGCTCGCGTTTATTCAATCGACCCCGCCGGCTTCGTGGTCGTCCCCATCCTCAGGCAGCTTCCCCCGATCAAAGCCTACTCGGACGAGTGCAAGTTCAACGTCGGCGACACCGGGGGAATGGTGCAGATGATTCGAGACATCCTTCGAAACCGCCTTTCGGCTTTCAGGAAGGAGTACGGTAGCCTCGATGCAAGACCGGGCGGGCGGAAGGACGGGGGGTTCGATGATGTTCATCGGAGACAGTGGGACCGTCTCCTGGCCGGCTCGCTCAGAACACCGCTGACCGAGATGGGCCCGCTCCTCACAACACGCTGGCACCAGGAACAACCCTTCAACGACCTTTGCCCGATGGGCGACGGCGGGCGGTGCGTTGTGGGCTGTCTCGCCACGGCACTGGTCCAGGTGATGAAGTACCACGATTGGCCGCCCAGCGGGGGTGGGAGTCACTCATACATGTGGAGCGGGGACAATTCCTGTGGAGGCAGCACGAGCGGGGACGAGTTGTCCGCCTTCTTCCAGGACCCGTACGACTGGGAAAACATGCCCGACTTTTGCTACGACGAGTGCACGCCCGAAGAGAACGGGGCGCTGGCCGAGCTCAGCTACGAGGCGGGTGTGGCTCTGGAAATGGACTACGGGGCCTGTGGTTCGGCCAGCACGTTCCTGATGGTGGAACCCGCTCTGACCGATTTCTTCCTGTACGAGCCGGTGACCGATTTCGAGGAGCGGTGTGATCATTCGCTCGGAGACTGGTTCGACATCATCAAGTCCGAGATCAACGCCCGCCGTCCCATGCTCTACGGCATCCCCTTCCACGCAATCGTCTGTGACGGATGGCGGGAGGCGGACAGCCTGTGCCAGTACCATATGAACTATGGCTGGGGCGGCTCACAGAACGCCTGGTATACACTGGACGAGCTCTACTGGTCTCCCGATCCGTGTGACGAAGGCATGATACGGCGGATTACCCCGGGTAACCGTACGGTTCGGGTGCGGGCAGACGGCCTGGGCGACTATCCCACCATCCAGGCGGCCATCGATTCGGTCCCGGCCGGTGTCACGATCGAGCTGGAGAACGGAACGTACGCCGGTCCGGGTAACCGGGATCTCGACTTTCTCGGCAAGGAGATCGGCGTCTGCTCTTTGAGTGGGGATCCCGATCTCTGCATCATCGACTGCGAAGGCCTGGGTCGGGCATTCTTCCTCCACTCGGGCGAAGGACTGGCATCGAGCGTTCGCGGGATCACACTCACGCATGGGTACGTCTCGGGCACTTCTCCGGACAACGGGGGGGGCGCCGTCTACTGCGCCGGAGTCAGGACCGTAATCGAGAACTGCAAGATCGTCGACAATCACGCGGACGGCGACGGTGGAGCCGTTTTCTGCGATTCCGCCTCCGTCGCCATCATCAACTGCACGATCGCGGACAACACAAGCGGAGGCTCGGGGGGAGGTCTGTGCTTTGCCGACAGCTCCCACCCCGAGATCACGGACTGTACGGTGACGCATAATACGGCCCAGCTCTCGGGCGGGGGCATCGCTGCGGGACCTGCCGTTTGGCCGACCCTTTCGGGAACGACCCTCGCCGCAAACTCGGCGCTCGCGGCGAGCCGGGGCTCCGGCGGCGGTGGGCTCGCGTGCGGGCCGGGGGCCATCATCGAAGACTGCGCCGTAGTCGACAACTTCAGCTCGGCCTCGGGCGGCGGCATCTTGCTCGAGCCCGCCGACGGCCCGGAACCCCATATCGACGGCTGCACCATCAGCGGAAACCGTGCAGGAACCACCGGGGGTGGCATGCAGTACGATGGCGGGGTCTCCTTCTGGATCGAATCCTCGATCCTCTGGTATAACTGCGCCGACACATCCGGAGACGATCTCTTCCTGCTGGGGGATCCTGTGGTTCACTTCAGCGGCTGCGATGTGGATTCCAACGGAATCGCCGGAGCCGGGGCCACCCACTGGGCCTGGTACAACCAGCATGTTCCGCCGGGCTTCTGCGATCCCGCGGATTGCCGGAGCGTCCCGACAGTGGAGGGAGACTACCACCTGAAGGAGAATTCTCCGTGTGCCCCTCAGAACGCCCCCATGGGGGCACTCGTCGGGGCTCTCGGCATCGGCTGTCCCCCGGGCGTCCACACGGTCCGGCCGGACGGGAGCGGCGACTTCCCCACGATCCAGGCGGCCGTAGACAGTGTTCCTTGGTACGACACCGTAGAGCTCTCGAGCGGGACCTACGTCGGCACCGGAAATCGCGACGTGGACTTTCTTGGAAAAGCCCTCACGGTTTGCTCCGGGAGCAGGTGCCCGGATTCCGTTGTCATCGATTGCGAGGAACAGGGCCGTGCGTTCGCGTTTCAGTCGGGCGAGGGCGCGGGCTCGATTCTGGAGAACCTCACGATTACGGGCGGGCGGGCGCTCCAGGGAGCCGCCGTCTACTGCGATGGAACCTCCCCCACGCTCACCGGATGCGTCTTCCACGGCAACACGGCCGACCAGGTGGGCGGCGCCGTCTTCTGTGCCGGCAGCGCGCGTCCTTGCCTCGAGTCGTGCACCTTGGTCGGTAACTCGGCGCCCACCGGCGGAGGCGTTCATTCCCGGGGCTCCCTCCCGGTCATCCAACGTTCCATCCTCGCCTCCAGTACCCAGGGTGAGGCGGTCGGATGTGACAGCTCGGGAACGGCGACGCTCAGCTGCTGCGATCTCTACGGCAACGCGGGCGGAGACTGGGTGGGATGCGTGGCGGACTCCGGGACCATCAACGGCAACTTCACCGCCGATCCCCTGTTCGAGGACCCGGCAAGCGGCGACTACCACCTTCAGGTCTCCTCTCCTTGTCTGGACGCGCCCGGCTGCGGCCAGGTCGGCGCGCTCGGAAAGGGGTTCTTCGGCAACCGCGCCTGGCACGTTCCCGCGGACGCGCCCACGATCCAGGCGGGCATCGATTCCGCCTGGGCCGGCGACAGCGTTCTGGTCGCGCCGGGCACCTACTTCGAACACGGAATCGAGATGAAGTCCGGGGTTCTCCTTAGAAGCGAATCCGCCTCGGCGAGCGACGTGATCATCAACGCCGACGGGTTGGGAAGAATCCTGACCTGTGTCGGGGTGGACAGCACAACGGTGATCGAGGGACTCACGTTGACCGGCGGTCTGGCGACCGGCCTGGTATGGCCGAACAACGCCGGGGGCGCAATCTACTGCGAGAACGCTCAGCCTGTCTTCATCGGATGCTGTTTCGCCGGCAACGAGGCCGACTACGGCGGGGGGCTGGCGGCCAAGGATGCTTGCCCCACGATCCGGAGCTCGACCCTGACCTCCAATGCCGCTTCCACCGGGGCGGGCATCTATGCGTACTACACCCAGTCGTCCATTGCTCTGGAGCGTTGCATCATCTCCCATTCCACCAATGGGCAGGCCGTGCACTGCTACTATGGAGCGACGGCGACGGTTTCCTGCTCGGACATCTTCGGCAACGCAGGAGGGGACTGGACCGGATGCATCGCGGATCAGTACGGCCTGGACGGGAACGTCTCCGCCGATCCTCTCTTCTGCAACGCGAGCGGAGGAGACTATCGACTTCACGAGGACTCGCCGTGTGTTCCGGAGAACTCGCCGACCGGGTGTGGTCTGGTGGGCGCGCTGGACACGGGTTGCGCTTCGACCTCCACGGCCGAGGTCGGGTCCGATGTCCCCATGTCGCTCCTTCTTGGACCCGCCGTTCCGAATCCCTTCAACCCGGTCACTGAAGTCACCTACGGGATTCCCGCAGGCCGTTCCTCGTTGAGGGTGACGCTCAGCGTCTATGACGCCACGGGCCGCCGGGTGAGAACTCTTGTGGACGAAGTCCTCGGAGCGGGAATCCATCGGGCCGTGTGGGAGGGAACGGACCACAGAGGCACGGAAGTCGCAAGCGGCGTCTACTTCTACCGGATTACCTGGAACGGCCAGTCGCGAACGCGACGAATGGTTCTGCTGAAATA
>CAZSXU010000034.1:0-14303 GCA_964610505.1 uncultured bacterium | reverse complement strand
CGGGCCGGAATGTGTCTTATACTTCTCAGTCTTCTCCTTTGCGCCTTTTGCCCCGGGTGTTCACCTCAAGTAGGAGTGACTGAGGAAGATCGAGCCGTCGTCGACCAGGTCATTCGCGATTGCACGGGCTGGGCGCTCACCAAAGATCGTGCGCGCCTGGAGAGCATCATCGC
This sequence comes from uncultured bacterium, assembly GCA_964610505.1. Taxonomy (GTDB): domain Bacteria; phylum Arandabacterota; class Arandabacteria; order JAGLYR01; family JAGLYR01; genus CAZSXU01. The sequence goes on along the minus strand of CAZSXU010000034.1, from coordinate 14,130 downwards.
CCACGATGCGGAATTCTTCATGTTCCAGCCACGGGGGGACGACACCATCGTCGGATGGGATGCCTTTGTAGAGCTGTTCGACTTCTGGATGGATCCTCGTTTCAAGGCCACCCACTTCGAACTCCACGGCCTTCGCATCAACTTCTCGCGCTCCGGCGACGTCGCATGGTTCTCGACGATCCTTGACGACTACGGGGAATGGGAGGGGCGATCCACCTCCTGGGAGGACACCCGATGGACCGGCGTCCTGGAAAAACGAGACGGCGAGTGGCTGATCGTCCAGATGCACTTCTCGTTTGCAAGCAAACAGGTACGGGAGGAAGTGCTGGCGGAGACAGCCGACTGAGCGACAAGGAGACTGCGAGACAACGGGACTGCGGGCCTTCCTAATGCCCTTTCCGAGCTCTAATGTCCAATGTCTAATCTCTACTCTCTCCGTGAGGGATTCCTGGCTCTGCCGGGAATCCCTCACGGCTAGTACGACCGCGGAAGGCCCAGCGCGTGCTCGGCAATCTGATTGAGAATGAGCGTATTGCTGATGGGCGCGGTCTTGAGGAGCCGCGCCTGCTCCCAGAGGTGGATGAGCCCGTAGTCCTCGTCGAATCCCTTCCCACCGAAAGTCTCGATGGCGGCATCGACCGCCCGTATTCCCAGCTCGGCCCCCAAGTATTTCGCGGCATTCGCCGCCACGGCCACCTCTCTCGCATCCCGGCCCTCATCAAAGAGCCACGCGGCACGATAGACGGTCCAGCGGACGGCCTCCGCACGGATCGCGACCTCCGCCAGCGGATGCTGAACCGACTGGTACGCGCCGATCGGCGTATCTCCGAATACCTTGCGAGCCCCGGCGCGATCGCGCGCAAGATCCAGAGCATACCGGCTCATTCCCAACGCCATGGCGCCGGCGAGCGCCCGCTCGGGATTGAAGGCCCGGAACATCACCTTCACTCCCTCGTTCTCCTTACCCAGAAGGTGACCGGCCGGAACGCGCACGTCCCTGAGCTCCAGGGCAAACTGAGTCAATACGCCTTCGCCCCGAGACGGCAGCTCCGTTCGCTCGATTCCGTCACTCGTGAGATCGACGACGAAGAGAGAGATCCCGGCCGTCTTCGGCAAGCCCCGGTTCTTGCACTCATCGAGCGGCATCGTGCGCGTCACAAGCAGCGCCCGGTCCGCCACGTCCGCGCCGGAGACGTACGCCTTCGAGCCGTTGACGACGAAATGGTCGCCGTGCTCCTCCGCCGAAGTTTGGCAATTGAGCACGTTGAAACCGGCATCGGCTTCGGTCGACGCAATGGCGACCTTCGATTCACCCGCAACGAACGGCCGAAGGATCTGCTCCTTCAGTTCATCCGACCCAAAGGCCCCGACACCGGCGGCGACCATCGTGCCGAGAATCGGGAGGAAACTCTGCAGCCCGACCGCGGCCAGCTCCTCCATCACCAGCACGGAAGCGAGAAGGCCCCGTTCACTCCCCCCGAAGCGCCCGGATACGAGGAAACCGTGGAAACCGATCTCCGCCAACGCCAACCATACGTCGTCGCGCAGGGCTCGCTGTCTCTCGTTTGCTCGAAGTCCGGCCTGCCGTTCCGATAGAGCGGCAAAGGTCTCTCTCGCCCTGGCCCGGAGACCCATCATCTCTTTCGAAAGCTCGAAATCCAATGCCACGATCGTCCCTCCTCTCGTTCACACGTTTAGGTCGTGTAGCCTGGGTTATTCGGATATTCCGTAGCGAGAGGGGCGCAGCTTGCGTCTGGCAAGGCGCGGGGCTGATTTCGACCGGAGACGTAGCCCTAGCTCCGTTGAGGATCGAAATCGGCATCGCAACGAAGTCCAGACGCATGCTGAGACCCTCGCAGCAGGAATTCACGAATAATCCAGGCTACAGTCGCCAGCCATACCCGATTTTCGCAAACACCGTCCGGTCGGCCTGGGTCAATCCGTACAGTTCCGTGCCCATGTGATTGTCACTGTATCCCAGAAAGAGAACCGTTCGTGGATTGATCTTATAGGAGAACAGGAACTGCGAGAAGACGTGCTCCGACTTCGAGTCGATATCGAACGTGTAGAGATCGGTGTTCCTGTCGTAATTCACGTACTGGAGGACGGCCCGGGCAAACGACCTCGCGGTGAAATGGCAGTAGGCCACCAGCTGGCTTGTCTGCGCCGTGTACAACTCTCCCCCGTCGACCTCGAGGCGCTCGTAGTTGTGCGCCAGGTCCAGCCTCACGCGTCGTCCGATGTTCCACTGGATTTCGGGGCTCAACCGGATACGCTCACCGGGACGGATGTTCGAGTAGTCGATCCGATCTCCCGCGTACCCCTCCAGGCCCAGATAGAGCCCCCCACTCGGCCGGAAACTGGTAATCCAGTACAAGCGATCCTGGTCGAACTCCTCCTCGGCGAACATCTCCCGGGTCCGCATCCCGTCGAGGTAGATGAAGGACTGCATCGGTCCCGAGTAGGCCATCGCTCCGTGGGCGATACGGATGAGGAGGTTTCCATCCTGGTCCCGGGCTTCTTCAACGGATCCGGACAACTCGCATGACGAATACCAGTGCCCCGCTCCCGCTCTCCAGACATGCGAGAACCCGACGTCCGCGTGTTGGTAGTCCACCTGGGGAATGAACCCCAGATCCGCGCGAAAGTCCCGTCCCCGGTCATCGTAATTGACCCACCAGTAGAAGTTCCGGGACGCGTGCCGGTAGGCGGCCTTCATCGCCCAGCTCTCCAGCCGATCCGTTCCCTGGCCAAACTCGTTTGCCACGTCCCAGGGATACCGGGTTCTTGACCCCAGAACCTGAACCTTGACGCGATCGCTGTCCGTAACCCGGACGTCTCCATCGACACCGGCCACGTAGTTGAAGTAGTCGTCCGTCTCCCGGTTGGTCCCGAGAATCCCGACCGTATAGCGATCCCCCACATCCTGCTTGTAGCGTAGAACGGAGGCCGTCGACTCGACATCCAGTGTCGTTCTTCCAGAGGACTGGCTTCCCGGGAACACGAGATTGGTCAAGTGGTCGCGGACAACGTAGGCGCCGACCGTGTGACGGCCCTCCTTGCCCGTCACCTTGGCGCCCCAATCGGGGTCCCGCATCGTTCGAGTGTAGACAGCGTCCAGTTCCGTATCGAAGAAGTCGATCCCCTCCGTGAAGAACGGCCGGCGTTCCTCGTAGAACAAGGCAAACGGCTCGTTGATGTCGAGCTGCAGCGCGTCGGCCTCCACCTGGCTGAAATCCGGATTGCCGGTGGCCGTGAGCGTGAGGTTCGGCGTGAAACCCCACCGGAAAGTCAGGCCTGCCTCGGTCTCTTCGTTCGCTTTCTCGAGATCCCCGTCCGGCATGGCGGTCCGGGCATCCGTCCGGACCGCCGTAACCGTCGGCGTGATCTCGATGTTCCGGCCCGGGGCCGCTCCCTCAAAACCGATGAACTTCGCCGCCTGGCAGAGAGAGCAGTCGTTGTTGCGATCGTCCGGTGAGTTGGCGAGCCAGGTGCGAAGACTCCGCGGGTAAAGCCGGGTCAGAACGATGCCCCAAATCTGGGGTCCCTCAGAACGCTGAAAACTGATGGAGCGAAAAGGAATCGCCATTTCCACCGTCCAGCTGGATTCCGCAATCCGGGTGGCCGAACCCCAGATCGTATCCCAGCCGATGTCCGACTCGCCCGCCGAGTTCTCGTAGTAGTCCGTCTGGACTCCCAGCGCGTTGACGCCGAACACGATGGACCGCCGCTCATCGTTGAACGTGTCCAACACGAGAACGGCGCGGTCGTCATTCCATCCGGAATCACGGTCACGGAGAAAGGCCCGGATGGCACGGGGATCCGGGTCATGGCAGCGGAAAGCCACGTAGAGGTGCGACTCACTGTACATAAGGGAAACTTCGGTCTTTACGGGAGCGGGGACGTTCTCTCCCGGTGTGACTTCATAGGGCAGATCCAAGACCAGTGCGTCCTGCCACACTGCCTCGTCCGGCACCCCGTCGACGGTGATCTCGGCGGACGTCTGCGGAATGAGATACGGATCCACCCGAGTTCCGGCCCCGTCCCCTTGGAGGGGGTCCGGAAAGGAAAAAACCGACATCGGAAGAACAAACCCGAGAACGAAAAGGACAACCGGAACGGACCTGGACACGTTCTCCTCCTGCACCGGGGAATGCCGTGCCAGACGGGGACACCGGTCTGGCGGCGTGGGTCGTAGCTCTGGCGACAGGGGTCAAACAAACCTTCGGGAGGCACCCCATTATCTCGGAAAACGGATCGATCGTCAAGACCCGTATTGGGTGAGGGCGACGCACGCGCCGCCCCCACCGGGATTGAGAACCTCCGCCTGTTGCGACGGGCCAGGTCTGGGCGGAAGTCCTCCGAAAGATCTCCTGTTCATTCGTAACGGATTGCATCGACCGGATTCGCCAACGCCGCCCGCAGGGCCTGGTATCCGACGGCGATCATGGCCGCCGCCAGCGAGAAGAGCCCCGCCAAAGCGAAGAGATCCGGTCCCAAGTCAACTCTATAGGAAAGACCTTGCAGCCAACGTCCCATCAACCAGTAGGCCACCGGCCACCCAATGAGATTCGCAACCAGCACCCAGCGTACGAACTCCTTGGTCAGAAGCATGACGATGCCGGTGACACTGGCTCCGAGGACCTTGCGGATCCCGATTTCCTTCGATCGCTGCTCCGTCATGAAGGTGGCCAGCCCAAAGAGCCCCACGCAGGAGAGAATCACCGCCACGACGGCGAACACTCGAAAGATCTCGCCCAAGGATTCCAGGAACCCATACATGCCTTCGAACTCCTCTTCGACAAAATTGTATTCGAACATCCTACCGGGCCGAATGTCGTGGTACGCTTCGTCGAGGAAAGCCAGAGTCTCTTCCACCTGCTCGTCACGAATCCGCACGAACGCGTACCAGAAAGGGAACTCCGGTTCATGGAAGATCACCAGAGGCCCGATCGGTTCGTAGAGTGGCTTGAAGTGGAAATCGCGGACCACGCCGATCACCGTGAGTGGAGATTCCTGCCAGCTGTTGGTAATCCACTTGCCCACAGCAGAGCCTTCTCCGAGATACTCGGCAAAGGTTTCGTTGATCACCGCTTCCCGGCGATCCGTCCCAACATGCTCGGGTCCGTAGAAGCGGCCCGCCAGCATCTCGATGCCCATGGCCGGCGGCCAGTCGAGCCCCACGCCCATGTAGGTCACGCTAGGATCCACGTTAGGATCCCGGCCCTCCCAATCCCACCCGGAACCGTTCCAGTAGATGCCGGAGGGCGAATGGGTGGCCATCGTGACGTTCGCAACATTGGGATGTTCCAGGAATCTCGTCTTTAGCGTGCCGAAGTTCTCCCGGATCTCGTGATCGATAACGATTCGCACCAGGTTCCCGCGCTCGAATCCCACGTCCTTCTCTCTCATGAAGCTGAACTGCGAGTGGATCGTCAGGGTGCAGATGATCAGGACCACGGCCGTTGCGAACTGAACGACGACCAGAATCCGTCGGAGCCAGGTACCCTTCGAACCGGCCGCCAGCGCCCCGTGAAGAACGACCGCCGGCCGAAACGAAGAGAGGACGAGTGCCGGATAGCTCCCCGCGACGAGTCCCGTAATGAGGGCGATCAAGACGCCTCCGAGAAGGAGGCGCGGGTCTCCCGCGTAGTCGATTCCAACATCTGCGCCCGTCAGCTCCCGGAAGATCGGAAGGAACTGCTCGGCGATCACGAAGGCAATGACCAGAGCCACAAAAGACTGAAGCAGCGCCTCAAAGTAGAATTGTCCCACCAGTTCGCGGCGCTGCGCACCCACGGCTTTCCGAACGCCGATCTCCCGAGCCCGGTCTCCCCCCCGGGCGGTTGCCGTGTTCATGAAATTGATGCACGCGATGAGGAGGACCAGGCCGGCGACGATCGCGAACATTCGAAGGAGATCGATATACTCCCCCTCACCCGAGACCGAGTACAACCGCATGTCTCGGAACGGGAACAGGAAACACGTGTCTTTCGACTCGGGATCCGCCCGTTGAATCCGGCCCTCAATGCTCTCGCTGAGGGACCGCCAATCCGACCCGGGCCGCAGCTGCACATAGGTGTAGAACATGTAGTTGTACCAGGTCTCGAACATCCCCTGACGCCCCAACTCTCGCCACTGGATCCACTCGAGGGGCGCCAGGAAGTCGAAGTGAAAAGTCGAGTTGCCGGGAACGTCCTCCGCCACCCCGGTCACCCGCATGTCCCACGTGTAGTCCAGCTGGAGGATCCGTCCGAGCGGGTCCTCATCTCCGAAGTACTTCCGGGCCATACTCTCCGTGAGGACGATGGAATGGGGATCGTCCAGGGCCGTGGCCGGGTCGCCCCGAAGAAATCGGAACGTGAACATTCGGAGGAAATCGGGGTCCACCGAACGGATCACTTCTTTGAATTGTTTGTCCTTGTAGCTCAGGATCCCGTCGCTCCTTGGAATAACCCGCGTCGCCCTCACGACCTGCGGGTATTCGTCCACAAGAGCGGGACACAGGGCGGGCGGCGACTGGATGCCGCGGAAGGACTGTGTCCCGTAGACAACCTCCGTACAAGCCACATACAGATCTTCCAGGTTCTCATGAAAGTCGTCGTAGCCGAACTCGAACTGGAACCAGAGAAAGATCAGCAGACAGCACGCGATGCCGACCGAGAGCCCGAGGATATTGATGAGTGAGATCGTCCTGCGCTTGAGGAGGTTCCTGAATGCGGTCAGAAGATAGTTGCCTAGCATCACGCGTGTCCTCTCGGGAGTTCTCCCAGGGGTCGTTCACATGTTTCGGCCGCTCGAGCTCTATTCATAGCGGATCGCCTTGACCGGATCGGCCATCGCCGCCCGGAGGGCCTGACCCCCCACCGTTGCCAGCGCGATCGCCGCCGTGGCGCCCCCCGCCACGACGAAGGTCCACACCCCCACTCCCGTCCGGTACGCGAAGTTCTCGAGCCAGTTGGCCATCGCGAAATACCCGACCGGGAACGCGACCGCGCCGGCGATCAGGATCAAGTACAGGTGCTCTCTGACCAGGGACCACGTAATACCGGCGAGGGAGGCGCCCAGCACTTTCCGAATGCCGATCTCTCTGGTGTGTTGCTCGGCCGTGAATGCCGACAGCCCGAAGAGCCCCAGGCAGGACAGGAACATGGCCAGAAGCGCAGCCGCCAGAATGAATCCGGCCGTCAGTCGCTCGGACGCGTACCGGCCGTCCATCTCCTCATCCAGAAACCAGTACGCCGCGGGATCATCGGGCGCAATATCATGCACGGTCTGCTCGATGGACTCCAGCACCCCGGGAAGTGTGCCGGGGCGCAGCCGGATACTCGCGAAGGCGCCCGCCGTCGCCGGCAACAGCGTGTACGGCCGGACTTTCCCGTGAAGGGTCTCGTTGTGGAAATCCTTGACCACGCCCACAATGGTTCGCCTGTTCTCGTAGGGAGACTCGGGGGCCAGTGTGATCTCTTTCCCGACGGGGTCCGTCATCCGCATGGCCTTCACGGCGGCTTCGTTCACCACGCAGGCCGTCCACTCGTCCGAGGGAAAGTCCTCTGAGAAGAACCGTCCGTCCACCAGATCCATCCCCAGGGTCTTCTCGTAGTCCGAATCCACCATCAGCGTCCCCATGTCGAAGATCTCGTCCCGGCGCATACCGGCCCAGAGCACGCCCAGGGAACTGGTCCACCCGATCGGCACGTTTGCCGTGAACGTCACGCTCTCGACCGCCGGATCGCTGAGGAGACCCCTCTTCAGAGTCTCATGCCTACGGAAGAGTTCTCCCTGTGTGACAAGAATGACGAGGTTCTCTTCGTCGAATCCCAAGTCCTTGGTGTCGATGTAGTTCAGCTGCCGAAGGACCACGAGAATGGAGAGCGCGAAGAAAATCGAGATCGAGAACTGTACGATCACCAGCAGTTTTCGGAGGAGGGCGCCTCCGATGCGAGTCCCGGTGACCCTTCGGAACATCCTCCTGTGGGAAGTCGGGGCCGGCCACGGGCCGGAGAGCACGGTCACCGGACTGAACGAGGAGAGGAAGAGGGCCGGATAGCTCCCGGCCACCAGGCCCACAACGAGCGCGATGCCCACGAGCTGAAGCATCAGCGCCCACGAGTACTCCAGATCCAGGGGTTTTTCGAAAACCCCTGCGATCGGAGGAAGCAGGAACTCCAGGACGACGAGGGCCAGCACGAGCGACAAGAGGGCCTGTACCGCGGCTTCGGCCAGGAACTGGCGGGCCAGCTGCCCGCGAGTGGCGCCGATCACTTTTCGAACTCCGATTTCCTTCGCTCGGGTGGAGAAACGTGCCGTGGCGAGGTTCATAAAATTCATGCACGCGATCAGCAGGATGGCCAACCCGATGCCCGAGAACAGGGTGATGTAGACAATCAGTCCGCCACCGCCCAGTTCCCGCAGGTGCACATCCTTGAGCGGCTGGAGGTAAAAGTCGTTCGGCGTATCCCCCGGGTTATGAACGTTGTACACGTCCTCAATGCGTGCACTCACCTCCCGATAGGATTGATTGTGATCAAGCAATACGTATGTGTAGACCCCCTTCATGTCCCATTTCTTCGCCCACCCGGGCGCCCATGCGAAGGCCGTGAAGAGACCGTAGCGGATGGTGGAGTTTTCGGGAATGGGTTCCAGAACCCCCGTGACGCGGAGAAGGAGATTTCCCTGTTCCCCTTCCAGCTGAAATGCCTCCCCGAAGGGATCCGCGTTTCCGAAGAGCGCTTTGGCCAGACCCGGGGAAATGACGGCTCCATCAGGATGGTTGAGCGCAGTGTTCGGGTCTCCCTGGGCGAAGGCAAATGTGAACATCCGGAAGAAAGACGAGTCCACGCAACATGCGCTGGTGAACACGGCCCTGCCGTCCGTCGACACTTTGCGCGCGCCGGAGTCGATGAGTCGAGTGGTATCCAGGATCTCGGGATACCGGTCTTTCAAATACGGTCCGGCCAGGCCCGGAAGGTACGCACTGTGAACCTGCCTGTCCTCCGTCGTGAACGCCACTCTGTAGAGCCGATCCGCGTTCTCGTGAAAACGGTCGAAGCTCATCTCATACCGGACCCACAGGAGAACGAGAATCGCCGCCGCCAGCCCGATGGCCAGCCCCACGATATTGATGAGCGAATGCCCCTTGTGTTTCGCCAGATGTCTCAAGGCCGAGATTGCATAATGTCTCAGCACGGTCGCACCCCCCGCCCGACGTTCTCAAGGGATCTCCCCCGGCTACGCATGGCCCACGCTCCCGGCCGCTTCGGTGACCACGACGCCGTCGAAGAGATGGATGACCCGGCGTGCGTACGCCGCGTAACTCGAGGAATGAGTCACCATGATGATGGTCGTCCCGTCCTCATTGAGCCGGGCCAGAAGACTCATGACCTCCTCCCCATGGGCGGAATCCAGGTTGCCGGTGGGCTCATCGGCCAGGATCAGCTTGGGATTCCCGACGACGGCTCTGGCTACGGCCACACGCTGCTGCTGGCCGCCCGAGAGCTGCTGGGGAAAGTGTTTCTGCCGCGGCATGAGATTGAACCGCTCCAGCATCTCGTGGATCCGCCGCTTGCGTTCGGCGCCGGAAACCCGCTGGTAGAGGAGGGGCAGCTCCACATTCTCATAGACCGTCAGCTCATCAATCAGGTTGAAGCTCTGGAAGACGAAGCCGACGTTCCCCTTCCGGAGTTCCGAACGTTTCCTCTCCGAATATCCGGAAACCTCCCGGTCGAAAAGCTCGAGCCGGCCGGCGGTCGGGGAATCCAGAAGCCCCAGAATGTTGAGAAGCGTGGACTTGCCGCAGCCGGAGGGCCCCATCACGGCAACGAACTCCCCCGCCTGAACGGTGAGATCAATTTCATTGAGCGCCGTCGTCTCGACTTCGTCGGTTCGAAAGATCTTGGTGAGATTCTGGGTGGTGATCATGTGATCCTCCTGCCTGATGCTCTCAGGGGCCGCCTGTGCCCTCGCCGTCTCGCGTTCCCGTAGCCTCTTCTTACTGCAGAACCAGCACGTCCGCGTCCCCGTAGGTTTCGTAGGACGAAGTGACGGCCCTCTCTCCGGGATCCAGACCGTCGAGAACTTCAAAGAACTCGGAGTTTTGTCTGCCGAGCGTGATGTCTCTCCTGTGCGCCTTCCGCCCGGACGAGTCGAGGACGTAGATCCAGCGCCCGCCGGTCTTCTGGTAGAAGCTCCCGTTGGCAAGGAGTAGGGCCTCGGACAGATCTCCGAGCTCCAGGCGGATATGGAATGTCTGGCCCCGGCGCACGTCTTCAGGCTCTCTACCGTCGAAGCCGAGGTCCACTTCGAAGCGGCCGTTGATGACTTCCGGATAGACCTTCGTGATGGTCAACCGGTAGACCTCTCCGGAAAATACGAACGAGGCCCTCCGGCCGGAATGGATGCGGGCGATGTAGTGCTCGTCGATGGCGGCCCGCACCTTGAACCCGGCCAGGACATCCACCTGTCCCAGGCGCTCTCCCCGGGCTTTGGACTCCCCGATATCCGCGCTGAGCGAGGTCAGCTGGCCGGTAACGGGCGCCCGGACGACGAGGTTTTGGATGTTCTCCCGGACCACGCCCAGATTGGCCTGCATCCGGTCCAGGGACTCTTCGAGATGACGGATCTGGACGGTACGAAACAGAGAATCCTGTTCCTGCGTGGCCACGAGCAGGTCGCGCCGCTTGACCAGGTAATCCAGCTCATCGCGGCATTCCTCGTATTCTCGTTCGGACACGAGGCCGTTCTCGGCAAGACCGGCAAGGCTCTCCCGGGTGCGCTGCTGCCGTTTGATCTCGTGATCGATGTCGAGAAGCTCGCGGCGCATCTCCAGCCGGTTCTGCTCCATCATGAGCTTGGTATTGCGGAGATTGTTGCTCTGCTGGAAGAGCTCCGCCTCGCGGTACATGATGTCGAGCAGGAGATCCGTGTTGCTGAGCTCCAGAATCTCGTCGCCCTCCTCGACGAAACTGCCCGCCTCGCGGTGGATCGTGACCACGCGTCCCCCCTCCACCGCGTCCAGGTAATGCGTCGTGATGGGGATCAGGGTCCCGACCACGGGAATGAACTCCTGGAACTCGCCACGGGTGACCGTGGAGATCCGGAGACGTTCCTCGGGTATGCGAAGGATGGTTCCCCGCGTAGCCGACACGATGTTCCAGATGACGACGAACACGACCGCGGCCAGGACGACGACGACGGCGATCCGCTTCGGCGGCCAGGACTTCTTCTCAATTCTCCGATCCATTCCCGACATGTTCATCTCCGGTCCGAAAGCTGCACCCTCTTCCTTATACAAGCCCCGTGCCAGAAACGTCCGCCCACTTTCTCAACGGGATAGGAAGACGGGGCTTCACAGTTGTGTAAAGAAACGTTACAATCCCTGTCGGCCCTCGGACACTGGAGCGGAGATGGAGATGACAGATAAGACGGAGACCAAGACCGGTCGAATCCTGGTGGTCGATGACAACGAGGACATTCTCTTTGCCGCCGACATGCTGCTCGGTCAACTGGTTCACGAGGTACAAACCGAAAGTGATCCCGGAGTCATTCCGGACCTTCTCGCAAAGCAACGCTTTGATGTCATCCTTCTGGACATGAACTTCACGAAGGATGTAACCAGCGGCCGCGAGGGTTTTCATTGGCTGGGGCGGATTCTCGAGATCGATCCCTTGGCGATCGTGATTCTGATCACCGCCTTTGCCGATTTCGAGACGGCCGTTCAGGCGGTCAAGGCCGGAGCCACCGACTTCGTGGCCAAACCCTGGGAGAATGAGAAACTCCTGGCCACGGTGTCCTCTGCCCTCGCTCTCAGCGAGGAGCGGCGGACGGTGCGGAGCCTCCGTTCCCGCCAGCAGCAGCTCAGCGCGGACCTGGACCAGCCGTTCCAGGATTTCATCGGGGAGTCGCCGGCCATTCAGAAAGTCCGGGCGATGATCACGAAGGTGGCCGCCACGGAGGCCAACGTGCTCATCACCGGAGAGAACGGGACCGGGAAAGAGTTGGTGGCGCGCGCCGTGCACCGGCAGTCAACTCGTTCCCGTGAGGTCTTCGTGCGGGTGGATCTGGGCGCGCTCACCGGGAGTCTTTTCGAGAGCGAACTCTTCGGCCATGTAAAAGGCGCTTTCACGGATGCCAGGGAGGATCGGCCGGGTCGCTTCGAGGTCGCATCCGGAGGAACCCTCTTTCTCGACGAGATCGGGAATCTCCCGCTCGAGCTGCAACCCAAGCTCCTGTCGGCCCTACAGAACCGGCAGATCACGCGCGTGGGATCCAACACCGCATCGGACGTGGACATCCGGTTGATCTCCGCAACCAACGTATCTCTGGTCGACCGCGTGACCGAGGGAACATTCCGCCAGGATCTTCTCTACCGGCTCAATACGGTGGAGATCCCGATTCCGCCTCTTCGTGAGAGACAGGCCGACATCCGGCTCCTCGCGCGCCACTTCCTCCGGCGATACGCGCGGAAATACCGGAAAGACCTGACCGGCATCCGCCCGGTAACGTTCGAGAAACTCCAGGACTACGATTGGCCGGGCAACGTCCGGGAGCTCCAGCATGCAATCGAACGGGCCGTGATCATGAGCGGATCCGGAGAACTCGAACCGGATGACTTCCTCCTCGCGCGTCGAGGGTCGTCCGATGAGACGGTGCCTTTCGACACCTTCAACCTCCAGGAAATCGAGAAAGCGATCATTCGTCGGGCCATGGAGCGATTCGGCGGAAACGTCAGTCGAGTCGCTCGCGAACTGGGCGTGAGTCGCCCGGCGCTGTACCGGAGGCTCAAGGACCATGGCATTTAGCAACTTCCGCTTGAATTGCGCGGTTCGGGTGCTCTTGATCCTCGGCACCGTCGTGCTCTTCGTATCCTTGCTCCCGCGCGGCCAGTACGTAACCATCGTCGTCTGCGGTGTTTTGATCGCGCTTCAAACGCGCGGACTCATTCGATACGTGGAAACCACAACACGGAATCTCAGCCGGTTTCTCCAGACCATTGAATTCTCGGATTTCTCCCAGGCACCGCCCCGGGGTCCCGGAGGGACGGCCTTCGCGGAGCTCCGGGACGAGTTCGGCAAGATCTTGGATCAATTCCGGCGGATCTCTCTGGAGAAGGAGGAGAACCTGCGCTACCTCCAGGCCCTTGTCCAGCACGTCGGAATCGGGGTCCTTGCGTATAGCCCGGACGGCCGGGTGGAGCTGCTGAATCCGGCGGTCAAGTCTCTGCTGGACGTTCCCGCCGTCCGGATGCTCGACGATCTGGCGGCGGTCGGTCCTGATGTGCCGGACCGCCTTCGCTCCCTCGAACCCGGAGAGAGGGATTTGATATCCGTTTCTCTTCACGGAGAGACGATCCAGATTTCCGCGCGAGCGACGGAACTGCGCCAGCCGCACCGGACCCTCACGCTGGTCACTCTCCAGAACGTGACCCCCGAGCTCAACGAGAAAGAGATGGAAGCCTGGCGGGATCTCATCCGGGTTCTCACCCACGAGATCAAGAACTCTCTGACTCCGCTGGCTTCACTGGCCGGAAGCATCGAACAGACTCTGGTGTCGGAGACGGAGTGTGATGGGTCGCAATTCCCGGAGAAGGAGAAGACCCGCGAGGCGCTTCAGATCATTCAGAAACGCAGCCGCGGGCTTCTGCAATTCGTGGATACCTATCGTGATCTCACGCACATCCCGCAGCCCGAGTTCCGTCTCTTCCCGGCGCACGACCTGTTTTCCCGGGTCCAGACCCTCATCGCCCCACAGATCGAGGGGCGGCCCCTCCGTTTCCACATAAGGGTTGAACCCGAGAGCATGACATTAAACGCCGACCCTCAGCTCGTCGAGCAGGTCCTCATTAATCTCCTCTGGAACGCGCTGGATGCGACCGACGGCCGGGAGGATGCGGAGATCACCGTCGAGGCGCGCTTCAATGAGCGGAGCCGCCCCGTCGTCCGGGTCACCGATAACGGCACGGGGATCGAAGCGGAAGCACTCGGAAGAATTTTCCTGCCGTTCTTCAGCACGAAGAAAGACGGGACCGGCATCGGTCTCAGCCTGTCCCGCCAGATCATGCGGTTGCATCGCGGAGAACTCATCGCCGAATCCGAACCCGGCGGCCCCACGACGTTTACGCTCCGGTTTTAG
>CAZSXU010000033.1:0-38286 GCA_964610505.1 uncultured bacterium | reverse complement strand
GCTCGGGATCAGATTGTGGCAGTGGCGGCATGGGTGATCTGAAGGGAGCGGTTCACGAGGCCTATGCATCCGGCCTTACTATAGTGGCTGCAGGTGGAAACGCTAATGCCCCATATCCCTACGCATGCCCGGCCGGCTTCCAGGGGGTCATCGGCGTTGCCGCAACCAATGCACAAGATCGCTACATCCCCAGCTTCCGGCACGGACCTCACATAGATGTGGCCGCGCCAACGGAAGTCCTCAGTACAACCACTTATGTCAACGGATTGTACAGCGCGCGAATTCCGGGTACATCCATATCCGCCCCCCACGTTGCTGGCCTGGCGGCCCTCCTGCAGGCACGCTCGGCATCACTGTTTGACTCGCTCTTCTATGGCGAAGACATCTGCGGTCTCATCTGCGCCTCGGCGGATACCGCGACGAGCCCGGCTGGACACGTCTACCCCAACGAATACGTCGGCTGGGGCCGGATCAACGCCGCCAAGGCGCTGGCGCGGCTGGAGGAGCCCTACAACTTCGGTGAGGGACCAAAGCTCCTCGCCGCGACAGGCGTGGACAGCTACACGCTCGACACCTCCCTGGTGTTCAACGATACAACATACTTCCAGTATCGCTGCCTCAAAGGGGTGCCCTTTGATTGCTACTACGACGACAGCTTGGCCTGGGGCATGGACAGGTACAACACCAACGGAGCGCCCCCTCTTCCGAGGGATACCGACGAGATGGAGTGGCGGTACTGCAAGGTCCTGCCCCAGTCGATGTCAGCATATTGCTGCATCTTGGAGAGCTTCATGTTCCAGAAGGCGGACAGCCAGGGAATCTGGATTCCGTGCCACCCGGAGTCCCTACAGTGGAGCTACCGGGTCTCGGGCATCCCGGATTCCACTCTGGATGTAGAAGAGTCCGCGGCCCGTCCGGCTCATGAGCTGGAGCTGCTCCAGAACTACCCGAACCCGTTCAATCCGAATACGACAATTGTGTTCTCTTTGGCATCAACGCAGCATGTGACTCTCGAAATCTACGACGTTTCCGGTCGACTTGTGAGAACGCTCGCCTCAGGGATGACACCGGCGGGTGTTCATCATCTGGTATGGGACGGGAGAGACGACTCCGGCGGGCAGGTGGCTTCCGGCGTCTACTTCTGCAGGTTGGAGGCGGCCGAGAGAACTCGCACAAGGAAGCTGGTGATGTTGCGGTAGCTGCATGTGGAAACGGCACATATGTGCCGAAATTGGTGTGGGCCACGGAATGCGGCACATGACCACGAGTTGCAGACTGCCCGCCCCGGGTACGGAGTAACGCGGGACGCCCATAGTCTGCATGGAGGGAGGTTAGACGATGCTCTCGTTTGCAGTAGTCTTGACGGTGGTTGGTGCATCTGTATTCGCATCGGCCGATTGTTGCATTGCCGATGAACGGCCGCACGGGAGCAGATCCCCCCAGGTCACGCCCAAGGGACCCAACCAACACGGCTCTCTGGCCATCCATCTGGTCGCTTCGTACGAGTACTTGCAGTGTGACAACTTGTGTCCCCCTAGCATGACCTGTGAGGATATCGACTGTGATCTCAGTATGGTCGAGCTGGAAGCATCGGGCGGGTATGGATACACGGCGTTTGTTGCCTACAACATTGAGCAGGCGGAAGCGGTGGAGTTCTACGTCGTCGGCTGGCCGACAGCTGAGGTGAGCCCTAATTTCGAGGGGCCTGTGTATTGCGCCTGGGAAGCGGGGTATGTAGTCGGAGAACCCTTCGAGAAGAGAGGTGGGATCGGAGGCGTAGCTGTCTTCCCCTGTGAACAGCCCTGCAGCGGTATGTTCTGTTTCTGCACCATTGCATTTGGGCCCGAGATGTACGACTGGCTCCCCATTACGATCGCGTACAGTCCCAGCCAGTTCAGCTTCGACTTCAACTACTTCATCGATTGCAGCGTGAGTTGGGTAATCACGCGCGTTTTCTACGAGCACCCTGCCGTCATCGGAGGCACGTGCGATCCGATTCCCAACTGCGAGCCGGGGCCGACGGAGAATGACGGGAGTACCTGGGGAGGGGTCAAGGTGCTCTATCGGTGAGCCTGAGAACCGAGTCGGAGTAGCGGCGAGGCCCGCCCTCCAGTGTGTTCTGTCGCCGTGTCACCGTCACATGGCTCCCGATTCGCGATGTCCGATTTCCCATTTCCGACGAGGACAAGTTCTAAGTTCTGGGTCCTGAGTTCTATGCCCAAGGGCAAGGGATGAGAACAAGTTCTGAGTTCTCAGTTCTGAGTCGCAGGGCCAGGGACGAGCGTGGATACCGAGCTGTCCGACCCTCACCCTGCTGTCGGTGCTTCAGCACCGACAGCCTTCCCTCTCCCAGAGGTAGAGGGAATTGCATCGCCCTGTCGCCCGCCCCCTGGGACACAGGGCCCGATTCACGATTCACGATTTCCCATTTCCCATTTCCGATTCGCTTGCATTGGTCGGGAAATCGGAAATAGCAAATCGGAAATCGGAAATAGAGTCGAAATGGATCGCATCTACCCCGGCCGGGAGACCTGGGCCGGGTTCTCGGCACAGGACTTCCGGCTACGGAGTTTATCTGCGTAATCTGCGTAATCTGTGGATAGTGTTTCGGGTTCTGGATCTGTGCACATCTGTGAAATCTGTGGCTGGGGGTTTGCGTTTCTCGCGCTCTCGCATCAGTACCCCGGGTCTTCGGCGAGGCCCTCGATGTCCTCCTCCGAGTAGCCGAGGAATTCCCAGTCCAGCACGCCTTCCGTGCTGTGGCAGTCCGAGCAGGTGAGCGCCCCTCCGCGGCGGATGCCGTGGCTGATCTCGAGACAGGCGTCCGCTGGGATCCATCGCGGCTCCACCTGTTCCATCCGGGCGACGTCCCCGTATGCGGACGTGTTCCACCCATCCACCGCCATGAAGGACATAAACTTGTCCATCATGTAGTACTTGAACATCCACCCGTACATCATCTTCATCATGCCCTTGCCCATCTCCGCGCGCGCGGCAGCGTCCGGATCCCCCGTGGTGTAGTAGGTCGGGAGGTGATAGGGAACGTACATTCCCCCGAAGGGTCCCATGTTCTGAAGATCGATGTGCTGGCGTCCGTTGAAGAGCTTCATGGCGTAGAGCTTCGACGGCCGCCCCCTTGCCGCAATCGGGCGCATGACCTCTTCGTACCAGGCGGCGTAGTCAAAGTCGGCGAACTCGGGCCATACGTGAGTGGGTCGATAGAACCGATACCGCCCCTCCCCGTTCGGATTGTCCCCGATCGGGTTCCCGAGGAACGTCCCATCCCCGTTCCACCAGACGTAGACGATGCCGGACCCCGGTTCGCTCTCTTTCTCGACGTCGTCATAGACGTAGATGCCCTCGTGGTCTTCGAACACCGGGTTCCCGAAATCCCGCCGCGTGGCGTTGTCCGGATGGAGGGACGGAATGTGGCATGCCTGGCAGGCCACCCACTCCGTGTGCAGATTCAGCATGTCGGACACGTCCTCGATCTCGGCGTGTGGCTCGCCCGTATGGCAGCTCTTGCAGGTCACTTCCACGTCGGGAAGATCATTGGCCATCATGGTCGTCGTGTGGGTCCCCTTGGCGATTCGATGTCCTTCGGTGGCATGGCAGTCGATGCAGGCAAGCCCGGCTGCGGCATGCACGTCCCACGTGGGCGAATAGGGCGTCCCCCGCTTGGACCCGGGATGCAGCACTCTCGGGTGCGGCCCGAGGTTCAGAAGGCTTTCCATGTAGGAAGAGTCCGCCCCGTCCACGTACAGATCCCCGCCGAAGTTGTGCTGATGGCAGCGTAGACAGGCCTGGGCGGTCGGGCGCGTGACCGAGAGCGCGGCTCCGAGCGAGCGGTCCTGATCCCACCGGGCCCGGCCGTCCTCGTCGACCACGACCTGCTTCCGGTTCATGTCATAGGCCACGGCGTGGCAGATGAGACAGTCGACCGCCTCCTCCTCGACCGGGAGCGTGCGGTAGCCCGGCATCATCTCCCCCAGGGGCGCCTGCGGCTGACCGCCGATGTGGCACTGGCCGCAGCCCTCCGAGAGGGTGTCTCCCCGGGCGGTGATGACTCGCTCGGCCCACGCGGTCATGGCGAAGGAACCCGGCTTCGGGCAGGGGCGGTCGATCTTGCCCATCGGGAAGTGGTCCGCCAACTCCCCGTTGAACCCGTAAACGTTGGGATGTCTCATCGTGTAGAAGAGATAGTGGGCCGAGCCGGTCAGATTCTCCATGAGGTCTTCGGTCGTCTTCTCTCCGGTCGATGCGTGGTCGAACTCGATTTCCTCGTGGCACTGTAGGCACGTCTTCCCGCCCTCGTACGCCAGGATACCGGCTTCCTCGAACCGTTCGACATGATCCGGCGGTTCCCCATACCGATCCGCCAGCTCCTGCGCGATCTGATCGAATGCGGCGGTTGAAACCTCCTCGACCTGAAACTCGATCCGCTTCGGGCGGCTGTCCGCCGGAAGCATCCGATTGATGAGATGAGGCCAGGCAACATGGGCCACGGCAAGAACGATGACCAGGACGAGCCCCCCCCACATCCACCATTTCATCCATCCGCCTCCTGCTTGCGAAAAGCGCCCGCCGAACGGCGGAGGCTCTAGGACGTTCCTCAAAGACCGAGATCCCGACCTCGGCCACGAGACAATATAGGGAGGTACGAAAGGTCCGTCAAGGAACCCCGATTCGGTTCTCCTCCGGCATTGCCACCGGGCAACGGGCTGAGTATGATGGTGTCCGAGCAGGATTCCCCCCCCTCGAAAGGGAGAGAGAGATGCGCTCCGTTTTGATTACGGGTGCCGGTCGGGGACTCGGGCGCGAGCTGTTCGAGGTGTACCGGGAACGAGAGTGGACGGCCTTCCCTCTCGTCCGGGACCCGGACCTGGCGTCCCGGCTCCGGGCCTCTGCCGGTTCACCGTGCCATCCGATTGTGGCGGACGTCGGAACGGAACAGGTGGAGCGAGAGATCTCGGCAGTGCTCGGGCGTCACTCCAACTCGCTCGACGTTCTCATCAATAACGCGGGTCACGTCAAGAAGCGCCGCGGATTGGACAACACCCTCGCCGAGGATCTTGAGGATCTGTTCCGAGTCCACTGCGTGGGGGCGTTTCGCTGTGTGAGGGCCGCCCTTCCCTTCCTTACCAAAGCCGAGAGACCCGTGGTCGTGAACGTCTCTTCCCGCCGGGGATCCATCGGAAAGACGGTGGCAGGCTTGATGGGCGGCATCTACTCCTACAAGATCGCCAAGTGTGCTCAGAACATGCTCACCGCCTGTCTGGATCGGGAGCTTGAGGGCGTCCGCGTGTTCGCCGTCCATCCGGGCCGACTGAAAACCGATGCCGCGCCGCCCGACGCCGATACGGACCCTCGCGATGCGGCGATCGCTCTCGCAGAGTGGATCGACGGCGTGGACGATGGGACCCCCTGCGGATTTCACGATCTCATGGGCGGCCGGCTGATCGAGTGGTGACGGCCCGGCTCACGCCGGACGCATCTGTGAAATCTGCGGCTGGCAGTGAGGGTTCTCAACGCCCGGCAAACAACCAGGAAAGGGGAAATAGGAAATCGGAAATAGGGTGGACATGGATTGCATCCACCCCGGCCGGGAGACCTGGGCCGGGTTTTCGGCACAGGACTCCCGGCCATAGGGTCTTCATCTGTGTACATCTGTGAAATCTGTGGCTAGAGGGTTGGGTTTTTCGCGCGCTTGCGCCCTCGCCCTGTCGCCCCGTTGAACTCACAGCCCCAGGAGCGCCCTCAGGGGCTTGACCCGGCGGCGGCTGACGCTCAAGGTCTGACCGGTTTTTAGAAGGACTTCGTACTGATCGCGATCGACAATCTCGAATGCCTTGACGAAGGCCACATTGACGATGGCCGACCGGTGGATGCGAACGAAGCGCCGCGGATCGAGCCGTTCCTCCAGACCCGACATGGATTCCCTGCAGATGTGCGACGTGTTCGACGTGTGGACCATCACGTAGTGATCTGCGGCCTCGAACCAGACGATGTCCCTGTACGGGACCAGCGTGATCTTCCCGTTTTCCTTGACGGCAAACCGGTCCCCCGCGGGGCCGCATTCTTCCGCGGACACATACCGGCCCAGAAGATCGGCCAGTTTCCCCTGGAACTCGGACTGCCGGCTGGCCAGAATCTGCTTCTTTGCATGGTCCAGCGCCTGGGCGAAGCGGGCATCGCTGAAAGGCTTCAGCAGATAGTCGAGGGCGTGGTACTCGAAAGCGTGGAGGGCATGTTCGTCATATGCCGTCACGAAGATAATAAACGGGAGCGCCTCCTCCCCATGTTTCCCGACACAGGCTTCCAGCATCTCGAACCCGCTCATCCCCGGCATCTGGACATCCAGAAAGACCAGATCCGGAGCGTCACGCTCAATGGCTTCGAGCGCCTCGGTTCCGTCCGAGCAGGACCCGCAGATCTCCACCTCGGGGTCATCCCTCAGCAGCTTCTCCAGGGTCCGCCGCGCGAGGGGCTCGTCGTCTACGATGATCGCCCGGATACGCCGGTTCACGTCTCCGCTCCTTCGTTGGGCGGCCAGGGGGGAATCGACAGTACGGCCGACACCCCGCCCTGGGGCCGGTTCTTGAGAGCCACGCGGTAGTCGCCCCGGTAGAGCTGGTCCAGCCGCTCACGGGTGTTGGTCAGGCCGAACCGCCCGTTTCCCTCCAGCGTCCACCCCACCTGGAGCCCGGGTCCGTCATCGTTGACCTCCAGATGGAGCCGCCCGGTATCCAGCCGGGCCGCGACCTCGATCCGTCCGGCGCCCGGGCGCTTCCCAATGCCGTGACGGATGGCGTTCTCGATCAACGGCTGCAGAATGAGCGCGGGTACGGCAATCTCTTCAGCCTCGGGCCGGACGTCGTACGTCACTTTCAAACGGTCCTCGAAGCGCCGCTCCTCGATTGCCAGATACTTCCGGATGAACGCCAGTTCGTCCGCGAGCGGAACGAACGGACGCTCCCCATGCTCCAGAGAATGCCGGAGCAGATCACCGAACTCCGACAGCGTGTTCAAGGCATGATCTTTGCGGTCGAGACGGACGAGGGAGCCGATCGTATGAAGTGTATTGAACAGAAAATGGGGCTGAAGTCTGGCCGTTAACACTTCGAGGCGCGCGTGGGTCAGCTTCTCCTTTGCATCGGCGGCCGTCAGCTGCTCCCTGCGGGACCGGTCGAGGAACGCGATGGCGTGGTAGACCATGACGACGAACCAGTAGTACATCACCATTGTGGAGAAGAACATGTTGACGAGTCGCACAATCTGATCGCGGAAAGGCATGTCGAGCCCCCCCGCGATCAACCCGTACAGGAGGCTGAAACACGAGAGGGTCAGAACACAGAAGACCGCGCAGGAAACGAGGTGGACCATCACGTACACGAACCATCGCCTGCCGGAGATGAAGAACCTCTTGCTGATGAGGAGAATGGCGGGAGTGGCGACAATCCACCCGAGGGAGCAAAGAAGATTGCCGTAGAGCGTCTCGAGAAATGCCGGTCCCCCTTCGATGAACCGGGAGGTGATGAGTCTCGGCAGTGAGATGAACACCGAGAACAGAATCCAGAACAGCGGGATGGTCTTCCAGTTGAAGACCCGCGCCACCGCCGATTTGCCGTTCCCTCCGACCATGCCGGACTCCTCTCCCCTTCCGGAGAGTGTATCACATCACCGGGCCCTGTTGACACCCGCGGTTCGAACTTCCGAAAAACGCCCGGCTCGTTTACGTCTTCACGTCCCAGAGCGCAGCAAGGATCTTCCACTCGCCGTTGCGTTTCACGAGCATGCAGACGTCGTAGATACCGTCCAACTGGGCGCGCACGACGGCGATGAGATTGTCCTGATACAGGACCCCCATCCCCTGGAATCCGTCTCTGTCTTTGACCCGGGGCCCGTTGTGCCGCGCCCAAGAGACGAGAGACCCGGCGGTCGTGACGTGCGCATACTCCTCGGAGGATCTCGGGACCTTGCGCACCAAGGACTTGAAGAGGTTGAGATACACGGCCCGGAACCCGGGGTCGGGATGGGTGGAGAACCAACCTTCGAGATGGTCTCTTACCGCCTGTGGAACCGAGGCGTCATCCACCTTCGCCCCGATCGCAGCCGACGCCGTCACCGCAACCGACATCGCCAGTACAAGTACGAGAACCCGTTTCACGACGACCTCCTCCGGTTTGCCGCGGCGGACGGACCGCCCCCGGGGCGATCCGTCCTTCCCAACCTATCCTTCCCACAGGTAGCGGTGGTTGCAGCACTCATGCCCCTGCATCAGGGTCTTGTCCCGGACCATCCGGATTTTCGGATTGAACCCCTGCGCCCAGGCATAGTCGCCGTAGCAGACCCCCGCATAGCCGATGTCTGCAGCATCCGCATCACGAAACACGGTTGCCCACAGGCACTCGGTCACATTCAACTCGAATACCCTGTCCGTATCTTCGACAATCTCCATCGTCAGGGAATCCTTGTACCGGTCTCCCCGGAAGCCGCCGACGTATGTCTGGAAGCTGTCGTCGGGGGAGTTCTCCGCCTGCCGCTTCCCCATGGCGAGCATTTCATCCGTGGTGACCCTCTTCAGGAGCTCCAGCGCCCGCTTGTTCCCGAGTTCACCCTTCAACGCTTTCCCCAGCGCGATGTACTCGCGGTACTTTGATGTCACGAACTGCCGGTTCGTCAATTCGAAGGGCAGTTTCTTGTCGAACTTGTGCGCAGGCTCTTCTTCGTCTGTCCCTTCCGCCTGGGCAAAGGCCAGCGCCCGTCCGGCGATGCACGTCAGGGCACAGGCGGGCATCACCCGGGTCACGAACTGCCTCCGGTTCAGAAGCAAGGGATTCGGCCTTCTCATGGGATCCTCCTTCCGGGGTTCTCCGTCCACTGCCGGGCCCTCCCGGCGCACCCAACGGGACGCGCCCTTTACACAACCTATTGTACGTAAATCGACTGTGCCGATTGAGCGGTGTGTCGCCGGCGGTTGAACGGGGGGCATCAGCGGCCGCACGAGCGGCGTGAGTGCGGCCGGACGCATGCAGGCATCAGACGAGGAGAATGTGATGCCCCCCGACATCCAACTGTGTGCGGGCTCTTTGGAGTGTGAAGGTACTTCGATCTGCGGAATCAGGTGCGAAGCGCATCGTATGGAGAAGCGGAGAAACAGAGGACGCCGTGTTTCCCCGATGAGGCCGTTCTCCGGCGTCAGCTTCTCTGTTTCTCCGCTTGCTTGTGTTCTCTCTTCGACCTCCGTGCACCATCCAGGCTAGTGGACGATGACGGCCCTTCGACAATCGCGCACGACCCCTTCGGCAAGGATGAGATAGACCCCGCACGCCACCTTCCGCCCCTCATCGTTCCGAGCATCCCAGACGAAGGAGCGGCTCCCCGCGGGCACCTGCCCTCGGTGCAAAGTCCGCACCACTCTCCCCTCCACGCTCAACACCCGGACCTCAAGCGGTCCGCTCTCGGGCAAGTGCATCGAAAAGGCCACCGCACCGCTCGCGGGGTTGGGAGACGGCTGGGACATGAAGCGAGGCCCGACCGTACGCGGCACTTCCTCGACGGACGCCAGCAGCGGATCCCTCAACCTGACGAGCCAGCCGTCGAACCCTCCCGCTCCGAACGAATCCGTGTGACCGGCGACGAGGTACTCCCCCGCCGCGATTTCGATGATGCAGCTCCCCCAGTCCGACCCGTCCCCGCCGAGTGACTGCATCCACACCCAACCGCTCCCATCCACTCTCTTGACGAGGAACAGATTGTTCCGTTGCGTGTTGGGATCCTTGTCCGCGCCACAGAGGAGACAGCTTCCATCAGAGATTTGGCAGATGGAATTCGCGTACTCGTAGTACGTGTCGTAGAGCCGGCGGCCCAGCGTCCGAGCGCCGTCCGTATCGGCACGGTAGAGGCCGATATCGAGCGGATCTGACCCTTCGATCCCTCGGTGACCGCAGTGCATCGTCTCGCCCGACTGCAGCTCGCAGACCGACATTCCCCAATCGGGGTTGATGGGCCCGTCGTCACCGAAGTAGGACTGCCAGACGGTGGCCCCCTCGGAATCGAACTTGACCAGATACATGTCGAAGTTGTCCGTGTTGGACCCGTTGGTGCCGCAGACCACATAGCAGCTGTCGGCGGTTTCGCAGACGGATTCTCCCCAGTCGACCCCGGAACCGCCGGCCGTACGAGTCCAGACGGTGTCCCCGCCCGCGTCCATCTTCAGCATATAGAGATCGCTCCAGCCCATACCGAACGACTTGGTCTGACCGGCTACAACCAGGTGCCCGTCCACGGTCTCGCAGATGGACCGCGCCTCATCCGATCCGGCCCCTCCGTAGACCCTCGTCCAGAGGGTGTCGCCTGCAGCATCGATCTTCACCACGTACACGTCCTCCTCCCCCACACCGAAGGAGGTCGTGTAGCCGGCGATGGCAAAACCGCCGTCCGCCGTCCGGCACACGCCGTAGCCGTAGTCCCGTCCAGAACCGCCGTAGGTCTTCTGCCACACGGGAGAACCCTGGGCGTCCGTCTTCACGGCGTAGACGTTCACGTCCGCCTCACCGAAGGAGTAGGTGTATCCCACGGCCAAGAAACCACCGTCCCCGGTTTGAACCACCGAGCGAAAACCGTCGTTGCTCGGACCGCCGATGGTCCGGGTCCACAACGTATCCAGCTGGGCCTCCGCCGGAGACGCAATCACGATCATCAGGAAACAGAGGATCAGTATTTTCTTCATTTTTGCTCTCCTTAAAGAGTCCATATCCCCGTCGCACGTTCCCCGCTATTTGAGACTGCGTGCGGTCCGGAGACTGTCGATCGTGGTCCGCATGATTTCACAGACGAGGGCCGAGTTGGTCTGATTGCGCACGCACGTCACGATGTTGCCGTCCTGAGTGGGCGGCGCGGGATTCCCAACGAAAATGGCGCCTGCGGCGGCGTACTCGGCCAGGTAGGTCTCGTGGTCGTGGCCCGTGACGTGGACCCCGTTGATGACGTCGGCCGCGGCCAGAACCCGAGTGCCTCCGCAGAAGGCCGCAACCAACAGGTCCTCTTGTACGGCCTGAGCAACCAGGGCGATGGCTTCCGGGCTCCCGAGCAGCTGATCGTGAGAGTTGCCCCGCCAGCCCGTTGCAGGCATGATCGCGAGGACATCGTACTCGGAAACGTCCGTGACCTCGGACACGGTGAGATCTACGATGATCGGCCCACCGTAGTAGCACTGGGTCACGGTGTCAGTGACCCCCACCGTCGTGAGGTTCCACCCGTACTTTTCCATCACGTCTCGAATGAGGTTGTAGTTTGCGCCGTAGCTGTTGGTGACGAGGAGGAGGACGTCGACTTCTCCGGACCGCGTGGCTCGGGCGGAATCGGCCTTCTCCAGACCTCCAACGACGGCGATGAGTCCAAGAAACAGGATCGCGACGGTGACTCGTCTCATGTGTGCCCCCTTTCGGTTGAGCATGCCAGGCTTTGCGGCGCGCCGGACCGGGCCACATCTGCGAAGCGATTTCGCCCCACTACCCGGCCCCGGTTTCCAACCCATCCGTACCAACCACCCGTACGGATCGACCGTCTCGCGTTCGTCTCTTATCACTTAACTTATTGTTTGAGGCGATGTTCGTGAGGCCGGCGATCGCGGCGAGCGCCGGCGTACGGGAAGGCCCGGCCTCAGGCGCGAGGATCGTCCTAGGTGATCGAGTTCAAAAGGAGGGCAAGGGTCAAGGAAATGGAGACCACGGAAGCGGTAAGGATGAGCGTCAGGCGAAACCCAACGGACCTGAGAAGCATGGCGACTGACGTCGTGCAGATCACGGTGGAAGTCAGCGAGAACGCCACCGCCGTACCCAGCGGGAATCCGTGGCTCACCAGAGGTCGCAGAAACAGTACCTCCGCCCCGTTGCAGAAGTAGAGCGGGATGCCGACGAGGATCCAGGTCAACACCCCGGCCACACCCTCGCCGCCGCCACCGGTCAGGAGGAACGTTCGAGGACCCAGGATTTCCAGCAAGACTCCGAGGGCCGCTGCGATGAATAGAAACGGGACCATCGTCTTGAACATCCGGTAGGTCTCCAGATACACATCTGCATTCCGCACACCACAGATTTGCGAGCACCCACCGCCACCCAAACCTTCGAAGTTCAACCTCATGTCCCTCCTGCTGATCATCCCGACAAGGAAGGCACTCGTCATGACAAGGACGAAGGAGCAGGCAATCCGCAGCATTCCATAGGCAAACCCCAGAACCGAGAAGGAAAGGACGATGATGTACGGACTCAGGAGAGGAGCCGCCAGGACGAAGGCCATGGTCGTCGAGAACTTCATCTTGCCCTTCATCGAGGACAGGAGAGGGATCGCCGCACAGGCGCACACGGGGATCACCGATCCGCACAAGAACGCCGTAACGGGGTTTCGGGGATAGAACCTCCGGAACCGAAGGAACCACCGGCCGAGAAGAACAGCGAGGAAGATGCCGAGAAAGACGATGACCATCGTCTCGAAAAGATACTCGAAGATCACGAATCCGAACGGCGGAAGGGCCCTGTACAGGATACACTGTTCCCGATTGATGAAGGAGATGTCGTTGACGTACTTGTAGATGAGGTCGGAGACCCACGCTACGCCGCTCGCGATCAAAGCCACTCGAACGAGCCACCTCTTGAGAAGGTCTCGCTTTACCGCTCGGGCATCGGCGCCGAGAGGGACGAGGTCCTTCGCTCCGCCCTCGAGCGGGAGCAGTGCAGAGATCGAGGATCCGTGCTTCGACGCCAACGCGACCTCCTCTGGAAGACTCGCGAAGTGGACCGCAGGCCCCGGAATTCCCCGGATGACCCGCGACTCCCTTCCTGCATGACACCTTCGAATCTGCGCGTCTCGCGAGCGTCTCTTCTGGCGAATCATCGAAATCTTTGGTATAGTCTACCTGCCCTCCCCGCAAGGCGGAGCCCCTAACGGAAGACGGAGTGTGCGCTTGCCTCACCTGCGGGTATTTCTGCTGGGTCCACCCAGGATCCTGCTCGACGAGAGCCCGATTCACCTCAGGCGCCGAAAGGCTCTCGCTCTATTCGCGTACCTGGCGGTCTCCCACCGAAGCCACCGCCGGGACGCCCTGGCAGCGCTTCTCTGGCCCGACACGAAACCGAGTCGTGCATACGCCAACCTGAGGAACCTCATTTGGATTCTCAAACAGAACGGCATGTCCCGGTGGCTGGAGACCGGCCACGAGAATGTCGAATTGAGGCCGGACCGGGATCTTTGGTTGGACGTGAGCGAGTTTCGCGAGCGGCTGGCCGCGTCGCGCGGGAGCCGGCGCACCATCCCCAAGAAACGGACGGACGCCGCATCGAATCTGGCCCGGGCCGTGGAGCTCTACCATGACCACTTCATGGCCGGATTTGGGCTCGGGGACAGTGTGGCATTCGACGAATGGCAGATGCTGCAGGAGGAGGCGCTTCGAGCCGATCTCTCCAAGGCCCTCGAGAATCTCGTGAGGCTCCACCGGGAACGAAAGCAGTTCGACGAGGCCATTGCCTACTCTCGCCGGCTCTTGGCGATCGATCCACTCTGCGAGCCGATGCAGCGAGAATTGATATCTCTCTACGCCGACGCGGGCCGTCGCGGCGCGGCACTCGAAGTCTACGAGAAAGGCGCGCGCCTTCTCGGCGAGCTCGGCCTCTCCCCCGCCGAGGAGACTCTCGAGCTCCGGAGCCGGGTCCTGGACACCCCGCCGAAGAAGGGAAAACGGGCGGGCGGCCCGCCCGTCCTCGCCCCCACCCCTCTACATAACCTACCGGCCCAATCCACGTCCTTCGTCGGGCGTGCACCCGAGCTGGCCGAGATCCGTAGGCATCTGGCGGATCCCGGCTGCCGCCTGTTGACTCTGCGGGGACCGGGGGGCAGCGGCAAAACCCGCCTCGCCCTGGAAGCCGCTCGGGAACAGATGGGTTCCTGGCGGGACGGCGTCTTCTTCGTTCCCCTCGCTCCCGTGGACAGTCCCGAGTTCATTGTCCCGGCGATCGTGGAGGCCTTGCGCGCACCCTTGTCCCGGCAATCTTCGGGTGAAAACCGGAAGCCTCGAGACCGGGCAACGCGCCAACGGGCACTGCTTCTGGACTACCTAAGAAGGAAACAAGTGCTACTGGTCATGGACAACTTGGAGCATCTGGTGGACGGGGCGGATATCCTGGCTGATCTGCTCGCCGAAGCTGCCGAACTGAGAATCCTGGTCACGTCGCGGGAGAAGGTGCATCTCAGTGACGAGCGGGTGATGGAGATTCGAGGCCTCTCGTTCCCCGAAGGTGACGTGGAGTCCTGCGAAGGCTTCAGTGCGGTCCAGCTGTTCCTGGAATGCGTGCAGCGGGCCGATATGGGATTCTCCCCTTCCGACGAGGATATCAGGGCCGCGGGGCGCATCTGCTTCCTGGTGGAGGGCAATCCGCTCGGCATCGAGCTCGCCGCCAGCTGGGCAACCACCATGCCCCCCGCCGACATCGCGAAAGAGATCGAGGCGGGCCTTGACTTTCTGGTTTCCCGCTCGCGAGACGTACCCGAACGGCATCGAACCCTTCGGGCCGCCTTCGAGCATTCCTGGAACCTGCTGAGACCTCGGCAGCGGAAGTTCTTCTCCAGGCTGGCCGTGTTCCGGGGAAGGTTCTCCCGCGAGGCGGCTCTGGAGGTGACTGAAGGATCGGTGTCGACCCTCTCCGCACTACTCGACAAGTCGTTTCTCCGCCAGAATCCCGACGCGAGCTACCAGATTCATGAAGTCCTTCGACAGTACGCCGAGGAACAACTCCGTGGCGACGCGAAGGACTATACCGCAGCCTTGGGCCGGTTGAGCCGGCACTACCTGGCCAGGCTGGCGTCCCTGGAGGTAGCGCTCAAGGGCCCGGGACAGGACGCGGCCCTGGAGGAGCTGACGCTGGCGGGCGATCACATCCGCCTGGCCTGGCGGTGGGCGGGCAAGCGGGGTTGGGTGGACGCGATGGCGGGGGCCGCGCAGAGCCTGTTTCTCTTCTACGACATTCGAAGCCGAGCCCACGAAGGCGCCGAGATGTTTCGTGAAGGCTACGGACTTCTCGAAGCGGTCACAGGATCGACGCTTCAGGAGGAAACGGCCCGACTCTCCCTCATGGGTCTCAGTTCGGTGTGTCGCGGCTGGTTCGTGCGTTTCGTGGATCCCCTCGGGTCTCGGGACATGGTGCGACGCGGACTGGACTTACTCGAACCGTTCGGTCCCAGTGTGGGTCTGGCGCTGGCCCAAGTGCTGGCCACCATCGTCGGCTTCTGGACGTCCGGGGAGGAAACCCGGCGGAGACTGCGCGAGTGCGTGGCCACGTACGAGGAGGTCGACGACGTGTGGGGCAAGGCGCTGGCGCTTGAGGTTCTGAGCTACGAGATCGCGGCGTCGGACCCGCCGGCCGGACTCCGGGTCGCCGAGGAGAGCCTCAAGCTGCGTCGACGGTTGGGAGATCGCTGGGGAATCGCGCTGGCCCTGTTCATCCTCGGCTGGATCGCAGAAATCCAGGGAATGCCGCACGCGGCGAAGAAGCGCTATCGGGAGAGTCTTGCGCTCAGACGGCAGATGGGACAGGACACCGACGGGGTGATCGACTGCTTCAACAACCTGGGGCGTGTCGCACGCCGAACCGGAAACTACGACGAGGCCCGGCAGATGTTCGAGACGTGTCTGGCGTTCTCGCGCGAAATCGGGAATCCGTCCCGCACGGCGCAGACCTTGACTCAGCTGGGGATGGTCACCTACGACCTGGGAGACTACGATCGAGCGCAGGGATATCTGGAGGAGGCCCTACCCATGTTCGAGGCCATCGACGACCCGAGTTGGAAGCGACTTCTCCTGGGGATCATGAGCCGCGTAGCGGCGGTGTCGGGCAACGGGGACGAGGCGCGGTTTCTGCTCCAGCAGGCGTCGACACTCGAGGACCGCGATTCCGAAATCGGGTCCGGCAAGACCGGACTCGAGACGTTGCCAAGCGTGCCCTGGTGTCTGCTGGGCCAAGGATGGCTCGAGATCGAGGGCGGCGACGCGGGGAGGGCGGCGAAGCTCTTCAACCGAGCGCTACGATGCTGCGCTGCCGGCCACGACCACCCCACCGCTCTCGAATCGCTGATTGAAGTCGCGGGGCTGCGGCTGAACGGGGCGAAGTACCGGGAGGCGGCGGAACTGCTGAGCTTCGCCCTCGAGCATCCCGCGCTCAGTCCCGTTGCGCGAAACCGAGCGGAGGATCTGCTGGAGCAAGTATCGAGCCGCCTCCGCCCAAGCGTCCTCGCGGCCTCTCAAGAGCGGGGCAGGCGCCTGAGCCTCGCCGAGATCGTAGAGAGGATCGGAGACTGAGGGGCACGTCCGCATCCCGTTGTCTACCGATCGCACGAGATCCGCACCTCATCCGCAGATGAGGGATTCCGTCTTCACATCCGCGGCATCTGGAACTCCAGGACCTGGTCCGGCGCCCATTCCGCCCTTCGCCGGTTCGGCCTAGGCCGCCGGTTCGCCCCGGAATCTCGTCAGCTGGCGAGCGAGATACTTGTTCTCGGGATCCAGCGCGAGCGCTTTCTCGATCCACCCGATCGCACCGTCGGTGTCACCCCGGGCATTCAGGATTTCGGCCAACGTGTCCATGATGTTGGCCTGATCCGGCCCCGGGTCCATGGCATCGACACCCCGGCGGGCGAGCGTCTCGGCTTCCTCCAGGTTGATCTTCCGCTCGAAACACCACCAGGCGAACTGATTCAGACGATGGGGGTCCGATTCCCACCCGTCGGGCATGGTCTCCTTCTTGATCTTGATGGCTCTGTCCGAATCCTCCTCCACCAGGAGGGCGTAGTTGACAAGGAATTCCTGCCGGTCGTCCTTCAAATCCGGATCCTCGACGTTCGCCAGAATCACATGGGCCTTCCTGAGGACATCCCGGACGACGTCCTCGCCGACCCGGTCGACAAGTCGCATCAAACGACCCGTGACCTCAAACACGTCTTTGGGTTTCACGTCCTCGGCTCCGAGCAATTCCTCCGCGGCCGAGGCGGCTTCGTCGGGCGTGAATTGCTCGTCGCCCACGCCGTAGTAGGTGGCCCGGAAAACGTAGATCGGAGCGTCCGCTTCTTTCGAGGCTTCGGGATCGAGCGCAAGAGCCTGCCGGAAATAGTCCGCAGCTTCACGGGACCGGCCGCCGGTCATGGCCGTCCTTCCCAACGCAACCGCATCCACGCAGGTGGGACCCGCCTGGTAGCGATCGGTTCGCTCCGCCACGGTCACAGGATCGGCAAGGACGTCGGCCAGCGTGGACGTCCATCTTTCCGCCCCGCCGTATCCCCACCAGCTGCTGATGAGCTCGCCGGCGGCGTTCATTACATGGAAGGTGGGAAATCCGGACACCCCGCTGTCCTCCGCCAATTGCTCGGCGTAGGGTTCGGCAACATCCAGGAAGAGAAAGACGTGATTCTTGAGGGCGTCGATGACCACGGGATCCTCTTTCGTCGCACGGACGAAAGCCTGGCAGGGCCCTCAGGTCTGTGAGAAGAACTCGGCGATGATGAACGACCCGTTCTCCGCCGCTAGCGTTTTGGCCTCGTCCAGGCTGTGGACTTCGGTGATCTTCGGGGCCGTCTCCCCGCAGGATGTGAGCAGGACAAGGGCGAGCGGCAGGGCCAGTCTGCGTCCAAGAGGGCTCATGGCAACTCCTCATGCAGAGATTAATATGGGAAACTTCTCGCCAAAGGTACAATATTGGGCCGGAAGAGTCAATCGTACGCCGTTGAGTTCGGCCATTGGGCGACCGGGAACGTGTCGGTGATCTGCGCGAAACCTCTCACCCGCCCCGAGCGTATTGCACCTGCGAGGGTATCTTGCTAGACTGCCGGACCGACGACGGAACTCTTCCAGCAATTCCCCTCAACGGGAGCAGATGATGCACTATCCAAGATCGGCACGTGGCTTTCGCCCGGGTCTCCTCCTCTTTCTGGCCGCAGCCTGTCTCTGCTTGGCAAGGCCCGGCGCCCGGGCCCAGGAAGAATCGCCCCCCGATGTCTCCGACCTTGGGCCCCTCGAGGCCCGATATACCGAAACCTACGGGACCGGAGACTATGCGGGGGCCCTCGAGATTGCCAACGAGATCGTTGAGATCACCTGGCCCATCCACGTCGAGATGCTCTACAACATCGCCCGCCTCCACAACCTGACGGGCGAGAAGATGAAGGCCTACGAATACTTGCAGACGGCCGTCGACGCCGGATACTGGAACGCCGGAGAGATGAGGGCCGACGACGCGTTTGAGAACCTCCGGGAGGAAAAGAGATTTCGTAAACTGGTGAGGGGCGCCTGGGCCAACGGGTATGTCTGGGTGCTCGAACGTCCGGAGCGGGACGAGTTCCAGCAGCCGGAGCGAGTGATGGAGGTGCTGGCGTTCAAGCCGGGCGAGCGCGTCGCCGATATCGGCGCGGGGACCGGGTATTTCACGGTTCGCGTCGCAAAGGCGGTGGGCCCCACGGGAACCGTCCTGGCCCACGACATCTCCGAGGAAATGCTCGACTACCTGGAGAGGCGTCTCGAAGCCGAACAGCTCGAGAACGTGGTGATGAGGAAGGTCGAGCGCGACGACCCCATGCTCCCCGAAGACGGCGTGGACACGATCCTGTTGGTGGACACCTGGCACTACATTCGGGATCCCGAGTACGCCAAGAAGCTGCGCGCGGGCTTGGCGTCCGGTGGTCGGGTCATCGTCGTCGACTACCGCCCCAGACCCTTTGAGGAAAGGCCGTGGGGTCCTCCCCCGGAGCAGCAGACGCCCAGGGAAGAGCTGGACGCGCACTTCGCCCAGGCCGGTCTCGTGCCGGTCCGCGAGTACGACTTCCTGTCGGAACAGTACATCGTCGAATACGAAGTGCAATAGGAAAAGTCCTGAGCCACAGATTGCACAGATTACACCGATGGGTGTGTGACGGAGCCTTGAATCAAGATCGAGACTCCGAGAAGAACCGCCCCTTTTCCCCAGTGTCTTGTAGTGAGCGTTTGTAGATCTTTCCCACACCCTTGTCCGAGCTCGACTTTCGACTATCGGCTCTCCACTATCTCGGGCCGGCGCTGGCCGGCCCGTCGGCCACAGATTACACGGACGAAGAGACCGGGCGCGCCAAAATCCGTATTGTGAGGTACCGGTTCTGCCGATATTCTGTCGCGTCGCATCGGGTGCGCATCGGGCTGCACATCGGGCGCGAGGCCGGAAACCCGGGCGACACGGATGAGCAGAACCAATGCATTCTCGCGGATCTTGATGGCGGCTGGCCTATCGTGAGCTTCTTCCCGAGGGCCGCCCAACCATGGAGAGGACAGACAACGATGAGACACAGATCGTCGGCCGCGCCGGACACCGCAGATTGGAAGAAACAGGGAGACAACCTGGGACTCTTCGTCCGCAGCGCGTGCAACCCGCTCATCACCGTCAAGAATCTGCCCTACCAGGCCAACGCCGTTTTCAACGCGGGGGCCGCCGACATGGGCGACGAGGTGGTGCTCCTGCTGCGTGTCGAGACGTGCTCCGGCCGTTCGCATCTGATCGTGGCCCGGAGCAAGGACGGGATCTCGGGCTGGCAGATCGAGG
The DNA here is from genome assembly GCA_964610505.1 of uncultured bacterium. Lineage (GTDB taxonomy): Bacteria > Arandabacterota > Arandabacteria > JAGLYR01 > JAGLYR01 > CAZSXU01. The sequence goes on along the minus strand of CAZSXU010000033.1, from coordinate 18,679 downwards.
ACCGGGCACTCCTCCATCCCGAAGACGGGTACGAATACGAGACGCTGGGCGTGGAGGACTGCCGGATCACGTGGTGTTCGGAACTGGGGGCTTGGGTGATCGCCTACGTGGCCTTCACGGGAGAGGGCCCCGGCGTGGCGTTGGCGACGACCCGGGATTTCCGAACGGTCGAGCGGCTGGGCCTCGTGTTCCCCCCCGATGACAAGAACGCCGCACTGTTTCCCCGAACCATCAACGGCCTGTTCGCCATGCTCCATCGCCCGTCCGTGGGCGGGGGCAACATCTGGCTCTCGTATTCGCCGGATCTCCTGTTCTGGGGAAAACCGCAAATGGTCATGCCCGCGCACGGCGGGCCGTGGTGGGACGCCGTCCGCGTCGGAGCGGGACCGCCCCCCATCGAGACCGAGACCGGCTGGCTCCTGGTCTACCACGGCGTGAAGGACGTAGCCGGCGGACCCGTATACCGAATGGGAGCCGCCCTTCTCGACCGGGAGGATCCCACCCGCCTCATCGGCCGGACGCGCCGATGGCTGATCGGACCCGAGGAGAACTACGAGAGAAGCGGCGATGCACCGAACGTGGTCTTCTCCACCGGCTGCATCGTCCGCAATGAGGAAATCTGGATGTACTATGGCGCCGCCGATTGCCGTCTCTGCCTGGCCAAGGCGAGTATCCGGGATATCCTGGACGCCGTCAACGGCGACTAGACGCGGACGACGACGGCCCGGTGACGACCGGGACCGAACCTTCGAGGTCCCGAGTTACCGAACAATCGAGGAGTCCGACGCGGGCGACCCGACAAACCGGGTCGCCTGTGTTCTGTCGAATCCGGGTCCCGAGATTGACGAATCGGGTCGCCCGACGTCTGCGGAACCCAGGCCCCGAGAACGCCGGTGTCGTCTTGCCGCGGGGACGTCGAATGTGCTATGCGTTGGCGGGTAGTTGAGAGACCCACGCCGAAGCATAAGGAGGCCGACGATGACAACTCCCGTTCGCGCTGCGATTCTCTCCGCAACGATTCTGACGGTCACCGCGGCGATTCACGCGGACGCTTTCCCCCAGGCAATTCCTGAGGACCACACGGTTTCCGTCAACGGGATCGAGATGTACTACGTGACCGTGGGGGAGGGAGATCCTCTTGTGCTCCTTCACTCGGGCACGCAAACCGGCCGTATGTGGGACGCGTTCGTCGAGGACTTCTCACGGGACTATCGCCTCATCATCCCCGACCTGCGCGGCCACGGGGGTTCCACGAATCCCGGCGGCGAGTTCTTCGCTCGGCAGTTCGCCCTGGACGTCTTCGCCCTTCTGGATCACCTCGGGGTCGACCGGTGCAAGGCGGTGGGCGCCAGCATGGGGGCCCTGACGACGCTCCATATGGCCACGCTGGAGCCGGACCGCGTGGAGGCCATGGTGCTGGTCGGCTCGGGCATGTACCTTCCCGAGGACTGCCGGAAGCAGGTCGGCAAGTGGACGGCCGATACGTATCCCGAGGCCGGCTGGGATCGAATGAGGCAAATGCATCGCCACGGGGACGGGCAGATTCGTTCCCTGTTCGACATGCTGGCGGCGTTGGCAACGGGCTACGACGATCCGTCCTTCACGCCCCCCCTCCTCTCCACGATCACCGCGAAGACGCTCATCGTACACGGGGACCGCGACTACTGTTTCCCGGCGTCGATGGCCGCCCGGATGTACGACGCGATTCCGAACGCGTACCTCTGGATTCTCCCGAACGCGGGCCACGTGCCCATCTTCGGGGAGCGCATCACTCCCCTCTTCGCCGAGACCGTGCTGGAGTTTCTGGGAGGCGGCTGGGAGCAGGGTTGACGCCTGAGAGCCCTACCTCGATCTCACGTGGGCCGTCAGATGATCCACGAAATCGGAGACGTACGAGAGGCCGCTGCTCTTCAGTCTTGCCACGTACCAGGGCCGTTTGACGCCCCTTCGGGTCAGCCGAAGGCTCCTGAGCCGGGAGGACCGCAGGTAGGATCGGACGGCCCATTCGACCTGGACGGCCACGCCCATTTCGGCCTTTACCATTTCGATCACCGCGTCGGTGGTCGGCAGTTTCATGATCTCTTGCGGGACCACCCCCGCCGGAGCCAGGACATCCCGCAGGAAGAAGATTTCCTCATCCGGCAGATCGTAGTTGATCACCGTCTCTCCGGCGAATTCCTCAGGCCTCACGTACGTTCGACGCGTCCACGGATGGTCTCGATACACAAGGACAATCATCTCATCGTCGAATAGCTTCCTGTATTGGATGCTCGGCTCCGGATCCCTGCGGTTGAGAATCGCCAGGTCCAGCTGCCCCTCGAGCAGAGATGCAATCGGATTGCGCGTGGCGGCCAGGTTCACCTTGACGTTCACCCGAGGATACCGTCGCCTGAAGGCCCTCAGAATCGACGGCAGCCAGTGATAACCCGTGTAGCAGGCCGTGGCGATGCGGAGCGTGCCGCCCTCCCCCGACGCCAAGCGCGCAACGTCCGCCTCGACGCTCTCCATCTCGAGCAGAATCGTCTCGGCGCCTTCGAGGACTCTCCGCCCGGCCTCCGTCAAGACCATCCGCTTCCTGGCCCGCTGGAACAGCGGCGCCCCCATTTCCTCCTGAATCTCCCGCAGCTGGTGACTGAGCGCGGGCTGGGAGAGGTGCAGGTGCCTGGCCGCCGCCGTGAGCGTGCCCTCCCGCGTGAGCGTCCGGACGAGTCTCAAGTGACGCAGTTCCATGAATGCCTCCAGCGCGTGCGCAGCTCCCCGGAATCGTTATATTAGTATATCTTATGAATCTTGTCAAGATATTTCACGTGAATTATGTATCGCTCGTCGGTATGCTGGGGGAGCCCCTCAACGAAAGCGAGGCTGACATGAAAGCCCTGCACGCTCCGATGCTGCCGGCCGGCATGCTTCTCATCTGGATCCTGGCACCCGGCTCCTTCTCCATGGCCTGCGGCGACGAGTTCACGCCCAATGTTCGACCGATGCTCGAGGTCTCCCGGGCGCCAGGCCCGATCACGATCGACGGCAGGCTGGGTGATTCCGGCTGGCGAGACGCGGCCCGTGCTGCGGACTTCGCCGAGTTCGACCCGGGAGATCAACTCCGGCCTCCGGTCGAAACGGAAGCGCTCCTCGCCTACGACGACGGTCATCTCTACCTAGCCGTCATCTGTTGGGACGATCCCGAGACCGTACGCGCCACCCTGTGTGACCGCGACCAGATGCGCGGGAACGATGTCGTCTACGTGGAGCTCGACACATCCGGCGAAGCGGAGTGGGGCTATGGACTCATGATCAATCCCTACGGCGTTCAGGGTGATTGGATCTGGTCCCGCGGCGGCGGGTCCGACTGGAGCTACGACCTGGCGTGGGAGTCGGCCGGTGAGATCAACGGGGACGGCTATCTGATCGAGATCGCTCTGCCCTTCTCGAGCCTGCGGTTTCCAAAGCGGGAGGAACAACGGTGGAGGATCAATCTGAACCGCATCCGTCCCCGGGGGAGCTGGTACCAGTACGCCTGGGCCGCCTACGATCGGGACGATCCCTGCCAAGCCTGCCAGTGGGGAACGATTACGGGAATCCGGGGGGTTTCCTCCGGCAAAGGCATCGAGATCCTGCCCGGCGTCATCGGGTTCCAGGCCGGGGCGCTCGACGACCCCGGCAACCCGGACTCGCGCTTCGAGAACGAAGACCCGGACGGCGAAATGGCTCTCGGCGTCACGTACAATCCCACGTCGAACCTGACGGCGGAGGTCACACTCAATCCCGACTTCAGCCAGGTCGAGGCCGACGCGGATCAGATCGATCTCAACACGACCTTTGCCCTCCTCTACCCCGAGAAACGCCACTTCTTCCAGGAAGGAAGTGACCTTTTCGTTACCCGGCTCAGCAGTTACTACTCGCGAATGATCAACGACCCATCGCTGGCGGCCAAGGTCACCGGCCGCACCGGCCGATGGAGCGTGGCCTATGCCGTCGCACGCGACGAGCACTCCCCCGTCATCCTTCCCTTCGAGCACGGAAGCGCCTGTCTCCTCACGGGGAGAAGTACGGCCAACGTCCTGAGACTCAAGAGGATTCTCGGGCAGGATTCCAGCACGGGCCTGATGCTCACCGATCGCCGGCTCGACCCGCGTGGATCGGGCACCCTCCTGGGCTGGGACGGCGACGTGCGCCTCCACAGGAACGTCCGCCTCCAGTGGCATGCCGTGGGCACACACACGGAGGAGCCCGACGATCCTGGGCTGACCCAGCAGATGGCCTGGCTTCTGGAGGAAGGTCTGGTCGACTCCACCTTCGACGAAGGATCACACACGGCGGCCCCGGACGGAGAGACCTACGACGGCCATGCTCTGGTCGTCAACCTGGAGGAGCGTTCCCGCCACCTGGATTTCGACCTGACCTACGAGGAGAGAAGTCCCACCTACCGCGCCCATCTCGGTTATGAGCCCCGTAACGACCAGAGAATGGTGGAATGCCGTTCCAACTACACCCTCACCTTCGACGACGGCATGCTGGAACGCCTCGAACCCAGCGCCCATGTAGGCAGACAATGGAATTTCTCCGGGGAGAGGAACCTGGAGTGGTTCCAGCTCGGGCTCTTCACTCAGCTCAAAGCCCAGACGAAGATCACGGCAACATACCGTACGGACACGGAGCGCTTCCGGGGTGTCGATTTCGATGACATCTGGAACCTATACGGAGCGATCACGAGCAGCTTCAGCGAGCCGCTGACATTGGGTCTCACGTTTCAGCGCGGCCACCAGATCGCACGGCTGCAACGTCCACCGGTCATGGGGAGACAGACCGATCTCTCTCTGACGGCGTACATCAAGGCCTCGGACCGGATGATCCTCCAGCCGAGATTCAGTTTCCTGGCGAGCCGCGATCTGGATACGGGCAGGGACCTGTTTGAAGGTACTATCGCCCGCGTACTCTCGACGTTCCAATGGACGCGGAACCTGTCGACCCGGCTGGTGGTCCAGTACAACGACATCTATCGGACGTGGGACGTGGATCCGCTTCTCACGTATCGGGTCACGCCTTTCTCCGTGCTCTATGCCGGGTCGACGCACGACTACCAAACGTTCGACGGCGGCGGGCCCGGAGGGCAGGACAGAACTCGGCTGGCGGCGAGGCAGGTGTTCTTGAAGGTGCAGTATCTGTTCCAGTACTAGTCCCAGACCCTCGGGCCGGGGCAGAAAGGGTGGAAGACGAGACGGGAGAGGATCTTTGTGCGCAGGCGCTGTGGAGGCTTTCCCGCTTCTACCCGGGTCGGCGCAACACGTAGATCACCCAGGGTGCGATCTTGGTTTCACTCACCCACGCGTAGGGCTCGCTCTCTTTGGCCAGAGGCTCATACATCGCCACCCACTCCAACCCTGCCCGCTTGTAGACGTCTCGATACGCTTCATCCGTCCAGAGAACGTCCTCCACCGGTCGTTGATCCTCGACGTCGGTCATGACGATTCGTACCCGGTCTCCGGTTTGCGCATTTCGGTTCTCGGGAAAATCCCGAGTCGTGAAGGACGCCCACTCGTGGACATAGATGTCCGGCGAGGAGACCAGGTTGATCATCGTCCCACCGGGCCGGAGCAGGCCCTTGAGGGCTCTCAGGTTCGCCACCTTCGTCTCGGCCGTGGGGATGTTGTCGAACGTGAACGCGGACAGCACGAGATCGTATGCGCCCTGTTTGAACCGGCCGAGGTCACCGTCTTCAACGAGGCGATAGTCGCCCGCCGGATCGATCTCCCCGGCCTCGCGTATCATGTCGGGCGCCGTATCGACTCCGGTGGCGGTGAATCCATGCTCTCGGAGGAATCTCGTGGACCGTCCGGCGCCGCACCCGAAATCGATGGCTCTTGTTCCCTGGACGAGTTCGGACAGGATGCTCGGCAGATCCCGATACGCAAGATAGTACGTGCCGGGGAATTCCAATCGGGCGTACGCCTCCGCGCGCCGGGCGTCGTCATACACATTGTCGAATGCCATGGAGGCCTCCTGGTTCTCTCACGAACCCGGGGATCATCGGCCGATTTTCCCTACCGGAGCGGCATAGACAACGAACTCCTCCTTCCCGTCCACACCCACAAAGGCATCCATCGTTTCCTGATGATACGCGCCGATGGCGCACGTACCTGCCCCAATGGCGGCGGCGGCCAGATAGAGATTCTGACAAAGATGGCCGGCGTCCAGGGCGATCATCTTGGGGGCGACCACCGCGTATCTCCATTCCGACCGATAGGGAATCACGGTCCAGATGAAGACCACCGCACCCCGGCCGATGAAGGCCTGCCCGCGACATCCCTGGCCGACCTTCTGTGCCGACCCGGCATCGGCGTACATGAAATACAGCTGATGCTCCAGAGACAGATACCGATAGAGTCCGGGTTCCAGACCGGCGACGCGGTTCACCAGCAGGTAGGTTTCAAATGGATGTCGAGAACCCGCGGACGGTACGGTCCGCCGGATCGTCGCGCCCCCTTCGTCGAAGAACCGCACGCCCTGCGTCGCCCACAGCAGGAACGAGAGATCCTCCAGAGAAAGAGACTCATCCGTGAACTTTCGATGGCTCTCTCGGCGCCCGATCGCCTCGCGCACCGACAGTTCTCCAACCTGCAGATGTTCGGGTGAAACGAGATCGATGAGCGCCGCGTCGTCGGGGTAGGGCTTCTGCGGCGGAGGGGGCGGGATTTCCTTCGTCTGATCCGTCTCCAGCTTGTCCCTTTCGTCCCACCAATGACCCTTGAGGAACTTGCGGTATGTCTCCATGGACTCCATGTTCCTTCTCCCTCCGCCGGTTTGTTGGAGCTCGGTCGCTGATTCGGAAGATGCCGGGCAGGCACCTCATGACGGTACCGATGAGTCCCATGGGCAGTCTGTCTCAAGCGACTGCTTTCATCAACCCCCAATCCGGAGGGATTCGACGGTGCCAATTCCGCCTGTGCGGTCGAGGCGTGTTCGTCCTGAGGAACTCCATCTCCGAAAGAGCACATAGGGATTCCCGCGTAATAACTTGCCGTAAAACGAGTTCGCCTGGAGGACCCCTCGCCGCAGGCCCGCCTTTCGGACCCCCCGAATCCGCAGGAAAGTTTTTCCGCACGCCCGGCCCGAGAACCCGATCCGGGATGCAATTCGAGGGCACGCTAACATGCTCATTCAACATGTCTTACGGTCATTTCTCCATGTCGCAAGATCCTGGCACACCACTTGCACTTCCCTAGGTGGGTTTCCTGACGGACATGACCTTGTCCTCCACAGGAGCATTCGGCGAATTCGTGAACCCGGCCCGCCGTTTTGAGGGTCGGGTAGGACCTCGGGCATGCCGAGTCCGAGCGATCGGTGAGAGGAGATGCTGAATGGTTTCATCCCCAATCGTGGATTGGATCGAGAGCGTTCACCGGCGCGCGGGATCGGAAGCGCGGGAGGCTTACACGAAACTGGAACGCGGTGATCTGCCGGGGGCCGAGCGTCTTTTTCGTTCGGCTCTCGAGCTGGACCCCTGCTCGAAGATCTGTTGGCGCGGGCTGGGGACCGTGCTTCGCACGATGAGAAGACCCGCTGAAGCCGTCGACACCCTCGAGCAGGCCGTCGCCGGCAATTCCGACGATCCGGAAATCTGGCGCCAGCTGGGTCTCGCCTACCGCGAAATCCAGCGGCCACAGGAAGCGCTTCGCTGCCTCGGGGAATCCATGGCCCGGGGCGGTCGCGACACGACCCCCCTGGTGGACATTGCCGAGATCCACGCCGAGCAGGGACAGCTCGCGGAGGCCGCGGGCGCCTATCTCGAGATCTACAGCGCGACCCGCTCGCCCGAGGCCCGCGAGATGTACGAACGAATCCTCGCACTCGCAACCCGGGAGACGCCTCGGGAGGATCCCGTCCAGCCCGAGCCGCCCGACGCAGCTCCTCGCGCAACCGGCATGCCTCCCGGACTCCGGTCGCGCTACGAGTTCCCGCCGGTTTCGGCGAAACCGGGCTGGATGGAAACACTGGTCACGCGACTGGGATTCTGGGGGCCCATCCGCTGCCCGGTGTGCGGGAATGTGAGCGTCATGCATCGCATCGAACCGAACGTACGCGAAACATCCCTCTGCAAGAGCTGTGGCAGCAACAATCGAAAGCGGCAGATCGGATACGTCATCGCCAAGACCCTCTCCTCACTGAAGGAAAGTCGAATTCGGTCCGCGGCGGATCTGGTGCATCTCGACGACTTCACGATCTTCAACACCGAGGCGGAAGGCGCCCTGCATGAAGTTCTGAAACCCTGCCCGGGTTACATCTCCAGCGAGTATTTCGGCCCGTCGTTTCAAAGCGGGCACCTCGTGGGCGGGATGATGCACCAAGATCTCACGGACCTGTCTTTCGACACCGAGAGCATGGATCTGGTGATTTCCTCCGACGTGATGGAACACATCCCCCACCCGTACACCGCCCATGCGGAGATCTTCCGCGTGCTGAAACCGGGGGGCAGACACGTGTTCACGGTTCCTTTCGGGACCGACCTGTATCTCGATCAGGAGATCGCGCGGTTGGATTCCTTCGGCAAACCCGTGTTCTTCGGCGAACCCATGTATCACGGGGATCCGGTCCGGGGGGCCGAAGGCGCACCCGTCTTTCGCATCTTCGGCATGGAGATGGTCTCCAACCTGGCCCGCTTGGGCTTCCGCACGAACCTCTACATTCTCCACAGCATGTGGCACGGGATCTTTGGACACAACCTGGGGTGCGGCACGGTGGTCTTCGACGCCGTGAAGCCGTAAGGAACGGCGCCGGGGCAACCGCGCAGGAGACATCCGAGTTGCAGAAGATTGAATCCTTCTCCGGAACAAACCCGGCCGCCGGCCGGGGACTCCGCCTGGGTCTCGTGGCCGCCGACTCCAAACCTCCGGGGGACCGCTCGAACGAGGACATTCCGCTCGCCTTCGGCTATTTTGCGTCCATCCTGCGCGAGCAGATGCCCGAGTGCGACGTGATCGTGGGACTCACGGCGGACGAGCTGATCGCCGAAGGGGTGGATGTGATCGGCATCAGCTCCACGACGGAGGAGTTCGAGCAGGCGAAGAAGATGGCCGCCTCCGTGAAGGAACAGGCCGGACTCCCCGTGATGATCGGCGGAGTCCACATCAGTGTCCTGCCCCGGAACCTGACCGCCGACATGGACGTGGGCGTGATGGGAGAAGGCGAGGTCACGCTCGTGGAACTCCTGCGAAGCTTCGCCTCCCGGGGCAAGCGCTTTGCACCGGAAGACCTGCGGAAGATTCCGGGAATCGCCTTTCGGGAGAATGGATCGCTCATGACGACGCCCGCCCGCCCGCTCATCCGGGACCTGGACCGGCTGCCGCCGCCGGATCGCAGGAAGATCTGGATCGCCAAACCGTCGGATCGAGCTTTCATGTTCACGAGCCGGGGCTGCCGCTACCGGTGTGCCTTCTGCGCGAGCTCGAGATTCTGGGGGTCCCTCCGCACCTTCTCTCCGGAGTACGTCGTCCGGGAGATCGAACACGTGCACCACGATCTGGGTCTCCACGAGGTTCACTTCTTCGACGACCTCTTCATCACTCCCCTTCGGAGACTGCGGGATATCTGTCGCCTCGTGGAAGAAGCGGGGCTTCAGCGGGAGATGAGCTTCAGCGGCGCGGTCCGGGCCGATCTTGTGAGCGACGAGCTCTGCGAGATTCTGAACCGCATGAATTTCCATTCGGTCATGTTCGGCCTGGAGTCCTTCTCCGGCAAGGTCCTCGACTACCTCAAGTGCGGGACGCTCGGGCCCGAGGACAACCAGCGGGCCTTGGACGTGCTCCACAAGCACGGCATCCAGGCCTATGTGCACATGATCTACGGCTCGCCGGTCGAGACTACCGAGGATCTCGAGACCACGTTTCGGGCCCTGGAGGAGAATCTCGCCGGCGGGAAGATCCACAACGCGGGCCGGGGAACGCTGCGGCCCTACCCCGGAACCCCCGTGTGGGATGAGGCAATGAGGCGGGGGCTGGTGTCGGAAAATATGAATTGGGATGCGCTCCGACCCTATCCCGGCACCGCCGGCTGGGAGTACGCCCGGGCGAAAGGATACGTCTCGGAGGACCGGAACTGGGAGAGGGTCCGCGCCTTCGCCGGGCCCTACCTGGGGGCCATTCCGGAAGACGAATATCACCGGTTGCTGCTCGAGCACGAAGAACGCACGATCGCCCGGGTCCCCGAGAACGAGGCCCTGTGGGTCGAGTGGGGCATCGGCCGAAGGCGGGTCGTGGACACCTTGGCCGCGCGCCGGCCCGAGCGGCTGTCGTCCTTTCTCGATTTCAGCCGGGAGCATCTCGACGTCCAACTCGGCGAAGGGTGGTACGCCCTGGAAGGGCCGGACGGCGGGCGGTTCCGATGGATGGGCCAAACGTCCACGACCTATCTCAAGGGATCCCCGGGGGCCGACCGCCTGTCCATTCGAGGTCTCTCGTTTCCGGAGAAGCTCGATGGGGAAGGTCTGGTCCTCGAAGCATCCATCAACGGTCAGTTACTGGACCGGGTCGCCGTCCTGGAATCTTCCTTCGATCTGATGCTGCAGATCCCGGCGCACATGAACACGTCCGGCATTCTGGAGCTGGCCCTGGTGTCCTCCCGGGCCTTCACGGCGCCCCCCGACATTCGGCGGCTGAGTGTGGCGATTACGGGTATCGGCCTGGCGGGCGGGCCGGTTGAGCCGGCGGGACTTCTTGGAACCGCGGCGCCCGAACATCGTGCGGGAAGGGTTCCGTCGGCGACGTGACCATCCCCTCGCCCGGCCCCGGGCTTCGCTTTTGGACTTTCACTCTCTACGATTCGAGGATCGCGCTTCGGGGCCCGGCGGCTTCCCTCTTCCTCAGCTCCTGCTCCATCCCCAGCGCCCAGCGATTTCGGTCTTCCAGTTCGGCCTGCAACCGCCGGATGACCTCGTCCCGATCCTTGACCGCCCGGTCCCGCTCGAGGGCCCACTTGCCGCGAGTCTCCACTTCCTTCCACAACGTCTGCTTTTCCGCCGCCCTCCGCTGATTGTCGTCGGCCAGCTGGGTGACGAGCGCCGCCCGTTTGCGGAGGCTCAGTTTGACGCGCCGGGCCCTCCTCTCGGGCGTCAGGTCGACGAGAAGCGTTCGGGCCGCCGTGAGCCGGGGGTCGTCCTCGGCGACGTCCGTCTCCCGGGTCACGAGGAGCGCTGCATCCATAAGCGTCCGGACGTCCGGGAAGCTCAGCTCTTCGACCGTCGGGATCCAACCCAACGCTTCCTCGTCGGCGCCGAGACACCGAATTTCATGGAGGGGCCGGTCCAGAAGGTTCATCCAGATCCACAGGGCCCCGGTTTCGATCTTGAAGTCCCTCGCCGCGGCCCGGTATTCGTCGTAGAGATACGAGAGAAGCATGACGGAGGATCTGGGCAGGTGGTCCAGGAACGCCAGTTCGTGCAGCATTTCCCAGAAGGAGGCGACGTCGGGATCGAAATTCGTATCGATTCCCTGTTCTTCCACCATCTGCGAAATCTTGGAGTTGGGAAAGTAGGTCAGGCGGCTCTGGCAGTAGCACCAGGCGCGATCGTGATCGCTCATGGCCGTGTTCTTCGGCATTTCAAGCATGAGATCCAACGTGTCTCGCCGGTCGTCGTCCGTCTCGAACGGGTTGGCGGTGATCAGATCGATCTGCGCCTTGCAATTCAAGCCTTTGAGAACCGCCGCGGCCTCGAGGATCTTGGCCCGGCGAGTCTTCCGATTGAAGACGTTGTAGAGAATCCGCTCGCTTCCCGACTGGACCCCCATGGCCGTATTGTTGAGCCCCACGTCCACCAGGGCCTGGAACACCTCTTGATTCACCTTCGCCGGATGCGTGTAGCACCAGAACGGCAGGCCCACGCGCTCTTTGTACTGGGCCGCGAATTCGAGTGCCCAGTCACGGTCGAAGGTGAAGAGATCGTCGTAGATGGAAATCATCGTCGTGGCGGGCAGAGACCGGGCGTATTCCAGCTCCCGAACGACGCTCTCCACGGTCCGTTGTCGGCAGTACCTCTGGCCCCGGTAAAGGTCGTGCACGTTCGAGTTGTGACAGAAGGTGCAAGCAAAGGGGCACCCCCGTGACGTCAACATGGGGTAGGCCCCGACGTCGTTGTCAAACCGGCCGTCGTTCTCGATGAGTTTCCCGCGGACAATGGAGAATTTGTCGTCGTCGTCGTAGTCGATGAAGGGAAACTCCGAGAGTTCTTCCCTGCTCACGAGTCTCTCCATCGGGTTCCGGACGATTTCCGCCTCGGAACGATGCCAGAGATTGGGCGTTTCTCGCACGGCGGCGTCCAGGGACCCCGCCCGGTCGATGCCGTCGAGGAGTCGCGGCACGACGAAATCCCCCTCCCCCACGCATACGAGGTCCGCCGCTGCGATCGCCCTCTCGGGTTCCGAGGTGGCCCCGATGCCCCCCATCATCACCGGCAGATGGAGCTCTTTCCGGATTCGGCCCGAGAGATGCGCAACCAGATCGGCATGGACGGAGCGATACGAGAAACCTACGAGATCCGGGGACAACGAGCGCAAAAGATCGAGCAGGAGGCGCTCTTCGATCCCATCCCCGATGGCGGCCGTGCTGCTGAAGGTCGGATGGTGATACTCCCCGTAGCAGATGAGAGCGTACTCGTGGTCGGCCTTGACCAGCGTCGACAGCTGCCTCGCACCCATGCAACATCGGTCGTTGGGCGAGATCACGGCGATCTTCGCCATGTGTCTTCTCCTTAGGTGAGGTGTCTCCGGAATCGGCCTTCAGCGCCCCGGAACGCGTCGATCCACACCCCGGACGGCGGGAAGGCTCCTCGTGTCTACATCGGCAGGAATCCGCAATCCTTTGAGGACATTCTGCAAGACTTGCTCTTGAATCCAGCAGGCTTCTGAGCGTACCGCTCAGAAGCCCGGAGGGCGCAGTGTCACTTCTCTGGCGGTTGTCACACCGAGCGTGGGGTTTCAGTCTGCGTAGTGGCGACGCGATTCGGGTTTGATCCAGGAGCGCGGTGAAGACTGATTCCCAAAAGGCAGCTCGATTTCGCAGATCCTGAACCCGACGCGGCGATGTGCCGCACCTTCCGGCTCGAACCGCACTTCTTCGACAGGCTGCCGGCCAAACAAGGCGATGTCTTCAGCGGCCCCGCCGACCCTATTAGCAATTGAATATCAGAGGAACCGGGGTGTAGATTCGGCGCCAACACGCGCCGACGACCCCTGTGTCGGCCGCCGATGTGTAGAGGTCCCCTGTAACGGTCAGGGCCTGCGCTCAGGGAGGCGAAACATGGAACATCACGCGTCCGGTACTCTTCGCGAGCGAGTCGGTGAATCGCTGCGGACGAACAAACTTGCCGTCCTGCTGGAGCTCCTCGTCGTCTTCGTTCCGATGCAGGCGCTCCTGATGATCAGCAGTCGAGTCGAGAACGACTTCATCCCACTCGGCGGCGACACAGTGCTGATCGGCGGGCCCGTCGCCTGGTTGGGCGCGGTGATGGGCTTCGTGCTCGCCTGGACCGCTCTCCGTATGCGAGGCAGCGGGTGGCGCGACCTCGGGATGTCACGACCGAAACGGCCGGTCGTCACGGTGCTCCTGGCCATCGCCGTGGCGGTTGTCATCACGATTCTTCTCACCGTCGTCGCGCAACTGGTCTCCCTTTTCTTCCCAAACGCAGAGCCCCCGGACCTGAGCCGTTTCACCCCCCTCAGGGGCAATCCGGTGAACCTGCTGATCAACCTCGTGGCGGTGTGGATCACGGCCGGATTTCTCGAAGAGATGCTTTGGCGCGGCTTCCTGATGAATCGGCTCGCCGACCTGGGGGGAAGGACCAAGCCCGCCTGGGCGCTTGCTCTTCCGATCAGCGCGATCGTGTTCGGGTGCGTCCACTTCTACCAGGGGCCCTCCGGGATGGTGTTGACCGGCATCGCCGGGCTGCTGGTCGGCGGCGCGTATCTGTTGGTGAAGCGCAATCTGTGGGTCGTCATCCTGGCGCACGGTCTCATCGATACGTTGAGCTACGTGGGTATGTTCCTCGACGCGAGCTAGGGTTCGTCCGCGTGAGGTCCCTGCCGGCGAGGGACCGATCTCTTGGATTGGACATCCCGCGATGAGTGCGTCGGAGAATCCGCCGTCATCCGGTTTGACCGGGGCGCCGAAAGCAGCATCCACTGCTTCTCGCTAACGCACGAAGCCCTCGGCCATCTCCCCGTGAGGTTCGAGAGAATCTGAGAGATCTGAAACCGGTGACAGCCCGAAAAACCATCTTGACAGCCCCCGGCCTAGTGCAGTAAAATGTACTGCAACTGCAGTGGAATTCACTGCAAGGGAGGCGGCATGCTTGAGCAGCTGATGAAGTCCAGGGTTCGTGCCAGGGTGCTCGGATGGCTTCTGAGCCACCCCGACAAACGGTATTTCGTGCGGCAGCTCGAGGCTGTTCTCGGCGAGGACTCGACGAACTTGAGCCGCGAGCTCGCACGTCTGGAAGGGCTGGGCATCCTCTCGAGCGAAATGGAAGGGAGACAGAAACATTATCGCGCGAACCGGGATTGTCCTCTCTATCCCGAGCTACGGGGTCTTGCTCTTAAGACGGTCGGTCTAGCCGATGTACTGAGGGAAGCTCTGACCTCGTTTGCGGATGACATAGATCTCGCCTTTGTCTATGGGAGCTCGGCCACCGGGGAGCTCACGGCGGAAAGCGATGTAGATCTCCTGGTTGTCGGGAACGTCGACGAGATCGGTCTTCACAGTGCGCTCGCTTCAGCCGAGCCGAAACTGGGACGTCCTGTCAACTGCATGCTCTTCACCAGGAGTGAGTTCCGGCGGCGACAGAAGGCGAAGACCGGGTTCCTGGCACGCGTGCTCGCAGGTCCACGGATCGCTATTCTCGGAGACGCCAATGGATGTTGACCACCTCCTGAACGAGCGGCGGATCCGGCGGGAGCCCATTTCGGAAGCCGAAGTCAGGCAGGTACTGGACCGGGCGGAACGGGACCTCCGGACAGCCGAACAGGTGATGGAGATCGACGTCGATTGGGGATTCGCCGTCGCCTACAACGCCGTCCTTCAGGCATCCCGGGCCTACATGTTCGCGCATGGGTTCCGCCCCTCCAGCCGGGAAAGCCACAAGAACGTGTTCGCTTTCATGCGCATCGCCGTCGGCGACAAACACAAGGACCTAATCACCTACTTCGATCGCATGCGCACCAAGCGCCACAGCGCCGTGTACGATACGGTTGGACTCATCACCGAGACCGAAGCTTCGAACCTGCTTGCCAGAGCCCGCAAGTACGTGAAGATGATCCGCCGGGAGATTGCCGGCAGGTCCCGAAGACGAACATAGCTCTGACGTGCGCCTCGGGATCGAGGATGCCCAGATCCTCACCGGGACCTGCTCATGCCCGTACGATGATTGGTGCAAACACATGGTCGCCGTGGCCATCGTGGCCGGCGCGTCCCGCACCAGGGAGGACTTGTTCCCGAAAGACCCCGATCAGGCGGGCATCGATGGTGCCGGTGACAGCCCAAGAAGTTGACAACGCCCCCAAAACCCGTTCGGGCTGACCCCGTATGAAGAGGGTTGCTGGGTCGGATCAGGCAGCTCTGGCTGCCCGTCTGCCGGATCGAGGCGAACCCCATCCGAATCAGACATAGACAGATGGTGCCGCAAAGATGCACAGTAAGCTGATTAAGCTAACAACGTCCCCAAAGCAGTCCTTGGAGTGTCTATCTCAACGCGTTGCGGCCGCTAAGCTGACAAAGCTGACTACGTCCCTAAGTCTTATCCCGGCATTCTGATCCCCAGGCATCTTCGCGGCACTGGCGGCGTCCTACATGCACCCCAAGCCGTACACCACCGTGCCGTTCTCGTCAACGTCCACAGTCCGCCTTAGAAGTGGAGCGGGACGCTCAGGGAAGTACTCCCGATGCCAGATCTTCCAGTAGCGTATGCCCTGGTACTTCCCGTCGTAGGCCGTGCTGGCGAACTCCCACCTGGTTGCACCACCGCGGAAGGAGGCATCTGTGCTGTCCACGTACGCGACATAGCCTTCAAATGCCCGGCGAACCGAGGAAGTGTCTGTGATCACGATGCCGGAGCAGTACAGCGTGTCGATTGCACACCAAAACGGCCCCGAAGGGCTGTCATCGCATCCTGAACCACCAAGGCCAGAGAGCACCGTCACCAAAACCCCGAGAGATGCCAGTGCCGATCGGCGGATGCGTTGGTTGCCAGCCATGAATGCTACCTCAGGGCTTTCGGGGACGTAGTTAGCTCTGTAACTTGTTGTGCATTTCCCGGGCTGCTTCAAGACAAACAGCAGAACAAGCCAGAAGCCAACTACGTCTCGGAAACCGTTCCTAGGATGTCCCCGATCGGGGCTCCGTCCCCAATTCTCAGTCACACCCGCCGGGGGTCTTCAGCTGCCTATCCGGATAGACTCACCCGTACCATTCCCGAAAGAGCGTCCAGTCCCGTTCAGGCATGGACGTCTCCGCCCACACTTCGGGTCGCTGGTGAGGTGTCGCAAGGTACTCGCTGCCACGTGCCAACGCTTCCAGCATTCCTCCAATCGGTGTGGGAGCTCCTACTCCAGGCATTTGCGGATCGTACTGAACTGGGTACAGTCCGAACTCTCTAGCACCTGGGAAGAGCCCAAACTGCCTCCTTGCCTCATCCAGGAGGGGCCAGATTTTGGAGAAGGAGGCGAGCAATTTTCTCTTCTTCTTCTCATCGAGAATTGGGGCTGTGGCGAAATGAACGACGATTCTACTTCTTAGTCTCCAGGCATCCTTGACTTCGGGAGGACGTTCCTGATCCGCATTAACAATATCGTTCAGCACTTTGCACAGGTCGCACCTGGCTTCTGGTTTGCAGTTCCGAAGGCTCCACGACTTCAGCTGGGCAAACGCGATACTCCTGGGATCCCTGTCGCCAAAGACGGCAGCCACAGTCAACAGGGCCGCTTCGGGGACGTAGTGTATGTATTTCACCTATCGCGCGTCTTCCCGGCACCATCCGTCCATATCTGTTTCAGAAAGGGATTTCCCTCGACTCTGCGAATGCCGACAGAGATCGTCAATGGACTGACACACTCATGCCTCGGGACCGCGACGGGTCGCTACTCCTTTCGCGGGGTCTCTTCCATACCCTACGCCATGCCGGTCCATCCCGGTGCTTAACCTGTCCCAGCAGAACCCTCGCTACGGCCGGCTGCCAACCTGACGCTCGATCAGCGCCCTACCCCGGAACAGGCGCCATTATAGCACGCCCCCCACCACTTCTCCACAAGAATCTCCCCCCAACAAACTCTCTCTTTTTGAAAAGAATCCACCCGCCAGAATCCGCCTTCAATCCTTTCAATACCCGCTTCCTTGTGGTATCATTCATAAAAGTCAATCCAGTGTTCATCCGCGCTCTTAGCAGAAGGCAATCTCGAAAGCTAATTGGCCCGTACGGGAATCCCATTTCTGTCGGCTCCGGAGCCAAGAGGAGGTGAGCGCGCGGCGTTTGGCCCTGGAGGATTTCGGAGGAGGATTTCGGGGACGGAGGGGCTGGGAGTTTTGGGGACAGTTTTGGGGACAGACTACTAAACTCGGAAGTCTCTCCGGGCGCTATGTCCAGGATTTGAATTTGGGCTTAGGGCCTGTCTTGCGTGGCCGGAGGCCAGCCCAGGCCAGCCAAGATTCTATTCAGTAGTCTGTCCCCAAAACTCCTGTCTCCCTCCTTGTCATCCGCCTCCGCCCACTCCCCGTCGGCAGGCCAAGCCTGCCAAGAAGGTGTTGAGGCAGGCTGACCGAGTAGGCGGTTGACCTCCGGCTCTCCCATCGAGGAGAGATGACAGTCCCCAAGTCGTCGCAAACAAGTCTCTCAATTAGCTCTTCCCATTGCGCTTTGTAACGTCAGCCGCGTCGTCGGCAATCCGAGGGCCGCGTCTCAGAATCGTGTTTCTCCACCGGACATCCGTTATTGATTTCCGCACAGACCGCTGTTGATCCGCTTCCGTTTGGTGTGCCGCGCAGTAGTTGCTGTTGTCCAGAGCATCGTTCGTACAATCCGGGAATACGCACCTCATAGAGCACCTCCTGGGCTGGCACAAAGACGACCGCGAATACAAGGATGGATACAATGACAAGTGCAACCAGCAAGAGCACCTGACCACAATAGACGAGCCTCGCCTTGCTCTCGAGAGCAATGGCCGCAGAATCATTCGCTTGTCTCCAGCGCCGAACTTGGTCGTGTCGGAATCTGGCGAAACGTTCGGGTAGCTCCTCTGGATCATCTATTCTCTCGAGATG
This sequence comes from uncultured bacterium, assembly GCA_964610505.1. Classification (GTDB taxonomy): domain Bacteria; phylum Arandabacterota; class Arandabacteria; order JAGLYR01; family JAGLYR01; genus CAZSXU01. Next base: position 388 of record CAZSXU010000033.1, on the reverse strand, counting down.
TGCCGCGAGAGCATCCGTCTTGCGACCCATCGGGCCAGCGGTAATCTGCATGACTCGCATCCCCAGAAGACAGCAGAGAACACTGAACACCAGGATCACAAGCGTGGCCGAGGCTAGGTACCTGCCGAGCGGCACAGCTTGGATCGTGGACGGCTCCATGAAAGCGAAAAGGGCAGCTATGAAAACACTCGAGATAGCCGTGGTTGCCTGCGCCTTGGTATCAAGATCACGCCACCGAGCAGCCTGCTCCTCGTCGGCTTTCTGGTAGGACTCAAGGACCTCCCTAAGTAATGCCTCTCTCACATCACTTGACTTCATCACATTTCCCTCGGACCAACGGCGGAACAATCTGGCGCTGCAAGACCCGGCACCCAAACCCGGCATCTAC
>CAZSXU010000032.1:35987-38423 GCA_964610505.1 uncultured bacterium | reverse complement strand
GAATGGGCGAGTGGGCGAAAGGGCGAAGAACCGGACACCTGCAACCACGGATTCCTCAGATTCCGCAGACTGAAACAACCCACCCTTTTCCGCAGATTACGCAGATTCGGAAGATCAACACCCGAGCCACAGATTTCACAGATTGCTCGGATTCGGTTGGCGGGGACACGTTACGAGTGATAAGTGACGCGGGAATGGGGGAACACCGGGAGGGCGTTCTCACAGGCCACAATGTCCTTATCTGCCTTATCTGCGTTATCTGCGGATGGACGTTTGTGTTTTGAATCTGTGAAATCTGTGGCTGCAGTCATGTCTTCTTCGCAATGACGCGTTCGGCGTGCGCCAGAGCTGTTCGCATGTAGTCCTCGTCTATGTTGCCGAGGGGCGCGCGGGTTTCGAGGATTCGCCCGGGTATCCGCAGATCGGCAAAGGAGAATCCCTCCCGGAACTTGAACCGGTATTTCTCCCGGAAGATCTCGCCGCCGATTCGGCGAAGATCGTCCTCGGTGAAATCGGTGCCGGTGATTCCGAGCGCCCTCGAGACGACGTCCGGTGTGTACAGGCCTCGTGCGAAGAAGCAGATCGCCAGACTGGCCAGAATCTGCCGCCAGGCTTCTTCCTCGAGCAGCGCGTCCACGAGTGTTTCGGGAGCCATGGGATCGCCCCCGATGATCTTCTGATCCAGGCTGTAGCCCGCGTTGTCCAGATGGCTGTGGCGGGCGCCGATCAGGAATCCGAGGTGGGCACCCGGCCCCGTGTGATATCCGGGCATTTCGTTGCCGCCGAAAGCCAGAGCATAGTCGGCCCCGCCGTAAACGGAGGCGGCGTACTCGACACCCCGGGCGAGGGCCCTGTAGAAGTCGTTCGGCGGGTCGACAATCCTCTCGACCGCCTGTGTGTAGACCGTGCAATCTCCCCATCGGAAGTGAAGTCCCCTCGTTTCTTTCTCGGAGATCACGCCCTTTTCCATCGATTCGGTGGCCCACGCCAGGACGACACCCGTGCTCATGGCGTCGAGTGCCAGCTTCTCCACGCTGTCCAGGAGTTTCAACACCGCCTCGGGATCCGCGACGCCCAACATCGAACCCAACGCATAGAGAAGCTCGTAGTCGTAGGAGATCATTGATCTCTTGTAGAAGTACGGCTCGTTCTCATACGGCTCTCTGAGCGATGCAATATGAATGCAGGCCACGGGGCAATGCGCGCAGGCGATCCGCCGGCCGAGGTACTTCTCTGCGAGCGTTTCGCCGGAAATGGATTCCGCCGATTCAAAGCACGCCTGATTCAGATTTCGAGTGGGCAGAGCCTCCAGGCGGTTGATCGGCATGACGTTCTGGGGCGTTCCCAGTTCGTGATACTTCTTCATGGCCGATGAATCGACCGCGGCCCGAAAAATCTCGTCATAGAGAGATCGGTAGACCTTCTTGTCGGTGATGGGGACCGAACCGCGGCCCGACACGGTCACCGCCTTCAGGTTCTTGGCGCCGAAGACGGCCCCCAGACCCAGGCGTCCAAAGTGGCGGTACGTTTCCGTGGTGACGCACGCGTAGGAAACGCCACGCTCTCCGGCCCGGCCGATTCTGAGGATGGTCCGAAGCCCGGCTCCCGGCTCGTTCTCGCGAATCACGCGGGCCGCGGTGAAGGCGCTGCCCATTCCCCAGAGCGTAGACGCATCGCGGAAGTGCGCCTGATTCCCATGGATCGCCACGTACGTCGGTCGATCCGCTGCACCGCGAATGACAATGGCCCCGTAGCCGGCCATTCGAATGGCCACTGCGCTTCGCCCGCCGCAATGACTCTCGCCCAGGTTTCCCGTGAGGGGAGACTTGAACATGGCGACCGTCTTCGAGGCCAGGGGAAAGAGACCCGTGGCGGGACCCACGGCGAGGACGATCGGGTTTTCGGGACTCAGAGGGTCGCATCCCTTCGGGCATTCTTCGTGAAGGAGCCGAATCGCGGCACCCGCCCCGCCGATGCATTGCCGGAAGAGGTCCGGCCGGTCCTCGGCTCGGGATTCCTTCCGGGTCAGATCCAGGTAGAGAACTCGCCTCAGCGAATCACCCTCGAGCATCGGCGGTTGCCTCCTTGTCGATTCCCAGGACGCCGTACGGGCAGAAGGGAACACAGAAACCGCAGTGAATGCAGATCACCGGTTTTTCGGTCGTGTCGTTCCAGAACACGGCCCCGATGATGCAGGCGTCCCGGCAATCCCCACATCCCGTGCAGAGGGACGGATCGAGACGAACGCCTCCGCCTCTGCGGAGTTTCAGCGCGCCGGTCGGGCATGCTCTTGCGCACGGAGGGTCCTCGCAGGCCCTGCAGACCACGACCTTGAACCCGCGGCTCATTCCCCCGGCGGACCGCACACCAATCGCAGAATCACTGAGCCCCGCCACTCCCAGCCTACGGCTGCAGGCGAACATGCAGCATTGGCAG
>CAZSXU010000032.1:0-35887 GCA_964610505.1 uncultured bacterium | reverse complement strand
CCCACGCACCTTTCTGCGTCTATGACTTCCAGTCTCATTGGCAGCCCACGCACCTTTCTGCGTCTATGACTTCCAGTCTCATTGGCAGCCCACGCACCTCTCTGCGTCTATGACTTCCAGTCCCATGGTTCCCAACGCCCCCACCAACGGCCTTCGGCTCTGCTTCATGGCGGATCCATGCAATCTGTGAGATCCGTGGCTTCCGGGTTTCGAGCCGTTACCCTTTCGTCCAAGTAGGACTACCGCAGTTCCATTTCCTTCATCCCGCGCATCTCCGCCCCCGACGGCTCCAGGTAGTCGAAGATCCAGAGGAAGCGCCCGAACGCGTCCCTGTGGAATTCCGCCTTTTGGGGATCGCGTTCGCGATAGAACTTCCAGAGATGATAGCGCGCGGCCAATCCGTACCGGCTGAAATCCAGTCCGTCTCGAAGGGCCAATTCCAGGTTTGAAGCGGCCTCGTCCAACGCCCCGCCCGACAGCTGGGTTTCCGCCAGTCGCAGCCGGACGGTCGGATCTTCGGGCGCGAGCTCCAGGGCCCGGCCGTAGAGCTTCCGGGCTTCCACCCAGTTCCCGGCCTCCTTGTGTTTCTCCGCAAGCAGTCCCAGGTTCCGGACACTCTCACCTTCCTCCTCGATCTTTTCGGACAGCATGCGGACTTGGTCGGGAAGGGGGAGCGGTTGGGCCCTCTCGGCCGCTCTCCGCTCTCCCTCGGAGTCTCCGAGTCTCCGGTACACTTCGGCCAGCTGTCTGTTGGCGTCGAGGTAGAAGGCGGAGGTCGGATTGTCGAGAAGACCGATCAGGCGGCGAAGCGGGGGGAGCGCCCGACGGGCGTCGTCCCGAGACCCGTAGTGACTGCTCTCCGCCAGGGCGGTCTGGATCTTCTGGTCCAGCTCGATCAATCGCATCACTTCGGTTCTCGGTACGAAGCTCACGAGTGCCAGCACTCCGAAACCCGCAAGGAAAGGGAGAGATCTCCGCCTCGGAGATTCCATCCACCAGCCGAGGGCCAGGCCGGCGAAGAGCGAGAGAATCGATTCGAGCGACAGGCGGAATCGAGGCGTCACGTAGAAGATGAGAAGAGACAGGATCTGGGTCCCCGCCAGGATATAAAGGGGAAGCAGCGTTTTCCACCGGTCCCGCGTGACGAAGACGCCGACGGCCCCGATGCTCAAAATCACCCCGTAGGGGAGAAGAGGAAATCTCCGGAAGACGCCTTCCTTGACGTTGGCCTCGATGGTGTCGTGGACTTCGTACGCGCTCACAATCCCAAGCGCCTTGCGGAGAAAAAGCCCGGCGAAATGGCCCGGGTATCGCTTCATGGGATCCAGGGCTCGCAGAACGTAGAAGCGTGAAACCTCGGAGGGTTTGCGGAGTCCGGGGACGATACTGGCGGCGATTCTCACGGACATGGCGTCGTCGAAGAAGAGAACGGGGTCCTCATCTTCATGGGTGTGGGCGTTGGCGATCATGGGCAGGAGAGGCGGCGGTGAATAACGGACGCCGGGCGAGGTGTAATTGTTGCTCGTGTAGAAGACGTAGCCCCCCGGGCTCACGACGGGAACCAGATCGCGGGCGACGAGGAGGTTCTGAATCGTGACGGGCAGGGTCACGAGCAACGGTACGCCCACCAGGATACCGATCCATTGCGCTCTTCGGATTCCGGGCACGCGCCGGAAGAGGAACCAGACGGCGGGAACGAGTCCGATCCAGGCCAGGGCGAAGATGGGCCGGAGCGTCACCAGAAGACCGAGGAGAAGACCCGACCCCGTCCATCGAAGGGAGGAAGGCCGGTCGAATGCTCGAAGCAGCATCATGATGAGCAGCAGCTGGAGGAAGACCCCCAGGGAGTCCGCCAGGAAGTTGACCTCGTGAAGAACCATGGAGTGGGAAAGTGCAACGATGAGACCGGCGGCGAGAGCGGCTCTTCGATCGGCCAGCTTTCTGACGATGGTGTAGGCGAGCGCGGCACCCGCGGCACCGTAGACGGCTTGAACCGCCAGGATCGGAAGCGATGCACCTCGGGTGAGGGCCTGGAGAAACGCCAAGAAATAAACGTACAGCGGACAGTAAGCGAACACCACGGGGGTGAGAAATCCGTTGTCCTTCAGGCGTTCGGCCAGGAGGGGATACTTCGGGAAATGGATCTCGACGTCGGAGACCATCCACAGGGCCACCACTCGAACGGCCAAAGCCAGGGCAAAGATGCCGAGGATTCGGAATCGTTCCCTTTCCACATCGGCTGGATTCCTGGAGGCCAAGATCGTTGTCCCGCCCGTGGTCCTGAGTGGTGATTGCCGGTGGAGCCGAGGGTTCCCCCGAATCCTACTCAACGACCGGCGGTGGGTCAAGAGCACGCTGGATCCCCCGGCGCTCGCGGAGGGGCCCGGGCTCTGAACCGTCGAATCCGCGTCTATGGAGTCCTGGATACACTGCGCCGTTTTCGGCGAGCCGGCGAGGGAGCGGATTCTAGGGAAGACGAATGAGAGTCCGCGTGATGCTCCGACCTTCGATCTCGACTCGGGCGAAGTACACGCCGGTGGGGACGGAACGCCCCAGATGGTCGACACCGTCCCAGCGGTAGAGGAAGGAATCCACGGACGAGTCGAACGGATGTACCCGGATCACGCGACGGCCGCGCACATCAAAGATTTCGAGCGCCGCTGGAGGGGCGTCGAGAGAAGGGCAGAGGAGAGACAGCACCATGGTCTCCGACGAGGGATTGGGACGGCAGAGGAGAATCGCAGCGGCCGGCTGCGCGCGCGGTCCGGGCGGCTCCGCCACGTGCGTCGGCTGGTATTCGTTGGCCGCCACCGCCTGCGGGATTCCCCAGCCGTACAGCGAGTCCGGGCTTGCCGCGTTCGAAGCCGTCATCTTGAGCGCCTCGGCGATGTCCATGGGCGTCCAGTCGGGGTGAGCCTCGAGGAGCAGGGCGCACACCCCTGCGACCAGCGGGCACGAGCAAGACGTTCCGTTTTCCCGGCGGTAGTCGTCCGTCGTCCAGATGTCGACGACGAAGTTGCCGTCACCGACGGCGACCAGGTCGGGCTTGACCCGGCCGTCATACGATGGCCCGCGAGAGCTGAAATCCGTGACCACCCCGAACGTGTCGACGGCACCGATGCACAGAACACTGTCCCCGTCGGACGCCGGCATGATGTAGTGCCAGGCCGAGGCCCCCGCGTTGCCGGCTGCGTTGAGAACCAGGATGCCGTTGGCGACGGCCAGATCCCCGGCGATGGTGGTCACGGCCGTATTGCCGTCCATATCCTCGTACGTGTACCACTCCCAATAACAGAGGGAAGACGTAACGATGTCCACGCCGAGGCTGTCGGCCCACTCGATGGCGGCCACCCAGCGATCTTCGTCCTCCCGGGTTTCCTCGTACGTCTTCTCCGTTTTGGCGAGCGCGTAGGAAGCGCCGAACGCCGGGCCGATCAGGTGCCCGGGCTCATAGCCGCCGATGAGTGAGAGCATCTCGGTTCCGTGCCGGATCTGGGAGCTGTCGTCACCGGGCTGGTTGTCGACGACCGAGTCGCCCTGAATGAAGTCCCACTGGGCCACGACGTCGACGCCGACCAGCGCGTTGTGGGTTGTCCGGAACCCGGTGTCGAAAATGCAGACCAGGACACCCGCCCCCGAGAGCCCCTGATCGTGCAGCTCGGGGACCTGCATCGGCCCGACCTGACACAGGCTCTCCCCGTAGTCGAGCAGATAGCGCGATGGGCGGGCGGACCCGAGCTCGGCCGGCCGATCCACAGACGGCTCCACGCGGCCCCCGGCCACGGGCCGGACCATTCGCACACAGGAAAGCGATCGGATCTCCGTCATTTGCGCGTGGGTGGCCTCCACGCTCACGGCATTCAACCACCGGCTGGCGACACGAAATGAGGCACCCGTCTCGAGAACCGCGTGAAGATAGCGAGAGGAGACGGGGACGTCCCGCAGGTCAACGACATCGTCCCCCCGCACCTTCGCGCGTCGTCGGAGGGCGCGCTCGGTCAGACGCGAGCGAGCCTGATCGATAGCAGATCTCTCGGCGCTTTCGTTCGGGAGTCCTTTGTCGGTGAAGAACACCCAGACGGGCGTGGTGCACTGCGATTCGACACCGCGGCCGTCGATCCGCCCCTCGGCCGAGGTGGGAACGAAGATCAGGAATCCCAGAGCCAGAAGAGCAAGAACGGAGGGAACCGGTCCGGGAATGGAACGACGGGACATGTCATCCTCCGGCGACGGAATCGGATTTCGGCGAGAACTTACGTAGTCGTCTACCACAAGCCTACCATATTTCATGCGAGAGTCAAGCACGGAAGGCGATCCGGGTTGTGTGATGTGGCGTGCGTGAGCAAGGAGAGCGATCCGGTCCAGCTTGAAAAAGGGTCTCAAAATTGGTAAAATATACGGTGACGGGATGTGAGGCGCCTCCGGACCGGTCCGCGGGCGCTGTTCCTTTACAAGCCAAATGGGGAGGAAACGACATGGGTTGCCCACGTGATGCCGGGCGCCGGACGGCGAGGCACGCCGCAGCCGCGTCTTTGATGGTTCTTATCCTGGCAGGAATGACGGCGGGTCCCGTCCTGGCGACACCCTGGAATACGATTTCGGTGGACGGGTCCATCACGGACTGGCAGTTCGATGAAAGGCGGTGGGACGATCCGGTGGGAGACGTTCGATGGGCGGGCAACGACGATTCGGACGATCTCTACTGCACGTGGGACTCCACGACGCTCTACCTCGCTTTCACGGATGATGCGGCCGGGTCCAACAGCGCGATGATCTTCGTCGACGTCGACCACGACTCGACGACCGGGTGGACCGACTTCACGACCCTTCCCACCTGGCTGCGCCACATTACCTTCTCGGGGATCGGCGTCGATCTCTACTTCGGTGAATACGGAGACCATTCGGGCCGAGAGGTCCACCGGAAGGACGGCGGGACGGATACGAACATCACGGCCCTCTGCTCGGTGGCGTATTCGGGCGGAAAGCACGAGGTCGGTATCCCCTGGACCCAGGTGTATCCGGGCGGATTTCCCGCCGGCGCGGAAATCCGCATTCTGGCGGCCAACCCGGGTTCCTGCGACATCTGCGGCGCGTACGACGCGTGCCCGAACAGCACCCGGGATGCGGACACCGATGGAACCCCCGACGAGTCCGATCCGGACATCCCCTACGATCAGATCACGGATCTCGATCAGTCCGTGCTCGTGGTCGTCGATGGGGATTCCGACGGCATTCCAGACGACGAGACGTCGGGCGTCCCGGGCATCGACGCCAACGGAAACCCCTTCGAGTGGGAGTACGGCAACGTCAAGGCGGTGGATCCGCGCGGTGACGACGGCGACCCGGCCTATGGAACCCGCGATCTCATCGCCTTCTACTTCGCCGAGATTTCCGACCGGCTGGTCGTCCGGGCCGACCTTCTCACCCTCAACGACGCCGGCGGGGATGAAGGGTGGCTCGACGTCTACGTCTGCATGGACTTCACCTCGGGAGGTTCCACCGGGCTTCCCAACGGGATCGTCGGTACGTCTCCCTACGAGTGGGACCGATGTCTGGTGATCGACACGGGCGACGTGGCCGACGCCCGGCTCTTCCTCGATCCGTCGACGACTGCGGCCCAGGAAGAGATCAAAGCCGTGAGCTTCAGCGGGGCCCACGACATGCTGGAGGGTTCCATCTGGAAGAGCTATCTGGGCACGTTGAGCTACCCGATTCGATTCTTCATCTTCACCGTCCAGGACGGAAATACGAACATCAACGACTCCATCGTCACCGACACCGATCAGTTCGCGGGGACGGCCAAGGTGGCCTACATGCACCACGGCAACCAGTCCATGACGGGAACCTCGGTGCTTCGCGGTTGGGACGGGCCCAACTCGGGATTCGATGAGATTCTCTACGCGCACGACGATTACGGCGTGAAGGGGAACTTCCATCTCTCCGGCACGCTCCAGACCGTGGCCGAGTGGTTCGATCCCGATTTCAACGATTGGCTCTACGACGGGGGGAATTCCGGCCGGTACGACATTCTCACCTCCGCCTACGCCCAGCACATCATGCCGTTCGTGTGGGATGCGATGAACGACTGGGCCATCGCCACCGAGAACGAGCTCATCAACCACTTCTACAACTACGTGCCCACGATCGGCTGGGTGCCGGAGCGTGTATGGGTGACGCCGAGCGGCATCGGCAACTGTACCAATGACGACATCACGTCCGACTTCAACGAGCAGGGCGTCTGGGCGGTGATCCTGGACGATTCGCCCCACGGGGACAACATCCCCGCCGGAACGCAGCGGCACAAGATCTGGCAGATGAACGGAACGGGCGCTCCGAAGGTGTTCCTGCGGGACGGTCAGTTTACATCCTGGATGCACAACGAGAACGATATCCACGACGACGTGGTCCCGTATTTCGTGGACTTCGCCAACGCGGGGGATCAGGAACAGCTCATCACGTACGCGGACGACTGGGAAGTGGCGGCGGAGGAGGGCGGGTTCGGCGACATGTTCCCCAACGCCGTGGAGAAATACCGGCAGGCGATGGAGTACATCGGGGGACATCCGTGGATCCAGTCGGTGAAGCTGTCGGACGCGCTCTTCTGGGGCTGGTCCATCGGCAATTTCTCGGTGGTCGAGGGAACCTACGGGCTCCTCGGGGGAACGGGCGGATACGGCGGGAGCAACAACTCGTGGTACTGCGATTGGGAAGGCTACGTGCCTTGGGCCAACGGGGGCGCGGGGGCTCCGGCCTACGCCTACGGAGGAACGGGGAACCTCAAGAACTATGAGACGCTGTGGATGGACGCCTGGACGAACCTGGGCACGTCCCACACGGGAGGAAGCTCGCCGGAGGCGGACAGCCTGGTTGAGGCCGGCCGCTACACGGTGATGTCCATGCTCTATGAAACCGGCTGGCACGACGGCGTCTACATCTCCGGCTGGGAGCACAAGCACTCGTCGCACGTGAAGAACGGAAACGTGTTCGCGGCCGGGGCCGACTGGATCGTCTCTCCGCCGGCCGAGGCACAAGCCTATCTGGCCGACGTTGACGACGACGGGTACACGGAGGCCGTGATTCGAAACGACAAGCTGATGGCGGTGTTCGACCGCATCGGCGGGTGCGCGCGCTGGATTTTCGATTCCCACGGACAGGTGGTTCAGGGGAACGACATGGCGTACTGGAACAACGCTTCCCTCGAGCATCCGGCGGGGAGCGGGTTCTGGCACGACGACGCGGGAGATTTCAGCGACGGCCACGACGCGTTCTCGAGCGGCAACCAAACGGCCGTGTTGACGGACAACTACATCGCCGGCGCGGATCGGGAGAAACGCGAATACGGCATCACGATTGACCTCGGTTCGGGAACCAAGGCCCAGATCACGCTCGACGACGGGACGGTCACCAAGACGGTGTCGCTCACCTTCGGCGATCGGTATCTCGACGTCCGGTATGGAGCGATGCCGGACACCTCCGACAATTACATGCTCTGCGGGTTCAGTCCCAACGTGCTCGATCTCGTCAAGTACGGGCGCGGTCACCTGGATCGACTCTACTCGGGGACGTACCCGAATCCCAACTGGGCGGGAAGCATCAATACGGCCACGGGAACGGTCGGAGCCGTCATTCTCGGAGGGCCCGCAGGCGGGGGTCTCGTACACAGTTGGGACGGCACGGAAACCATCTGCTGGTCGGATGAGTACAAGCTGAGTTCGTACGATCACTTCTTCGTCTACGCGGGCCCGGGGACCGAGGCGATTCTGGATTCGCTCTCGACCGTGCTCCAGGGGATGACGGCGGTGGAGGAGGCGGCGGCGGAGCGGGCGCCCGCCCTGAAACTGCGAAAAACGTACCCGAATCCGTTCAATCCGGCGACGTCCATCGAGTTCTCTCTGCCGGGCCCCATGCGCGCGAGTCTCTCCATTTACGATCTCCAGGGACGCCGGGTGACGACGCTCGTGGATGGGCTCCTCGGCGCAGGCGTTCATACGGCGCGCTGGGACGGAATGAACGCGGCCGGCTACCCGGTGTCCGCCGGCGTGTACTTCTGCCGCCTGGACGCGGGGGGGAAGAGCGAAACGGCGAAACTCGTATTGATAAAGTGACAGCCACAGATTTCACAGATTGCACGGATTAGAAGCGGGAAGGCATCCAGGGGACACGCGACTTCGTGCCCCCCGGAAACCCCAATAGCGTGTCTCCTGTGTCCCTTGGAGTTCTGTGTGTGTTGCAGCGACCCCATGCGAGAGCCTTGCCTTTGTGGTTACCCCGCATGGTTGGAGGTTCGGATGATGAATCCGGACCTCCAATGGCTCTTCCCGTGTTTTGAATCTGTGTAAATCTGTGTAATCTGTGGCTGGCTTTTGATCTTGTTCCTCTCTTCAGAATCTGTGCAATCTGTGGCTGGGGGTTGGATCTTCGCTCGAGGTTCCTACCTTACCAACAACACCTTCACCGCCGCGGCGTCGGGGGCGTTCCCCGCGCGGACCCAGTAGACGCCGGTGGGCACGGGACAACCGCTCTCGTCCCGGCCGTCCCAGAAGAAACGGATCGGATCCGTGGACGCGGGCACGCAATGTGACCGGATCCGGCGGCCCTGAACATCGAAGATCGACAGCTCCACCGCACCGGCGGAGTTGTGGATCTCAAACGTGACCGATTCGCGCGTCGGATTCGGGAAAGCACTCAAGCGAAGAACCGACTCGCGAGCGGGATCGGCCTCCGAGAAGGTCGAAGCCAGAGTCAGGGAAACCTCGACCCACTCGTCCGCTTCGAGGTTCCCGTTTCCGTCCCCCAAAGGGACCTGGGCCGTAAGGGCGCCGCCGTCGGGAGTCTGGTAGATCCCCACGGCAATGTGTATCGCATCCGGCAGCGCCCCGAGTTCTTCCTCCAGGTCGATGAACCCCTCCAGATAGATCCCGGCCGCGGCGTCGCGCGAACCGGAAGCGTCGAACCACGCGTGGTACCCGTTGTCCCCTTCGTTGGCCAAGTGGGCCGCCCAGGCGGCAACCTGACCCGCCTTGGCCCAGGGCGCAGCGGACATCGTTCCCGGTGTCTCCGCCAGGAAGATGAAGCGGTCGGTTCCCGGGACGGCTCCCTGGGTCGCCAGATAGACGTACGGACTCTCCCAGGCCGCCCAGAGCGCAGCGCCGCCTTCCAGAGCGATCTGCTCGACTCCGGCGTCCAGCGCGCCGTCCATCAACCAGGGAGAGGATCCCCCGACGACGGAAACGTGCCAGTCCGCTCCGCCGTTGTTGTCCCAATTCCCGAGTCCGTCCGTGAAGACGAAGTCGACGCTCGTCGCCGTTGCCGGAATGGTGTACGTGTACTTCCAGGTTTCGATGTCCCCCCGGTACGTCATCTGGGGATCGGGCGACAAAACGTCCTGCCACCCGCTGTGACCGATGTGGATGAAGACGGGGTCCGTCCCGTCGGGAAGCGTTCCGGCCACAAGGTCGTAGTACATGGATACGGTGTCTCCGGCGATGGGATTCTCCGGGCTCCAGGTGACGGCGTCCCCACCGCCGCCCTCCGTTCCGATCCACACATGTTGGATCGGCGAGCGCGAGGTGTTCCCGAGACTGTCCGCCGCCTCCACGTAGTAGTCGACAAGCATGTCCGTCAATCCTTCGATCGTCGCCTGGAAGCGGGCGGCCTGATAAACGGGAAGGGGGTCCGTCCGGGCCGGAATCCACTCTCCCGACATGGGGAGTGCCTGCCAAGGTCCGACCCCCGGACCCCCCGCATACGTCTCGTTATCCGTGTCGCCGAGAGGATTCATGCCGTCAGCGTCCACGCGGTACTTCAGATCAATCGAGAGCAGGCCGCTCATGTCATACGCGTACGTCCAGACCTCCACGTCACTCGTCTGGGAGCCGCCCCATTCCGTCCCGCCGGGGTTGTAAGGCTCCCGCTGCGGGAGAAGAACGGTGGGCCCGACCGTGTCGACGCCGGTGACCCCGTCCGCCTCGGCGACGGCCAGGTTGGCCGCGCGGGTCGCGTGAGAATCCCACATCTCCGTGCCGTCCCAATACCAGTAGTCGCTGGCCTCGCCGCAGAGAAGGTAGTGCCAGGCCCGGGCGGTCGCGTTCCCCGTTCCCGCCTGAATGTCGGCCACGCTCGTCGCCGGCGAAATGGACTCCGCCGTCAGGACCCGGTTCTCGGCCGCGACGATCACGGACCAGCTGTTCCGGTCCGGGCTGTAGCCGGAACCGTCCGGGTCGGCGTTCCATTTCTTGAATTCGGGATCCCCGTTGTCGGCGCCGCTCCACGACCCGGACTCCAGATGGATCACGTCTTCCGGGGCGGGAGGAAACTGATCCAGGTAGTCCTGAACCGTCGTACACACGAAGCGAACGGGGTGGACCAGAAGCCAGTCCACGAAGTTCTCGAAATTGCCGTGGTAGTAGGCCTCGGAGCCGCCGCCGTGGTTGTCGCCGTCGTGATGAAGAACCACCAGAAGGGGGTGGTCCGGATCCGTGTTGTAGGGCTCCAGCTGGCTCATCACCTCTTCGTAGAGGAGTGCACCGAAGCCGCCCCGGCCGTCCTCGTTGCCCATGTACCGCGCCGCCGGAACGGCAACGATCCTGGACGAGACTCCGCTGGATGGATCCACGTACTCGGTCCAATGCGGCCGGTAGCTCCACCCGGCCGACACCTGAGTGGGCGCCCACAGGTTTGTCAGAGCAGTCCAATCTCCGGGATCGGGATTGATCTGGTCGGACGGATTCGGCTCGACCAGGTTCCCGCCGGAGTTCCAGGGATATCCCTGACAGGCCCGCTGGAGATGGATGTTGTCGATGAAGATCCACTCGATGCCTTCCGAGGCGAGGGCCGGAATCATCGCCGGATGGAACGCGCACTCGGGGGGAAACATCCCCTTGGAATAGGGAACGTCGGTTCCGAAGTTCTGCTCGAGACAATGGCGATGGAGAGAGATCTGGCGGGAAAGGTTTCCCGAATCGACCAGGGCCATCAAGGGATGGTGATACCCGAAAGCGACCAGATCGAGCCGGGGGTTGCCGAGCGACGTGCCCGTGGCGCTCATGGCGTCCCAGGATGATTTCCATCCCCCGAATCCATACCCTCCGGCCTCGAGTGCGTTGAGATTCTCGATGAGTGACCCGCTCAGGCTGACCTGTGCCCCCAGATGGCCGAGGCCGGCGTCGATCCCCAGCTGCACCGCGTCGGACGGCCACGCGGTATAGGGACCGCTTCGAGTCAGGTGCACGTCGATCACGCTGAAAGAGTAGGCCGCCCGATTCTCGGTCTCGACGACCGTTTCATAGGGCCAGTAGATGGGTTGATGCATGTGCCATTGGAGCGCGATGTAGATGGGTGGATCGCCGTAGGCCCCGGAGGACGTCCCCAGGGTCAGAATCGCGAGACCAGCGACCAGGATACGGTTCAAGACAGCCCTCCGTGAATACATTCCGCAAAAAGTATATCATGTCTGGGTCTGCCGGGCAAGGCAACGTGTGGGGCCGGACAGGGCGGATCCCCCGGCCCCGTCGGCAAAAGGTCTTGACATCGGTGGGTCGCGGTCCTAGACTCAGCGGTTAGCGTTTGTCTGACGGGCTGGGACACCATAGTGTTCCCGGTCGCGCGCTGCGGAAGGGCTCGTGGAGGGCATTCATGGACGTTGGAATTCCTAAAGAAACCAGAGAGTTCGAGAATCGAGTCGGCCTTGCTCCCGGGGGGGTTCACGCGCTGGTCCGCCGGGGCCATCGGGTTTTCGTCGAGAAGGACGCGGGCGCGGCGGCCGGCTTCTCCGACGAAGATTACAATCGCGTAGGGGCGGAGATCGTCTACGCCGACGAAGAGGTTTACCACCGTTCCGACATGGTGCTCAAGATCGCTCAGCCTCAACCGCACGAGTATGAGCTCCTCTCGCCCGAGAAGATTGTCGGTTGCTTCCTCCATATCGCGGTCGCTCCGAGCCAGCTGGTCGACGTTCTTCTCGAAAAAAAGATCACCACACTCGCCTATGAGCTGGTGGTGAACGCCGCGGGGCGCAAAATGATCTCCGGGCCGATGAGCCTGATCTGCGGCCGCATGGCGTGTCAGGTGGCTTCGCGGCATCTGGAAAATACGATGGGTGGGAAGGGAATCCTGGTTCCCGGCGTTCCGGGAGTGCCGGCCGCCGAGGTCCTCGTTATCGGTGCGGGCCAGGTCGGCCAGAGCGCCGCATTCATGTTCGACGGAATCGGGGCCAACGTGACGGTCGTGGACGTGAATTTCGAGGCCCTTCAGGAGATGGACCGCAGGCTGGGCGGCCGGGTCCAAACCATGGTCGCAACCAAGTTCAACCTTCAGCGAATCCTCCGTTACGCGGACGTCGTCGTCGGTGCCGCGAGTGAACCGGGGGGGAAGCGGGCGCCCATCGTCGTCACTCGTGAAATGCTCTCTCTCATGCAGGACAAAGCCCTCATCATCGACGTCGCCGTCGATCAGGGTGGCTGCATCGAAACGTCGAGGCCGACGACGCTTGGAACTCCGACCTTCGTTGAAGAGGGCGTAATTCACTACTGCGTCCCGAACATGACGAGCAACGTGGCGCGGACAGCCAGCCACGTGGTGACCAATGCCATCGCGAGATTGATCTGTGACATTGCGGAAGAGGGTTTCGTTCCCACAATCAAGAAGCGCGTCGGACTCGATTGCGGGGTGGTGACTCACCGAGGCCACCTCGTCAACGAGGCGGTGGCCAAGAGTCTAAAGCGAGAGCACAAGCCACTGGAGGCCCTGACAACGTAAGTGAGTCTCAGGGGCGAGGCAGGCGAGGGTGTTGAACCCCCGTAGAGTTCCCCCTGACAGGTTATCCCGCCAAACCGAACAGCATCCGACCCCCGCGGCCTGACCGTTCGGTCTTTGCGGAAAGCAGACCGCCCGCTTCTGCGGCGGGTCGATCGACGGGAGAGGCCTGTTCGGCGTTTGGGATATCCATCCGGTACACTGAAGGAGGCAACATGGATGAGAAGCAGCTGATCGAGAAGGCGATGAAACCGGGGAAAGACGCTATGCGGCTCCACCCCTTCTACCGGGGCAAGATCGAGATCGTCCCCAAGGCGACCGTTCGAAGCTTCGACGACTTCGCCATTTGGTATACCCCGGGCGTGGCGGAGCCGTGCATGGACATCGCCAAGAATCCCGAGAAGGTCTATGAATATACGAACAAGGGGAATCTGGTCGGCGTCATCACCGACGGCAGCCGGGTCCTCGGCCTGGGAGACATCGGGCCCGAGGCCGGATACCCGGTGATGGAAGGAAAGGCGCTTCTGTTCAAGTACCTCGGCGGCGTGGACGTGTTTCCGATCTGCCTGGATACCAAGGACCCCGACGAATTCATCGTGGCGGTCAAGTGGCTCCAGCCCTCCTTCGGTGGAATCAACCTGGAAGACATCGCCATGCCGAAGTGCTTCCGGATCCTGGACACGCTCCGGCGCGAATGCCGCATCCCGGTCTGGCACGACGACCAGCAGGGAACGGCGGCCGTGACCGTGGCCGGCTTCGTCAATGCGCTGAAACTCACGGGCCGCAAGATCGGTGACGTGAAGGTCGCCATGGTCGGTGCGGGGGCGTCCAATATCTGTATTTCTCGACTTCTGATTACCGCCGGAGTCGATCCTCAGAACATCTTCATGACCGACTCCAAGGGCATCCTGCACAAGGGCCGGACGGAGCTCAAGGAGAAGTTCGTGGAGAAGTGGGAGATGTGCGAGAAGTCCAACGGCGAGAACCGCACCGGCGGCATCGATGCGGCGATGAAGGACTGCGACGCGGTCATCGCTCTCTCCACGCCGGGACCCGACGTGATCAAGAAGGAGTGGATCAAGGCGATGAAGAAGGACCCCATCGTCTTTGTTTGCGCCAACCCGGTTCCGGAGATCTGGCCGTGGGTGGCAAAGGAAGCCGGTGCCGCGGTCGTGGCCACCGGGCGTTCCGATTTCCCGAATCAGGTCAACAACTCGCTCGGGTTCCCGGGGATCTTTCGCGGGGCGCTGGATGTCCGCGCGACAATGATTACCGACGAGATGTGTCTGGCGGCCTCAATGGAGCTGGCCGCGTGCGCCGCGGATCAGGGATTGAGCGCGGACCATCTGATTCCCACGATGGACGAGTGGACCGTGTTCCCGAGAGAGGCGGTCGCTGTCGGAATGAAGGCCATCGAACAGGGGGTGGCCCGAAGGAAGGTTGATAAGGATACGCTGTTCAAGGAAGCCGAGGCCAAGATCAAGCGAGCTCGGGCGGAGACCGAGATGCTGATGAAAGAGGGCTTCATTCCCGAGGCTCCGGAAGAATAAACTACAGTCCACATCGCGTATGGGAGAGGGGGCGGCCGTCGGTCGCCCCCTCTCCCGTTCCTGACTGTTCGGTCTTGAATGGTTAGGGGGTGCCCTTCGCCTTTTCCCGAATGATTCTCGCGATCTGTTTCGCTCCGTCGGCCGGGAGCGGAGGATCGGGAGGCGAGAGGGTCTGGGCCTGCTCGATCGCGTTCGCCCACCGCCCGGCACGGAAGTCTTCCAGTCCGATCTCTACGATGGGATGCGTGCGGCGTCCCTCGGAGAGCAGCACCTCGTACTCCGGATAGTCCAGGCGAGGCGGGGTGACGATGGGGGTGCGATTGACCGCGCATTCGGAGAGGATGCTGTGACCGAGCGTCGCGATGACGGCATCGGCGATCCATACCAGCTCCGGAAAGAACGTCTGATCTTCGTCTTTGACGCGGGTATACGTCGTCCGTTCCGCTTCGAGATCGAGAAATCCGAAAAAGCGGTGCCCGGGTGTACGCGCGATGCCTCGGGCGAGCAACCGGGGGTCCGCCGCCTTCTGGATGGCCAGAAACACGCAGGGAGTCCCCATTGCGTATTCCTCGCGGAGTTGCGCAATCCTGTCCGGATCGCCCGATCGGCCCACCAACCCCACGTCCATCGTTTTCCCGAAGGCGGTCATCGGGGGTCCCACGGGAATGCGGGCAAGGCAGGCGGCCGTCCCGTAGGCGCGCCGGAACCGATCGGACATTCGACCGAACACGGGTTGCTTCAGGGTCTCGTGGTAGACTCCGTATACCCAATCCCAAGAGAAGTTCCCCACGGCGATGCCGGGAATCCCGGCGTCGGCAGCCGCTTCGAGGGGAACGCCGGGGAGATCGCACACGACGGCGTCCACGGTTCCTTCCTGCAGGAATCGAGCCTCCTGCGCGCGCAGGTTGTCCCAGCGCTCGAGAAGCCGGGCGCCGCTCCGGGCCGTTTCTTCCAGGTCCTGGGTGAACATGTCGGTTTCCACGAGACCGACGTCGACTTCCTCAGCGGTATCCTCGAAATGTTGTCCGGTCCTTGCAGAGAGAACCGAGTTTCGGACCCTGCCGCGATAGCTCAGGCGGCAGCCGGGCTCAATCTCCAGGAGCGCCCGGCCGATCTCGGACAACCGAACCAGATGGCCCATCCCATGGGCGGATGCGTAGAAGACCACGTGCATGCGAGCTCCATCGTCCAGCCACGGACTACACGGATTGACAACCCAAGAGATTCATCCGCAGATTGCGCAGATTCGGCAGACAGACAACTCCAAATCCCCTAGCCACAGATTCCCATGAGGCAGAGAGTCGAAAAGTCGAAAGTTGAGAGTCGACAAACCTGCAGCCACAGATTGCACAGATTACACGGAGGGGGCCGTCCCGTCAAGGTGACGAAGATGAGGCAAAGAACCGAAAGCCGCGAGCCGAAAGCCGGAAAACCTATCTCTCGGGCCGGGCGCGGTGAAAGCCCACGCGAAAGAGATACCAACGCAGTAGTCCAGGAACGAATTCCGATTGTCGATTTACGATGTACGGCTTCTCAGGAATGCGCCCGCCCGCCCTGCGGCGGCCAGTCCTTCGACAATGCAGCTCGATAGAGGCTTCGGACCGGTGGCCAGACCGCACACGAAGATTCCCTTCCGGGAAGACTCCACCGGATGAAAATTCCGGTGGAGCGGTTTGAAGAACCCGGATTCGTCCAGTTCAATCCCGACGCCGGCCGCGATCCCCGTTGCACCTTCGACCGGGCGAAGGCCGGTCGATAGAACGACGAGATCCGTCTCGAGGGTCTTCCGCTCGCCGGCGGAGTCGGCGACATCGACCTTGAGCGATGCTCCCTCGCTGACCACCGGTTGTGAGGAGACCTTGACGAAAGCGATGCCGTTCTCCATCGCTTCGGCGTAGAGATCCTCGTCCAGCCCGAACACGCGAATGTCCCGGTGGAGAATTGTGATCTCCGCTTCCGGCTTGGCCGCCTTGATCGCCAGCGCGTTTCGAACGGCCTGGGCGCAGCAGATCTGGCTGCATACCGGGTACTCTTCGGTTCGAGAACCGACGCACTGAATCATGACGACCCGGGCGACATTCGTGTCTCCGGCCGACAGCCGATCCTCCAGCTCTCCCTGGGTCAGGAGACGCCCGTCCCCGGGAAATTCAGTGGGCTCGTAGTCGGCCGCGCCCGTAGCCAGGACGACGGCGCCCGACTCGAAACTCACCTCACTGCCGTCCTTGGAGGCGGTAATTTGATATGCTCCGGGCTTTCTGGAAATCCCCGTCACCCGTGTATCGAGATGGACCGTAATCTTGCCGTTGGCCTCGACGGCGTCGACAAAAGACCGGGCGATTTGTTCGGCGGTCTCTTCGACGCCGTCCGGGGGCTGGAGCCTTCTCAGGCGCCCTCCAAGGGCCCTGCCGATACTGATGAGATCGACCTCGATCCCCCGGCCGGCGAGATTCAGGGCCGCGCTCAATCCGGCCGGCCCTCCGCCTACGACTCCTACCCTGGAGAGAATCTCGGTTTTCTGTTCCGCCGTCGTATCGGCGGCGCTCCCCGCAATCTCCTCTTCCACCCGATCGGCGATCCATCCGGCCGTCGCCGCACCCGGAAACTGAATGTCGATCATTCGAACGGCGGGCCGGTGATCTTCCTTCCCGAAAGCATGATCGAAGAGAGCCCGGTGAGAACTCCCGTAGCACGTTACGATCAGCGTCCCGATCTTTCGTTTCCGGATCTCCTGCTTGAATTCCGTGTTGCGGAGCGCTCGACAGAGGAAATCGTCTTCGGTGACCCACTCGATTCCCGGAGTCTCGGCGATCTTCTCCTTAAGACTTTCGAGGTCCTCCATGCCCAGAGTCCTGAGCCCATAGCGGCAGAGGAGGACGGCCGTGCCGTCCCCGGCCGGAGCCGGAGGGGAGTCGCCGGCAGGTTTGCTCGCCGCCTCGCCGGGTGAAACGCCGAGGGACGCCAGAACGGAGGCCGCCGCTCCGGTGGCCTGGCAGACGGAGGCACCGATATCCTGAGGTCCGCAAAACGCGCCAGCTACAAGCACTCCCTCGGCGGTGGTTTCCAGGGGCGTGAACGGACCCGTCAGACAGAATCCGTACTTGTTGGTCTTGGCCCGTACTTTTCTGGCCAGGCCTTTGGCCGAACGATGGGAGGTCAACGCCACCGAGAGAATGATGAGATCGAACGCCTCGATTTCTTCCCGGCCGTCGGCCGAGTAGGCGAGCGAAAGACCGCCCGACTCGTCGGCCTGTTTGACCTCGGAGACCTCCGCTTCGACGAATCGGATCCGGGGATCCTTTTCCGCGTCTCGATAGTACTTTTCCGATCCCGGCCCCCAGGGACGGACGGCCCGGTGGAAGATCGCCACCTCCGCATCGGGAATCCGCTCTCTCGTGCATTGGGCCTGCTTGATCGCGTTCATGCAGCAGATTGTGGCACAGTAGTTGGCGCCGATGCCCTCCTCACGGCACCCGACGCACTGAACGATCGCCACCCGCTTGGGAACCTCGCCGTCGAACGGCCGGAGGATACGCCCGGCGAAGGGGCCGGTAGGGGAGAGGATACGCTCGAACTCGATGCTCGTGACGACATTGGCGGCGCTCCCGTACCCCAGATTCCGCTTCCGCCCGGCGTCGAAGGTCTCGAATCCGGGGGCGAGGATTACGGCGCCCACGTCGAAGTTCAAAGTCTTGGGCTCGTCGTCGTAGACGATGGCCTTCCGGTCGCACTCGGCCAGGCACAGACCACACCCGATGCAGCGCCGACAGCTCAGGCAACGCCGCGCCTCGGCCAGCGCCTCCTCTTCGGTGAATCCCTTCTCCACCTCGACGAAGCTGCCCCGGCGTTCCTCCACGGGCAGCTCCTCCATCTTGGTTCTTGGAGTCGGAATGTCCTCGAATTCGGGGATGAACTTGGGTTTCTTCATCGCGCGTCCTGTTTGCCCGTCTCCGTGATGTATCGGTGAATCCCGGCCGCCGCCACGTGACCGGCCGCAATGGCCTCAATCACGGTGGCCGGTCCCGTATCCGCGTCGCCGCCGGAGAAAATTCCGGGGCGGTTGGTCATGCCCGTTCTCTTGTCGATGATGAAAGAGTTCCAGCGCGAGATCTCGAGGCCGTGCTCCTCGTGAAGGAACGCCAGATCGGGTTCCTGGGAAATGGCCGGGATCACACAATCGGTCTCGATCTCGAACTCCGAGCCCTCGATCGGAACCGGGCGCCGCCGCCCGCTGGCGTCCAGTTTGCCCAGCTCCATCTTCTGGCAGACCATTCCGCAGACCTTCCCGTTCTCGCCGAGAATCTTGACCGGGGCTGCCAGATACTCGAGGCGCACGCCCTCGTGTTCAGCCTCGTCGATTTCCCACGAGTTGGCGGGCATTTCTCGGCGCGTCCGCCGGTAGAGAATGGTGACCTCATCGGAACCCACGCGGAGCGCGGTCCGCGCCGAGTCGATCGCCGAGTTGCCACCGCCGATGACCACCACTTTCGTGCCGGGTTTCGACGTGTCGCCCAGGTTCACTCGCCGCAGAAACTTGATGCAGTCCAGGAAGCCCTCGAAATCGTCTTCACCCTCCACACGAAGCTTGAGTCCCTTGTGGGCGCCGATCCCCAGGAACACGGCCCGGTATCCCTCTGCCAGAAGATCGTCGATGGTCAGATCGGGCCCGATGGGCCTGTTCAGCTTGAGCTCCACACCCAAATGCTTGATGTAGTCCACCTCGCTCTGGATGATGTCCCGGGGCAGCCGGTACTCGGGAATGCAGATCCACAGCATTCCACCCGGAACCGGAGCCTCCTCGTAAATGGTCGGCTCGTAGCCGAGGAGAGCGAGATCGTGAGCCACGGTGAGACCGGCGGGGCCGGCGCCCACGACCGCGACGCGTGCATCGGCCATCTTCTTGGGTACGGGAGGAAGGAAGCTCTTGCCGGCCTTGCGAAGCGCCATCTCGTAGTCGCTGGCGAAGCGCTTCAGCGCGTCGATGGCGACGGGCTGGTCCTGGTACCCGCGGTTGCAGGCCGCCTCACAGGGATGGTGACAGACCCGCCCGCAGATGGAGGGCAGGGGATTGCGCTTTCGAACTTCCGCCAGGGCCTCATCGTAGCGGCCGTCCGCGATCAGTCCCACGTATCGCCGGATGTTCAGGTGGACGGGGCAGGTCTCCTGGCAGATGGGCGTTTCCTTTTCGATGTGGCACCGGGCGGCGACGGAGTGGGGATTGCGGATGTCGATGGCCGTCCGGAGCATCAGTCCCTCGTTGAATCCGTCGTAGGGTTTGATGGGACAGACCTCGACACACCGCCCGCAGTTGTCGCACTCTTCGGTTACACGGAGCGGGGCCTGGGTCACCCGGACCTTGAACTCTCCGGGTGTGCCGCCGATCCGGTTCACCGTGGCGCCCGAGAGGACCGTGATGCGAGGATGCTCCAGAACGGCGTCCAGGAGCGGGGCGATTCCGCAGTAGGCGGGCGCGCCGTCCAGATAGGCCCGCTCCAGTTCGGCGGCGCGTCCGCCGATCGTGGGGCTCTCATCGACCAGAACGACCCGAACGCCCGCGTCGGCCAGGTCCAGTGCGGACCGCATTCCCGCCACACCGGCACCCACCACGAGAACGGCTCGATTTCCGTTGGTGTCCGACATACCCGCTATCCCGTCGCCTTCCAGAGGGGTGTCCCTCCGTCGTCCGAAACCTCCACCCGGCGGAGGCGCAGAAGATCCGCCAACCGCCGGACCACCACGTGCGGGGAGGCGCGCATCTCGGAGGCCAGATCCTTGGCCGTAAGGGAGTGCTTCTTCAGACGCAGGACCATTTCCTGAAGATCGCACTCGTCGGCCACGATTTCTTCAAACATGCGCCCGATCTCGTGATCGGTGAATACTTCGCCGTAGAGGTTGCCGGTCTCCGTGAATTCGGATCGCTTCCCGACGACCCATCGGACCTTCTCGCTCTCCACCGCACCGAGGACGGCCGTGAGCTTCAACCGGAGTTCCTCCTCGGGAATCCCTTCCTTGGCCCCCAGAGGACCGATCTCTTTGATGTCGTGAACGAACTCGGTTACGTATTCGACGAACTTGGGGCCCTCGGCGGACGACATCATCTTCATCGTGAGCCGGCGCGGCTCGAGGCCGATTCGTCTCAGAATCATCTCGACCAGGCGGATTCTGCCCTGGGCTTGGAAGTTGCCGCTGGTGTAGTGACACTCTCCCGGCAAACATGAGCCCACGAAGACCCCGTCCGCTCCCTGAAGCAAGGGGCCGATCATGTGGGCCATGTCCACACGGCCGGCGCACATCACCCGTACGATCCGTACCTCGGTCGGATACTGAAGTCTCGCAACCCCGGCGAGATCCGCGGCGCTGTACGCTCACCAGTTACAGCAGTACGCGATGGCCTTGATGGAATCCTTCGCCATCATTTCCCCTTCAAGAAGGCGTTCACCTGAGCCTCGATCTGTTCATCCGTGTAGTGGCACATATGGATGGCCCGCCGGTAGCAGGAGGACGCGCACACGCCGCACCCCTTGCAGGCCACCGAGATCATGTTCGCCTTGGTCCCGTGGTCGGTCTCCACCATTTCGATGGCGCCGTACGGGCAGAGAGACGCGCAGAGGCCGCAGCCCCGGCAGAGGTCCTCGTCCACAAGCCTGGACACGATGGGCTCCACGGCGACCTCACCGGCCGCCATCGGGACCGAGGCCCGCCCGGCGGCGCCCAGGGCCTGGGCCATGCTCTCAGACACCGTGCAGGGCCAGTGGCCGGCGCCGCAGACGAAAATCCCGTCCGTGGCGAAGTCGAGGGGCCGGAGTTTCACGTGGGCCTCCAGGAAGAATCCGTCGGCGTCCAGCGGGACTTTCAACAACTTGGAGAGTGCCGGGCCCGAGTCCCCGGCCAGAAGCGCGGTCGACAGAACCACGCGGTTCGCCGGAAGCGTTAACTCGGTTCCCAACACGTCGGACGACACGCGCACGCTCTCCTTATCCACTGCAGGCGGGTGGTCGTCGGAGAAGGCCACGAACCGAACGCCGATTTTCTTGGCCCTTCTCAAGAGATCCTCGTTCTCGACGCCGTAGCACTGAAGATCCCGGTACAGAATGTGGACGTCCGCCGAGGGGACCCTCTCCTTGAGCAAAACGGCGTTCTTGACGGCCGTCATGCAGCAGATTCGGGAACAATAAACGCGCTCCCGATTGCGTGACCCGACGCACTGGATCATCACCACGCGCTCGGGGAGATCCTCGCCCTTGCGGATTTCCTGTTCGAACTGGAGCTGGGTCACGACCCGTTTTCCGTCGTACCCATAGAGGCCCTCGGGGACGAGCACGCGAGTCCCGGTTGCGACGATGATAACCCCCACCGTTTCATCCTCGGGTGGTTCGGGAGAGGGCCCGGCCTCTCGGGGAGAGGGCCCGGCCTCTTGGGGAGAGGGCCCGGCCTCTTGGGGAGAGGGCCCGGCCTCTTGGGGAGAGGGCCCGGCCTCTTTGAGCGAGATCTTGTATTTCCCGATGTACCCGCCGACTTCGGCGACTTCCGTGGAGGTGAAGACGTGGATCTTCGGGTGAGCTTCGACCTCCTCGATTCGTGAGCGGATGAGCTCGCTTGCGTCGACGTCGGCCGGAAAGATCCGGCCGAGGAAACGGGTCGTTCCGCCGAGTTCGGACCTCTTCTCCACCAGCTTGACCTCGAACCCGCGCCGCGCGAGCGAAAGTGCGGCGGTGAGACCTGAGATTCCGCCGCCGATGACGAGCGCGGAGGGAACGACGGGAGCCCGAATTTCCGCCTGCGGTTCGAGGAAGGCGGCCCGAGCGACCCCCATCCGCACCAGGTCCATGGCCTTCTCCGTGGCCGCTTCCCGCTCGGACTTGTGGACCCAGGAGCACTGCTCCCGAACGTTCACGAACTCGAACAGAAACGCGTTGAGACCCGCCTCCTCGCACGCGGCGCGAAAGGTGGGCTCATGCGTTCGGGGCGTGCAGGCGGCCACGACGACGCGGTTGAGCCGGTTCTCCTCGATTCCCCGCTTGATCTCGGAGACGCCGGACTCGGAGCACGTGAAGAGATTCTCCTTGGTGAAGACCACCCCCGGGAGTGTCTCGGCGTACTCCTTCACCTTCTCCGTGTCCAGGAAACCGGCGATGTTGGTCCCGCACCGGCAGACGAACACACCGATTCGAAGTTCCTGCCCGTCGCCGGGCATGCTGGAGTGGTCCTGATCCGTCACGGCCACAATCCTCGTCCCCGAACCCCACACCGGGGCCCGCTTCTTTCCCAATGACTCTTTCCGAAATCTATTTCTCTATTCTCTATTCTCTATTTTCTACTTCTCTATTTTCTATTCTCTATCTTCTACTTCTCTATTTTCTATTTTCTACTTCTCTGTTTTCTGCTTTTCCGCGCCCTGGGCGCCGAGAAGCTCCGCGACCCGAGAAGCAGCGGCCGATGCCTCGGCCACCGATTCGGGAATGTCCTTCGGGCCGAGGGCGAACCCGCAGGCGAAGATCCCCGGTGCGGTCGTGTCCACCGGACTCTTCCCGTCGGCTTTCACGAAGCCGCTCTCGTTCTGTTCGATCCCGAGGATCTTGGAGAGTGCGCCGGCATCCTTGCTGGGAGTCGTCGCCGTGGAGAGAACGGCCATATCCACCTTAAGACTGCGCACTTCCCGCTTCTCCGTGTCCTCATACCAGAGGATGGGATTGTGGTCCTCATCCTCCTCGATCTCCGCGACCCGGCCGCGAATGTATTCGATCTCGTACTCTTCCGCACCGCGATGCTCGTAGTTCTGGAACCACTTGCCGACGTTCCGGAAGTCGGTGTGGAAGATGTAAGATTTCGAGTTGGGATCGTGCTCCCGGGCCAGCATGGCGTCCTTGATGGCGTACATGCAGCACACACTCGAACAGTAGCTGCAGTGATTGAGATCCCGCGAGCCGACGCACTGGAGGTAGGCGACCTTCTCCGCCAGTTTCTGATCCGACGGCCGGAGAAGGTGACCGCCGGTGGGGCCCGTGGCGTTGATCAGCCGCTCGTATTCCAGGCCGGTGATGACGTTCGGCAGCCGGCCGTAGCCGTACTGTGGAAGCACACTCGGATCGTAGAGATCGAGTCCCGTGGCCATGACCACGGCCCCGGCTTCCAGGTCCACCACCTCGTCCTGCTGTTCGAAGTCGATCGCGTCCTTCTGGCAGGTTTTCTCGCACACGCGGCACTTGCCCTTGGTAAAGAACCGGCAGTGCTCGGCGTCGATGGTCATGACCGCCGGAATCCCCTGCGCAAAGTAGAGGTAAACGGCTTTCCGGTTCCGAAGATGCATGTCGAAGTCGTCCGGAACCTTGGTCGGGCACTTGGCCACGCAGTCGCCGCAGGCGTTGCAGACGTCTTCCTTCACGTAGCGGGCCCGCCTGCGAACCCGAACCGTGAATCCGCCCGCCCGGCCGGTGAGCCCTTCCACCTCCGAATACGCCAGCATGTTGATGTTGGGATGCCGACCGGCATCCAGCATCTTCGGCGCCAGGATTCAGATGGAGCAGTCGTTGGTCGGGAACGTCTTGTCCAGCTGCGCCATGACCCCGCCGATGGAGGGCTTCTTCTCCACCAGATGGACCTTGTAGCCCATCTCGGCGAGATCCAGAGACGCCTGGATCCCGGCGATTCCCGCGCCGATGACTACCACTTCCCTAGACATGCTCTCTGCCTCCTGCAGATTCCGCAAGGAGTTCCGTGAGATCTCGAAGAGCGACCGGGTTCTCCAGATCCTTGTCCTTGAGCGCGCAGCTCAGGTGGATCCGGCACTTGGGACAGGCCGTGACGAGAATCTCCGCCCCCGTGGCGCCCGCTTCCCTCAACCGGTCGATCTGAATTTCCTTGTTGCATCCCGTGCAATGTACCCATTCGGACGAACCGCAGCAAAGAGCGTTCTCCCGGGTCCGAGGCATCTCCACCCGTTCGAGCCCGGGAATGCGCGCCATGATTTCTCTCGGCGGATCGTACATCCCCGACATTCGTCCCAGTCGGCAGGGATCCTGGAAAGTCGCCTTGAGCGGGATTTCTCCAAGTTCCAGGGCGCCCTTGTCCATCTCCTCGAGCAAGATTTCGAACAGATGGACCGGCTCGAAGGGCAGAGGCCCCAGGATTCCGGGATACAGCTCCTTCACCGTGTGGTATCCCTCGGGGCACGCGAACACGACGCGGCGAGCGCCCGAGGCCCGAATCATTTCGAGGTTAAGCCGGGCCAGGGCCTCAAAGGTCTGGAGATCGCCCGTCCAATAGGCGTCGTGCCCGCAGCAGCGCTCGTCGTTGCGGACCGCCGGTTCAATGCCGATTCGATTGAGAAGCCGGAGCGCCGCGGCGGCCGAGGCCAGGCCGTCCAGTTCGAGGTGTCGGAAGACCACCTGAAAGTGGGGAAGACACCCCACGAAGAAGAGTGTATCACCCGTCTCGGCGGTCTTGACGTCCGCCGGAATCCAGCCCGTCCGTTGCTGCGGAAGGCCCCGCGTCTGAAGCTCGACCAGTGCCTTCAGGACCCCGCCGTGGGTGGCCACCGGTTCCAGATCCATGGCGTACGCCATCTGCCGAGTGGCGCGCATGAACTCGGGATAGTCCACTTGGGACGGACACCGGCTGCTGCACGTCCCGCACGTCAAGCAGGCCCAGAGGTCCTTGTCCCGAACGACGTCCTCGATCGGGAGCAGCAGAGAGCGCTCCACGAAGAGCCGGGGGGAGTACCGCGGGTTCAGCCTGGAAATGGGACAGCTGCCCGTGCACACTCCGCACTCGAGACAGTAATAGGCCTTGGTCTCGTCGATGACCTGCTGAAGGCTCAAGCTCGTTTCCCCCCGTCGACCTCGCGAGCAAAACGGGTCAGGGTATCGGCAAAGGTCTTTCCGTCGCTCTCGGTCAGGAGTTCGAAGCCGAGGCGGCCGGAGTCGATTCCGACCATCGGCAGTAGCTCCCGGGTCTCCTCGATCATGTCCCCGCACCGCGTGCTTCCGGAGACGAAGTGGCATTCATCGTGGGCGCATCCCAGAACCAGGACGGCGCCGGCCGACCGGAACGCTTCCAGGAGGATGCCGGGCGTCAGGCGGCCCGTACAGGCAACGGGAATGAGCGTCATGCTCGACGGATAGCGGGCCTCCACGACGCCGGCGTTGTCGGCGCCGATCGCGGGAATCCAGTTGCAGACGAACACCAGAATTCCGCCGGTCTTCACCTCAGCCCGATCCGTCATGGGTCCTTCCTGTTTCCGAGTTTCTCTCAAGGGCTCGAGCCTCTCATTCCGGACCCGATCCGGCCAACACGGACCGAACCTGGCGATCCGTATGATAAGGAAGCCGGATGGCGCCGGAAATGCACTCGGAGACACAAAAACCGCACCCCACGCAGAGCACGTCGTCGATCTCGGATTTTCGAATTCCCCGCTCCCGCTCGCGAAGGCAAGCGGCGCCAAAGGCACACACCTCTTCACACTGTCCGCACCCGCGACAGATCTCTTCATCCACCACGGCCACGAGCGCGCGCTTGGCGATCTTGCCCGCGCGCAGGAATCGCAGTGCCCGGGACGCCGCGCCGAAAGCCTGCGCCATGGAGGCCGCCACGCCGGCCGGTCCATGAGCGGTCCCGGCGACGTAGACCCCGCGATCGAAGATTTCCCCGGGTCTCAGCCGGAGATAGGGCTCGACGACGAAACCGTTGCCGTCCTGCCAGAGGACCGGCAGCTCGCCGGCGAGGCGCGTGCCGGGAGACGGGGCAAGGCCCGCGGCCAGCACCGTCAGATCCGATTCGATCTTCACTTTGTCCCCGGATCCCTGCTCCCGGACGTCCACCGCCTCCGGTGAGATCTTCGGGGGGTTCTCGAGGCTGTACCGTATGAATCGAACACCGGACGTGAAGAGCTCCTGGACGATTCCCTGGGCGCTCTCCGGCAGGTCCCGATAGAGGATCGTGAGGGACGCATCGGGCCGGATCTCCCGAATGTGTTCCGCCGTCTCGAGGACCGAATGAGCCATCAGGGCCACGGCGGCGGGGATTCTCGAAACCGGCCCATCCAGGGAAAGAAGGAAGACGATTCGATCGGCGCCGGGGTCCCCCGCCTTCAGGCGGCCGTGAAGATCGGTGAGCGAAATCACGCCCGGAGGCCCGGCGCTTCCGGCGGGGATCCATTCCTCGGCGCCCGTGGCGACGATGACGGCTCCGGCCGAAACGGTCTCTGTGGTGTTCCCTCGATCGACGGTGAGTTCAAATGCGCCCGCATGGCCCCCGAGATTCGCCATTCGGCTTCCCGGAAAAACCTCGATCCGCTCGTTTCCAAGGACGGCCTCGATTCGGGACGCGAGGAATTTTGCTGCATCCACTTTCTGCGGGTACAGTCTCGAGAGGGCCCGCAGCGTGCCGCCCAGATGGGTTTCCTGCTCGATGAGCTTGACGGCTATTCCCCGCCGGGCAAGCGAGAGAGCGGCGGTCATTCCTGAGATTCCGCCGCCGACCACGGCGACCGCGGGGAGAATCTCCACTTCGATCTCGTCGACGGCTTCGGCGCGTCCGGCGCCGGCCACTCCCATGCGAAGCAGTCGAAGCGCCTTCCCGGTGGCGGCCTCGACGTCCTGCGAATGCACCCGTACGCAGTGTTCACGCAGGTTGACCATGTGGCAGAAGTTCCAGTTGAGGCCGGCCTCTTCGACCTGCGATTGCAGAAGGCCTCCGTGGGTGCGGGGAGAGCAACCCGCGACCAAGACGCGGTTCAACTTCTCTTCCGCAATGCGTCTCTTCAGTTCTTGGAGGCCATCTGGGGAACACCAGAAAGGCTTGGTACTCAGGTGGACGACGTCCGGGTAGGTTCCCGCGCGCGAGGCAAGGGTGTCGAGATCCACCCCTCTAGAGATTTCCCCGCCACACTCGCAGAGAAATATGCCGATCCTCGGATGTTCTGGCATGGGAGTCCCCGGTCAGCATTTGAGGTCGAACGTGCCGCGTCTGCAGTGGGATTTGCAGATCTTCCCTTTTAGCATCTTTGGAGGCGCGGGTCAACAAGAAATGCGGGAGAGACGGGTCCGGTGCCGTCAGGCAACACCTTTGATGGCATGTGAATACCCTGGGTGACTGCGGGGCAAGACAATTCCATTGTGAAAAGCGCTCCACTCGGCGCGATTTAAGCCTGTCCGGTGGATGGATCCGCCCCGTCGGTGCGGCGCCGGTCTCCGATCCATCGGATTGTGGCGGACGCGCCCAGTACGGCGAGGATCGCCAGGAGGGGAACGAGCGGAGCCCGGTGCCGCGCATTGGCCACCAGAAGGCTGTGGGCAAGGGACAGATAGGCGACGAAGCCCGTGAGCAGGAGAAACGGGCGTCTCCTCAGGGACCAAGCCATCCCAAGGCAGGCCAGGATGAGGACGATCCAATGGGCCGGCGCCGAGGCCCAGGTCAGAATGGCTCGCAAGAGGTCCCCTTGCTCCGTCTGGCCGCTCTGCGGACGAGCCAGAGTGGGGTACAGTCCCTCGACCTCCCAGAACCTCGAGAACCGCCGGCCGCACCGCCACGCGTAGTGCGCGGGATCCGAAAGCACGGCCGCGGCGCCCTTCCGGAATCCTTCGCGCTGACGCTCGACCGGGTTGCCGGCCGGCTTCCACATCGTGCGGGTGAACTCCTGGATTCTCGCACCCTCCGTGTTCGTCAGCCACAGGTTGAAGGACGCTGTGTTGTCGATGAGCATGAAGCCGCCGTAGCGATTGTAGTTGCGAATGGTCCATGGCGAAATCACGAGCAGGAACACGATTCCGGCCAGGACGGGCGTCCACCTTCTGATCCGTATTCGGCGAGAGAAGATGAAGAGGACAAGCGTGAAAGCGAAGAAGTAACCGGCTGCCGCAGCCCGGGTCAGAGCCGCCAGCGCCCAGAAGACGGCACCGATGAGCAACCAGTGCCGTCCACCTGAAGCATCGAACCCACGCACGGTGGCCCACAGCGCCAGCAGGAGAAGGGGAGTGAACAGAACCTCTGTCAGCAGGAGCCAGGGACCAACCACGCTGGCGGGGAAGACGGCGACAAGACCGGTGGCGACCAGCCCGAGCGGAGCACTGAGGAGTTTCCTCGCCAGTAGATAGACCGCGCACAGCGAAAGTGCCGACAGGAAAACCTGAGCGAGGCGCAGGTTGTTCACCTCCGACCCAAACATGGGGATGAGGCCGGCGAGAAAGGCAGCGTAGACCGGAGGCCGAACCACGTACTCGTCCGGAAGACTTCCCTCGGCCGCGAGAGCCGTCGCCTGACGGTAGTAGAACTTCTGGTCGAAGGCGATGTCGATATCTGCGTGTGCTACGACAAACACCAATCGTAGCAGGGTCCCGGCGAGGACGATGGCCCCCAGCCACATCAGCTGCCGTCTGGTCGTCAACCGGACACTCCTTGATATCCGATGCACGTAAACAGCATCACCCCTCCAGCTCAAGGACTTATAATGCGTTTGGTCCGCCAGGTCAACAAAGTCTGTCGAACGTGGAAGCATCGCTGCAGTCCACCGCTGCCGACTGCCGGTTGAAATCGGAGAATGCTCACGGTATAATGGTCCTATGAGCAGATGCCATCAGGCTCGGCAGAGCATCCGGCGGCAGCAGTTAGGTCTCCAACGCCTCATGACTGTCACGGGATTCCGGCAGCTGGCGGTGTTGTTTCTGGCTCTGGTCCCCATGGCGGCCGGTTCCTGCCAATCGCGCGTTTCTCCTCCACGCATCAACCTGGTGATCATCCTCGTCGACACGCTTCGGGCGGACCACCTCGGATGCTACGGGTATGAGCGGCCCACGAGCCCAAACATCGATCGCCTCGCGTCAGGGGGAACGCTCTTTGAAAACGCCGTCTCGCAGAGTTCATGGACGCTACCGTCCGCAGCCAGCCTGCTGACCGGCCTCTATCCCATGCGGCATCAGGCGGTTTGGAGAAAAGCGCAGCTTCCGCTGGCTAGGATCACCCTGGCCGAGGTCCTGAGCGCGGAAGGCTATGCCACGGGGGCCGTCGTGAGCCACAGTCTCGTCTCGTCCGACCATGATCTGGACCAGGGATTCGACTTTTTCGATGAGACGCACATCAGCGGCCACGCAGGCATCTCGTCCCCGGGAGTCACGGACGTTGCGGTGCGATGGCTCCGGGAGAACCGGGGGCAGCCGTTTTTCTTGTTCCTGCATTATTTCGACCCTCATTATGCGTATCTGGAGCACGAGGGGTACGAATTCGGAGATGGGTACGAGGGGTGGGTGGACCCGAAGGCCCCCTTCCGGACCATTCAAACCCAGAGGGGCCGTCTGGACCAGGGAGACATCGAGTTCCTGCGCGATCGCTACGACGGTGAGATTGCGTTTACCGACCACCATATCGGAATTGTGCTCGGCGAGTTGGATCGTCTGGGACTCACAGAGCGAACCGTCGTGGTTCTCGTGGGTGATCACGGCGAGGAGTTCCTCGATCACGGATGGCTGGGGCACACGACGCATCTCTACGAAGAGATCGTTCGTGTTCCCCTTATCGTGCATCATCCGGGAATGAATGGTCTTCCCGACCGCGTCGCCGAGCCGGTCGAGCTCATCGACGTGCTGCCGACAGTTCTTGCAATGTCGGGCGTCGACAGCGTCCCTGCCGGGATCGACGGACGCAATCTCCTTGCCATGCTGGAGGGGCGCGCACCCGCGGATACCACGGCCTTCAGCGAAGTGTGCTTGCGGTCGCTGCACGCAAATGCTTCCGATGCCTCCGGAAGAACCTCTCTCGACCTGAAGTGCCTGCGCTGTGGGCGGTGGAAACTGATTCACGACGCCGCTCGTCAGTCCTGGGAGCTGTACGATCTTCCGGTCGATCCTGCAGAAGAGGAGGATCTGGCGTCAACTGCTCCGCGTTCCCTGATGGACGGGCTGCGGAACCAACTTGTGGAGCGCGCGGCCGCCCTGGAGCGGCTGGCCCGCGTCGAGAATGCCGTTTGTGACTCCATTGTCGGAGTGGATCCGGAACGGGAGGAGAGACTTCGGGCTCTGGGGTACGTGCAGTAAGACCCACTGGGCCGGGTGCGTCTTCGGCGGGTGGACTGTGCGAGTGTGGTCGGCTGTCCGTTGGACAGCGGTTCCGGGGAACCGGAACAAGTCACAACGGAGGAGAGAGTTGCCGCGAAGAGAATGTGCTGTTTACATGCTGGTTGCCGCTTTTCTGGTGACATCGGGGCAGGGGGCTTGGACCCAGGAGCGCCCCCCGCACGGTCGTGTGCCTCTGCGGGCGCAGCCGGACCTGAGTCTGGCGTCGGATGTGTTCGAGCTGGCGGCGGGAGACGACCACAACGTGGAATACCCGGCGGTCGTCATCGATCGGAGTGGAATCCCCTGGGTGGTCTGGACGACCTGTGCGGACCGGGAGAGCAGAGTCTTCGTGTCCCGAATCGAGGGCGGCGGGGCGACGGCGCCCGAACCGGTCAGCCCTCTCGGCCGCGTTGCGTTCAAGCCGACTGCAGCGGTGGACAGCACCGGGAATGTCTGGTTCTGCTGGAGCGGATGGGAGGATGGGGAGTGGGACATCGAGGGCCGGATGTTCGACGGACGTATATGGCGGTCTCCCACGCGGCTTGTGAAGGACCCGGGGCCCGACCTTTCCCCTTCATTGGCCGCGGATGCGGACGGCGGGCTGTGGCTGGCCTGGCAGGCGCACCGCGGCGGGGATTTTGATATCTGGGTGAAACAGTGGAAACATGGTCTCGAATCGGAGCCCGTAGCGGTCAGCCGGGGCACCGGTTGCGACGACTACCGGCCCTCCATCGCCGTGGGCGCGGACGGCCGCGCCTGGGTGTTCTGGGACGGGTGGAAGGACGGTAGCTATGATATCTTCTGGAGCACTTTCGAAGGCACCTCGTGGAGTACTCCCCGCAACCTCTCCCGCAATCCTGCATACGACTGCTACCGGCCCCGGTGTGTCGTGGATGAGACCGGGAGGGGAATCTGGGTCGCGTGGAACGTGGTGACCCGTGGGGAGCCGGAATGGGGAACTGCACTGGCGAGAGTCTCCGATGACGTGACGGGCCCCATGATCGTGCCCCCGGGTCTTGGGAACAAGGCGACTAACTTCGCGTCGATTGCACTGGACAGGCGATCCCGGCCCTGGGTGGTATGGCAGGAACGACAGCCTGCACGCCGCTGGAACGCGCTGGCCGCCGTCTTCGACGCGGGCCGCTGGTCCGGCCCGCACGCCGTGCTGGAACAGAGATACAAGGCGAGGCAGTTTGCTCCCTGTTCGGCCTCCACGGGGGCGGGCGACATATGGATTGCCTGGGCCCGGTCGACGCCTTGCGCCGTGCGCGTTACCGGCGAGCGAATCGAAAGCCTCGAATTCAAGCCCGGCCCGAGCGGATCGTTGTGGCGAGTGGACGATGCCCCCGAGTACACGACTGCCCGGGGTGAGAAGTCGCGAAGTGTGGCCGTCGGCGGGCGGACCTATTCCCTGTACTGGGGAGATGTGCACAACCACACGGAGCTGTCGGACGGACGGCAGCCGCCGGATCATTCTCTCGCCCTGGCCCATGACGTCTACGGATACGATTTCTTCTCCCTGGCCGACCATGACAACGGGTTGACGGAAGGAGAATGGCGGCTGACCCAGACGCTCTCGGGACTTTTCTATGAACCAAAGCGCTTCGTGACCTTCAGCGGGTACGAATCCTCTTACCAGTGGGTGTCTCTCGGAGCGGGGCACCGGAACGTCTGCTATCCCACGGATGCGGGCGAGCTCTGCAGGTTCCGCGAAGGAGCGTCGGTGGAGCACATGTTGCGGTGCGTCGGCGGGAACGGAGGAATCGCCATCCCGCATCACATCGGGCGATCGTTTGCCCCGATTGACTGGGACACCTTTGATCCGGCGGTCCAACCACTGGTCGAGATCTGTTCCGTCCACGGGGTTTTCGAGTACTCCGGAAACCCAACCAAGCCAAAGCCGGAGTATCTTCCCAGGGCGCTTGTCGATAATGCCACGGAATCCGTGGAAGGTGTATGTGTGAGGGATGGCTGGAACCGGGGACACCGGTTCGGCATTATCGGATCCGCGGATTGTCACCGCGCGCATTGCTTCGGCGTTCACGCCGTGGCCCTCGCGGCAGTCTATGCAGAGGACCTGAGCCGCCAGAGCCTGTTCGAGGCGTTCCGAGCGAGGCGCACCTACGCCACGACCGGCGTCAGGGCATTTCTTGACTTCCGTGCGGGCGGCGCCTTCATGGGGGAGGAGATTCGCTTGGCACGCGGGAAGGGCGTGACGGTCGAGGTGAAGGTGGAATCCCCCATCGATATCCGGCGGATTGAGATCGTTCGCAACGGCGAGGTTGTTTTCGCGGACCCATGCACGGGGCGCTCCCGCGATCTCCATTGGACGGACCGAGCCCCACCCTCGCACGGCGCCTACTACTACGCCCGCGTCTCACTGGAAGAAGACAACTTCGCGTGGTCCAGCCCGGTATGGGTTGATTTAAAGGACTAAGCCGGCCATCCGGGTTTTCTGTGGCTGACCGTGCCGCAGAAGACCCAGCCACCGAGGCCGCCTCGCGACAACGTTTGCGAATCACCCGGGCTAGGATCTCTCTCCCCGTGAGCCCGCGCCTTTCCTCCGGTACAGCTGCATCAACCCCCTCTGCGGAGACGTGAAGATGAGGTCGTACCCCGCTTCGAGTTGGCAGAAGAGGGTCTGCGTGGAGAGACTCTCACGCTGGTCCGGCTGCACGTTCCAGACGAGCATGTAGTCCGCCGTTCCTCTCAGGCGCGCAGGATGAAGCCGGGGAGGCTCATGTTCCAGCATGCCCATGGTTTTGTACGGGTTGAGGTCGGGCCGGAAGGCCACCGGGAAGAACTTCGTGTTGGCCTCGTAGTTGGTGAATTCCACGAGGTGCTTCTCAGCGGCGATGTACCCTGCGGCGTGCATGAAGCATTTCACTCGAATGGAGAGCTCGCGCCCGTCCGGCGAGTGACCCCGCTGCGAGAAGCAGAGCGGCGCGAGCGTCGTGTTGTCCTCGATTCTGTCCATTCCCGACAGGTACTCCTCGAGATAGTCGTTGAGCTCCCCGTAGCGGGCGGTGTGAAGGCCCAGCATGGAGATCGATAGAATCACGGCCACCACGACGATTCCCCTGCGGAACACGCCGCGCCAGGCACAGGTCCCGAGCCCCAGGATCAGCGCAAGATAAGGATACAGCGCCAGACGGGGGATGATGATGGATCCGCCGGACATCTGCCGGGGAGCGAGGAAGAAAAGGACCAGGTACACGCCGAAGACCATGAAAAAGGCTGCCCCGGCCGCGTTCGGCCGGCAGTCCCTCCGGCGCGTCAATGCGTACGCACCGGTCAGCAGCAGGAACCCGGCCAGGGCGGTGGAGAGCCAAACCTCTCTATTGTCGTAGGACACAAGCGCTCCGAGCTTCAGAAGCCACCCGGCGACGTCTGCCGCCGGACGGGAATAGCCGGTCTTGACCCCTGCCGCCTGAAAGAATACGAGGACCAGAACCAGCGCCGGGAGGGAGGCCGCGAGAGGGCGAATCAATTCTCCGGCCAGGGTCCGCAGATAGAGCCGGAGACTCGGCCCCTGCGGGCCCTGGATTGCCTGGGCGCGCGCCAGCCACAGCGAAAGCGGCAGCAACGCCAACCAGGCCATCACGAGGGAAACCAGATGTGTGAAGTACAGAAGCAACCAGAGGAGACACAGCATCAGCGTCCGGGCCGCCGTGAGTCGGGTCCGGTGCCTGAGCCAATAGCCGATCAGGAAGATCCAGATCACCAGGCTGTAGCAGAAGTAGTAAAAGCCCATGTGCAGCGGGTAGCTGTAGATGAAGGGGAACGACAGGACGGCCAGGAACCCCGCGTCCGGACGGATGGAGCGAAGAGCGTACCGGACGGCGAGCGGAAACAGGATGATGTAACCGCTCAAGAAGATCTTCTCGGCGATGAGTATCGGAAACAGGGACATCAGGCCGGCCAGGATGAGATGGCCGAACCAGTTCGGGCTGGGATGCGGGTTGAGCACGTAGTATTCCCGGAGCGCCGTGCTCTCCGGGTTGTGATACTCCTTGAGGATCATCGCGTTTTCAAGATGTGCCGGCCCGTCCTGCGACGGGAAGTACCGGAAACTCCAGAGTGGGATGAGATGGATGAGGATCAGAAGCAGAAACAGAACACTCTCAGAGTTCTTCCATCGATTCTGCATCGTGCCACTCTGCACCGGAACACCCTCACGGAACCGCTCAGTACCCCTCAGGACCACCGGAAGATGTATCTACTCCTTCACAAAGAATGCATCCATCCGCTCCCCCAGCCCAATCTGCTGCATCATCACCAGGTTCGACATCCATTCCCGGAGACTTGCGTCCGAAAGGACGAGCGTTCCCTTCCTATAGAGAGTTGAGTCGGCCGCCGCCTGAGGAAATCCGTGTCGGACGAGAATCTCACCTCGGTTCCCTCCTGCGATCTGAAGGGCGTAGTAGTAGCCGGGTTGTGCGAACTCGATCCGGGAAGGTTCCCTGCCCAGGAGAAGTACCCGGTTCGGACGAATGGCGGCGGCCCTCACACTGGCCGCGTGCCGGGCCACATCGCTCTTGTGCCGCGCGTCCTTCAACGGGAGCAGGACGTGATACAGACCGATGGTGAGAAACGCGCCCAGGAGAACCATCCGCAGCGAGCCCCCGAACCTTCGATCCGTTTGTCGCCGTGAGCGGATCCAATGATACCCCGCGCCGCCCAGGATCCACATTCCGAGAAGGACCGGCGGGATCAACGATAACACGTGGGCGCCGTCCAGCTTCCACAGCGGGACGAGGTTCGTATCGTGCCTGAGCCAGCGGACGGACGGCCGCGCGTACGAATTGTATTCGGGAGCGGGCACGAAGAGGACGGATGCCAGAAGCGCTGCAGTCAGAAGGAA
This sequence comes from uncultured bacterium, assembly GCA_964610505.1. Classification (GTDB taxonomy): domain Bacteria; phylum Arandabacterota; class Arandabacteria; order JAGLYR01; family JAGLYR01; genus CAZSXU01. Next base: position 680 of record CAZSXU010000032.1, on the reverse strand, counting down.
CAGGACCCATCTGGATGATTCCAGTTCTCGAAGACGGCCGCAGATCTCCGCGATGGCTACGGCAAGCGCGGGCAAAACCGGGACAACGTACCAGTGGAGTTTCACCTTGGATAAGCTGATTGCCGTAGAAAAGCAGAGAATCCAGAGGAAGAGAAGAAACTCGGGCCTCTGCCGCGATCTCAAGCCCGTAATCGCAGCGAAGACGAGGGCGGGAAGGACCAGAAGACTCCATGGGAACATGGAATGGAACACAACCTTGGGATAGTAGAGGATCCCGCGCTCCAGTCCCAGACCCGCGATCGTCCGGCCCGGATCCACCTCCGGATTGCCGGTGAAACGCCCCAGGATGTGAGTGCCGAAGTACATGTCCGTGAAAGCCCGGCCGTGTGTCAGGACCTGGTGAATGTGCCAGGGCACAACGATCGCCGTAAAGATCAGGATTCCCAGAATCGCGCTTCCGGGCGTCAGGACTTTCCACATCCGGGAGAAAACGAAGAACACACCCAGCGCCACGAGGAGCGGCAGCACAACGGGTCCCTTGACCAGGACCAGAAGCCCCAGGGATGCCGCCAGAGCATAGAACCAGCGCCCGCCCCCCCTGGCTTTCCAGAAGAGGATGATCGAAAGGACATACAGGAAGACCACCTCGGGCTCGCACTCGGCGGTTCGTCCGCAGTGCT
>CAZSXU010000031.1:0-40408 GCA_964610505.1 uncultured bacterium | reverse complement strand
GTGTGGTATAATCGCAGTTGCTCTGGAGGCTGTAGATTTGTGCGGGACATCTTGCGACACACCTCAAGCGACGTCTCGACTCGCGCAACGGACAGGTATTGCCGCCTGCCCGAGGAGGTGCGATATGAAAGCGGTCGCAGTGTTGATGCTGTCACTTATGATCTCCGGCTTCGCTCCGGCGGGCGCCCGTGCGGACTCGAACCCGGACGCGAAGCTGGCCATGCACCTTGTCGCCTCAGATGAGTATCTCTATTGCGATGATCTGATCGCGTCGGCGTGCTCGGGCATCGACCCGGACCTCTCGATGGCGGAGCTGGCGGCTTCCGGCTACCAGGCGTACGCCGTTTTCCTGGCCTATGACCTGGAGACGTGCATCACAGGGGTGGAGTACCTTGTCACGGGATGGCCCACCGGCCCCGACGCGCCCGCGTTCGAATTCCCCGAGTACTGCCCGCCCATGGAAAAAACCCTCTGCATGGGAGAGCCGTTCGAGGCCCTCGGGGGCGCGGGCGGGATCTGCGCCTTCGGAGAATGCGTGTGGGAGGCCCCCTTCGGGATGGCGCCCTATGCCTACATCTGGTTCGATCTCTCGTCCCACACCCCACTCCTCCCGATCACACTCGACTACGCTCCGAGCACGTACACCTATTCGGATGATCCTCACAACTATGTTTTGGGTCCGGGTCCCGATTTCCCGGAGCAGGCGGTTATGACCTGGCACGGCTGCTCGATCGGTGGAGGCATGGCCTACCAGGATATCCAGGTGGTTTCCCCGAACGGCGGAGAGACGTGGTGCGTGGGGGAGACGAGGACAGTCGAGTGGTTCTCATTCAACGTGACTGCGGTCCGGATCGAGCTGAGCTCGGACGGGGGATCGAGCTGGGATTTGATCACTTCCTCCACACCCGCCTCGGGGTCCCACGCGTGGACGGTTTCCGACGTCGAGTCCGAGAATTGCCTCATTCGGGTTTCCGACGCCGACGACGGAGTCCCATCGGACGTAAGCGATGGTCCATTCACGGTTGGCTCCGAGCCAACCGTGACCGTCCTCGCTCCCAACGGCGGCGAGACGTGGCAGGCGTACACGAGGAGGGTGATTTGTTGGACCTCGACGTGCCTGGATGCGGTCCGGCTCGAGTGCAGCACCGACGGCGGGACAACGTGGGGAGAAATCGCAGACGTAGGGTCGAGCCCCGGAGCCTTTGAGTGGATCATTCCCGACGAACCGTCTGAGAATTGTTTCGTGCGGATCACCGATCTGGGGGTCGGTGGTGTTTCCGATGAGAGCGACGGTCCGTTCACGATCACCGCCGAGCCGACCGTAACCGTCCTCGCTCCCAACGGCGGCGAGGTATGGTGCGCGGGGGAGACCCGCGACATCGAGTGGGCGTCCGTCGGCGTGGCGGAAGTCCGGATCGAGTTCAGCACCGACGGCGGGACAACGTGGGGGGAGATCGCACAGGTGGACTCAAGCCCGGGAGTCTACGAATGGGGCGTTCCCGACGAGCCGTCCGAGGCTTGTTTCGTCCGGATCACCGATCTGGGGGTCGGTGGTGTTTCCGATGAGAGCGACGGGCCGTTCACGATCACCGCCGAACCGAGCGTGACCGTCCTCACTCCCAACGGCGGCGAGGCATGGTGCGCGGGGGAGACCCGCGACATCGAGTGGACGTCCGTCGGCGTGGCAGAAGTCCGGATCGAGTTCAGCCCGGATGGAGGATCGACCTGGGATCCGGTCGCCTCCTCCGCTCCCGGCAGTGGATCTCATTCGTGGACGGTTTCCGGCGAACTATCCGAGGATTGCCTGATCCGGATCTCCGATGCGGCGGACGGCGGCCCCTTCGATGTCAGCGACGGCCCGTTTGCGGTCGTGGACGAGGAGACCCTGACGCTTCTTGCGCCCAACGGAGGGGAGACGTGGTACGCCTGGTCCACGGCGCCTGTCCGATGGACGTGGACCTGCGTCGAGAACGTCCGGATCGAGTACACGAGCGACGGCGGGTCCACGTGGACGGAGGTCGTGGCGTCGACGCCCAGCTCCGGCTCCTACGCCTGGATCGTCCCCGACGCTCCGTCCGGCGATTGTCTTGTCCGCGTGTCCGACGCCGTGGACGGCTACCCTTCCGACACAAGCGATGCTCCGTTCACGATCGCCCCGCAGAATCCGCTTCCCGGCGCCAAGTTCGCCATGCACGTCGTGGCCTCGGACGAGTATCTCGGCTGTAACGAGCTCATGCCCGCCGACGTCTCGGCCATCAACCACAGCGTGACGATGGGAGACCTGATCACTTCGGGGTACTGCGGCTACGTCGCGTTCGTGGCGTATGACCTTACGGGGTGCATCACGGGCGTGGAGTACCGAGTGGCCGGGTGGCCGACCGGGCGCGCGGGGCCCCGTTTCTCCGGACCCACCTACTGTCCTTCGGCGGCGCTGTGTATGGGCCAACCCTTCGAGGCCCTGGGGGGCGAAGGGGGAATCTGTGCGTTCGGCACTTGCGAGTGGAATCCGGAGGGATCCCTGCACGCCTTCTCGTTCATCTTCTTCGATCTTTCGCTCCACACCGACTACCTGCCGATCTTCGTCCACTACGCGCCCAGCTGCTTCAGCTTCTCGGACAATCCGCAAAACTACGTCCTCGGCGGAACCGTGGACTACTGCGTAGAGTGGGTGGTCGAGGAGCTGGGCTGCACGATCGGCCGGGGCACGCCGGTGCGGACGAGCCCCACCACCTGGGGCGGACTCAAGGCGAGGTTCAGGGAAGGAACGAAGTAGGCGGCCTGCAGCGTTTAGAGATAGTGCTGAGTTCTACGTTGGTGAGGGGGCCATCGGCCTGAGAGAGGTGAGCTGTAGGACCCTCACCCGGTAACAACCGGGTACATAGGTAACAGATTACACCGGGTACATGGGTAACAGGTATGATCCCGCAGCCGAGTGTTTGCGAATCATCCGGACTAGCGACATAGATTCTTAAGACGCGTCCACGTATCGGTTTCGGCGGATGTTGGAGGCGCGCCGTTGATGACGAAGACGGGGAGATCGGGCGCGCCGCTCGACTGGTACATCGCCACCAGATTGGCGGGGTCGTCGCCCCAGTCTTCGGGACAGTAGGTCGGCTGGCCGTTTCCGAGCGGATCCAATGAAGAGCCGAGGATGTAGACGGCGGCTTCGTCGGTGGTGGTGACGTAGGCCTCGGCCGTGAGGAGCAGCACGATCTCATCGTTGGCAAGCGGAGGAACCTCCAGCATGGCCACCTGGAATTCCGGTTCCACGACGGTGTTGGTGCCGCCGCCGGCAATGGTCCAATCCGTCACGATGACGTTTCCGCCGGGAATGATGACGTCGGGATAGTCGATATAGCAATCCCACGCGATGATGTCACTCGTGCTCGTGGGATTGATCAGCAGCAGGTAGATGGTGAAAGTCGTGTACGTTGCCACGGAGATGGAATCCACCGTGCCGGCGAGATCGGCGTACATCCCGATGATATCCTCGGTGGGAATGGTCTGGGCAAGCGACGTGCTCCCGACGAGGAGAGCGGAGACCACCACCATGGTAGCGAGCGCTTTCACGGTATCCCCCCTTGCGTGGTGTTAAGCGAATCACATTTCAGGAACGGTCCGGGCTCTCACCCTGCCTCCGCAACCGGTGACGTCGGAAGCAATTCACAATCAATTATACCACAATATTGTCGTGTTTGTCAAATCCTGGAAACCGCAACTTCATGAAGCCTAAATCTTTAGCCACAGATTGCACAGATTCTAACACCGAAAAGCCTTCCGCAGATTGCGCAGATTACACAGATGGACACACGTACGGAGTCTCAGGCTCAAGCCTGAGACTCCGGGAGAACCTCTGCTATTCTCCGTGTTGCGTGACGAGGTATCCGATGCCCTTGTCCGATCTCAACTTTCGACTTTCGACTATCGACTTTCTCGGGCCGGCCACTGGCCGGTCCGTCAGCCACAGATTGCACAGATTTGAAAACCGAAAAGCCTTCCGCAGATAGACAGCTAGCGGAGTCTGGGCCCAGGGCCGAGACTCCGAAAAAACCCCCGCCTTTTTTTGCGAATCTGTGTACTCTTCGACAGGCGGTGCGATTTCCGCAAACCGGCGACGGGTTGGGGCGTAGATACCGGTGAAGGAGACGTGGATGCTCGAGGATCGGGACATCATCGAACGTTGCCGTGAGGGGCAGACCGATCTCATAAGCATCCTCATCGACCGCTATCAAACGCCCCTCTATACGCTGTGCCGGAAACTGACGTCCAACCGCGACGATGCGGATGACCTGTTCCAGGACACGTGGGTGAAGGTGATGAAATACATCGGGCAGTGCAACCCGGAACGGAAGTTTTCCACCTGGCTCTACACCATCTGCGTCAACCGCTATCGGGATCGATACCGCAAGCGGAAACGCTGGCTCTCTCGCGTCAAGGAATACGCGTCGACCGAGACCAAGTACGAGGAGATGGATCGTGTGGGCGCCGACGAGCCTTCTCCGGTGGATGAAGTCATCTCGGAAGAGACCCGTTCGGCCGTCCGCGGGGCACTGGACCGGCTGGACGACAAACTTCGAATTCCGATGCTCCTGTTCTACTTCCGGGAGATGAGCCTGGCGGAGGTCGCCGAGGTTCTGGACATCCCGGATGGAACGCTCAAGAACCGGCTCTTCCTGGGCCGGAACAAACTCAAGGCGATCCTGGGAGGGATCTACGATGCATGACCGCGATCTGGAACGGATCCTGAAGGACATCGGCCGGGAGGAGTTCGCGCCGCCCCCGGACCTGGTTTGCCGGACCAAGAGGCGACTGCAAAGAAGCCCGGTTCTTCCATGGGCCCTGTTCGGGAGTCTCTCTCTCCAGATTCTCACCGTCTGCGGCACCGCCGTGATTCTGTCATCCGACTCCCTGGGATGGACGTACAAACTCTGCGGCCTCGTCGGCGCTTCTCTCATGTTGAGCCTGTTTCTGCTCCCCTTGATCGCCGTTCGAGATCAGATCGCCGTGTTTTTCGGGGACTGTGATCCCGCGGCCGAAACCTGTTGAGGAGGAATCAATCATGTCCGACAGCTCTCCGTTCAAATACGTGTTCTGGGGCCTCGTGATTCTTGTTGTGATGAGCATGATGGGTGTTGGGTTCATGTTCGGCTGCCGCACTCCGATGTGCGGAGGTGTCCCGTTCGCACGAGCATTCCCGCTGTTTCCGATGTATCTCGTCGCCGGTCTGTACGTCGGTGTCGTCGGATTGCTGGTCCACAGGGACGCGTCCAGGCGGGGGTTGGATCCATGGATGTGGGCGACGGTGGCCGCCTTCGTGCCCTACCTCATCGGCGTTATCATCTACCTTGTGGTATCCCGGTCCAGGGCCGGAGCCACGTGCTCGAACTGCGGGCAAACCCTGCGAACCGATTTCAAAGTGTGCCCACACTGCGGACACGCACGGGAGCTGTTGTGTGAAAAGTGCCAGAAACCTATGGCCTCCGAATGGAAGGTGTGTCCGTACTGCGGGCACTCACCGGCAGCGTGACGTGGCGTTCCGCGAGAAGCCTTCGTGAGAATCGGAGGTCTCTCCGCAGGCCAACCAGGAAGGAGACACCTCCTCTCGCCGCCCCAATGTTTCTTTACACCTCTCCAGCGATCGCTGTAGAATCCCGCCGTAGCTCGTTCGTCTTTGTCACAGGAGGGGGGAACTCGAGGGCGCCCGTCCGCTTCGGGCCACCCGCATCGTATGAACCGGACCCGAGAGGCACCGACCATCCGGACGGGAATCGAGACCGTCCGCTTCCGAATCGGCCGCGTCCTTCTCCTGCTGCCGGCGGCACTTCTCATCTTCGGCGTCGCCGGATGCGGGCCCGAGGAACGAGAGCAGGAGACGGATGAAGAAAGGCCGATCGCCGGTATCGAGCCCGGAGAAATCGCCCGTCTTCCCGACTTCGGTTCCATTGCCGGTGCGGCCGAACGAAAGAAACAGTTTTTCGATTTTCTACGGCCCATCGTCCGAGCGGAGAACGCCAGGGTCCGGAAGGCTCGCCGGCGCATGATGGATCTCTACCTGAAACACCTCGGCGGGGAAGCCGTCTCGCCTTCGGATTCCACGTGGCTGGAGCGACTGGCCGACGAGTACGACCTCGATCCCTACGAGATCTACTCCCACAAGTTCTGGTTGTCTCTCCAGCGGCGGGTGGACACGATTCCCCTGGCTCTGGCGCTGATCCAGGCGGCCAATGAATCCGCATGGGGAACGTCCCGGTTTGCGCGAGAGGGCAACAGTCTGTTCGGGCAATGGTGCTTCGGGCGGGGTTGCGGCATGGTACCCGGGCGGCGCCCGGCCGGCGAAACGCACAAGGTGGCGGCGTTCCCATCGGTCAATCGATCGGTGCGAAGCTACATTCACAATCTCAATACCCATCCGGCGTACCGCGAATTGCGGCGGCTCCGTCTCGATGAGCGCCGCGCGGGAAGAACCCCGAGCGCCCATCTCTTGGCCTCGGGTCTCGTTCGCTATTCCGAGCGGGGGGAAGCGTACCTCGATGAGATCCGCAGAATGCTCCGGGTGAACCGGCGTCTCATGGGCCTCCATCGGCCGGATGCTCGGAATCTCCCGGGCGTCTCACCGGACAGCGGAAAAAGCGCCGGGCCGCTTGCGGTGAGCGAGGCGGGCATCACACGTGCCCGCGGAGAGGAGAATCGCCATGAATAAACTCCTCCGCTTCGCCCGGCCCATCGTACGGATCGTCGCAATGGGTTTCGCCGGACCCATCCTGCCGATCGCCGTCATCGTTCCGCTGTTTCCTCTGAGCGGCCGGGCGGCTGATCACGCCGTGATTCTCCAGTACCACCATTTCGGAAGCGACACGCCCGTCTCCACCAGCGTTACGCTCGAGCAGTTCGACGGGCACCTGACGTACCTGGAGGAGAACGGATACAACGTGTGGTCTCTGGAAAAGATCGTGTCGTATCTGCTCGAGGGAAGGCCGCTCCCCGACCGGTGCGTCGCCATCACCGTCGACGATGCCTACATTTCGGTTTATGGGGAAGCGTTTCCGCGCCTCCGAGCTCGCGGGTGGCCTTTCACCGTGTTCGTGCCGACGGGAGCGGTCGACCGGGGATCCACCGCCTACATGGATTGGGATGAGATGCGGGAGATGCAGGAGTGCGGCGTGAGCTTCGCCGGCCACGGTCATACGCATGGATATCTTGTCCGGCGCTCACCGGGCGAGACCGAGGCAGAATGGGATGAGAGGGTGCGCAAGGATATCCTCCTCTCGCTCGACCGGCTGGAGGAAGAGCTGGGCCGGCGGTCGCGTCTCTTCGCGTATCCCTACGGGGAATACGACGACGCGCTGAAGGCGGTCGTGCTCGACCTCGGCCTCGTGGGTCTGGGCCAGCATTCGGGTCCGGTCTGGGCGGGGAGCGATTTCGGCGCCCTTCCCCGATTTCCGATGGCGGCGCGCTACGCGGAGATGGGGCCATTCATCACCAAGATTCGGAGCCTCCCGCTTCCGGTGGTCCGCGCCCAACCGGACGATCCGCTCTTGCCTCCGGGCGTGACCCGGCCGCTCCTCCGTATCGAGCTGGGACCGGGAGACTATCAAACCGGGTCGATCGCCTGCTATGTGAGTGGTCAAGGGGCGGTTCCGGTTCGGTGGGTGGATCGCGATCGGAGGATCCTCGAGGTATCCGCCGCGGAACCGCTTCCTCCGGGCCGGAGCCGGTATAATCTCACGGCTCCGGAGGGTGACGGGACGCGGTACTACTGGTACAGCCATTTGTGGATCAGACAGGGCGATGAGGCGACAAGATGACGAAGCGACGGGGCGAGACACAGGGTACGTTGAAACTTCAACCCATCGGCATCATCCACACGCCCTATAACACCACCCAAGGAATGCCCATTCAGCCGTCGGGAGCGAAGGGAGTTCGCGCTCATATCGAGATCTTTCCGGAGTTCGTCGAGGGCCTCGCGGACCTGGATGGATTCTCGCACGTAACGCTGCTCTATCATTTTCACGAATCGAAAGACTACAAACTCAAGGTCGTTCCCTTCATGGATACAAAGCCCCGGGGTGTGTTCGCCACACGTGCACCCAAGCGACCCAACCCCATCGGGCTCTCCACCGTGAGGCTCCTCCGTGTTGAGGGAAACATCCTCCACGTTGAGAACGTGGACATCCTGGACGGCACGCCGCTCCTGGACATCAAGCCGTACGTGCCGGAATTCGATCATGAGAAGGGATACAGGAGCGGGTGGCTGCAACAGGCGAAGGGGAGATCGCGAACGAAGAAGGCGGATGATCGGTTTGGATAGAGACCGTTCCAAGTTCTGAGTGCGGGGTTCTACGTAGATACAAAGCGACCTATACAAACGCCCTCGCGAATACGGCGGTTTCTCAAGGGTAGAAGGACCGACGGGTTCAGACAACACACCGAACACGCATGGAGACTCGGATGGACTGGCAAACCAAGACGGGAACCGGCGCCCTGCTCGCCACTATCGGGGCTCTCGGCATCCTCCTGGGGCCCTCGCTGGGAGCGGCGGACCTCGGACGACCCTGGAGTTTCCTGGTGGGATTCGCAGTAGGAATCCTGGCCGGCATGGGTGTGACGCTGGCGATCTCGGGACTCCTGGATCGGCGCCGGGGCGACTAGGCGACAAGGCGGCCGATAGAAACGGAGCATGGGAATCCGTGGAAAGACGATACGGCTCTCAATCCATGATGGGTCCGCTCCGGCGCGTTCTGGTGAAGCGGCCGGACGAGGTGTTCGCCGCCGCCGACCCGGACGCGTGGCACTACGCGGGGGTACCCGATCTCGAAGCGGCTCGCCGGGAGCATGACGCCCTCGCCGCCTTACTCTCCGAGGCGGGTGCGGAGGTCATCTATCACGATGACCCACAGCCGGACCGGGCGGACGCCATCTTCGTCCACGATCCGGTCATTGTGACGGACGAAGGAGCCATCATTCTTCGAATGGGAAAAACGCTTCGCCGCGGGGAAGAGGACGCAATGGCCAAGCGATTCGAGTCGCTTGGAATCCCGATCCTCTTCCGGCTGACCGATGACGCCCGGGCCGAGGGCGGCGACCTGATGTGGGTGGATCACGGAACGCTCGCGGTTGGACTCGGCGCCCGCACAAATCGCGAGGGGTTTCGCCAACTGGGTGCGGTTCTGAGCCCCTTCAACGTGGAGCTGGTGCCGGTCGACCTTCCCTCTCCGGACGACCCGACGGCCTGCCTCCACCTGATGTCCCTCGTGAGCATCGTCGATGATCGTCTGGCCGTCATCTATCCGGAGCTGCTCCCCCGGCACATCTTCGACTTCCTTGAGAAACGCGGTTTCCGGTTCGTGCATTGCGCGCCGGGAGAATTCGAAACGATGGGGACCAACGTACTGGCCTTGTCGCCGGGAAAGTGTGTCATGCTCGAAGGTAATCCCGTGACGAAGCGGTTGCTGGAAGAGGCCGGATGTGAGGTCCTGACCTACCAGGGAAACGAAATCTCTCTCAAGGCGGAGGGCGGCGCAACCTGCCTCACCCGGCCCATTCTGAGAGACTCCGCGTAGTCGGAAGAGCAAGATCAGAAACCGTCCGCAGATTACGCAGATTCCGCAGATTGAGAAACTGTGGAGGCAAGAACTCGCCTCCACAGGGGAGAAGGTAACATAGCCAAAAGCGTGTTGGGTGGCGCGCCCGAGCTGACATTCCCAGGCGCATTCAGTGTATGGCAAACCATATCGCCTGGGCTGGTGGGGCGGATCCTGGATCCGGTCCACCAGCGAGGTACCCGCTCTTCATCTGCGTAATCCGCGTAATCTGCGGAAGGCTTTTCGGTTTTCGGAGTGTATTCATCTGTGTAATCTGTGGCTAATGGGTTTGGGTTCTCCGATCAGTAGGTCTGTAGCTCTCCGACCTCACTCTCCACCGCTTCGAGCATCGCGCATTCCTTGACCGCCGCCGCCAGGGCGTTGTGATCGGGGAACAGGGGGCGGTCTTCGTCCAGGTGCGCGACCACTTTGCGGACGGCCGCGTGCGCCGCGCGGGTCCCGCGTCCGGGTGTGAATTCCCGGAAGTCGAGGGCCTGAGCGCCGGCCATGAACTCGATCCCGAGCGCGCCCATGGCGTTGTCGAGAATCTGGCGGGTCTTGAGCGCCCCGTTCATGCCCATGCTCACGAAATCCTCCTGGTCCGCCGCTGCCGGAATGGACTGCGTGCAGCTCGGGGTGGAGAGAATCCGTTGTTCAACGATGAGCATGCAGGCCGTGTATTGGCTCAGCATGAGACCGGAATACATTCCTGCGCCTTTCGTGAGGAAGGCCGGAAGGCCTACGCTCAAGGCGGGGTTGAGAAGGCGGTTCAGCCGGCGTTCGGAGAGAACCGAGATCATGCAAATCGACGCGCCGACCATGTCGAGGGGAACGCTGATGGGCGATCCCTGGAAGTTGGCGCCTGTGAGCGTCAGGTTGTCTTCGGGAATGAACACGGGATTGTCGCCCACGCCGTTGAGCTCAATCTCAAACTGGCTCCGGGTCCAGCGGAGATGGTCCCGCGCCGCGCCGATCACCTGCGGTGTGGACCGCATGCTGTACGCGTCCTGGACTTTGGTCTTCATTCCCTTGAGCAGGTCGCTGTCCTCGATGCACTTGCGGATGTTGGCGGCCGAGGCGACGGCTCCGCGGAACCCCCGAAGCTCGTGAAGACGGCCGTCGTACGGTTTGAGGTTGGCCTTTAAGGCCTCGAGCGTCATGGCCGCGGCGATTTCCGCCTGCTTGATCCAGCGCTCGGTGTCGTGAATGAGGAGACACCCGATTCCACAGATGAGGTTGCTCCCGTTGATGATGGCCAGGCCGTCGCGGGCCTGGAGGGTGACCGGCCGAACGCCCGCCTTCTCCATTGCCTTCGCGCTGGGGAGCCGCTCCCCGTCGTAGAAGCACTCGCCTTCGCCCATCACGGCCAGTCCAATCTGGCTCATGGGAGCCAGATCGCCGCAGGCACCCACGCTTCCCTTTTCGCAAACGACGGGAGTCACACCATGATTCAACATGTCCACCAGGGTTTGCGTGATCACGGGCCGGCAGCCGGAATTCCCGTGGGCGTGGACGTTGACGCGGGCAACCATGGCCGCGCGCACGTGCTCGATGGGGGCCGGATCGCCGATTCCCGCCGAATGATTGTAGATGAGATAGCGCTGGAACTGTTCCACCTGCTCCGGTGTCAGGACGACTTCCGAGAACTCGCCGATGCCGGTGTTGACCCCGTACATGATCTCTCGGGCCTCGATCTTCTTTTCCAACATCGTCCGGCAGACTTTGATTCTCTCGACGGCATCGCCGTGGAGCTCGACTTTTTCGTGGTGGCGGGCGACCTGAACGACCTTGTCGACGGTCAGCCCCGAACCGGTGATCGTAATCATTGCAGACTCCCCCGTCTTCCACATCGGGTTGTTCAGGGAAACGGCCGCACCTCGGGCCGGAGGGGTATCGACAAAACGTCGGGTCAGTATAGCACCCGGGGGTGCGAATGGAAAGGGAATCGCCGGGCGCTCGCCGCCCGATGGAAATGTCCAACCGGATGGTGTATAATCAAGTAGACGCGAGGGCCGAGTCCTCAGGTTCTTCGCCCGTGCGCGAACAGGGAGATTGCCATGAACCGAAAAGCGATTGTGCTCATTGTTGTTGTGGCTGCCGCCTTTGCGGCCTTCTGGGTCGTCGGGCGCTCGGCGGGGCCTTCCGGACGGACCGCGGGGGAGATTGCCCTCCTCATCAAGGCCGAGAAGGCGGCCCGAAAGGCGCAGATGGCCGCCGAGGGCCGTCCCTATGAACCCGGCGCCTTCCCGAATGAGTGGGGTTACGTCCAGCGCGCGTACCCGCATGGGCGGATTCACTTCGGGCAGTTGAAAGACGCCGTGGCCGGCGCACAGGCGATGCGGCTGGAAGCGAGAGGGAAGACCCGCGCCGCCTGGACGGAGAGGGGCCCCAGCAACATCGGCGCCCGGGTGACGGACATCATCATTCATCCCTCCAATCCCGACATCATCTATGCCGCGCACGCGAGCAGCGGTGTGTTCAAATCCACGGACGGGGGCGGTACGTGGAATCCGATCTCCGACGATCTGCCCGTCCTGACGATCGGGGCCATCGCCGTCGATCCCGTGGATCCGGACGTTCTCTACGTCGGAACCGGAGAGGCCAACGCCAACAGCTACAGCTTCATCGGGATGGGGGTCTTCAAGTCCACGGACGGCGGGGACACGTGGGGTTACATCGGCCTCGAAGAAACCCGCTACATCGCCCGCATTGTCATAGATCCGGAGAACACCGATCGCATCTGGGTGGCCGGCACGGGAGCGCTCTTCGGGACGAATCCTGAAAGAGGGATCTACCGTTCCCTCGATGCCGGAGATTCCTGGGACCTCGTGCTCTCCGTGTCGGATTCCACGGCGGGAACCGACGTGGCCATCGATCCCACGCGGCCCGACACCGTGTACGCGGCCATGTGGGAGCGGGTGCGGGGGCTGACCTACAGGCAATCCGCCGGCCCCACGAGCGGGATCTATCGCTCCACCGACGGTGGGGACTCCTGGGTGGAGCTCACCGCAGGGTTGCCGTCGGGGTCCGGCGTCGGGCGAATCGGGCTCTCCGTCTGCGCCTCGAGCCCGAACGTCGTCTATGCGATCTACGCCGATCATCCGGGCTATTTCGCCGGCGTATACAAGACGACCAACGGCGGTGATTCATGGACCCGCACCAACGACGGGGCGCTTGACGCGCTCTTCAGTTCCTTCGGGTGGTATTTCGGGCAGATACGCGTCGATCCTTCGAATCCCGACCGCGTGTTCGCCCTCGGAGTTCCCTTCTACCGCTCCGAGAACGGCGGGACCTCGTGGTCCGAGGTCGGACCCTCCAACCACGTGGATCACCATGCGCTGGCCTTCGATCCGTCCGACCCCTCGCGCATCTTCGAAGGCAACGACGGCGGGATCTACCGCTCCACCAACTCGGGAACGTCGTGGACCAAGCTCTACCATCAGCCCACGAATCAGTTCTACGCCATCGAGATCGACTACCAGAACCCGTCCCGGCTGTACGGCGGCACCCAGGACAACGGAACGCTGCGTACGGTGACCGGAGACGTCGACGATTGGGAAGAGATTTTCGGGGGAGACGGGTTCACCTGCATCGTGGATCCGACCGATCCCAACACCATCTTTGCCGAATACCAGTGGGGGAATCTCTACAAGTCGACCGATTTCGCAAACCACTGGGACTGGGCCCTGGACGGCGTATCGGAATCCGACCGGCGAAATTGGTCGACCCCCGTGGTTCTCGATCCGTCGGACCCGCAGACGATGTACTTCGGGACCTACCGAATGTACCGGTCCACCAACGGAGCGGATTCATGGTCGGCGATCAGCGGAGATCTCACCAACGGGGACCAGGGCGCCAACTTCGGCACCATCACGACGATTGCGGTGGCACCCTCGGATCCGGACGTCATCTACGTGGGGACGGACGATTCGAATGTCTGGGTCACGCAGAACGGCGGGGGGAACTGGACGAACGTCTCCGGTTCACTTCCGGACCGCTGGGTTACACGGGTGGCCGTCGATCCCACCGATGACTCGATCGGCTGTGTGACGTTCTCGGGTCTGCGCTGGGATGAGGCGATCGGCTACGTGTACCGCACCACCGACTCCGGCGGGTCGTGGGCCGACGTCACGGGGGATCTCCCCGGCGCGCCGGTCAACGCCCTGGTCATCGATCCCGACCAGACGTCTCGACTCTTCGTCGGGACGGACGTGGGTTGTTTCTACACGGAGGATCTCGGCGGGACGTGGCGGATGCTTGGGACCAATCTTCCGGCCGTGCCCGTTTACGATCTCAAGCTGCACCAGCCCACCCGGACACTCGTGGCGGGGACACACGGCCGGTCGATGCATTCGATCGATCTGGGTACGCTGACGGACGCGGTTGCGGGTGACTTGCCGGGCCCGCGCATTGCGGCGGGGCTGTCCAACCATCCCAATCCGTTCAACCCGAACACGACCATCGCCTTCAACCTCACGCGGGCATCGAACGTCTCACTCGACGTCTTTGATCTGGGCGGGCGCCGGGTCCGATCGCTTCTGTCGGGATCGCGGCGGGCAGGGTCGCATCGGGTGGAATGGGACGGAAGGAATGACGGCGGTCGTCCGGTGGCGAGTGGGATGTATATTGCCAGGCTGGAGACGGATGGGGGAGTGGCGACCCGGAAGATGAATCTCGTGAAGTAGACGGGACCGGGGTCGTTAGAGCAGCGAGCCGGACAAGCGACACCGGACATCGTGGACGCGCCGTGGCGGGTGACCGATGAACACACGGCGATTCCCCTTCAATCCGTTCTCGCCCAGGGTCGGATTGTTGTTGTTTTATCACACACTTTGTGATAAGATTCACAACCGGTAAGGAATATCCGTAGAGGTCCGCACACACGGGAGGCCCTGAACCCGGCGCTGTTTCGAGCGCATCGTCCACACGGGGGAGGATTGTCATGAAGACCACAAGGGCCATCGCCGTCATGGTGTTTCTGCTGATGGCCGTGTCCGCTGCGTCGGCGGACACGGTTCTGGTGAAGCCGGACGGGACGGGAGATTTCGCCACGATCCAGGCGGCCGTGGATTCGGTGAGCGAGGGCGACGTGATCGAGCTGGCCGACGGAACGTTCATTGGAGAAGGCAACCGGGACGTGATCGTGGGCAAGGCCATCACGATCCGCTCGGTAAGCGGAGATCCGGATCTGTGCATTGTTGACTGCGGGGGGTGGGGTGAGCCGCACGTGGGATTCGTGTTCGCCGACTCGCTGGTGAAAGGGGCGGATGGTACTCTTGAGAACCTCACGATCACACAGGGGTTCTTTGACATGGGCGGCGGTATTCTGTGTATCGGGTGCTCGCCGACTATCCGTGGGTGCAAAGTGATCGGCAACGCGGCGATAATGGGAGGAGGCATCGGGGCCATCGCGGCTTCGCCCGTCATCATCGGCTGCGAAGTATCCGGCAATCTGGGTTTCTATCTGGGCGGAGGCATGGGTTTCATGTCCTTCTGCTCGGCCGTCGTGGAGAGCTGCCTGATCTCGGGCAACATGGCGGCCCCCACGAACATGACGGCAATGCCGGAGGGAGATCTGGAGTCTCTCTTGGGCGACGCGTGCGCCCGGTGGATCCCGGACTGGCTCTCCGATCCCGACGAGCGGAAGCAGGGCGAACCCTTCTACGGCGGCGGCGGAGTCGCAGGCGTGGATTCCTCCTCGGTAGCTTTCACCGAGTGTAGAATTTCGGAGAACGTTCTCGGCGTGCCCCTGGAAGTCCGTGCGATGGGTCTGGGGGGAGCGGGAGTCTCGTTCCAGGTCGGCGGGTCCGTCACGTTTCTGGGATGCGATATCGAATTGAATCGTATCGAGCTTCCCGGAGACATTTCGGACATGCAGATCGCGGGTATCGGCGCTTTCTTTCTGGAGACAACCCCATCGCTGGAGCGGTGTGCCGTTCGCGGGAACGTAATCAGCGGATTGCCCAGCGACTTACTGGAGAGGAGGGCGCAGAAACAACCCCCGCCCCCGCCCCTTTTTATGGTGGGCGGAGGGATCTGCGATGCCGGAGGCCAATTGCAGATGACGGACTGTCTGGTTACCGACAACTTCGGTGTCCTCGGCGGCGGCCTTTTCGTTGAGGGTTGGGAGTTCGGGGATTCGACGTCGACGTCGATTCGCGGGACGCTCATTGCGCGCAACGGCGCCCACTACGGCGGCGGGGTCTGGTTGGCCCGCGGCGTCATGGAGATGGAGAGCTGCACTGTGACCGGCAACGGCGCAGAAATCGCTGGCGGCGTTTTCCTGGCCCCGTTTATAGCAAAGGGAAACACGGCGGCCGGGATCCGGGACCTTCCGAAGCCCAGCTCGGCGCCGTGGAGACGCGGCGGCGAGACCAAGAACGGATTGGAAATGATTTTCGAGAACACGATTCTCTGGGGCAACTGCGCACTGGATTCGGCGACGTCCGAAGGGGCCTTCTATTATCCGGCCAGCTTCGAGTGCTGCGACGTCGACTCCGGGGAGATCGAAGTGTCCACGGAGGGTCTCGTGACCTGGGTCGGCGACAATCTGTTCGTCGATCCCATGTTCTGTAGTGCGGTCGAGTGCAGTACGATTTGGCAGGATTTCCCCTACGCGCCGGACAGCAACTTCCGTCTGGATCCCGCTTCCCCCTGTGCGGCGATCAATTCTCCCGTGTGCGGCCTCATCGGCGCGCTGGGTGAGGGATGCAGCGAGTGTGTAGTCCGAAGGGTGCCCATCCCGTATCCGACGATTCAGGCCGGCATCGACGCGGCGCAACCCTGCGATACGGTTCTGGTTGCCTGTGGAACCTACTACGAATCCGGTATCGACATGAAGTCGGGCATCTATGTGACGAGCGAGACGGGAGAACCCGACTGCGTTACGATCACAGGGCAGAAAGGGGGAATGATTTTCAGCTGTATGGGGGTGGATGACGCGGCCAGCATCGTCGGATTCACTCTGACCGGCGGGTCGCAGGGGGCCATGTATTGCTGGGAGTCGTCCCTCACCGTTCGCAACTGCCTCTTTACCGGAAACACGGTCTCGGTGTACGGGGGCGGGGCGCTTCACTGTCACTACGCGTCGCCGGTTCTGGAGCACTGTGACTTCGTCGACAACGTCGCCGCCTACTACGGCGGGGCCGTCTACGTCTACCAGTCGAACGTAAATCTGACCGATTGCACTTTCTCGGGGAACTCCTGCGACTATGACGGCGGCGGCATGCACGCCAAGCAATCGACCGTCGTCCTTACGGACTGCCGCTTCATGGAGAATACCGCCGAGGACGGGGGTGGGCTCTACAGCAACCGCTCCGCCGTGACGCTCGAAGGATGCGTCTTCTGGGGAAACATGGCCGACGGAGGCGGGGGACTGCGTTGTTACTGGAGCGATCCCGTCATCCGGAGTTGCACCTTCGCCGGAAACGTGGCCCCGACGTATTCCGCGATGTTCCTGTGGTCGGGCAACCGATCGAGCATCGAGAACACGATCATCGCCTTCAACGGGTCGGGCGACTGGATCGGCTGCTACGATGACGGCAGCATTCCGTCGCTCGTCTGCTGCGATGTCTATGGGAATTCGCAAGGGGACTGGATCGCGCCCATCGCGGATCAGCAGGGAAACGCGGGGAACATGTCGAACGATCCTCTGTTCTGCGACCTCGAAAGCGGGGATTGTCGCCTGGAGCTGGGGTCGCCCTGTGCGGATGCTCCGGGGTGCGGGCTCATCGGGGCGTTGGCGGCGGGATGTGAAGTGACCCGGGTGGTCGAAGGCGCTTGGGAGGAGCCCGCGGCGTTCCGCCTGGAGTCCATCATCCCGAATCCGTTCAATCCCTCGACGGAGATTACGTTCTCCATTCCGTCGAGCTCGGGTCGATCGGAAGTCACGCTCGCGGTCTACAACGCCCTTGGCCAGAGGGTACGGAGACTGGTCAACGAGGAACTCTCGGCGGGCGTCCACCGGGCGTTCTGGGACGGGAGGGATGAGAACGGAGTCGGCGTCGCGAGCGGGATCTACTTCTGCAACCTGAGATGGGGCGGGGAGAGTGAGACGAAGAGGATGGTGTTGTTGAAGTGATGTAGATCGTGACTCGATGTGGGGGATCATGGATGGGGGCTCGCGTGTGCGATTGCCCCGGGAGCGGGCGGCTCGATGAGCCGCCCGTTGACGTTTCCCTTCGTCATCCTTGTGGTTGAGTCTCCGGGGGTTGGGATTCGTCGATTTGTCGCCCACATCGCTCCAGTTGACTTCTCTCACGGCCGACGTCTAGAATGAAGCGCTACCCGTTTTGCCGGAGAACCGACGAGATGGAAACTCGCGCGACGCGGCCGACGATGTCCGTTTCCCCATGCACGTGGATCCTTCTGGTCTTCCTGGGCCTGGTGGGGGCCGTCTACGTTTTGGTCGCCACCTCTCAGTATGGAATCGGGTACGCGGGGGATTCCGGCGGTTATTTCGGGCCGGCTCGAGCGATCCTGGGAGAGGAACCGTTCTTCCAAAGCCGCCACTCGGTCATGTGGCCGCCCGTCTATGCCGCGTTTCTGGCGCTGTCCGGACTCCTGCTTCGAATGGAGCCGCTGGGCGCCGCCCGGTTTCTGAACGCAGGCATTTTCTTCGCGATCATCCTTGTCACCGGCGCCTGGGTCCTCCGACGACTGAAGTCTCCGCCCGTCGCGCTCACCTGCTCCCTGTGTCTCCTGTTCTCGTATCCCCTGTTGGTGATGGCCAAGATGGGTCTATCCGACACTCTGTTCGTTCTGCTTCTCGTGCTGTTTCTCATCGCCTGCGAGCGCTACTTCGAGAAGGGCAGGATCCGGGATCTCGTGCTGGCGGGACTCGTTGCCGCGCTGTCTACCCTCACGCGGTACGCGGGGGTTACGCTTGTACTCTCCGGAGGGCTCTTTCTCGTTTTCGATGGCCGGATTCACTTCGGCAGGCGGGTCCGGGCCGTCGTCCTCTTCGGCGCCGTGGCGCTGACGCCCCTCCTTCTGTGGCTCATCCGAAACTGGGTGGTGTCGGGCACGCTCTTCGGAAACCGCTATCCTTCGCCGAAACCGTTCGTCTGGAATCTCTTGAGCACGGTGGTTCTCGCGGGCCACTGGTTCGTTCCGTTTGATGTCCCGAGGTATCCCAAAGCCGTTCTCGGCGGGCTTTGTCTGTTGGGCGCAGCCGTGGTCGTGTGGAGGTGCATACGACGGAGGTGTCTCGGGGACGAGTCGTCGACGCTCGTTCGGCTCTTGCTGTTCATGGGCGTCTACCTGGCCTATCTCGTCGTCAGCACGACGCTGGTCGCGGTCGAGCAGATCAGCCTTCGCTACTTGCTGCCCGCGTACGTGCCGGCGCTGCTCGTGGTTCTGCCCGTGCTGTGGAACGTTGCACGCTCGGGGGGTCGGACGCGCCGGAACGTCATCTTCGGGGCGGCGGGCCTCTGGCTTGCCCTGTCGCTGGCGAGCGGGGCCGAGCTGATGAACCTGTCCCTTGGGAAGGGAACGGGAACGTACTCGGCCCGGCGGTGGACCGAATCCTCGCTGATCGCCTATCTCAAGACTCACCCGGTGGGAGGGGAGCTTTACAGTAACTACCCCGAACCGATCGATCTTCTGACCCGCGCTCGGGCGAAGCGATCTCCTCGATGGCATGCGGGAAACGCCCCTCAGGTCCCGGTGAACGAGCTGGAGGATCTCAAACGCGCTCTGGGTGGGGAAGGGAGCGCGTATCTGGCGTGGTTCGAAGGGATGGACAACATCTCTCTGGTTCCTCTCGACCGCCTTGCAGCCGAGTTACGTCTCGAAGAGATCGCCTTCGCGGCCGACGGCGCGCTGTATCGCGTGAGTGCGGGTGCGTTGGGAGGGGCAGAACCCGAGGGAATCGCAAATCGTAAATAGGAAATAGCGAATAGGGGAGAACTCATGAGTAGGGTCCTGCGGCCCTACTCACGGGTTCTCGGCGCCGGGTAATCCACGTCCACCCGCAGGGGATACGTGTAAGGACCGTTCCAGCCGTCTTCAAAGACCCTCCGCATCCTCTCGGCCAGAGAATCGGATACCACGACCATCTCGACGTTGCGGGAGCTGTGGAAATAGTCCTTGCTCCAATTGCTGGTTCCCACCCAGAGGGTCCGCCCGTCGATCACCATGTACTTGCAGTGCTCCACCCGTGCGAAGGGGATGAATCCCCCGCTCCACGGAGGGATCGTGCTCAGGCGAATGCGGACGTTGGGGACGAGGGAGAGGCTCTTCAGATAGTCGATGCCGGGGTGGCGTTTGTTCCAATCCGAGAGGATCATGCGGACGGTGACGCCGCGGGCGGCGGCGGAACGAAGCGCGTTGTCGATTTCCGGATAGAAACGTCTTTGCGCGTCGGTGGGAGAGTAGCTCAGGAGTTGGATGAGAATGTCTTCCTTGGCGGAGTCCACCAGCCGGATGAGCTCCGGCTCCGACGCCGGGATTCCGGTCGGATTGAGCTCGGGAGGGCTCGCGACCAAGTACGCGCGAGTGATCTCCCCTCCGGGAGTCTCCTCCCATGTCGGGAGGTTCGGGGCCGCGTCCACCGAATCCGCCGGGCCTTCTCCGCCCTCATCCAGAGCGGAGGCCGGTCCTTCCTCTTCCCCGGCCAGGCGCCAATCCGCATCGAAGATCCGGCCGAGCGTCCGCGCGAGAGTCTGCGACGCCACCCTCAGCCCGATCTCATGAATGTGCTCCAGGGCTCTCCAATCGAAATTCTGAGATCCGAGGAACAGTTCCTGGTTGTCGACAATGAAGTACTTGGCGTGGAGGACGCCGCCGGTCAGGGGTTTGATGTCGTAGAGCCGGACCTCGATTCCGTCGGCGCTCTTCAGCCGGTCGATGGTCTTGGGATAGGTGGGGTAGAAGGACTGATCGGTGAGGACCCGAACCCGCACGCCCCGCTCGGCCGCCGTGAGGATCGCCTGGATGACGGGCTCGAGCAAATTCTCCCCTTCGTTGTTGCTGAGGTAGAACTCCGCCAGATCGAGAGTCTCCCGGGCGCCTTCGATCATCTCCACCCAGACATCGGCGGCGTTTCGAATGTCCGGCTGATCCAATCTCGTCTCGACCGGAACGGATTCGACGATTTCGATCTCGATTCCCGGCGCACGCCCGGCGGTCCGTAGCCCGGCTTCGGCCGATGATGAATCGGGCACCGGCTCGGTGCCGCCGGCCGCCGGCGCGATCAGAGCCGCAAGGACGACAAGGGACACATACGGCAATTCTAAGGCTCTCAATGAATTCCTCCTGTATGTCAGAGTCGCGATACAGGCTAGTGCGCCCAAAGCCGCGTGTCAAGAAGGACTCCGAGCGCCGGATCCCTGGAGAGCCCCTGTGTCGTCTCCCCGGAGGCGGGGACGCATCTTCACGCCGGATGACGCGGCTTCGGCCGTCTGTTTTCTGTTGGTTGGCGGATGTTTCTCAGTTCCAGGCAAATCGCCTCGTTTTTGGAGTTCAGTTTGATCCGTTGGCAGTCGATAACAGGGGTGGCGGGATCCCGAATGCCGGTTGCAAAGGGCCGGGCTTCGTCGTAGAATCTCGCTCACTCGAAACGTCCTTGGGAGAATCCGGAGAATGAAGAAGATTGCTTTCCTTGGGAACTACCTTCCCCGCCACTGCGGAATCGCTACATTCACGACGGACCTCTGTGAATCTCTTGCCGTGGAGGCGACCGACAGCTTGTGCCTGGTCCTGGCGATGAACGACACCCCGGAAGGCTACACGTACCCGGATCGAGTGCGGTTCGAGCTGCCCCAGAACGATCTCGCCGGCTACAGACGGGCGGCCGACTTCCTGAACATCCACAACGTGGACGTCGTCTGTATGCAGCACGAGTACGGCATCTTCGGCGGATCCGCCGGCAGCCACGTGTTGGTGCTGCTGAGGGAGCTGAGAACACCCGTCGTGACGACGCTGCACACGGTGCTGGAGAAACCCGACCCGGCCCAGCGCGCCGCAATGGACGAGGTTGCCGCGATTTCCGATCGGCTCGTGGTCATGAGCCGCAAGAGCGAAGCCATCCTTCGGGGTACCTATGCGGTCCCGTCCGAGAAAATCGACTTCATCCATCACGGGATTCACGACGTTCCCTTCGAGGATCCCAACTACTACAAGGATCTGTACGGGGTGGAAGGCCGGCGCGTGATCCTCACTTTCGGCCTGCTCTCGCCGGGCAAGGGAGTCGAGTACATGATCGAGGCGATGGCGGAAGTCGTGGCCGAACATCCGGACGCCATGTACATCGTCCTCGGAGCCACGCATCCCCACGTCCTTCGAGATTCGGGAGAAGACTACCGGTTGTCCCTTCAACGCCGCGTGCGGGAGCTGGGACTTCAGAGTAACGTTGCCTTCCACAACCGATTCGTCGAGCTGGACGAACTGAAACAATTCATCGGCGCGGCCGACGTCTACGTGACTCCGTATCTCAACAAAGAGCAGGCGGCCTCGGGAACGCTGGCCTATGCCGTAGGGTCCGGCAAGGCCGTGGTCTCCACACCCTACTGGCATGCGGAGGATCTGCTCGCAGAGGGCCGCGGTCTTCTCGTACCGTTCCGGGACTCCGAGGCGTTGGCGGAGCAGATTCTGAGGCTCCTGGACAACGAAGTCGAACGCCATGCGTTGAGGAAGCGGGCGTACCACTTCGGGCGTCAGATGGTCTGGCGGGAAGTCTCCCGGCGGTATCTCGAAAGCTTCGCGCGCGCACACGAAGCACGGGCCTGCCATCCGAAGGCGATCGGCCTCGCGAGATTGGCCGAGTCGGAACAGATCGAGCTCCCGCGGCTCAACTTCTCACATCTGCATCGCATGACGGACGACACGGGCATTCTCCAGCACGCCACCGGCAGCGTCCCGAAGTACGATGAAGGCTACTGCACCGACGATAATGCACGGGCTCTTATCACGGTTCTCATGGCGGGACAGATCTCGGGAGGGGTCGAGGGGTTGCGCGATCTTTCCGCGCGTTACCTGGCTTTCCTCGGCAACGCTTTTAACCCGGACATCCGCCGATTCCGGAATTTCATGTCCTACGATCGGCGTTGGCTGGAAGTCCGGGGATCGGAAGACAGCCAGGGGCGGGCCCTGTGGGGGCTCGGCACGGCGGTGGCCCACGCCGGCGAGGAGGGCCAGATCGCCATGGCGGCCAATCTCTTCGGGCAGGCGATCGGGACGGTGGAGGAATTCCTTTCGCCACGCGCGTGGGCGTTCGCGATCATCGGCGTGCACGAGTATCTGCGACGCTTCAGCGGAGATAGTGAAGTCCGAAGAATGAGAAAGGTTCTGGCGAAACGTCTCTTGGAGCTCTATCGGCACACGGCAACGGAAGACTGGCACTGGTTCGAAGACGTGCTGTCCTACGCCAACGCAAAGCTGCCGCACGCGCTGATCCTGTCGGGCCAATGGATGCAAGAGGGCGAGATGACGGAAGCCGGGCTTCGGTCGCTGGAGTGGCTGGCGCGTCTCCAGACGTCCCCAGAGGGATACTTCGCTCCGGTCGGCAGCAATGGGGGCCATCGGCGCGGTGGGCAGATGGCCCACTTCGACCAGCAACCGATCGAGGCACAGGCCATGGTGGCCGCCTGCTTGGAAGCGTATCGAATGACGCGCGAGCCCAGGTGGCGCGAGGAAGCGAGGCGGGCATTCGAGTGGTTCCTCGGGCGGAATGATCTGGGCCTGTCCGTGTGCGATTTCAATACGGGCGGATGCCGGGACGGGCTCCACCCCGATCGAGTCAGTGCGAACCAGGGCGCCGAATCGACGCTGGCCTGGTTGCTCTCTCTCCTGGAATTCTCTCAAATGCAGGTCGCCGATTGACCGAAGAAAGACACCCTGTAGAGGAGACCGCAATGCCCGAACATCCTGCGGATCTGTTTACCCGCCATTCGCACAACCCGATTCTCATCGCGCGGGACTGGCCGTACCCGTGCAATACGGTATTCAATCCCGGCGCCATCCGCCTGCCCGACGGGACCACGCTTCTGCTGTGCAGGGTGGAGGGTCGGAGCGGCCATTCCCATTTGACGGCGGCGCGATCCAAGAACGGCGTCGACGGCTGGCGGATCGATTCTCAACCCACGCTCCTGCCGGATCCCGAGAACTATCCGGAAGAACTCTGGGGGATCGAGGATCCGCGAATCACCTGGATCGAAGAATTCGAGCAGTACGCCATTGTGTACACGTCCTTTTCCAGGGGCGGGCCCGGCGTTTCTCTGGCTCTGACCGACGATTTCAAGCACTTCGACCGGATGGGCGTGATTCTCCCGCCGGAAGACAAGGATGCGGCCCTTCTGCCTCAGCGAATCGGGGAGTTCTGGGCGATGATCCACCGCCCGCTCACGAACATCGGGGCGCACGTATGGATCTCCTACTCGCCCGATCTGCGTCATTGGGGGAGTCACAAGCTGATTCTGCCCGCCCGCTCGGGCGCCTGGTGGGACGCCAACAAGATCGGGCTCAACACGCCGCTGATCGAGACGCCGGAAGGCCGGCTCATGATCTACCACGGCACCCGCGAGACGGCTTCGGGCTCGATCTACCGCCTCGGGCTGGCGCTCTTTGATCTGAAGACTCCGGAGAAGTGCATTCTCCGCGGCGATGAGTGGGTGTTCGGCCCCGAGGAACCGTACGAGGATGTCGGAGATGTGGGGCAGGTCGTGTTTCCCTGCGGGCAGACGATTGACGACGACGGGGACACCCTCAATCTCTACTACGGCGCGGCCGACAGCTGCATTTGCCTTGCCCGGGCCAGCATTCGGGAGTTGCTGGCATGGCTGAAGAGCCACGGGCGTCCGCCCGACTTCCACGAGTAGCCCGGATTATTCATGAAGCCCTGCTGCGAGTCCGCCGGTGCCTGCCTGGACATCGTTGCGGCACTGGTTTCGATCCTCAGCGGAGCTATGGCTACGCCTCCGGTCGAAACCAGCGCCGCGCCTCGCCATGCATGCCCCGGCAACCTCTCGCGACGGGCTTCCTGAATAACCCGGGCTACCGTTGCAAAGCATCGAAGGGGCGGACGTTGTGTCCGCCCCTTCGGTTTGAGGGTTTGCCTTCGCTGACGGGATGTTCTACTTGAGCAGCACCATCCGTTTCGTCTCACTCCTGCCGTTCCATTCGATCCGGTAGAAGTAGACTCCGCTCGCCACCGGTGTGCCCTTGTGATCCGTGCCCGTCCAGGTCGCGCGGTAGGTGCCCGCTCCCCGCTCCGCATCCGACAGCGTAGTTACGAGACGGCCGGCGGAGTCGTACACCTTAAGAATCACTCTTGAAGGTACGGCCCCGGTGGGGATTCCATAAGAAATCTCCGTCACGGGGTTAAACGGGTTGGGGACGGCGGCGCCGAGATAGAAGGAGGTCGGCGCCCGAGCGGCGGTCTCCTCGATGCCCGTCATCGCACGGGTGGAGGGATCGCTCTCGTTGCCGGCAAAGTCCCAGGCCGTGGTCCAGTAATAGTACTCCGGATCACTGCCGACTTCCTCGTCCGTGTACGATTCGGTCGTCGAGTAGCCGATGGGTTCCCCGGCGGTTCCGAAGTCATCGGTTGTGTTTCTGTAGACGGCGTAGTAGTTGAGGTCCTCCTCCTCGTTGGGATCCCAGGTGAGAAGGATGTCACCGCTCACCCAGCTGTCCGCGAGTCCGGCCGGCGCTTCGGGCGCCAGATTGTCGACCGAGTAGCCGCTGTCGGGCGGTGAGTCGTAGTAGACCCACGGCTCCTCGGTCATCGCGCTGACGAAGAACGTGGACCAACAGATTCCTTCCTCCAGTGTGGTATCGCACACCGTCGGGGCAACGAACTGGTAGATCGAGTCCGCCCGCGCCGGAACCGTTCCGACCCAGTCCCAGCCGTCGAGCCGGCGTCCGCCGTCCTTGGCGGCCTTGTACTCATCCTGCCTGCGATAGAGGCCGTAGCCGGTGATCGTCGTATCCGATCCGGCCGCGTCGTGAGCCGACCTCTGCCAGCGGATTCTGACCTCTCGACCCTGATCATTGCCGACGTCCAGAATGCTCATGATGCGCGGATAGATGCTCAGGCACCCTTGCCCGTACGCGCCGATCTGTCCGCACGGTCCGTAGAGGCAGGGAGAGGTGGACATGAGGTAGAAGTCTCCGCCTGCCGCATCGCAGAACTCAGGGTCGGCGGAGATATTGCCGTCGACGCCGTTCAGCCCGACGATGCACCCGGCGTAGTCGCCTCCGTCATTGCCGTAAACGTCGCAGCACGTGAGTGCGGCACTGCTGGTGCCGTCGCAGTAGACAGCATCACCGTCCGTGCTGAAGGCGATAATCGTGTTGTGCAGAGCGGGAGACGAGTTAGACCGGCAGGAGATACACCCCTCGTTGGGCCCGCCTGCAGAGTTCCCGTAGAATGAGCACTCTATGATGGTCGGAGACGACCCGCTGTAGCAGTCAATGGCTCCCCCTTGCGACCCGGCGCTGTTCCCTGCGAACGTGCACCCCGTCACGTCACCTGAAGAGTCAAACCGGAAGTCGATGGCCCCTCCTTCATTGAGGATGGCGGTATTGTTCAGGAAAGCACATTCGTTGAGCGTCAGAAAGACGCTGTCGACGCAGTCAATCGCCCCACCGATCTCCCCGGCCGAATTGCCAGTGAACGTGCATCGTGTCAAGACAGGCTGTGGCGCATCCCACTGGAAGTCGAGAGCCCCGCCTCCCGCGTTGGCAACGTTGCCGGTAAACGCGCAATCGGTCAGGCGGGGAGAAGAGCCGTGTTTGCAGAACATGGCGCCCCCGCTGTACCCGGTGTTGGTGGAAAAGTGACAGTCGGTCATCACAGGGGCGGACGAGGAATCACAATACACTCCCCCTCCATCCCAGTCCGCGAGGTTTGCCCCGATGATGCAATTGCTGATTGTCAGAGAACAAGCCAGACAGTACATCCCGCCGCCCCGGTCATTCGGGGAGGATCCCGTTGCAAACCCGTTCGTGATTGTGAATCCTTCAATCGTACTTGTGCTGTCGATTCTGTTGCAGTAGAAGACCCGACCGTCAAGTAGGGCATCGATTGTCGTGGAATCCGGTCCCTCTTCGCTCAGAAGGACGATGCCGCTCTTCATCACGATGTCGTGTTCATAGTAAATACCGGCGGAGACCAGCACCGTGTCACCCGGGCATGCTTTGTCGATGCCGTCCTGAATGCTGATGGCATCACCCGTGCTGTCGGGCAGAATGTACCAGACAACGGCGCCGGGCGCGTCGCAGGCTCCAAGAGCACCAACGAGTCCACACCCAGGCGCATCCAGGCAGGGCGAGCACCAGCGGAGGTGATGGTCGTCGTTGATTGGGTCACAGAAGACCGGATCGGCGGAGAAGTTGCCGTTCACACCTTCCTGGCCAACGATGTATCCCACCCAGTCGCCTCCCGCATTGCCGAAGATATCGCAGCAAGTCAGGATGGGGCTGGAGTCCACACAGAAGATGCCCTCTCCATTCGTGTTGAAGGCAATGATCGTATTGTCGATGGTCGGAGAGGCGTCGCTGCAGCAGATGCCGCCCCCCCGTGCAACTAGTGACGAGTTACCATAGAAAGTGCAGTGCGAGAGTGTCGGAGAGCAGCTCCCGCAGTACATGCCTCCGCCAAACACGGTGCAGCTATTGTTGGCAATGATGCAGTTGACGAAGCGGCCCTCGTACCCCTGGCAGTAGACGCCACCGCCATCATAGAGCTTCGAGCCGTTGATCATCGTGAACCCCTCGACGAGGGTTGTCGCGTCACAGGTTACGCACCCCATAACGTAGAGAGTTTCGTCGTTTGTTGCGTCGATGGTCACGCAGTCGGCCTCACCCGTCTCACTGCGAAGAACGACGCCGGATTTCATGGATAAGCCATACTCGTAGTAGGTTCCGCAGGCGACCTCGACGGTGTCGCCGGCAGATGCAGAATCAATACCCGCCTGGATGGTGGGGGCATCTACAGGGACATGCCAGACGATGGCGAAGGCATCCGGGGCGAAAGCAAAGACCAGAACCGTGAGCAGACAGCAAAGCACGACTCTCATGGCACGACCCCCTTTGGTTGGTGGCACACTGTGCCGGCACGCGGCCGCTTGGGCAGGCAGCCAGGGTGTGGGAACGGCCTCAGTGGTTTGCCCCGAGTGTCCGGGCCAATGTGAGGCGGCTCCTCCGATACGTCGCGGCCTGAAGTCTGAATCCGTATGTCTGGCATCGCGGTGCAATCCCAATGACTCAACACCAGAGGCTAGCATATTGTCCTATTAAAGTCAACAGATATCTGTCGAACAGAAGCCAGAATACGATAGGACCATGTAAAATCTGTAATTATATGTTATCAATGGATCTTGTCCCTGTCGGGCTCAGTCACGGGCGCCTTCCGGCCTCACACACGGACTCTTGCGCCCGGGTTCTTGGACGGCCCTGTGACGGTGCCCTCCAATCGACGAGGTGCCCAAAAATCCCTTCTCCATGCCGGTCAGGGTGAGTACTATCTGCACTGGAGCGACGTCAGTATCATGAATCTCTGGACGCAGGACCCGCAGCTATGATCAGGATCCTCCACCTCGCCGACCTTCACCTCGGCCGGTCCCACGGCTATCTGGGAGACCGGGCCGCCGAGCGGAAGCGTGAGGCGGACGGACTCCTTCGGCGAATCGTCGATCGGGTTCTCGACGACCCGATCGAGGTGGATGCCGTCATCATCGCGGGAGATCTCTTCGAAACCTACAAGCCGGAAGACGGTCTGGTCGGCGAGGTGATCGGACAGCTGGAACGTCTCGACAAGGCCGGGAAAACGGTGATCACGCTTCCCGGCAACCACGACGAGCTCAGCTACGGAGAGTGTGTCTATCACAGGCGGCGCGATCGCTGGCCCGGAATCCTCGTCACGTCTCCGTCCTGGGCGAAGATCACCAGTATCGACACCGACGACGGCCCCTGCCATTTCTACGGGATCGCCTATCAGGCCGGCGTGACACCGGACACTCTCGATCGGACCCTGCCGCTCGAGCCCGACGGGCTTCACGTCGCCGCGCTCCATGCCTCGGTCGGTCTCCCCGGGAAAGATCGTGCGATTCAGGCGACATGGGATGATCTGGAAGCCCTCGGTGTCGACTACGTCGCTCTGGGTCACGTTCACAAGCCCGACCTCAAGAAACTCTCCCATGGTCCTGCGGTCTACCCCGGCCTTATCGAGGGTGGCGGATTCGGTGACCCGGGCTCTGGGGAGATCGTCCTTGTGACCTTGGGCGACCCCGCGCACGTCGAGCGGGTTCCGTTTCCGGGACGGCGCATCCGCACCGAACCGGTCGACCTCGGCGGCTTCGAAGACGCCGAGGCCCTGGCCGGGCACATTCGCTCCATGGCCGATCCGGAGCTCATTCTTCGAATCGAACTCACCGGGGCGGCCGGCTTCGCGGCGTCGGTCCCGTTCCTCGCCGGCGAACTGGGGAATCTCTTCTACCATCTCGAGATTGAAGCCGAGTACATCCTCATGGATACGGCCGAGGTCGAGGCGGCGGCGGGCGAAGAAACCGTCCTCGGTTTTGTACTTCGCGATCTTCGGGAGCAGGAGGAGGCGGCCGGCGACGATTCGGAGAGGGCCGTCGTGCGACGAGCGGTCCGTCACGTCTGGGACACCTTCCGAGGGGGGAGCGGTCATGCCTGATGTGACGTTCCATCGGGTATCGCTCACAGGGTTCGGGCTCTACCGGGATCCGGTCTCGTTCACCTTTGATTCCGCGCGATCCGTACTGGTGGGCGCCAACGAGACGGGCAAGTCCACACTCGTGCACGGGATCCTCGGTACGCTGTTCGGGCTCCGTCGCTCCGATGATCCCGTGGGGCTCACCACGGGTCGCTTCCGGAACTGGGATTCGCCTTCGGGGTTCCGGGGTACGATCGAATTCACGGTCTCCGGAACGCGCTGGAAGCTGGGTCGGGAATTCGACACCCACAAGGTCTCTCTCCTTCGCTCCGAGGGAACGGGCTGGACGGCTGAGTTCGAGGGGGAACACAACCCCGGCGCGCACCGCAACCCGGATGCGCGGCGCTACGTCGATGCGCTCCGGGAGATTCTGGGCATCGGCGATCGCCAGGTGCTGGAGTCGGTGTTCTGCGTGACTCAGGACCCGGACGCCCTTGAGCCTGGCCCGGTGAGCGACGCCGTCCAGGGCCTCGTGGCCGGAAGCGGGCGCCAGAGTTTCGACGGGGCCCTCGAAGGACTGGTGGACTCACTGCAGTCCATCACGCGCGAGATGCGCGCCTTCGACATCGTACGCCCGGGCACGACCCGCCCGACCGACCTTCGACGGGACCAGGAGCTCGAAATCACAAACCGTGAAATCGCGGATCTTCGGGCGAAGATCGAATCGAGCCGGAGCACGCTGGCCGATCTGGCCGGAATCCGCAAGCGGCGGGTCGAGAGGCAGGAGATCTTCAAGCGGGGCGAAGAGGAAAGGCGGACGGTGGACCGAACGCTCCAGGCCTGGAATGAGTGGGCGGGACTGAAAAAGGACCGCGAGCGGCTCGAAAAGGAACAGGCCGGTCTCGCCGAAGTGGTTCACACGTGCGAGAGCCTGCGGCAACAACTCGGTGAGGGACGGAAGGACCTGGCGAAGGCGTATCCGGAGTTCAGCGACGCGCCCGTTGATCTGGAGTCCCGTCTTGAAGACATGGCGGACCTGCTGGAGAAGAAGGAGGCATTGCGGGAAGAACGCGAGGCCGTCGAGTCGGACATCCGGGAGTCCTTCGGGGAGGATACCCTGGCGGATGAGGGCGCCGAATCACTCCTTTCGTTTCTCAAAGAGCGGGGCCGAGTGGAGCAGGATCTGGAGGCGAAGGGGCAAGAGCTTCAGAAGATCGAGTTGTTGTTCGCCGAGGCGCGCATGAGGCGGTGGAGGAAAGCGGCCGCCTTCGGACTCCTGGGTCTTGTGGCCGGGGCCGTTGCCGGGCTCGTCGCCGAATTCGGAACCGGCGGATTCGTCGCCGTTATCGTGGCGGCGGGAATCGCGGCGGGAGGAATTGCTTTTCTCACGATTCGCCCGAAAGCCGCCGATCCGGATGCCGTCACGCGCTACAAGGCGCTCGGTATAGAAGTCGCCCGGGGGTTTGCCGCTCTGGCCCCTCTGAATCAGAGACTGGGACCCCTGGCCGGGGCGGGCGCCGGACCGCTGGGAGAACTGCGCGAGAAGCTGCGTCGCCTCATTGAGGTATCGAGGGATCTGGCGGATGTGGAACAGGGGGCTTCCAAACAGACGGCGGAATTCCGGGCGCTTCTTGACGCGGCCGGCGGAGACGCCACAGTCCTCAGGAACAGGTACTCGGACTACCGGGAGCGCGAGTCAGCTCTTGTGAAGGGTGAATCCGAACTGGCGATCCGCCTCGAGGGCGGCAAGACGATCGAAGATCTCGTCCGCAGGAAGGCCGGCCTGGACAATGAGATTCAGAGTCTCATCACGACGGAGCGGCAGCTGCGCCGCGAGCACCCATCGCTGGAGGAAGCGGCGATGATCGAGGATGCCGTCGAGCTGGAGAAGAAACACGCCGGCCTTCGAACCCGGGCGGAGCGAGCGGCGGCCACGATTCAAGCGGAGGACGAGAACATTCGGACACTGCATCGGGACATCGCGGGCCTCGAGGGGAGCGAGGTCGTGGACGTCGCATCCGAAGAGATTCGCCTTCGGGAGCTGGAGGCGAAGCGCGACCGGCTCACCCTGG
Source organism: uncultured bacterium (assembly GCA_964610505.1). Lineage (GTDB taxonomy): Bacteria > Arandabacterota > Arandabacteria > JAGLYR01 > JAGLYR01 > CAZSXU01. The sequence continues at coordinate 9,134 of CAZSXU010000031.1, read as the reverse complement.
AACGGGATGCGATCGTTCTCGCCTACCGGGCAACGAAGGCCGGGATCGACCGCTTCCAGTCGAGTCACCGGGAACGTTTGGGGGCAAGTGTCCACGAGTGGTTCGGAAGACTCACGGGTCGGCCGGCGCGCCGGGTGGAGCTCGACGCCCGGTTTGAACCGTGCGTGACTGAATCCGCAGGGCAGACCTGTGCGACCGAACAGCTGAGCGGCGGCGCACAGGACCAGCTGTACCTGGCCGTCCGCCTGGCGGTAGCCGAGTTCATCGCCGGCGACGTGAAACTGCCCCTCATCTTCGATGACCCGTTTCTCACCTTCGATCGCGAGAGACTCGATATCCTTCGGGCGGCGCTTCGGGAAATCTCGACGTCGCGGCAGGTCATCCTGCTGACGCACAGGGAAGAGCTGCGGGAGTGGGGCAAGCCGGTTGAAATAACGAATGGGTGAATGGGCGAAAAGGCGAATGGGCGAGAAGGCGAGAGTCCAAACCCTTAGCCACAGATTGCACAGAGCGGCCGGCCCTGCAAGGTGACGAAGATGGGGCCTTGGGCTCGAGCGAAGGCCCTGTGACACGGCGTAGACAGCCGTATCCTACTCGGCGAGAAGACCCACGCTCGAGCCTTACGACCCCATTCTTCGCACCCTTGCCCTATGAGGCAGACAGGAGAAAGGTGAAAGGAGAGAGGCGAAAACTCATGCCTCGGGCCGGGCGCGGTGAAGGTTCGCCGGATCGAAGGCCCGAGCGTGGTTTTTCCAGGGTGAGTCGATTGCTACCTTCCTTGCCGGTTCCAAGCTTCCGTCACGCTCGAGGCCAAGAGCCGCCGGACCTTTGCCGCGGCGCAAGGCCCGGACCTAAGCACACTGCGCACCGACGGGAAAGTCGTCATGTCATTTCGCTTCATACTCGGAAGAGCAGGGTCGGGAAAAACGCATCTCTGCCTGAGTGAAATTATCGAGGAGGTTCGTCGCTCGCCGGAGGGTTTCCCTCTTGTCCTCCTGGTGCCGGATCAATCCACGTACCAGATGGAGCGGGCGCTTCTCCGGTCGAGCGGGTTGGATGGGTTCCTTCGAGTCTACCCCCTCTCCTTCCGGCGTCTTGCGTATCGCACGCTGGGGGAGATCGGCGGATCGCCCCTGCCGGCACTCGACGAGCTCGGCAGGGAGATGTTCCTGGCCTCCGTTCTTCGACGAGTCCGTGAAGACCTCGTGGTGTACAAATCATCGGCACGTCGAGTCGGACTTCCGGGTTCTCTGGCCAAGTGTATTGCAGAATTCCGCCGGTACCGGAAGACTCCCCAAGACGTCCTCGGCCAGTATCGCCGTCTCGTAGACGCGGGGCAGGGCGAGACGTCACTGGCGCTCAAGCTCCACGATCTGGGCATCGTCTACCAGGCCTTCGACCGGGAGATCGAAGGTACGTTTGTGGACGGGGAGGGACAGCTCGATCTTCTGGCCCAACGCCTCCCGATGTCGAAATGGCTCGACGGGGCCCGCGTCTGGGTCGACGGCTTCTCGGGGTTCACGCCCCAGGAATACGAAGTCCTGGCCGCCGTCATCGAGAGAGCGGAGGAAGTTTCCGTCTCGCTCTGTCTCGATCCGGCCCGAATTCCGGAAAGCCCGTCCGACCTGGATGCGCTTTCTCCTTTTTACCCGACGGAGGAGACGTACCTTCGAATTCGGGATCGGATTCCCGAGAACGTCGAACGTCTCCCCGCCGTCAGACGGCTTTCCGACGGATCGCCTCCCCGGTTCAAGGAATCCCCCTCGCTTGTGCACCTCGAGTCGGATTTCTTCAAACGGAAGTTCCGCGTCTTCGACGGTTCCCCGGGGGAGGTCCATCTGGTGATGGCCTCTGACCGGCGAAGCGAGATCCGGGCCGTCGCTCGGGAGATTCTCTTCCGGGTCCGGGATCAGGGCTACCGCTTTCGGGATATGGCCCTGATTCTCCGGGATCTCGGACCCTACGGCGATCTGGTCCGCTCCATCTTCAGCGAATACGAGATTCCGTTCTTCATCGACGATCGGCGGAGTGTGGCCCACCATCCGCTGGTCGAGCTCATCCGATCCGCACTGCGGTCCGTGGCCACCGGCTGGCCTGCCGATGCGGTGCTTCAGTTTCTCAAGACCGACCTGGTCGGCTGTGACCCGGATGTGGGGGATCAGAAGCAGCTCGGGCGGGATCGTATCGCTGTCGACGAGGTGGAGAACTACGCCCTGGCTTTTGGGGTGAGGGGGAGGGAATGGACCGTGGAGGATCCCTGGACCAAGAGGGCCCTCCGTCCCGAAGACACCGAGGACGTCCGTCCCGAGGAGCAAGCCCATCTCGAGCGAGTGGATACAGTGCGGAGGAAAGCCCTCAAGCATCTGATCGAGTTCCACAGGCGGGTGTCCGGGGAGAGGAAGACGGTTCGGGAAATCACGGAGGCCCTTGCCGGAATGCTCCGGGATCTGTGCGTACCCGAACGCCTCCGGACATGGGCGGGGGAATCGCAGGAAGCCGGAGACCCGGTCGGGGCGGAGGAACATGCCACGGTCTGGCGGAGCGTGATCGATCTGCTGGAAGCCCTGGTGGAAGGATTGGGTGACGAGACCATGGACCTCCGGGGATATTCCGAGATTCTCGAGGCCGGGCTCTCGCAGCTGACCCTGGGTCTCATCCCTCCGACGCTGGACGAGGTGACCGTCGGTTCCGTGGAGCGCTCCCGGCATCCGGATCTCCGCATGGCGTTTGTTCTCGGTATGGGCGAAGGCGTATTCCCGCGCGTGAAGGCGGAGGATCCCCTTCTCGCGGACCGGGACAGAGAAGTCCTCCGGGACGCGGGATTCGAGCTGGCGCCCGGCGCGCGGCGGGAACTCCACAGGGAGCGGTACTTCGCCTACATCGCCCTCACTCGCGCAAGTGAGGGCCTCTGGGTGAGCTATCCGCGGGCGGATGACGAGGGCCGGGAACTTCTCCCGTCGATGTTTGTCCGCCGCCTGCGGTCGTTGTTCCCGGAAATGGAGGCGGAAGCGCCGGATCGGGACGAGACGCCCGATGGGCCGAAGGATGTGCTTTGCACGACGGACCTGGCCCTGGCGATGGTCGCGGGGGCCCGTTCCTCCGAAACGGAGCCGGAGGCCCTCTGGTGGGCCAGGGGGTTCGACCGATGGGTGGGCGATTCACAAATCCGGCACACGCTGGAGAAGATTCTGCCCGCGCTGGCCTACCGCAATCAGGCCGTCCTCGGGCCCGGCCCGGCGGCGGATCTCTACGGCCGGGTGCTTCGCTCGGGCGTGGTGAGTCTCGAGGGATTCGCCCGGTGCCCGTTCCAGTTCTACGCCCGGCACGGACTCGGTCTCGCCGAGCGCGCCACCTTTGAACTCAAGCCGCTGGACCTCGGATCTCTCTACCATGAAGTGCTCCGCCGGTTTTTTGAAAGGACTCGAGAAGAGAATCTGCGGTGGGCCGAGCTCGATCCGGAGGCGGGCAGAGCCATTGTGAGAGAGGAACTGGAGGCGGCGGTTCCTCGGTTAAAGGCGGACGTTCTTCGGGCCAGCGCACGGAACCGCGCCCTCCTGGAGGAGGCGCGGCGGACCCTGGAAGCATATGTCGAGGCGCTCCTCTTCCAGGCGAGACGGACCGACTTCGAGCCCGTGGCGGCCGAGCTCCAATTCCGGAACGCGCCGGATCTGGACCTGGGAAAGGGACGGAGGCTCACCATCCGGGGACGGATCGATCGCGTGGACGTTGTTCCCGGAACCGAACCGCTCCTCGCGCGGGTGATCGACTACAAGCTCTCGGATCAGAGGCTGGATCTGTGGAAAGTGGAGAGAGGGCTGGCGCTCCAGCTGACGACGTACCTTCTGGCCCTGCAATCGGCGCCACAGGAGACGCTGGCCGTGAACGCCGTCCAGCCGGCCGGGGCCTTCTTCGCCCCCCTCGGCAGGCCCATAAGGAAAGTGAAGGGCGGGCCGTCCGACGATGTGCGAGACGAACCGCCCGGCCTCAAGGAGTTTCGGATGCGGGGCGTCTACGGCGAGGAGAGCGCCTTCCGGCTGGATCGGGAGATCGAGCCCCAACAATCATCCCGGCTCCATTCGATGTACCGGAAGAAGGAGGGGGGGCTCGGGAAGCTCTCGACTTCGGATCATCTTCCGGAGGGCGTATTGGACCGGCTGCTTCGAACCACGGAAGAGCGGCTGCGAGAAATCGGGGACGGTGTTCTCTCGGGCCGGGTGGCCGTTGAACCCTGTCGAATCCGCCGATCGGCCGCCTGCACGTACTGCGACTACATGGCGGTGTGCCGATTCGAGCGGCCGGAGAACCATTACCGGATTCTGGATCCCGTGAAACGCGAGGACGTGGTCCGGACACTCGAGGCGGGAAGCGATGTCTGAGAATTCCCCACGACTGACCGACGGCCAGCTCCGGGCGGTTACCGAAACCGGCGGGAATCTCATTGTGTCCTCCGCCGCCGGGGCCGGCAAGACGACGGTGCTCGTGGGGCGCTTCATTCATCTGGTGACCGAAGCCGAGCCACGCGCGGACGTCGACGAGATCCTGGCGGTGACCTTCACGGATGCCGCCGCGCAGCAACTGAAATCCCGAATCGGTGAAGCGCTTCGAAAGAGGTGGCGGGAAACCGGTGAGTCGCGTCTGGCGCGGCAGATTCTCCTTCTCGACAAGGCCGCCGTCTCCACCCTCCATGCGTTCTGCCACGAGGTCGTCCGGCAGAACTTCCACATCGTTCCGAAAAACTCCGACGGCGGCGGTCTGGATCCGGAATTCGCCGTGATGGAAGAGGGAGAAGGAGAGATTCTCCGCCGAGACGTCCTGGACGGTTTGTTTGAGGCGCGATACGGGGACCCGGAGGATCGCCTTTTTCGCGACGCCGTGCTCCGTTACGGTGGGTGGAATCTGGACGCCGCACTGAAGGAAACCGTCCTCAATATCTACGCCCAGCTCCAGACCTTCCCGGACCGGGGTATCCTGAAGAAAATTCGAGACGAGACCATCGATGAGAGCGTCCTCGATTTCTGGCGGGAGGGCTTCGGTGCCTACATTCGCCATCGCATCGAGGAATTCCTGGACGTCTGCGGCCGCGCCCGGGGGAGGATGCCTCCGGATGCCGTTGGAGAGCCTTACCGGGCGTACCTCGGGGGCCCGGAGGAGGCGGCCGGGGGCTGGCTGGCGATGCTCGAGACGGGAGATCCGGAATCCGTGCTGCAGGCAGTTCGGGCCTACGATCCCGGCACGCGTCCCCGCATTCCGAAGAAGGACAACACCTGGGGTGAGGGGTTGGGCAAGGCGATGGACAAGGTTCGGGAGACGCTCCGGGACCTTCGGACCGATACGGCGGGAAGAGGATGGGAGGACGTCCGAGCGGAAATTGAATCTCTCGCTCCCCTGGGCTCGCGAATCCTGCGATTGGCGGAGGAGTTCGAGAAGGACTACGCCTCGGCCAAGGCCGCGCGAGCGCTTCTGGACTTCGACGACCTGGAGCGGCGGTGCCTCGAAATCCTGGAGGATGAGTCTACAGGGGTGGCTCGCGCGCTCCGGGAACGCTTCCACCATGTACTGGTCGACGAATACCAGGATACCAATCGGGTCCAGGAAAGGATTCTCACCCTCGTCTCGCGTCCCCCCGGTGGAGACGAACGCCCGAATCTCTTCACCGTCGGCGACGTGAAACAGAGCATCTACCGATTCCGCCAGGCGGAGCCCGACGTCTTTCACGAGCGCTACAGACGATCGTTGCCGGAAGCCGAGGGAGACCATAGGTGCATCGACCTCAGGGAGAACTTCCGGTCGCGCCGGGGAGTGATCGACGCGGTGAACGCGTGTTTCGAGATTCTGATGCGCGAGGGCGAGTCGGAGATTCTGTATGACGAGTGCGCCCGGTTGGTCTACTCGGCCGGGTACCCCCCGTATTCCGGGGCGGCGGCGCGCGATCCCTTGCCGGTGGAGATCCATCTTCTGCCGCGGAACATCGAACGGGGGGAAGGGGAGGAAGAAGAGCCCGGCGAAATCGAGGATTGGGAAGCGGCGGAGCGGGAAGCGCTTTTCGTCGCGCGCCGGATCGACGAACTCATGGGTGAGGGGATGCGGGTTCGAATAAACGGCTCCGGCGAATACCGCCCGCTCGCCTATCGGGATATCGTGGTGCTCCTTCGGGCCCGTAAGCACAAAGCGGCCGTCTATATGGATGTCCTTGGGGGCGGGGGGATCCCCGTCTATACCGAGGCCGCGTCGGGATATCTGACGGCGACGGAAATCCGAGATCTGGTGTCGCTTCTCCGGGTGATCGATAACCCGCTCCAGGACATTCCGCTGGCGGCCGTTCTTCGATCGCCGCTCGTGGGATTGAGTGAAGAGGATCTCGTTTGTGTGCGTCTGGGAAAGAGGGATGACGACTTCTACGATGCCTTGGCGGAGTACCGGGACAGCGGTTCGAACAAGAACGTGAGGGAGACGGTCGACCGCTTCCTGGCGCGCCTGGAGACCTGGCGGACATTGGCGAGGCGAGGCCCCCTGGCCGATCTGGTCGGCCGAATCTTCGCCGAGACACAGTATCCCGCCTACGTCATGGGACTCGATAACGGGGAGCGCCGACGCGCCAATCTCCTTCAGCTCCACGATCGCGCCCGCCAGTTCGACCGGTTCCGAACCCAGGGGCTCCGGCGGTTTCTCGCTTTCATCGACCGGCTGCTGGAGGCCGAGGGGGATTTCGGTCAACCACCGGGCGCCGGGGAGGGGGAAGACGCGGTCCGGGTGATGAGTATCCACAAGAGCAAGGGGCTCGAGTTTCCCGTTGTCTTCCTCCCAGATCTCGGGAAGAGATTCAACCTGAAAGATCTCTCGAGCGATGTTCTCTTCGACCGGGATCTGGGCGTGGCCTGCGCCGACGTCGATCCGGTCCGGCGGGAACGCCGGTCCTCGGTAGCGCTCCAGATCGTGCGGGATCGAATGCGCGGGCGCTCCCTCGCCGAGGAGCTCCGGATTCTCTATGTGGGCATGACACGAGCGAAGGAACATCTGATTCTGAGTGGGACGGTGGATCCGGAAGAGGACCCGGAAACATGGATTGCCGCGGCCGGGCGAAATCCGTTCGGCAGGGCGCGGACGCCCATGGATTGGGTGGGTCCGGTACTCGCCTCGCGTCGGGGGGGAATCGAAGCCCTTCGGGAGAAGACTTTGAAGGCGGACGTCGCTCCCTTTACACTACACGTCCACCCGCCTGAGGAGGTGAGAGGGTGGCGAGTGTGCCGCCCCCTGCCGGAAAAGGAACGTCCCCTGGCCGCCGGTCTGGGGCGCCTGGAACCCCTGGGAATGGAACCGGACGAGGACACGGCGAAGGTCCTGGACCGACTCCGTTGGACGTACGCCTGGAGAACGGCCTCGGAGCTCCCGGGGAAGCTGAGCGTCACGAAACTCGAGAGGCGACTCGGCCTGTGGATCGACGACGTCGAGGAGTCCGATCCCGCTCGCTCGCCCTCGGGGGTCTTCGAACAGGTTCCGGAGTTCGGGTCGAGGCACGATGGCTCCTTGTCGCCGGGAGAGCGAGGGACGGCCCTCCACACGATCCTCGAGCATCTCTCGTTGTCGGAACCGCCGGATGAGGGTGGGATTCGACGGCAGATGGAAGCGATGGTCGAGAGCGGTCTTCTTCCGGAAGAGCAGATCTCGGCCCTGATTCACGAGAATATCGAACAGAAGCTCGCCGCCTTCCTTCGCTCGGATCTCGGAAGGCGGATGCAGGCGTCCGCAGAGACCCTCGAGCGCGAGCTGCCCTTCACCCTGAGAGTCCCCGCTGCCGAGTGGATCCCGGATGCGGATCCAGGTGACGATGATTTCGTGGTCATCCAGGGCGTGATCGATGCGCTGTTCCGGGCGGGAGACGGGTATGTCCTCGTGGATTACAAGTCGGACCGCATCGGGGCGGCGGAGGTGGGCGCCCGGGCCCGGGCGTATGAACAGCAGATGGCCTGGTACGCCCGGGCCGTCGGGACCATCCTGGGCCGGCCGGTGGCCGAAGCGTATGTCTACTTCATAGAACCCGCGGTTGCGTACCGCGTCGACCTGCCGGTGATGGGCTAAAGCGGACCGGGCTTTCAGGTCCACCCCAAGGGCCCAGAGGCCGCCGGGGTCGGTATCGCTTTCGATATCGGCATCGATTCCGATTTCCGATCTCGAGTGCCGAGCTCGGGTACGGAAACTCAAAGATCTCCTCGGAGCGAGAAGGCTTCTTCAGGACAGAGCCCTCAGATCGCTGCTAGGTCCTGCAATGACGCCTTCCAGGGTCTGACCTGTTGTTTTGTTGTGCCTTCTTGCCTTGACCGCAATGTGAAACAGTGCTCACCCGGAATGTCTGCGGGTCTTTTCCATTTGGGTACTTAGCCTCGATTATATGGCAATGCAAGACCTGGCACAGAACCGTTGTAGATTGGATTCATCCTCGTCCGTTGAGCCGCCTCCAGGTTGACCGAATCGGGTGACGCCCGTTCGCTTCACAAGTATCACAGTACCACTAACCGACTATCCTATCCCTGGAATACTAAGCGGTCTGTGCGTTCCTGATTATTCAAGAGCTAAGAAGTTCTGACTTGACTTACCAGGTACCCGTCCTAGACTCTCACAACGTGGGACAACGGGCCACTCGGCAACCCCTGGGTAAATGGCTGTGCCGAATGTCCATCTCATCTGGTTTTCGGGGCTTATGGCTATGGAAGAGAAGAAATTCCCACCTAAGGACATTCGTGTTCTCTTGGTCACTGTCGCTCTGTGGTCTCTGTTCTTGGCCGCCGCTGTCAACTATTTCTGGGAAACCCTCGGGCGATACCTCAAGACCCAGCTGCTGTTCATATGCGCAGTGACACTCGTAGCACACATTTGGGGAAGTAGACATGTTGTTCGGGCACGCAAAGTGTATGTGGTGGCTGCCCTGCTTCTCCTAATTGCTTTTTCATGTGCTTTGAGAGGGCTGCTCGCTTTCACGATTAGTGTCACTGACCCGGAAGTGTCTTTCAGGCAACGCGTAGAGCAGATGCTAGACAGGAGATACCGGCTGTACACTAATCCGCTCTCACCGGTGGTTCCTTCCGGCATATACGCATCGGTGCGCAGGTTCTTTGGCTGTCCATTCGAGCCAGAACTGC
>CAZSXU010000030.1:0-42421 GCA_964610505.1 uncultured bacterium | reverse complement strand
CGGGGTCGTGTTCACGCAGGCCGTCTGTCAGATTCCGAACACGGCTCCTTCCTTCTGCTCAATCTTCACGGGAACCTACCCGCATACCCACGGCACACGGACCAACGGTATGCCGCTCCCCGAACAGGCCGTCACGCTGGCCGAATGGCTGAAGGCCAGGGGCTACCACACGGCGGCCTTCGTGAGCAGCTACACGACCTCCGATGAATCTTCGGGGCTTTCTCAGGGATTCGATCATTTTGACGACGATTTCGCCGAAAAAGAGAGGACGGCGGAGGATACCAACGCCCGGCTCTTCGAGCATCTTGATCGCCTTCCCGGGGCTCCATACTTCATCTGGACCCACTACTTCGAACCTCATGGGCCGTACGAAATGCACCCCGGCTCACGGGTCGGCCCTCCCGGTCACGACTCGGGCTTCCCCGTTAACACGATGGAGGACGCCGTTCTCGAGCCTCCCCGCTGGATCCAGAAGGAACTCGGGTTGGATCACCACGTGTGGCTTTATGACGGAGAGATCGCCCACGCGGATGACCAGGTTGCCAGGCTGTTGAATGAGTTCGATGGTCGGGGTCTGTTGGAGAATACACTGATCGTGTTCATCTCTGACCACGGAGAGAGTTTCGATCACGGCTACTACTGCGCGCACGGGGTGTTTCTCTATGAATCGTCCATACGGATCCCGCTGGCCTTCGTCTTTCCCGACGGGCGATTCCGGGGTCGGGTCGTGGATGACCTGGTGCAGAGTATCGATGTGATGCCCACGATCTGCGACGTTCTCGATATCCGCCAGCCCGAGATCGTGGAAGGGACGAGCCTCATGCCCGTCGTTTCGGGCACCGGCGCGGGTGGCGGGTTAGCCTACTTGGAACGCCGGTTTCGCATGAACCGGAGGCGTGTCGGTTTCCAGGGCGAGATGTACGCGATCCGTACTCCAAAGTGGAAGTACATCCTCGATTCTCTGACCGGTGAGGAACTCTACCGAGTCACGACGGACCCCGGGGAGAAAGAGAACCTCGCGGCCGTTGAACCGGAGATCTCATCTGCATTCCGGGAGGAACTGGAGGCCTGGATCGCAGCCGAGACACCGCCCTCGGGGATCAAGCGACGCATCTCGGAAGACGGACTCGAGAAATTGAAGGCGCTCGGATACGTCCAGTGAGGGTGTTCCGGGTTCAGTGGAGAAGTCGCCTTGACGGACCGCGTCCAGAGCGAGGGGTTTCTTCAGCAACCCTTCAGTTCCCAATTGCCTCTCGTTGCTCCGGCCACACGTGGGGAAACCCGGGGAGTCTCCTCGGGTTTCGCATCGTCTCTCTGAATGTTTCGGCGCCCACTGAAGCGGAATCTCTCGCAGCCGCGGCCGGCTACGGCTTCCACACCTCCCACACCCTCCCGACCAGATCCGGTCCGGGTGTGAGTGTTGTTTCGCCCGGCTGCCAGCCCGAGGGGGTGACCTCTCCCGTCGAGACGACGTGCTGGAATGCCTTGACCTGCCTGATGAGCTCGTCGGGGTTGCGGCCGACTTCGGGTGTTAGGGTTTCCGCTGCGCGGATGACGAAATCCGGGTCAATGATGAATCGACCTCGAATGTCCACGCCGGCGTCCTCGTCATAGATTCCATAGATCGAGCCGATCCTTCCGCCGGCGTCCGAGAGCATCGGGAACGGGACCCCTCCCTCGACCATCTTGGACAGCTCTTGCTCCTGCCACATCTTGTGGACGAAACGGCTGTCGGTGCTCATGGCGAAAACTTCCACTCCCAGCGCCTTTAACTCGCCGTACCGGGCGGCGACCGCCGCCAACTCCGTGGGTCAGACGAAGGTGAAATCTCCGGGGTAGAAGCAGAGGACGATCCATTTGCCCTTTGAGTCGGAGAGCTTGATTGTTTTGAACCCTTCGCCCGCGACAAAAGCGTTGGCCTCGAAATCGGGTGCCTCCTTGCCGACACGAGCCTGCATCTGTCTGACCTCCTCTGCCGGTTTCGTTGCTCCTGACTGAGCGGATTGGGCCTGGGGAGCAATGGGCCCCCGGGCGGGTTTGACACATCCGTCCTTCATCTCCGCCATGTCGACCTCCTCTCCTGCGGGCCATCGGGCCCGCACCGTATCCTGAAAGATAGGCCGGTGAAGCCCGATTGTCTATTCGAATGTGGACTTTCTGGGAATCCGGGTCTCTGAACTCCCCCATGGACTGTGGCGCTGCAAGATCCGGCACCGGCATTCTTTCATGCTGGGGGGAATAGAACGGACCACCTGGCGAGGGTTCCTGGATGACGTCGAGTGAATTTATGCTGTCTGAGAGGTGGCAATCTTCGGCCGGATGTGTTAAAATCAATAGTTGTACGGAAGAGGTGTATTTGCGACTTTTCGGTAAGGAGCCGAGCCGTGAGATGCATCTGCGCTCCTGTCCCGTGTCTCGTACCTTGCTTTTCCACGCTCAGAATAGAACGTCATCCCGCGCGACTTCATCGTGAGAATCAAGGATTTCAGGTTCGTTCTTAGTCAAGGAGGGTACTCGCATGCGCCCCCTGGCGGGTCTGATCATCGCTTGTGTTTTTCTCCCCGTTGCATTGACGACCCTGGACGCGTGGGCCGAGAGAGCCACGCCCGAGGAAATGGAGCGAGTGTGCCGGAATTGGGTCGAGTACATGGTTTATGAGAAGGGATCGTGGGCAGGCTCAGATCAGCCTGAGATCCTGGAGGTCCGGGAACTTGTGAAGGACGGGATCCTCCTGGCCCGGTGTTATTCCATCTCACCCAAGGGTTGCATCGTCGTGCCGGTCCTTAAGGAGCTGCCGCCTATTAAGGCTCACTCGGACGAGTGCGATCTGGACGCCCATCAAGACGGCGGGATGGCCCAGCTCCTCCGGGATGTCCTGCATCCGCAGATCCGGCTGTTCGAGGCCATCTATGGAAACCTCGACGCCAGCCAGCCGGCTACGGGAGAGGTGGCTTTCGACCGGGCGAACCTCGGCCGGTGGGAGCGTCTTTCGGTCGATCCGCTGGATTTCAAGGCGGGTCTCCGTAGAGGCAAGGCCCAATCGCGCGGCGAGGTGGGGCCGCTTCTGACAACCGCCTGGGACCAGGGCGATCCGTACAACATGCTCTGCCCCCTCGGCGACGGTGACCGGTGCATCGTGGGCTGCATGGCGACCGCCGTGGCACAGATCATGAATTACCACGAGTGGCCTCTCTACGGCACAGGAGGACTCGTATACGATTGGGACGGCGACAATACGGTGGGGTCGCCCGTCGGTGCCCGCCCATTGTGGGCCCGTTTCTCCGATCCCTACGACTGGTCCCACATGCCGGACAGTTGCGTGTACGGGTGCAATCTGGCGCAGGAATACGCGGTGGCCGAGCTGTGCTACGAAGTCGGTGTTGCATTTCAGATGGACTACGGAGTCCTTCGGTCGGGGGCGTTTTTCAGCCGAACGCTGACCATCCTGCCCATGTACTTCCGCTATGACCCATCGCTCATTCTGGAGAATCGGTCGAGCTACGGCAACTTTGCGTGGTGGATGATGATGGTGCAGGAGATCAACGCCGGACGCCCGGTGCTCTATTCGCTCATCCCTCCCGGGATTGGCGATCCCCACGCCGTCGTCGTCGACGGTTGGACCGACAATCCGGAGCACATTGCCCCGTACGAGCTGGGGGTCCACATCAACTTCGGGTGGGGATGGATCGAAGAGGGGCGTTGGATCGGCTGGTATGCCCTGGATGCTCCGAACCCGCCGGATCCGTGGCCTCCGGATTGGCCCGGTGTCAACACGCCGGTAGAGGAACTCATCCGATACATCATGCCGAAGCCCTTCACCGTTCACCAGGTCAGTGCCGTGCGCGCGGCCGAGTTTGCTACGATCCAGGCGGCGATTAGTGGCGCGCAGGCCGGCGACGTCGTCGAGGTGGCGGATGATATCTACACGGGCGCCGGCAATCGGGATCTTGACTTCGCGGGCAAGCCGCTCACGATTCGCTCCCAAAGCGGAAACCCCGATTTGTGCGTCATCGACTGTGAGGGCATAGGTCGCGGGCTCTACTGTCACTCGGGCGAGACTCCGGGATCCGTGCTGGAAGGGATGACCATCCGCAACGGGTCCGCGACCGATGGGGGGGCGGTTCTGATCGGTGTCATGCCTCCCGTCGAGATTTCTCCCACTTTCTTGGATTGCGTGTTTTCCAACAACTCTGCCCAGCGCGGCGGCGCGATCTATGGCTGGGCCACTCGGGTGACGCTGATCGGCTGCAGGTTCTCGGGCAACTCGGCCGGAGGAGGAAGTGCGCCCTCTGGCGGGGCGATGTTCTGCGATGGATACTCACCCAAACTTGCCTGCTGCACTTTCTCGGACAACTCGGCCACAGGGTCAAGTGCCGTGTGCTACGGGGGCGGTATCTACTGGTCCGGAGGCACACCGGTGCTTACGCACTCTGTGTTCTCCGACAACTCGGCCGCAGGACTCTTCGGCTATGGTGGTGGGATGTACTGTGGGATCTCCAGCGTGACGATCGCCTTCTCCACGTTCTTGGGAAACTCGACCTCGGCCATGGTGGGGTCCAGTCGGGGCGGCGGGTTGTACGGCATCGGAGACTCTTTGGCCGTGTTGCTCTCGTGCACCTTCTCCGGCAACTCGGCCGATCAGGGCGGCGGAATTGCCTGCGAGCAGGGGTACGCTCTGACGGCGAACAATACGATCATCGCCTTCGGGCCCCAGGGCGAAGCCGCCTACTGCGACGGCACAGGCAGCGCGACCTTCGGCTGCTCGGACGTTCACGGCAATGACGGCGGGACCGGCGATTGGGTCGGCTGCCTTACGGGACAGGAGGGGTTGAGAGGGAATTTCTGCATGGCCCCGCTCTTCTGTGATGCGAGCGCGGATGACTATCACCTTGAGGTGGATTCTCCCTGCGCGCCCGGCAACCATCCGGACGGGTACGACTGTGGCCTGATTGGCGCGCACGGCGCCGGGTGCGACTGGACGCCCGTCCATGAAGAGGTCCACGCCGCGAAGCCGGCAGCGCTGGTTTTGGCACCGAACGTGCCGAACCCTTTCAATCCCGTGACCGAGATTTCATACGCTGTCCCGGGTAGTGCCAAACCATCCCGCGTGACCCTGAAGATCTACAACTGTCTGGGGCAACGGGTGAGAACACTGGTCGATCGTCGTGAGGTACCGGGTTTCCATTCGGTCACCTGGGATGGAAAGGATGACGACGGGATCGCCGTCGCCTCCGGCGTCTACTTCTGTCGTCTCCTCTGCGACGGCGAGAGCCGCACGCGGAGGATGATTCTCTTGAAGTAGGGCTCGGGTCATCCCCTGTGGTCGGTGCTTCCGTATCTTCATTTGACACCCTCGTTTTGATCTCACCCCTCAGGAGGAGGTTGTGTCCATGAAAGCGCTTCTGGTCACTGTTTCGATGTGCGCGCTCACCCTCGTTACCGTCCCTCCGGCGTGGGGGGTGACATGGTTTGTCCCGTCGGAATGCCCGACGATTCAAGCGGGAATTGACACGGCGAGCGTGGGGGATACGGTCCTGGTGGCGGACGGCACCTATACCGGTCCGGGCAACAAGAACCTCGACTTCGGCGGCAAGGATGTCCTGCTTCTTAGCGAGAACGGTCCCACGGCCTGTATCATCGATTGCGAGAGAGGCGGCCGAGGATTCTACTTCGGTTCCGGTGAGACCGGCGACTTGGTTGTAGACGGTTTCACGGTTACTCATGGGGACACCCTACGCGGCGGCGCCCTGTATCTCAAAACCAACAGCAACCCGACCATCGCCAACTGCATCATGACGGCCAACAAAGCGTCTGAATACGGAGGCGGCATCTACTGCTGGGAGAGCAGCCCCACGATCACCAACTGTACGATCAGCGGCGACACGGCCGGAACCGGAACCGGTTTCTCCATCGGCGGTGGCATCTGCTGCAGCGAGGGAAACCCGGTGATCACCGGCTGCACGATTAGTGGGAACGTACTTGTGGCGGAAGCGTGTTCGGGAGTCGGGATCTACTGCGGCTGGTGCGACACCGTGATGATCGGCGGATGCACGATACAAGGAAACGTGGCGCAGGCCACAGCCGCCTCCAGCGGAGGCGGGATCCGCCTCGATCACAGCTCTGCGACGATGGTCAACTGCACGATCACAGAGAATGAAGCCGAATGGGGAGGAGGCGTATGTAGCAAATTCAGCACGCCGACGATCACGAAGTGCGCCATTACGGAGAATGTGGCGACGCTGGGCGGGGGCATCAACTGCGATCGAGACACCTGTGGGACCATCACCAATTGCCGGATCTTCGGAAACACGGCCACGCACACCGGCGGCGGTATCCACTGTAGCAGTGAGGAGGTCATTACCAACTGTCTGATCACGGGCAATACGGCCGAGGGCGATCCGGGTGGTGGAATCTACGCCGGACTCCGGAATCCGATCATCACGAACTGTACGATCACGGAAAACGGCGCGAGCGAGTATGGCGGCGCCCTGAGCTGTTACGACTGCAGTCCCGTAGTTGCGAACTGCATTCTCTGGGGCGACACGCCCGATGAGATCCACTCCCTGTCCGGGACGCCGGTCGTATGCTATTCCGATGTTGAGGGAGGCTGGGCGGGGGACGGGAACATCGACTCGGATCCACTTTTCTGTAACCCCGGAACGGGTGACTTCCGCCTGACGGCCGCCTCCCTGTGCGTCGATGCAGGTGACGACACGGAGGTCCCCCCCGACGCGGCCGACCTGGATGAGGACAGTAACACGACCGAACGGACACCGCTGGATCTGGATTCCTTGCCGCGCTTTGTCGATCCCCCGTCTCCCGGGGGTACGGGCGTTGCCGATCCGCCGGACTATCCGGAAATCGTGGATATGGGCGCCTACGAACTCTGGATCCCGGCTCTGGACCCGGCGAATTCCAGTGTCGAGTGGAACGAGCTGGTCTGTGATTCCACGAAGGCGTTTGTCTGTCCCTGCGGCGGCGGGAGTTCGCTCCGTGTAACGACCCGGGATCAGTATGGTGAACCTTTCCGGGGCGTTGTCGTCCGGTGGCACCCCGACGCAACGTGCCGGGTGTGCACGTGTCCGCCCGATACAGCCGTCACCGATACCAACGGCGTGGCGATTCTTCCGATTCATGCCGGACTCGATGTCACCGCGGGTCCCGCCTGTTGTGTTGTTACGACGGTGGTCACGTGTCTGGGGGATACCCTGCCCTGGAAGGGTACGGGAGGATCCCTCACGGACACGAGGGAGTGGCTGTCGCCGGATATGGATGCGGACTGCGAAGTGGGCGTGGCGGACGATTTCGTCATTCTCTACACGGACTGGATGACCGACGCCTGCCGGACCGACTTCGACTGCAGCGGTCTGGTGAACGCGACGGACTACGCTATTTTCGCGTTTCATTACGAACACGCGTGTACCCTGTTGACGGATTTGGAGGAGCACGCCGGGAGACGCTCCCCTGTTTCGGCGCTCGCCCAGAACTACCCGAACCCGTTCAATCCTCGGACCTGCATCTCGTTCTCCATCGCTCGGCCCGGAGAAGTGGTACTGCGCATCTACGATGTGGCCGGCCGGCAAGTGCGCGTGCTTGTGGAGGAAAGGAAAGAGGCCGGAGAACACGCCGTCTTCTGGGACGGATGCGACGACAGAGGTACGTCTCTTCCGTCGGGAGTGTATTTCTGCAGACTGGTGGCGCCCGGGCTTCGTGAGACGCGAAAGATGGTCATTCTGCGATGAGCGAGGAAGACCGATTTGTAGATGCGTTCAAATCTCGGGGATATCTGGGATATCTGGGGACACAACACCGATTCCCGCGTTGACCCGAAGGGTCAGTACAGATCTCCCTGGGAACCCGGGGTACCCGGCCCCACACGTTTCCGGAATGAGTGATGTGTGGGGCTGTTGAAGAACGTCCGCACGATGCGCAGGACATACCGTTCGTACTGAGCGGCCGCCGACTCGGTCGCGGCAAACCAGAATGCTGTCCCCGGAATGCCGCGGCTACTTCAGCAACACCATTTTCCTTCCGGCGAGGTTGTCGCCTGCTTTGAAACGATAGAAGTACACGCCTCCCGCCACCTGTTCGCCTCTGTGGTCGATCCCGTCCCACCGGACCATTCTGTGCCCGGGCGCCTGAGTTTCGTTTACCAGGGTCACGATCTCCTGGCCGAGGACATTGTAGATCGTCAGCTTCACATGGCACTCCATGGGCAGGGTGTACGCGATATTCGTCACCGGATTGAACGGATTGGGCCAGTTCTGGGACAGCGAGAAGCTCGGCGGCGCCCCAGCGCGAGATTCGTCAACAGCCGTCGTGCCCCGATTGAGGAGGACCGAGATGTTGCCACCCAGATAGTTTGCGGTCGCCAGATCCAGGGTGCCGTCGCCATCCAGATCCGCGGCGAAAACCGAGATAGGCAGGCTATCCACGAGACACTCGCAATGATCCCAGAAAGACCCGTCGCCCTCGTTGAGAAGGACCTGAACGTCGTTGAAATCTTCGCGAACGATTGCCAGGTCGAGATCACCATCCCCATCGAGATCCGCAGCAAAGCCTGACGTGGGGCCGTCAGCGACGGGCTGGTCCCAGGGCTCCGTGAACGTTCCATCCGCGTTGTTCAAGAGAACCGACACGTCATTGGAGTACTGGTTGATTGTGAGCAGGTCCAGGTAGCCGTCCCCCTCGACGTCAATGGCCATAACCTTTCTGGGGTGATTGCCCACGCCGTAGGCGCCGTCCAGGACGAAGGTGCCGCCCCCTTCGTTGAACAGGACGACGACACTGTCCTCCATGAGAACGGTGGCGGCCAGGTCCAGATCCGCGTCGCCGTCGAGGTCCGCGGCGAAGGCAGACCAGGCCGCTCCGTTGATTCCATACTCCGTGTGTGAGGCGAAGGTCCCGTCTCCGTTGTTCATCAGGATGGAAAGACCGGAGGCGGAATAGTTGGCCGTCGCCAGGTCGACGTGCCCGTCCCCGTTCAGGTCCGCGGCAAGGATTGAAATCGGAAGGCGCCCGACTTCATAGAGGGAATGTGGGGCGAAGGTCCCGTCCCCGTTGTTCAGAAGAACGGAGACGCTGTCGCAGTTGCCGTCGGGGGTGGCTAGGTCGACCCTACCGTCTCCATCGAAATCGGCGGCACAGATGGATCTTGGGCCTCTGCCTACGGGATAGGTTTCCTCAGGGCCGAAAGTCCCATTCCCGTAGTTCAGAATGACGGAGACGCTGGCTGATTCTGAGTTGGCGACTGCAAGGTCAAGATCGCCATCGCTGTTGAAATCGGCGGCGAAGATGCCTGCCGCACTCCTCTTGGCTCCGTAGGTGGAATCGGGATCGAAAACAGCTTCGCCTTCCTCGGCAGCCACCATGAATGACCAGAGATAGCTGTTCGCCATAGGGCTCCCGGTGGTCGCCTCGATGTGCGTCGTGAGGGCCACCGTCACCAGCTCCCCCTTCTCGAAATCCTCCCAAGGATCCAACGTTGCGGTTCGAGTGTCGCTGTTGTACGAGATCATGCCCTGGTGCAGACCCGAGGACCGGGCGTGAACGACGAACGTCGTGTCGTGGACGGTGGCCGGGTCCAGGTCCGTGTTGAAGGTCACGGAGATGCTGGTGCTGTCCTCGACGTCGAGCTCGTTCTGATGCACGGATGTGGAGCGGACGCGAGTGCCCCCGTTGGCCAGAATCGTGAGCGTGTTGCTGTTCATGTTGACGACCACGAGGTCCAGGCTCCCGTCGTCCGTCAGATCAGCCATACAGATGGAGAGGGGATGGTCGCCCGCGTCGTAGCCGCCCGCGGGAAGGAAAACACCGCTCCCGTTGTTCGCTCGGATCGCGACTCTATCGGACGACGATTTTGCGACGGCCAGATCAAAATCACCGTCGTCGTCGACATCCCCGGCAAAAACAGAGATCGGTCCCCCGGATACCGCGTAGTTCGAATCGAACGTGAAGGTGCCGTCTGCGTTGTTCAGCAGGACGGAGAGGTCTTCCGAGTCCCCGT
This sequence comes from uncultured bacterium, assembly GCA_964610505.1. GTDB lineage: Bacteria > Arandabacterota > Arandabacteria > JAGLYR01 > JAGLYR01 > CAZSXU01. The sequence goes on along the minus strand of CAZSXU010000030.1, from coordinate 32,415 downwards.
TGGAAGTCACCAGATCGAGGTCTCCATCATCGTCCAGGTCCGCGGCGACGACGCAGGAGGGGCAAATTCCGGAGACGGGGTACTCCACATCGGCGGCGAACGTGCCGTTTCCTTTGTTGAGCAAGACCGAGACGCTGTTGTTGTCTCTGTTGGCCACTGCGAGGTCGAAACTACCGTCCCCGTCGAGATCGGCGGACAGGAGGGACACTGGGCGGGGGATTTCCATCTCGCCGCCCACGGGGTACGTTGCAGGAGGGTCGAAGCCTCCTGTTCTATCGTTGAGCAAAATGGAGACGTCGCCGGAGCTGAAATTCGCGGTTGCGAGATCCAGATAACCATCTCTGTTGAAATCAGCCGCGCAGACGGACTGAGGAGAACTCCCCACGGGGTAGTTGGACACCGGCCCGAAATTGCCGTAGGAGTCCACGCAAAAGAGAACCGAGACGTTGTTGTCGAACTCGTTTGCGGTCACGATATCCGCACGGCCGTCTCTGTCGATGTCGGCCGCCACTACAGCATGTGGGCCCGTGCCCACCGAATAGGTCGAATCGGCGAAGAACCCGACCCCGCCGAGGTTCAGAAAGACCGACACACTGCTGGAGCCGGGCGCCCCGTTTGCCACGACCAGATCCGCATCGTCGTCGCCGTCCACGTCGGGGGCACAGACACACTTGGGAGTGGGACCCGCCTCATACTCCGAGTCGAACACGAAGGTGCCGCTGCCGCCGTCTACCTCGATCGTAAAGGCCCAGGCGTAGCCCTCGATAGATACCCCTTGAGAGGACTTGACCCCATCCGTGAGCGTTACGGAGATGGTTTCTCCTTCGATGAAGTCCTCGTCAGGGTCGAATTTCACGGACTCGCCGTAGAAGGTGAACGAGCCGGAGTGTAATCCCGACGAGCTCCCGTTGACGACGAAGGTGGAACCGTTGATTGTGCTTGCGTCCATCGTTACGTCGAAGTTGGCCGTGAGGTTGTTTTGGATGCTCACGGATCGTTCGTTCGGGGCCGGGATTACGGACGTCACATTCGCCTGTGGTAAGTTCGTAAGGACCGAGATGTTGTCGGAGTCGTAATTGGCCGTGATGAGATCGAGCGCGCCGTCGTTATCTACGTCCACGGCACAGATACCGTTGGGGGCGTAGGCGGCGATGCCGCGGATTGCCTCCAAGGAGAATCCACCGCTCCCGTTGTTGACGAGGACCGAAAGATCGTTGGAAGTTGCGTTCGCCGTAGCTAGGTCCAGATCCCCGTCCGCATCGAAGTCCCCTGCAGCGGCTTCGATTGGTCCGTAGCCGCCCATCCCGTAATCCTCTACGGCGCCGAAGCCGCTTCCCGAGTTCAGAAGAACGGACACCGTGGCCCCGGTCGGTTCGTAGCCGTTGGATGTCGCCAGGTCGAGATGCCGGTCTCCGTTGAGATCCGCTGTGAGAATGGAGGTGGGTGTGTCGAGGAGCCCGTGGCCTGTGCTTCTCACGAGTTTCCCGTCGCCGTAGTTTTTCAGAATCGCGACGATGTTGGAAAAGATGCTGGCCGTAGCCACGTCCAGATCTCCGTCACTGTCCAGATCGCCCGTACACAGCGCGTAGACGCCGGTGTCTGCCCTAGTGCGGTCCGCCCAGTCGTACGGGCCAAAGGTGCCGTCTCCGTTGTTGATGAGGACGGACACACTGTCCGAGTTGTGATTCGCCGTCGCCAGGTCCAGGTGGCCGTCACCGTTGAAATCGGCCGCATGAACCGACCGGGCATCCTCACCGAGGCCGTATTCGCCTACCGTGTAACTCGCATAGGGGGCGAAGGTGGCGTCGCCGTTGTTTAGTAAGACCGAGACCGCGTTGAACGTTGCGGTGGCCAGGTCCACATCTCCGTCGCGGTCGAGGTCGGCTGCTGCGATCCGTCCGCCGTTGGACCCGATGGAGTAGACTCCGTTGACAGAGAAGGCTCCGTGTCCGTTGTTTCGAAGAATGTAGATGGAGTCGGCGCAGGTGACAGCAAGATCAGGCGCCGAGCCGATCGTTAATTTGGCGGCGCAGACTGCGTAGGGCGTGGCGCCGACTGCGTAGGTTGTCGGGGAATCGAAGATGGCCGTTCCGTTGACGGCTTCAGTGGCAAACGACCAGATGTAGCTGTGTTCGAGCGGAGTGCCCCCCGAGGACTGAATCACGGTTGTAAGGACCACGGTGACGACCTCTCCGTGATCGAAGTCGGCGGCTGGGTTCAGTGTCGCGGTGAAGTCGGCGGCGTTGTATGTGATCGTGCCCGCATGAAGGCCCGTGACGCTTCCCTGTGCGACAATCGTCGTGTCGTTGATACTGGCCGCGTTCATCGCCTGATCGAAAGTGACGATGATGTCGGTGCCGGGTGCTATGTTGGATGCGTTGCGGAGCGGTGAGGTGGACCCCACTTGTGGTGCCGCAATTGCTCCGCTCGGAGCAAACGACATGGCCGCCAGAACCATGGCGGCTGCCGCGACTGCCATTGGGCGTTTCATGAGCACACCTCCTCTTGAGAGATTCCACCTGTAAAACGAGGGCGGGCGGCAGATCTAACAACAAGTCAACACAGTCCCGTGAGTGAAGCCCCGGGTGGAGTGGAAGGGAACCAGGTATTTGGGGACGGTATTTGGGGAAAGGGGGGCTGTTGAAAAACCCCTCTGTGGCACCATGCCCGTTCGCCCTGAGTGCGGCAAGCCAGGCCAGAGGCCCAGAGACCGCCGTGTATCGAAGGGGCAGCGGGGGCTTCGACCCCGCTCAACGGGCAAAGGGACCTTTTTCAACAGCCCCACAGACTACTCAATTCGGTAACTACTTATTCGCATTGACATTATGTCCTCGGCAATGCACGCAGATTGACGAGCAAGACCTTGACCGGACCGGACATTCTGGTTACTGTGAAGTGCACGTAAGCAAGTCAGCGAGCGACCGGCAGGATTCCGAGTCCCGGCGTCCGGAGTGGTTCTCTGCCGGTCGCCTTTTCAGCGATTCCCGTGCGTGGGAGTCATTCCCGACTGGTCCGCATGGCTCCGGGAGGAGGGGGTTTTTCAACCGCCCCTCTGTCCTCACCATCCCCCGAGCTCGGAAACCAGTCGAACGCCCACTGCGAGAGGATGAAACGTGCGGAAGCCGAATGACCCCAGGTCCAGAACCGCCTGTGATAGCGGGGCATCTCCATCCCCGCGGAACGCGATGAATGGGCGAAACCTCCCTCGATCGGAACCGCAGCGTGGCGCAAGCCCGGTCCTGTGGCTCGCCGCGGTCGGCCTGGCTCTCTTCGGGATCTACCTTCTCACGAGGAGCCAGTCACACCTGTGGGACGCCATCGCGTACGTTGCCAGAGTCGTGGACGACCCACTGCTATGCGACCGCTACCTGTCCACGTGCTACTTCCATCCCCATCACCTGTTCTACGTGCCGTTTGCCAAGGGATTCTATCTGTTGTTCAAGGGGCTTGGAATCGGGGAAGACCCGTTTCTGCCCCTTCAGTTCGCCAACAGCTTGCTGGGGGGCGGTTGTGTATTCCTGACGGGTCTCCTGGTCCTGCGCGTGACGGGAGACTTTCTTCCCAGCCTTATGACGGCTGCCGGGATCGGGGTCAGCAACGGCTTGTGGTGCTACTCCACGAGCGTAGAAGTCATGGTCCCGGCAATGTTCTTCGCGCTGCTGGGTCTGTTCATCCTGATGTCCACTCGGGCACTGATCGGGTGGGCTGCCGCCGGCCTGGCGTTCTCCGCTTCCATTTTGCTTCACCAGATCAGCGTCCTGATCGCAGGGGTGCTCACTTTCGTTCTTCTCCTGGGTCTGCTCCGCTCACGGGTCCGACCGAGAAACGTGTTTGTCTTCGCAGGGTCCTGGGTCGGCGCCACGGGTTTCGCCTACCTCGCCGTTGCGTTCTGGGACCAGGGCGCCACGTCGGTCGGCGACGTCATGCGTTGGCTCCTCACCGTTCGATCGAGGAGCTCGTTCTCGGGGATGTTCCTGCCGCAGTCCCTGTACACGACGGCAAAGGTGCTGCCGCAGGCCTTCGTCTCTCTGGATCCTCTGTTCGATACGCGGGGAGTGGGTCTGCTCTCGAGGTCAAGAATTCTCGATCTGCTTGCCATGGCCGTTCCGGCGGCGGGCATGGCCTTCCTCTGGCTCGCCAGCCTGCCGGGCACCATCCGAGCGCTCCGACGGCGTGATCTCATCACCTGGGGAATCATCCTGGGGGTCGCCGTTATCGCGGCCTTCGTTATCTGGTTCCAGCCGTGGAACACGGATTATTGGGTCTACCTTCTCCCCTTGGTGTGGGGTGCGATCGGCCTGCACATTCCCGTAGGCCGCGCGCCGCAAGCCGCGTCGCGGGGGAGAAAGTACTATCTGTGGGCATCCGTCATCGTCGTGTCGATCGTGGGCCTGGGCAACCTTCACCTCGAAGCGCTGCCGGCTCGCCAACCGGACAACGCCTCGTACCGGGACCTGGTCCAATTTGCGAGCGGTCATTTCAAATCCGGGGACCTGTTCGTGTCGGATCTGGGAATGGCCGCAATCCCATTCTTCGTCGGGGTCGAAGTGTTCCCGCCGCCAACGGAAGGTCGGGCGGACGAAGAGGCGAGATTCCGGGCGAGGATTCGGAGCGCTCTGGAGCGAACGACGCCGGACTCGATGAGAATCTTTCTCATGCAGGAAGATCTTACCCGAGTCGAGGCGTGTTGTCGGACGGAACTGGATGCCCGGCCCATCGGCGATCTCCGTGGAAGAGCGGTCCTTCATGTATTCCGGTCGCGCGCCGGTGGGGCGGAACCTCCCCCGCGGGAAACGGTGCCCCCCTCTCGCGAACGGAATCGCCACTGAGGTCCGGCGCCGGCATCTCGAAGTTTCCCCCGGGCTCGCGCGCGTGTCGCCTACGGATGATGATAGAAGATCTTGCCCACGATCTTCCAGCCGTCCGGGAACTTATAGAGCGACAGGAAATCCGAGAAGATATGTTTGCCGTCGCGATAGAGCTCCAATCGGACCACGGCGGCTGACCCCACGACGTCGACCCAGCTGAACTCGTAGGTTACCGTGTACTCCGGCCCTTCGGGATTCTCCAGCTTGCGTTTCTCCAGGCCCTCCAGCCACTCCGCGATCGGCAGATTGCGAATCTCGCCGTCGCTGAGAATCGGCAGTACGAAATCGGGATGGAATCCCTTTGCCATCTTTCCGGCGTCCCACTGCTGATGCCCGCCACGGATGTACGAGTCAAGGATGACCTTCTTCACCGCCTCTTTTTCCTTCTCGATGTCATCCGCCGCCGCCTTCTTCTCGACCTCATCCACCGCCGCCGCGCCGGGGGAATGGGCGAAGAGTGCTGCCAGGACCATCATCATAATGACGAATCGCATATCTTCCTCCTTGTCCGGTCCCTAGGTTCACATCCCGGGCTCGCCATCAACCATGATTCCCTACCCGGTCATCCAGCGGGCCGGCTCCCGTGCAACCAACAAAGTCACGGCTGCGGTGTCTCCGGTTGGCCGGCTTGTCCACGGCAGGGCATTGCTGGAGCAGGATACCCATGCGGCGGTTCCTTGGCAATCAGGAAGTCGATCGTGACTCCCCGGGTCTTACCTTCAACAGACGGCTGGAATGCATCAACCTGGCCGAATTTCCCATCCCCGCCGAGCGGTTAACATCCGTTGGCTCAATCGGATCCCACGTGACACCCGAGAGCGTGGCACACAAGTCAAAAGTCGGTCTATTGTCCCTGGGAAGCAGGGAAATCCCTTGATTTTTCAAACTAGAATTGATATTTAGAGGTTGAAATAACGCCAGATTTGTGCTAAACTAGACTCTGATTCTTAGGGTCGATATTTACTCCGAACTGAAAGGGGGCTGTCGCCATGAGATTCAGAGTCACTCTGCTGGTCGCGTCTACTGTGCTTTCGGCTCCATCCATGGCTCTCGCCGCTACCTGGTGTGTCCCTTGGCAGTGCCCCACGATCCAGGCCGGGATCGACTCGGCGTCGGCGGGGGACACGGTACTCGTTGCCTCTGGAACCTACACCGGCGTTGGGAACCGGGATCTGAACTATGGGGGGAAAGCCATCAGAGTCTGTTCCGAAGCAGGAAACCCCGACTCATGCATCATCGATTGCGAATACGAAGATCGGGGGGTCACGTTTGACTCCGAGGAGGGGGGAGGGTCTGTCCTTGAAGCGGTGACCGTCACGCGTGGCTATTCGGCGTCTGTAGGTGAAGTAGCCGATGGCGGTGCGGGCGCATTGTGCTGGAGGTCGTCTCCCACGTTCATCAACTGTGTGTTCTCGTATAATTGGGCGGACTCTTGGTCATCCCAGTACGCCCTGGGAGGTGGAATGTGGGTCCAGGAGGCGTCGCCCGAGCTGATCGACTGCGTCTTCCTGGAGAATGAGGCCATAACGCATGGTGGAGGAATGGACTGTTGGTACGAATCCTTTCCAACGCTCACCCGCTGTAGGTTCATCGGCAACACTGCCGGTCTTTACGGGGGGGGCATGGCGTGCCGCTCGTCCTCGTCACCGACGCTGACCGATTGCGTGTTCCTGGAGAACCGCGCGCCCACGGGCAACTATGCCAACGGGGGAGGCATGTACTGCAGTATATCTTCGCCCGTGCTTGTCTCTTGCGTATTCGAGGGGAACTCCGCAACCGAGCATGGGGGCGGAATACTGTGCCAGTCCTCTTCCTATCCTGAGCTTGAGAGGTGCGGATTCTACGACAACTCGGCGATCTACGGGGGGGCGATTTCCACCTGGGCGGACGGCCGTCCGACCCTGACTCACTGCACGCTTTCCGGCAACTCGGCGAGTGACGGCAGCCTGGCGTCCTACCCCAACTGCTCTGTGACGTTGGTGAACACCATCGTTGCCTTTGGCAGCTCGGGCGTTGCAGTGTATTGCGAAGGGGACGGCGTGGCCACGTTGTCCTGCTGCGACGTGTACGGAAATTCAGGCGGCGATTGGGTGGGCTGCATTGCCAGCCAGTACGGCGTGAACGGCAACATTTGCGGGGATCCTCTGTTTTGCGGGCCTTGGGCCGGGGATTACTCCATCGCGCAGCCGTCCCCGTGTGCGCCTGCGAATTCCCCGCCCGGATGCGGGCTGATCGGCGCCGATAGTGTGGGGTGTCTGACAGCCTCCGTCGCCGAGGTCAATGACGGGGATGCGGAAGGCTTCTACCTCGCGCCCAACGTTCCGAACCCCTTCAATCCGACGACAGAGATTGGGTACTCGATTCCGGCGGGGTCCGAACCTTCCGGCGTGACTCTCGTCGTGTACAACTCGCTTGGCCGGCGGGTGAAGACACTGGTGGAGACGAATCAGTCCGGCGGGGATTATGTCGTTGGCTGGGACGGGAGAGACGAGAAAGGTCTGCCTGTCGCTTCCGGCGTTTACTTCTGCCATCTCCGGTGGAATCGGGAGAGCCGGACCACGCGGATGGTGCTGCTCAAGTAAGACAATCCGCGGATCGCATAGATCCGACTACGTTTTTCCGTTTCGCTTTGGCCGCGCGCTACCGGTACACGTGGCCGCAATCCCATATCAGGAGGACAGTCCTGGCGAAACATTTGCCACCTTCGTGGCGTCGGACACAGGTGAGGGCCGCACCGCGTGCAGATTTCCGTGTTTCGGGAAAATCCATCCCCAGGGGGAAGGCTCATAAGGGAAATCGTCTTCATTGTGCTGAGAAACCCTTTCAATAAAACCAGGATTAGCAATAGTCTTCACGGGGCAGATGTGACTTGCCCGGGCCAAGCCGGCGGGGAGGTACAGACAGATGCGTACAACGACAACGTGTCTACTGATGGTGTTGACTGTGGTGCTTACCCTGATGCTGCAGGGTTTTCAAGAACGAGGATATGGCGATCCTCCTCCTGCAGAGCCCAGGGACAGGCTGATGTTGGCGGAGCTCATGGGGTCCGAGTATCAAAGCGCGGCGCCTCTCGACAACCACTACTTCATGCCGATGGGAACATCGAATGATGCCAAACACGAACTTGAGGGTACCTTGACCGTCTCCGAGTTCGTGATGAACAATCCCAACTCTGACGAGGAGAAGGATTCCGCCGATCCATGGGACTACTTTCCGGGATTCTCGCTGGACTTCTTCACGCACGGGACCTACCTGGTACCTGTACAGCGCGAAACCATACACGCGTTTGGCGACCAGAGCTATTGGCAAATTATCGTTTCCCCGGGGACGGTCTGGTCCGAACCCGGTGATCAGGGAATGTCGCGGGCGTCCTTTCCATTCACGTTGGTAAATGCACTGTTCAATGACGCACACAATGGGCTAGCCACGTTCACTTACGACGAAGCCCGGCTGTCGTCTCTCTTCCTGCAGGTGACTCAGGAGACATCCCCCGTATACAAGACCGATTTCTGGGGACGCACACCCATGGAATACACGCCCCAGAAGCTCGAGAATCGAAACGTCCTGGCGGCACGATTCGCAGAAGAAGTGCGAGCTCAGATTCCTATTCGTCCATTCTCGGAACTCAGCAAGTTTGTGAATCCCGCGCTATTGGAGAAATACAACTCAGGAATTGAACGAGAAGAGATAAGCGCCACGGGTCTGTTCTGGAAGGATACGCTGTACGTGCAGCCGTGTAACACCCGCTACGGCGATTATCCATACGTCCGGTACATGCGGCATGCCGCATACTCGTTGACAAAAGCCATGGGTGGGGCGATCGCTCTCTTGCGGTTGGCCGAGACGTACGGCGACGGCGTTTTCGATCTCAAGGTCGCAGACTATGTAACGGTCACGGCTGCTCATGACGGTTGGGAGTCGGTTACCTTCGCCGATGCTTTGAACCATGCCACAGGCGTCGGCGATCACATGCCGGAGCCGGTAGAGCCCAATGTCATGCAAGGTGATGAAGACCAACCCAAGTTCATGGATTTCCTGCGCGCCAAGAGCATGCAGGAGAAGATGGATGTCGCCTTTTCCTATGGCAATTATCCCTGGGGGCCGGGCGAGATCGCCCGGTACAACTCCATCAACACGTTCATTCTGTCGGCGGCCATGGACGGTTTCCTGAAGCGCAAGGAGGGCACGGATGCCGACATCTGGGAGATGGTCCTCACGGAAGTCTATGAACCCATAGGCATTTTCCATGCACCGATCATGCGGACCATTGAATCGGATGGGAGCACGGGTTTACCCCCCTTCGGATACGGCTTGTATCCCAACGTCGACGATGTGGCGAAGCTGTCGATTCTATTGCGAAACGGCGGCCGACATCAGGAGCGACAGCTTCTCCACGCCGGACGACTGGCAGAAGCCCTGCTTCGAACCGATGTGATCGGTTTACCTACCGGGGAGAGCAACGAACACGGCTACCTGACCTACCACCTGTCCTTCAACAGCTGGCCCTATCCCGGTGAGGATGGTCGTCTGCATCGGATTCCATTTAGTACGGGCTTCGGGGGCAATCACTGGGTTCTTCTACCGAACGGCATCTCGACCTTCCGGTTCTGCGACGCCAACAGATACGGCGTTGATTCGATGGTTGATGTTGCAGGGGCCATTTGTCCTTTCTGATGATTACGTATTCTCGAATGACTGCCCTCGCCATGTTGCCCTAGAAATGGCACAAGCGGCGGGGGCAGGTCAAAGCCGAAAAAGCAGTTACGCGGACGTGTAATTGTCTGTCAAACAAATACCGAAAAAACAAAAAATAGGTTGTTGACCTTTTCGAAACGATGTGTCATACTGTAGCCCACCAACAACTCCGTATGGATCCGTTCAAATTCATAATGATTCGCTGCAGCTCATACACCCAGGAACGGTAGTGCTTGCGTCGGACTCGGTTTGTCAGAGGGAGGTGCCGGAGCTCGCAGACCGGGGGCAGTGGATCTTAATCACATTCTTGGTGGACAGGTTTCACGACCTGCCACAAAACCAAGGAGGTTGGTCATGAGCGCCTCGACCGTCAGGTGGGCTCTCCTGGGTGTCGTGGTCGGCGTCGGCGTGTTGTTTGCGGGTTGTAGCGATGACGATACCGCCGTAGCGCCTACAGGGACCACCATCACCACGTCGAGTGTCAACGAACCACAATCGCCGGTCCGGGAACGAACGCCGTTCCAGCGCTCGGTCATGGCGAAGATCACGGAGCGCCGGGCACAGGGGCTTCCCGCCCCTGCGGATGTGTCGTTTGAGTATTCTTCGACCAAGGACGGCGCGTTGCGGGCCGGACGGGGTCCGACTGTGGTTCCCGGTGAGGAGATCGTGATTACGGCGAAGACCGTCGTGTACTTCGAACATCCAAGCCAGGCGGGGAACGAGAAATGGCCGGAGATTGTGGTCGAAGGAGAGATGCCGCCAGATGCCACGGGCTATATCAAGCCCGGCAATTACTCCAACATCGTCCGAGACAGGATGGAGGAGGAGGCTCCCGATATATGGACCCGCTATGAATGGGGCTACGAGCCACGGATTTACACCTTCACCGAGACCTACACGATCAAGTATCCCGAGTTGAATCTCGATGGCAAGGCGGCCGGTGCTGCGGCGCTGTCGACCGACGACGGCGAGTTGCTCATGGGTTTCAGCACGACAGGACCAGAGGTGGACTACTCCTGGGGATTCACGGTTGAGGACCCCATATTCGAAATTGAATTGATGAGTTTCTGGACCGGCTTCGAGCTGGATTGGGCTTTCGGCATCCGTCTGCCGATGGAGGAGTGCTGCACTGCCACAGAACCTATGGATGAGGGGTCTACCTACTGGCCTACCAACAAGGCCAAGGGCCTGGACTGGTCTGCCGCAGACTACCAGGATGCGGGTCTGTCTCCGAGGGAAGGCAACGAGTTCCTAATGGAGTTCGTACTCAAGTGCGGCGTGTTCCTCGAGGTGGCCTACATCTCTGTCATTGACTGGGGTGTAGACGTCGACATAAACAACTCCAAGAGCTTCACGACGCCCTTCGGCCCGGGAGCTACATTCCCGCTCCCATCAATCGGTCTCCCGCTCAAGGCGTGGGACTTAGCTGTGGTGTACATGGCCGTAGGATTTGAGTTGACACCCCACCTGGGCTCCACGGAATTCACCGCCGACTGGACGGCCGCAGGAGACGCATCCGGCGGCGGCTCGATGATGTTTGACGACCCGACCGTTCCGGTAGCAATCGGGCCGGTGACGGCCATCGACGGCCCTGGGGTTGCCAACATCGACATGGATGCCTTCCGATATTACTTCAACACATTTCTCCTGAGCCTGGGATTGAATTTCTATCTTGATGTGTTCGGAATATGGACTGGCGATTGGACTGCGGATCTCTGGACATTCGATCTGAGTGCTCTCATGCCGGAAATGTGGATAGGCACCCATAGCGGCACACCCAGTCAGCTGACGGCCGCCTTCGACATCCAGAATGTAACGCCCACGGCCGTGATCGACCACACAGGCACGTTCATAGTCAACGGCACGCCGACCTTCATCGCCAGTGCTGGCGACATGCTGACTTTCACCGGACAGGCGGACGACCCCGGCCACGACGACCTTACCTTGACATGGGACTATGGCGACGGCGATCCTTCACCGGATGTATCTACCCACCACACAGTGCCCCATCACGTGTCTGAGACACAGCAGTACACCCTTGGCGATGCATCCGTGTACGTAGTGACCTTCATGGCTGTCGACGATGACGGTGCCGTGGGCATGGACCAGGTGCCGGTCGTAATCACGGCGACAGGGGGGAGGACCCGCTCCGAAGGCTACTGGCAACACCAGCTGAGCCGGCGCGGGCATATGGACTATGATATGACGGCCATCGAGAATGCGCTGGCTATTGTGTCCTACATGAGCGCCGTCTTTAACGAGGAGCGCAATGCATCCACCGTCGAAGCAGCTTACGACGTCATGCACCTCAAGCAGAACAACGACAGTATGATCGAGCAACTCGACAGAGAACTGCTGGCCGTGTGGCTCAACTTCGCCGTTGGTGCATGTCCGTATACGGGCATGGTTGACACGGACGGGGATGGCCTTGGTGATGAGGCCTTCGTGAATGTGCTGACCACAGCCGAAGCAGTGCGGATGGATCCCGGTTCCACCGATGCGGAGCTTGAGATGCAGACTGAAATACTGCATCAAATCAACAACGGTGGTATGGCGCGGCTCAGCTCCGGGCATTTTGGGGACGGGTATTGGGGGACAGACTACTCAATTCAGTAATTATTCATTGAGCGACCGGCAGGATTCCGAGTCCCGGGGGGATTTCCTGCTGGTCGCTTTTTCAGCGAGTCCCGCCCGAGGGAGTCATCTCCGGCTGGTCCGCCTGGCTCCGCGAGAGGGGCTACAAGCAGATGATCAAGGCCCTCCTGCGGCAGGCTCATACCGCTCGCCTTGCAAGGGGAGGGGCTCATTGACCGACTGGAGGCGATCCTCGGAAGATCACTTAGACCGCAGAAGCGAGGACCTAAGCCAAAGCAGAAGAAGTAGTTATGCTAATGAGCAGTCTGTGGGGCTGTTGAAGAAGTCCCTTTTCTGACCCACGGGTCTCTCGAAACGATCCGTGGTACCCCCGACGGACCGTTTCGAGAGACCAAGTTTCGAGGTTGAGGGGTTTTTTCAACAGCCCCTCTGCCCCGAATACCCATACGGACCACTTGAATCTCAGCCAAGGTCCTGTTCCGCCAGGGAGGTTGTCATGAAATGCGCAATCGCGGTTCTCTGTTGCGCCGCTGTTTTTGGTGGCGCGTCGCCGGCCGGGGGCAAAACATGGTACGTGCCCTCGGAATGCCCGACCATCAAGGCTGGGATCGATTCCGCAAGCGCGGGGGACACTGTCCTTGTGGCTTGCGGGACCTACGAGGAGTACGGGGCATTGATGAAGTCGGGTGTCTGCCTGCGGAGCGAGACGGGTGACCCCGAGTGTGTCACAATCGACGCACACATGGAGGGCCAAGGGGTCAGATTTAGCTACGCGGACAGTACGACCAGAGTCGAGGGAATCAAGTTCATCAACGGTAGCGATCCTTACGGAGGTTGCGTTGGGTGCTCGGACTCTTCGCCTCAGTTGACGGACTGTGTTTTCTCCAACGGACAGGTGCTCTGGTCCGGTGGCGGGATGTATTGCAGCAACTCATTGCCTACAGTCACCAACTGCACGTTCCTTGACAACACGGCCCCGTTATCGGGCGGGGGTGTGTACTGCGGGTCTTCCAGCCCCACGTTCATCAACTGCATCTTCTCCGGCAACCAGTCCACTCAGGAGGGCGGCGGGGTCTACTGCGCTGGGGGTAGTTCTCCTACGTTCTTGGACTGCACTTTCTCAGACAACACGGCGATCATCAGCCCCGGGGGCGGCATACACATATGGTGTAGCGATACCTGTCCGACCATCGTCTCGGGCTGCATTTTTGATCACAACGAGGCTGGCACTAGTGGCGGGGGAATCTTCATCTACTCCCAAGGCCTCACAACGGTCACAAACTGCACTTTTTTCGCAAACCGGGCAGACAACGGCGGAGGCCTGCACTTCTATGGCTCGTCCGGAACCGTGGAGAACACGATCATCGCGTTCAGCACCGAGGGGGGCGCGATCTACTGTCCGGATCCCGCCGATGTTCCCGCTCTCAGCTGCTGTAACTTCTACGGCAACGTGGGTGGAGATTGGACAGGTTTGATCGCAGACTCCGTCTCTGTGAACGGAAACATGTCCGAGGATCCGAAGTTCTGCAATCCGCCGGCGGGTGACTATGGCCTTGGAGCGGATTCCCCATGTCTGGCCGTGAACAACGACTGTGGGACGCTTGTTGGCGCCCAAGGTGAAGCCTGTACGGCTGAGTACGCACAGCAGGTCGAGCGGGAGAGCTGGTCCGCGGTTAAAGCGCTCTACAGGTAGCCGCGCGCGGGAACCCGGGACTGTTGTGCGAACTCGGCTGCTTCCCGAATTCTCACAAACTTTCAAACGCGTATTACGTCCCGGGAATTCCCAATACGTCTCCGGTCTCCTCTCTCGCATTCCTTGTCATCACAGACAGCTCCCCGTCGCCTCGCGACGAAGTCTGGTGAGAAATGTAGGCTATGACGGCTCCAGGACCAAACGCATTCCCTGGAAGTCGAATGTCACCCGATAGGACCGGAAGAACCCGTGCGAGACAATGCCTGCCACGCGGAAGCCGAGCATCTTGCTGAGTGGAGGTATGCCGCCGAAGAAGCCGACCACGTCCCGCTGGACCGCGTTTCCGAGCGTGACCCGGTCCACGACCGCCTGCTTGGTGCGGACGGCGCCGGCGCCACCCATGGCCGCGAAGGACTCCTCGGGTAGTGGGATCCGGGCCTCGCGCACGATGTCGTCTCCCCCCAGGAATCCCCCGCCCGCCAGGCCGGTGTCGATGAGGAAGAGTGCCGGACGGCTTGCATTCGCTGTACCCCAGGCGACCATGAAGTGATCGCCGGCCATCCAGAAGGGAACGACGATGGACTCGGGAGACCAGACTCGCTCCTGGATTCCGGCGAGGCTCTCGCGCGTCCGGCGCTCGAGGATCAGCTGCCCGCCGGGGTAGTCGAAGGTCGAGACGAACTGGTAGAGGAACGCGGTCCCGAGGACCCCGCGGGTCGGCTCCCCATCCGGGGTTTGAAGAAGCTTGGGCCCGCTCCGGATATGAACCGGGACATTGTGGATGGTGAAGTTACCGATCTGGATCTTTTCGATCACGCCGTGCTCGAAGGGCGCCTTCCGCCCACCCGCGAACGTCGCCATCTGCTGCCCGAACCGAACGGCGCCGACCTCGTCGGCCAGGTCCTCGTCGATCCCCAGAACCGGGGCACCGGTGTCGATGAAGAGTACGACTTCAACGCCGTTGATCCGGACTCTCACGAGGGGAAGAGGGTCGGTCACGATGAAATCCACGGTCGTGGCGTCCACGCCGCCGTCGACGTGATAGGGCGATTTTCGGTCGAGATACTCGAGCTGCTCCGCCTTCGGGATATCCCCCCCGGCCCGGAACAACGGGGCCGCATCGCCGAACCGGCTCCTGCGGCAGTAGGCTTCGCCAAGGAGTAGGTTGGCCCGTCGATTGGCTGGATCGAGGTCCAGCACCTTCCTGAGCGGAATCTCCGCTTCCTCAAGACGACCGCCGTAGAGCAGAATTCGTCCATGAGAAGTGAGCGCGTGTAGGTTCGCCGGGTCCTCCTCCAGGGTGCTCTGATAGAGTGCTTCGGCCTCCTCGAACTCCCCCCGGGCGAACAGGCTGTCCGCCCTGGCCACCCACTCCTCGAGTGGCGCCCCGCGGCATGAAGCGGACAGGAGGAGGAACAGGAGGAAGACGATCGGTCCGAACGTCATCTGAGCAAAGAGCACGCGCGGCGGACTCACGCGGGACAACACCATGACAACCTCCCTGAAAGGTTTATTACTCGGACGGGCACCCGGGGCCTGGGCAGGGACTCTCACCAGGGAGACACATGGAAGGCGTGGAGAAGTTGCAGGAGATTCGACGAGCCGGCGATCGATTGTCGCCTCTCACCTCTCCGGCGGCAAATGAGAAAGCCCGGGGTCTCCCCCGCGAGAACTCGGGGGACGGAACTCGGGGGACGTAGTCAGCTTGGTCAGCTTGTTGCGGCAGATCAGAAGCTGACAAACCTCACTACGTCCCCCAAATCTCACACCAGGTGCACGCACCTCCAGTGCCGGGATCAGCGCCGCAGCTCCTCGAGCATCCGGCGTGCGTTGTCGTTGCCGGGATCCAGGGCCAGGGACTTCTCGTAGTTCGCTATCGCCAGATCCTTCTCGCCGCCGCCGGCGTAGGCCTCGCCAAGGCTGTCATAAGCGTTCGCCGATTCCGGGTGCTCAGAGACCATGAATTCGAAGATCCCGATCGCCAGTTCGATCTTCCCGTCCCCGAGCAGGCGGTAACCCAGCGCGTTGAGCTGCGACTCTCTCACCTCGTACCTGGCGTATGGGTCCTCGGCCGAACGGAGTTCGCGGTAATACGCAATTGCCCCGTCTGGCCCCTCCAGACCTTTCCCCACAGCCCTTTCATACAGTACGCCGACAATTCTCCAGGCCTTGTACCGTCTTTCGGCGAAGGTTTCGTGAGGAAAGAGCGACGCGATCGTGCGCACGCTCTCCCCCTTCGCGAGCTCATCCTGAAGGTTGATCTTCGCGGCTTCCTCGAAGTCATGGAAGTTGTAGATGTAGATCTCGCCCCGCTTGAGATCGCAGATAAACGAGTAGAGAGTGGCCGTCATCGATCCACTGTATTCCTCCCAGTGAGTCGCGTTCAGCACGCGACGGATCAGATGGACGGAAACCTCGTCGCTCTCTTCCAGCAGCCTCGCCGCGAGCCGATACCTCGGGTCCTGCGAAGTCTCGGGCGGGGTCTTTGACTGGAGGAAGTTCGTGATCACCTGGTACCGGCCCGTCTTCCGGATCACGGTCAGCGGTTCGATGATTGCCGAGTTTCCGAATCGGTCCCCGATCAGGTATTGACCGTTCCAGGTCCCCGGGTGGTTGTAGCGAGCGAAATACTCGAGTACCTCCTCGACACTCGTACACTCCTCCATGGCTTTGAAGATCAGCCCCTGTTCATGGTCATGGTCGGGCTTGGACGGGTCGCTCGGGACATCCACGTTCTCGGCGGTGGCACCGTCGAAGAACAGGCCCTGCTCGTTCATCCCGCCTTGGGGCCAACGGACCACGTCGAACCCGAAGTAGACGCGCCCGAACTTTCCCTCCGAGGCCGGCAGGAAGTGAATCTTCGCGAACAGGCCCTTCCAGTCCTCGTTGTTGCCCGCCAGCGCGATGTCATCGTCGGCGGCATAGACGATTGTGCATCGCTGTCCGGATTCGACTCCACCGGGAACAGCGATCCGCTCGTCGACAGCTGGCGTGGGCATCGAGCCGGCCGACACGGCAGGCGCCCCACCCCAGCCTAGAACCGGCGCTACGAGCGCAGCGATGAATGGAACTGCAGATCTAGCCGATTCGAGAGAAAGCATGGCACGGACCTCCCTCGTCGGTCGAAGTCGCACACGACGCGTCCGGACAGCCGTTCTGCTGGATGGAACACTAGAGTATACGCATGCCGTGGGGAAACGTTTCACGGAGGGTTTCTCGGGACAGATCCACATGGGGGAGACGCGTCTTGGACGCGAGGAAGTCGCATTCGGTTTTGGAAGCCAGCGGTCCGCACTCAACGGAGGCGTGTTGTCAGGCGTTGTATGAATGGAGGACCTGAGACGAGGGGGGGAGTTTATGAGACGGATGCCGACCGCGCGCCAACTGGGCCCTGCACTTCTCTGGATTCTGACCTTTCTCCTGCTCGCTCAGGGCGCGTGGGCGGAGATCTACGAGGACGTCGACAGTATCCTCGAAGGCTCGCCGCTCCTTCTCTACGGGAGCTCGTTGGAGGAGGTGCGCGCTGTTCTCGCGCATCTCGAGCTGGAGGGGAATCGGGCCAGCATCGCGGCAGCCGCAGACATGACGGACGAGTTCCTCGCCTCCTCCGACCTCCTGGTGTTCGGAACGCCGGAGACGAATCCCCTGATTCCCCGGTGCCTCGACGGAACGCCCTTCCGCCTGACCGACACCTCCGTCACCGTCGGGGACAGCACGTATCGGGGGACGGATATCCGGCTGGTGGTCTCGCTGCCGCATCCCGTCAACCCACGCCGCAAGTGCGTCGTCTACGCCGTGCAGGATGAGGAGATCCTCTCGGGAATCTTCTTCGGGTACGGAGCGAGCTATGTCGCGGCCGACTTCCTCGTCTACCGGAAGTCCGACGGCCTCTACTACCCGGATGACCGCCTAGCATACGGCAGCCTGGTGAGGGGCCCCGGCCGTGTGGAACTGGGAGAGGTGACGTATGAGAACAAGGAGCCCCGGCAGCTGGACCAGATCACGGTCAGCCACGTGCGGCTCTACTACGACACCTTCGATAGCCAGGAGGCCGAGACGATCGCCCGTTACGTGGATGCATTGCGCGGCGTGGCCGCGGACGAATTCGGGATTCGGATGCCGGAGAGGATCTACGTGTACCTTTACCGCGCCGCCGTGGAGGAGACCCGCGTGAGAATGTACACGGATGCCTGGAACACGTTCTGGTCGAAGATGACGATGCCCAAGGTTGAGTTCCTTCGCATCAGCATGGCGCCCGTCGCCTTCGCCCACGAGGTCGCGCGGCTCGCCTTCCAGCCCGTCGTCGGCGATCCTGAGAAACAACACCCGTTCAGCCCGTACAACGACGATTGGAGCCACTACTTCCAGTACACGGTCCTGGTCCCATCCGTCTGGGAGAAGCTGGGCTCCGAGTGCTGGCCGGCACCGAACGACTTCCACGAGACATGGGGGCGCTCGAGGTTCGATCGGCTTTACAGCGGCGCCGAGGACACGTACGCGGCTCTCCTGTGCGCGATTGAGAGGAGGTACGGCCGCCCCCTGATCGGGCGGACGCTCAATCTCTTCACTCACGATGGTGCTCGGCGAAACCTCGCGATCGAGGAGTTCATGGCGCTCCTAGCGGAAGCGACAGGCGACACGACCATGGTACGCCGGGTGGCAGAGGCACTTCCCAGCACTCTCGAGTGGTCAACGAACAAGCGGATGGAACCCCTGGGCTTCTTCCCGAGGCTCGAACACATGGTCGATGATCACTGTTTTGTCGTCGACTCGGTCGCCGTCGGCAGCCCGGCCGACTCGATCGGAATGCGGCCCGGCGATGAGATTGTGGGCATCAACGGTTTCGATCTCGACACTAGCAAGGGTCGAGCACACCGAAGCGTCTTGGAGGCAATCCACGCCGATGGATCCGTCCAGCTGACCGTGAGGCGGGACCAGCGGACGGTGACGCACGAGATCAAGATCCGGAAGCGCTAGGAGGCGGTTCGTGGGTCGGTTGGGCACCATGCTGGGATCTTGGCCACCGACAGAAGCAGGCCTAATCTGAAGCTGGGCAAGTAATTCTGCTCATGAGTAGTCTGATGCCGTAAGAGCGTTGGCCTCCCGCCGAGCTGGATGTAGGCTCGGGATCAGAGTCGTTAGGCGACGAGTCTGGTATTTCGGGTATTTCGGTATTTCGGGACAGGGTATTTCGGGACAGAGCCCTAATAGGGATATGGTATTTCGGGACAGAGCCCTAATAGGGATATCGCTATATTCGGCAGGTGATTCGATCTTGCAGACTTGTCGCTGAGCCCTTGATCTGTTTCAGCGATTCAGGTAGATTTGAGAAGGGATAGGTACAGAGGAGAGCGACCGGCGGGACTCTGAAGTTCTGGAGTCTGGAGGCAAATGCCGCCGGTCGCTTTTTTCGTTGTACAGGCAAGAGGGGCAACGCGGGGGAGAGGGGAGTGGGAGGATGCCCCGAGTGGCTCGGGTGGTGGTTCCGGATTGCCCGCATCATGTGACTCAGCGAGGGAATCGCCGTACTCGGATCTTCAAGGATGAGGAGGACTGGAGGACATACGTTGCGTTTCTGAAGAAGTACGCGGAGAAACACGAGTTGGGCATCTGGGCTTATTGCCTGATGATGAATCACGTTCATTTCGTAGCCGTTCCCCGTTCGCCGACGTCACTGAGCGGGACGTTTCGCGATGCGCATGCAGCTTATGCTCAGCGTTTCAACAGAGAGTGGGGGCATTCCGGTCACGTATTCCAGGGCCGTTTCTTCTCCTGCCCGATGGACGATCCGTACATGTGGGCGACGGTTCGCTACATCGAGCGGAACCCAGTGAGAGCACGTATTGTGAAGCGGGCCGAGGATTATGAATGGTCAAGCGCAGCGGCGCACTGTGGGTTGAACCGCCCCGGGTTTTCCGGAGCCTCCGTTACGTGAGTCCGGCCACGATGGCCGGGGTGACCTGGTTCTCATAGTACAGCTCTTCGAACTCGGCTGGGGGGATGTTTCCGATCGGCTCGAGCAGCCGCCGGTTGTTAAACCACGGTGCTTCGGGGACGTAGTGTACGTTTTTAGCTTATTGTGCGCTTTGTTGGTGCTTCGGGGACGTAGCGTACGTTTTTAGCTTATTGTGCGCTTTGTCTCGGAACCTGCGCTTGTTCACATCAGACGGTGTAGCCTATGCTGGCTGCTGCGCTGAATCGGCTGCTTCTCCCAACGGATTTCTGACCTTCAGGGCCGGCGGCCGGAGCTAATGGGTGGAGGACTGGTCCGTAGTGTAGGTGGGAGGCAGGGAGTAGAGGAACTTATGCGGGGTGGGGAGCGTCTCGGCCGGAGCGGAAGTGACTCGCCCGAACCATTCCGCATCAGCCCAGCGACGGGCTCAGCCAGCATTCACCGAATCGAAGAGAAGCCAGCTTGCCAATCAGACATAGATCGATAGTGCCGGAAACACGGACAACAAGCTGAAAGAGTACACTACGTCCCCTAGCCACCCGCTGTGCGCTCCCGATACCCTCCTCTCGTTGGTTGGTCCTGACGTCGGAGAGTACACCCCCTTTCTTTATGTCCTACAGCACTTTCCACTTTTCGCGCACCCTACGTTACACAACCGGGGCAAACCTGAAAGCTGACAGCAGCTGCGTCTGCGTGCTATGATCAACAAGTGTGAATCTCCCGTCGCCAGACGACTGCCCGACGGACACACAAAGATGAATGGATCAGCGGGAGCAAACATGAAGAACAAAACCGGTCCTTCGAACGTCGGCGCCGTGGTCTCGGTGCGCGGCAGCGTTGTGGACGTACGGTTCGATGAGCATTTGCCGCCCATCTACTCGTTGCTCCACGCGAAGGAAGGGAAGATTGCCATCGAGGTTCTAGCTCAACTCGATGCGCATCGCGTGCGTGGAATCGCGCTGACTCCCGCCCAAGGACTCACCCGAGGCGCCGTGGTGGAAGACACGGGCGGTCCGTTGAAGGTGCCGGTCGGCAGGGGAACTCTCTCGCGCATGTTCGACGTGTTCGGCAAAGCGCTTGACCGCGAAGGGGACGTGCCGAACATAGAGTGGCGCACCGTCCATCGCGCCCCGCCGCCGCTGGCCAGGCGTTCCACGAGGGCCGAGGTTTTCGAGACGGGCATTAAGGTTATTGATGTGCTGGTTCCGCTCGAGCGCGGCGGCAAAGCGGGCCTGTTCGGCGGCGCGGGCGTAGGCAAGACCGTATTGCTCACTGAAATGATCCACAACATGATCGGGCGGCACGAAGGTGTGAGTATTTTCTGCGGTATCGGCGAACGCTGCCGCGAAGGGGAAGAGCTGTACCGTGATATGAAGGAAGCCAGCGTGTTGCCGAACATGGTGATGGTGTTCGGCCAGATGAACGAACCCCCGGGCAGCCGGTTTCGCGTGGGCCATGCCGCACTCACGATGGCCGAGTATTTCCGGGACGACGAGCACCGAGACGTGTTGCTGCTCATCGATAACATCTTCCGTTTCATCCAGGCCGGTTCCGAAGTATCCGGTCTGATGGGGCAGATGCCGTCTCGCCTCGGTTATCAACCTACGCTGGGCACCGAATTGTCGCGGCTGGAGGAGCGTATCGCCAACACCGACACCGGGGCCATCACGTCCATTCAGGCCGTGTATGTGCCGGCGGATGATTTCACTGATCCAGCGGCCGTACATACCTTCTCCCACCTTTCGGCGTCCATTGTGCTCTCGCGCAAGCGGGCGAGCGAGGGACTTTATCCCGCCATCGATCCGTTGCAGTCCAGTTCCAAAATGGCCACGCCGGGTATCGTCGGCGAACGGCACTATCACCTTGCGCAGGAAATCCGGCGGACGCTCGCACAATATGCGGAACTCAAGGACATCATCGCCATGCTGGGCTTGGAACAACTGTCGCCGGAAGATCGCAACGTAGTCGCCCGCGCCCGCCGCCTGGAGCGTTTTCTTACCCAGCCGTTCTTCACGACAGAGCAGTTCACCGGCCTGGCAGGAAAGCTAGTCAACCTCCAGGACGCCCTGGACGGCTGTGAACGAATCCTGCGCGATGAATTCAAAGGGTACCCCGAGAGCGCGCTCTACATGATCGGGACGATTGACGAAAGCAAGGGCAAGGCGCAAGCGGATCCGCTCGCAGCTCCATCCGGACCTGATTCAAAGACCGAGGCCAAGGGCAACCTGAAGCCCACCACCGATTCCATGCCCGAAGCTGCGTCCGAATCACAGCCGAAGCGCAAGATGAGGACTGGACCGGAGGGCGAACATGACGCCGATACGCATGAATCTTAAGATTCTCCTGCCATCGGGAGTCTTTGCCGACAGGAGAGGCGTTTCGCGCGTTGTTGCAGAGACCCGCGACGGCTCATTTGGACTCTTGCCACGGCGACTGGACTGCGTTGCGGCACTGGCACCCGGGATATTGATCTACGAAACCGAATCGGAGGCGGAGGTGTTTGTGGCCGTCGATGAGGGTGTGCTGGTCAAGACCGGACGGGACGTGTTCGTTTCCGTGCGCAACGCCATTGGCGGAACAGATCTCGGCCGACTGCGTGAGGCGGTGGAGCGGGAGTTTCTGAGCCTGGACGAACGGGAGCAGAGCGTTCGCTCGGTAATGGCGAAGATGGAGAGCGGGCTCATTCGCCGCCTAGCGGAGTTTCATCGTGAGTGAGCAATCGGACAGAGAGAGTGCGAAAGAGCGGATCGCCCTCAGTCGGGAGGTCGGAGCGAAGGCGGCGCGCAAACTCAAGGCGCGGCGTAACTCCTCGCCGGGTGTCTGGTTTGGCCTGGGCATGATGGGGCTCATCGGCTGGTCGGTGGCGATTCCGACGCTGCTGGGTGCGGCGCTTGGTCTCTGGTTGGACAAACATCATCCGGGCAAGCATTCCTGGACGCTCGCGCTGTTGGTTGCCGGGCTCGTGATCGGCTGTCTGAACGCGTGGCGTTGGGTTGCCAAGGAAGACAGGGCCATGCGGGACGAACAGGAGGACGGCGATGAATGAGACTGTGATCCTGGTGCTGACCGGGGCTGCGGGTGCTGTGCTCGGAGCGATCTTTTTCGGCGGCCTTTGGTGGACGGTACGAAGGGGCCTATCGTCGAAACACCCGGCGATTTGGTTCTCCGGCAGTCTGTTGCTGCGAACGGGCATTGCCCTTGCTGGATTCTACTTCATCTCCGGCATCTCCGGGGGTCATTGGGAGCGGCTGCTGGTGTGTGTCCTGGGATTTGTTTTCGCGCGGTTTGTCGTGACGCGGCTTACCGGCTTGCTGGTCGAACGCCACAACACCCCGGCGAAGGAGGCCGGCTATGCGGCTTAGTCCCGACGAGATCATCTTCTGGCAACTCGGCTTTTTCAAACTCAACGCCACCATTGTGTTCACATGGGGGCTGATGCTCGTGCTGGCGGTCGGTTCAAAACTCGTCACGCGCAGACTTTCCGTCGGCCTGAAACGTTCCCGATGGCAGAACCTTCTGGAAATCATCGTGACCGGCATTGAGCAACAGATTGAAGAGGTAGGCCTGCGTCAGCCGCGGAAATACCTGGGCTTCCTGGGCACGCTCTTCCTGTTTGTCGCAGCAGCCAGCCTCGGCACCATCATCCCCGGGTACAAGCCGCCGACCGGCTCGCTCTCGACCACGGCCGCACTCGCGATGTGCGTGTTTGTGGCCGTGCCGTTCTTCGGCATCGAGGATCAAGGAGGGGGTAACTACCTCAAGTCCTATGTGAAGCCGACGTTTATCATGCTGCCGTTCAACATCATCAGCGAACTCTCGCGCACCCTGGCGCTGGCCGTCCGTTTATTCGGCAACATGATGAGCGGGGCGATGATTATCGGTATCCTGCTCACGATTACGCCCTTCATCTTCCCAATCGTGATGACGGCGCTCGGTTTGCTCACCGGCATTGTGCAGGCCTACATCTTCAGCATCCTGGCGGCGGTCTACATCGCGTCCGCCACGCGCGTCCGCACGCCGGAGTCCGAACCCGGAGCAGAGTTCAATCACCGAAACAGCGGTGCAAACAACCAAAGGAGAGCATACGATGGATAGCATGACCATCATTGCAGCGGCATCCATTGTCACGGCGGGCATTACCACCGGTTTCGGCACGATGGCGCCGGCGCTGGGCGAAGGGCGCGCGGTCTCAACGGCGCTGAGTTCGCTTGCCCAGCAGCCTGATGCCTCCGCTACCATCACCCGGACCTTGTTCGTGGGTCTGGCGATGATCGAGTCCACGGCCATCTACTGCTTTGTGGTCTCGATGATTCTCATCTTCGCCAACCCTTTCTGGAAGCACGTCATCGCCCTGGCCGGGGGGAAGTAAGTTATGCTCATCGACTGGTTCACCGTCAGTGCCCAGGCGGTCAACTTTCTCATCTTGGTGTGGCTGCTGAAGCGATTTCTCTACAAGCCCATCCTCCACGCCATCGATGAGCGAGAGAAACGTATCGCCAGGGAACTAGCGGATGCCGACGCGAAACAGAACGAAGCGGAGAGGGAGCGGGAAGAGTTCCGGAGAAAGAATGAAGAGTTGGATCAGCAGCGCGACGGATTTCTGAACAAGGCGAAGGACGAGGCAGAAGCCGAACGGCGGCGTCTCATGGATGAATCACGGCTGGCGAGCGACGCCCTGCGTGCCAAACAAGAGGAGGCGTTGAGGCGCGAGCGCCGGAGTCTGAACGACGAAGTCACCCGCCGAACCCGGGAGGAAGTGTTTGCCATTGCGCGAAAGACGCTGACGGACCTCGCCGGGACGAGTCTGGAAGAACGCATGAGCGAGGTGTTCACGCGTCGCCTGCGAGATCTGGACGATGAGACGATGGGGGGGCTCGCCAAAGTCCTGAAGACATCGTCCGACCCGGTGGTTGTGCGCAGCGCCTTCGAGCTGCCGTCGGAGCAGAGAGCCGCGATACAGCGTGCGCTCAACGAAACCTTCTCGGCTGAAATGCAGGTCCGTTTCGAGACTGCACCGGAAGTGATCAGCGGCATCGAACTCACAACGAATGGGCAGAAGGTGGCGTGGAGCATCGCCGAGTATCTGGTGTCGCTGGAGAAGGGCGTCGACGAACTTCTGAAGGAGAAGGACAAGGTTGAAGGCGCCGCCGAGCCAAAGCAAAAGTCGGGAACTGGACCGGCCGCCGCCGAGGAGGCTGAATGAGCGCGCCGTCTGGTCCTTTGAAGAATGTCTTCGACCGCGCGTTCGTTGGCCTGAGCGAGGGGCGGAAAGCATTCACCCCGCAACTGACGCCGCGGGAGGTGGGCACGATCACCAGCGTGGGCACCGGCATCGCCAAGGTGTCAGGGCTCCCCGGCGTGGGTTCTGATGAATTGGTGACGTTTTCCGGCGATGTGCCCGGCATTGCGTTCAACGTGGACGCGAATGAAATCGGCGTCGTCCTGCTGGGCGAATACTGGCATCTCAACGCAGGAGATGAGGTCCGGCGCACAGGCCGGGTTATGGACGTGGGCGTGGGCGATGGGTTAATGGGGCGCGTGATCGACCCGCTCGGTCGGCCGCTCGATCATCTCGGGCCGGTGGCCTCCAGCAAGCGCCTGCCCGTCGAACGCCCCGCCCCGCCCATCATGGACCGAGCGCCCGTTACGGTGCCTCTCCAGACGGGACTCAAGGTCATCGATGCGCTCATTCCTGTAGGGCGCGGCCAGCGTGAGCTGATTCTCGGCGACCGGCAGACCGGCAAGACCGCCATTGCGATCGACACCATCCTGAATCAGCGTGACAAGGGTGTCCTGTGCGTCTATTGCGCCATCGGCCAGCGGGCGTCTACGATCGCGAAAGCAATAGCCACCTTTCGGGAACAGGGCGCGATGGACTACAGCGTGGTGGTTGTGACCGAGGGCAACGACCCGCCGGGCCTCGCCTACATCGCCCCCTACGCGGCGACCAGTATCGCTGAGTTCTTCATGGAAGCGGGCCGAGATGTGCTGATTGTTTACGACGATCTTACCCATCACGCGCGCGCCTACCGGGAGCTCTCTCTCCTGCTGCGCAGGCCGCCCGGTCGTGAAGCCTTCCCCGGCGACATCTTCTATATTCATTCGCGGTTGCTGGAAAGAGCGACGCATCTGCAGAAGGAACTCGGCGGCGGCTCCCTCACAGCGCTGCCCATCATTGAAACCGAAGCGCAGAACATTTCCGCCTATATTCCGACCAACTTGATTTCCATCACGGATGGGCAGATCTATCTCTCGCCGTCGCTGTTCGAATTGGGCGTGCTGCCCGCGGTTGATGTCGGGAAATCCGTTTCGCGCGTCGGCGGCAAGGCGCAACGGGCGGTTTACCGGGCGGTGGCGGGCGACCTCAAGCTCGCCTACGCACAGTTTGAAGAACTCGAAACCTTCTCCCGGTTTGGTGCCCGGCTGGATGAAAACACCCGGAGACTCATCGAGCACGGCCGGCGGATTCGCGCCTGCCTTAAGCAGCCGGAGTTCGCCCCGGTGTCCGTGCCAGCGCAAATCGCCGTGCTGCTGGCGGTGACCGCAGGACTTTTCGACCGCGTGCCACTTGACCGGATGACGGACGCCGAGCAGGCCGTGCGTGAGGTGGCGGCCGACATCCCGGCGGACGTGCGCGAGCGGTTGGATACCGACGAAACACTGAGCGACGAGGATCGTGAGACGATAGTCCAGGTCGCCCGAGAATCGCTTACTCGCTTTCATCCCAAGCCTGAACCCGAGGAGATGTCGTGAGCGATACCACGGCGGGCCTGCGCCGAAAGATTCGCGGAGCCGGGGACCTCCAATCCGTTGTCCGCACGATGAAGGCCGTCGCCGCGTCGAGCATCGGACAATACGAGAAATCGATGCGCGCGTTGGCGGACTACTATCGCACTGTGGAGTTGGGGTTGGGTGCGTGTTTCCGGGAAAGAGGGTCGGCGCCCTTGGTTGCAGAACGGACAAGACAGACCGTTCCAGGTGCAGTTGACGCGGTCGTGTTCGGTTCCGACCAGGGACTGGTGGGGCAGTTCAATGATGTGGTGGCCGACTATACGGTCACGACGCTGGCGGCTCTGCCGACCCAACCCGGGGTATGGGCGGTCGGCGAGCGCGTTCATGCGCGCCTGGTGGACGCGGGTCTCCCGCCGGTGGGCCTCTTCCCCGTCCCGAACTCCGTCAAGGGCATCACCCCGCTCGTCGGGCGGATTCTCGTGGAGAGCGAGATGCGCCACGGCAGGGATGAGGTCGCCGAACTTCACCTCTTCTATAACCGCCCCACGTCCGGGTCGGTCTATGCACCCGTCAGTCAGCGACTGCTACCGCTGGACGACAACTGGCGACGCAATCTGGTTGAACTTCCCTGGCCGACGGGAAACCTGCCCGAGGTTATGGGAAGCGGCACCGTAACCTTGAGGGCGCTCATCCGCGAATACCTCTTCGTCTCGCTTTTCCGGGCGTGCGCCGAATCTCTGACGAGTGAGAACGCGAGCCGCCTGGCGGCGATGCAACGCGCCGACAGAAACATCGACGAATTGCTGGAGAACCTGAGTCGGGCATTCCATGGTTTGCGCCAGAGCGGCATCGACGAGGAACTGTTCGACGTTATCTCGGGCTTCGAATTGCTGAGCGCAGAGGAGAAATAGTGTGAGTTTCGGGGGCAGGTCCTGCAATGACACATTTCTAGTCTGCTTTATGCATAAACCCGGCGACTTTGGCCCGGAGGACGAAGGGGTCAGGACGAAGGGGTCAGCCACCCATTTCCGTGCGTGATCTCACTTCGTGAGTCGGCGAAGGTCGCCAGGTTCTCCGTCAAGGCACTTCGTCGGCAGGTCGTATCTCAGCCCGTCTTCTTGTCAGTTCTTCCGATGAGTCCTGAAATCATCTTCACAATCACCTCGAGCTCGTGAATCAACTCCGCATGGTCCTCTTTTGTGACCAAGCCTCTGCGCTTGGCGACTTCCAGCAGAGGCAGACATTCCTGCGCTGGGGCTCGGGCGATCACGAAGAAGTTCCGGCGATCTTTCGGAAGGAAGCGGCCGTTGCCTTCGGCGATGTTGGCGGGAATGGAGAGGGATGCCCAGTTTAGTTGATCGGCGAGGTGGGTAATTCGGGTAATTCGGGACAGACTACTCAATTCGGCAACTGCTTGCATGCCAGGGCAGTAGACGACAGGCAGAACGCGCAATGTCTGACGAGATCTCGACTCAGCCGAACGTTTCCGGGTGCGCCACTGCGCACGCGCCGGGACTCAGCAAGGGGTGCGGGTAAGCTGGTCATGCATTCTGGCCCCGCGCCCTCTCCGGTCCGGCTCCGGGGACGGCGTCCAGACCACAGAAGCGAGACCGTAATCCACTCTCTGGCAAGTCGTTCTGCCATTGAGTAGTCTGTCCCGAAATACCTGGGAGTTTCCTTTCTCCCCCGTTAGCGACAAACCACAACACACGAGAGCCGAAAGCCGAGAGGCGACCGAGGCGAGATGCCGGACAACTCTTGCTTTCTTGTCTTTGACTTTCCGGCTTTCGGCTTTCGCATCTCGCCTCTCTGGCGGCACATGAAAATGCCCGGGGTTCCCCCCGGGCACTCGAATGTGCCGCCTCCCACTCGACGCTGACTTCGAACCACCTCACCCAGTGGCTGCAGGCAATGGACTCCCTGCGAAAGGCTGGGTTCTCGGCATCTGAGGGTCATTCCTGGGGCGTGCCTGAGAAAGTGGCAGAAGCGGGGCTGTGAGACTCTTGCCCGGCTCCCGACATCGCAAGGCGGGAGTGGAACCGGGGAGGCAGGCGGCTGGCAGGCTGGGAAGGCAGCGATCAAGTCTTTTGGAAGCTGGCACTTGGCTCTGTCGTGTGTTATCATCAATGAGTGTGAAGACTCTCTTCACTCGCCTGTCCCCGGATGAGGCTGAGCCATGAATCCCATTGGCATCATTCTCCTGCTTATTGTCGCCTTCGGTTTCTGTCCCGCAGCACGGGCCACCACCTGGCACGTCCCTTCCCAGTGCCCCACGATCCAGGCAGGAATTGACTCGGCGAGTGCCGGGGACACCGTCCTTGTTGGCTGCGGTATCTACTACGAGCATGACCTCTTGATGAAGTCGGGAGTCTGTCTCAAGAGCCAAACCGGAGATCCCAACGGTGTCGCCACCGACGCCCAAGAGCAAGGCCGAGTATTCCACTGCCAGGACAACGACAGCGGAGAACTGCACATTCTTCGGGAACGTGGCGGTGAACACGGGCGGCGGCGTATTCGCACTTACGTGGAGAGTAGCACATGGTCCTCGCTAAAGGCGTTGTAGTGGAGCTTCGTATCGCGGACCAGGACGGCTGAGTCGTTCGCCAAACCCCGCGAATGTACGTTTGTGTCTCTGGACATGTGAATTGAGGTATCGCGCGGTCATCATCTGGGAGGTCACTCATGAATCTTCAAGCAAGAGTATTGCCCGTCGTAATCCTCTCCTTATGCGTGGTCTCCAGGGCAGAAGCAGGACCTGGTGATACGCTCTGGACAAATGCATACAGTGGATTGGGCTATGCCGAAGCCAACTGCATTCGTCAGACCTCCGATGGTGGTTTCGTCATCGCGGGATCTGGAAGTTATGGTCTTGTCAAGATAGACGCGAGCGGTGACACGGTCTGGACAAGTAGCACGGGCGGCCACTGCGTCCAACAGACCACCGATGGCGGGTACATCATGGTGTATGGAGACTACCTGATAAAGAAGGACTCGCTGGGTAATACCGTGTGGCAAGAGAGACACAGCATCCTTTTTGACTCTGGACTGGTATGGGTCGAGCAAACCAGCGATGGCGGGTACGTCGCTGCGGGATATGCAATATCGCAAGAGGGAGGTCCAGAGCCGGTGTACTTCACAATGATGTATTGGGTGAAGACAGATTCGTTGGGGCAGGAAGTCTGGTCTTGGACAAGGGGCGGTATCGGAGAGAGATATCAGGACGCCAGGTGCATCCGGCAAACGAACGATGGGGGCTACATTCTGGTTGGCACCATTGATGAGTCTCCAGGGGGGAGCAGTCTCCACCTGGTCAAGACGAACAGCTCCGGATGGGTGATATGGGAACGGAGCTACGGGGACATCGAACTGGGGGATGGTGGTTGGGAGGTTGAGCAGACGGACGACGGCGGTTATGTGGCCGCTGGAATTCACGGCTCCTCGTATACGGACTTCGATTTCCTTCTGGTCAAGACGGATTCGGCCGGTAATGCAGCCTGGTTGCAGACTTACGGCGGGCCAGGGGATGAGGAAGCGCGCTCTGTCCAACAGACGGCCGATGGCGGCTACATCCTGGCAGGATACACCGACAGTTTTGGAGCGGGGGACGACGACATGTACGTGGTGCGGACAGCATCCGACGGTTGCATGTTGTGGTCTCGCGTGTACGGGGGAGCGGACGAGGAACAGGCCAGATCTGCTCGACAGACCGCCGATGGTGGCTATGTTGTAGCAGGATACAGCACGAGTTTCGGAGCCGGCGGCAGGAATTTCTATGTAGTCAGGTTGGAAGGAGGTGAGGAGTCAGCACCTCCCGGATCGAACGAGTGCAATCCTCTTGTTGTTTCCGGAGGGGCGGATCAGACCTTCTCCATTCCCTTTTGGGCGTGGTGCCCCGGACCACTATGGAGGTTCGGCGTGTGTCTCTGTTACTTCTGTCCGCCGTATGTAGGCGGCTTTGCCTATGACCTCGACAGCCAGTCCATCGCCGACGGAGTTACCTTTGCCGGCTGCGTCATCCCAACAGGTTTCTGTGGTTCGGGGATCCACACGGACGCAGGTGACTATCTGGTCGATCAGCCGGCGGGGTACCCGATCGAGTTCAGCCCGGGCGTCACTCACTTCATCGTGTTCGACATTCCGCTTCAACTGGATCTTGAGACTTTCGAAGGCGATGAGTTCCCGTTGGGGATCTGGGTCAACAACCCCGACAGCGTGGACGTGACCTTCAGGTTCCAGGCATTGTCGGACGTAACAGATGCTGAGGAAGAAGACGCTGAACTGCCCGAGTTTGGTGTCACAGCTCCGATGCCCAACCCGGCGACGCGCATGATCTCCTTTTCGATCACGACCGAAGAGACTGGTCCGCTCGATGTTCGCGTCGTCGACGTGACGGGCAGAATCGTGCGGACGATTCACGATGGGACGATCGGGCCGGGTCTGCGTGAGTTCGAGTGGGATATTCGCGGGAATGATGGATTGCAGGTCGCCCCTGGAGTGTACTTCGTGGTGGTGGAGGGCATTGTGCAGAGTGCCCGAAAAACCGTTGTCATTCGGTGAGCTGCCGCGCGTATCGGGGCGTTCCGGGGATATCTCTAAGAGCGTCAGCCTTGTCAAGGCATAGTCCGGCTCCTGTGGTTTTGAATTCTGTGCACCGGGTATTCGGGGACAGAGGGGCTGTTGAAAAACACCCTTGTCTCGACGCACGGCCGCCGAGGACGGTCCGTCGGGAGCACCACGGACCCTCCTCGGCGGCGACTGCACCGCGAAGATGACTTATTCAACAGCCCCACAGACTACTCATTAGCGTATCCAATTGTATGGCTTGAGGTTACGCTGCCACTCTGGGCCTATTGACGTAAAGCATAGCAGTGGTCGGTGCGGCCTCTACCGTGGCTTCCGCAACTTTGGTTGGCACCTAATCCTCGGCCCATTGCTCGAGTTCAGGTACCTATGCCAAGAGACTGACGACGGATCCCCGGCCCCCAAGGGACTCCATTGACGGGGGCAGGCGACCTCTCAGTCGCTCTTCCGGTCCGCCCGGCGGATGAGTCCAGAGATCATCCTCACGATGACTTCGAGTTCCTGAACCACTATCCCATGCTCCCCCTCTGCGGTCAAGTCTCTCCCCTTGGCAACCTCCGGCGGGGGCAAGCATTCCTGCGCTGAGCCTCGGGCGATGATGAAGCAGTTGCGGCGGTCTTTCGGGAGGAACCGGCCGTTGCCCTCAGAGGCAGAGAGTTGATAGTCGATAGTTGGAAGTTGATGGTGCGGGCTTCGCCCTGTTTCTTCATCCGTGAATCAGCCCTGCCAGCATCTTCGAGATGGTCTCAAGGTCCTGGAGCATCTGGTCATGGGTCTGAGATCCAACGAGCCCGCGTCGCTTCGCGAGTTCAAGGAGGGGCAAGCACTCGTGCGCGGATGCGCGGGCGATGACGAAGAAGTTCCTTCGGTCTTTGCCCCCATACCGGCCATTGCCCTCTGCAATATTAGCTGCGATGGAGACCGCAGCGCGGTTGAGTTGATCTGCGAGGTAGTGTTTGCCTCGCGGGAAGGACTCCGTCAGGGAGGTAATGCGGTCTGCGAAATCCACGGCTTCATGATAGATTCGGAGGTTCTCCACGAGGAAGGGCATGGGAGTTTCCTTTCTCCCCCGTTAGCGACAAACCACAACACACGAGAGCCGAAAGCCGAGAGGCGACCGAGGCGAGATGCCGGACAACTCTTGCTTTCTTGTCTTTGACTTTCCGGCTTTCGGCTTTCGCATCTCGCCTCTCTGGCGGCACATGAAAATGCCCGGGGTTCCCCCCGGGCACTCGAATGTGCCGCCTCCCCAACGGGATTTGAACCCGTGTCGCCGCCGTGAAAGGGCGGTGTCCTAG
>CAZSXU010000029.1:0-47757 GCA_964610505.1 uncultured bacterium | reverse complement strand
TCTCTACTGCATAAGCACCATCTTCCTCGCAGCCGTGAAGTCACCAGCCTTCATCCGGCAGAAGTAGATGCCGGATGAGACAGCGGCTCCGTTGGCATCCGTCCCGTGCCACATCACGCTCCAGACACCCGCCTCACAGTGTTTGTCCACAAGCCGCTTCACCTGCCGGCCGTGGACGTCGTAGACGTCAATCACAACCTCGGACCCCGGCGAGGGTACCTCGAAGCGGATCTCGGTAGCCGGGTTGAAGGGGTTGGGGCGGTTCTGAGTGAGGGAGAAGGCGGAGGGGGCGAAATACTCTTCTCCGGCCTCCTCGTTCCAGCCGCATGGGTAGCAGCTGTACACCGTATCGTGAGTTGCGTCGACCCACCAGCAGTAGTAGAACCTGTCGAGCCCCAGAATCTTCGACTCAAATTCTGTCCTATCAACCGTGCCCCAGTAGTTGTACGTGGCTGCCACTGAATCGCAGGCGGACACATCAAGGTTGAAGTGCGAATTCCCGTGGATGTCGTTTGCGTTTTCTTGAAGACCGGAGATCGTGATCACCGAGCAGGAATCACATCGGATCCCCTTTGTGTTTCCGGTGATCAGGCAGTCCTCAACTAGGGCGCTGGATTTCGAGATCGTGAGCCCGGTCCTGCCAAGAGCGCCACTCGCTCCCGTTATGACGCAGTCCACAATTGAAACATCCGACTCTTCAACTTGCACGGCCATCTGCCCGCCATTCGCATCGATGGTGAATCCTGAAAGGCGCGAACCGCTTCCGGCTCCGTCCAGAAGGACGACAGGTGACGTGGCGGACCGAATCGTTGGCCGACCGTCTCCTCCCGCCACACGAACGTGCAGATTCTCGTCAATGATGGAGACGTTCTCAGGATAGACGATGTCGGTTGCCTCGACCTCAACGGTATCTCCTTCGTCTGCTGTATCAACAGCAATCTGGATCCCCGTATAGTGCTCGGGCACGCAGAGGGTGAAGCAGTTGCAGAAGAGATCGGACAGCGAGGAGTCGTAGAAGGGCAGGATTTCGACATCACCATAGTTGTTCACGGGGCATCCGTGGTCCGGCCGGTTCCAGTAGTTGTAGGTTGCGTCAATCGTGTTGGAGGTGAAATTCCCAATGGCAACCGATGTCAGGAACTGGTTCACGTTCTCCGGCGCCCCACCCACGGTGGGGTTCGCGTTATCGTGGCACTCGATGGCGGTGGAGAGGACGTTCTGGAAAATGCACTCGGCGATGAGCGGTGAAGAGTTTCCGTCACACCGCATGCACGCGAATGCTGCCCTCTCGTCCCTCACGCCCATTGTGCCGCCGTCAATGGTGAATCCTCGCAGAGTCGTGGAGACTCCCGCACCCCCGGCATTCACTGTCCACGGGCCGGCGCCCGGATACTTGATCGTCGTCACGCCCGGTCCTGATTCCGAGAGAACGAGGATGCTCGATTTCAGCGTCACGTCTTCGAGATACGTCCCCGCAGCGACGAGCACTGTGTCGCACGCTCCTGCCGAATCGATGGCGGCCTGGATTGTGGGAACATCAATCGGCACATACCAGGCCGTCGACGGACAATCCCCGAGGCCGAGGGCACCCACCAGTCCACAGCCCGGGGCGTCCAAACAGGGCGAACACGACGCCAGGTGGACATCCCCACCCGCCGCGTCGCAGAACATCGGATCGGCGGAGAAATTGCCCATTTCGTCCAGCTGGTCGGCGACATCGCCCGGACCTCCGCTGTTGCCGTAGACATCGCAGCAGGTGAGGAAGGCGGTGCCAGCGCTGTCGCAGTAGACGGCCGCGCCAAGCCTGGCGAAGGAGACGATCGTGTGGTCCATGGTCACAGAGCCGCCGTCCATGCAGGCAATCTCGCCGCCTAAGGCCACCGCCGAGTCTGCGAAGAACGTGCAGCTTGAGACTTCCGGGCAGGAGGTTCCCCGGCTCAGTAACGCCCCGCCGCACTCGCCGGAGTTCCCTTCGAATCTAGTATTGGTGAGCCGGGGTGAGGAGGAGTATGTGAAGAGCCCTCCTCCGCCCATTGTGCCACCAGAGTTCCCCGAAAACGTGCAGCCGGCAAACCAAGGAGAACTACCGGAGTAGTAGCTGCTCGCGCCGCCTCCGTTCTCTCCTGCGGAGTTGTCTTCGAACACGCAGTCGATGACATGAGGAGAGGATACTCCCTCACAACACAAGCCTCCGCCCTTCGCCACGGCCGTGTTCCCCACGAACCGGCACCGACGGATTGTGGGGGAGGAGCATGTGACACAGTACATGCCGCCGCCCCACTGAGCCTGAGACACTCCGGCCGCGTAGCCTCCAGTGATTGTGAAGCCCTCTATGACAGCATCGCTGCCGATGTCATAGCACCCGAATGTCCGCGCATTCTGTTGTGCGTCAATTGTCACGCAGTCAGCGTCTCCGGTTTCACTCCTCAAGTAGACTCCAGGCCTCATACGAATGAAGCCCGAGTAATCGCCGGTTCCCTGATTCTCCCACGTGTACGTGCCACAGGCGACGATAACCGTATCCCCCGGACACGCCATGTCGATTCCCGCCTGGATCGTCGGCGCATCCGTGGGGACATGAATCGCTCGAGTGTAAGAGCAGCCGATCCCGTATGCGCCCACCTGCCCGCACCCCGGCGCGTCGGCGCAGGGGGAGCAGTGGCGGAGGTAGTAGTCGCCAGCAGTAGTCGGTGCGTTCAGGCAATCCTCTGGGTCACAGAACATGGGATCCTGCGAGATGTTTCCCGAACCCCATGTGGGAGTCCCATAGACGTTGCCGGGGTCTATGTCGCAGCAGGTGAATGTAGCTGAGGAGCCGTCGTAGATGTATATCTCGCTGCCGCTGCCGGCGCAGTCGCCCCAGAAGATCGAGTTCACCACCGTGACGGTGGCACTGTCGCTCAAGGCTCCCACCATCACTGCGCCTCCGCTCGAACTCCAGTTCCCAGAGAAGGTGCATCCCACAATCGTGCATGAACAGTCAGGGCTTATGTTAAGTGCTCCACCGCCACTGTTGGCATAGCTACCTGAAAAAATACAATCCGTGAGTGTGGCGGAGCTGTTTCCAATACCAGTGACTCCGGAGAGCTGTATGCAGCCTCCGTGGTAGCCGGCTCCATTGCCGGAGAACAAGCATGTGGTCGCACACACTGAGGATCCCTGTTCAACGTAGATGGCTCCGCCGTGTCCGGAACCAGCCACGTTCTTTTGGAAGCTGCAATTGATGAACCTGGCGTGGGAATCGTAGCAGGCAACACCGCCGCCGGCGCTGCTGTGCTGTCCTCTGCAGATAGTGAAACCAGCCACGGTAGCTGCGCTGTCCACGTTGCTGAAGTAGAAGACACGGCCTAGGGAATCCGCATCGATGGTCACGCAATCCGCCAGGCCTGTCTCACTACGGAGTGTGATCCCCGACTTCATGACGATGTCGTGTTCGTGGTACGTAGCGGACGCGACCTCCACCGTATCCCCGCAAGCCGCAGAATCGATCCCCGCCTGGATCGTGGGGGCGTCCACGGGCACGTGCCAGATCCTGAAGGAGTCCCCGACACCCAGGGCGCCGATAAGGCCGCATGTGCCGGGGGAGTTGGCTGGAGCGCAAGGGGAACAGGGACGGAGGTGATAGTCCGCGCTGATTGTGTCGACGAAGCAGGGATCCTCAAGAACCAGATCTGGCCCGTTGGCACACCCCGCCCAGTTGCCGCTTTGGTTCCCGAAGCCGCAGCAGCAGCTTAGGTCTGCCTGCCCTCCGTTGCAGCTGATGGCGCTGCCGGGAGACGTGAATGCCAGAATGGAGTTGTCGATGTATGCCCTGGTGGCCGAATGGCCCAGGAAGATCGCACCTTGGGCCGGGGCTCCAGCATCGTTGTTTGCGAAGGTGCACCAGGATAGTCGAGGGGAACACTCATGGAAGTACAGGACGCCGCCTTGGCCCTGGGAGGAGTTGCGAGAGAAGACCACATGTTCCAGGGTACAGGGAGATACCTCGCAAAATACCGCCCCTGCATAGTCCATGAGGGCCTGGTTACCAGAAACCCGGGACGCGAGGATTTTGCACGGGGAATTCAGTAGGTGTATCGCGCCGGCGCGATCGCCCCGGCCGTTCGTAAAAGCACAATCCGTTACTCGCAGATGAGCGTAGTCCTCACAGTAGACAGAACCGCCATACCCACCAGCTGTGTTGCTGTCGAACTCACAACTGGTGAACTCCGCGAAGGAATGGTCACACCTGAGCGCTCCGCCGTGGTCCGAAGACGAATTGCGTTTGAACAGGCAATCCTCGAATCGAACGCTTGAGGACCCACGT
This sequence comes from uncultured bacterium, assembly GCA_964610505.1. Classification (GTDB taxonomy): domain Bacteria; phylum Arandabacterota; class Arandabacteria; order JAGLYR01; family JAGLYR01; genus CAZSXU01. The sequence goes on along the minus strand of CAZSXU010000029.1, from coordinate 43,451 downwards.
ATGAACGCTGCCCCACCATGAGAAGCAGAGTTGTTCACGAATCGACAATTCCTGATCGTCGGAGATGCTGAAGGAACGACGGTGCCGTCAATGCGGAGAGCACCGCCAGGATTGGAGCCGAAGTCTCCGTTTCGAACTGTGAGACCCTCGAGCGCGCAATCGGAGCCCTCGCCACTCTCCAGGGTGAATGCTCGGCCAAGCCCCCTGCAGTCTATGATGCAGAGCCCGGGATCGTCACTTTGTGAACGAACCGTCAGTGCCGTGCCTGAGAAATCGACGCCCGTGTTGCCAGGCCCATGGAAAACGCCGTCAGTGAGTTCAATGATGTCGTAGTCACTCGCGGCATCGATTGCTGTCTGGATGTTGACGTAGTCCCCGGTGCTGTCCGGGGTCACGGTGATGATGTCTGCGGACGTGGTCATGGGAAGGAAGAGGATCGTCAGGGCACTGACTATGGCAGCGGCGGATCGCATAGAGGCCTCCCGTAGTTCGCGACCGAGCTGGTGGCCCGGCCTGTCCAAGTTGTGGATCCAACGGTTCCAAGTGGATACGATAAAACCGCAGTTCCAGACAACTGCGGTCGGATCGCCTGTTCTAGGCCCAGTCGCCACTAACTGAAGTCATTCTCATAGGGACAGGAATCAAGGCAACGACCCACGAGGTTTGGCAACTGAGGTGGTTTCGATACTAGACTTAGATATCTCTGATCAATTCGTGCTGTATTGTAGAAGAGAGCGAGGATGTTTGTCAATAGGGATGTTTGTTCTGGATGAGTGGTAGTGAGGTGGCAGGAAGGGAGAAGGTCAGAATGGATCCCCGCTCAACTTCCCGCGGGGACGAGGGAGCTTCGTCCGGTATCTGTCCGCAGCCGAGGGCGGCTGTGCTACAACAGCGAGCGAACGGCGAACAGGAAAAACAAAGGGCGAAAAGTGATTCACCCGCAGTCTCGCTTCCGGCCTTCGCGGGACACAATACGCGTTTGATACTCCTGTGATAATTGCTGCGCCGGCCCTTGTCCTTCGACATGCCGCCGGGCAGGCCCGGCGGCCGCTCAGGACGAACGGGGGGCAGGGGCCGCGAGGAGGATGCGAAATCGGTATCGCGTCTCCGGAATGTCTCCCCGGAATGCCGGCGCGACGCGCCGTTGCGGGCGCCTACTTGAGCATCACGATTTTTCGCGTATCGGTGTGGGGGCCGGCCTCGAGCCTGCAGAAATACACGCCGCTTGCGAGACCTCCCGCGTCGAGTTCACACTCGTACTCCCCGGCGGCCTGGCTGCGATTCACGAGCGTCAGGACCGGTTCACCCTCTACACTGTACAGGGTGAGCGTGACAAGGCAGGCTTCCGGGATTGAATATCGAATCGTCGCCACGGGATTGAACGGATTGGGATAGATCCGATCCAGTCCGGCGACCCGGGCGCCGGCGCATGGCTCCTCCACGGCGGTCGGAGTGAACAGGAGAGCGGCGAACTCCGGCCGGTCGATGAAGGGATTGCGGTTCTGCTGCAGCGCGAACACGGCGCCGTTTCTCTCGATCTCCTTCTGACTGACAGGATCCTGTGCGTGCCACTCGAGCAGCATCTCGGCCGCCCAGGGTCTCAGCTCCGCACCGTCGGTCATCGGACTTCCCGGCCAGGCGGCATCTTCCGTGTAGTACCGGGTGGACATGTACAAATAGGACCGCGCAAGGTCGCCTTTGAACGCGTCGATCGGTTCGAACACAATCCCGGCGTAGCCGGGATAGGAGCACGGACCCCTCTCGCTCCCGTTGAGGGAAGTCCATTCCGGCGACGTGACCTCTCCGTACGGGTAGGAGCCCCGGTTGCCGTTCACGTGTGCATCACACGGATAGAGAACAAACAGATCTGAATTCATCGGCGACACCTCCCCGCCGAACCAGCTCCTCGGCCAGGAATGCTCGCGCGTGTACCCGGTGCCCTCTACGCCGCCCACCCCACCCTCGTCGACACCGAACGTGTACTCATACGGCGGCGTCCCGCCGGGAATGTCGGAGTAGATGTCCCACACCTTCCCGTTCGGTTTGTCGTCGGTCGTCCGGAACGCCGTCCAGGCATAGTCATAACCGTACACGGTGTGGTCTCTGATGATCTCGTGAAGCGCCGCCTTCAGTGGTTCGCCGGTCAGGTACTCCGCGCTGTCGTAGTATCCCTCGGGAACGCTGTAGTCGATGAATTCGAAGACAGCACCGACATCGACCATGACATTCTCATACAGATCTGCGACACCGTTCACTGTCAGCGTGTATTCAGTCTCCGACATGGGCGACACCGTCAACAAGACCTGGTCAGGATGATCTTCGTCCCTCCCCGCATCTGCAATGGTCAAACCCGCGATCGTATAGTGGCTGGTCATCTCCGCTCCGGTCTGCTCCACCTCTTCGGAGAAGGTCACGAGAACGCTCGTATCGTTCAGGGCGGATACCTGGAAGATCACGGGCGCCGAATCGTCCCCCACCCACAGGACGTCGCTCTCGTCCCTAGGTTCGATCTTGAACTGGTCGTACGTGAACGTAACAGGCCCCGTAAGGTCGTAGGATGTACCGAGCGTCGGTGTGAAGTCATACCCCAGATCGCCGACACGGAGAAGTCCGCTCCCGTCGTTCGTTTCCCACTCGCCGGAACCGACGTTGGTGTTCGTGCAAACGGCGTTTTCCACTGTGACAAGCACGCCTTCGTACTCTTCGGAGGAAGCGCCGGCGGTGGAAACGACGACGGCCGGGGGGAGAGCGGCTCCCGGCGAATCGCTTTCGACCACGGCGTCCGCCAGGAGCGTATTCGTCGCGTATCCCAGACCGCCGCCTTCGGTCACCGTGCCCCGCATCGTCACGGAATCGCCGACCGCGGGCGGCGTCGTGCTCTCTGCCCACAGGCCGTTCCACGGCCCGTTTCCATCCTGCATGGCGAAATAGGAACCGTATCGCCCAGTCACCACCCCGTGCGTAATGACTTCATACCCGCCGTAGGGAGATGCGGGCACCTGGCCCTGGATTTCGTAAATCGTGACCTCGAAGGGTACGGAGTAGCTCTGGAGGTCGGAGGTGCTTGTATCGGGCACGTCGTTGCTGGCCTGGATCTCGAAGAAGACCGTCGTGCCCGCGGACTGCGGAGGGATCGGAGCGTCCGTCCCATATGTACTCCCCGACAACGGTGACATCCCGATCTCGTTCGGAAGCGGACTCGGTACGGTTCCCCAACGAAGCAGCACCGAAGTGATCGTGGCGGTGGAGTCGGTGACGTCGGCGAGAACGTCCACATCCATTCCGGATGTGGGAGCCACGGGGTCCGTGCGGATGTTGGAAATCAAAGGCCATGGCGTCGGCGGCTCCGTGTAGTGGATCCCCGGAGAGCCCTCCGTCGGCAGGTTCACGGGTGTGGCTGTCCATTCCGATGGAGTGTATGTCGTGTTCGGCGTGACGATGCCGTAGTTGCGGACATAGTCGGCATTTTCGAATGCGGTCCCGCCGGCCACGGCGTAGTCGATGACGGTCCCGAGTGAATCGAGGAGCCTGGCTCCGTCGCCGACCTTTCCGTTCCAGAGGCCATTCATGCTCGACCAGGCTTCGTCCGGAAAGTCGACGGGGAAAACCTCGACGGTCGTCAGATCGCCCGCAACGAGAGCCTCCCCGGGATACATCGAGCCGGACAGGTTCCAAGTGAAGATGTCACCCCCGTTGCCCACGGCAATGAGCGACCAGCCGGCAAGGTCGACGGCATCATCCCCTGCGTTGTAGATCTCAATGAACCGATCCGTCGTGTAGTTATACCGGGGATCGCACATCTCGGAGATGAGAATGCTTGACTGCGCCCTCGCGGGCGAGACCGCCGTAAGTATCACGCCCGCGGCGGCGAGCAGAATCCACGACCTTTGCATCCCGACGCCCCCGTTCTCCCTGCATCGTCCGGATGATCTGAGATCAGCCTGCGCAAGATGAGATTGCGTTCCTGTAACAGTTTATCACACATCGCGGAGTTCATCAAGGGGACCATCGTGTGACTTAATACGCGCCTTGGCCATCGCGGGATGGAATACGCGTTTGATACTTCTGTGATAACTTGCTGCGCCGGGACCGTTCTCCACTTCGGCAAGCTCAGGACAGACTAGGGACTAGCCTGGCAGGTTTGTACCTCACTGTGTGTGGAAGTACCCGTTTGAGCCCACAGTGGCCGGTGAGATCTCCGTTCGATTCCGAGCCGGCGCGCCGCCACGCGGCTCGAAAACGTCCACTTAAGGTAGGCGACCGCCCAGGAAACCACATTACGCTATTCCGATTTTCGCAGGCGTTTGTGGGGACAATGTCCCCTGACGCTCGAAAATCGAAGGGCGCGGTATGACCTCTGTCTTGGTTATCAACCTAGGCGGAGGGTTCCGGTCTGCGTAGAGACGCGCTGTCTCGTGGAGTGACCCAATCTCGCGATGTGGGCGCGTCTTCAACGAGGATCTCGATCTCGCAGATTCGGAACCCTGGCGTGCTGGGTGCCGGGGTGCCTCTTTGCAGGCCGGAGGGGCCATAATGGGCATTTGACACTTCTGTGATGATGTGTCCCCTCGGGAGTACTTCTGGATCCGGGGTCGCGATCCCGGGATGACGGATGGCCGCCGTAGCATTACACTAGGCCGACCCCGCTGACGGCGCCGACCAAATGCAGAATGAGGAATTGTCACAGGCGTCTCGCCAGCGTATTATCTGCTGCGAGAATCAGGGACATGTATCGGGAGAACAGGATCCGTCCAATGAGCGGAAAAAGAAAAAGAATCCGATCCATCTGCGTCTTTTGCGCGTCGAGCCGTCAATGCGATCCCCGCTATCACGGGGCCGCGGCAGAGCTGGGTGCGGTACTCGGCGGAAAAGGGTACACCATTATCTATGGCGGCGGGCGGGTGGGTTCGATGGGTCACCTTGCGGACGGGGCGCTGGCCGCTGGCGGCCTGGTCGTCGGCTATATCCCCTACTTCATGATCGATCTGGAATGGCAGCACCTGGGGCTCTCCGACCTCGTGGTCGTCAAAGACATGGCGGACCGCAAGGATCAGATGATCAGGGCCTCGGACGCCGTCGTCGCCCTTCCGGGTGGATCGGGCACGCTGGAAGAGCTGATGGAAGCTTTCACCAGGAAACGGCTCGGCCAGTATCTGGGTCCCATCGTTATCGTGAACACCGATGGGTTCTTTGATCCGCTCATTCAGCAGCTCAACGCCTGCGTGGATGAACGATTCATGGATCCCCGCCATCGCGAGATGTGGCAAGTCGTGGACCAACCGGGTGACGTGGTTCGGGCCCTCCGCTCGGCCAGTCCGTGGACTCCGGAAGCACGGCGATTCGCGGCAGTGTGAAAGCTCGATGTATTCCGGGGACGCGGCGGCTGCTCAGGACGATCGGTGGGCGCTCGGTTCGGAATCCGTCAACATTTGTGACATCTGTGGCTATTCCTTCGGGTTGTAGTCTTGCCCCCGCGTCACCTCAGATCCCCATCGGTCCGAAGTTGATATCCGGCCAGAGGATCAGCCGGTCGTCGACGCGCTTGACCGCCTTCACGCCCCCATCCTGCGAGACGACGAAGGCCACACTGTTCTCGAAGCTGGAACAAAAACGGAAGGCGGAGCGATGGCGGGTCCCGAAAGAATCGATGGACAGCGAGTGCGTGGTCTTGGCGAATGGATCGCGGGCCACCCGGATGTTCTTGAGCTCCGGGAAGGACGCGATCACCTCGGCCCCGAACCCCAGGAGGCGAAGCCGATCGGTAATAACCACGGCGCCGTCGACGCCGGAGGTGGACGCCAGAAGCGTCACGGAGTCGGAGATCCGGTGCTGGATCTCCTCCCGCTCGGCTTCGATGAGGGAGAGCTGCTGGTAGCGCTCCACCGGGATGTCCGACTTCTGGTTCCAGAGGGGCAGGTACAGATCGAAGTATTTCCGGTGAAGCACCAGAGAAGAGACCAGGAGGGGCCATGCGTTGTCGTAGGTCGAGGGGTACTTGACCAGCAGGCGAATCATGAGTTCGGGACTCTCGACGTTGAGGTCGTTGGGGACGATCAGGAGGGTCCCGCCGTGGCGTTTCTCTCGAATCTGGAAGAGAATTCTCTCGATGAAATTGTTGAACACGTGTGTCGGGTAGCGATCGTCCTGTCCCGTGCAATCGTACCGGTCCGCGCCGATTTCTCTGCAGGCGGATCCGTAGATGCCGTTTTGCGAGGCGCGAAGGAAATCCGAGATGGGACCTTGATCCAGAACCTCTCCGGAAGGCGCTACGATTTCGCCCTGACGGAGGCTGAGGAGAACGTCGCCCTCGTGGGACACGGCGAGGTTGCCCGGTTCCGTGCTGGAGACCGTGAAGCAGTTGGGGGGAGGAATGCCGATGAGACATTCTCCGTGGGTGAACTCCCACCACGAGGAACCGGTGTGGAGGAGACCCCAGATCTCGAAGGGCGTCACGGAGTTCCCGGATTCGGATGATGAATCGGGAGCGTCCTTCCTCCCGCGGGTTCTTGGAGATGCGGGCTGGACACAGATGAGGGTCCTTGTCACGTCGGTGGCCGGCGCCAAACGGAGGATCTCGCTCACCGAGAACTCCCGCGGCCTGGCGAACTCCACCAGTTCGAACTTGCGGTGGACACCTGCGGCCCCGGCTTCCACATAGGCGGCCTTCCGGGTGATGGCCGCCAGGCGGAATCGGATTTTCCTTCGCTCTTCCGACAGGAGACTCGCGTGGTACGCAACTTCAAGGAACTGTGAGAGGCGGTTCCCCCGGGGCAGAAGCGGCGTCTGCTGCCTCCTGGCCCGACGCTCGAGCCAGACCTTTCGGAGGCGGGGGATCAGGTCTGTGGGATAGGTGAATGACATGCGTGCGCCCCTCTTGCCATTTGTCTCCGGATTCTTGATTTCAATCCGTGTTCATCTGTGAAATCTGTGGCTGAGGTCTTCGCCCGGTCATTTCTTCGCGTACCGCCATGCCACGTCGAAAGTGCCGTGCATGCACTTGACGCACTTGGGGTACTCCATCGTCTCGATCTGGAGGATCTTGTCCTTGGTCCACAGGATGCTGAACATGACGTCGGAGAAGGTGATGGAGCCGGCGTTGGCCTCGGTTCCCTTGAAATCCACGTAGATCCTTGACGCCGTCACCGCAACATCTCCAACATCCTTCTGCGCCTTCTTGGGTTTCTGCCCCCGCGGAAGAATCACCATGAAATCCTTGGTCTTGACCAGCGGGAGAAGTTCGTCCAGAAGGGACATCGGAATCGCGCTCACCCGGACCCTCTTGGCTTTTTCCAGTCTCTTCTTGATGGCCTGGACGCCTTCCTTTGGGGTCTTGAAAACGGTGGACAGTTTGGCTTCGTACTTTCCGTTGACGATCGGCAAGACTCGGCCCTCCCTCTACGTGCTGCGGGTGGAGTTTCGGGGCTCGGGAACAGACTACGAAAGTCCGCACAAAGAGAGAAGGAGAAAATTGAAAAGCAGACAATGGAAAATAGACAATAGAGAATAGATCCAGGAAAAAGGCATTATAGACTGCGGGACGGCGAGTCAAGATCCTAACTCCGAAACCACGGATTCTACCTGTTACAAAGGGAGACCCCGCAATCCGAGTTGCCGAATGAGATTGACCATTCCGGGCCGTTTGGTAGAATTGGCGCCGGTCGATCCTGGGGCGGCGGAAGGGCGCAGCGAATCCGCTCTGTTCCGCCGCCGGGCGACTCCCGACGGGATTCACGGAATCCGCACGGATCGGAGGGTTATGGACGAGGGGAGACTTTCTTCACAGCGGGCGGCCGAGCTCGCCCTCGAATGCAGTGCCTATCTCTCCGAAGACGATCTCGGTGCCTTCTGGAGCTGTCTCCAGCCGGTTCTGAAGTCAAAGCTATCCGACGACTCCCTGGCGCTGTTCGGCGAAATCCTGGGCGAAGAGGCGGCCAAGGACCCGGAACGCTACTTCCGGGCCTTCGACGAGATGATCGCCAAGCAATCCTCCGGGTGCACCGTGATCGTGGGCAAAGCCCTGAGCAAGATGCTGGAGACTCATTTCGATCAATGCTGCGACCGGGCCCGCACCTACATCGCGCAGGGAGAGAGCTACGAAACCGCCGATTTCGTCGGCCAGAGTGTGCTGGGTGAGGCACTGGTCAGATACTTCGATCAGACGGTCGGGGTGCTGAAGAACCTGAGTCATGATGAGAGCAAGTGGGTGCGCCGGGCGGTCGGGGCCGCCGTCCAGTTCTTCAGCGAGGAAGTCCGCGACGTGGACCAGACGGGTCGGCTCCTGGAGCTTACGCTTCCTCTCATGGGAAGCGATGACGACGTGGTTCTCAAAGGAGTCGGCTGGGGGCTCAAAACCATCGGCCGCTATCATCCCGAGCTGCTGGAGAAGTTCCTGAAGACCCACATCGGCCGTCGAGACATCTCCGCCACCGTGGTCAAGAATGCGGTCGCGTACCTGGATCCGATTGTCGGCCAGGATCTCATTCGGCAGGCATCCAAGAACCAATAGCGAAAGGGCGAAAGGGCGAATAGGCGAGACGTCCGGCCCTCACCTCTGACTCATTTTGTTGCCCCGCGGAGCTGCCATGTCGACCTCCCGTTCGGCTGTTCTGGTGGTTTCCCTGGTGTTGCTGGGCCTGGTGATCATCGGTCTCATTCTGGCGATTCCCTCCAACCTTCTCCATCGCCATGAGCAACACATGGAGCCGGTGAGATTCCCTGACGAACCCACGCTCCATACTCTATCGGACACCGAGCTGGATCATCTATTGGCGCGTCTGGCTTCCGACTTTCCCTCTCTCGAGGACCGTCTGCGCATTCTGGCCCTTCGCCGAATCGGCACTCCCTACCGGAGGGACTGCCTTGGCGAAGGCGCAGGGAGGGATCCGGATCCCCTCTTCCGGGTGGACAGCACGGACTGTACCGTGTTTATCCTGACCCAGGCCGCCATGGGGCACGCTTCCTCGCTCACGGAGGCCCGGCAGAATATGGCGCAGGCGAACTACCGGGAGGTCAATGGAGATCGGCCCACCCGGTATGAGAACCGTCTTCACTTCACGGTGGACCGCCTCCGGGCGTCTCCCTACTTCCGGGAGATCACCGCCCGGGTCGCCGGGGACGCGCCCGTCAAGGAGGCGAACGTTCTTCTCAACCGGATGGCGGACGGCACGCGACTTCTTGCCATTCCGTGGGAGAAGCCGGTTACGGCGACGTACGTCCCCGCCGGGGAGCTGACCGAGGATCTTCTGGGCCGGCTTCCTTGCGTCGCGGGCGTCGGCTTGGTAAGGGAGACCTACTTTGACCTGGGCCTCGTCACGGCCCACGAGGGCATGCTCTTGGACGGGCATGACTTCGTGCACGGGTCGTCCGAGAGAGGTTGCGTGATTCGCCAGCCGTTTTTTCCGTACCTCTTCCCCGAGGGCGGGGGGCCTCTTTTCGACGGCGTGATCTTCTACGAGTTCCGCTGAGGGGAGGGCGGGAGGACGAGCTAACCCAAGGCTGGCCACAGATTCGGGGCGCTCACAGAGCGCCCCGAAGTGTTCACTTCTTCCTCAGAACCCAGAACCCACAACCCCGAATGCACAACTCAGAACCCAGGCCTGGCCTCATGGCCGGGGTTCGTACCTCGGCCGCGCGGGCAGTGGCTTTGGTTCTCTCTCGATCATGTCCAGGATGACCTCAATGCCCTTCTCCAGCTGCGGATCCTGGCCGCGGACGAGAGCCTCGGGAGGATTCTCCACCACGATGTCGGGCTCGACGCCGTGGTTCTCGATGATCCACTCACTGTCCATCCCGAAACCTGCGATCTCGGGCCGCGTCACGTAGCCGCCATCGACAAGCCGTGTGAATCCCCTGATGCCGACTACGCCGCCCCACGTCCGCTTGCCGATGACGGGCCCCAGCTCGAACTCCTTGAAGTAGTAGGGGAAGTAGTCACCGTCGGACGCGGAATTCTGATCGCACAGGCAGACTAGATGTCCGTAGTAGGAAGCCGGCGGGTAGGTGAAGTTGTTCTTCGAATTCCTCGGCGCCGACATCCCCACCGTTTGCCGCCTCAACCGCTCGAGAATCATCTCCGAAACAAAACCACCGCCGTTGGCTCGGACATCGATGATGAGGCCCTCCTTGCGGATCTGCGCGTAGTAGCGCTTGGCCCATTCGTTCAAGCCTTCGAGGCTCATGTCCGGAATGTGCAGATAGCCCACACGCCCGCCCGAGGCCTCGTCGACCTTCCGGCGGTTGTTCTCGAGCCAGTTCGTGTAGCGGAGGTAGCTCTCGTCCCGGATGGGTTTGACCTCGACCTCACGAGCGCCCTTCTCGCCGTCCCGCTTGTTGACCTTGAGGGTCACGCTGGTTCCCAGCGTGTTCTGGAACAGGCTGTAGGGATTCGCCGGATGGCGGAGGGGTTTCCCGTTGACCGCCAGGAGATAGTCCCCCTCCTTCACGGCTACGCCCGGTTCCGTCAGTGGCGAACGCAGTCTCTCGTTCCAGTTCTCTCCGGGGTAGATCTTCTTGAAGCGGAACAGACCGCTCTTCTTGTCGAGCTCGAAATCGACGCCGAGGAAACCGATGTCCACCGTCTCGGGCCTCGGCATCTCGCCGCCGCCGACATAGGTGTGCGAACAGCAGAGCTCGCTCACCATCTCTGAGAGGACATAGCTGAGGTCGTTACGGTGCGCCACGTGTTCAACGAGGGGCTCATATTGATCGTGAATCGCCCGCCAGTCGTAGCCGTGCATGTTGGGCGCGTAGAAATAGTCTCGCTCCAGGCGCCAGACCTCCTCGAACATCTGTTTCCATTCGGCCCGCGGGTCCAGCATCATCTCGAGCCCGGAGAGATCCAGCTTCCCGTCACCCACGCTGCCGCCCGGCTTCGCGTCGATGATCCCATATGTGCCGCCGCTGGAGTAGATCACCTTCTTGCGATCATGGGACACGTCCACTCCGCTGACGCCCGAGATCACGATTTCGTCCTTTTTCTCCTCGAGATCGTAGACGCGAAAGAAGCCGCTCGGTCCGTCACCGTCCCCGTCGCCGAAGTAGAACACCTTGCCCTTGTCGGCGATGACCCAGTAGATGTCGGTCGGATCGATGGGAAGGGCGACCACCCGGGTCATGATTCCTTCGAGGTCGATCTCGACGTCGGGGGTCCCGTCCTCCTCATCCTTCTTCTTGTCGTCATCCTTCTTGTCCTTCGACTCCTCCTCCTTGGGTTCTTCTTCGTCACTCTCGGGCGCGAAGGGAGAGGGGGTGTCCGCCTGAAGAGTCACGACGTACACACGGCTCAGCTGGTTGTAGGTGAAGTTGGATTCGAAGGAGCCCAGCGTCGGGCTGAAATCACGCTCGGAGATGAAGTAGAGGAACTTCCCTTCAGGATCGAACGCCGGATCCGCATCATCCGTGCCGGGTCCCGTGACCCGAGTCACTTTCCCGGAGCCCAGGTTGTAGAGATAGATCGAGTAGAAGAAGTTGTTGTCGGGCTTCGCATAGGCAATCCACTTGGAGTCGGGCGACCAGCAGTAATCACGAATCTCCCAGACGTCGCTCTCGTCCACCCGGCGGACTCTCTTCGAGTCGATGTCCACCCAGTGAAGGCGCAGGTTCTTGTCGGCGAAGACCAGCTTCTTCGAATCCGGGGACCAGTAGGGGATGAATTTGACGCAGTTGCCGTCGGTGGTGATCCGGATGGGATCTCCCTTCCCGTCCTGCGGCACGATGTAGATCTCGTCTTCCCCGGTGGCGTCGGAGACATAGCTCACCCACTTGCCGTCCGGAGACCACCGCGACGACCTCTCCCGTGCTCCGGACGTCTGTGTCAGGTTTCGTGTGTTGCCCTTCTCCGGTGGGACGGTGAACACTTCGCCGCGCGCGCCGAGGAGGGCTCGCTTGCCGGTGGCCGAGAGATTGTAGTCGGTGACGTTGTCGGCGACGGACACGAGATGGGGACGCGTGAGGGGGCGATCCCCCGGGATCTCGACGCGAATCTTCTCGGATCGCTCGGAGCCGAAATCGAGCACATAGAGGTGTCCGCCGGATTCGTAGACCATTTTCTCGGGCCCGAAGCCCGGCCAGCGGACGTCAAAATCCTTGTGGTCCGTCACCCGGGTGGTCTGCTTTGTCCGGAGATCATAGGCCCAGACGTTCTCCTTGAGGTTCCGGTCCGATACGAAGTAGATCTTGTCCCCGTGCCACATGGGGAAATGGTCCGTGGCCGGATCGGTCGTGATCTGCTCGGCGGTATCCGCCGCCAGGTCATAGATCCAGACGTCCTGGGCCATCCCGCCCCGGTATCGTTTCCAGGTTCTAAAATCGCGCATAATGGGGCAGTAGGCCAGCCGCTTCCCGTCCGGGGAGAAAGAGGCGAAGCCGCCGTGAGGAATCGAGAGCGGCTCCGGCAGCCCGCCTTCCAGCCCGATGCCGTAGAGGCGTCCGAGCCAGTCGTTGTACACTTCCCTGCGGGAACGGAAGAGAACCGTCTCGCCGTCGGGGAACCAGTCGACGACCACGTCGTCGGGGCCCATTCTCTCGGAGACGGTGGCGGTCTCGGGCCGGTAGGTCAGCCGCTTGGGCTCGCCCCCCTCGGCGGGGATGACGTAGACGTCCACGTTACCGTCGTATTCACCCGAGAAGGCGATGTACTTCCCCTCCGGCGAGAATCGGGGGAACCGTTCCAGGCCCTCGTGGGTCGTGAGCTGCCTGGCGACTCCCCCGGAGGCATCCACAAGCCATAAATCTCCCCCGTAGCAAAACACGATCGTACTGCCGTGGATGTCCGGAAACCGCATCAGACGGGCCTCGGGGCCGGCTTCAGCGAATGCACAGAGAACCAGGCCCGAGAGGATGAGGGTTGCCGCGACCAGGACACCGTGGAACCATCGGAGTTTCATGGAACACCTCCTAGAGGACAAGGGAGATCAAGTGACTCGGGGCAAGCCCGAGACCGTTTCGAGGGGAGGCACAACCCCAGATTATCCCCTTGGGTTCCGGCTCTGTCAAGGGTCCGTTGACGCCGCAAAGGTTGAATGGTAGCTTCGGAAGGGACTCCGGGGGCTACAGGTCAGGCGGGGAAACTCCGAAAGCTAGGGGGGATCGATTTCCCGGAAGGAGAACGGACGGTGGCGCGCATCGAAAAAGCCTACGCGGCCTACGATCGGTGGGGGGAGGCCCGAAAACTCCCCCGGGCGTCGCGCATCTATGTCAATCGCAATCTGAAGATGTCGAGCATCTCCGCTATCGGGTTCGACCTCGATCACACGCTGGCGCTGTACAAAGGAGCGGCGATCGAATCCCTGGCGTTCGAGGAGACCAAGAAGAAGCTGGTGGAAGACCACGGGTTTCCGGAAGAGATCCTGAACATTCGCTACAACCCTCGTTTTGTCATTCGGGGACTTGTGGTGGACCGGCGATACGGCAACCTGATCAAAATGAACGGCCACAACTACGTGACCCGCGCCTACCACGGGACCGGGGCGCTGCCGGACGAGGATCGGAGGCGAATCTACTCTCGACGGCGGCTCCGAATCTCTCACGATGCATACGTCCCGGTCGATACCCTATTCCACCTTCCGGAGGCGTATCTCTACCAGGCGCTCGTGGACCTCGGCGAGCGGGGCGTTCGGGGAGTCACGCGGGACCAGAACGTTCTCTACGGTCAGGTTCGCGAGAGCATCGACAAAGCCCATGCGGATGGCTCCATCAAGAGAGTCGTGGTCGCCGACCCTGAGACGTTCCTGCAGGTCGATCGCAGTCTGGCGCCGACGTTCGAGCGGTTTCGAGAGACGGGCAAGAAGCTGTTCCTTCTGACCAACTCGGATCTGGCCTACACGGACGTCGTCCTGTCCTACGTGTTCGGGACCCCCCGCCGGTTCGACAGCTGGAGGGATGCTTTTGATCTCGTGTTTGTCGAGGCCGGCAAACCGGCGTTCTTCCTGGAAGAGGGGACGGGCGGGATCTCCTCGGGACGTTTGGGGATCCGCCGTTCGGGCGCCAAGGTGCTTCGGGGTGGGAATGCGGCGGGGCTGGAGCTGGAACTGGGCCACCTGGGCGACGAGGTTCTCTACTTCGGGGATCATACCTTTGGCGATATCCTGCGATCGAAGAAGTCTCTGGGTTGGCGAACGGCCATGGTGGTCCCGGAGCTCAAGCGGGAGCTTCGAGTGACCCAGAGGATCTCGGCCGATCTGAATCGGTTGGCGAATCTCAACCGGGACCTCGATTTCCTGAGAGTGGAACGGGGCCGTCTGCAGAGGGGTCGCCGGAGGAATCACCGGTCTTCGGGGCGAGCGGGGGCCGGACGAGCTTCGTCCGACGGTGTGGAAGGTAAGCGGATTCACCTGGCCGAACAGTGGGCCATGCAGGTTCACAAGGCCGAAGCTCTGGGTGAGGAGTGTGACCGGGCGTTCAATCCGTACTGGGGTTCGCTGTTCCGGGAAGGCCGTGAGACCAGCTACTTCGGCCAGCAGGTGAAGGGGTTCGCCTGCATCTACACGAGCCGCGTGAGCAACTTCATCCACTATCCCGTGGATCACTACTTCCAGGCGCCGGGCGATCTCATGCCGCACGAGCTCTAGCCCGCGGCGCGGCACGGCGAGTGCGGGGGAAGATCTACCCCCATAGCCACGGATTGCACAGATTCCGAACCCCAGAACCTATCCGCAGATGACGCAGAAGGACTTTGTGGCCGAAAGCCCCGTGCCGAACACCCGGCCCGTGTCTCCCGGCCGGGGTGGATACAATCCATTTGCACCCCATTCACGATTCCCGATTTCCTATTTCCGATTTCCTCGGTCTTTGCTGACAAGTTCATCACCCGAATGCCAGCCACAGATTGCACAGATTTGCACAGATTCAAGAACCCCATTTCCTCGTCGCTTGTCACTCGTCACCTGTCACTTCGCTCTTCGCCCTTCCTCTTGGCTTCAACGTAGAACTCAGAACCCAGGACTCAGAACTTCCTTACTCAGGTTTCCACAGATGGGGGTATTCTCACGGTCGGCTCGGTAGGCGGGTCTCCGCGTCTCGGAAATCGTCAGAAAAATGCTCTCGGACGAAAAAAAGTCCACAAAAAACTGGCCCCTTACCCGGTTTATGGATATGAAGGGGACAGCGGGTAGAGAAAGAGCCCGCTCCGAGTCCTCATCCGGAGGTGAATGGATGGTAAGGTACATTGTAATAACGAGTTTGGTCGTTCTCGTTGGGGCCATGGCCTGTCCAGCGGGCCAGAACTCGGCCGGGAAGTTGGCCATGCATCTAGTGGCCTCGGAGGAGACTCTGGACTGCGAGGAGCTTCTTCCCGCGAGCTGCGAGGATATTGACGGTGACCTTTCGGCGGCGGATCTCGCCGCCACGGATGGCTACGGATACCTTGCCTTCGTCGCCTACGACGTCACATCGGTCAAGGGGGTGGAATTCGCGGTGGAGGGTTTCCCCATGGGTCGAGGCGGTCCATCGATTCAGGGGCCCCACTGGTGCTCCTCGGGCAGTCTCACGATGGGGGACTTCCTGGACGGGGGCGGCATCGTGAGCGGGGATTGTCTGGAGCCGGATCCGGTCTCGGGCCTCTGTCTCCTGGGCTACCTCTCCTTCCACTACACGGGGGAGGATCCTCTCTACATCGAATACGGGCAGAGCACCTTCAGCCACCCGCTGTATCCCGCAAACTTCTTCCTGGACTGCACACCCGACTATGAAGAGGACTACGTGTTCTACGAGACCGGGTGCGTGATCAAGGGGGAGACACTCGACCTGCCGCTCTGCGGCGGCAGGGAGGACATGGGTGGAGGAGGAGGCGGGTTGGTGTGGGCCATGTGTCTGGAGCAGGTCGACGGGAAGAGCCCGGGGAGCGGTCAGGGATCGGATGACCTTGGGCGCGCGCGATTCGTGCTGCCGTCGGCGAAGGTGCATGTGAACTTGATTGGGGATTCCAAGTCCGCGAAGACCGGTTCCAGGGCATTCCCCCTGCCGTACCTGCGCTTGGTTGCCCAGGGTGAAACCACATGGAGGCAGTCACTCCCCGGGGGAATGAGACTGCCGGATTACGAGTACTACGTGGGGTTTCTCCCGGTTCAGAGTGACGGCAGCTTGCCGGCCGAAGGGATCGACTGGTGGTCGTGGGAACATGGGAAGAGCATCGCACCCGAGAAATGGGTGACGAGCAGTTTTCGATGGGAAGATCCGGCCGAAGGGCTTGATCTGTCCTTCTCCGAAGGTGCGTTGAGTTTCGGAGTCTCGGAGGGGGCGCGTGTGTCGACGACTGTGCCTTTCGATCGCGGGTACGTCGGAGCGTTCGATCGGGTGAGCCGGAGAGTTGGGATTGTGGGGTGCGACGAAGCGGGGGCGTGGCACTTGGTAGTTCTTGACGACGAGGGGCGTATCGTGTTTGAGGATCCCTGGGAGACTCCACCCAGCACGCACCTTCACTCATCGCCCGACGGAAGCGCTTTGCTCTACGCCGTGTGGGAGGATGCGACAACGGCAACAAGCCGCCCTCACGTTCATCCGCTTCCTCCGGACGAGTCATCTAGGCCGGCTTATCCAGAATTCCATCCCACGCTGGGCGCGTATTGGGTATCGCTGCGGACGGGAAAGCTCGAGAAGGTCCCGCAATTGAAGCACCGGCAATGGCCTGCCGATTCGGGCTTCAACGCCAGATGGTCCTTCTCGCGAGACGGGAGGTACGCCGTCCATAGAGCGGGGGGACGCACACTGCGCTACTTCGACACTCGACGGCCGCAATCTCCTGTTCAGCTTTGGGAGGCAGCGGAGAATCGTACCATTCAAAGCATAGCACTCTCGGCTGATGGCAGGTACATTGCAGAAACACTCCGAGGCCCGTACTACCCGGACGGACCCGAAGGGCCAATCCGTTGGGAGAGTGACACAACTGTTCTTCGTTTGCGCGATAGAGCCGGAGCCGTCATTGGCAGTAAGACTATGAGCGGGACACGCGCTGCGTGCAGCTACGCAGTCGTGTTCGAAGATCCACACCTCTTCGTAGGCTATGATGGAAGCGGTCTCCAGGTGCGGTGCATTTATCTTCACGATCTCCGGGTCCCGTGGGGAAATGCGGGTGACGAAGGGGAGACGCAATGAGACAGAGGGGGTCGCGACAGGCTCTGGCGCTGTTGTTCCTGGTCTGTCTGATGGCCGGGAAGGTTCATGTGTGTGATTCACACACATCGTTTCGATCGCCTCAGCTGCATATCAAGTCGATAATTGGGGTCCTGGATCCGCTCTTTGGATTCATCGTAGTTCCCATGGACCTCGTCCCAGAAGGGAGTCTGGTGGCTGAGTTCGAAATACCTGTCCATGGGCGTTTTCCCTCCTAGAGATCCATGAGGCCTGTCCCAGTTGTAGTGATGTTGCCACCCAGCAAGCTGCATGTCCAGATCTGGGCTGCTGAGATCGGCCGTTGTATAGAACTCGTCCAGGTCCGTCTTCTGGGATCTCTCGACCTTCCCGTTCAAGTGTGGTGATCCCGGCCGTATAGGTCGGAACTTGATCCCGAAGACCATCAGGCGCTTCTGGACCTTGATGGCGAAGAACTCTCGCCCTCTGTCGGTCTGAATTCTCTGGATCGGGAAGGGCATCTCCTCCAGGACTCGGTCAAGAAATGTCAAGGTGTGGGACGCTGATCGCCGGGGGTAGAGCCCTAGTACTCTGTACCTGGTGCAGTCGTCGATGGCTGTGAACTGGTAGAGACCAGGTGCAACCTTCATGGTGTCCATCTGAACCCGGTCGCCGGGAATGGGCCTGGAGTAGCGCCTAGGGTTCAGGATTCTTCGCTTCCGCTTGAGGGGTTTGACTTGATGCTTGCGGAGCACCTTGTGGATCGTGGCAAGTGACAGCGAGCAGGAGTAGAGCCTCTTCAACTCGTTCTGGATCCGTCTCGACCCCAGCCTGCGTTTCACTCGAAGGGCGAGGATTCGTTTCTCGTCTTCCCTTGTGATCTTCCTCGCCGGAGATGTCTTTGGACGCCGGCTGCGAGATTCCAAGCCCGCTAGGCCCTCGGCCTTGTATCTCCGGGACCACTTCCTGAGTGTCGGCCGGCTGATGCCACACCTACGGCAGACAAGACCAGCATCACCGGTTTCCTCGTAGGACTTGACCCATCTCAGCCGTGCCCTGATCTCTCTATCCATGCCAGGGAGACTAGCAGAACGTTGAAACGATGTCTATGAATCACACAGTTCATGCGCAGGACTTCTTCGTGGAGCGGTCTCAGGTGCGGCCATACGTTCAGATGGGTACAAAGAAAGAGCGCGGCGTCGTGCCGCGCTCGCAGTCTCTGGCACTCGTGCCCGGTCTCTGGCTATCTCACCCTCAACATCTTCCTCACCGCCCGGAACTCACCGGCCCGAAGCTCGCAGAGGTAGATCCCAGGGGCAAGGTCCTCATCCGGAGCCCACACCACTTGATGGCGTCCGACGGGACGGGATCCTTCCACGAGGCGAGCCACGGTTCGGCCGGTGACGTCGAAGATGCGAAGAGAGACCTCGGATTCTCTCGGAAGGGAGAACTGAATTGCCGTCTCCCCGGAGAACGGATTCGGGGTACAGGGGAAAAGCATCCAGCTCACGGCGTCTCGCTGGGTCTCCGACACCGGGGACAGATCCGTCACCACGATGGAACTCTCGTGAGCCAGGTAGTTGTGAGCCGTCACCACCAGCTCCAGCGTATCCAGGGACGCGATGGATTCGGTCAGAGTCACCTCGGCGTGTCCCGCCGGATCGGCTTCGGCGCGCCCGTAAAGCGTTCCGTCCCACGAGAGGGCGACGAGCGCTCCGTCGACGCCGGTTTCTACCTCGACGGACGTAGCATTCCGATCCACGCTCTCGGGCGCGGCCACCGTCATCGACGACGGCGTGTCCGTCCACACGTCCATGGCGGGATCGCCCAGCACGTTGCAGCAATAGAAGCACCACCGGTGCGCGCCCGGCTCGTACTCATCCGGCAGATCCACGAAAGGCGCCGTCTCATCCTTTGAACGAGTGTGGGCCGCCCCGATGGTTGTGATTCCCTCGCTGAACAGGGCGTCCACGTACTCCCTGTGGAAGTGCTGGGACGGGCCGTTGGTCGTGCCCTCGGTAAACCAGCCGTAGCGCGAATTGATGACGGCCCCCGCGCAGAAGTTGTTGATGGTCAACATCAGCTCGCCGATGCATTCGTCGCCGGGATACCAGTAACCGCCGTAGAAATTGTCAAAGGCGCCGCCCAGACACCCCTGGGTGTAGACGAGGCAGTAGCTGTGGTTCACGCCGTTGTTGGTGAAATTAACGTCGGTCACGTCACTGTCCGAGAGTTTCATCGTGTACCAGGTGTTGGAGTGGCCGTTGTGGTGGATCATGTGGATGCCGTCGTTCACGGCGTCCATCAGGTCCGTGTCTTCCCAGGGCGCAATCTTCTCGTACAGCTTCTGGATCGAATAGCCGGCCGGAATGCCGTTGGTCGTGTAGCCGTTGTTCGTGCACGTTCCCACCAGCTCGTCCGCGTAGTCGCCGCCCCAGGTCTCCGGAGAGGCCCAGAGGTGTTCTCCAAGGAGGAGCATGTCGCGCACCTCGCCGACAACGGGCGAGTCCTGGTATCGCGTGGTCTTTGTGATAAACGTCGCAATCTCGGCTTCCGAATCCACGGGCGCGCGGCCCACGTGGACTTCACCGTAGAAATCCTCTTCCCCCGGCTCACCCCAGCGGCCGTCTCCATCGGTGTTCCAGTCGCCGTCAAGTCCGGCGAAGTAGCAGTCCGATGGAATGTGCTCATCCTCATAGAGGGAGGAAGACTCGACCGCACAGTAGAGACCGCGGTAGGGGACGACCTTGCCCGACGGGTCCGTTTCCGAGCCGTCCGCGTCGCCTCCCAGCAGGACCCATTGGATCCCGTGGTTCTGGTACTCGTCGATGATGCAGTTCCGGATTTTGTCCGCGGAATCTACGCCCGTATAGTTGGCGGCGATGTACTCTACCGTCTGGATCTGTGTCCGAATGCCTCGGCGGTTATAATGATCGGCAAGGGGCTGAAAGTCGTCGGCGAAGGTCGCCTGGGTGATGATGAGGTAATCGTACTCACCGCTCTGCTTGACGGCTCTGGGCGCGTAGGCGGCAAGCGCCTCGGCGTTGTGGATCCGGGCCCCGGCGGATCTCAGCGTCCGATTCGACACGGGAAGCATGTCGAGCGCACGGCGCGACTCGGCGGTTGGCTCGGTGTGCACCCGAACCGTTACCCGGGCGTAGTACGAAACGGTTCCCGACTTCGGTGCATAGGTCACGGGCGCGAATGCGCCGACGGCTATGGCCAGACCGTTCGCGTAGTGCGTCCGAAGCGTGGGCGTGGAATCGTGCGGAACGACGACATCGCTCTCGTAGGCATCGGGATCGATCACGAACCCGCTGGAACCCGGATCGGAGATGGGACGAACCGGTTGCCGGGGGAGGAGCCGAAAAGACCCGTCCAGCGTGACGAGGTCCGATGTCTCCAGTTCCACGGAGACTACGGCTTCCCCGGGAGGCAGGAGAATCTCAATCGCGCGGAACGGCAACGTCGGACCCCCGATGTTGCCGGCGGGGTAGGTCTCGTCAAAGACCACGAGATGGTATTCACCGACCGGCACGAAGCGGGGCGGATCGAACGTATAGGTATGCTGGACCTCGGCGCCGAGGACCGGTCCGGCAAGCATCACGATCGACGCCAGAGCGATGACCATGGATCTCATCACGATGTCCTTTCGACAGGGGAAACGGCTCCACGGTCGGGTTCCACCTGATCAAACCCCGACTTCTCATTATATCATCAAACTTGCGAAAAATCAAGGCGCGGGCGAGCGGACGAAAATTCGGACCCGGAGCGACAGATTTCATGGATCTCCGCAGATTGGGAAATGCGGCGACAGTGACGCGCAGGGCCACTGTCGCCCTTCTCGGGTGGGCCCATTCCCCCTTCGGGCATCGCCTCGAATGTTGTGTTTCGAAATCTGTGAAATCTGTGGCTAAGGGATTGGATCTTTCGCCCATTCGCCTCCAAGCCCGGCGCGGGCGGGCGTGAACGCGGGATCGATCTCGAGAGCCAGCAAATACTCTCTTCTGGCCTCGGCGTGGCGGCCGAGCGCGTCGTAGACGCGTCCCCGATTGACATACGGATCGACGAATCGCGAATCGAGACGCGTGGCGTAGTTCAGCGCGTCCAGGGCGGCGCCGGAATCCCCGAGATCGCCGTAGGCCACTCCCAGATTGTTCCAGTACGGCGCCTCGTACGGGTTCAGCCCGATGGCCGCGCGGAACTCTCCAAGGGCCTGCTGCAATTCCCCGGACAAGTGGTAGAATCGCCCCAGGGCGTCTCGAGCCTCGGCCGAATCCGGGTGACGCGCGGCGATGCTCTCATACAACCGGTGGGCATTCTCCATTGTTCCCGTTGCGAGCACGGCGTCGGCATAGCGAATTCTTGCCGGTATGTCCGGTTGTCCCAGACGGAGTGCGTTGGCCAGCAGAGCCCGGGCCGCGCGCGCGTCTCCGTGTTCGAGGTCCATTTCGCCCAGATGGGTCAGGAAGATCCGCGGCCTCACGCCCCTCTCGATGGCGTTCGACATTCGCTCTCTCGCGATCTCGGTTTCTCCCCGTTTCGCCTCGACCATCGCCAGGTATTCCAGTCCCACGGGCGAAGTCGGTTGTGCCGCCACGGATCGCGCCAATACGGCCCCGGCCTCGTTCAGCCTGCCGCTCTCAAAGAGAGCCACCCCGGTGCGCTCGAGAAGACGCGGATCGTCATCCAGAACGGACGCCGCCGCGGAGTACGCCGCCGCGGCCAGGGCCCGGTCGCCCATGGCTTCCGCCTTCCCGGCCTGGAGCTGCAGCGCCTTGGCCTCGATCATCTCGCCGTCGCCGATCATCGGGCCGGGGTCCTGAATGACCATGATGGCTACCGCCAGGGCAAAGAGCAGATACATCGCCAGAAGGACGTTGTCGACCCTCGGACGCCTCCACACGAAGACCAGCAGGACGCTCAGAAGTCCGAGAACGACCGCCGGGATCGTCAGGGCAGGGTAGGGAAGGAAGAGAGGTACCAGAAGATAGGCGGTCAGCAGAAAAACGGAGATCACGACGCGCCCTGTGTGAATCCCGAGGAGCACGGGCAGCGTCCTCACACCCGTTCGGCGGTCGGCCCGAGTATCCTTGAGATCTTTTGCCGTGAAGGCCAGTCCGATGGCAAGAAAGAGGAGCCAGCTCAATCGTTCCGGAAACGCCGAAAGGGCTCTCTCCTCGGCAAGCGCCGAGAATCCGATCAGCGCACCGACGAGCGACAGGAATCCGAGCGTGAGGGTCGCGATCAGGGGAAATCGTTTGAGGCGCACCGGGGGCGCCGAGTAGAGAAGGGAAACGGCGAGCGCGACGAGCATGAAAAGGAACGTCGCGTATTTGACGTTGACGGCGAGAAGCAGGGAGGCCAGCGCGAATACGGAAGCCTCGAGCATCATCTCTCGCCGCGACAAAACGCCCGTAATCAATGGACGCGTCTCGTTGGTGATGCGATCGGTTTCCTCGTCAAAGAGATCGTTGAGGGCCACGGATGCCTGGAACGCGAAGAAGGTGGACGCGCATACGGCGACGGCGCCGAGGGCGTCGCCGGCCCCGCCGAGGTCGACGCCGGCCGCCCGAAAGAGCACCCACCCCAGAGCGAGGCCGAGCGCCGTCATTCCCGTGTAGTGAAGGGAGCGAAGCGGGCGAACGTTGCGGCAGGTGGCGGCGGCTTTTTCCTGCGACTGCATGCGGAAGGCGAGCCAGCCGGCCGCGATCGATGTGAAGAGGAACAGCAGGGCCAATTTGCGGCTCTCTTCAACCACCAGCCCGCCCGACCGGAAGACGGCTTCATAGGCCGCCGCCGAGCTCGCCGCCGGGCCCGGAGCGAGCAGGTTCGTCAGCCGCGCGTACGCGCTCGGTAGAACCCCGTGGCCGGCGACCAGGAGATACATCCCGGCGAACGCGGCCAGCGATCTCCACGCGCGCCGGGTCTTGATGTGCACGTAGGCCATGGCCAGACAGCACGCGAGAAGGACTTCGACCCGCTGGCCCGGAGAGATCCTGTCGAGGGCGGCCGTGGGATCGAAAAACCGGAAGATCACGGGGGATATCTCCAGCACATAGGTGATGTGCATTCCCCTCCCGCCGGTCACCACGGCATCGATCGCGGGGGGAACGAGCACGAGAACCCAGGCCGGCGTCATCACCTTCATCACTCGACCGACGGATTCGCGCGCAAGAAGCGAGAGCAGAATGGAGAATCCGAGAAAGAGACTCACATAGAAGAGAAGGAAGTGATCGAGTACCATCATGGCGGACGGGGAAGCAAAGTGTACAAACCCGAGAACGCGGTCGGGACCCAGGGCGCTCTCGAGAAGATTGCGAACGATCACCAGGCCGAGGAACGTAGCGAGATAGTATCCCCAGTGGAGAGACGATGTCTCGAGGTCCGAGATTCGTGCGGAAAGGGATCGATTCTTCATGGTGTCCATTGGGGCGGTTGAAGACGGCATCGTTGCGGTCGAGGGATCCGTCGAGACGGATCCTCTCAGCGGACCGCGTCCAGGGCGAGGGGGATTTTCAACAGTTCCCATTCTACGGAAATTGCCGGCGCGAGGATATGGGAAAGTCAGAGGTGAAGATCAAACTTGCGACTGCAGATTGTACGGATTTCCACGGATGCAAAGCGGAAAGGAAGTTCGGCGCGATGACTTCGAATGAAATCATCGCGCCGGCGATTTCCTCTTCGTATGCCTCGCACCCTTCGTGCCGGAGGTTAACGTTTTGAATCCGTGAAATCCGTGGCCGACGGGTTCTGCTACTTCAGCAGCACCACCTTTCGCGTTTCCTTCTTCCCCCCGTAGCTCAGCTCGCAGAAATAGACGCCGCTGGCCACCGGGGTTCCATCCGAAGACCGGCCGTCCCAGAGGGCCGTGTAAAGACCCGGATCCTGAATCCGATCCACCAGCGTCGCTACACACCTTCCGTCCACACCGTAGATCTTCAGCGAAGCTCGGGCCCGATCGGGTGCGGTCGACACCAGCCGGTACGTGATCGTGGTGGCGGGATTGAATGGGTTGGGCGCGATGCTCTCGATCTCGAATGCGGATCCCGCGACCTCCAACGCTCGGTCCGCGATACCCGTCGGGTCTTCGGGCCAATCGGCAAAGGACCCGGTGCTGACGAGAGCGAACGCCTGCGGCGCGTGGGGAACCGTGGTGCCCTCGATCTCAATCGTGTACGTGCCGGTCGCCGGGCCGTTGAACCGAACGACCTCTTCGACGTTTCGAGCGTCGTAGGATCCGCCGGTCACCGACTGGCCGCCGCTGAAGATGTTTCCCTTGTAGACGCCGCCTCCGGGAGCCGTCACCGTCAAATCCAGGTTGTTCTGGAGAGCCACGCCGGCTCCCGCGGTGCCGGGATAGTCCGTCCACACCAGCGCGATTTCGAGCGGGATCGAGCTCGAATCCACCTCATACTCGAACGACTGGCTCGCTCCCTGGGCGACGCCGGGGGTCACATCCTCGACAATCAACTCCCGCACGTCGCCGTCGAAGAAGAGGGCGTCCTCCAGCAGCACGCGGCCCCAACCCTCATTGTTGTTGGGGATGTCGGCCGTACCCATGTCCGTTCCCGAGTTGAGTACAGCGGCCTTGAGCAGCGCGGCGCTCGGGACAAACCCGTCTTCGGGCTTCTTTGTTCCGGAGGGGTACCAGCCTTCGACGAAATACTGGCGGACCAGGAGGGCGCAGCCGGACACGGCGGGCGTGGCCATCGAGGTTCCCTGGAACGGGTCACTGACCATGGTGCAGGTCTGTGCGGGAGGATTTCCCATATCGTTGTCCGCCGAATTGATGTAGCCGTACCCGGCCTCGCCGCCGGGCGCAGTAACCGTGGGTTTGGTGCGATCATCGGACGTCGGTCCCCGGCTGGAATAGCCGGCGATGGTGTTCTGCTGCGTGGGCCGCCGGGTGGCGCCCACCGTAATACAGTTCTTCGCGGTTCCGGGATAGCCGACGGTTCCGGCGCTGGGGCCCGAGTTGCCTGCGGCGAAAACGACCAGGAAGTCCGGGTGATTCCACATGAAATTGTCGATGTTCACGGCGTAGGAATCATAGCTGTTCTCGGTGCTGCCCCAGGAATTGGAGTGGACGTGCCCGCCCAGATTGTAGGCATCGGTAAACGCTCCGGTGAGACTGGTCGGGATAGCGACTTCTCCCGTCATGCAGGACCACTCATCGTCCACACCGACGTCCTGCAGCGCGAGTTTCGCCTTGTAGGCCATCCCGTTGTAGTCGGTGTTGCCCGGATTGATGTACGATTGATCTCCCGCCAGCGTTCCGCACACGTGAGTCCCGTGCCCGATATCGCACCCGTCGTACGCTGCACCGCCGTAGAGTCCGTAGCCGATGACCTTCCGGTGGCCGGCCCCCGGCGGCGCCGCGCCGGTATCGCGAAACCAGCAGGAGTTGTAATCCAAACCCGAGTCCATCACGACGGCCAGCTGGTTCTCCCCGTGAATGCCCTTGTCCCAGATCGGTGTACTGCCGGAGACATTGGTCTGGACCACCCACTTGGTGTCGTTGTTCATGAGGAAGAACTCGGGTTTCTCTTCGATCCACCAGACGTCGGGAATCCACGCGATGCTTTCCACGAAATCCAACGGAGAACGAACGACGAGGATCTTCTGAAACCCGTCGTCGTTTGTCTCGAGGATGTCTCCGCCGAGAGTTCGAATCCGCTTCGCCGTCTCGGCCAACTGATCGAACACGCGAATCCGCAGGGTGAGACACGGATCCGCCGCTCGATCAGGATCGTGAAACTCATGAGTCCCTACCGCAGGATCGATCTTGTAGGCCGGGTGGAAGGGCCCGATCCAGCGAACTTCGGCCGACTCGGCCAACCGTTCGTGAGCGGAGGGTTCCATTCTCACAATGTACGTATGGTCGGGTACGTACGCGATGAGCTCGCTCCCGGCCGACGTAAGGACCGTTTTTCGGGCGACCGTCGGCGGGCCCGACAGCTGAACGAGAAAGTACCCCCTCTCTCCGGACTGAAGTTCGGATGCTCTGAGTGAGGCGGGAACGGGGGGCTCCGCCTCCTCCGGATCGAAGGAGAAGGTCAGGAGATGAATCTCGTTTCCTTCACCGGCCTCGATGGAGCCAACTGCGAGAAGGAGAATCAAACCCAGGAGGAGAGCACAAGAACCCACACGCCAAGACACGGTTGGTCTCCTTTCACTGAACGCACAAAGGGCCCACAACCCCAGCGTATCAATTGAAGGATATCACAGAAGGCAGGCGACCGTCAAGAAGCAGCCCCGGGTGTAAACCCGGGGCTCATGGGCGGGGGAAGCACGGCCAATGCGCCCGGCTCCACTTTCATCGTCTCACCGATATCTATCTCAGCAGCAGGAGTTTCTCTACCTCCGCTGTTCCCGTCGTTTCCATCCGAACGAAATAGACGCCGGAGGGCAAGACATTACCGTTGCCATCCGTCCCCGACCACGAGATTCGGTGAGGCCCCTCCGAGAAAGCCGCGTCGGCGAGAACAGCGAGACTCCGTCCGGTCACGTCGTACACGGACAACCGAACATGCCCGCTGCGCGTGAGCACGAAAGGAATCGTCGTCTGCGGATTGAACGGATTGGGATAGGCCGCCAGGAGATGAGCGGCAGGCGCGTCCGGGATCGTCTCCAGAGCTGCAACGGAGCTCAGGCCGAGTCCCTGGTAGAGCCGGATAAGTCCGTCGCCGGCGCCGACGAGGACATCGAGGCGCCCGTCGCCTGTCCAGTCGCACACGTATGGGCGGGACCGGGGAGTGCCCGGAAGATTGATGGGAGCGCCGTCGGATTCCACCTGCACGTAGCCTGAGAAGCCGGGTGCCTCATCGGTTGCGACGTTGCTGTAGAAGAGGATCTGGCCCTCCGTGTTGCCCACGAGGACGTCCTTCTTGCCGTCGTCGTCCAGATCCAGAATCTCGGGACTCGAGCGGTTGCTGGGAACGAAAAGGTTTGCGCCCTCTTCCTGTACGAACTGTTCCGTCAGGTAGTCCGGCGCCGTGTCCGTGCCTTCGTTGAGATAGAGGTGAATCCAACCGTCCCACGCGCCCACGACCAGATCCCTCTTCCCGTCGTTGTTCCAGTCGACCACCGTTGGTGTGGGCCGGCTGCCGACGTCGATGGCGTTTTTGGAGCCGACCGGCCCTACCTGAAGAAGGGTGCCCGCGTCGAACCGGGGGTCCTCCTCGGTGTTGACGTTGAGGTAGATCTTAACCGTTCCGTCGGCCTGGCCGACAAGGAGATCCTTGAGAGCGTCCGCGTCCCAGTAGACCAACCGGGGAAAGAGGCCGAGTCACCCGCCTCCCACGCCCGATAGATCCACTCCCGCGGACTGCGCGTAGAAGAAATCCGCGAACTGGGGATCCGATTCGGTGCCGATGTTGAGATACACGCGCACGCGGGCGTTGGGCTCGAGGCCGCTTCCCTCCCCGACGATGAGATCCTTCAGGTTGTCATTGTTCCAGTCATCGAAGGATGGAACCGAGTAGCCGGGGACAACGATGTCGCCGGCGCCGGCCTGAACCCTTTCCTCCGGGCCGAGGTTGAGCCCGAGTTCGGCCGATGCTGGAATCGATACCAAGGCGAACGTTGCGAGAAACAACAACGGGACAAGGCGGGTTCGTGGATTCATGATCGTCGTCCTCCCACGTTGGAATGTCGTGCGACCCTTGCCGCCGGGCCAGCCCGCCGTCCGGTGAAATCAGATCGCCGAACGGGCCTCCCCCTCACCTGCCGGACAATGGCTGCGTGGACCTGGAGACTGAAACCGTAGAGGCTGCCGATGGAGTCCGGGCTACACATTATGTGTATCATTCTATACAGTAATGATAGTGGTGATTGCACGCCTTGTCAAGCCGGGGAGCGGTTTCTCAGGCGGGAGTTCCCCGGGCGTGCGCCAGGCTACTCTCTTGGAGGCTTCCGGCGGCGTGCGGCCGAAGGACGGCGCCTTTCGTGGCTTCGCCCATGGCCCTCTGCTCCGGCTATGCCAGCGAAACGCGCATCAGGTCTTCCGCTTTTTCCACGCGACCCGAATAGACCTTCCGCACGGAAGAGAGGATATCCTCACGATCGCACACCGGGTACAGATGGGTCAGGAGCAGGTGCTTCACGCCGGCTTCCTCGGCGATCCGCCCGATTTGTGTGGGGGTCAGATGACCTTCCATTCGGCCATCGTCGGGGAACGAGCACTCCGAAATAAGAAGATCCGCGTTCCTGGCCAGCGCCGCCAATTCCGGACATGCCTCGGTGTCGCCCGTGTAGACGAGAGTCCGGTCCAGGGCCGGCACCTCGACGCGGTACCCTACGTCCGGGACGGTGTGCCGGAGCAGCTGGGCCCGGAACTCCCAGCCTTCCTGCCGGTGGAGTGTGCGGCCGACCTCCGCCACGTCAACACGGTAGGTCTCTCCCTCGAGGGAAAAAGGATAGACCGCCGTCAGCCGGTCGAAAAAATCTCGAAAGCCCGAGGGTCCCCAGATGGCAAGGTCGCAGGTTCTCGTGAAGTCCGGCGTGTATCTCGTGGCCAGCAGCAGAGGAATAAGATCCGCCGTGTGATCGGGATGGATGTGGGAGTAGAGCAAATGGGTGAGGTCGCGGTAGTCGAGTCCGGCCCCGAGGAGGCTGCGAAGCGTCCCGGTTCCCCCGTCCATCAGAACCAGGTCGTCGCAGATTCGAAGCACGAGGCCGGGTGAACCTCTCTTGAGAGTCGGAACGCACGATCCGGATCCGAGGATGGTGACTTCAAATACGCTGTCGGGTTCCAGTCTCGACATCGTTCCCTCCTGGGCTTGAGCGTACCCGCCTCTGCATACCCGGTCAAGAGCTCAGAGTCCTGTCCGAACGCGTTTGGAGATCCAATGACACGTCACGAGTAACACGGGACTCGGAAATCGGGACTTGCGCTTCTCGCTTCGCCGTACTTCTGGACATCCGGCCGGGAATCGCCGTATACTCAGCGAATGGAACGCACCGGTATGGGGCGGACACGATGAACCGTACAATCAATCAAACAGTGCTGGAGCTGGTTCGCGGCGACATCACGGAAATGGATACCGACGCCATCGTCAACGCGGCCAATCAGCACCTTCAGCACGGTGGTGGCGTGGCGGGGGCCATCGTTCGCAAGGGCGGGCGTGTCATTCAGGAGGAGAGCGACCGGATCGGGGGGGTCCCCGTGGGAGGCGCGGTGGTGACGGGCGGAGGCGCCTTGAGGGCGCGCCACGTGATCCATGCGGTGGGGCCCATGATGGGCGAGGGGGACGAAGACCGCAAGCTGCGGGACGCCACCCGAAACAGTCTGGCGCGGGCCGACGAGCACGGACTGGCCACGATCGCTTTCCCCGCGATCAGTACGGGAATCTTCGGCTACCCGATCGACCGGTGCGCCGGGATCATGCTCGGGACGACGATCGAGTACCTGCGCGGAAAGACGGGATTGACCAAGGTCGTTTTCTGCCTCTATGACCCGGTTGCACTTCGAGTCTTCTCCCGCGCACTTGAACATCGGATCGCGGAATAGATTCAGGATCTCCGGAAGGGAA
Source organism: uncultured bacterium (assembly GCA_964610505.1). Classification (GTDB taxonomy): domain Bacteria; phylum Arandabacterota; class Arandabacteria; order JAGLYR01; family JAGLYR01; genus CAZSXU01. The sequence continues at coordinate 13,851 of CAZSXU010000029.1, read as the reverse complement.
GGTCGAGATGTTTGAGCTCGGGCGGGAATCCGCCACCCGGGAACGGGTCGTGGGCCATGTGCGGGTCACTCACCGGCTGCTGCCGGCTTCATTCCCGGAGGTGGTGGAACCATGAGCACGAAGCCCGGAGTGAGAGAAACGTGGGCGGACGTCTTTGGCGAAGGCAAGCGACTCATCGCCATGATTCACCTCGCCGGCTTGCCGGGGAGTCCCCATGCCCGTCCGATGTCGGAAGTGTGCTCGAGCGCCGTTGCCGAGGCGGAGATGCTCGCGGGCCTGGGATTCGACGCGCTCATGGTGGAGAACTACGGAGACGTTCCGTTTCTTCCCGGGCGCGTGGAAGAGCATACCGTCGTTGCGATGACGCTGGTGGCCGGGGAAATCGCCGGGCGGGTTTCCGTACCCCTGGGCGTCAACGTGCTTCGAAACGATCCCCTCTCAGCCCTGGCCGTTGCCCATCTCGTGGGCGGTCGATTCATTCGCGTGAACGTGCACACCGGAGTTCGGGCCACGGACCAGGGTAGGATCGAGGGCCGGGCGCACGAAACCCTGCGATATCGGGATCGACTGGGGGCCCGAGCGCTGATCCTCGCCGACGTGGCGGTGAAGCACTCGCACTCCATGGACGCGATGAGCCTAGAGGAAAGCGCACGGGAGACCGCCTACCGGGGATTGGCCGACGCGCTGATTGTGACCGGATCGGCGACCGGAGCGGAAACCGCACGGGCGGATCTGGTCGCCGTTCACCGCGCAGTGCCGGATCGGCCGGTTCTTGCGGGGAGCGGTGCAACGGAACAGAACATCCGTGCGCTTCTGGATCTGGCAGACGGCGTCATCATCGGAAGTGCCCTCAAGGAGGAAGGCAGGGCCGAGACACGTGTGGACCCGGGCCGGGCGGAGCGATTCCTTCGTGCGGCCGGGCGATGAGGTGCGTATGAAAGTGCAGCCCAGAGCTTCGGAGTTGAACACCAAAGTGCTCGTGCGGGAGCGGGTCTGGGGCGACATGGAACGGCTCGGGGTCGCTCGCTTTCCGACACCGTGCCGCGGACGGATTCCGAACTTCGAGGGATCGAAGGACGTCGCCGAAAGACTGGGAACGCTGGAAGCCTATCGTCGGTCTGAGGCGGTGTTCGTCGGGCCGGATGTGGCTCTGAAAGCCTGCCGCGACCGGGTGCTGCGTGACGGCAAGACGCTGGCTTTCGCCACCCCGGGCATGCGCGAGTTCAAAGAGCTTCGTCCCGAGATGAAAAAGCGAGATACATCGATTCGGGGTCTCAAGCGATACGGCGACTCCCTGGCGACGGCCGTGTCGGTCATCATTCTGGGCTCCGTCGCCGTCGATCTCAAAGGCAACCGGATCGGCAAGGGGGCGGGCTACGGGGACCGGGAGGTCGCCTGGCTCGCGGAGCACCGGCTCTCGGTGGACGGCGCCGTCCGGATGACGCCCGTTCATCCGATCCAGGTCTTCGACGATCTCGAGCCGCTCATGGAACCGACGGACGAACCCGTTGACTTCGTCATTGTACCCGGCGAAGCCATCCCGGTCCGCTTTCTCGCGGAGTAGACAGCGTGTCGAACAAAGCGTCCAGAGACACCGCCGTTGAGATCGTGCGGCGCTTGAAGAGCGCCGGCCATGAGGCGCTTTTCGCCGGTGGATGCGTGCGCGATTCGCTGCTCGGTCTGGAACCGGAGGACTACGACGTGGCCACGTCGGCCGGCCCCGAGGAGGTGTCTGCCCTCTTCGAGCGCGTGATTCCGGTGGGAGCCGCCTTCGGCGTCATGCTCGTGGTGATCGACGGCGTCGGCTATGAGGTGGCCGCGTTCCGCCAAGATCAGGCCTACCGGGACGGCCGCCGCCCCGAGGCGGTGGTCTTCTCCAACGCGAAAGACGACGCGCTCCGGCGGGATTTCACCATCAACGGTCTCTTCATGGATCCCGAGGACGGCCGCATCGTGGACTACGTCGGCGGGCGGGACGATCTCAAGAAGCGAGTGATCCGAGCCATCGGCGATCCGGTTGCACGCTTCGGAGAAGATCGCCTTCGAATGTTGAGGGCGATTCGGTTCGCGACCCGATTCGACTATTGTATCGAGGTACACACGCGAGAGGCCATCCTGGAGTCGGCCGCGCACATTTGTGAGGTCAGCTGGGAACGGATACGCGATGAGCTCGTGCGCATGCTCACGGGACCGCGGGCGGGTCGGGCGCTGGACATGCTCGACGACCTGGATCTTCTTCCGGAGATCCTGCCCGAGATTCGGGCGATGAAGGGAGTCGCGCAGCCGGAGGCCTTCCATCCCGAGGGCGACGTGTTCGAGCATACGAAGATCATGCTGGATCTGATGAAGGATCCTTCCCCCCGGCTGGCCATGGGGGTCCTGTTGCATGACGTCGGAAAGCCGGGGACCTATGAGGAGGCGGACCGCATCCGGTTCAGCGAACACGACACGGCCGGCTCGGAGATTGCCGGGCGAATTTGCCGTCGGCTGAGATTCTCGACGGCCGATACCGAAGCCATTGTCAGCCTCGTTAGCCACCACATGCGGTTCATGAACGTCCGGAGAATGAAACAGAGTACGCTCAAACGGTTTCTCCGAATGGAGGGCTTCGAGGAGCACCTGGAACTGCACCGCCTGGATTGTCTCGGATCACACGGGGGACTGGAGAACTACGAGTTCGCCTTGACGAAGATGCGGGAATTCGGAGACGAGGAGGTTCGCCCTTCCCGGCTTATCACGGGACACGACCTGATCGATCTGGGGTATGAGCGAGGCCCACGGTTCACGGAGATCTTGAGCGCGGTCGAGGAAGAGCAGTTGGAGGGCCGCCTGTCCGGGCGGGAAGAGGCGCTTGACTGGGTGAAGTCCCATTTCCCTAAAAAAAGATCGTAGGGCTTGACGCGCGGGCCATCCTGTGGTACAAGTCTACGCCTATTCTATGGATAGGCGTCATGCGTGTCGGTTTCGCACCGGGGGATCTTGTGGCGGCGGTTTCGATGCGTTGTCCTGTGCAGCACGTGCCGTATGTGGGACCCTACATGATGAACTTGCCCCTGGCCTTCGGCGGAGCGTTTTCTTGATCTTCTCGCGCGACATGTGGTGGGGGGAATCGGAGCGTCTACCCATGTGCGACATCGAGGGGTGAGTTGTGACAAGCAGAACAAAACCGCTTTCTACCGGGGCCATCGGAAAGATCCTCCGGGTGGACCGGACGACCGTGTGGGGCTGGATCCGGTCGGGTAAACTGCCGGCGGAGAGGACGATCGGCGGGCAATACCGGGTGGATCACGAGGCGCTGGCGAGCCTCCTGAGGGAAAAGGACATTTCTGTTCCCGAGGAACTGCTGGCCGATCATCCAAGACGGGTTCTGATCGCAGACGATGATCCCGGCGTTCTCGGATTCCTGGAGGCCGCCATCGGCCGAAGCGGTTCGGATTGCGAGGTGGCCACGGCGACCAACGGTTTCACGGCCGGGAAGCTGATTACGTCGTTCCGGCCCCACGTGGCGGTGATGGACATTCAGATGCCGGGCCTGGGGGGTCTGGATGTTTGTGCCGACATCAAGCGGGACAAGGCGACGAGGCACATTAAGATCATTGTCGTCACAGGGTATCCGACGCCGGAAAACGTCGATCAGGCCCGGCAGATCGGTGTCGAGAAGTTTCTCGAGAAGCCCGTGGAAGCAAGCGTGTTCCTCCAGGCGGTCGAGGATCTGCTCTCCGAATAGGGCTTCGTTTGACGCAATTGACCGAGGCATTTCCTTATCCGGGGAATGCCTTTGCTTGTGCCGAGGTTGACTCGCCCGTCCTCCGTGATGTAGCGTGAGCGGCGTGGGAAGGGTTCGTCAATGGAATCGGGAGGGAGAGTTGCATGGCCAGACCCAGGGTGATCGGAGTGCTCACCGGGGGAGGAGACTGTCCTGGTCTCAACGCCGTAATTCGAGCGGTCAGCAAGACGGCCATCAATCTTTACAGAATGAGGGTGGTCGGGTATCTCGACGGCTATCTGGGTCTGATCGAGAATCGGTGGATTCCCCTCGACTACGATTCCGCCTCGGGCATTCTTACGCAGGGCGGAACGATCCTCGGAACGTCGAACAAGGCGAACCCTTTCCATCATCCGGTGAAACGAGCCGGAAAAGTGACGTACCGGGATGTCAGCCGACGAGCCATTCGGAATCTCAAGGGCGAAGCGTGTGAAGTGCTGGTGTGCATCGGTGGAGACGGAACGATGCAGATCGCGAACGGGCTGGCCCGGCAGGGGGTGCCGGTGGTGGGCGTTCCCAAGACCATCGACAACGATCTCCCCGGCACGGATGTCACCTTCGGGTTCGACTCGGCCCTGACGACCGCCACCGAGGCCGTCGACAAACTACACTCGACCGCGCAGTCGCACCACCGGGTGATGGTCGTGGAGACCATGGGTCGCTATGCAGGATGGCTCGCGCTCTACTCCGGCCTGGCGGGCGGGGGAGACGTGGTCCTGATTCCGGAGATCCCGTATTCCATCGAGAAAGTGTACGAAACGGTGCTCAAGCGGCAGAAACGGGGCCGCGCATTCAGCATTGTCGTCGTGTCGGAGGGCGCCAAGCCCGTCGGGGGCGACGTTACCGTCAAGCGGGTCGTGAAGGACAGTCCGGATCCCATCCGCCTGGGCGGGGTCGGCAACATGGTGGCGCGGCAGATCGAAACCCGCACGGGTCTGGAAACTCGAGTCACCGTACTCGGGCATCTTCAGCGCGGAGGGACCCCGACGCCGCACGACCGCATCCTGGCCTCTCGATTCGGGGAAGCGGCCGTCCACCTGGCCGCCCAAGGTACATCCGGGCAAATGGTGAACATCCGGGGGAACCGGATTGGATCCATCGCCATCGAGGAGATTGCCGGCCGGACCCGCAATGTGCCCGTCGATTCCCCCGTCGTTGCCACGGCCCGAGCATTGGGAATGTGTTTCGGAGATTAGCGAGGGAGGCAAGGTGTAAATCCAGCCATCGCTACGAGGCCCATGTCCGAAAAGGACATGGGCCTCGCCCTTTTCCCTCGACACTCGCCCTCGACACTTGCCCTTGGTTTTCCCCATTCCCTCGCCCTTGTTTTCCCTATCCCCCGGCCCTTGTGTTGTTTTGAGAGGCAGGGCAAGGAACATGGGCAAGGAACGAGGGCCGGGGCTGCGCCCCTAGTCCTCCCTCTACCCATCATCACATTCAATCACCCATTCATCTTCTTCCTTCACCCAGTCAATCACCGTCCCGCCGCTGTTCGGATAGTATGGACTGACGAGCATGTTCATTCCGCCTTCGCGGGTCACGCGGAAATCACGGACTTTGAATTTCTTGTCTTCGTGAATATCAAGCAGTTCGTCATCCAGAGACGGGCAGTCTCTGAAGATATAGAGCTGCCGGAGGACTTCCTCTTTCTTCTCCTCGGGGATGATGTACTCCTCCACCGTTCCGCCGTGGACTTTGAGGGGTTTTCTCGGAAACGGCAGCTCCGGATCGGGGCCAAACAGTTTCATCATCATTCTCCATTCTCCCCCGCATTCCCTCGACACTTGACACCTCGTCCCTCGACACTTGTCACCCGGCTTCCCTCCCCGGCAAGAATCCGATTCTCGCTGTGCCTTTCGGCGGAGGATCCTCGATCAGACTCCTGATCGCCAGTACGAGGGATCTGATCGCCTCGTCGTGATCGGAGACTCTGTCTTCCAGCATTCTCAGCTTGCGCGCCAGTTCCTCGTGTTGAACGAATAACCTGCGCATCCTCACGAATGCCCGGACCACGAGCACGCTGACTTCGACGGCCGTGGACGAATTCAGCACACTGGCCAGCATCACGGCACCGTGCTCTGTGAATGCGTATGGCAACGACGGCGCGTACTTGAGGGAGACGAGGTGGTCGCAATTTGCGACCACCTCGTCCTTTTCCACCTGCGTCAGCTGGAACATGAAGTCGGTGGGGAAACGCTCTCGATTTCGCTTCACCTGCTCATTCAACCGTTTCGTTGTGGCCCCATACAACTGCGCCAGATCTCGATCCAACATGACCTTCTTGCCGCGGATGAGCAGAATCCGAGAATCGATCTCATGGATCCTCGTCACCGCTTTCTTCTGTCCCATCGTCCCCTCCCAGCCCCCCAACAAAAAAAGCGACCGGCGCACTCCTGCCAGTCGCTCGTCTTCCATTCATCTCCACACCTCAGATTACCCGCCGGACATCGTCATGTCAATACCAGGAGCTCTTGGCGCGATGACTTCGGGCTAAGGTCTCGCGCCGCCGGCTTTCCGTGCACTGAACGGCCCCACCAATTCCTCTCTAAAGGGAGAAGGATTCCTGCCGATTCTGGGAGCGAAGGCCAGAATCTCACAACCCCGGCGGGAGTCCGACAATGCCGATTACAACAACCGAACAGCGGGCGGCCGACGCGCGGGCCGGGTCCCTCCCGGACAAGAACGCGCATGACGCACGGCTGAGTCCCGAAGAACGAGTCGAGCAGGAAGAAACCCTCTGGCTAGCCACGACCTATCGCGGGCACAGTGAGGCGGAGCTCACGCTCAAGGCACTCATCCCGGGGATCCTCCTCGGTGTGCTCATCGTGACGTACAACGTCTACATGGGGCTTCGGACCGGATGGGGAGAGGGCGGGTCCATCCTGGCGGCCATTCTGGGCTTCGCCATGATGCGCGCGTGCCGCCAGAAATACACGATTCTCGAGAACAATCTTACGCAGACGACCGCTTCGGCTTCCGCCACCATCGGCAACGCCATGAACATTATCGCCACGTTTTTCCTGATGGGAATGGTGTTGAGCGGCTGGCAGGTCTTCACGTGGCTCTTGTGTATGGGGTGTCTGGGAATCTTCTTTGCGATTCCGCTCCGGCGGCAGCTGGTCGTGGGAGAGAAGCTGGTATTCCCGACCGGCACGGCGTGCGCGTCTCTCATCACCACGCTGCATACTCGCGGGCGGGAGGGGATGAGCAAGGCCAGGGCGATTCTCCTCTCCGGGGGCGTGGCCGCCGCCGTAACCTGGCTGAGGGATACGTCTTTTCTCGCTCCGGTTGTGATTCCGCAGCGGTTCTTCTTCGACTGGCTGAGAGTGCGGATCGCCGGCTTCAAGACCAGCGAGCTGATGCTGGGTGTCGAGACGAGTCCCATGATCCTCGGCGCCGGGTTCTTGATCGGCCCCCGGGTGGGCATCAGCCTCGGGCTCGGCGCCATCCTCAGTTGGGCCGTGCTGGCGCCGTGGCTTGCCGGAGCGGGCGTGATCGAGAATCTGGGCTACCGTTCCGTGACCGGGTGGACGATGTGGGCGGGCAGCTCGGTGCTCGTTTCGGCAGCACTCACGTCCCTGGTTCTTCGCTGGCGAATCGTGGCTCGCAGCCTGGCGTCGATGGGCAAGGTCCGGGACCACAAACTCGGCGCGCTCGACATCGGACAGAACATGTGGCTCGTGGGGCTCGTTGCTTCGGCCGTCATCGTGGCGGTCGTTCTTCGAGTCTCTCTCGGTGTTTCGCTCTGGATGGGACTCTTCTCGATCGTCATCTCCTTCCTCCTGGCCGTGGTGGTCGTTCGCGCCACGGGCGAGACAAACATCGCTCCCCTCGGTGCCACGGGACATATCACCCAGATCGTCTACGGTGGTCTGGCTCCGGGCAACGTCCCGGCAAACCTGGGAACCGCCATCGTCACGGCCGGGAGCGCGGGCGAGGCCGCGGACATGATGCAGGATCTGAAGACCGGCTACCTTCTGGGCGCGACACCCAAGCGGCAGGTGGTCGGCCAGATCATCGGTGTCCTGGTTGGGACATTGGTTGCCGTTCCGGTGTTCTTCCTCCTGACCCGTGCGCACGGACTGGGGTCCGAGCATCTGCCGGCGGTGGCGGCCGTGGTGTGGTCAAGCTTCGCCTCCGTTCTGTCGAAGGGATTCGACGCGCTGCCTCAGTACACTCCTCTGGCCGTCGGGATCGGCGTCGGGATCGGTGTTTTTCTCGGACTTCTGGAGAAGACGCGAATCCGAAGATGGCTTCCCTCGCCGGTGGGTTTCGGCGTGGGAATGATCTTCCCGGGATTCCAGGGGTTGACCATGATGCTGGGCGGTGTGATTCGCGCTGCGGTCGATCGGTTTCATCCCCGCTGGAGCGAGGGCTACGCGTACCTTGTCGCCGCGGGATTGATTGCGGGCGAAGGGCTCGTGGGAATCGGGATCGCCGTGTTGATCGAACGCGGAATCATCTAGGCGACGCGGGGCAAAGGCGGCAAGCCCCAAATCCCAGCTGCAGATTTCGCAGATCTGAAACCACGAACTTCGATATCTGCGTGCTGCCCTTGTAGGGGCAGCCAATCTGCGGAAGGCTTCAGGTTCTGAATCTGTGCAATCTGTGGCTATGGGGTTCCGGTTTTCTTTGTCTGCGTCATCTGCGGACGGAAGTTTCTTGGTCTATCAAGTTTCCGCCCGCCCCTCTCCGAATGCTCTGTGGATTTCTTCCTCAAGCAGGTCTGCGAGCGGGTGTTCCGCGATCCCGCAGGGATTCGTGCGTAGGCTCTCCAGACATTCCCGGTGATACCACTCCTGTTTGTCCCGGCCTCGGTTGAAGCGCCTCCAGACGTCTTCCCCGATTCTCTCGAGATCGGCGACCGTCGATCGCAGATTGTCGATCTTGTCGGCGGCCGAGACCAGTGCGGACTCGAAGGACACGCTTCTCAGCCGCCTGATGGTACCCTCTTTCCTCTCCTCCCAGGGCAGGGACTTATCCGGTTCGGATGCACCGGCGACGATCGAAGCGATCTTCTCACCGAATTCCCTCTGGATATCTTCTTGCGTGATGGACGTGTCCTCGGCGGTATCGTGAAGCAGGGCGGCAATGATCGCCTCGGGCGATGCGCCGTGTTCCTCCAGCATGCGGGCGACTCGCAGAGGATGGTCAATGTACGGGGTGTTCGAACCCTTGCGGGTCTGGCCTGCGTGCGCCCTGGCGGCGAACTCCTCCGCGCGCGCGATGTCGTGTCGGTCCATGCGCATCTACCTCCCCTGGAGTGAGAGCATCGCGATGCCCCCGGCCGGCGGCCAGACGTGGTTTGGAGGTACGCCGGCCTGAATCATTCACAGGCTTTTCGGTTGGTGGTGCAGCTATAGGCTCTGCAAATGGTTGGTGCACGACACCCATTGGCTGCCAATGGGCGCACTGTATCCTGCACATGGGACCTTGCCGTGTTGCATCTTCTATTGGCGAGAGGGGCGCAGGGATTCGTGAATCATCCAGGCTAGCAGGGTTGACCTCGGGGGTCAAGTGCGGTCGGGAACCTCCGGATTCCACAGAGTTTCTCGCAGGGGCGTCCGCTCCGCCGCACTCTCGAATTGACTTCCCGGCCCGGGTTGTGCTACGCGAGAGGAGTTCAATCCCCGAGGAGGGACAATCATGGAGAATATCCGCATTCCGGAAGTTTCCCCGTGGATCTGGGGACCCATTGCGTTCGTGATCTGGGTCGCGGTCCTGCATATTCTCAAGCGTGTGATGTTCGCGACGATCCACAGGCAGGCGGCGAAAACGAAATCCAGGATCGATGATCTTCTCGTGACGGCGCTGTCCGCACCACTGGGGGTCCTCATCTGGGGGAGCGGTCTCTACCTCCTGGTGCACGTGATGCCGCTCAATGCGGGCTGGGATCGCGCGCTCACCGTCGGCATGATGATCTGCGTCGTCGCGGCCCTCATCCTGTTTGTCGATCGCCTGACCCGCGGACTTCTCAACTACTACGAACCGACGGCCGAATTCATCAAGTCGTCCCGCAGTCTCATCCAGGGCGGGATGCGCGTCGTTATTCTGGCGCTCGGGATCTTCGTCATTCTCGACAGTCTGGGGGTTTCCATCACGCCCCTCATTGCGTCTCTCGGCGTCGGAAGTCTGGCAGTGGCGCTGGCGCTTCAGGATACGCTCAGCAATTTCTTTGCCGGAGTGCAGGTGGTGATCGACAAGCCCGTTCAGGTCGGCCACTTCGTGAGGCTCGAGTCGGGCGACGAAGGGTTCGTCACCAAAGTGGGCTGGCGAAGCACGTGGATCCGGGTGCTGCCCAACAACATGGTGATCGTTCCGAACTCGAAACTCGTCAGCGGGCAGATCCTCAACTACTACCTTCCGGAGCGGGAGATGTCCACCCTGGTCCAGGTGGGGGTTCACTACGACAGCGATCTGGAGCATGTGGAGCGGGTCGTCATCGACGTGGCTCATCAGGTCATGACCGAAATAGAGAACGGCGTTCCCGAGTTCCAACCATTCATCCGCTATCACACTTTCGGAGATTCCAGTATCAACTTCACGGTGATTCTGAGAACTCGCGAAGTCGTGGGTCGCTATCTGATCCAGCACGAGTTCGTCAAACGCCTGCACCGGCGGTTCAAAGAGGAGGGCATCGAGATCCCGTTCCCGATCCGGACACTGGATGTGAAACGGGAAGATCTGGAGCTTCTTGCGCGGTCAAAGGACCGGGGCGAGTAGAGCCGAAATCCGGCAGCCGAAGATTCTGCGGACGGTACGGAAAGAGGGCGGACAAACAGGTCCGCCCCTACGCGAATGCTCGGTCTTGTTGTTTCCCAATTCTCGCCGGTGCCCCTATCCCTCAGCACTCAGCACTTTTCACTCCTCGGTTACCAGGAAGACAGAGTCCGTCACGCGGGCATGCTCTTTCACTTTCAGTCCGACGGAATCTCCGGGCTTGGCGACCTCGACGTTCTCATGCTCGACCTGCATGGAATCCACGGTCTGGCTGAAATCGGACGTCGGTCCTTTCACGTGAATGGTGTCCCCGACCTTGAGCTCGCCCGATGTGATATCAATGGCAGCGACACCGATCTTGCCGAAATAGTGTGTCACCTTTCCGATCTCCACCTCCGCCATGACGCGTCTCCTTTCCCTGGGATGATTCCGGGCGCGTATGTTCAGGCAAGAATCCCTAAACACGTGCAAATCATCTCCGTCTATTGCGCGCACTCTACCACCCGTCCCCGGGGCTGTCAACGCCCAAGGTAGGAAGGAACGCGAATTGCTTGCAATTCCGCCGTGCCCTGATAATCTACTGTGTTCGACTTCGAACGTCGGATACAGAGAGGGAGGAAAGTATGGTCTTGATGTCGGGGAACGAAGCGGTTGCCCGCGGGGCGTACGAGCACGGCGTTCGCGTGGCGACCGCGTATCCCGGGACTCCGAGTACGGAGATCCTGGAGTACATCGCCAAGTACGAAGAGATCGATGCCCAGTGGTCGACGAACGAGAAGGTTGCCTTCGAGGTCGCTCTGGGCGCGGCGTTTGGAGGAGCGCGGTCTCTGGTGGCCATGAAACACGTAGGGGTGAACGTGGCCGCCGACCCGCTGTTCAGTTCGGCACACACCGGTGTGGACGGCGGATTCGTCGTCGTGAGCGCCGACGATCCCGGAATGCACTCTTCGCAGAACGAACAGGACAATCGCCTCTACGCCAAGTTCGCGAAACTTCCCCTCATCGAGCCTTCCGATTCCCAGGAGTGTCTGGATTTCCTTGGGGTCGCCCTGGATCTCTCGGAGGAATACCGGATTCCGGTTCTCTTCCGTTTGAGCACCCGCATCTGTCACTCGCATACGCCCGTGGAGGTCGGTTCCCGGCGCGAGCGAGAGGTGGAAGCTTATGAGAAGGACATCGGTCGCCGTCTTCTGATCCCGGCACACGCCCGCCGGCGACACGTCCGGCTGGAAGAGAAGATGAAACAGATCCGGCAAGTGGCGGAAGGCTCATCCCTCAATCGCATGGAGGAGGGGTCGGAGAACATGGGCATCGTGACCAGCGGGATTGCCTACGAGTATGCCAAAGAGGCGATGCCCGACGCCCATTTCCTGAAGCTCGGCTTCTCCTACCCTTTCCCGGAGAAACTCGTCAGGGAATTCGCCAAGGGGTTCGACAAACTGCACGTCGTGGAGGAAAACGATCCCTTCCTCGAAGAGCAGATCGCCGCCCTGGGCATCCCGGTCGTGGGCAAGGCGCTCATTCCGAGGTGCTCCGAACTCAACCAGCGAATCGTCCTGGAGGCGTTTGGGGGAGAGAATCCGGATATCGAACCGGCTTCGGCCCCGCCGCGGCCGCCCGTCCTGTGTCCGGGGTGCCCCCACCGGGCCTTCTTCTACCATGTGAACAGGATGCATCTGACCGCCACGGGCGATATCGGTTGCTATACCCTCGGAGCGCTCCCACCGTTGGACGCCATGGATTCCTGCGTTTGCATGGGGGCCTCGATCGGCAACGCTCTCGGTCTGGCAAAGGCTCAGGGGGAGGCGTTTGCCCGGAAGACCGTTGCCGTCATCGGGGATTCGACGTTCCTTCACTCGGGAATCACCGGGCTCATCGATGTCGTGTACAACCACGGTGCGGTGACCGTTGTCGTTCTGGATAATCGCGTCACCGCGATGACCGGCCATCAGGAGCACCCGGGGACGGGGCGGACGCTCAAGGGCGATCCCAGCTACTCGGTCGACTACGCCGACGTGGCGCGCGCCGTGGGTGTTCGGCACGTGCTCGAAGTGGATGCTTTCGACTCGGAAGCCGTCTCGGAGGCGATCAAGGCCGCCACCGAGACCCCGGAGCCGTCGCTCGTGGTTGTTAGAGGAGAGTGTATCCTCCGCATTCGGGACCGCTGGGGACCGGCCCTCAACGTCGACGCGGAACAGTGCACATCGTGCGGCATGTGTCTCAAGCTAGGGTGTCCCGCCGTCTCGCGCACGGCGGACGGAAAAGCGGTCATCGACCCGACGCTCTGTGTGGGCGAAGTCTGCGGCGTCTGCGCGCAGGTGTGTCCCAAGGAATGCATCGCAGTGGAGAAGGGAGGGGATGGGCGATGAAGGAGACCACGAATCTCTTGCTCGCCGGCGTCGGCGGTCAGGGCATCATTCTCGCCGGTGACCTGGTGGCCGAGTTGGCCCTCGATGCGGGCTGCGACGTGAAGAAGAGCGAAGTTCACGGGATGGCGCAACGGGGGGGATCCGTCGTGAGCCACGTCCGGTTTGGGCGGAAGGTCCATTCGCCCGTCATCGTCGAAGGCCGGGCCACTCACCTTGTGGCGTTCGAGAAAATGGAGGCGCTTCGATGGGCTCACATGCTTGAGCCCGGCGGCGCCCTCATCGTCAATGAACAGGAGATTATCCCCAGCGGACTCACGGTGTACCCCGAGGGCATTCGGGACGACATCGCCTCCCGCTGCCCGCAGGCGGTTCTCGTGAAGGGTGTGGATCTGGCCGGTCGTGCCGGAAACATGAGGACGGTGAACGTCGTGCTTCTGGGGGCGCTCTCGCGGTACCTGGAATTCGAGACCGCCGAGTGGGAGCGCGCCATTCGAAACCACGTGCCGGAGAAATGGGTCAACGCGAATCTCCAGGCGTTTCAGCTGGGGCGGGGTAACGGGGCGGTGTAGCCGGCTCCGGGTGCGCGATGGCGCGGCGAGGCGATAAACCCCAAATGCGAGCCACAGATTTCACAGACTCGAAACCCGAAAAGCCTTATCCGCAGATGACGCAGATTCGCAAAGCCAACCCTTAGCCACAGATTTCGCGGATTACACGGATGGCGGAGAAACGGGGTCTCGGGCTGAAGCCCGAGACCCCGAAGAGTACGGGGGTCTTCTCTGTGGTGGAGGTTTGTGGTTTCCTCCGATGCTCTTGTCCAAGCTCAACTTTCGACTATCGACTATCGACTCTCAACGATCTCGGGCCAGCACCGGCCGGCCCGCCGGCCACAGATTTCTCAGACGGGAGAGCCAATCGCCCTTCGGGTGCCATCCGGAAAACCCATTTCCTCGTCGCTTGTCACTCGTCACCTGTCACTTCGCTCTTCGCCCTTCC
>CAZSXU010000028.1:0-50740 GCA_964610505.1 uncultured bacterium | reverse complement strand
GAAAGACGAAGAGAAGAATCAACGCCCTGCGGGGATGCTTCGGGCCGGCTGCGGGGAGCGCTCGCCGGAACGAGAGCCGCAGCGTGGGGTGTTCCAACGTTACGGGAACCCACCCTCCGAGTCGCTCAGATTCCCCCGTTCACGCTGCGGCCAAGTGACGCCGAGTGCTCCCCGCAGCGCAAGGCCCATACTACTAGAGAGGAGAAAGTTGAAAGTCGGAGCCGAAAGTGGAAGTGTCTGAGGGCGAGCGACGACGGCAAGGAACGCGGGATTCGGTTTTCGCTGCCCCGCTTGCTTGAGTCGCCGGGGCAGCCGGCATCTGCGGTATCTGCGTAATCTGCGGAAAGGTCGGTTGTTCGCTCTGCCTTGGCTACGAAAACGCCTCCGCCGCGTCTTCGATCTGATCATACCGGAACACGGGCCCGTCCAGACAGCAGAAGCGGTCGTTGATCATGCAGTGACCGCACTTGCCGACCCCGCACTTCATCCGCCGCTCGAGCGACAGATAGATGTTCTTGTGCGGGATGGACTTCTTCTCCAGCTCCATCAGTACGAACCGGTACATGATGGGCGGGCCGCAGACGAAGACGAGTGTATTCTGGATGTCGATGTCCAGAGGCGGGATGAGCGTGGTGATGAGGCCCACGTTGCCCTTCCACTCGTCGTCTCCGGCATCGACGGTGATTTGGACGTCCACGTTGGGCTTGTTGGACCACTCGGCGATCTCATCCTCGAACATCAGTTCCTTCGGCAGCTTGGCGGCGTACAGAATGGTCACCTTCGGATAGCGATCGGCCGTGGCCACGGAGGGCTGGACGAGCGAGCGGAGGGGGACCATCCCGATGCCGCCGCCGATGAAGACCAATGGATGTCCCTTGAGTTCCTCAAAGGGGAAGCTGCTGCCGTACGGTCCCCGAAGACCCACCTTGTCTCCGGTATTGAGCTTGTGAAGCGCGTCGGTCACGCTCCCCGTCTTGCGGACCACCATCTCGATCCAGGGTTCCTCGGTGGGGCCCGAGCTGACGGATATCGGAGCCTCTCCGACTCCGAAGACGCTCACCATGGCAAACTGGCCGGGCCCGTGCCCGAGGGGCTTGCCGTCGTCGAACACGAACCGGAAGTAACACTCCAGTTCCGTGACCATGTTCATCTTTTCGATTGTCGCCATCCTGGGGACGTAGAGTGGATGGGCGGAGGATGCTTCGGCAGTCATGCGTCACCTCTATCTCTGTCACGGTCTACTCGGTCGGGAACCTCTGCTTCGGGCAGAACCGCTGATTATGACTCCCGGCGGAGTGTTTGTCAACCAGATGTGTATGAGGAGCCGGACCTTGCGCCGCGGTCTTCGATCCGGCGGACCTTCACCGCGGCCCGCCTCCCCTCACAATGCGGGCCAGCAGACGGAACTCCATCTCGCACGTGGCCCTTCTCTGTGTAATCTGTGGACGGCCTTCGTGCCCTTCGACCTTTGACCGTTCTACTCGCCGCTCATTCGTGGCGTGCTGGCAAAGTCGGGCGGCGGCTCTGTCATGTCGAGACCCATCCGTTTTGCTGCGGCCCGGGCCTTAGAGAGATCCCCCCCGTGGTAGACCTGGTTCACGTACTGGGGCCAGTGCTCGCGGAAGGGGAGACTGTTCGATTCATCATGGCAGCGGGCGCACCATTCGTACGTATACGCCGTGATCGGCGGGTCGGGCATTTCCACCATATCGGCCTCGGCCTTGAAGGCGTGATCCCAGATGATGTTCCCATGGCAGCTGACGCAATGCATGGTCTCCAGCTCGTTGTCCTCGGGATCGTAGGCCAGGTGACAGCCCATGCAGTCGGGGTTGTAGAGCTGGCCGACTTTCTTGAGGGACTCGAACGCCTCGTAGTGACCACTGGATTCGTAGACGGAGTATTCATCCGGGTGGCAGTCCGAGCACGTCTTGGCCGGGAGGTGAGTTTGCGGCAGCTGGTCCGTGAATTCAGCGAAATAATCGACGAGCTGCGGTTTGAAGTCTCTCGACATGATCTCCATGATTTCCGGATCGTCCGCCAGCGTGTCTTCCAGGGGGTCATTCTTGCCGGAGAATGCGTAGCGCCCGCGCTTCGGCTCGACTTCCACCAGTCCCAGGTAGCGGCCCTGGGCCAGGTTGTTGAGAAGAGGGGGATCCTCCTGGAACGTCAGACGCTCGGTGATCTGGGTCTTGGAGAGGAGCGTGATGCCCTTCATGTCTCCGGTGAGGAAGAGATCGACGCGCCCGGCGAAGTGTTCCATCAGGTTCTCGACCCAGGGGGTTCGCCCTTCGAGGCAAACGACCACCAGGTCGGCGCTCTCCCGAACACCGGCAATCACCTTCTCCAATGCGGTCAGCGGGTCTTCGAAACCCACCCCCTCCGGGAGATCGAAGTCCACAAGGGCCGGCTCGCTCGCTCCGGTGACCGCCAGCCGAGTTCCTGCAATCTCTTCAACCACAACCGTTTTTGGCCACGAAGCCCCGTCCGCCTTGAGATTGGCGCTGAAGACGGGAAACGTGGCCGCATCGACCACCCTCTGCATCCCGCTTCGGCCGTGCCGGGCTTCCTGAAGTCCGAGCATCATGGCGTCGTAGTCCATGGCGTTGAGCGACTTGACCATGATCTCGCTCTTGAAGAGCCGGAACTCCCCGCCCTCCTCGAAGTTCCGGGCTCCCTCGATGGCGAACACGGAGCGGTCCTTCCTGAGTTCGGCCAACCGGGTCGCGCGGCGCGCGAGTCCTCCCAGCTGGTGGGCGCTGCAGCCACAGGGCTCGAGATACCCGCTGGTATCGTAGTTCCAGGCGATCAGGAAGGGGTTTCCCTTCGGAGCGGGACCGCACCCTCCGGACATCAGCAATCCGCAGATCAAGAGAACAGCGAGCGCGGTGGATGCGCTCAAGACGGGTATCCGTCTGGTAACGAGCGCAATCGATGTACCCAAGACCGGGTTTCGTCTCATCCTGGCCCTCCTTTTGAACGATGGCGTCCCCATCGCTGACCCGTGATTCCTACCACACATGGAGAGAAGGCCGCAACACAAATCAGGAACGGGGCCGGCGAGAGGCGGGCACACAGAGAAGCGGGGCGAAGAAGGAACTCTTCGCCCCGCAATCTGCCGCGCTCTCGGAATTCCTACGCGTGCTCCTCCTCGAAGATGGGGAGGTACTTGGCGCAGAATCCGAATACCAGAACACCGGCCGAGATGATTCCGGCGGTCACCAGAATCTCTCTGATGTCGGGAACATAGGCGTGTCCCGGGACGGAGTGCGCCAGGTAGGCCACCGTCAGTCGGTTGACCACGACCCCCACGACCACGAACAGCGATCCCCAGAACAACCCCGATGTACTGTTCCTCACCCCGGGGGAGAGGAACATGAAGAAGGCGATGATGAACAGCAGCATCTCGATGATGAACAACACCGACGCGCCGCCCGAAGTGAACAGCAGCCCGAATTCTCCCGTCACGCCCAGCTCGACGAGCTTGAGGAGGACATAGATGGCGATCAGGATGGGCATGGCCTTGGCCAGTCCCGACAACAGTCCCATCTCCGGCTTGCGGTGAAAGACGCGGGAGCTCGTCAGGGATTCGAACATCACCATGGCGGGTCCCACCATCACCGCAGAGAGGAAGAACATGACCGGGATGACCGGGCTGTAGTACAGCGCGCTCAGCCGGTCCGGCGAGATCAGGAAAATGCTCCCCAGCGATGACTGGTGGAGGGTGGAGAAGATCACACCCGCCATGATGAGAAGCGTCGGTACCTGAGGATCTCTGCGGATGGCCCCGGCCCGAACCATGACCTCGAACAGAGCCAGCACGACGAAAGCCACCACGGTCCAGACGACGCTGTGCGTCATGGCCGCCGTGAACACGGTCAACAGGACGATGATGAACAGCGGGGTCAGATTTCTCCACAGGCTGGTCAGCGCCGTCCAGTTGAACCGCTCAAACACGTTGGGCGCAAACTCGAGCGCCAGCACGATCGTATAGCAAATCACGCACGCGGCCACCTCGAACATGGCCGAGTGGTGCTGCCAATTCGTGAATACATGGAAAATGTTCCAGGGCCTTCCCAGGTCTACGATCAGACCCACGATGAAGAGCAGATAGCCCAGGAACGCGGTCAGGATGGCCGGGCGGATGAGCGGATGGTACTTCTCATTGCCGAAAAGGTACACCACCGCCGCCATGACGAACCCGCCCGCGGCCAATGCGATCCCGGCGAGAATGTCAAAGCCGATCCAGAACCCCCATCCGTACCCGTCGTTGAGATTCGTGATCGAACCCAGGCCTCCGGCGAACCGCATGATCACCAGCACAGCGGCGATCAATGCGAGCAGCAGGAGGATGGCCGATCCTCTGCCGAACTTGAAGTCGACACCGCTCATGATTGACCTCCTCCCTTCCCTGCCGTCACTTTTTCGACGTCACCACGCCGTTTCACGATGGCGTAGGTGCCTCCGAGAATCACGCTCAATCCCACGATCACCGCCGGAATGGCGGACATCGCTCCGTGCGTGAGATGCGGACGAGGTTGTCCGTCCACCTTCTCAGGCAGCTTCAGATTCCCGAAGGGAACGTCGGAGATGTAGAGGAGGGCCGTGCCCCCGGCTTCGGTCTCGCCATAGACATGGTTTACGTACCTGCCGGGGTTGTCCTTGATCCGCTTCTTGGCTTCGGCCAGGAGCTGAGCCCGATCCCCGAACTTCAGGGCGCCCGTCGGGCACACCTTCATGCAGGCGGGAGTCAAACCCTCGGCCACCCGGTCCGCGCAGAGCGTACACTTGCGAATTTCGGGCAATGCCTTGAACCACTGGAACTTGGGAATGTCCCACGGACAGGCGATCATACAGTAGCGACACCCCAGACAGATGCCCGCGTCGTAGGTCACGGGGCCCTCCGGTGTTTTCTTCAGCGCCGCCACCGGACACGCCGACACACACCCGGGATCATCGCAGTGCATGCAGGCGTGGCGCCCGAAGACCCACTTCACATCCTTGGTCTTCCGGTTCTCCATCTCGTGGAAGGACATGTAGAGATACGTGTCGCCGGACAGATCCGCCGGGTTCTGGTATCCCTCGCCTTCAAAGAAATTCGTTTTCACTGCCGGCAGCTGGTTCCACTGCTTGCAGGCCACCATGCAGCCCCGGCACCCGGTGCACTTGGTGGAATCAACGAGGCAACCTACACTTCGCATAGTGCACCTCCCTTCCGGACGTCACACAGGAACGCCTTGTACTCGGGGATCATGGTGTTCGCGTCTCCCACGTGAGGCGTGAGCTCATTGGCACTCGTGCCCCGCGCAACCCCGCAGTAGCCGAAGTGCCAGATGATCCCGACCTCATGAATCCTCGATCCGTTCATCTTGAACGGCTTGATCCTCTTGGTGACCAGGGCCCGCAATCCAGCCTCGCCACGGGCGGTCGCCACGGTGCAGACGTCGCCGCTCTTGATGCCCTTCTCGGCGGCCAGCTCCTCGCTCATCTCGACAAAAGGCTCGGGGACCAGCTCGGTCAGCCACGTCAGGTTCCGGGTCATCGCGCCCGCCTGCCAGTGCTCCGTCACCCGGTAGGTCGTAGCCACGATGGGGAACTTGCTTCGATCGCCGATCTCGTCAGGCCGCCAGATTTTGATGACCGGGTTGCTCTGCTGCGCCGACATCGCGTTGTCCACCGGGCTCTCCAGGGGCTCGTAGTGCTCCGGGAAGGGCCCGTCGACCAGAGACGGCGCAAACAGACATGCATGACCCTCGGGCCGCATGATGAACGAGTACTTGGCCTTGGAGTCCGAAGAACCGTTGGCCTTCTTGAGCGGCGGCCAACCCCCGTCGGGCACGTCGCCGACCCACTTGCCGGCCTTCCGATCGTACGCGATCACGGCCTTGTGCGGGGCCCACGGCTCGCCCTTGGCGTTGCAGGAGGCCCGGTTGTAGATGATCCGCCGGTTGACCGGCCAGCACCAGGACCACTCCAGGTTGAGGCCGATCGGATCGTCCTTCGGATCCGATGCCTTTCGGCGGGCCATCATGTTGCCCTTCTCGGTGTAACTGGCGCAGTAGAGCCAATTGCCCGAGCTGGTGGAACCGTCGTCCGCCAGCTTCCCGAAGCTCTCCACCAGCTGGCCCTTCTTCGGGCCGGACAGATAGTACCCGTTGATCTCTTTGGCGACCAGATGTGGATCCGGTTCTTCGCCGTCCCCGAAGTTCCAGGCGAGATCAACGATGGGACCGGGAAATGCCCCGCCCTTCTTGTAGAGATCCTTCAACTCCTTGTGGAGCCGATCCAGCATCCAGAGATCGCTCTTGGCGTCTCCGGGCGGATGAACGGCCTGGTATCGCCACTGGGCCCAGCGGCCCGAGTTGACGACGCTCCCCTCTTTTTCCACGGATGAAGCGGCCGGCAACACGAAGACTTCGGTCTTGATGTTGGCCGGGTTGGCGCCCGGGCGCTTCCAGAAGCCCATTGTCTCGGTCTCCCAGAGATCCGCGGCCACCAGCCAATCCAGCTTCTCCATGGCGTTCCGTTCCCGGAATGCATTAGGCCCGCCGACGGCCGGGTTCTGCCCGAGGACGAAGAGCCCCTTGATCGTGCCCGCCTCCATCGCCTCGAAGAGCGCGATGTGGGAGTAGTTGGCTCCCCGCTTCGGCAGGTACTGGTACGCGAACTCGTTGACCCCCGTGGCCTTGTCGCCCCAGAAGGCCTTGAGCAGGCTGACGATATATTTCGGGTAGTTTGACCACCAGTTCGCGCTCTTCTTATCCTTCGAGGTCGGTTTCCACTTCTTGATGTAGGCGGAGAGTGTGGCGTTGTCCGACGTCGGGCACTTGAGGTAGCCCGGAAGGATGTGGAAGAGCAGGCAGTGATCCGTGGAACCCTGCACGTTGGACTCACCGCGCAGCGCGTTGATCCCACCACCCGCCACACCGATGTTGCCCAGGAGCAGCTGCAGGATCACGTAGGAACGGATGTTCTGCGTCCCGTGCGTGTGCTGCGTCGTACCCATGGCGTACATGATGGTAGCCGATTTTTCCGGCGTGTGCGTTGCGCAGTAAGTCTCGGCGACCTTCTTGAGCTTCTCCACGGGACATCCGGTGATCTCCGAAGCCTTCGCGAAGGTGTAGCGAGAGAAGTGCTTCTTGAGCAGCTGATAGACGCAACGGCTGCTCTTGAGCGAGGCGTCCTTGCGAATGATCCCGTTGGAGTTCTTCTGGAATCCCCAGGTGCTCTTGGTGTAGGCCCCAGACTTGAGCGAGCCGAACTTCCCGGCATCGAAGCTCCCGGCGAACTTGGAGTTGACCAGGAAGCTGGCGTTCGTGTGGGTGACGAGGTACTCCCTCTGGATCAGATCGTTCTCCAGCGCATAGTTGATGATCGCCCCGATGAACGCGATATCGGTGCCCGAACGGAGCGGCGCGTAGAGGTCCGCTACGGAAGAAGTCCGCGTGTAGCGCGGATCCACGGAAATCAGCTTCGCGCCGTTCTCCTTCGCCCTCATCACCCACCTGAAGGAGACGGGATGGTTCTCGGCGGCGTTCGATCCGATCACCATGATGCAATCGGAGTTGCCGATATCGATCCAGTGATTGGTCATGGCTCCACGGCCAAAAGAGGCGGCCAGACTGGCCACCGTGGAGCTGTGTCATATGCGGGCCTGGTGTTCGAGGTATACGACTCCGAGCGAGCGAGCGAATTTGCTGTACGCGTAGCACTCCTCGCTGTCGAGAGCCGCGCCGCCCAGACACGCGATGCCCTCGGTGCGGTTGACCACCCGGCCCTGCCCATCTTTGGTCTTGAAAGTGGCGTCGCGGGTCTTCTTGATATTCGCCGCGATCTTCTTGATGGCCCAGTCCCACTCCTTGGTCTCCCACTTGTCCGAACCGGGCGCCCGGTACAGGACCTTGCTCAGCCGCTCCTCATTGTTGGCGACCTGATAGAGCGCGGCTCCCTTGCTGCAGAGAGATCCCAGGTTGACCGGGTGATCCGGATCTCCCTCGATGTTGACGATCTTGCCCCCGTGGGCGTCCTTGCGGGCATGCACGATCAACCCGCACCCCACGCCGCAGTAGGGACAGATCGTTGTGGTCTCCGTGGTGCGCGCGATCTTGAACTCACCACGGGCGGCCCTCGCTTTGCCCGGTATCAGGAATGACCCCAACACCGGAGTCAGGATTCCGGCGCTCGCAAGCCCCAGGAAGCCCCTCCTTGTTAGCTCCATTTCCGCCCCTCCGTTAGTGAACCCACCGTGGCCCGTCTGGGCCCTCTTCGTAATGTGCCTTTGCCCGATAGGCCCGACCGGATTCTCCATCGGGCTCATCGAAGCGAACAGAAATCAGTGATTCCTGAATGTAGCCTTGGCTGCCGACCGCGTAGTCCAGTGTGGCGGTCAGGATGAAGTCCAGATCCTCTTGTCTGGGAAAGCCCTCTTCCTCCCTGCGGTGCTTGAGATAACGCTTGCACGACTCACAGACGTAGACGGGAAGGCACTGGTCGTCGTCGACCGTCAAATAGGGAAGCTTCTCCCGATCGGTTTCGAGGCAGAACGGGCAACGGATTCGCTCAAACGCCCAGGAGGTGGCACAGGCGGCGCACCGAAGCGTTCGCTTCCCGCCCTCCGCGGGGAGATACCCAAAGGAGGGCCAGTGACCGCAGACCGGGCAGAAGCCCATCCTCCATCCGGAAACGTCCAGGCCGTCGAGAAGTCGCCGAGCGGCTTCGGCGCGGAAGGGCCTCGCCCAGAAGAGGGCAAAGAGCGAAAGCGCATCCGGATTCAGATTCCACGTTCCCGCCCTCTCGATCACGGTGCGGGCGTCGTTCTGGAGGATTCTCTCCAGAAAGCGTCCCAGGTCTGTGCCGTTGCCCGAAAGCCCGTTCTCGAGCGCTTCCCAGTCTGCAGATTGCTCTCCGAGATGGTCTTTGAAGCACCTCAGGAGGTTCTCGAAAACCAGGCGGGCGGCCTCACCCGAAACCCCGGCCTCGGCGGCCCGAAAGAGGTAAACGCCCTCGTCCCTGGTTCGCTTGCGATCTTCGACCGTGCCCACGCCCTGGAATTTCTCGAACAGGGTGATTCCCTCGGGAACGCGAATCGCATCGACGATGGTTCCTGCAAGGGCCTTGAGACGAGGTTCGTCGACCTCGATCCGTTCGGCCGCCGCCGGTTTGTCCTTGGGTTTTGCCATGGATGAATCGTCTCCCTCAGACCACACGATGTGAATGGGCGTAGACGTTCATTCTGCCGCCGCGGACGAAGCCGACCACGCAAATTCCCAGGTCGCCGGCGAGATCCACGGCCGTCGAGGTCGGAGCCGTTCGAGATACGATCATGGCGACTCGCGCTTGAGCCGTCTTCATCACCATTTCCGAGGAGATGCGCCCCGAGATATAGGCGACCGAACGCGAAAGGTCAACAGCTTCTTTTCCGAGAATGGCCGCCCCCAGGGCCTTGTCCAGCGCGTTGTGGCGCCCGATGTCCTCGCGGAGGATCGACAGCCGCCCCCCGGAGGCAAGCGCGCAGGCGTGTACTCCGCCGGTCCGGCGAAACAGCTCGGAGGCCTTCTCGAACTGCCGGGAGAGGGAGAGAATCTCCGTCGCCCCTACCGTCCGGTCCGCTGTAATTGGATCGATGGCCCTCCGCACATCCGTCAGAGTGATTCCGCCGCCACAGCCGGAGGTCCGGACCGCCCCCGACAGGGTCACCGCGCCGGGTCCCCGATTCTTGGTGCGCAAGAACAACGTGTTGCCGCCCGCGCCGGGTTCGATGGAAAGGACATCATCCGCCCCCTGCACGAGGCCCTCCGAGAACAAGAACCCTGCCGCCAGATCCTCGAGGTGGGAGGGACTGCAGAGCAGCCGCACAAGAAGATCCCCGTTGAGATAGAGACACAGGGTTTCTTCCCGGACCACGGTTTCCTCGCGCGCGAGCCGGTTTCCGTCCCGGATATGTACGGCCGACATCTGACGGGTCATCTCCATGATCCCGATGCGGCCACGGCCTCGGCGATCTTGAGGTCGTGGCGAGTATTGACGTTAAGAAGCCAGGTTTCCAGATCCGGCGGATCGAACGAGCCCTCCAGATCCACGATTTCCGTCGTGACCTGCGGCCAGAATCCCCTCACGCGGAAATCCCCCGCTGCAATCGATCTCCGAATGATGTCCCGGCTTCGCCTCGAGTAAAAGCCGATCAACGGTTCAATCGAATCGCCTCTTGTCGGCACAACGACATCCTGGTTCGTCACCCGCCGGGCGATGAAATGGATCAAATCCCGATGAAGGAAAGGCAGGTCGCACGCGCTCACGAAGCATCTCTCGGACGCAGAGACCTCCAATCCGGTCAGGATCCCGCCCAGGGGGCCGGAACCCGGAATCTCGTCGGTCACTACGCGCACGTTGGGATGGGGATAGACGACTCGCCCGACCCGGTCAACAACGATGAACACGGTTCCGAAGAGGTCCCGGCAGAGGTCAATCAGGCCGGGAAGAACCGGGGCGTTGGCGAGTTCGAGAAGAACCTTGTCGCTCTTCAAGCGACGGCTCTGCCCTCCGGCGAGGAGGATGGCGTCAAACTGCTTGAGACTTGCGGCCGCACCGGCTACAAGGCGTCGCAATGTGTCCCCCTGGGGTAGTGATCTACAGGGTCCCAACCGCGCCAATGTAGATTATTTCACTTCGGCAATGCAAGGCAATTCTTCCAAAAAGAGCGGTTTTGCCTCGGATGATGGGGCGATTGGCACAGCCAAGGGGGGCCGTACACAAGCACGGCCCCCCTCAAAACGTCTCACAAACCGCCGGTAGCGGAATACCTAGAACTTCAGCTGGAATCCCAGGTTCACGCTGTGATTTATGGCGGCATCGCTCTCGAAATCGGCCTCAAAGGCCGCCTTGGTCGTGGTCTCCTGGACGATTCTCTTGGTCTGGATCATTCCGTATTCGACGGAGAATACGCAATTGTCGACCGCCATGCACATCACGTTGCCGAAGATGGTCATGTTTTGGCCCACGGCACCCATCCAGCCGTCCCATTCACCGACGTCTTCCTTGCTCAGCTGCTCGAGGCCCGCGCCGGCGTTGATCTTGATGATTTCGGTCGGTTTGACCGTCACCTGGCCCCATCCGCCGAAGCCGGTGGGTCGCTGGATTCCAACGACCTCCAGACCGGTCACCTGGTATCCCAAACCGATCTTGCTGAAGTACATCCCCAGGTTCCGGCCGTAGAACGCCTCGCCCATGAAGCCGAACATTTCGTGCTTGACTTTCACGTCTCCGGCGACCGCCCACGTGTTGATCTTCTCGTCCAGCTCGTCCTCGTTGAAATCGTACCACTGGTTGTTCATCCAGACGGAGTGCCTTTTGGAGAAGTCCATCTGGCCGCCGTGACCCGAAACGCCCACCGTGACCATGCCGTCGTACTCATACGAGACACGGGCCTGGGCGAAGGGGAGGAGGCTCAGCTCGCCGGCCCCAAGGTAGTCGCCCTGGGAGGCTTCCTGCTCGAGGTTGCCATGAGGATTAACGTCGGCGCCGAAGGGGCGGACGGCGGCAACCTGGACCATCAGTTTACCGGGTCCCGCTTCCTGTGAGTAGTCTGCGCGAATCTGCGGCAGCCGATTCCACAGGTTACCGGAGCTCGAGAACTCGGGAATGCTCACGTGCGCGATGCTCGTGGGGCTCAGCGGCGCGAAGGCCTTGACCCAGTCCTGGCCGACGGTCAGATGGAGGCACCCCTCCATGAATGTGAAGGTCATGCAGGCCAACCGGAGCCTCGGAGCCGATTGCAGCACACCGCCGGCGGCGGCCGAGCCGGTTAGGCCCCAGAAGTCCAGCTCGATTTTTCCCCTCGGGTCGAAGCGGCTATCGACGGCGATCTTCATTCCCAACCGCGTCTGGCGTGCCGTCAGAAGATGGTTGGGTGTCACGTCGGTGTTCTCGGTGTCGTACTCGCTCGCGAGAACCGGGATATCGCCGTTCCAGCTGCTGTTGAACTGGTAGTTAGCCAGCACGAACCCATATGGTTTAACCTTGGCGCCCGCCCAGGCCTGGGTCGCACTGAATGCGAGAGCGATCACACAAACGATCAGTACTCGTTTCATCTTTCCCCCCTCTTCTTTAGGAGTATGCACGCCCCCGGCGCGCTTCTCTCCGGTCTTACTCGAGTTTAGGTGCAACCAGGTGATCTTCGAGATCCTTCCTCCATCACCTCCTTCTGCTTAAGCATGCTCTGCAGGACCTCGGACGCAACCGCTCCGGGGTCCGCTCATACGCAGGCATCCCACTGCCCGCCTCCGGAAGGGCACAATACCATCCGTGTCCCGCCGAAGGAGCCAAGCACGAGTTACGTTTCCACGTTCTCACACGCATCACGTTTGTACCGTCAGAGGGTCCTGACGGTACGCGGGCCATTCTAGCGAAAGTGGTCGAAATTTGGCTAGGAAAATTTTCAAAAATATTCCCGTCCGATGGGCGATTCTTGTCGATACTCTCAAACTGAGCGGGAAACCGGGCGCGTCCTTGTCGGCGCAAACCGGACGTCTTGGGTCGGCAAAGACCTTCCTCGGGAGAACCGAGCGTGTGCCTGGAGACAGGTTCCGCCCGGGCTCTCCATCGAATCCCACAAGTTGACAGTCCCGCCGTGCGGGCGTAAACTCGCCAACGACTTTGTCTCGAGGGACAATGAGGATGCTGAATCACCTGACCACGCGCAAGGAAGAACCGGGTCTTCTGAGACGCTCCTATCGGTCGGCAACGTTGAGGACGATTGTCGTTTCGGTAGGTGTCGGGGTGTGCGCCGGCGTGGGGGCCGTTCTTTTCCGCTGGCTCATTGACTTCTTTCGCTCCCAGGGCCTCGACCGCGCGGTCGGGCACGCGGGGTTTCTGGCTCATCTGCGCATGGTGTTGATTCCCGCATTGGGAGGATTGATCGTGGGTCCTCTCGTGTATTTCTTCGCGCGAGAGGCCAGGGGCCACGGCGTTCCCGAGGTGATGGAGGCCGTGGCCCTCTGGCATGGGCGCATCCGCCCGAGGGTCGCTGTGATCAAGAGCCTGGCGTCCTCCATTTGCATCGGCAGTGGGGGATCGGTCGGGCGGGAAGGGCCCATCGTTCAGGTCGGCGCAGCCCTAGGTTCCGCCGTTGGACAGGTCCTCCGTTTGCCGCGGCGACGCATCCAGACGCTCGTCGCGTGCGGCGCGGCGGGCGGAATCGCCGCGACCTTCAACGCCCCCATCGGCGGCGCGCTGTTCGCCCTGGAAGTGGTCGTTCGCGATTTCAGCGCCGGCCGGTTCGGTATGGTGGTCATCTCGGCCGTGACGGCCTCGGTCATCGGGCGGGCGGCATTTGGGAACGTACCGGCTTTCTCCGTGCCCTCTCACGGACTGCACAGTCCTTGGGAGCTGTTTTTCTATGGTCTTCTCGGGGTTCTTGCGGCACTGCTCGGTTTTCTGTTCGTGCGGATCCTGTACTGGGCCGAGGATCGAGTCGGCGAATGGAGGGGGGTTCCCAACTACCTCAAAGCCGCGCTCGGCGGTCTGTGCATCGGAATCATCGGTCTGGTCTTCCCACAGGTGTTCGGTGTCGGGTACGAGGCGGTGGATAGCGCCCTGCACGAAAAGCTACCCCTCTATCTGCTTCTTGTCCTCATCCCGGTGAAAATCGTCGCCACTTCCGTCACGTTGGGATCCGGAGGGTCCGGAGGAATCTTCTCGCCGTCGCTGTTCCTCGGTGCGATGGGGGGAGCGGCCTTCGGGAAACTCGCGCACGCCGTGTTCCCGGGGATCACCGGGCCTTCGGGCGCCTACGCGCTGGTCGCCATGTCGGCGGTTTTTGCCGGGGTGGCTCGGGCCCCCATCACCTCCATTGTCATTCTGTTCGAACTGACCGGAGACTACCGACTCATTCTGCCGCTGATGCTGAGCACGGTCATCAGCACGCTTGTATCCGAGCGAATGTCGTCGGAATCCATCTATACGCTGAAACTGATTCGCCGCGGGGTGCACCTCGGCAAAGACATGGCCGTCGATCTCCTGGAGCGGTTCAGAGTCGGCGACGTGTACCGGAGAGACGTGACGACCTTCCGGTCCTACGAGAAGGTCGGCGCCGTCCTGGACCAAATCGCGGATCTGCCGGTCGGTCTCTATCCGGTCGTGGATGATCATGGACACTACACCGGAGCCATCTATCTCGAAGATGTCCCGAGGGTGTATGCTCAGCGGGAGGAGCTGGGGGATCTTCTGATTGCTCAGGATCTCGCCGCTTGCCCACCGACGGTCCGGTTGACCGACGGTGTGCCCGCCGCCCTCGAGCGGATGGTACGAGAGCGTCTCGATGCCGTACCGGTGGTGGCCGACGACGATTCGAAGCGGGTGATCGGCACACTCCACCGCGGCGACGTCATGCAGCTGTACAGCCGGGAGCTGGCCCGTCACGAGGCCGAGCGACGGGAACCGTAGCCCGGAAGCTGCATGGCTCCGGCTACCGGAGCCATGCAGCTTCCGGGCAGAGCAATGGAGCCATCGATCAATGGAACAATAGATCACTGAAAAAGACATCGCAGAAGAGCACACGTTGCTCCATTGCGGTCCATTGTTCTATTGCTCTGTCCCGTGACCGCTTGCGATTTCAGGGATGGAAGCTGTGCATCCTCCAGGCCAGACATCGGAGCACGTGTCGGGAGGGATTCGAATTGGGATTGGATAAGGGAGTGGAACTCGAGGGGCGCGTCGTTTCCGCGGGGGTCGCGCTGGGTCGGGCCCTCATCGTGGATGACACGTCTTCCTTCCCGCGGCACACCATCGGGGAAGACGAAATCCCGGGAGAGCAGGATCGGCTGGCCTGCGCGATTGAGGCGGTCAGGCGAAGCCTTCGTCACCACATCGAGGCGGAGCATGGAGCCGACAGCGGCGAAGTCCAGCAGGTGCTGAACGCTCACCAAATGGTTCTGGGCGATGAGGGTTTGCTGGAAGCGATCACGCATCGTATCGGCCAAGAAAGAAAGAACGCCGAGTGGGCCGTGGCCGAGGTGAGCCGCGAGATCATCCGCCGCTTCGAAGAGCATCGCGATCCCTACCTTCGGGCACGCGCCGAAGATCACCGCGACATGGGAAATACCCTCATCGAGGCGCTCATTGCGGAGAGGTCGGGATCCACCTGTGCTCTGGGCGACGTGGAGCACCCGGTGGTGGTGGCCCGGCATTTTTTCCCCTCCACGGCGCTCCGGGCCCGCCGGATCGGTGCCGTGGCGTTTTTGGCCGAAAGTCACGCCACCGTGTCGCACGCGGCGATCATCCTGAAGGGTCTGGGCATTCCCGTATTGGGGGCGGTGGACGGCCTGCTCGAGGAAGTCCGGCAGGGTGACCTCCTGGTCGTCGACGCCATGAGACAACGCGTCATCGTTCGGCCCGATTCGGAAACCCGGACGCGCTATGAGAGGGTTGTCCAAGAGACTTCCACCCTGTACGATCGACTTGCCGAGATGAAGTCCTCGACACCGATCGAGACCCGGACATCGAACGGGTCCGCCGTCAGGCTCTATGCCAACATTGAGAACCCCCGGCAGTTGCCGGTGGTTCTCCAGAGTCGGTTGGAGGGAATCGGCCTCTTCCGGACCGAGTTTCTGGCGCTGGATCAGGGGTTCGTCCCTGGGGAAGAGGCCCAGGTCAAGGTGTACACCGAGGTTCTCCGCGCGATGGGGAGTTTGCCGGTCGTCATCCGCACCTTGGATATCGGTGCGGACAAAGACGCCGGATTGGCTCGATGCACGGGGGAAAACCCGGCTCTGGGCGTACGGGGAATCCGTCGGCACCTGAGGCGCGAGCCCGGGGAACTCCGGACACAGCTCCGGGCCATCCTGAGGGCCGGGAACGAGGGAAACCCGCGGATCTTGCTCCCGATGGTGACCCGGGTGGAGGATATTCGGGAGGCGCGCGAGCATCTGGAGCGGGCCAAGAAAGATCTACAGGGTGAGCGGATTCCCATCGGCGCGGAGATTCCGCTGGGAGCGATGATTGAAATCCCCGCCGCGGCCGTTTCCGTGAGAGAGATTCTGCAGGAAGTGGATTACGTGAGCATCGGCACCAATGATCTGATTCAGTACCTGATGGCGGCGGACCGTGACAACCCGGACGTGCTCACCTACCAGGATACGCGCCATCCGGCCTTCCTCTGGATGCTTCAGTTCATTGCGGACGAGGCTCGGGCGATGGGGCGTATGAATGATGTCGGCATCTGCGGGGAAATTGCATCGGATCCGACCCTGATACCGGTTCTGGTTCGAATGGGGTATCGCAGTTTGAGTATTTCCCCGGCCCTGGCTGAGGGTGCGAGAAAGGCGATCTCACATGCGCCGGCCGAGTCCGGGGGACCGGCCTGAGTGTATCATCGGGGGAACCGGGTAGAGGTAGTTCCATAGACGAGGTAGGTGCATAGACAAGGAGGAGCCATGCGAAGAACGTGCGTCGAGCGGCTGGCCGTTCTGGCCCTCGGTCTCCTGCTGCCGGCGGCCGTTCTGGCCGGAGCGGGCGAACTGAAAGATGAATCGATCACGCCGAAGATGGTCGGGAAAATGAGGGCCTCCTTCGAGCCGACCCGCGCTGAATCGCGTCTCATCGACGCGGTCATCGCCAACCCCGTGAAAGAGATCGCTCTCAATCAGGAAGTGATCCGGAATCACAACAAGCTCTTCTCTCACGAGATCAAGACGGGTCAGATTACGGATCAGAAAAGCACGGGCCGATGCTGGTTGTATGCCGCCCTCAACGTGCTCAGGCCCGCCGTACTCGAGAAGATCGACATGCAGGACTTCGAGTTCTCACAAAACTACCTGTACTTCTGGGACAAGATGGAGAAAGCGAATACCTTTCTCGAGAACGTGATCGGTCGGGCCGATCTGGACCTTCGCGACGAGAAGTTTCAGCGGATTCTGCGGAACCCGGTCGAGGACGGGGGGTACTGGCAGACCTTCACCAACCTTTGCCGGAAATACGGGGCCGTGCCCCAGAACGCGATGCCCGAGACGAACTCCACCGAGAGTTCCCGAATGATGAATCGCGCGCTCAACCAGCGGCTGCGTCTAGCGGCGCACGAAATGCACGAACTGAAGGCCGGCGGGGCGGGCGACGCGGCGTTGAGGAAAGGCAAAGAGCGAGTTCTTGCGGACGTCTACCGGATGCTCGTCTACCACCTCGGCGTTCCCCCGACGGAGTTCGAGTTCCGCCATAAACCCAAGGCATCGGAAGGGGAGGAGCGTGAGGAAGACGGCGGAGGCGATGGAGACATCGAGATCATCACTCGGTCGTATACGCCGCAGTCCTTTGCTGCGGAGTTCATCCTGGATGATCTGGACGATTTCGCCATGGTGGCCAACTGGCCCTCCCGCGACTACGGCGTCGTCTACGAGGTCGAGCTGACGAAGAACGTGATTGAAGGAGAGTATCTGGGTTTTTTGAACGTCCGGTTGGAGGACATGAAGGACGCCGTGCTCCGTTCGGTTCTCGCGAACGATCCCGTGGACATTTCCGCCGACGTGACGCACCAGGGGGATCGAGAAAGCGGGATTCTCAATTCCGATCTCTACCGCTATGACGAGATCTACGGTGTTGATCTTTCGGGCACGAAGGCGATCAAAGGGATCCTGGGCATTGTGAACTCGACGCACGGAATGGTGATCATGGGTGTCGATGTCGTCAACGACGAGGTCGTCAAGTGGCGCGTAGAGAACAGCTGGGGCGGCGATAACGGGGACGATGGGTACTACTACCTCTATGACAACTGGTTCGACGACTACGTGGTCCGGGCGGTGGTCAAGAAGAAGCACCTGCCCGACCGGCTGCTGGCGCTCTATGATCAGAAGCCGACGCGCATTCCCGAGGGCCAACCCGAACAGTAGTCTCGCGGAGGGCGGACGGTAGATCGGGGAAAACGTGAGGCCGGCCATATGGCCGCCTCACGTTTTCGCCCTGGAGGGAGAGATGCTCCCTGCAGGCATCGTCCCCCTCCTGGTAATTCCAGGGGAACCGCCCCGGAACTCGGGGCGGTGGAAATATGGAAAGTGGAAAAGAGCATGGCCACCGACGCTCACCTGTGATCCAATCCCGGACGTCTATTCTCAGGTTGAGCGTCTTTCGTTCCGGCCGGAAGAACGTCCTCGTGTGCAGCGAGGTCGGAGGCCGGAAAACTCCGGCCTCCTGATTCGCTGCCGGCGCGGGTCTGAAACGTTCCTTCGGGGTGCTCCTAAAGCAAGCGACAGGCCGTGGGGAGATCCCAAGGTCCCCTTTCTTGGACCACGTGTAGCCGGTTGATATGAAACAGGTTAGAGTACGGATGATAAGTGATGTGGGGTGCGCGACTTACCGGTCGGGCGTCCCGTGTGGCGAAATATCGCCGGAGGAATAGCCGTCCTTCCGATTCTCTTCGGCAACGTAGTAGAGGGTGCCGGCCCGGACTTCGGATCGAATTCGCCCGTCACGTTCCATCTCCCCGATGTACTTGACAGCCTCGTTGCGATGGATGCCCATTCCGCATGCGATGTCCTCGATGGAGCAGGGGCGCCGCCGGAGCATGGCGAGCACGTCCTCGCGCCGGGCCCGGAAGTCGTGTTCTTCCTCCGTTGCGGAAAAGTGCGCAATCACCTCCGCATGTGAACCGAAGAGCGCCGCCAGTTCCTGGAGATCGGTCTCCGCAACGGGGCGGACCACAAGATCTGCAGGCGGGCGGACGGCCGTGTTCAGCTGAACCCGATCCGGGCGGATCCTCTCCACCAGCGGCACCATCTGTCGCACGTAGGGAGCGACTCCCGTCACGCCGTAGAGCAGGAGGATTTCAAGCCACAACTGCCCGCGGAATTCCTTCCTGAATTCGATGAGACCCTCGACCATCTCGTCGAAGTCCACGTTCCGGTGGGGACGGTTGATGCACGAAAACAGCTTTCGATCGGCGACATCCAAGGAGGGGACGACTAGGTCCGCCTTCGCACAATCGGCCCGGACTTCCTCGTCCGGGAAGAGAGAACTGTTGGTGAGGATGGCGATCGGAGTGTCCGTGATGTTGCGGATGCCCTCGATCACGCGGCCGAAGCCGAGATGGAGAGTGGGTTCACCGGAACCGGAGAGGGTGATGTAGTCGGGCGTCGCCGACTTCCCGAGCGTCTCTTCGATCTCGCAAAGGATCCCGTCCGTCGGCACGTACTCTTCGCGAGCGACCGTGAGCCGGGTCGTCCGGCCCAGCTGGCAGTATACGCAATCGAACGAGCACGTCTTGTACGGAACCAGGTCGACCCCAAGGGATCTCCCCAGCCGACGAGAGGGGACCGGCCCGAATACACAGCGTTTCTGAGACATTCTCGGTCTCCGGACGTCGGGGGGATCGCGGGTCCGACCGCCATCCCTGCGACGTCTCCCGGCACGGGATCCGCCGGCCGGCCTACTTTTTCGGTTCGAACAGGCCCACCGCGATGCCGTCAGGATCCACAAACATCGCCCACGAGCCGACTTCGATCTCCGTTCTGCCGATGACGACGTTCCCGCCTGCGGCCTTCACACTGTCGATGGCTCCATCGATACCGTCCACGACGAAATACACGTTGAGTGCGCAGTGGGGGACCGGGTCGGGTTTTTTCATCATGCCGCCCCTCGATCCGTCACCGGTGTCGATCATGGTGTAATTCGGTAGGTCCTCGAACTTCCAATCGAAGATCTTGCCGTAGAACGCCTTCGCTTTATCCGTATCGTTCACCATGAACTCGAAGTGGCCGATGGGGTTCGCCATGGCGCGCTCCTTTCGCCGGGTTATGAGTATCCGTCTCGGCTTATGCCCACACGAGAATGTACTCTGTGTTTGTCTGAGTGTCAAACCCATACCCGTGCGCCGGCCCGGGGCCTGGGTTGTCCACTCTCAACTTTCGACTCTCGACTCTCCGCAGTATGGGCCTTGCGCTCCGGGGAGCATTCGGCGTCACTCCTCCATGGCAAG
The DNA here is from genome assembly GCA_964610505.1 of uncultured bacterium. GTDB lineage: Bacteria > Arandabacterota > Arandabacteria > JAGLYR01 > JAGLYR01 > CAZSXU01. Next base: position 30,789 of record CAZSXU010000028.1, on the reverse strand, counting down.
AAGGGGGGATTCGAATCGGCGAGCAGGGTGCCAACTCGCGGCGTTGAAAGATCCCTTGCCGTGTCGTTGTTCCGGCGAACCCTCCCCGTCGCCGGCCCGCGGCATGGGTTGTCGACTCTCAACTTTCAACTCTCGACTCTCTGCTTTACGGGCCTTCCCCGCCGCCGGCCCGGGGCATAGGTGTTCCACTCTCGTCTTTCATGTTGCAGGAAGGACGTCTCTGTGAAATCTGTGGCTTCTGGATTCGGGCTTCTTCACCTGCGCAATCTGCGGATAGAGATTCTTGGGTCTGCATCCGTGAAATCGTGGCCGGTTGTTGTTTTGTCCTTGAGCGAAGTCAGGGGTGAAGGCGACTGTGGATTCGGCGCACCCGGAGGGTGTCCCAGAGCATTCTGAGTCCGTCCGGCAGCGGGCTGACCCTCGTGACCTCGGAATTGATCCAGCGTACGGGGACCTCGGCGATGTGATAGCCCAGACGGCGCGCGATGAAAAGAACTTCGACGTCGAAGGCCCACCCGTCGAGCGTCTGCCGCGTGAAGACAGGTTCAATCACCTCCAGGCGGAAGCACTTGAACCCGCACTGCGTGTCGTGGAGCCCGCGAAGAACCAGGATCTGAAGGAAGCGGTTGAACAGCTTTCCCAGAATTTCCCGTCTCCACGGCTGATGTTTCTCGATTCTGGATTCTGAAAGGGCCCGCGACCCGATGGCAACGTCGGCGCCGTTGTCGAGGGCTCGGATGAGGTTTTCCACCTCTTCGATGGGCGTCGAGAGATCCGTATCGGTGAAGAGGACGTAGCGCCCGCGGGCCTCCAACACCCCGCGCTTGACGGAGAACCCCTTCCCGCGATTGGGATCGTTCCGGAGGATCCGGTAAGGGGTGCCGTCGAGATTATCCGCCGCCACGGCCGAGGTTCGATCGGTGCTTCCATCGTCGACTACGATGATCTCATAGCTCCAGTCCTTCGCGGACGCGTACTCGAGAAGGCGGGGCAGAGATTCTCCCAGCCGCTGTTCCTCGTTGTACGCGGGCAGCACGATCGATAGGTAGGGGTGATCAGGATTCTCAGGGGCCATATTCACGTTTCTGGAACTCCGATCATGCGTCAGCCGTCTCGCTTCCCCCGTGAATGAAGCAACCGTCCAAGTGTATGCCTCAAGTCTACCGAACCGGAGAGGTGGACGCAATGCCAAATCTGAACGGGTCAGGAATCTCTCTTGACGCTTGGAGGGGAACGTCCTACCTTGGGTGATGCGTGAATGCGTCGACTCCCGGCGATAACCCTATTATGAGGAGGTTCTATGAAAGGCTCGTGGATCGGATGGTTGACGGTCGGCCTCGTGTTGAGCGTCGTGGGTGGGGTTTCTCTCCTGATGGGATGCGGGGGTGAGAAGGCCCAGGTTCCGGAACTCATTTCCCGAGAGGTTTTGTTCGGGAATCCTACGATGGTATCTCCGAAACTCTCTCCGGACGGCAAGTACATGGCTTATCTCAAGCCGGTCAACGATGTACTCAACGTCTGGGTGCGCACTGTCGGGCAGCAGGACGACAGGGCCATTACGACAGACACCGACCGGGGCATCCGCTGGTATTTCTGGGCGTATGATAACGAGCACGTTGTGTACGGACAGGACAAGGCGGGCGATGAGAACTGGCGGCTCTACGCGGTTCACCGTACGGGTGAAGGAGAAGAGCGGGATCTAACGCCCGTCGAAGGGGTTCAGGCTCAGGTGATCGACTTGCATCCCGATCATCCCAACACCATTCTCGTGGCCCTCAATGATCGGAACCCCCAGCTCCACGACGTCTACTCCGTGGATCTCCGGACCGGCAAACGGAAGCGGGTGGAAGAGAATCCGGGGAACATCGTAGGCTGGATGACGGACAATGATTTCAAACTGAGGGGAGCGATCGCCATTACTCCGATGGGCGGGCTCGATATCCTGATCCGCAAGACGGAGAAGGGCTCGTGGAAGAAATTCGTCGGTTGGGGACCGGAGGATTCGAACACGGAACCCATTGGATTCACGCCCGACAATCAGGGTCTCTATCTGGTTGACGGACGTACCGCCAATGCCGCCGAGCTGGTGGAAATCCGTCTGTCCGATGGAAAAGTCACTCGGGTGATCGGCGACCCGACGTATGACGTGAGTCACGTAACCTCCCACCCGAAAACGCACAAGATCGAGGCCGTCGGGTTTCAGCGGGCGCGTCTGGAGTGGGAGGTCGTGGATCCGGCGGTGACGGCGGATTTCGCCTATCTGAAGACCGTGCGGGACGGGGACTTCTATATCGTCAACCGTGATCTGGCGGATAGCCATTGGCTCGTCGCTTACGTCACGGACGACGGTCCGGTCTACTACTATGCGTACGACCGCGGCCAGAAGATCTCCACCTTCATGTTCACGCATCGGCCTGAGCTGGAAGGTTTGCCGCTGGTGAAGATGAAGCCCGTTCGCTTCACCTCGCGGGACGGACTCACGATCGAGGGGTACTTGACGCTGCCCGCCGGTGTGGCCCCGACGGGCCTGCCCCTGGTGCTCAACGTCCACGGCGGTCCCTGGTACCGGGACACGTGGGGCTACAATCCCGAGGCCCAGTGGCTGGCCAACCGCGGCTACGCCTGCCTGCAGGTCAACTTCCGCGGCTCGACGGGCTACGGGAAAAGCTTCGTCAACGCCGCGGATCGCGAGTGGGGCGGCAAGATGCACGACGACTTGATCGACGGTGTGAAATGGGCCATCGAGGAGGGGTACGCGGATCCCGAGCGCGTGGCCATCTATGGCGGAAGCTACGGCGGATATGCGGCCCTCGTGGGCGCCACCTTCACGCCGGACGTATTCGCGTGCGCCGTGGATATCGTTGGCCCCTCCAACCTCATTACGTGGATGGAGAACATTCCCCCCTACTGGATTCCGATTCTGCCCCTGGTGTACCATCGGGTGGGGAACCCGGAAGAGGAAGCGGATTTTCTCATGAGCCGCTCGCCCATCACAAAGGTCGATCAGATCAAGATTCCGATGCTGATCGCGCAGGGCGCGAACGACCCCAGGGTGCCGATGAACGAATCGGAACAGATCGTCGGGGCCATGAAGGAGAAGAAGATCGACTACGGATACTTCATCTTCGAGGACGAGGGCCACGGTTTTGCGAAGCCCGAGAACCGGCTCCTGTTCTACGCCGCGGCGGAGGAGTTCCTCGCTGAGTATCTCGGCGGTCGCTTCATGGGTACGAAGATGAGCGTCGTTGGCTCGGAGCGCCGTGTGCGGGACGGCGAGTTCGTGGAAACGGCCGAATAATCCGGCGCCGGGAGACGAATGGAAGCGGGGGAGGCCGCAGGACGGTCTCCCCCGCCGTGTGTGAGGGAGCCGTCTCGGACGGTCTCCCCGCCGTGTGTGAGGGAGCCGTCTCGGACGGTCTCCCCCCATGTGCGGTGCCGTTCCCTCTGCCGCCGGCAGAGAGAACGCGCTGGCTTCGCTTGCACGATGAGCGGAACTGCTGTATCCTAATGTGTTTGTGGTGAGTGCCGGGGCACACGGCGGAGCCTCTGGGGAAGCGGAAGAAGGTGGTCGAGACGCTCGTTCGGCGGTGGAGAAAGGACGCGTGTTAATGAGCACGAAGACGAAGAAAGACTATGGGATCTACACGAGGATGATTCATGCCGGTCTCGATCCGGATCCGGCGACGTTGGCGGTGTCTCCCCCCATCTACCAGACGTCCAACTTCGCATTCCGCAGTACGCAACACGGGGCGGATTGCTTCAGCGGAAAGGCCGACGGGTACATCTACACGCGACTGGGTAATCCGACGATTCGGGCGCTCGAGGACAACGTGGCGGCGCTGGAGCGGGGCGTCGGCGGGCTCGCCACGGCGACGGGGATGGCGGCAACCTGCTCCACCTACTTCGGTCTCCTCAACAGCGGAGATCACATCGTCGGTACCGACGCGGTCTACGGCCCCTCGCGCATGGTGGTGGAGCGCGATTTCTCCCGCTTCGGCGTGAGCTACTCCTTCGTGGACACGCGCGATCTCGAGAACGTCCGGCAGGCGGTCCGCCTGGAGACCAGAATCCTCTTCATTGAAACTCCCGCCAATCCGACGCTGAAGCTCACCGACATCGAAGGGTGTGCGGCGATCGCCCGCGAGAACAACGCCATTCTCGTCGTCGACAACACCTTCATGAGCCCGCATCTCCAGAATCCCCTGGAGATGGGAGCGGACATCGTGATCCACAGCATGACCAAGTTCCTGAACGGTCACAGCGACGTGGTCGCCGGCATGATTGTCTTCCGGGAGGCCGATCTGCTGGAGAAAGTCCGCCCGTCGCTGCGCTACCTGGGGGGCACCATGGACCCCCACCAGGCGTGGCTCGTCCTGCGGGGCGTTCGTACGCTGGGACTGCGGGTGGACCGGGCGCAGGCCAACGCGAGGAAGGTCGCCGAGATGCTCGAGAAGCATCCGAAGGTGGACAGGGTGCACTATCCGGGGCTCAAGAGCCACCCGCAATACGCGCTGGCGCAGAAGCAGCAGCGCGGGCCGGGATCCCTCATTTCCTTCGAACTCGAAGGGGGGCTCGAGGCGGGAACCCGTTTCCTGGACAACGTGCAGCTTTGCACCCTGGCCGTGTCGCTCGGCGGGATCGAGACGCTTATCCAGCTTCCCGCCGGGATGACCCACGCGGGCGTTCCCAGGGAGCAGCGCCTTGCGGCCGGAATCGCCGACGGTCTGGTTCGAATCTCCGTCGGCTGCGAGGACGCGGAGGACATCATCGCGGATCTGGAACAGGCGTTGGAGAAGGCGTAGCCTGGATTATTCATGAATTCACGCTGTGGCCCAAGAGACGCCGGACCTTTGCCGCGGCAGAAGGCCCGTAAAGCAGAGAGTCGAGAGTTGGAAGTTGAGAGTCGAAAACCCTGCAGCCACAGATTTCACGGATTCTAGAGAGTGGCCCGGCGCGGTGACGATGGGGCAAAGAACCGAAAGCCGAGAGGCGAAAGCCGGAACACACAATTTCCGGGCCGGCCGCGGCCGCCGGGCACTTTCCTGTAGCGTTCTTGACTTCGCACACGTCTTTTTGTAGAGTCAAAAGCCCTCTCGGTGTGTATGGTCCACCTGTTCATTACCCCTTATGGAGTGAGGTGTCTGATGGGCAAGGTACGTGGTTTCGGATCCGCACGGGTCCTCGGCACCGCAATCGTCTGGACACTGGCGATCGCGGCTCTATCGGTCGTTCTTGCGGCAGGTTCCGCCCATGCGGCCGGCGAGCGCCCTCTCATGCGCTTCCCAGACGTTCACGGCGATCTGGTGGCGTTTGTCTACGGTGAGGACATCTGGACGGTTCCGGTCGCGGGAGGCGTGGCCACCCGGCTGACCATCCATGACGGGGAAGAGGAATTCCCCAAGTTCTCACCCGATGGAAGCCTGATCGCTTTCTCCGGAGAGTACGACGGCAACTACGACGTCTACGTCATGGACGCTCACGGCGGCAACATCACTCGGGTGACCTGGCATCCGGCCGACGATGTGGTCGTCGGATGGCATCCTACGAAGAACAAGATTATGTTCCGCTCCGCCCGGAGCAGCTTCCAGCGTTTCTACCGCATGTTCCTGATTTCTCCCGACGGCACGGATCTGGAGGAGATCCCGCTTCACGAGGCGGCCCAGGGCAGCTTCTCTCCCGATGGAAAGCAGATCGCCTACAACACGGAGACCCGGGAGCACCGGACCTGGAAGCGTTACCGGGGCGGTCTGGCTCAGGAAATTCTCATCTACGATTTCGAGACGAAGGACGAGCGGAACGTCACCAACTTCGAGGGCACGGATCGAATCCCGATGTGGATTGGGGACAAGATCTACTTCAGCTCCGACCGGGAACGCGTGCTCAACATCTTCGCCTACGATCCCCGCTCGGATAGAATTGAGCAGATCACGCGTCATACGGAATATGACGTGCGCCGGCCGAGCATGGGCGGGAGCAAAATCGTGTACGAGCTGGGAGGCACACTCTGGGTTCTGGACGTGAACTCCAAGCTGACCACGGAGATCCCGGTTGAGATTCGGGCCGACGCCCCCGAGGTCCGGCCGTATCTGAAGGATGTCTCGGAGTACGTCACGCAGATTGGCGTGTCGCCGTCCGGCGCCCGGGCCCTGGTCGTGGCCCGCGGCGAGATCTTCAGTGTCCCCAAGGAAAACGGTCCAACCCGCAACCTGACGCAGGATTCGGGATCCCGCGAGAAGGACGCGGTCTGGTCGCCCGACGGCAAGTGGATCGCCTACTTCTCCGACAAGCGGGGCGAGTACGAGCTCTACATCGCCGACTCGATGGGCAAGGAAGAACCGATCCGGCTGACCGAGCACGCGAACGGGTACCGCCACACGCTCCGCTGGTCGCCCGACGGCAAGATGATCGCGTTTGCGGACCAAACGTTGAGCTTCTTCTACGTGGATGTGAAGACGAAGAAGGTGACCCGCGTGGACACATCGGAATGCGAACCTGTCGATGTGGCCATCGACATCAAGCCGATTCACGACTACGTCTGGTCGCCGGACAGTCGCTGGCTGGCCTATTCAAAGATGAACTCGGATTTCGTCTTCCAGGTCCACGTCTATTCACTCAACAGCGGAAAATCGCACTGTGTGAGTGAGCCGATCTACAACGATTTCAACCCGGTGTTCACAGAGGATGGAGAACATCTCATCTTTGTCTCCAACCGGCGCTTCGATCCCACGTTCTGCGACTTCGAGTGGGAGATGGTCTACAAGAACGTGGCCGGGCTCTACGCGTTGACGCTCAAGAAGGACGGAACGCCGCTTCTGCCCCCTGAGAGCGACGAAGAGGAAGTCAAGAGTGACGACGACGGGAAAAAGAAGGACAAGACGGACGACGAAGAAGAGGCCGTCACGGTCACGATCGACTTCGACGGCGTCCGGCAGCGGATTGAGGCCCTTCCGGTCGAAGCCGGAAACTACCGCAATCTGGCGGTCAACGAATCGGCCCTGTTCTACCGCAACAAGGACAGCGGAGATTTCAACTTCTTCGAGTATCGCAGCTTTGAGCCGATGACGCTCCATGCCTTTGATTTCGAGGATCGCGAGGAGCGGACCGTCATCGCCGATATCCATGACTACCGGATCTCGGCCGATGGCGAGCACGTGGTGTACCGCCAGGGCGACGACGTGGGTATCATTGACGCGGGAGCGGAGGATTCCGAAGGCGAAGCCCTCGATCTGTCGGATCTCAAGATGTGGTTCGATCCCCGGGCCGAATGGACGCAGATCTTCAATGAGGCCTGGCGGATGGAGCGGGACTTTTACTACGAAACCAACTATCACGGCCTGGACTGGGACGAGATGAAGGTGAAGTACGGGAGTCTCATGCCGTACGCCTCCTGCCGTCAGGATGTCCGCTACATCGTCGGAGAGCTCATCGGCGAGCTCAACACGTCGCACACCTACGTGTTCGGCGGGGATCGGAAGAGGGAAGTCGAGGGAATCCGGACGGGACTCCTGGGCGCCGACTACGAAATCGACGCAAAAAGCAACCGCTATCGCTTCAAGAAGATCTATCTTGTTCCCGAGTGGACCTACGAAATCAAGCCGCCGCTCCTGGGGCCCGGGATTGATGTTCGCGAGGGCGACTATCTTCTTCAGGTGAACGGGGAGGACGTCACCGCCGATCGGAATCTCTATGGTTACTTCCAGGACCTGGCGGGAAAACAGGTCACGATTCTCGTCAATGACCGCCCGTCTGCGAAGGGTGCTCGCGAGGCCGTCGTGGAGCCTGTGGGTGGCGAGAGGGGGCTTCGCTACTTCGACTGGATGGAGCATAACCGTCTCGTCTGTGAGAAGGAATCCGATGGCCAGATCGGTTATCTGCATCTGCCGGATACCTACCTGGGATCCACCGTGCAGTTCCCGAAGTACTTCTACTCCCAGACCCGGAAGAAAGGACTCATTGTCGACGGCCGGTTCAACGGCGGCGGGCTGGATCCGGACATCTTCCTGCAGCGGTTGAACAAGAGAACGTTGACCTACTGGACTCGCCGCTATTCCCACGACCAGACGACACCTGCCGTGGTGACCCGTGCTCACATGGTGTGCCTGACCAACCGGCAGGCCGGTTCCGGCGGCGACATGCTGCCGATGGAATTCCAGATGCACAAGATGGGGCCGGTCATCGGAACCCGCACCTGGGGTGGCCTGGTGGGGGTCTCCATGTGGATCGGCCTCATTGACGGCGGTGGAATGAGTGCTCCGGACTACCGCGTGTACGATCCGGACGGGCGCTGGATCGTCGAGAATGAAGGGGTCACACCCGACATCGAAGTGGATCTCCATCCCGCCGAGATGGCTCGAGGGTACGACGCGCAGCTGATGAAGGGGATCGAGTACTTGATGCAAAAGATCAAGGAGGATCCCAGGCCGTGGCCGGAACACGAGCCGTTCCCGGTGGACCGGTAGGGGCTACAGAGGCAAGAGCGGAACCACAGATTTCACAGATGTAAGGAAATCCCCAGAGGGTGTCGGCGCAGATCGGCCGACACCCTCTGGACGCTTTCGGACGGTGTCGTCTCTGGAGTGTGACAGGGGAGCATTCTCCCCTCTGGCACGGAAGGCGGAGAGCGCGCTAGAAGTCAATGCCGCTTTACCCGGAGACGCGTATTTGATATAATCAATAATGTGCATGGGGCTGTTGAAAGACCCTCTCGCTCCGGATATCCTTGGACCGCGAGGATGCCTTCGTCAACAGCCCCGTTGTACCGGCCCGTATTCGGATATGCAGATTCCCTCAGAAAGGACGCGTCATGCGATGTCGCGCAAGCAGCTTCTGGGTTCCGGCACTTGTCCTCGCCCTTGCAGGAACGGCCTGGGGTCGGGTGATTCCGATCCCCGTTTCCGAGCATCGGGCGGGCATCGAGCGGATCGGCCGAACCGACGACCGAATGACTTTCAGAGTCACGGTCGGAGAACTGGCCGCCTTCGACGTTGTCACCCGGGAGGGTACCTTCACCCGGCTCCTGCTGCCGGGCTTCCATTCGTCCGACGATGTGGGGAAGCCGGCGCTGCCCATGATCAATCGGTTGTTCGAGATTCCCTACGGAGCCGCGGTGTCCGCCGAAGTCGTGAGTTTCGAGACTCGGGAAATCACCCTTGCAGGCGCAGGCGTTCGGCATCCGCTCATGCCGGCGCAGCCCAGTGTATTCAAGAATCAGGACTTCGAGACGCTTCCGTTCCACTGCGATTGGACGACCTATCACACCGATCGGGAGTACGGCCGGGACCCGGTACGGGCGGTGGACACGGGGCGGCTTCGCGGCGTTCGCATCGGCCGCCTGGAGGTTGCTCCCGTCCGCTACAATCCGGTTGCCGGCACCCTGACGGTTCTCGAGAACATCGAGATCGAGGTGCGTTTCGCTGGCGCCGACTACGAATCGGAATTCGACCTGAAGGCCTCGACGTACAGCCCGTTCTTCGAGGTGCTGTACCGGCGGATCGAGGGATACCGGGGATTGCACGACAGTTACCCGGATCATCTGGACGGCCCCGTGACGTACGTGATTGTTTCCGACCCGATGTTCGAGGCTCAGCTCCAGCCGTTTGTCGAGTGGAAGGTCGAGCAGGGCTTCAACGTCATTGAGGCCTACACCGACGACCCGCAAGTGGGAAGCACGACGACTTCGATCCAGGCCTACCTGCACGATCTCTACAACAACGGCACGCCGTCGAATCCCGCGCCCACGTTCGTGCTCTTCGTCGGTGATACGGACGAGATCCCGGCATTCACCCTTTCGGGGTACAGCGACCTTCCATACTGCGACGTGACGGGCGACGATGTTCCCGACATGTACTATGGGCGGTTCTCGGCCAGTTCGACGGCCGATCTCCAACCTCAGATCGACAAGACCCTGGAATACGAGATGTACCAGATGCCCGATCCGTCGTATCTCGGCGAGGTGGTGCTCATCGCCGGCGTGGACAGCTACTACGCATCCACGCACGGAAACGGGCAAATCAACTATGGGACGAACCACTACTTCAACGCGGCCCACGGAATCCTGAGCCACACGTATCTCTACCCGGCGTCGGGCTCGTCGGACGCCCAGATCATCCAGGACGTGAGCGAAGGGTGCGCCTACGTGAACTATACGGCCCACGGAAGCCAGACGTCGTGGAGCGATCCCACTTTCACCATGAGTAACGTGAGCAACCTCGGGAACAATCATGAGTATTGCCTGGCGGTGGGAAACTGTTGTCTCACGGCCAGCATGCAGGTGACCACCTGTTTCGCCGAGCACTGGCTCAGAGTCGCGGACAGAGGCGCCATCGGCTACATCGGGGGCGCCAACAATACTCTCTGGGATGAGGATTACTACTGGGGCGTGGGGTACGGGCCGGTCGTCGGCTCGGGAGCCACCTATGAAGAGACGGGAATGGGCGCGTACGACGGGATGTTCCACGATCATGGCGAAGGGATCGGCCAATGGTACGTGTGCCAGGATGCCCACGTCTTCTGTGGGAATCTCGGGGTGCAGGAATCGGGCAGCGGCTACACGGACTACTACTGGGAAATCTACAACCTGATGGGCGAACCGAGTCTCATGGTTTATTTCGGCGTGCCGGATTCGAACAACGTTGTCCTGCCGATGAACATCCTACCGACGGACACCGAGGTCGTCGTTTCGGCAGAGCCCAAGAGCTACGTGGGGTTCAGCAAGGACGGGGTGCTGTTGGGCGGGGGTCTCATCGGTGAAAGCGGAACGGCGGTGATTCCCATTGCCGGCCAGGGAAGCACGGGGGTGGTCGGGGTGGTGGTGACGTGCCAGAACAAGATTCCGTACGCGGTCGACGTCCCGGTGATGTCCGTCGCCGGACCCTACCTCGTTCACGATCACAACGTGGTGATGGACGGCGGCGGAGACGGCGACGGCGAAGTGGACGCGGGGGAAACGGTGGAGCTGGTGACCTATCTCAGAAACCTGGGGAGCGATCCCGCCACCAACACCGTCGGTGTTCTGGCGGAGACTCGCGCCCTCGTCATCACCGACGACACCGAGACCTGGGGCACGATCACCCCGGCCGAGATCAAACCCTGTGACGATTCCTTCGATTTCTCGGTGACTGCGGGCACGCCGGACCAGACGGAAATCGAGTTCACCCTCACCGTCACCTGCGACGAGACCACCTTCGTTCACGGGTTCGACGTCACGGTGGAAGCGCCCGTTGTCGATTGGATCTCGTGCCTGGTGGACGACGCCGCCGGCGGCGACGGAGACGGAATGGCCGAGCCCGGTGAAACGATGGATCTGATCCTCCGGGTCGGCAATACCGGGCACGACGACGCTCGAAACGTCACCGGCGTGGTGTGGTCCTCTTCGGACCTGCTCACCATCAACGACGACACCGGGGCCGTTGCTTCCGTGCCGGAAAACGGCGAAGCGGACGTGGTCGGTTTCAATGTGACCGTGGACCCTCTGTGTCCCGAGATGTCCACCATCCAGCTCCATTTCGACCTGACGGGCGACTTTGGCTACTCGAGGTCTCTGGAGGTTCCGCTGCCGATCGCGCCTTTCGTCGAGGATTTCGAGGGCACGCTGACCTGGACCATCAACAGCACGGCGAGCACGGGTGCGTGGGAGCAGGCGGACCCGGAGGGGACGACCTACAACGGCGAACCGTGTCAGCCCGAGGATGACCACACGCCCGCACCCGGAGTCCAGTGCATGGTCACGGGACCGCTAGCCGGAGCGGCCGCCAGCGCCTACGACGTCGACGGCGGAATCACGGTGCTGACGTCCGCACGGTTCGACCTCTCGGAGCAGATCTCGGCCACGGTCGAATACTGGCGCTGGTACACAAATGACTTCGGGTCCAATCCCGGCGAGGACTGGTGGACGGTGGAGGTTTCCGACGACGACGGAGACACGTGGGAGTATCTCGAACACACGCAGGAGAGCGCCAATTCCTGGCAGAAGATGTCGTTCCGATTGGAGGACTTCATAGATCTCACCACCCAGGTCCGGTTCCGGTTCACGGCTGCGGACGAGGGCGGCGGATCGCTGGTTGAGGCGGCCATGGACGATTTTATGCTCTATGGCCTCAGGGAGGATCTCACCGCCGTCGAGGAGGACGCGCGCGTCGGGGCCCACGCCGGGTTCGCGCTGAAGCAGAACCGGCCCAACCCATTCAACCCGGAGACGGAGATTGTGTTCTCGCTCGATTCCGTGGATCCGATCTGCACGCGCCTCGATGTGTATGACACGAGGGGGCGGCGGGTCCGCACGCTGGTCGAGCAGGATCTCGGCGCCGGTGAACACCGGGTGTACTGGGACGGCAAAGACAGCGGGGGCCACCCGGTCTCAAGCGGCGTGTACTTCTATCGCTTGAGCTCCGGCGAGCGGGAGCAGACACGGAAGATGATCCTGCTCAAATGACAGTTCTAAGTTCTGAGTTGGGGGAAAGAGCAGAGGGGACGGCCGGCAGGTCGCCCCCTCTGCTTGTCCGGCCGCAAAACGGCGCTGGACGGAGATCTCCTCGTGGGGTAAGATGCCAGGACACTCAGCGGGGGAGTTATGTTCAAGAAAACGCGTCTGCTGTTTGCCGTGGCTCTGTCGGCGCTGTTTCTCGTGATCGGATCGGCCGCCGCCCAGAAGATTTCTCAACCGGATTCGATCGCGCACGTGGACCGGCAGACCACCGGCAATCTGGTCGGACTGAACGTGACGAACTACGGGTTCTTGGGAAACGACCTCCTGACACGGGACCCGTCCATGGAGTACCCGCTCGGCTCGCAGGTGGACCATCTCATCCATGCCGGGCTCTGGGTGGGCGCCATTGATTTCAGTTCCATGGACACGAGCGGGACCACGGTCCTGGATACGCTGGTGACGACGGGCGCGGTGGACGGATATTGGAGAACGGGCGGCACCATCGCCACGGAGTTCACACCCCGCACCCGGTCGATCCTCGAGCGCTCCAACCTCATCAACAAACCGACCTACTCCCCGGATGCCGTTTCCGAACAGGATTTCATCTGCACCTTCGATGACCTCGAACCCATCCCACGAATGACCGGCGAGCCGCATACCCCAATGGGCATCCGGGTGACCCAGCGAACCTACCTGTGGAGCTCTGTCCTGGCGGACGCGTTCGTCATTGTCAGCTGGGAGATCGAGAACGTCGGGGACTTCTCTCTCATCGACCTGTACCTGGGGATGTACGCCCAGATGGTCTCAGGTTACAAGGGCGGATTCGAGACATGGCCCGCGAGCGGCTGGTTCTACCACAACAAGATCCACTACGACGAGGACCTGCATCTGGGACTCGAACATCATACCAGTTTCGGGGGCGGTTCGGCTCCGTACTGGGCGGGCGTGAAGTACCTGGGCGCCAAGCCCGAACCCGACTCCGCGCGTGTGATCTACAACTGTTGGGCCTGGAATGGTCCGGGCAATACGCTCCTGGACGAGGACGTGGAGAAGTACCTGCACATGAGCAACGGGGATGTGGATGATGCGGAGACGATGCTTGTCGGGATTCATTCGCCCGTCATGATGCTCTCGGTCGGCCCCTATCGGAACCTGCGTCCGGGAGAGAGTGTTCAGGTGGACTTCGCGTTTGCCGGAGGAACCAGCCACGGTGACATCCGGGAGAACGCCAAGTGGGCCCAGCTGGCGTACGACCACGACTACATCCTGCCGTCCCCTCCGCCCTCGCCGCGCCTGGTTGTCCGGCCGGCAAAACACAGTCTCAACCTCTGGTGGGACCGTGTCCCGGAGTCTACGGTGGACCCGTTCGATGGACGCGAGGATTTCGAGGGGTACCGTGTGTACGTCACCCGGAAGCAGGGTGCCCTGGCCGAAGACTTCGCGCGCGTGATGGAGGTCGACCGGGTGGATACGGAGAGCGGATACAACACCGGGTTCGGAGTCGTCCTTGCGGACGAGCCGCTCGAGGTGGACGGGATTTCGTATCCCTACGTCCACACCCTGGAAAATCTGAAGGATGGATTCAAGTACTGGGTGGCGGTCACCTCGTTCGATCAGGGATACGTGGGTGTTCCGAGCCTGGAGAGCGGGATTCCGCAGAATCGGCTGATGGCCATTCCGGGGCCGGAGCCATCGGGTCGCGGGCTCGACGTCAGGGTCTTTCCCAACCCGTATCACGGGGACGCCGTCTGGGACGGTTCCCGCCAGCGGGAGAGTCTCCTGTGGTTCGCCAACCTACCCGAAAGGGCCACCATCCGGATCTTCTCGCTGAGCGGCGATCTCGTGGATGAAATGGACTTCGACGGCTCGACCTACATCGGTGAGAACGTGATGGCCCTCCGCCCGGGCGAAGGGCAGCAACAGGTGCTCTCGGGCGGGATGTGCGCCTGGGACCTCATTTCTCGGAACGATCAACCCGTGGCTTCGGGACTCTATCTCTTCGCGGTCACGGATGAAGGGACCGGCGAGAACTTCGTCGGCAAGTTCATGGTCATCCGCTAGCCTGGATTATTCATGAATCCATACTCCGAGAGTCTCAGGATGCACCTGGACTGCGTTGCAGCACCAGACGGCAAAACCTGTGCATAATGCTAGCCTGTGTTTCCCTCCACCCGCGTTGCCCTCTACCGGTACATCTCCTTGATCGTGCTCCAAGAGACTCCCGGCGACTCCCGGGTCACGCTGCTCATCGACCCGTAGCAATCGGAGAAATGGCTGAACGCAACCGCCGGGTCGGCGGTTCCCTGGCCTACGTCGGGGATGTCAATCTCCAGTGTCCAATCCCGCCACGTCTGCGTATCGTAGTCGTACCACACGAACAGCAGGGTGTACTCTCCGGGGGACGCGTCCTCGATCTCCATCTCCAGGTCCATGCAGCAGATGCAGAAGCAGGGGTTCTCGAGAATCTCGTTCTCCACGACGAGGATGGCGTTGTCCTGGACGGACACGTCGTAATCGAATCGTGTCGGACAACAGTTGTACAGGGCACCCGTGTGAACCACTCGAATCCGGTCTCCCTCGACGCCCGCGGAAACAGTGTCGCTGCAGGTTTCCTGACCCCACGCGGGGGAAGCGAATGCGGTGGCGACAAGCACGGCAAGCCCGATCACGGTCTTCATCGTCAGTCCCCTTTCCCCATGTGAGTGTCCAGGGACAGGACACCCAGCCTGATTCGGCGTTTATCTACCGGTAGCGAATCTTGATCATGGTCCAAGTTTCAGGGGAGTGTTGCCCAACGCCGGTGGTCGGGTCGTAACACTCGGAGTTTCGAGAGACCCCGAGCGCCGGCTCGATCGCTCCCTGACCGAGGTCTTCCACGCTCACGTCGAGTTCCCACGCCTGCCACTCGGCGGTCTCGTAATCGAACCAGTGAAACTCGACCGTGAAGCTTCCGGGGGGAACATCCTCTACGACCACGTCGAGATCCATACAGCAGATGCAGTTGCACCAGCTCTCGATCTCCAACTCGCGGATCACGATGCGGTCCGCCACGACATCCACTTCGTAGCCGAACACGGGACAGCAGTTGTAGGTGGCGCCGTCGTGGTAGACCCGAATGGTGGTTCCTTCTGCAGCGGCATACAGCGTGTCCACACACGCGCCCTCGGCCTGCGCAGGGGACTCGCTCGCGATCAGGAATCCGCACACGGCAATGGCGAGCCACATTCTCATCGGATGGCCCTTTTCCTTGAATACCGCCTCGACCGCTCGGGGACCTCGCCCCTCGGGAGGTGGCGCAGTGCCGCTGCCTTCATCGGTAGAAGATCTTGAGCATACTCCAGCTCATCTCGGCATCACCGCCCGAGTCGTCCGGCCACTCCTCGAGACATCCGGAACTTCGGAAGTCCACGACCTCGGTGCCGGCGACCGGGTTGGGGGCTTCGTCGGACACGATGACGGGAACCGAGGCGACGAGCCGCGGGTCGGTGTAGTAGAAAAGCTCAAGCGTGTAGAGATCCAGCGTGTACTCCCCGGGGGGTACATTCTCGATGGACGTCGAGAGGTTCATGCAACAGAGGCAACGGCAAGGGTGCAGACCCCACTCGATCTCCCGGACGACGATCCGATCGCCCTCCATGGAATACTGAGTTTCGAACGCGGGACAGCAGTTGAACAACGCCCCATCATGGTAGAGATCGATCCGGTGTCCCTCGACGATCACGTAGACGCTGCATTCACACGATGGCTGAGCGGACGCGCCCGAGGCCCCGGCGCCGATGAGCAGTGCAAGCAAGACGATCCTTCCGGATTTCACGGTTTCCCCCTCTGCTCACACCCATCCATCATTATGACAAGGGAATGGCCGTTTGTCAAGGACCGACAACGTCGATTCTCAGGTGACTCCGAGGAGGCTTCTGGACGGGCTACACCGCCCGCTCGCGTGGCGGGCGAAGATCCCCAAACCGGTGGAGTTGCAGACGGATGAAGAGGAATATCGAAGACGGCGTCCGGGCCGTCCTCGACCGTGAGCTCGAGGCCGTGCATGAGACTACGGAACGCATTCTGAGGGGAGAGGGTCCACTTCTGCAGCGTGGAGCACGCACCAGCGGAGGTACCGGCGGGCGAGACCTATTTTCTTTCTCTTCTCCGTTTCCACCGATCGATGACCGAGCGCTTGAACCGCCAGGCGTTTCCGAGTTTCGCGGCGGGGATCTTGCCCTTCTGTGCCCAATCGTAGATGGTTCGCTCGCTGACTTCCAGGTACGCTGCAACTTCGGGCAACGTCATGATCTCGTGTTTCGCCGCCACATCAGCCTCCCAAGATACACGTCGGATGTGCCCTGAGGGTCGGCATCCGGACTGCCCGGATCTACCGTCCACTGCAGAATCCTACCGTTCGTCGGCGTCGAGTCAAGGAAAAAGCAACGGCAGGGTTGAGGCCGCGCTTGCTTCACCGGCGCTCGAGCAGGCGCGGGAGGGCCGGAGCCGAGGCGGGAATGGGGCGGATGACAATGCCGGACTTGACTTGCGGGCCGGGATCGTGGACTCTGTAAACACGTGTGGCCGTTCATCGGAGTTCGTGGGTCTCCACAAACAGCAAGGAAGGATGAGATGAAGCGATTCATCGTGATCGTCACCGCAGTATTCGTGGTGGTAGGTCTGGTGTCGTCGGTTGCCCCGGGTCAGACGAAGGAAAAGCCCGCGGGCAAGGCGTACTACAAACTGAAGTACCGGGATCCGGTCCTGAAAGAGATCGAGGAGGTGAGAGAGGCGGATCGCGAAGCCGCGGACGAAGTGACCAGCGGAATTCGCAGTGCTCAGGAAGAGCGCGACGAGAGGGAGAAGGAAGAGAAGCGGATCCTGACCTTCGATTTCGACGGGATCAAGGTTCCGAAGTCTCCCGAGGCGTTCAAACCGGCGTTTCACTTCCCGCCGACGCCCCAGTATTACACGGGCACGTGCTGGTGTTTTGCGACGACGTCCTTCCTCGAGTCCGAAGTGTTTCGGCTCACGGGAAGAAAGATCAAACTGTCGGAGATGCACACGGTGTACTACGAATACCTGGAGAAGGCGAGGCGCTATGTTCGGGAGCGCGGGGATTCCTACGTCGCCGAGGGTTCGGAAACCAACGCCGTACCGCGAATCTGGAAGACGTACGGCGCCGTGCCCCGGGAAGCCTACGAAGGAGTGCTGGCCGAGGATGGGCGCTATGATCACGAACCGATGGCCGAAGAGATCACGGTGTTTCTCGAGTCGGTGGAGAATCAGGACCTGTGGGACGAAACGTACGTCCTTGACGGCGTGCGGCTGATTCTGAACAGGTACATGGGCGAGCCTCCGGACAAGATTCAGTGGGAGGGCCGGGCCTACACGCCCCTGGAGTTTCTGACGGCGGTACTGGAGATCGAGCCGGACGACTATGTCCACGTCATTTCCACCCTCAAGTTCCCTTTCTATGAGAAGGGCGAGTACGAAGTGCCGGACAACTGGTGGAAAAGCGAAGACTGGTACAACCTTCCCCTGGACGTGTGGTACGACGTGATCCAGAGAGCGGCGAAGGCCGGCTATACCGTGGCCGTCGGGGGGGATGTCAGCGAGCCCGGATACCAGGGATTTGAGGACGCGGCGATCGTTCCGCCCTTCGACATTCCCGAGAAGAATATCGATCAGGACGCTCGGGAGTTCCGGTTCTACAACCGGACGAGCTTCGACGACCACGCGCTCCACCTCGTGGGGCACACGAAGACCGGTGGGCGTGACTGGTTCTTGATCAAAGACTCGGCCAGGAGTTCGCGATGGGGGAAGTACGAAGGGTACTACTTCTATCGCCAGGACTATGTGCGTCTCAAAGTGCTCAGCTACACGATCCACAAGGACATGATCCAACACCTGGAGGATCAGTTGCAGGGCTAGTTGTCAGAATCGCCCGTCCCGCACAGTTGATGCGCGATGACGATGCCTGGGTTATTCATGAGGCTTTCGTGAATCATCCAGGCATACGGAGGCCGAGGCTGTGGGCTGCAGCCTCGGCCTCCCCGCGGGAAGCGGTTGTCGGGCGAGAGGGGTCGCCTTATCGATGACCGGACCGCACGGCGGTCCAGGCTTTTTCACTTCGGGATGTTCGCCGCGTCAGGAGCGGGGACGCCTCCAGGTTCTCCCCGAAAGCACCGCCGACCTCGCGTGCCCGGCACGGCGTTCCCGCCGAAGACATCACCGTCTCCACGCTGAGGGACCACATGCGGACGCCGGGAAGTCCCTGAACGCCGATGGGCATGCCGAGACACATGGCCGTGCTCCGGCACGCGGCCTCGAAGATGAGATACGCTTCGGCGTTGAAAGTGCCATCCTGGGAAGAATGGCAGTTCAAGATCTCGGGTTTCGACGGGTCGATCCAAAGCGATTCTTGATGAAGAGCGCCGGGAAGCATCGCCGGGGTCGCCGAGGTTGCCGAAACGAGCGTTGCGAAGACAACGCCCGCCAGCAGGAGACCTGCAATCTGGACACTCACGAGTTCTCTGGTTGACCGTTTCATGATGCTCACCCTCCATGACTCAAGACGCTTGCCCTCACTCGAACGCAAGGCTCGTGCCACGGCAGGTTCCCAGGCGGTTCTGCTTGTTGCGGAATGAGTTAGAGCGAGGATGGAATGGGTGCGATGGCCGAAGAGATCCCGATTCTGGGTGAAATCACGTAGGTGGAGTGGGTCGCCGCACCCAACGGCGATCCGTAGCCGATGGGGATCAATAGAGCAATGGAACAATAGACCGCAATGGAGCCGGGGGTGTTTTTCTACGGTGCCTTTTTTCCAGAATCTATTGCTCTATTGATCGATTGCTCCATTGCTCTGCCTGATTGCTCCATTGCTCTAGCCTGGATGATGCATGGCTCCTTTGCCCGGAGCCATGCATCATCCAGGCTAGAGGACCCTGGCCACCACGCACTTCAAATACTCCGTCTCCGGCATGGAGGCCAGAACGGGGTGGTCGGGCGGCTGGCCGCGTTTGTCCAGAAGCTGGATCTGCCGGCCCGCGTCGCGGGCGGCGTTTCCGAGCATTTCATCAAACAGGTCCCGCGTGACGTGGTGGGAACAGGAACAGGTGATCAGGATTCCATCAGGACGGAGAAGGCCGAGCGCGCGCAGGTTGATTTCCTTGTACCCGCGAAGCGCGCCGGCGAGCCCCGACCGGGTCCGGGCAAACGCCGGAGGGTCGAGGATCACCATCCCGTATCTTCGGCGCCGCTCCGATTCCCTCTTGAGCCACTGGAACACGTCGGCCTTCTCCCAACGGACGTTGGCGATTTCATTGAGAGTTGCGTTCGTGCGGCCCATCTCCAACGCCTGTTCCGAAGAGTCGACCGCCACGACCTCGCGCACGGCCGTGGACGCCGCCGCGTGGAGGGCGAACCCACCGGCATAACAGAAACAATCCGCCACCCGGCCCGAGGCCCACTTCCGAGCGATCCCGTAGTTCTCCCGCTGATCCAGGAACCAACCCGTCTTCTGTCCGATCTCCAGATGGACTTCAAATCGGAGTCCGTTCATCTCGATCTCGACCGCACGAGGTACGGTGCCGGCCAGCACCCCGGAAGACTTCGGCAGTCCCTCACGCCGGCGGACGGCGCGATCGCTTCGCTCGAGAATCCCTTCCGGCGAGACCTCGGCCATTAGCGCCTCCGTGATCTGCCTCTTCACGGCGTCCGCCCCTCGGCTCAGGAACTGCACCACGAGAACCGGGCCGTACCGATCGACGATGACCGAAGGGACCAGGTCGGCCTCTCCGAAGAGAAGTCGGTGGGCGGTTGAGTCGATTCCGAGGCGCTCCCGGTGGCGGGCGGCCGCGCGAATCCGCCGGCGCCAGAAGGAGACGTCGATGGATTCATCGCGCCGGGAAAGCATGCGGAGGGCAATCCGGCTGGTCGTGCTGAAGAAAGCCTTTCCGAGGGGGCGGCCCCTGGGATCGACGACCGTCACGATGGGAACGTCCGGGAGACTTGCGAGGTTTGAGACATCGTCCCTGAAGACCCAGAGATGGCCGGAACGCACGCGCTCGGCGCCTCGGGAAGTCAATCGGGCTCGAGTCTCTTTAGCCATGCTTCCCCCGTACGAACACGCGAAAGCTTGATCGGGGCCGCGACGAGCCTCGAGAGGACGAAGTTTTCGCCCTTCGGAGGATCCGGACGTTCCCCCTCCCGGCACCGGACCGGCGGTCGGCTGATCAGGGTACGATAACACATCGGGGATTTGGGGGGTAGGTGGAACCTCTGCGCCGGATCGGGGATTCCCAGGATTGCCGGAACTTCTGCGCCGGAGACGTGTACAATTGTCCGATTGCCTTGTGGTTACGAGATAGGCGCACGTCGAGCTTGCACTTCCGGGCGTCTTCTGCTATCTTGTGTAGAGTAGGTATTCTCTATCGGTCAATAGAGGAGGCGGCGAATGAAGAGAGTGATCCTGGGTTTGGTGGTCGTAGTGGCAATCGGAGCTCTGGCTTTCACCCTGTACAACCGGACCGATGCCGGGGCCTCGAGTGAGCCTGTGTCTGTGGAGTCGGCGAAGACGTGTCCAGGCACCTGTGGCAGTAGTTCGGCCTGTGACGGGTGTCCGGCTGCTGCTGCCGCGGCAGAAGCCATGGCTGCCGCCAAAGCAGCCTGCACTTGTCCGGACGGGCAACCCTGTACCTGCACCGTCACCTGTACCTGCCCAGACGGGCAAACCTGCACGTGTTCGGGTGTCTGCAAGGACAACCCGGACTGCACCTGCCCTCCGGAGTGCAGGGCCAGCTGTACGGCAAACTGCCAGGAGGTTTGTCAGGGGAAGGGCACGTGTCCGAGTCAGGCCAAACCCGCGTGTAAGGGTCAGTGCCCGGGGAAGTGCGGGGGCCAGAAAGCCAAGACGGGAACGTCTCTCTAGCAGGACCTCGGGGCGAGGGAGAGAAATGAGACAAGACTCACGGGGCGCCGTGTACGGCGTCCCGTTTCTCTTTGACTCTACTCTTGTAGCGAGTGCTGTTTCTCGGCATGGAGTCTCGGACGGCGTGGTGTCCACTGGGTTAGAAGGCAATGCGAATCAGGTAGACTCCGGCCAGAATCACCAGCACACCGCAGACTTTCCTGAGAATCTCCGAGCCGCGTGACGCCTCGGTCCAGTTGAGATACCGCTGGACGACCTCGGTGAAGGTTCCGGCGGCAACGATCACGGAGCAGTGCCCCACGCCATAGGCGGCCAGAAGGGCGGCCCCGTAGGCCGGATGAGTCCCCGAGACACGGAAGGCGACCCCCAGCATCGGCGCCATGAAGGCGAACGTGCACGGGCCGATGGCAATTCCGAAAATGAGTCCCAGCAGAAATGCGGCGACGAGTCCTTTGCCGGTCGTGCGGGCCTTTCCGGGTCCAGACCACGGCATCGGGAGGATCCCCAGAAGATGGAGACCGACGAGGAAGAAGATCCCGGCCACAATGTAGTTGCCCGTGGATCCGACGTCTCCGATCAACCGGCCCAGCGCGGCGGTCACCACGCCGACCACCGAGATGGTCACGAGGATTCCGGCGGAGAACAGGAGCGCCAGCCAGAACGCCCGCCGTGTCGTGATCCGGCCTTGCTCGCCGATGAATCCCACGATCAGAGGGATGCTCGCCAGGTGGCAGGGACTGAGGAGAATGCTGAGGACTCCCCAGGCCGCAGCCGCGGACAGGGCCAGTGGAGGGGAGCCTCGAAGAGCTCCCGAAAGGATCTCAAAGACGTTCTCGATCAATCCGGCTCCACCCCCATCTCCGCGAGCTTCTGAACAATCTCTTCCTGGGACAGGAAGCCCTCATGCCGCCAGACTTCGTTACCTTCGGCGTCGATGAAAATCTGGGTGGGAATGAGTTGAATCCCGAACTCGCGCGACAGCTCCCGTCCTCCCGGTTCTCCGATATCGATGATCCTGATCAGTGCGCGGTCCCTATATACTGCGGCCAGCTCGTTCAGGATCGGCGCCATCTTCTTGCAAGGGATGCAGACGCCGCGGCCGAAGTCCAGAACCTTGGGAAGATTCGCCTGAAGGACTTGCGAGAGTGCTTCGGGCGTGATCGCCGCCTCGGATGCGGAGTTCTCGGCGACGATTGCATTGTCCGTTTCACTCTCGGGTGGGCGGTCCTTCTTGCCGCACCCGAGCGCCGCCACAGCGGCGAGCGCCGCCACAACGGCAAGCGCCGCCAGCACGGCGAGCAGCCGGTGACCGACTTTCCGTTCGAATCTCAAGGGATCCTCCAATGGTGAATCGATGAATCTCCGGCCGTGACGCTCCTCAATCGTTTTCTCAAGGCGAGGTGTGCGCCGTTGGTTCCAACTCGAGGCGGAAATGCCCGTATCCCTGAATCTGGAACCTCAGAGAGCGGACTTTACCCGGCAGTCTGCACAGCACCTTCCTGCTGAGATAGACCGCAATCCCGTCGGCGTCGAAGACTTCGTAGTTCTCCTTTTTCTCTGGCGCCCTCATCAGCCCGGAGAGGGTTCTGACGGCCCGTCATCACCCCGCGACCAGGGTGTGGATGCCGACGTCGAGAATGCCCCCGCGGGCCCGGACGTAGTCCTCCAGCCATTCGGAGGTCAGGCGTGCCCTTCGCATGGTGTGCTCCCGTCGGTTTCGATTATGCCTGTTCGATCAGAGACTTGATCTCCGCGACGCTTGGCACCTTGCCCGACACCTTGACGTCTCCGTTGATCACGAGCCCCGGGGTCATCATCACGTTGAACTTCATGATCTCGGCAATTCTCTCGACCTTCTCGACGGTTGCCTCAACACCCAGATCGCGAACCGCCTCCTCGGCGTTCTCGGCCGTCTTCCTGCACTTGGGACAACCGGTACCCAGAATCTGAATCTTCATTCGATGCACTCCCTGATGAGCCGGGTCAGTTTGTCTTTCGGCGGCACTCGGCCGCCGGCGACGATCTTCCCGTTGATGACCAGAACCGGAGTGGCCACGGGGCCGTACGTTGCGATTTCCCTGAGATCCCTGACATGTTCCAGGTCCGCATTGATGCCGCCCTCCTGTAGGACCTCGCGCACCTCCCGCATCAGGCGCTCGCAGTTCGGGCAGCCGGGACCCAGAACGCGGATTTCCAACCCGCCCGCGGCTTCGGCGGGAACCTCTTCGCCCAGGAACTTCCGGTATTCCCGGAAGAGGGCGGCCGCGTACGCCGCGCGCTTTCCCGGGGCGACGTAGTTCGGCCGCGAGACCAGTTCCACCAATCGCTCCGCGGCGGCCTCGTCCGAAGTCGGCGTCTCGCCGCGCACCTGCTCGAAGATCTCCGGCAAACCGAGGAGGCCGACCTTGGTGCCGCCCACTCGGATCTGAGTGATGTCGTCCATGATTCCCCGATCTGCGGCCCGATCAAGGTCCGGCGATCGCCCCGAACAGGAGACCGCTCAACGAAGCCATCACCACGACCAGGCCGACGAAGACGATGGTTCTCCGCGTCCCCATGACGCTCCGAATCACGAGCATGTTCGGGAGCGACAGCGCCGGGCCGGCGAGGAGCAGTGCCAGCGCGGGTCCCTTGCCCATGCCGGACCCGATGAGACCCTGGAGGATCGGCACTTCCGTAAGCGTGGCGAAGTACATGAACGCCCCCACCACCGAGGCGAAGAGATTCGCTTCCACGGAATTGCCGCCCACGAGTCCGCTGATCCAGCGGGGCGGAATCAGTCCCTCGCCGCCCGGCCGCCCCAGAAGCGCCCCGGCCACGAGAACGCCTCCCAGCAACAGGGGAAGGATCTGTTTGGCGAAACCCCAGGTCGATCCGAGCCAGGTTCCCGTCTCCGACGATCCGGTCCCCGCAAGAACCGAAAGTCCCACGATCCCTGCCGAAAAGGCAATGAGCGGCTGCGCCGGGAATGCCAGGCCCAATCCGAGAACCACGGCGCCCGTCACGACGACGCCCACGAGCCGCACACCGAACCACGCGACCAGCATGCCGCCGAGGACGGCAGCGGCCACGCCCGTGACGATCCACTTGGAGGAATAGATCGCGTTCCACAACCCCGCCGCCGAAT
Source organism: uncultured bacterium (assembly GCA_964610505.1). Taxonomy (GTDB): domain Bacteria; phylum Arandabacterota; class Arandabacteria; order JAGLYR01; family JAGLYR01; genus CAZSXU01. The sequence continues at coordinate 6,327 of CAZSXU010000028.1, read as the reverse complement.
CCGGCTTCCCCCAGTTGGCGAAGACCAGGACCGCAACCATGCATGCGAAGTAGGAGGCGGTTTTCCAGAGCGGACGGGAGACCTCCGGCTCGGGCATGCCCAGTGCCTGCTCCTCCTTGGCGCGCTCTTCCTTCCGGAAAATCAGATGCATCAGGAGCCCGATCAAAACGCTGAAGACGACGGCGCCCACCGCTCGGGCGATTCCTATCTCGACGCCCAGGATGCGAGCCGTGAGAATGATGGCCAGCACGTTGATGGCCGGACCCGAGTAGAGGAAGGCGGTCGCCGGTCCGAGTCCGGCCCCGCGAGTGTAGATCCCCGCGAAGAGGGGAAGGACCGTGCAGCTGCACACGGCCAGCACGGAACCCGAAACGGAAGCGACGCCGTACGCCAGGGCTTTCTTCGCCCGGGGACCCAGGTACTTGATGACGGACGCCTGGGAAACGAAGCAGGCGATCGCCCCCGCGATGAAGAAAGCGGGAATGAGACAGAGGATGACGTGCTCGCGCGCGTACCACTTGGCCAGGGCCAGGGCCTCAAGAATCGCCCGGTCGAAACGGCCGTGCCCGATCGGGAGCCAGTAGAACAGGAGAAAGAGCCCCGTAAGAAGGAGAAGGGCTTTCAGTTCACTTCGCAGGTTCACCGCATACCTCTCGTTCGCGCTCTTGTTGGATCTACTTCTCGGCGAGCCCTTCGGCCGCCCGGCGTTCCCGGACAACGTCCGTGGCGCAGCCCAGGAAGTTCACCACGCAGGGAGTGAGCAGCCGGTAGACCACGGTGTTTCCCCGGCGCTCATCCTCGACGATTCCGTTCGTTCTGAGGAGCGCCAGGTGCTTCGACACGGTGGACGGGTCGGAGCCGACGAGGTCTACCAGCTCGCCGACGGTGCACGGGCCTCGGTGGAGACGATCCACGATGAGGAGCCGCGTCTCGTTGGCTAGGGCCTTGAGAACGCGCGCCTGTGTCTTGTAGATGCTTCGATCTTTCATCGGCTTCATCATGGTGGGAGTATATGGCGATATGGCCATTTTGTCAAGTGTTCTTCGGAGCCTGATGAGTACGAATACGAATAGTGCCGCTGACGACGACCAACCTTCCGTTCGCTCCAGTCTGTCGGCCATGACGGGCGTACCGTTCGTCCTGAGCCTGTCCCGAGCGTGTCGAGGGGTGCGGCGAATCCTGCCGGAAGGCCTGACATCGGCGTGTATCGAAGGACGGCGGACAGCCCTGGCGGGGGCTGTCCCCGAGTGACCAACAGAATGCACTTTGTTTGTAAAAAGCTGCATCAATCGCTATATCGGCAAATTTTTAATTGACATTGTTGTGTTTGAAAGGTATGGTCGTGTCGTATTGTGGAGATGGGGTGAAGTGCGGGTTGGGGTCGTGGGACAGTCTTCTGACATCCCGGGACGCAACACGCGTCTGGCACTTTAGTGACCATTGCGCCGACCGAGCGGGTGCTCCGGTCTGCTGCATACTGAGATGGCGGGGCGAGATTGGTGTTGCGTCCCCGGAATTCACGGAAAGGTCGGTGGCCGCAGAGGAGGAGGGAAAAGCGAGATGAAGAAGATTCTCCTTTGTGCCTTTCTGGTTTTGGCATTTGCTGTCACCAGCTATGCCATTCCACTAAGAACCGAAATCAAGGCTCCCCAGAAAGAAATGCGGGCTGCCGAGGAAGACTGCTGGCTGCACTACTACAACATGTGTTCCGGCTGGCTGTGGGGCTGGCGCGGTTACTGCTACTTCGGCTGGTCTGATGCCTATGTCTTCAATGGCATGTACCCCTCGTACGGCACTTGCTTCGACCTGTCCGATTGCCCTGCTGACTGCCGTCACCTGACGGACATCCAGTGGGGCTGTTACTTCGGCTGGTGTCGGGCTCTCTACGACGTCGAGATCTTCTGCGCCAACGACTGCGGCACGCCCGTCGGCCCTCCGCTGGCCGGTGCTTACCACGTTCTTCCGGATTTCAGCACGTACTGGCACTACTTCAACTTCGGCGAGCTCGCACTCTGCCCGTGCGATCTGCCCTTCGGAAAGTTCGTCGTCAAGGTCACCGAGAGGGCGCCGTTATGGGCCTCCAACCCGCTGTCCGAGAACTTCTACAGGGACATGGAAGCCGGTTGCATGGTGTGGGACTGCTTCGACGAGCATTCGTTCGTCTTTGTCAACGGCTACGACTACGTTGCCAACTACGGCATGCCCTGCCCATTATGGGTCGACGGCGCGGGCTACGGCTGCACCAACTTCCCTGCCATTCCGCCCGGATGCCACGACTATTTCTACAGCACCGGCGGACCGTGTGAGTGGATCATCGACGCCTACATCACTTGCCTCGGCCCGACGGCTACGGAGAAGTCGAGCTGGTCCGCGATCAAGAACTTGTATAAGAGCGACTAGGGGACGTCGCTGTCTGGGGATGGGCGCAATGGGTGTCGCGTCCCCGGAACGCGTGTCGTATCCAGAGAAGAACTTGACAACTCCTCCGGCGGGTACTACAATGGATATACAATGGAATGACGGACAACAAACGCGGGGGGCAGGGATGGTCAAGATGCTGACAAAGCACGGCAACAGTCTTGCGCTGGTGATCGACAGAGCGGTCCTTGATCTACTGAAGATCGACGCCGCTACGCCCCTGGATATTTCTACGGACGGCAAGGTCCTCGTGGTTACTCCTGTTCGGGATAAGGCCCGCCGGGAGAAATTCCGCAAGGCCCTGGAGTCATCGAACCGCAGGTATGCCCGCGCGCTCAAACGACTCTCGGAGTGAGCCATGCCCCCGGTGTTCTTGAACCTGGGGGAGATCCTTGACATCCACCGCGACCAGATTGAACGCTATGGGGGCGACCCGGCGATCCGGGATCTCACTCTTCTCCGGTCGGCCCTGGCCATGCCAACAGCCGGTGTTGGAGATGGCTACTTGCACAACGACCTCTTTGAGATGGCCTCGGCCTACCTGTTTCATCTGATCGGGAACCACCCATTCATCGACGGAAACAAGCGTACCGGTGCCGTGGCGGCGCTCGTCTTCCTGTCCCTGAACGGAATCGAGATCGAAGTCGACGAGGACTCCTTCGAAGCGCTCGTGCGTTCCGTGGCCGAGGGAAGAACGAGTAAGCCTTTCGTGGCCGAGTTCTTTCGCAGACATGCGGTCCCGTGACTTGGGATTTCTCGTTTCTGTCGGCAAAGGTCCGCATTCGTGTGAATTCCCGCCTTCCAGTTCGAGACGAGTCGGTGTCGCTCTTCCATAGCACAACAACCCGAGGGGAGCAGGGTGATGCGGACGTGGGGGTACAGGTAGAGGGTAGGAGGACAACGGTAGGAGGGAAGAGGACGACCGGAACACACGCAAGGGAACACGGATGAGTACGAAGAGGTTCCCTGACGACGGCCAACCTTCCGTTCGCTCCAGCCTGCCGGCCATGACGGGCGTACCGTTCGTCCTGGGCCTGTCCCGGGGCTCCGGCCGGGGGGTTGTAGCAACCCACATGGCCTCGCTTTGTCGAAATTCGGCCCCACTGTCATGTTAGACTATACCACTTTTTTCTTGACGTTTTCCACCGAAGCCGGTATAGTTGTACTAAATATGGGGTGTAGTGAGGGGAGAGGTGGGGTTGTGAGAGAGTCTCATGATGTCCATGAGTACAACACGCGTCCGGAATAGACACCGAACGCACAGGCTCTGTCTCGAAACGGCGCGGGAGCCACGCGTGTGAGAGGAGGGTAAACCGAGATGAAGAAGATTCTGCTCTGTGCCTTTCTGGTTCTGGCATTTGCTGTCACCAGCTATGCCATTCCACTAAGAACCGAAATCAAGGCTCCCCAGAAGGAAATGCGGGCTGCCGAGGAAGACTGCTGGCTGTACTACTACAATCGGTGCTCCGGCTGGGTGTGGGGCTGGGACGGCTACTGCTACTTCTCCTGGGTGGATGCCGGTGCTCAGGGTATGAATCCCTCGTACGGCACCTGTTTCGACCTGGCCGACTGCCCAGCTGACTGCCGTCACATGACCGGCATCTCTTGGGGCTGTTTCTTTGCCACTTCGCGCGGCGCGGTCGACATCGAGATCTTCTGCGCCAATGACTACGGCACGCCCGTCGGCGATCCTCTGGCCGGTGCCTACTACATCCAGGGGAATCCGGCTACGTACTGGCACTATGTCGACTTCGGCGAGCTGGCGCTCTGCCCGTGCGAGGAGGAGGGGGGCTGGAGCAAGTTCGTTGTCAAGGTCACCGACAGGTATCCACTGACCGGCCACTGCAGGCCGCTCTCCGAGAATTTCTACAGAGACATGGAGGCCGGTTGCATGGTGTGGGACTGCTTTGACAACCATTCCTACGTCTTTGTCAACGGCTACGACTACATTGCCAACTACGGTATGCCCTGCCCGTTCTGGGTCAGCGGCGCGGGCTACGGCTGCACCAACTACCCGGCCATTCCGCCCGGCTGCCACAACTACAACTACAGCACCGGCGGGCCGTGTGAGTGGATCATCGACGCCTACATCACTTGCCTCGGCCCGACGGCTACGGAGAAGTCGAGCTGGTCCGCGATCAAGAACTTGTATAAGAGCGACTAGCCTGGATTATTCATGAATCCCTGCTGCGAGGGTCTCAGGAGGTGCCTGGACTGCGTTGCGGCGCCGATTTCGATCCTCGACGGAGCCGGGCTACGCCTCCGGTCGAAATCGACCCCGCGCCTTGCCAGTCACGCCCTGCGCCCCTCTCGCCACGGGATTCCTGAATAACCCAGGCTACAACAGCGGAATCGTCTCGAATGCCGGACGATTTCGCGGGACACAATACGCGTTTGGCACTATCGTGACAATCGCGCGGGCGGAGGGGGTGCTGCGGTTCGTGGGATGCCAAGATGGCACGCTGTAATTCCCCGGGTAATTCCCCGGGCCTGACGCCAGGAAGTTATGTCAAGGGGGCCCGGGAAATCTGTATCGCGTCCCCGGAACGCCCGGCATGCACGGCCCGAACCGAGAGGAGGCCAAGGTGAAGAGATCGGCGAGTCTTCTGGCAATGATCGTCGCCCTGTTACCAGCTCTCTCGCCAGCCATGCCCGGGCAGCTCGCGGAGGGGGAGCTCGCGAAGTCGATAGTCCCCGTTGATCTTCACGTTTCCTTCGTACCTCCCCCATTCAGAGGTGACGGTCAACTGGGTCTTGCCTACGAGCTTCGCTTGGCCAACTTCCGGAACATCGAACTCACGCTGACCCAAGTGGACGTGTTCCCGCTGGAAGATCGGACCCATTCATTACTGAGCCTCGCGGGGCCGGATCTTGTCCAGTGCTTGCTTCGGCCAGGGAAGCCGCCGGGGATGGAGAGACCCGAGCTGTTGGCCGGGGGTGAGTTCGCGGTGGTCATGCTCTGGGTCATCATGGATCCGGGACAGCCCGTGCCATCGTCGATCGCTCACCGTGCGACCTTTCGCCTCGTACGGGGTGACGGGAGTAAGAGCGAGTTGCCAGTGGAAGGCGCCGTAATTTACCCGCCCGCGCAGACGCTGCTCCCGGTGTGTCCGCCGCTGGGCCGCGGCCGATGGCTCATGGCAAACGGCCCGGGGATGCTTGGCGAACACAGGCTATTCCTGCATTCTCTCGATGGCAGGGCTTCAAATACACAGCGCCTGGCATCCGACTGGATGCTGCTGGGTCCCGACGGTCGTCTGGTAAAGGACGACCCCGAGGACAATGCAGACTGGTACAGCTACGGCGAGCCGGTTCTCGCCGTGGCTGACGCAATCGTGGTGGATGCCGCAGACGGGATTCCGGAAAACGTACCCTTGTCGGACGAACGCGCGGTGCCCAACAAGCGAGAGACGATGACGGGGAACTACGTCGTTCTCAATCTGGCCGAAGACACGTTCGCTTTCTACGGTCACTTGCAGCCTGGAAGCGTTCGAGTCCAGGTGGGCGATCATGTGCGCGCGGGTCAAGAGCTCGGCCGAATCGGGAACTCGGGGAACTCGGATGCCCCGCACCTCCACTTCCACGTGGCGAACGGGAGCGATCCCCTCTCGGGCGAAGGGCTGCCATTCTCCCTCACGTCCTTTGCCGTCCTCGAAGTGCTTGATGTCCCGTTCTGGGAGCGCATGTTGGTGGAGAATGAGCCGTGGGAACAGACAGTCGCGGCGGAGCCGAAGCTGCATGAGGCGGAAATGCCCGTCGGTGAGGCGATCATCGAGTTCCGATGAGCGGACATTCTGTTATTTCAGAGGCTTCGCGGGACATAATACGCGTTTGACACTCTCGTGACCATTGCGCCGGCCGAGCCGGTGCTGCGGCGCGTGGGATGCGAACACGGCGCGCAGGATTTCC
>CAZSXU010000027.1:0-52931 GCA_964610505.1 uncultured bacterium | reverse complement strand
CACTACGAGGACTTTTAGGCGGCCATTAGCGGCATGACTCACTGTGAGGACTTGTAGGCGGCCTCTACGCGTATGACCCACTACGAGCACTTCTAGGCGGCGCCCGCCGTCGGGGCACGTGCAGATTGAACCGCGCGGGCGCTCGGCCGCAGTGGACACCCGCCGTTCACCCGGAATCCGGCGGCGGCCCAACGCTTCGAGAGCGAGACCGAAGGTGATAATCGGCCCTCATCAATCTGCGGGAACGCGCGGCGAAAACGCATTCTCGCTCATTGAGATGGTCGTCGTCGTCTTTCTGGTGGGAATTCTGGCGCTTCTGGCCGCCCCCGCGTTTCAACAGACATTACTCGAATATGAGACGGACCGCGCGGCGGCCGAGCTGCGGACGTACGTTCGCTACGCACGTTCTCTGGCCGTCACGGGCACCCCTCATTTCGTCTTGTTCGACATCGCCGCCGATTCCATTTCCGTGTGGAACGCCGTCAAATTCACCGCGGCTCCCGACCCCATGCGGAAGGGACACGATTGCATCCTGCAGTTGAGTGGCGGCAAGTTTTCGCACGTCGATCTGGTGAGCGCCGATTTCTCGGGAACCCAGAAACTCTGGTTTGACCGTCTTGGCAATGCCTCCGGGGGCGGCACCGCTGTTATCACCGGGGGAGATTTCACGAGGACGCTTCGCGTGACCGGGCCGGGCGGCAAGGTCACGATTGAGTAGCGCCTATGGGACGAATAAGGATCGGTAAGGAACAGGGGGGGCTGACCCTCGTCGAAGTCCTGATGGGGGTCGTGATCCTGGGCGCCGCCGTCGCGCCTGCGGCCTTCTTCCTGAGCGGAGACCTCCAGGGATTGGCGATTCGTGAGGAGGCGACTCGATCGCTCTACCTGGCCCAGGGGAGAATGGAGGAGATTCGTGCCCTTGACTACGATGATCTGACGGCCGGCACCTCGCTCTCGCGCTGGGTCGCCCTCCCCGATTCCGTGCACATCGAGGTCAACGTCACGCCGAATCCCGGCGGGGTCTTCGATGCGAACATGAAGAAGATCTCGGTCACGGTCGGAACCGTGACTCTCAACACGTACAGGACCAACGCCTCCGAACCATGATGGGCGACGCGCTCGGCCGCCCGACGGCCGGGAGGAATTCCGATGACCCGAAGCGAAACCGGACTCACGCTGGTCGAACTCCTGACGGCCGTGACGGTCCTCGGCATCATGGGCCTGGTCTTGTTCTCGATCACCCACGCGACGCTCCGCTCTTCCTCCTTTGCCGAGAACCGCAACGAGGTCAACGAGGCCGGCCGGGTGGCGCTGGACCGCATGGTCCAGACGATTCAAGCCACGACCCGCGTTCTCCTGCCGTTCGAAGTCGCGGCACTGGACACCTCCGTCGCCCATATCCTCTCTGTGGCCAACGGCGGGGACGACGACGGGGACGGCCGGATCGACGAGGACTCGTACGACGTGTATGAGGACGGGGTCGGGGCGGGGCTGCCGGGTGTCGATGACGACGACGACGGGAGCGTCGACGAGGGATCCCCGTGGGACGACGACGAAGACGGAGTCTATGACGAAGATCCCCTGGACGGCCGGGATAACGACGGAGACGGACGGATCGACGAGGACTGGGGCTACGACATGAACGGGGACGGGGCGCCCGGCGTAGTGTGGATCGACGACGACGCGGACGGCTGGGTGGACGAGGGCTCATTCTCCGACGACGACGAGGACGGGTACGTCGACGAGGATCCCATCTGGCCGATCGCCTACTACGTCGAGACCAGCCAGCTCCCGCCGAGCCTTGTGGAGGTTCACCCTCTCGAAGGGACGACGACTCTGGCAACGAATCTCTACTACGAGAACACCGGGAATCGAAATCAGGGTTTCACGGTCAGGCGCGTCGCCCTTACAAACGGGAACACGCTGATCCGGCTTCATCTCATGTTGATGACGGGCACCGGAGAGATTGTCGAGTTCGAGACCTCTGCGGTCGCGAAGAACTGCGAGAAGCGGCCCGCCTGGCAGTGGAGCGGAAGCTAGAGGCGGAAAGAGAAGGACGTGAGCATTGTCGAACGGCTTGACGTACACCCGGATTTCACGTGCGCGTGAGGGCAGGTCGGACCGCGGGTTCGCCTTCGTAATGACGCTCATCGTAGCGTTGCTCGTGGCGGGAATCGCGACGACGCTTTCGATCGTCTCCGCCACCGAGTCGCAAATCGCCAGGAACTACCGGGAGAACAGGCAGGCCCTCTACCTCGCCGAGGCCGGCGTCGAGCACGCGCTCTGGCAGCTCTCCTGGGACCCGGAAAACCGGTCACCCCTGGTGGCTCAGGACCTGGACGGCAACAGGTACGACGCTATGATCACACCGCTCGGGAACGGCCGGTACGAGATTCTCGGCTGCGGCAGAGGTGCGGCTTTCGCAAGTGGGGTGTCCACGCAGGTCTCTGTCTTTCCCCAGGCCTTCAACTATGCCGTCCTGACGCCGGATTTCAACGACGGGTGCTCTTCGACCAGGATCGAGGGTGCCGTGGGCACCGGCCTCCCCTCCCTTCCCAGCATTGTGATCGACCTGCCCGCCTGGGCCGCCCTGGCGGACTGGTACATCGGCAGCAGCACGACGTTCGACGGAGATCTCTACTTCGAGGGCGTGATCTACGTGGACGGCAGTCTGACTCTTAAGGGCGAGGCAAACTGGGTCGAGGGAACGGTCGTGACCAAGGACAATCTCAAGATCGAGTCCGATTGGGGTCACGCTCATTTCGCCGGCGCTCCGGGAATGCCGGCCCTCGTCGCCGGCAGTGACCTGTTCCTCGGGAAGAGCGGCGAGCACTGCGACATCTCCGTTCGGGGGTGGGCCATCTGCGGTCACGACATGATAATCGAGAAGTACAACGAAATCTTCGTCATCGGAGGCTGCATCGCGAGCCACAAGTTCGACATCAAAGAGCATTCGGACAATCCAACGATTCTCTGGGATTCCGGCGCCCGCCTTTCGCCGCCGCCGGGAATCACGCAGGAGGCGGGTTTGGGGATGTACTCGTGGGCGCCGATACCGGCCACCTGGCGGATTCTCACGGATCTCAGCATGTTTGAATCGCTCTAGGGGGAAACTCTTGAAACCCGGACTCTCAACATTCCTGCGTCGGAAACAGGCGGTCCCACTCATCGGCGTCGACGTCGGGACGTCGGCCGTCAAGCTGGCTCGAATCGAATTCGACGGCCCGATCTGGAAGGTGACAACCACCGGCGTGGTTCCGGCCGCCAAGACGGATTCCGTAGAAGAGACGCCCGCCCGAATCCGGGAACTCCTCAAGGATCGGGGCATCCCACGACCCTGGCGCGCGGCCAGCGCACTGCCCGCAAAGAATGCCGAGATCCGCATCCTCGGCGTGCCCGTGGGAGATCCCTCGACACTGCCGTCCCGGGTGATGCCGGCGGCGGAGCAGGTGCTGCCCTTCGGAACCGAAGATACGATCCTGGACTTCTTCTCCCTGGGCGCGTCGTTCAACGGTGGAGAGAAGACGGAGAGAGTCCTCCTTGCCGCGGCCAGTCGTAGCGCGGTGGATCGGCGGCTCGAGTTCCTCGAGCGGGCGGGAATGGTCCCTGAGGTCATCGAGCTCGTTCCCTGGGCCCTGGCCCGGGCGATCCGGTATCTCGGGGTCCAGCCCGAGGACGCCCCCTTCGGGATTCTGGACCTGGGCCACACGACCAGCACCATCATCATTCTGGACAGAAACGGTCTCTTTCTCAGCCGTTCCGTGCGGACCGGTTCGAAGGGCCTCACCGAAAAAATCCGTAAAGAGCTCGACCTGGACTGGAACCGGGCCGAACAACTGAAAGGAGAGCGGGGGCTCAGTCTCGCGGCGCAGGCCTGCCGAACCGGCGGGACCGAAGAGGGAGCGACCCTGGTGGCCGAGATCCTGGACGACCTGTTCCTGCCGGCGCTCGCGCACCTGGCGGACGAGATCGAGAAATCCATCGCCTTCTACGCGTCCGAGAGCCAGGGCGAGATCCTCGACCGACTGATCCTCACAGGCGGCGGGGCTCGGCTGAAGAACCTGGACGCATTCTTGAGCGAACGCCTGGGACTTGGGGTTCAGATCGTCGGACCCGAGTCTTCGGATTCCGACCCGGACGCCGGGGAAACCGGCGCGGGGGTCAGCTGGCCCCTCATGGCCGGTGCGCTGGGTCTCGCCATGAGAGATTCCACCACACCGGAGCGGAGGCCGCGACGCACATGAGAGATATCAATCTCATCCCTCCCGACATCCTGCAGGCCCGGCGAATCTCGAGCAGGCTCAGGCTCTGGATCGTCCTTAACCTGGCGGTGGTGGGAATCCTGATTCTCGCGACGGCGGTCACCCTCTGGAGCGTCCGAAGTGAGAGGGCCAAGGCCGGGGACCTGGACAGCCGAATGGCCCAGCTTCGGCAGTGGACGGAACACCTCGACCGGCTTCGAGCCGAGAGATCTCTGCTCAACGAAGAGGCGGACGCCCTGGCCTCCTTTGTCGACCGGTACCCCAACCACCATCGGATCCGGACACTCACGGAGGCGATGGCCGACAAGGGCTGGCTCAACAGAATCGAGATGACCCGTTCCGTGGGCCGCCCGAAGGACGGGGAGAACTCGGGCATGCTCCTGCTGGAGGGTCACGCGGGCTCGTACAAACACCTTGCCGAGTGGATGCGGGACCTGGGTGCGCTGGAATGGATCGCCGGAGTGGACCTCAGGCGCTCACAGCAGGCGCAGGCCGAAGGCCTCGACGTCGTTCAGTTCGAACTGGAATGCACCCTCTCATCGAAGAGCCCTCGTCGATGAGAGGGACGGAGAGCACATGAAATCCTTGCGGCAGATCGACGTTCTGGGAGCCGCCGTGGCCGGCGTCCTGGTCCTGGTGGCCCTCATCGGCCCCATTCGGGCGATGACCTTGGAGAGAAGCCGGCTCATCACCGAGCGCCAGTCCGCCCTCCTGAGCCTCACCGAGCAAGAGGCGCTGGAGGAGCGCCTCCGACGGGCCGAGGACGAAGTCGGCACGTTGCGGGCCAACATCGAACTGCTGCACCGGTCGTTCCCGCCCCGCAAGGAACTCGACTCGTTTCTCTCGGAGCTCAACGAGCTGGCCCGTTCCACGAACACGGAGCTGGCCCGGGTGGTTCCCGGCTCCACTCGGGAAGGCGACGTCTTTTCCATGGTGGCCATTCAGATCGAGGCTCGCGCTCCCTTCGAAGGGTTCTACCGATTCCTCTGGGGGCTGGACCGCATGACCCGTCTCAGCCAGATCGAAACCCTGGGCATTTCGCATGAACCCGAAAGCCGGACCTGTACGATCCAGATGACGCTCTACATCTTTGTTTCCGCTCGAGGAACCTTGACGTAGCCGCGGGGGAACGCGTGAAAACGGGCAAACCGACAAGTGCCAAGAAAGCCAAGATCCAGAGAATCGCCGCTGTTTGTCTGGGCGTGTTGTTCACGGTTCTCTTCGTCCGAATGATCGCCGGCGGCGATGACGGGCCCGCCCCCCCCACGCGGGCGGCCGCACGCGGCCGGGAGTCCGGGGGCCTTCCGGTCTCGGCACCGGCCGACGGGAAATGGGCGTCGCAGAATTCCCCGACCTCCCGCTGGGAACCGCGCCTCGCGGACACGCTTGAGTGCACGGTTCCACCCGACCCGTTCAGCGTCCCGGCGCGCTTGAGAGAAGAGCTGACGGGAATCAAGCGGAAAGCCCCGAAGTCCACACGCACGCAGACTTCCAAGAAGAGAATCGAGATCAAGCTCAAGGGCATCGTGGCCGATCATACAAATGGAGAACACATTGCGCTTGTTGAAGATGAACTCCTTCGGACAGGGGATGACTACCGGGGATTCATCGTCGTGGACATCGATCCCACAAGCGTAACTCTGGATAACGGGGAGGAGCGTCGAGTCCTTCTCCTGGGAGAGGAATGACCATCCATCGGAAGTCATGGACGATGATGCCGAGAGCGCGCCATCTGATGACGGTGGGGTTGTTGCTCATCGCCGCCGTCCAGGCTCCGGCCCGGCCGAGCGCCGGCGAAATCGAATCCGGCGGTCGGACTCCGGACACGGGGACCCGGGGGACGGATTCCGCCCTATCCGGTGGGGATTCGAGGACCGCTACGCTGGGGAGTCCTTCGTCCTCGTGGGGTCACGTGTCTCTGAACCTCGACGGGGTAGAGCTGTTGGAGGCCCTCAAACTCCTGATCGCGTCCAGGGACGTGAATCTTGTGGTCGCCGAGGACGTGAAAGCCAGCGTGACGGTTCACCTTGATCACGTGCCTTTCGAGGACGCGCTCAACGCCGTCCTTACAATCAACGGGCTGTCGTATCTTCGGCAGGATCACACGATCTACGTATTCCGGCAGGCCGACGCACAACTGATGGCCCCCCAGCTGCTCCGCCGCGACGTGGCCACGTACCGCATGAACTACGCGCCGCTGGGGGAGATCTTCCCCGTGATTGAATCCTTCGTCTCGCCCGCCGGAAGAGTTCTCAGTTTCCCGGCCACGTCCACCCTCGTCGTGGAGGACACGCCGGAGAATCTGCGGCTCGTCGAACGCGTGGTCAACGCTCTGGACGTTCCTCCCCGCCAGGTGTTGATTCGTGCCCACATCGTCGACGTCACTCTGGACGACGATATGTCCCTCGGTATCGAGTGGGATTACCTGCGAGCAGCCGACGCCGTCACGGAGGCCGTCGACATGGAGGCCAGCGCGACTCTCAAGACGGACGGTTTCTCGCCCACCGTTTCGGACGGACTGTTCTTCAGTTTCGCCACCTCGGGCTTTGAGGCGTTTCTGGACGCGCTCCAGCAGCGCACGGCGACGGAGATCCTGGCCAGCCCGACGGTTCTGGCCTTGGACGGCAGAGAGGCGGAGATCATCATCGGCAGCAAACTGGGCTTCCGCCTGCTGACGACCACCACGACGGGCAACGTGATGGAGACGATCGAGTTCCTGGACGTCGGAACCCAGCTGACGCTCACGCCGCACATCGGCGACGACGGGCTGATCATGCTCGACATCCATCCCGAGGTCAGCGACGGCATCGTCGATCAGGGATTGCCCTCGGAAACGACCACCGAGACGACGACCAGCCTGATCGTCGAGGACGGATCCACGATCCTGATCGGGGGCCTGATGCGGCATCGAGAGGAACACATCCGTTCCCAGGTTCCCCTCCTGGGAAGCATTCCCATCTTGGGGTACCTGTTTCGGAAAACGAACACGACAAAGGTCAAGAGCGAAGTCCTTGTGGCGATTACGCCGCACATCGTGACGCCTCAGGGTTCGGAACACATGGCCCGCGAGGTGGGGCGCATCAGGGAGTTTCAGGACCGGGCGCGGTCCGGAGAATAGTGTCCGGTGGCGGCGGGCGCTGTCGCCCGGCCTGCCCACGCCCGGGAGTCAGGAGGGGGCGATGGAACCCTTTACGATCCTTGTGGTGGACGACGCGTATCCTATGGCCAGAGCACTCTCCTATCTTCTGACCCGCAGCGGATACCGGTGCCGCATCGCGCGCGACGGCATTGAGGCCTTGGAGAGCATGGCCGAAGAGAAGCCGGACCTCGTCTTTCTCGATCTCCAGATGCCCCGGATGGACGGCATCGAAACCAGCCGGCGTATTCGAGAGGACGAGAGTTTCCGGAACACGTACGTGATCGTGCTCACGGCCATGGGGGAGGATGAGGACATTACCCGCGCGCTCGACGCCGGGGCCGACGAATGCATGGGTAAACCTTTCATTCCCCGGCATGTTCTCGAACGCGTCCGTTCCATTCTTGAACCTGTGGAATCCCGATGACGTTGAACCCGGATGAGAACCGCGGTGGCGAGATCGAGGAGCAGTTCGACCAGTTCTCCGAACAACTGGTGGAATGCTATCAGGAGATTGCGGTCCTTCAGGAAACCTCCGAAGCACTGGGGCAGTTGCTGGAGCGGGACTCCATCGCCCGTACCTCCCTGGCCACGGCTCTGCGAGTCTCGAGCGCGGCCCGCGGCGGCTTTTTCGTCATGGACGGGGAGCGGTGGAACCGCCTTGCGTTTCTGGGAGACATCGGGGAGCGGTTCCCGCCAGACTGGATGCCCGTCCTCACGTCGCGATATAGACCGCTCATTCAGAACAAGCCGGACCGGGGCACGCTGCCCGGTATTGGGCGCATCGCACCGGGCGCCTCAAGTCTCATCGTTGCTCCGCTCATCGGCCAGGAAACGCTCGTGGGCATTCTGGCCCTCTTCGACTCCGCGCGGGGAGAGTTCGAGTCGGGCGAGGCCAAAATGCTCCAGGCCGTTGCGAAGCAGGCGGCCACGGCCCTCAACAACGAGAAACACCACCGCGAGCTCCTGCGCGCGCAGGAGGAGCTCCTAACGACCCAGAAGCTTGCGTCCATGGGTGAAATGGCCGCCGAGATCGGCCATGAGCTCAACAACTACATGACCAGCATCCTCGGGCAGACCGAGATCATGCAGGTGTTGATCGAGAGCGACAACTTCAAGGACCTCGACCCTCGGCTGGTGTCCATCGTCGCTCAGGTCGACAAGATGGCGATCCTGACCCAGGGTCTTCTGCGCTGTTCCAAGAAAGAGGTCAAACCCAGGGCGTGTAGGCTCCTAGACATCGTCCGGGAGTCCGTCGCCTTCGCCAGCCCGCAGAACCGGTTCGACAGCACAGAGTTCCAGGTTTCCATACCCGACGATCTGCCCCCCATCCATGTCGATTCCAATCAGATCCAGCAGGTGTTCCTCAACCTCTTCACCAACGCGGCGGACGCCATGGGGGAAAACGGCGGCACGATATCGGTCTCGGCGCGGGCCGGGCCCACCGGCGAGTCCGTTGAGATTCATGTCTTCGACGAAGGGCCCGGAGTCCCGGAACACGTTCAAGACCGAATTTTCGAGCCGCGCTTCACGACCAAGACAGAGGGCAACGGGATCGGACTGGCCGTGTGTTTCCGCGTCCTCCATGACCACGGTGGATCCATTCGGTTGGTGTCCGCCGCGGGTCCCGGAACCACGTTTGAGATCCTCCTTCCCCGCGTTCCGATTGAGGAGCAGGCGCCGGGGAAAGAGAGCGGCGCCCAGGAAACCGGGCTTGCGAAGCAGACCGGCGAACCTCGGATCGAGTGCACCGGATAGCCACCCCAGCTCCAGCTCGTTTCTCTCCCCTTAGCACTTTCTTTCAACTCCATCAACTCGCGTCTCGATGCCACCGATGTCCCACATCAGAGGTGGAACGCCGAGCCTCCTCGAGCTTCTGGAAACCCGGCCTGGTTTGATGATTCGAGAGCCTTGAAACTCGTGGCCCCCAAACCTTCAACGTTCAATAGAAACAGATAAAAATCTGCTCAAGGTGCTGCGAGATTCGCCGATGAGTCTGGTAGGACATCGGTTCGAGTGTCAAGCCATTGTGAGCGAGTCGTTCATCCGCAAGAAGGATCCTTGACTGTGCGACAGAGAACACCGTCCTCGGTCGCATGGCGTCCGGGAGTCTAGCTGGCCGCGAGCGCACGCCCCTGCGGGAACCTGGCCGGTGAATCCGGCACGGTAGCCCGGGACATCACGACAGGTGAAGGCATGCCAACTTCCAAGATTCTCATCGTCGAAGATAACTACGCGACGGCCCGGGCCTTGATGTTCCTGCTCACTCGCGCCGGGTATGCCTGCCGAATGGCCCGGGACGGGCTTGAGGCTCTGGAGAAAATCGAGGAAGAAAAACCCGATCTCATCGTTCTGGATCTCGGGATGCCCCGCATGGACGGCCTGGAGTTGTGCCGCCGGCTCCGTCGAGAAAAGCGGTACAGGGACCTCTACGTAATCGTGCTCACCGCCCTCGGTGACGACGCGGACATCACGCGGGCGCACGAGGCCGGAGCCGACGAGTGTTTGGGCAAACCGCTGGATCCCCCAAAACTGCTCAAACGCGTCGACGAAGCCCTCCGGGCCGCCGAAACCCGATAGCCGGTCCTTCGCATAACCCTGTATGGCAAGTCGGTCTGATCCTGAGTGGGACGGGAGAATCTTGCCATTCGTTTCTGTTATTGCAATCGCCTCACATATGTGATATAGTTTGGGCGAATCTGGGTGGAAGATAACAGCATCCGGACGCATCATGGATGCGTGTATCCAGAGATGCGGGCCGTTTGCTCTTCACGCTCAGTCGAGTCCTTTTCCAAATCGACGTTCGCGAGGAGGGGGGTGAAATCATTGCGAAAAGCGATTGTGATCGGCTCCATCGTGGCGCTGGCGGTGATTGCCGCCGCGCATCTGACGGGCCGCACGGCTCTGGTCCCACATGGGAGTTCTCCCGCTTTCGAGGCGTTGCTGACTGAGGCGATCGCCCGCCTGGAGGGCGCAACACAGGAGATCACGGCGACCACCGTCGGGGAGGCCCACGCTTCGGGAAAGCAGTTTGAAACCATGGCCGGGGAACCCACCTGCTACGGTTCACCCACCTGCGACCGGGACCAGCCCGAGTGTTGGGACCTCACCTACAGCGGCGAGCCGACCTGCTACGCGGCCGAAGCCACCTGCGACGCCACGGACACCTGCTCCCGGTTCTACACGTGCGACTCACAGTACACGTGCCATGGCGAGGTGACGTGCGACGGCAAGGACACCTGCTGGAATTCGACGTGCGACGAGCCGATGATGACGTGCGACGGCTCCGCAACATGCGACGCGGGATGCCTCCAATACACGTACCAGGGCAACTACACCTGTGACCAGACACCCACGTGCGACAACACCTGTGCGGGCTGGCCGGGGTGCGTCAGTGTGGAGACCATGTATCCCTCGCCGACGTGCGACCGGGACCTGCCCGAGTGTTGGAATCTCACCTATCAGGGCGAGGTGACGTGCGAGTCCACGGTGGCCACCTGCGACGCCACGGACACCTGCTCCCGGTTCTACACGTGCGACTCACAGTACACGTGCCATGGCGAGGTGACGTGCGACGGCAAGGACACCTGCTGGAATTCGACGTGCGACGAGCCGATGATGACGTGCGACGGCTCCGAGACGTGCGACGGGGGTCCGGAATGTATCCCGTACACGTACCAGGACAACTTCACCTGTGACGGAAGCGTCACGTGCCACGAGACCTGCGACGGATGGCCGAACTGCTTCCAGCCGACGGTCTACGGGTACGATACGTGCGATCGGGACCGTCCGGAATGTTGGGATCTAACGTACGACGAGGGCATGGCGACGTGCGACGCATCCATCGCCACGTGCGACGCCACGGAAACGTGCTCCCGGTTCTACACGTGCGACTCCCAGTTCACGTGCCACGGCGAACCGACGTGCGATGGTCGTGATACATGCTGGAACTCGACCTGTAACCAGCAGATGATGACCTGCGACGGTTCCCTGACGTGCGATCCTGCCGATCCGGACTGCACGCCGTTCACGTTCCAGGACAACTTCACCTGCGATGGAAGCCAGACCTGCCACGAGACGTGTGGCGGCTGGCCGACGTGTGACACCGGTCCCACCTGCGACGGGACTCCGACGTGTGAGAATACCTGTCACGGATGGCCCGGCTGCCTGACCGCGGTGCCCGACGACCGGGGTTCGAGCCGCACCACGTGGGGCAACGTGAAGAAGACGTTCAACGAATAGGATGTACGGGAGGTTCTACTTCCCGGTGATTCTGCAAAGGCCCGCTCCGGCGGGCCTTTGCGCGTGGGCCGGGTCTCGCGGTGGGATCCGTGTCTTCCGCGGACGAGCGAGCGCGCCTGCAAGCGCCGGACGTTGGGGCCAAGCCGGCGGGCCATCGGCTTTCACGGAAGATGCAGGATCCGGGGCGGCACGTTTTCTTCTTTACGATCTCTCCGAGGAATGATCTAATGGACCTACCCGCCTCAGGATTCGGAGCGATGCATGGGACTTCTACGAATCGGGATCTACGCCGGCGCCCTCCTGTTTTCCTTCGGTGAGATGGGATTTCTCACCGAGGCGCTCAACCTGCTCATCGCCCTCACCCTGGCCGTCGTGTTCGTCGTCCTCGAACGGCCCCGAGACCTCCGGCAGCTTCCCTTGCGCCGGTGGATCGCCGGAGTCCTTCTCGTGGGTGTGGCCGCAGTTCTGGCGCGGGCGAATCCCTTCGGGCGCGCCCTCGCCCTCATGGTTCTGGCTTCCGCCCTGGTGGCCACGGCAGAGGAGGATGAGCCCCGCCGGGGCGAGATCGCACTGTTGGTTCCGGCCACCCTTTTCTTCCTTGTCTTCGACCTTGCACGCCTCCACCTGCCGCACCTGTGGTGGCTGATCAACACGGCGGTCCTCGGCTTCTCGGGGGCGGCCGGCAGATTGATCGGCCAGGACTATGCCCTGAGCGCGACCATGACGGGCTTCTCGGTCCTGGTGTTTGCCGCGTGCTGGGGCTTCAGCCGCCTGATCTGGGGCGGGAGACGCAGCGCCCGGGACTTCCCGGTGTTCCTTGGCCTCCTTGCCGTGACCAACGGTCTCGTGCAGATTCTCCTTACCCCGCTGGCCATGGGGATTCAGAGATGGGCGCCCGACCTGGATTTCCTCCTCTTCAACTCACAGGTGATTCACCTCGTGGCCGTTCTCGCACCCATCGCCTGGTACGGCCGCCGGACGGCCGGGAACGTGGCTCTCTCGGGTTCCCTGCGGTACCGGTTCTCGCCTCTTGTACTGGCCGCCGGGCTTCTGCTCGCCCTCGGCCTGACCCTCGCTCCGAGGCCGGGCCCCGGGGGCGGAAGGGTCATCATTCTGGATCAGGGATACCTCAACTGGGAAGTGCCCGTCTTCGGACGCTACGGCGAGCGGTCGGGCGGGATGTTCGGGCGGCTTCCGGCATTCCTGGAGGCCCAGGGTTACGAGGTCGACAAGGCGCGAGGGCCGCTCACGCCGAAAATCTTGTCGGACGCTCGGGCGCTGGTCATCATCAATCACATGGAGTTCTTCGGCCCCGAGGAAAAGAGGGTCATCTGGGATTATGTCGCCCGGGGCGGCTCCCTTCTGATTCTGGGAGATCACACCGGCGTCAAGGGGATTCGCGGCCCTTTCAACGATCTGCTGGAACCGGTCCGCATCCGGTTCAAATTCGACTCGGGGACCTTCTGGGCTCAGGGATGGCGGGATGCACTCGAGCTGCTCCCTCATCCTATACATCACGATGTGATCCTCTCCGAGGACATCCAGATCTGGGTCGGCGCATCGCTGGACTTCAGCCCGCCGGCCGAGCCGGTGATCGTCGGGAAGTACGGCTTCTCCGACCTTGGAGACGCGGCCAATCTCGAGCGGTCTTACCTGGGTGACCGGGTGTACAACCCGGGCGAGCAGCTGGGGGACATCTGCCTGGTGGCCGCGGCGCCGTACGGACAGGGCCGTGTCCTGGTGTTCGGCGACACGAGTCCCTTCCAGAACGGGGCGCTCGTCACGGCATGGGCCTTCGCCCAGCGCGTTTTTCAGTGGCTGACCGGACCGCCGGACCGCAGCAGCTGGTTGCTGCATATGGCGCTCGTGGTTGCCGCCGCGATTCTGATCCTGCTGGCCAAGCCCGCGCTCTCCCGCGACGTCCACGCGTGGTCCATCCTGGCCCTGGGCCTGGTCTTGGGAACGCACGCCACCGATCGACTCTCCACACCGCCCCCGCTCCCGAGGATCGATCTTCCCAAAGCCCTGGTCGACATCTCGCACGTGGAGCGCATCGATCAGCTGACCTGGTACGACGACTGCGTGGGAGGTCTCGAACTCAGTTTGGGAAGAAACGGCTACTGCGCAATGATGATGCGGGACTTCTCCGAACCGCTGATCC
This sequence comes from uncultured bacterium, assembly GCA_964610505.1. Classification (GTDB taxonomy): domain Bacteria; phylum Arandabacterota; class Arandabacteria; order JAGLYR01; family JAGLYR01; genus CAZSXU01. Next base: position 39,130 of record CAZSXU010000027.1, on the reverse strand, counting down.
TGGACAGCCGGTTGCTGATCGTGATCGCGCCCGCGAAGCCTTTCACCCGGGGAGAGCGGGCGACGATCGAGTCCTTCGTGACGTCGGGGGGAATCCTTATCCTGAGCACGGGATACGAGGAAAAGGATGCATCCGAGGCTCTGTTTGATCTTTTTGGAGTAAGCATCGGAAACGTTCCGCTTGCCCATTTCGATATTGAGGTCTACGGCCAGACGGTTCACTTTCCCGAGAGCTGGCCGCTGGATGTGTCCGACCCCAACACCACGACGGTTGCACGTCACCCGGAGTACCCCGATCCGATCATGGTGTTCGTGCCCCGGGGCAAGGGGGGCGCCCTGATCATCGGAGATTCTCAGTTCCTCTTGAACCACAACCTGGAATCGCTCGAGGAATGGAAGCTCGGCAACATCCTGTTCCTCAAGGAACTCTTCGAGCGCCTGAAGGCGGGTGAGTTTCAACGATGAGATGGTTCTGGCCGACGGCCTTGTTTGCGACACTCTACTGGTTGAACACGGTTCCCGTGTTCGTTCGTCCTCGGGGCGGCTGGATCGGGCTGGTGGTTCTCGCCCTGGTGTGCGCCGGACTGGCTCTTCGGAGGGCCGCCGTCGAGCGTGTCGATCTTCGTTGGCTGTGGATCCTCGTCCCACTCGGCATCGCGGCGTTCCGGCTGCCATTTCCCTTCAACCTACCGGCGATTCTGCTTGCCCTGGGGTTGGCTCTCGTCTCCACCGCCCGCGTCTCCCGCTCGTTGGCCTGGACCGGACTTCCGGTGGGGCTCGTGGGACTTGTCCTCTCGGCCCAGGCGGCCGCGTTTCCGTTTCTCTATATCTACGCGTCCCGAGTCCATGAAATCCCGTGGCTGTCGCCGCTGTTCTACGCGATGGCCCGTCTGTTCAACCCCCTGGTGTCGCTCAGTGAGAACGAGATCATCATTCCCTACGTCTATAACGTCTTCGCCTTCCCAGTGCGGCTGGAGTCCCTCGGGTTCCTTCCCCTTGCGCTCGTCGCCGTTGCCGGGCTTGTGTTGTTGGTCCTGGGTCGGCGGCCGGCCCGCGCGTACCTGGGACTTGCGGCGGTCCTCGTAGGATACTCGGGACTCCGGTATGTGTTCATGATGTTCCTGGTCGTAAAGTTCAAAACGTCCGCCATCTTCTGGGAACCGCTCCCGCTGGCCCTGAGTTTCGTTCCGCTGGTGTTGCTGCTGTTCGTCGTTCCTGGATTGTGCCGGTTTCCGGATCGGTCGGTCCTGCATCTGGCCGGGCCCGAGCGTCGAGGAACCTTGGCCGCCCTGGCGCTGCTTACGGCCGGTGTGGTGGGTTTCATCGGGCTCTTCGCCTACCACGACCCGGGCACGCGTAAGCAGGGACGCCTCCTCATCGAGGAGATCCATTCCGACTGGGAATGGACGATGCAGGAGTACGATACCCATTGGTACGGGCGAAAGTCCGGATACAATTACTACTGCCTCGCGCAGTACCTGGATCATTTCTACCACGTAGACTCGCGCGTGGATTCCCTTCTGCCCGATCTCCTCTCCCAGTACGACATCGTGATGCTCAAGACTCCGACGGAGGCCTACAGTCAAACGGAGATGGACGCGCTGTACGAGTTCGTGCGCGAGGGCGGGTCCCTCTGGCTTCACGGAGACCATACCAACGTCTTCGGAATCAGCACGTATCTCAACCCGCTCACGGAACGATTCGGCCTTCGATTTCGCTACGACTCCACCTACCAGTTGGAGACCATGGCCCTGTCTCTCTATGAACGACCGCCCGTCTTCGCTCACCCGACTGTGAACTACCTTCCCCCCTATTTGTTCGCGACGTCCTGCAGTATGGAGGCGCCGTTCTTCTCGGAAAACCAGATCCTGGGGTACGCCCTTAAAGCCAGCAACCTCGACTACTCGCAGACCAGTTTCTTCCCGAAGAAGGACAATCAGAACTACAGCTACGGCGTGTTCGTTCAGCAAGGCGGCGTCAAGTACGGCAAGGGAAGGGTCGCTTTCTACACGGACAGCACCTGCTTTTCCAACTTCTTCATGTTCGTCCCCGGAAAACCCGAACTGGCCCTGGGCACCGTGGAGTGGTTGAACCGCGTCAACCGCTTTGCCTGGCTGAACCGCGTCCTGTTTCTTCTGGGTGTGATCGCGCTCGTCGCCGGCGGCCGGATCCTATGGCGATGGGACCGAAGCCGGCAGGCGGTTCTCGCCCTGGGGGCCGGTTTTCTGGGCGTGACGCTGGCGGTCGTCATCTACGACGGGCTCGTGCGGGCGGCGTACCCACCGCCCGAGCCCCACACGGACTACGTTCACGTGGCTTTCGATTCCGAGCACTCCCGGGTCACGCTTCCCACGCGGGGACTCACCCGCAACCCGGAGATCAGCCTGCACACCTTCTTCGTCTGGACGCAGCGCCTGGGGTTCTTCCCGAGTTTTGAACCTCAGCTGGAGGATGCTCTGGCGAAAGGCGATCTCGTCGTGATCGCCGATCCGTGGCGTGCCTTCTCCCAGGAAACGATCGATGCCATCGTGACCTTTGTCGCCCGGGGCGGGCGGCTCCTGGTCCTGCTCGACGCCCGTAATCCCTCCCGAGCTCCGCAGCAGCTTCTGGGTTCTCTGGGGATCAAGACGGCGGGCGCTCCGGCGCCGCAGACACCGGAGGCAGGCGATGCCGGGACGGCGGTCGATTCCGCCTCAGCCGCCGAGGCCGGTGAAGAGGAAAGCGAGACCGACGAGGTCCTGCACATTCTGAGCCCCGACGGGGACAAGATCATTCCGGCCGCGCGCCCGTTCGGTCTCTCGGGAGGAACACCCCTCCTTCGACTCTCCGACGGTCGGACCGTCCTCGTGGAAACGCGAATCGGGCGGGGCCGCATCTTCGTCTTCTCGGACTTCTATCTCTTCACGGATGAGAGCATGGGCCACACCGGAGAATGGCTGGATACCGGAAAACGGCACATTTCGGAGCTCGAGTACTGGATGCTTCGCGAGATCATGGACGTTCCGCAGGACGAACCCTTCTGGGAGAAGATCACGGCAGTCCCATAGACTACAAGGCAAGACTAGCCACAGATTCCACAACTGAGGCTTGGGCGAATCCCCAGACCCTCCGGTGACCGTCCCCTCCGAGGGACAGTCACCCCTTTTTGTCAACTATAGCGCATGAGGGATGATGGACAAAAAGGGGTGACTGTCCCTCTGGACAGGGACCGGATTTCCAGGACCCCGAGCTCTCCGGGGCTTGCGGGTTCAACCGGAAGGCACTAGAATGGAGCCCGACTGGAGACGATTGCGATGGCGATGAATCCTTTCGCTACGGACCTGCCTCCCACTTCTCGACGCCGCTTTCTCAAGTCGTGTCTCTGTGCCGTCGGGTCTCTCTTCGCGGGCGCCGTGAACCTTCCGACTCTCGGATGCACGAGACAGGATAAGTCTTCGGCGACTCCCGGGTGGGTTCCGGCCATCGAGCCCGGGTACGTCAAGCTGCACCGCACGGGTGAGTTGAAGAAGCGGGGCGAGAGGCTCTGGCAGATGATGGAGGAATGCCGGCTCTGCCCCCGGGAATGCGGCGCCGATCGGTTGAGTGGCGAGAAGGGGTTCTGTGAATCCACCTCAACGCTGGAGATTGCATCCTACCATCCTCACTTCGGGGAGGAGCGGCCGCTCGTGGGCGCCGGCGGTTCCGGTACCATCTTCTTTTCCAACTGTTCCCTCCGGTGTGTCTTCTGCATCAACTGGGAAGTCAGCCAGGGCGGTCGAGGCGAAGAGCGGAGTCTCGAGGACCTGGCCGAGATGATGCTGGATCTCCAGAGGATGGGCTGCCACAACATCAATGTGGTGACACCCACGCATTACCCGGCCCATATCGTCCTCGGCCTGGACATCGCCGCCGGAAGAGGCCTCCGCCTTCCCCTGGTGTACAACACCTGCGGGTGGGAGCGGACGGAGATCCTCAGGGTCCTCGATGGTGTCGTGGACGTCTATCTTCCGGACTTCAAGTACTTCGACAGCCGAATGGCCGACAAGTACTCCTCCGGAGCCGATACCTATTGTGAACTCACCCGGGAGGCGTTGCTCGAGATGCAGAGGCAGGTCGGCGTGGCGAAGCCGGCCGCGGATGGGTTGATGTACCGGGGGCTCATGATCCGGCATCTTGTCATGCCGAACCGTGTGGGAGGCACGAAAGAGATCGTGGAGTGGATTGCCGAAAACCTTCCGAAAGACACCTATGTCAACATCATGTCGCAGTACCGGCCGATGTACAAAGCCCACGATTACCCCAAGATCTCACGCAGACTTCTCCCCGGCGAATATCGCGAAGCGGTTCAATGGGCTCGGGATGCCGGGCTGACAAATCTTGACATCCAGGGAGGAATTTAGACTCCAGATGGGGTTTCGTCTGGAATTCGCGTGGAATTCGGGACAGAACCCGAATTCCTTAGAAATGTCCCGATATACTCGCCGAAACATTCCATCCCCCTCCGGCGTCGAAGTCAATGGCGCCTGGCTCCGGGCGCCCCGCATTTTTCCCACCGACGTGAACGGCCCGACAACCCCTGAGAGAAGGAGCAGCAATGAACGGCGGAGTGATGTCCTATGTTCTCAATGGGGAGCGGGGCTTGTTTCTCCAGGCCCGGCAGGCAAGGAGAGTGCCGAACGCCTTTCTGGCAACGGGGATCCTCTTCCTCGTCCTGGTGCCGGCTTTCGGCATCGTGAGCATCGCGGCGGTCATCCTTGCAGGGGGCGATGAGGGGGCGGCGGACCGTCTCTTCGATACACCCTACGGGTTAACGGTTCCCTTCGCGTTGCTCGTCGTGTTCCTGGCCCTGTGGGTGGCGCTCTACGAAAAACGGTCGCCCCTGACGATGGGTCTCGCACCGAAGGGCTTCGCACCGAAGCTGCTTGGGGGCATGGCCGTCGCTCTCATCATGACTTCATGTACCGTCGGGGTCATGGCGCTTTTCGGGTGCGTGAGCATCGAAACCGGCGCCGGCCGGCTTCAAGGCGGCCCTGCGTTGGGCTCCGCTCTCCTGATGCTCGCCGTCTTCCTCGTCCAGGCCGGAAGCGAAGAGATCCTCCTGCGCGGCTGGTACCTCCCCGTACTGGGCGCCCGGTACAGACCCTGGATCGGCATCCTGATCTCATCGGTCGTTTTCGCGGGGATGCACGCCCCCACGCGTCCCGTGGCGATCCTGAACCTCCTTCTCTTCGGCGTCTTCACCGCCGTCTATTGCCTTCGGGAAGGGAGCGTCTGGGGTGTCTGCGGATGGCACGCGGTGTGGAACTGGGCAGACGGGAACCTCTTCGGACTGAAGGTGAGCGGGCACGAGATGTCCGGCGGAACGCTTCTGAACCTGAAGGAAACAGGACCGTCCGTCGTCAGCGGAGGCGACTACGGACCCGAGGGAAGTCTCCTGAGGACGATCGTTCTTCTGGCCGGGATCGCCCTCGTGCTCACCCGGCGGCGGAATTGAACGATCGGGCCGCGCTGTCCCGCAGTCTTCGCGAGTTCACAGCTTCGCCGGTAGGCCTTCCGTCGGCCGGTGCGACGATCTGAGAAGACAACGCGTTGGGCCCCACATTGTGTCATTGCAGGACCTGACCCCAAAGCCCCTGACCATATGTCTTCTTCAAGACCCGCCCGTCGGATCCGGTCGTCGCTGGCGCCAATACATGAAACCCTGGAAGGGTGAAGACGTAGTAATCGGGAAGAGGGGACATTCCCGACTTGTTTACCTCACGATCTCGCTGAAGTCACCTGCGCACATCCCAAGAGGAAGGGCGATTCCGCCCATACGCCGGGCGATTCATCTGGGATTCAACTGCCGTTGAGAGGATCAACCAGGAGCACCGGGAAAGGAGTCGTACTGTGAAGAAACAAATACTGTTATCAGGACTGCTTGGCGGAGTTGTCATCCTCGTGTGGTTGATCATATCTCTTGGCCCTCTGCAGTTGAGCGGTGATTTCCCCAAACCCATCCCGAACGACAAGGACATCCATACGGCCCTCAAGGAAGGAATCGCGAAACCCGGAGTCTACTACTGCCCGGACTCCTCCAAGGAAATCAGGGACCGGTATCCCAATTTTGGCAACGAACCCGTTTTCACCATCGTTGCCTCAGGACGGACCCCCGATGCGTTCCTGGAACAATTGATATTCGAAATGGTCTGCATCTTCGGTGCGGCGATGATCGCGGCGTGGTTGCTGTCTATGGCATCAGAGAGAGTGTTGGCGAGGTATTCCCGGAGAGTCTTCTTTGTGGCGGTTGTAGGGCTGTTCCTGGCCGTGTGTGGCGACATGTTCAGTGACAAACCCATAGGGCTGATACTGCTCTCATCGCTTCACCACTTGATTACGTGGATCCTGGCCGGGCTTGTGATCGCATGGCGCATAAAACCACGTAGACACATGCCGGCCTGACGATACATGAACCGGAAGATGAGTCAGCGAGTTTTGGGGTATTTCAGGACAGAGGGGCCGTTGAAGAAACCCTCCGCGTCGAAACACGGTGTCTCAAGACGGACCGTCGGATATTTCGGGACGGATTTCGGGACAGACTACTTAACTCAGGCGCCTGTGGCCAAGAGACGCCGAACGCTTCCCGCGGCGCAAGACCCGCGCGACTGAGATCCGAAGGCCGAGAGCCGACAACCGTTCCCTGCGGGGCCGGATTACGAGGTTTCGGGTCCTCCGGCCTCGCCTTTCGCCGCTGCGGCCGCCTGCGGCCCGTAGTGGAGCTGGAAAATGCGGATGAAACTGATGAGGACGGCGATGATCACGGGCCCCAGAACAAATCCCAGGAACCCGAACAACTTCAGCCCGCCGAGAATACTGAAGAACACCAGGATGGTATGAAGGCCGGTCCGTTCCCCGATGAGGAAAGGCTTCAGGAAGTTGTCGACGAGGCTCACCACCAGAGCACCGTAGACGATGAGAATGATCCCCTTGATCCACGCGCCCTGCGCCATCAGAATGAGCGCGGCGGGAAACCATACAAAAGCCGCGCCCACAATCGGAATGAGGGACAACAGCGCCATCACTGCCCCCCAGAGCACGGGCGAGGGAAGCCCCAGGAACACGAATCCGAGTCCTCCCAGGACCCCCTGAACCACGGCCACCACCACCCCTCCGTAGAGCGTGGCTTTGGACACCTCCACGAACTGGCGAAATCCCTCCGTTGCCGTTTCCGGCGCCAGGGGGCTCATGGCCGCAATGCCCCGAATCGCTTTCTCCCCATCCCGGAAGAAGTAGAACATGGCGAAGATCATGAAGATGAAATTGAGGAAGCTCGACGAGAATCCCTGGATGATTCGAGAGCTCTGGGATCCGATGAACCCGGTGGCGTCCTTGAGCCATGAGACAATGTTGCTCTGGATGTCGGCGCTTTCGAAATCTTTCTCGTGCCGTCCGATCTCCAGCAGGACCTGCTTGACTCTGTCCGATTCCTGGATGCGGTCCAGGAACGTCTTGAATCCGCCGGAATTTACCCACTCGTAGATCAGATCGTAGGTTCGCTGCGCCTCGTTGACGAGGACGAAGCTGAGAGAAACGATCGGGCCCACGATGATGATGATCACCAGCGCGCACATGAGCACCGCAGCGAGCGTCTCTTTGCAGCGAAGCAGGCGTCGAATGCGGACACCGACCGGATGAAACAGCGTCGCAAGAACCACGGCCCAGATGATGGGGCTCAGGAAGGGCTTGAAGAGGAGATAGCAGAGATACACCAGGCCCAGGAGGACAAACAGGAAAACGTACGAAGAGACCTTGCCGTTGCCGTTCCCGGTCACGGGTTCTCCTTATGCTGAGACAGGTACGCCCGGGCCATACGCTATCAGAGTCGGCAACATGAGGCAAGACTTAACATGAAAACCCGCGAAGCTTATAAGAACCACCCCAGCCGTGAAGGGAAACGGAGAATCGGCAATCGGAGGCAGGTCAACGACGTTCCCATCTGTGAAATCTGTGGCCGGCGGTATCGCCTTGTTTGTTCTTGACTGTATCCATAACAACACCTATAGTCAGCGGTTGCTGAACTCCAACAAATCCATATTATTACGACCCTCTCAGGACCTATGCGTACGGAAAGGAGGATGGGACAGCATGCGCTATCGCTGGCGGACGGGATCTGTCGCTTGGCTCTTCCACCGCATATCGGGCCTCGCTCTCACCCTGTACCTCGCGTTGCACATCTGGGTCACCCACCACGTCGTCCAGGGTCCGGAAAGCTTCAACCGGATCATGGGCGTGCTCTCCACGCCCTTTTTCAAGATCGTGGAACTCGCCCTGTTGGCGGCCATCGTCTATCACACGTTCAACGGAATCAGAATCCTTGTGATCGACTTCGCCCAGGGCTCGAAGTACCACAAACCGCTCTTCTGGGGCGCGATTGCGTGTTGCGCCGTCGCGTACTTCACTCTTGGCTGGCCTCTGATTCGCGAGGCCCTCACCTTGGTGTCCGGACATTAGGAGGATGCGCATGTTTGCCGGATCGAGCAACACAGGTGCCATGTCCTGGTTCTTTCAGAGAATCAGCGGGCTGCTCCTGGTGATCATCCTCCTGGTCCACTTCGGGCTCATCCACGGAACCGAGGTGGACGAGGATCTGCACCAGGTGACCTACAAACCCGTTGCGGAACGGCTGGCCAGCACAACCTGGAAGACCATCGACCTGGCATTTCTGTTCCTGGCCGTCTTCCACGGCCTCAACGGGCTATGGATGGTCCTCGGCGACTACGTCCACCGGGCGTGGGCCAGGACGTCACTGTTTACCGTCGTCTGCATCTTGGGATTCGTTCTTCTGATCCTGGGATCCGTCACGATTCTGTCATTCAAGCCGGCGATATAAGAGAAAGGACTGGGAGGATGATCGAGCACACCCACGATGTGGTCATCGTCGGGGCGGGCATAGCGGGGTTATACACTGCGCTCGAAACCAGCGGGGCGGCGGACACGGCCGTCATCAGCAAGATCTTTCCGACCCGCTCGCACTCGACGGCCGCTCAGGGGGGAACCAACGCGGCCCTGGGAAACATGGAAGAGGACAGCTGGGAATGGCACTTCTACGACACCGTCAAGGGCAGCGATTACCTGGGAGACCAGGAAGCGATCGAGGTCCTCGTCAAGGAAGCCATTCCAACCATCCTTGAACTGGAGCATATGGGCGTCCCCTTCAGCCGCACGCCTGAAGGTAAGATCATGCAGCGGCCCTTCGGGGGGCATTTCAGCGATTTCGGTAAGGGACCCGTCCGCCGTTCATGCATGGCGGCCGACCGGACCGGACACGCCGTGCTCCACTGCCAGTACGAGCAATGCGTCAAGCGCGGCGTGAGATTCTACAACGAGTTCTTCGTGATGCACCTGATTGTGGACGACAACGTCTGCCGCGGCGTGATCGCCATGGACATCGCCACCGGGGAGCTGCATCTTTTCCGCGCCCGGGCCGTGATGTTCGCCACCGGCGGCTATGCCAGCGTCTGGCAAATCAACACCAACTGCCTCGCCAACACCGGCGACGGGCTGAGCCTGGTTCTTCGCGCCGGCCTGCCGCTGGAGGATATGGAATTCGTCCAGTTTCATCCCACGGGCCTCTTCCCGTCCGGCGTTCTCGTGACCGAAGGCGCCCGGGGCGAGGGCGGCTATCTCAAGAACGACAAGGGCGAGCGGTTCATGGAGAAATACGCCGCCGCCAAGATGGAGCTGGCGCCCCGAGACATCGTCTCGCGTGCGGAACAGACGGAACTCCTCGAGGGCCACGGGATCAACGGCGAGGCCCGGGTTCACCTCGACCTCACGCACCTGGGCAGGGATGTGATCATGGAGAGACTGCCCCAGGTCCACGAGTTGGGGATGAAGTTCGCCGGGGTCGATTGCATCCAGGAGCCGCTCTCCATCCAACCGTCGGCGCACTACTCGATGGGCGGTATCCCGACGGATGTCCACACTCGCGCGGTGGCGGACGAGAAGAACACCCCCGTCGTCGGCTTCTACGCATCCGGCGAGTGCGCCTGCATCTCGGTGCACGGGGCCAATCGCCTCGGGTGCAATTCCACGTTGGATTGCGCCGTCTTCGGCCGGCAGGGGGGAAAAACCATTGTGCGCGATCTGCCGGGGATCGAACACTCCGGCGTTTCCGAAGAACACGCCAAGATTGCGGAAGAGAAGATCGAGAGAACTCTGTCGGGCACCGGCTCCGAGACCATCGCCGGGCTGAGAGAGGAGATGCGCAGGGTCATGAGCGCAGGGTGTCACATCTTCCGGACCCGGGAGGGTCTGGAGAAGGCCGTCGGCGAGATTCGGGAGCTGCAAAAGCGGTTTGGGAACCTCGAGATCAAGGACAAGTCTCGTAATTTCAATACGCAGCTCATCGAGGCCATGGAACTGGGGCACCAGCTCGATTTCGTCGAGCCCCTGGCCGTCGGCGGTCTTGAGCGAGAGGAATGCCGGGGCGCCCACTGGCGAACGGACTTCCCCAAGCGGGACGACAAAAACTGGCTCAAGCACACCCTGGCCTGGAAAACCAAGGATGGAATTCGGCTGAAATACAAGCCGGTGTCCATCACGCGGTTCCAGCCCGAGGAGAGGAAATACTAGGCCATGTGCGACGATGGGCGCGAAGGAACCAGGCGGCCGAACGTGCAGTCCGCGGAAAGGTTCTGCGGGAAGAGTGCAACGTGCCCTGAGAGTCCCGGGGTCTTCGCCCATTCGCCCATTCGCCCATTCGCCCATTCGGAGGTATAGCAATGGCTGTCACGTTTCGAGTCTACCGGTTCAATCCGGAGAAAGACGCCCATCCACACTACCAGGAGTTCACGATCGAACCTCAACCGGGCTGGACGGTCCTGGATGGGCTTCGTCACATCAAGGATACGCAGGACGGATCCCTGGCCTTTCGGCGGTCGTGTCGACATGGGATTTGCGGCTCCTGCGGAATGACGATCAACGGGGTGAACACCCTGGCGTGCGAGACCCAGATCTCGAAGGTCAAGTCGAAGAAGATCGAGGTTGAACCGCTGAGGTCCTTCCCCGTGATTCGGGATCTCGTGACGGACATGACTCCCTTCTACGACCGCTACGAGACGATTCAACCCTTCCTGATGGAGGTCAAGAGTCCCCCCACGGATCGCGAAAGACTCCAGTCGCCCGAGGATCGGAAGAAGCTGGACGGGGCGTACGAGTGCATCCTATGCGGTTGCTGCACGTCCTCCTGTCCCTCCTTCTGGGCGGACAAGGAATTCCTGGGACCCGCTGCCTTGCTCAAGGCATACCGCTTCGTGTTCGATTCGCGGGACCACGGCCTGGGGGAGCGTCTCAGGATCGTGAACGACAAACACGGTCTCTGGCGCTGCCACACGATTTTCAACTGCGTCGAGGCCTGCCCGAAGGACCTGAATGCGACGTGGGCGATCGCGGAACTGAAGAGGGCCGTGATCCGGCAGAGAGTCTAAGAGAGTTCTGAGTCCTGGGTTCTGAGTGCTGAGTGCGAAGTGGGGGGGGCGGTCCTCGGACCGCCTTCTTCCTTTTACCTTGCCTCCCTGTACCCAGACGGCGACCGCGTGTCCGAATTCGTGGAGGACGTTGTGGAAATCGAGTCTGAAGACATACGATCCCAGCAGAAGCAGGACCGTCGCCGTCACGCCCCTCCGCCCACTCGCCCTTTCGCCCATTCGCAAACTCGCCCTTCCGAGATCTCCACACCCCTCGTGCACACGGATCCCAGAAATCCGGCGTCGTGCGAGACCACGATCATCGCCTGGGGCAGCGAGAGAAGAAGATCCTGAATCCGGCCCGACATCGCTCCGTCCAGCCCGTTGACCGGTTCATCCAGCAGGAGCACGTCCGGTTTCATGGCCAGGACGGTGGCCAGGGAGACAAGTCGCTTTTCGCCTCCTGAAAGGTGATGCGTAATTCGATCCTCGAAGCCTCGTAGGTCCAGGACATCGAGGGTTTCCTCGACGATGCGCTCGGTTTCTTCTCCGGACCGGCCCTGGTTCAGCGGCCCGAATGCGATGTCTTCGCGGACCGTGGGACTGAACAGCTGGTCCTCCGGATCCTGGAAGAGCAGGCCCACCCGCTCTCGGACGTCCCAGAAATCCTTCTCCACCGCTCTCGGCCGGTCGAAGATCTCCACGGTTCCGGCCTGCGGTTTCAGGAGCCCGACGATCAGGTGAAGGAGCGTCGTCTTGCCCGACCCGATCGGCCCGACGAGCCCCACCCGCTCGCCCGCCCGGATGGTCAGGTTCACGCCCTCAAGAACCCGATTTTCCCGGGCGTACCCGAACGACACCTCGCGAAGCCGGATGATCTCCCTGTTGTCCATGGACAAAGCCTAGCCCCCGGCGATCTCTCTCAAACCGATCCCGACGAGCACCAGTGTGCCGATCCCGCAGAATACCCAATCCCGCCGGTGAAATGCGAAGTGCCGGAACACGCGGAACTTCCCCCGAAACCCTCGGCATTTCATGGCGCCCATGATCCGCTCCGACCGCTCCAGACTCCGGACCAGCAGCATGGCCACGAGATTCGCGTAGCTCGAGTACGTGTGGAGGTTCATCCCCGGCCGGAATGCCCGCGCCTTCATCGCAGAGAGCAGCGTCTCGTATTCGTGGTGAAGAACGTCCAGGTACCGGAGCGTGAACATAAACAGATGAATCAGCTTTCGGGGAACGCGCAGGTGTTCAAAGGCGTGCCCGAGCGTGAACAGTTCCACCGTGCCCAGTAGACCGGTGAACGCGAGGACGATGGCATTGGCCCTTAGAATCAGCCGAAGACTCCAGAGGAGTCCCTCCATGCCGTAGTGAATCGGTCCCACCTCTAAGACGGGCCGGCCCGGAGCCGTGATGGGAATCAGAAGCAGCACGACGGCCAGAAAGGCGTTCAGTCTCAGCAGGCGCCGCGCCAGAGCGCCGGCCGGGATCCTCGAAAGCGAGACGAGAAGTGCACCGACCACAAGGCTCGCGCCCAGCACCCACCACTCTTCGCTTAGCGCCACCAGAAACGAGAACGCGAAGGTCATCACGATTCGGGCACGAGGGTCCAGGTGGTGAACGACCGTGTCGCCCGCGAAATGCGTCGTACAGCTCACGGTCCGCCTTCCCTCCGCATCTGTTCCGACACGTCGAAGGCCGCGGGATACACCCGGGCCAGAAACCCGGCTACGAACCCGGTGAACATTCCCTCCACAGCCACGACGGCCAGGTGAGGTCCAAGGGCCAGCCCTACGATCACGGCCAGCTGCTTCCCGCAGAGAATCAGGACTCCGGCCCAGAGGGCAAAGGAGAGAAGGACCGCACTTGCGCCCGCTCCGAACCCCAGAAGAAACGTGCACCGCCTCGTCCGAGCTCTCCTCAGCCTTCCGCCGAACAAACCGTAAACCGCCACGGCCGGAAACCCCATCGTCACCGTGTTGATCCCGAGGGTGGTGATTCCCCCGAACTGAAACAAGAGCGCCTGGAGAAAGAGGGATACAAGGAAAACGGGGACCGCCGCCCAGCCCAGAAGAATCCCGGCCAGGCCGTTCAACACCGGATGGACCGCGCTGGGCCCCAGCGGGAGCCGAATCACCACCGACGCCGCGAAGATGGCTGCGGACATGAGCGCCGCCTTGGGGATCTGCTCGTCCTTCAGGACGCGAAGGCCCCAGGCGACGCCGGCGGCGGCAATCGCAGCTCCGGCGGCCGCTACCGGCACGGGTGCAACTCCATCGGCGATGTGCATCCTCTACCCTGCTTTCTTCACTCTCCGACGAACAAGCGCGGTGAGACCGAAGAGCCCAAAAATCACGCTCACCCCGACGATGACGCCGTCCATTCGATTCGAAGGATCCCCCCGAAGCGTGGTCTCAGTCATCGCGGCATCGACCGCCACCTCGATCTCCGCCACGTGCCCCATGCCGTCGTCCACGACCACTCTCCACGTTCCGGACGTATCCGGCACAAACGCAAACCTCCCGAGGGGACCGGTCGTTCCCGTGTGGAACGCTCCCTCTGCATCGCCCGGCCGGTAGACCCTGACGTCACAGAAAGCCATGGGACCCCCGCCATGGTAGGAAGCTTCAATTCCGGCGGCGCCTTCGATTCGCGTGCCGTGCGCTCCGTGGCCCAGACAGGAACCCGCCCAGCCCATCACGAGCCCGATGATCGCCACAGGCAACAAGGGGTATCTCACGTCTATGGAGCCTCCGATCCGAAAACCTCGAAAACAAGCGAACAGCCTCTGCCCTTGACCCTGGCGGTCACCAGGTACTTTCCGAAACTGCGGATTCGAAGAACCGCCGGCTCGGTGGGAGCGGCCTTCAGATATGCGGCCTTCCCGTTTTCCGGCGTCACCGTGAGCGAACCGGCCATGCGCTCTCCGTCCAGCGCCAGCCAGAGCGGCAGGTCATCTCCCACCTTCAGGCCGGACACCGCCGATCCCGGGAACAGCTCCAGGCCCTCCCCCCGACTGTACTCCCCGGGGTCGTCCGCCTCGCGATTCACCACGACCAGAGTCCTGGCTTCGAAGGCGGGCGTCTTCGCCTTGGGGCGCTTGAGCGTGAGCTCGAGGACGTACACACCATCGGTCTTCACCACCAGGGCACCCGTTCGGCGCGTGTTCTTCGAGACGGTCCGGATGGGGACGGGCTCATTTCCTGAGACCCGAGACTCAAGGCGATGAACCACGTTGTCCTTGACGGCCGTCTCGCTCTTCGGGAAATAGTGTCCGCTGCACACGTAGACGAGCAGGGTGTCACCCGGCTCCGGGTAACCATCCGAGACGTCAATCCAGGAATCGTGCGCGCCCGCCGGGGCGCCGGCCAGCAGAGCAAGTCCTACCATGAGTACGGCTGCGATCCGACGATTCAACTCCTACCCCCTCGCGGTTTCTTCCGGCCGGCTCCGCTAGAACCGGTACATGAGCGTGACGTTGGCCCGACGAGTGTCCGCTCCCGCGCCCTCGCCCAGCTCCAGCCCCGTCTTGAGCGTGATGTTGGGGGCTCCGAGGGGCATGTAGACTCCCGGCAGGACGGACCAGTTGTCGCCGGGATCCTCCGTGTTCCCCATGAACTCGACGCCCGCAGCGATCCCGTGAGGATCGTCCGAGATCGGGGTCTTGACTCCCAGCGCCCAGCACATTTCGTCTTCCTTTCCCTCTCTCTCGTAGCCGAAGTTGAGGGTGATGTTGCCGTGCTCGCCGAAGTCCCTCCCCACGATGAGCAGGCCCGCGTAGACCGGATCCTCACTGCCCAGGAGCTTCTTTGCGCGGTTCAACGGAACTTCCAACCCCGCGACCACGGCGATGTCCAGAAACCGGCCTTCCGTCACGCGATACTGCAGGCTGGTCGCCACGGCCTCCATCATGGGAGACGGGCCGGAGGGTTCATAGAGCGCCTGTTCCTGATCGACGATGAGATCGGGACCGAACTTGGCGAAATGGGTGTGCACGTCCACCATCAGGCGATCCCGCAGACCGTAGGACAATCCCGGGGTCAATTCCCAATGGTCCTCGCGCGGGTTGTCCGTGTTCTCCGACATGTAGTCGTAGTGAAGGTGAAAAACGAACTCACTGTGTCTCGCCGTGCTGTAGCTCTCCATCTCGATGTACTCCATCGCATGATGAGCCCGGGCCGAAACTGCAAAACCCATCACGAGCAATACCCCCAACACGCACATCCGCATCGATCGTCCCATGGTTCTCCTCCTGTCCGCGCCGTGAAACACGTCCATGATCCCGCCCGAACGGAACATCATCACCCGGACTTGAGCTTCACTCCACCGGTCCGGGCCGGCCGTCTCCGTTACAACTCGCTTCCCGTGGACGCGGCCGCAAGGGAGCAGTACTTCACTCCCTTCACGGCCTTGAGCTTTCGCGCCAGATCCCTGACCTTCTTCGGAGCCCCCCTCACCACGACGATCTCCAGGCAATTGTGATGGTCGAGATGCACGTGCTGAGAGGAGATGATCAACCCATGGTAGTCGTGCTGGATGTGAGTCAGGCGATTCGACAGGTCCCGTTTGTGATGGTCGAACACCATGATGATGGCGGCCGCCACTTCCCTTCCCGCCGCCCATTCCTCACGTACGAGCCGATCCCGCATGAGATCCGCAACGGCCTTGGACCTCGTCGGATATCCCTCGGCTCCGGTCTGCCTGTCGAACTTCTTCAGAAGGTCTTCATCCACCGACACGCTGAATCGCACCAGAGACGACATCCACACGCTCCTTTGGTATTACGTTTCATATATTCGTATTACGACTGTACCACAAGAAAAGAACCTGTCAAGGCAATACGACAAGTTCTGAGTTCTGGGTTCTAAGTACTGAGTGCTGAGTGCTGAGTCGAAGGGCGAGGGGCGTGGGTGAGGGAGGAGGGACTTTCGAATGTCCGCTTTTCGCGTTCTGAGTTCTCGGGCCAATAGCCGCGGAATCCTCAGGCTGCGTTCCCTTGGGTCTCGATTCCCGATCTTCAACTTCGAACCCAGAACTTAGAACTGCTCTTGGTCTTCTTATTGCCCCGGTCGGGCTCGCACTCGCACGATCGTCGCGCCCCACCCGCTCGCCGAATCCCACGCGTCCCGGTGAGACTCGACCAGGGGATGGCCCTCGAGGAATTCCAACACGATCCTCTTCATCGTGCTTCGGCCCTTACCGTGGATGATCTTGACTTCGGGGTATCCCTTCCGGTGAGCGTTCCGGAGGAAATCCTCCAGCATCGGCGACACCTGTTCGGGGAAGAAGCCGTGGAGGTCTAGCTCGGTCGTGACGACGAAGCCATCGAGGGGATCGTCCTCCCCGGCCGGGCGCTCACGGTGATCTTCTTCCGGTCCTTCGGTCACGGGATTCATGGCAAGGCTCCGCTGAGAGTCCGAACGGTAGGTCCGCCAACATCCTAGACCGCCGGGGGGCAGCCGTCAACATTCTCGCACGGCCGGCCCGAAATCCCGCCCGCGGCCGGCGGTTTTTCTGTCCGACCCGCGGGCCTGGATTCGGCCAAATGAGCTCGCAAAGCCGAATATTCGCGAATTCCGAGTGTAAGGCCAATGCCGGGCCCCGGCCGCGTTGACACCTACCCTCTCCCCTTGGTATCGTGCGGGGTTGCGTACTCGACGTATCGAGCGCCGGGCAAAGCCTTTACCTGTGGAAGGAGATACCCCATGATGTTCGCGCCGAATCGTTACATCCTGCGTCTTGCGCTCCCGGCTCTCCTGCTGGTGACCTTCGGCGCCGGGCCGGCCGCTGCCTTGGGCGAGTTCGACAGAGCCGCGCGGCTGGCCATGGTAGGCGACTACCAGGGGGCACTCGGCGAGTACGAGCAGTTCCTGTACGACCACCCGGATCACGACCTCGCCCCGCTGGCCGCGTTGGCGGCCGGTAATCTGCAGATGGAGGCGTTCGAGAATCCGGAAGCGGCCGTGCGGAAGTTCAACCTGATCATCACCGATTACCCGAGCAGCCCTCTGGTACCCGAAGCCGCCTCGCGGAAGGGAACCGCCTTTCACGCGCTCGAGAACTGGAGGGCGGCGGCGGACGCGTTCGAAACGGCCCTGGAGCTGGCCGGTCGGCCCGGGAATACCCGGTCGGCCTCCTGGCTCAACACGGTCACCTCGACCGCCGCCGACTGCTACCACCGCCTGGACGATCGTGAGGGCGTCTTGAACACGTACCGCAGAGCCCTGGAGGGATCGCCGCCGGCGGCGGTCACCGCCACCGCCCTCTGGCGGATGGGGGAAGCGTACGAGGCGATGGGTGACGCCCCGAACGCGGCGACGAGCTATGCCGGTGTCCTGGAGCGCGCTCCCTGCGCATCGCGCCAGATCTTCGCCCAGGCCATGGGAAAACGGGAGATGATCGAGGCGCACGTGGACTTCGAATGGGAACCGTACGAGGTCTACCTAGGAACCATCGGGTTCATCGAGCAGAGGGACTTCGCCGGTGCATTGGACGAGTGCCGGAGAGCCGAAGCGATGAATCCGAACCCGGCCCTCCGCGAATGCCTTGAAGCTCGCGCCATATCGCTGGAATCCATCGTCACCGCCGACTTCGCCGAAGCCTGTCAAAAGATGGAGGCCCTCCGCGAGCGGTATCCCGGAGGACAGCAGGATGAGCGGACGGCGAATCTGATTGCCTTCTGGACGAGCGTCGTGGACGCCGAAACGGAGGTGGCCAGAGATCCCGATAACCCGCAGGCCCTCTCCGGGCTCGGAGTCCTGTATTACTACACCGGGGCATATGACTCCGCCATCGAGACCCTGGCGCGCGCCCAAAAGCTTGACCCCGAACTGACCGCGACGTACCAGATCCTCGGTCTCTCGTACTACAACAGAAACCGTCTGGAGGACGCCGTGCAACAGTTCGACCTGCTGCTCGAGAAGGATCATCCGGATGATCCCAGTGTTTTCGCCACGGCCGGGACGGCGTGCATGCGCCTGGAGCGCTTCGACAAAGCCGTTCTCTACTTCGAGCGCCAGGCGGAGGTCTCCGAGGACGATCCGTCCGCGCACAGTAACCTGGCCGACGCACTGTATCGGGCGGAGCGGCCGGCGGACGCGCTGGAAGCTTGCAACAGAGCCATCGAATTGGACCCGGACAACTCCAGCGCGCACTATTTCGTTGGCCGCATCCGCCAGGACCAGAACGAGCGCCGGGCCGCCCTGGAAGCCTATGAACGCTTTCTCGAGCTGGCGCCCGGAAACGAGCTGGCCGAGCAGGTGCGGGCCGCCGTGGCGGAGTTGAGAGGAGGATGATGCGAATCTCCAATACGAGGTTGAGTCCGGAATCGGTGCGTGCGGGTCTCGGGGATCGGGTCGGCTTGACACCCCCCCGGGCCCTTGGTATGGTCGGGGTTCAACGGCCTATCCAAGCCGGGATTTTTTGCGTTTGGTAACCCCTATCAGGAGAGGAGCCCGATGACACGTCACCTGAAACGTGCAACCCTGGGTGTCGGTTTCTTCCTTTGCCTCGCGCTGCCGGCCGCGAGCGCTCTTGCTTTCGGGGAGTTCGACCGGGCGACGCGGCTGGGCATGTTGGGCGACTATGAGGGTGCGCTGAGGGAGTACGAGAGCTTCGTCTACAATCATCCCGGCCACGAATTGGCCCCTCTGGCCGTTCTCGCGGCAGGGAACATCCATCTCGAGGTTCATGAGAACTACGATGCGGCCGTCCGCAAGTACGACCTGGTGATTACCGACTACACGTCGAGTTCCTGGGCGCCCGAGGCGGCGCGCCGCAAGGGGGAAGCCGCCCAGGCGCTTGAAGAGTGGACGACCGCCGGGGAAGCCTACGAACAGGCCCTGGACCTGGCTGCCGAGGCCGACGAGCCTCAGCAGGCGGAGTGGATCACCGAGGTCGCCGCGGGCGCGGGAGATTGCTTCTATCGCGCGGGGGACCACGAGCGGGTTCTGCGGATCTACGGCAAAACCCTCGACGGCGATCCCCCCACGCAGGTTGCAGCCACCGCCCTCTACCGGATGGGTGAGACGTATGAGGCCATGGAGCGGCCGGAGGAAGCGGCGCGAAGCTACGCTCGAATGCTGGAGGAATTTCCCGGTGCGGGAATCGAGTCCGTCCGCCGGGGATTGGGAAAGCGCGATCTCATCGACCGCCACACGACGATCGACTGGAAACCCTATGAAATCGGCGTGGAAACCAACGGCCTCATTCAGCAGCGAAATTACGCCGGGGCCCTCGAGAAGTGTGAGGAGGCCGAGGCCTGCTGCAAGAATCCACGCCTGCTCGAGTGCGTCGAATACCAGAAAATCACCCTCGAGGCGGCCGTGTCCGGCGATTACGGAACCGCCTACCGCCAAATGGAGCGCTATCTGGAGGCTTATCCCAAACCGCAGCTCGGGCCCCAGATCGAGCAGAATCTTGATCAGTGGGGCCAGATCCTCGAAATGGAATCCGAGGCCGACCGGAATCCCGGTGACGCGGATCTCGCCGCGGCCCTAGGAACCCAGTACCTCCGGGCCGGTTCGTTTCCCAAGTCCATCACCACGCTGGAGCATGCGCGGGACCTGGACCCGAATCGGGCGGCCACGTATCAGCTTCTCGGATACGCCTACAACGCGGCCGGTCGGGCCGAGGACTCGGCGGCGGCCTTCGAGAAATATCTGGAGTCCAATCCAAACGACGTGAATGCTCTGAATATCGTCGGATACTCATTCTTGGGACAGCAGCAGTACGATAAGGCGATCGAGTACTTCAAGCGATACGTGGAGCTGTCGCCGGATCAGGCCAACCCTCATGACAGTCTCGGCGAGGGCTACTTTCGCGCCGGGCGGCTCGAGGAAGCTCTCGTCGAGTATTCGAAAGCCGTCGAGATCGATCCGAGTTTCTTCAACGCCTACTTCTTCCTCGGGCAGATCCACCAACAGATGGGAAATCGGGACAAGGCCGTCGAGGCCTATGAACGGCTGATCGAGCTCAATCCCAACGGAACTCAGGCGCAGGAGGCGCGATCGGCCCTGGAGGAATTGCGAAAGTAGGTCCCCGGGACGGTGGGCTGGCCTCTCCGGCCCCGGGCAGAATTGGAGGACGTGACCCATGGACAAGAGACTGACCCGAAGAGAGTTTCTCAGACATTCGGCGGTCCTGGGCGCCGGCACGGCGCTGGCCTCCACCGGCCTGGCGACAAGCGCTCTGGGGCTCCCCAGACTCGATTCGTACAATCCATCTCTCGATCTGGCGATTGCCCGGGGGCCGTCCCCCGTGGACAATTGCCTGGCGGCCGTGGAAGCCCTCGGAGGTTTCAAGAAATTCGTAAAGAAGGGCGACAAGGTCGCCATCAAACCCAACCCAATCGGGACAAGCCCCCCGGAAATGGCCATCAACACGCACCCCGACATGATCGAGGCCGTCGTGCGGGAATGCGTTCGCGCGGGCGCGGCGGAGGTCCTCGTCCTCAGCAACGACGACTTGCAGAGTGCTCAAACGAACGGGACCGTGGCGGCCGTCGAGAGGGGCGGCGGCGTGTACAAGACGCTGAACGACCGCTCGATGTTCCGCGAGGTCATTATTCCCCGCGCTCAGATTCTTCGAAGAGACATGTTCGCAACCGACGTCCTCGACGCCGACGTGTTCATCAACATGCCGATCGCCAAGCATCACGCCGGCGCCCGGGTGACCTTCTCCATGAAGAACCTCATGGGGATCAACTACGACCGGATCTTCTACCACCGGACGGACCTCCAGAGATGCATCGCCGAGGCCGCCTCGGCCATCAGGCACTCGCTCATCATCATGGACGCCAACCACGTGCTTCTGACGAACGGGCCCTCGGGACCGGGACGAGTGACGGATCCCCAGCGCGTGATCGCCGGTGTGAACCCCGTCGCCGTGGACGCGGCGAGCATGCAGTTTTTCCGGCAGAAGTCTGAAGACATCGGCCATATCCGGATCGCCCACGAGCTGGGCGTCGGAGAGATGGATCTGGACAAGCTGAAAATCAAGGAGTTCGATGCCTAGCCTGGATGATGCAGGAAGGCCGAAACAGACTGCGTGCATCCTCCAGGCAGAGAAACAGAGAATCGGAGAAACAGAGAGGCAGATGGCGGAAAACGCCATCATAAGAGGAACCACCGAGGACTCTGTTTCGGTCGACTTCTCCGCTTCTCCATTCGATGCTCTTCGGCCTGAAAGATACAGCGGTGGTTGACTGGCATTCGGGATTATGCCTAAGCCGGCCCAGCGGTTGGAGACGCTAATCCTCGGACCCTTCGCGAGGGACCCGAAGAAGAATCCGCCACATCACAGACGAAAGGGGCGGCCGACGGGCCGCCCCTTTGCGTTGTCTACTCTACGGGCATCTACCACGTGGCCTTGGTTCGCCGAGTGACGGTCACTCGTTTCCGAATATTGAACCCGCGGCGAAGGGCCTCTTCGTAGACGATCTTTCCGGCCACGGCGAGTTCGACGGGAACGGCTCCCTCGCGAATCTTCCCCTGGGCCGCCAGAATGGCGATGATCGAGGCGTGCCAGCCGGTGATCCGCTCCATGGCCGCAAAGCCCGTTTCCTCATCGTAGCGGTCGATGAGTTCGAGCGTCGCGGTGGCGGGTCGCCCATCCCGCTTCCCCCGACATTTCACCCTCATCACACAGACATCCCGCACGTCCGGCTGCCGAATCTGGGGTTCCAGAAGGGTGTGCAGAAAATCCCGGGGGATCACCTCTACGTCACCGACCTTGACGGGCTTCGTCCCCATCAGACCCAGTTGGGCGAACGATCGGAACTGCGCCCAGTGCCCGGGGTAGCGCAGGGTTTTATTCTCCAGGCGCTCCAGCTTTCCCTCAAAGGTCCAGGGGGCGGTCGAAAGGCCGCCGGATGTGACAAACGCCTCCAGGCGGCCTATCGGCGGCGGGAAGCTCAGCTCTTCCAATCCCTCGAAGCACGGCACCTTGGTGATCTTCCCGTCGCGCAGAAAAAAGGCGTCGCCGGAATACTCGTTGGTGAGACCCTCGATGTGGAAGGTCGAGACGTAGTGCCAGGGCGAGGTGGGCTCCTGCGGCAATCCGCCGTCCCAGATGAGAAGATCGCTCGGGTTGTCCACAAGGGACATCGCGTACGTACCGAGAGAGACGTTCATCCCGGGGCCCATTCCGCAATCGGGAACCACCGAAACCCCCGCAGCCCGGGCCTCCCTATCCAGTTCCAGCTGCTTTCGAACGACGGAGGTGTTTCCCCCCAGGTCGCACATGTTGGCGCCGACTCGAATCGCGGCCTCGGAAATCCCGACGTTGAACGGATAGTGCACGGCGCTGAGAACGGACGTGGTTCCCTCGAGCCTTCCGGCCAACGCGTCCGTGTTTCCCGCATCCGCCTGGGCTGATCGCGCTACCTTCCGTCCGGCCAGCGTGTTGATCCGGTCGGCGCCCGATGCGGCGGCGGCAGGATCGATGTCGAGCAGAAGAATGTCCTCCGCGTCGCCGAACCGCGCCATGTCATACGCCGCGGCCACGCCCTGGCGCCCGGACCCCACAACTGCGTACCGATAACCCATTCCTTTCCCTCCCCGTCTGCCAAAGGACTGCCGTTTCCCAGACCCGCCCGAGACGGCCCGTTCACATCGTGCGGGTTCGGGACGGTCGCCCGAGACTGCCCGTCTATGGAATCCGTGGTTGCGCGCCGAGCATTACGGCGCATGGACTTCACCGGTGTGTGGAAAATCAACGGGGCGCGGGTCCGCCCCCTTCACCTACTCCGCCGCCTCCCAGATGCCGATGACCTTGATGTCGAAAGTCAGTTCCTTGCCCGCCAGGGGATGGTTAAGATCCACCTGGATGGAATCCGCTCCCACGGCGACAATGGTGCCCGGGACGGGTCTTCCCATATTGTCCGCCAACCGGATTCCCATTCCCTCTTCGGGCTTGTATTCCGCAGGTAGATCGCTCCAAGCCAGGCAGGTCACCATTTCCTCGTCCCGCTCACCGTACGCGTCCTTCGGCTCGATCACCACGGTCTTCTCGTCGCCCGCCCTCATCCCGATGACGGCGCGGTCAAAACCCTGAATGATCTGCCCACTACCAACCACGAACTCCAGCGGCGTCTCCGGATTGGATTGGTCGAACACGGTGCCGCCGTCCATCGTTCCCGTGTAGTGCACCTGCACTCGATCGCCGCTTTCCACAACGCTCTTCTCGGAGCCGGCCGCCGATCTTCCGGCTGAACTCTGATCCCCGCTTCCCCCACACCCGGCGCCCGCCGACATCCCGACAAGGAGCCCCAGGACCGCTACCGAGATCATCCGCATATCGAAACCCGCAGCCTTGCAACCCATTCCTGCCTCCTGGGGGAAAAATGGCTCAGAAGCGGCGCCTGTGAAGCATGACCGCATCCCCGCTAAACATTTAATCATACCTCACGGAATGGCGTCCGTCAAGCGGTTCATCGTGGCGATAACCCGATGCCTCATCCTCTGGGTTTCACATTTTGTTCTGATCGAGTCGTCCCGGTTCGGCGCGATCCGAGTCGCAGGCGGTAGGATAGTCCGGGCTCCGGGCGGAGTTCATCGAACCGGAGCTTCTTCGACTTCCGGGTGCGGCGTGCCCAGGGTATAGGCCTTGTCGTTGAACAGCGCCAGGCAGGTATCCACGACGTCCGGGTCATACAGTCGCCCCCGGTTCTTCAAAATCTCCGCCAGGGCCTGATCGATCCCGAGACTCGGCCGATACGGACGGTGCGACGCCATGGCTTCAACGACATCGGCCACGGCAAGGATCCTCGCCTCCAGCAGGATTTCCTCACCCATCAATCCCGCCGGGTAACCCGAACCGTCCATTCTCTCGTGGTGCTGGAGCATAATTCTGGCGACCGGCCACGGGAAATCGATGTTCCTCATGATTTCGTATCCCACCTCGGGATGGGTCTTGATCATGTCGAACTGGATTTCCGTCAACCGTCCCGGCTTGCTGAGGATTTCGGAGGGTACCGAGATCTTACCGAGATCGTGAACCACGCCCGCCATCAGAAGGCCCTCTACCCGGTCTTCCGAGAGACCCATTTCCCGGGCGATGGCGCAGGCCAGGTCCGCCACGACACGCTGATGACCGGCCGTGTACGGGTCCCGAATTTCGACGGCCAGAACCATGGCCTGAATCACGCCGTCGAGGGACTGCCGCACTTGGCGAAGGCTCCGGTGGAGGTCCTCCTCGGCCTGTCTTCGGTCGGTGACGTCTTCGCCGATCCCAAGGATCCCGATCACCCGGCCGCGTTCATTGAGCCGCGGGGTCAACGTCATGTTGATCCACAGTCTGCGACCGTCCTTGGTGACTTCGCGGACTTCGCATCGAGCGCTCTTCTTCTTCCCGGAGAGAATCGCCCCGGCCGACCTGACCAGATCCTCCGTGTCCTCCTCGCCCTCCAGGTACAGGACGTTGATCTTCTGTCGCCCCACCATTTCCTCTGCCGTGTACCCGAAGAGATTCTCGGCTCCGATGTTCCAGTAGAGGATGTTGCCGTCGAGGTCGGTGGAGACGATGGATATGGACGAGGAGCTGTCCAGGATGTTCTGCAGAAACGCTACGGCCTCCCGAAGGTCATCCTCGGCAGACTCGGGCTCTGGGAGAGCGGCCTTCCGCCCCGCCACGGCCCGATTCGCCTCCTGCCGCCTTCTGGACGATCGTGCGTTCGTCCGCCTTTCGTCGCGCATTCCCAACCTCCGGGGGAGCACCACTCTGCCGGAGCGCGGGCACGTTTTCCCGCCCTCTATCAGAAAACATCGGCAGACCAAACGCCCTTGTTAAGTCCAGAAATGGTGACACGGCGGCGAAACTCACATCGGCCAACCTCTCCGGGGGGCGAGATCCGTGGCGGCCCCTCATCGCCCCCCCCCCCGCCCAGGCGGGGGGGGCGGGAAATTGCAAGATGCGCCAACATGCGCAAAAGACGCGCGGAGTTTCCCGGGCGGGCTGCGGCCGGGGGAGGGAGTAGGACACGAGCCGGGTCTCGTGTCAAGATCCGGGCACCTCCCACGGATTCCGGCCCCCTTCCGGGAGCCTCACAATCCGATTGCCTTCCGTGCAATCTCTTGGCACGATACAGGGTCACCGATCTTCCGGATGGGTCGATCGCCATCCACCAGAACTCATCGAGAGGACTGATTGCCGGACATGTCGGATACGTACCTCACCGTCGAGCGCGCACCACGGCCGAAAGGGTCCAGCCGCAAGGCCTGGCTTCCCCCCGTTCTGCTCTTCATCCTGGCTCTTGCCGTGCGGCTCGCCCACCTCTACTTGATGCGCCAGAGCCCCTATTTTCTGTACCCCATCATGGACAGCCGGATTCACGACGAGTGGGCGTGGTCGATCGTGTCGGGGCAGAATGCGGTCTGGACGGCCCCTTTCTTCCGGGCCCCCCTCTATCCCTATTTCCTTGCAGGCATCTACTGGATCTTCGGGCACAGCCTGACCCTTGCGCGAGTCGCCCAAACGATACTCGGTAGCATGTCGGTGGTTCTCATCTTCCTCATCGGGCGGAGAGTCTTCGGCTCTCGGACGGCGTGGATCGGGAGCCTCTCGGCCGTCTTTTACTGGATGTTCCTCTACTTCGAGGGCGAGTTGTTGATCGTTCCGCTGATCGTCTTTCTCGACCTGGCCGGTCTGTTTGTGTTTCTCCGCGCACTCGATCGCCCGCGCGCCCGCTCGTTCCTGCTCGCCGGCCTACTCTTCGGGATGTCCGCCGTTGCGCGGCCCAACATTCTTCTGTTCGCAATCGCCGGCGCGGTCTGGCTCGTGATTGTCTATCGCAAGGAATCGATGCGGGCCCCGCTCTTGAGAACGGTGGCGTTCACGGTCGGCGTGATTCTGCCCATCTTGCCCGTCACGGCCGCCAACGTGCTCTCCGGAGACTTCATCCTGATTGCCTCACAGGGCGGGGTCAATTTCTACATCGGCAACAACCCGCAGTCCGACGCCCTGCAAGCCGTGGTTCCGGGAACGCGCACCGACTGGTGGGGCGGATACTATGACACGATCCTCATTGCAGAGAAGGACCTCGGCCGGCAGCTCAAGCCATCCGAAGTGTCTCGATATTGGTACGGCCGTGGCGTGGATTTCATCCGCACGGAGCCGCAGGCGGCGGCGCGCCTCTTTCTCCGCAAATTGTATCTCTTCTGGAACCATCACGAGTTCGGAAACAACCAGGACATCTATTTCCAACAGTCTCGCGCCCCGGTCCTGCGCTGGCTCTCCCCCGTGGGCTTCGGCTTGGTGGCTCCCCTGGGTCTCCTGGGGATGGCGATAGGCTGGCGACGGGCGCGCAAGAGCCGCCCCCTTTCCCTCTTCGTTCTCGTCTACGCCCTGTCCGTCATCCTTTTCTTTATGAGCGCCCGCTACCGGATGCCGGTGGTTCCGATTCTCCTGCTCTTCGGCGCGTCCGCAGCGGGCACGTGGATCGATGTCCTCCGATCCCGCCGCATCCGTCAGGCAACCGCCATGGTGGTTCCCGCCGTTCTCTTCGCACTCGTCGTCAATTCGAACTTCCACAAACTTGAGAAGATCCATTTCGCCTTCGGCCATTACAACCTCGGGTTGACGTACGTCCACGCCGGCCGATTCGAGCAGGCGATTGAGGAGTTTCGCGAGGCGCTTCACCACGATCCCGGCAGGCGGGACGCGTCCTACAATCTGGCCACCACGCTGATTCAAACGGGGCGGCAGAGCGAAGCCGAGCGGGTCCTGCGGGATGCCCTGAATCGCTATCCCGATGACGCGGAGGCCCATTACGCCATGGGCAGCGCACTGGTCTCGATGGGCAACCTCGAAGAAGCCGTTCAGGAGCTCACCCACGCCGTATCTCTCCGCCCCAATTACTTCGAGGCCCACCAGCGCCTGGGAGTCGCTCTCTACCGTCAGGACCGGCTCGGCGAGGCGGAGGCGAGCTTCCGAAGGGCGCTTGAGATCCATCCTCGCTTCGCCGCCGCGTATAACAATCTCGGGATCGTGCTTGCCAGGAAGGGCAACCTCGAGGCTGCCCGGGAGATGTTCGAGGAGACGCTTCGCCTCGATCCGGCGCACGAAGGCGCCGCCGAAAATCTTGAGAGACTGCGCTCGAACGAGGAAGGACCCCCTGGATAGCGAGAGCGGGGAAGATCCGCCGGAACGACGACAGGGCGAGGGATCTTTCGACGCCGCGAGTTGCCACCCTCTCCGCCAATCCGAATCCCCCATTCTCGCCCTGGAGGAGTGACGCCGGAGATTTCCCGCGGCAAAAGGCCCATACGGCGGAGAACCGAAAGCCGAGAGCCGAAAGCCGGAACACACTCAACCTCGGGCCGGCCGCGGGGAGGGTTCGCAGGTGAGTGGATATGCGTCTTACGAGTGCGGATCGCTAGGCGGCGCGAGCGTATCCACGATCGTGAAGTTCGGGCGGAGTCTCAGCAGAAGAAGTGCAGCCGCAACGGCGAAAGGCAGAATGGCTCTCGGCCTGGCGGAGATCAGCGCGGCCGTAAGCCCGAGAAGCGCCACGGCCTCGGCGATCGCCCACGAGATCACATTCACCTTCAACACCCACTGCTCCAACGACTGCCGGAAGAACCGTCTGCCCTCCAGAGTCTCGAGCGAGATGCCCCGTTTCATCAGAGGCTCGCTGGAGTACTTCCTCGCAAGATCCGGGCTGAGAAGGCGCCGGTGGATCAACACGGCGCTGACCAGAAGGACGGCGCAGACCACCCACAGGGCCATCATCAGGGCGTCCACCGGCAGGGCGGATGGCTCGACCGACACTCCGTACGCCACGGCGACATAGACGAACACGGCAGCAAGGAAAACCACCCACAGGATCTGCGCGACGGATCGGGAACTCATCGCTCGAACCTCCTCCGCGGGAAAGGGGTCACTGTGTGAAGAAGGGGCGCCACTTCTCTTCGTCGGGCGGCTTTGACAGAAGGCTCACCACGACCAACAGAACGATGGAACTCACCAACGCCGGATAGATCGCCGGCAGGCCGAGCGGCGAAGAGCCCAGCACTTTGTTGGCAATCTCCCAACCCACGGTCACCGACATCCCCGCCAGTATCGAGATCACCCCGGCCGACGCCGTGGCCCGTTTCCAGAAGAACA
Organism: uncultured bacterium; assembly: GCA_964610505.1. Lineage (GTDB taxonomy): Bacteria > Arandabacterota > Arandabacteria > JAGLYR01 > JAGLYR01 > CAZSXU01. The sequence goes on along the minus strand of CAZSXU010000027.1, from coordinate 10,602 downwards.
CGGCCATCAGCGCGGGCGTAATTCCGGCTCCGTAGACGGTGTAAGCGGCATAGGCGGCGTCCAGGATTCTCGGAAAGAAGGAAATCAGGGCGTAGGCGCAGACGCCCAGACCGACCACGGCCACTCTCGAATAGAGGAGCATTCGGGAATCGGAAACCCCCGGATGGATGAAGCGCTGGTAGACATCGCGTACCACGTTGCTGGCCGGGACCAGCAGGAAGCTGTCGGCCGTCGAGATGATGATGGCCGTGATGGCCGCCAACAGCAGACACCCGACCGCAACCGGCAGGGCGTCGTGCGCCACCAGCAGCAGGATCTTGCCCGACTCGGTTTTCGGGAGTCCCTTGAATCCGCTGCTTCCGATGACGGCCAACGACTGGATGGCCACGCCGATCAGGATCACGCCCACGATCCAGCCGACCACGGCCCGCTTTGCCTCGCGCGGGTCTCTCGCAGAGAAGAACCGTTGGTACATATTCCCGTTTCCAAGCGCCAGAAGCATCGTGGGCACGAAATAGCCCAGCGCGCGCACCCAGGTCAGATTTCCGAGGAACGGATGCGCCCGGGGAGTGACGTTGGCCTGGATGGTTTCGATCCCACCGCCCCAGTGAATCGCAAAGGGGATCGCCAGGAGTACTCCGCCCAGAATGATCACGCCGTTGATCATGTCCAGGTAGGCGACCGAGATCATCCCCGCCAGCAACGTGTAGAAGATGACGAAGGTGGCCACAATCAGCATCGCGCTCTCGACGGGAATCGCCCCATTGGAGAGGATGTTGAGTACCCAGCCGCCGCCCCGAAACTGGTAGCTCACAATGGTCACCGACGCGATGATCGTGGTGACCGTAGCCAGAACGCGCGCCCATGAGTTGTACCGGGCTTCGAGGATATCCGGTACGGTGTACTGGCCGAACCGCCGCGCTCGCCCGGCGATGAAGAAGACAACGGCGATCCCCACCCATCCCCCGGCGCTCCCGATGAGTGATGAGAAGCCGTGGTGGTAACTGAGGTCCGCGACGCTGAAGATGTCGCCGGACCCGATCCATGTTGCGAGCAGCGTTCCGACCAACACCGGGGCCGTGAGTTTTCGCCCGGCCACCAGGAAATCATCCTTGCTCCGGGCCCGGCGGGACAGATATACCCCGACCAGGAAAAGAATGCCCAGGTAGGCGAGAACCGCTGTGAGAAGCACCATTCCCTACCCCCCTTCCCCTCCGGGGAACATCTTCGCCAGCGTCTCTTCGGAAGGAGGTTTCGTGAGGAGGCTTACGATCACCAGGCAGCCCAAAGAAATCAGCAGGGCCGGGTAGATAAGCGGAATGCCCCAGGGATCGCCGTTGGGATCGCCCGCGGGGACCATCACGTGCGGCCAGACCCTCGGGACGATGATTCCGAGAACAATGCACGAGGCCGACCCGAGAATGATGGACGCCAATCCCCCGGCCTTGGTCGCCCGCTTCCAGGCCAGAGCCGCAAGAAGAGCGGGCGTGATCCCTACACCGTACACCGTGTAGGCGAAGTAGCTCATTTCCAGGACCGACTTGAGCTGCGTGGCCAGGAGGAATGCGGCGACGCCGAGAACCACGACCGTGATCTTCTGGAGCGTTACCATACTACGCTCGGTGGCATCCGGCTTGATGAAACGCTGGTAGACGTCCCGCATGACGTTCGTCGATGGAGAAAGAAGGTAGTTCATCCCCGTAGAGATCACGACGGCGCAGGCAGCCGCCAGAAGCAGCATTCCCACCGCGGCCGGGACCATCCCCCTCGCGGCCTGAAGAACGATGGATGCGGGATCCATGCCTCCGGTCTCGCCGCCGCTTGCCAGCCAGGCCGAAATCCGGGGCCAGTAATAGGAAGCCGCGAAGACGGCGATCACCACGACCACGGTCTCCACCACGATGGTTCCCACCACCCACAGGGCCACCGCCTGCTTCGCATCGCTCGGCGTCTTCGCACTGTAGAACTTCTGGTACATGGACTGGACACCCATCAAGAGAAGAAACGTGGCCAGGAAGTACCCGCCCGCCTTCAGAAGCGGATGAGCGCCGAAATCCTCGTTGAACACCTGCATGTGCCCGGACGGAAGAAGCTGCATGGCCTCACTCACACCACCGGCGTTCTGGGCGGCGGTGATGATCACAAACGGTGTTGCGATGAGACAGGCGAGCAGAATCACGATGCCGTTGGGAAGGTCCGTATAGGCAACCGCCATCATTCCGGCCAGTGCGGTGAAGAACACGACGAAGAACGCGGCGATGAGCTGGCCCGTGGCGACCGAGATGGCCCCGTCGCTCACCACGTTCAGGATGTATCCTCCGGCCCGGAACTGATAGCTCACGATGGCGACGAAGCTGATGATGAGGGCGATGGCCCCGAACACTCGGGCCACGGGACCGTACCGAGCCTCCAGAATGTCACCGATCGTATACTGGCCGAAGCTCCGAATCTTGGCCGCGAGGAAGTAGATCACGACGATTCCGAACCAGGCCCCGGCCGGAAGCCACAGCGCGCTCCAGCCCGCCTTGGCCGCGTACTCGGCCCCTGCAATGAACGTCCCCGATCCGATCCACGTGCAGATGAGGGTAAACACCATCGTTCGAATGCCGAGAGAACGCCCGGCCACCATGAAATCGTCCTGGCTTCGGACCTTGAACGCCCGGTAGAAGTTGAATCCCAGCAGGACCAGGATGTAGGCCAGGATGATGTACAGGTAGATGCTCATAGTGCCTCCTCACAGAGAGGGCGCAACACGCATGCACCCCGGCTCTTGTTCCTCGCCCTCGTTACCTACCCTTCCGGCACTTCGACTCACGACTCTCGACTTTCGACTGTCGGCACTGCCCCCGGCCGGCCGCGGTGAAGGTCCGCCGGATCAAAGGCCGCAGCGCAAGGCCCGAGCCCGACGATCTCTACACAATCAGAATCAGATCCTGCTGCTCGTCCCCCGCGACGACGACTTCGCCCTTGAGCGTGATGAAGACGTTGATCTCGGAGCGGACCGCCATCTCACCTTCCAGATAGATGCCCGGCTCGATGGAGAAGCAGATCCCCGGCACCAGCTGCCGCTCGTCTTTGGTCTCCAGATTGTCGATATGGACGCCGTTTCCGTGAACCTCCTGCCCGATGGAGTGGCCGGTCCGGTGAACGAAGTACTCTCCGTATCCCGCGTCGGCGACCACCTTCCGGCAAACGTTGTCCACCTCCCAACCGTAGCAGGCCTCCGCCTTCTTGAACTTGTCCCGAATGAAATCGCAGGCTGCGATTCGAGCGTCACGAACCACACCGAAGATCTCCACATACTTGGCGGGAGGGTCATCGCCCACGTAGCCGCACCACGTGATGTCGTAGAAGATGCCGCCCGGAACGTTTCGCTTGGCCCACAGATCGATGAGGACGGTATCTCCCTTCTTGATGGTATGGGTATTCTCTGGCGTGGGTTCGAAATGAGGATCCGCCGGGTGTTCGTTCACTCCCACGATGGGCCATTCCTCCTCGCAGGTCAGGCCCTCTTCGTCGAACCGCCGGATGATGAACCGCTGGATATCATACTCGGTAACCTTTTCGCCCGAACGAATCGCTTCGCCGATTTTCGCGAAGGCCTCATCCTTGATCCCCTGCACCCGTTCGCACGCCTCCAGATGGAGCCCGTAGCCCTCCTCGTCGATCACGGCCTCGAACATCTGAACCAGATCGGCCGAGGACACCACGTCGTGCCCGAAGCTGCGAACCAGCTCGACCGTCCCGGCGTCCACCATGGCCACGTAGGGAATGTTGTTGAGCGGCGAATACTGCATCGCAATCCGCTTGCCGGGCTCCCCCAGGATATCACGGAGGAGACCGTGGAGCTGCTCCCACGGGAGATACACGTCCTTCTGGCCCGAAAGACTGTCGAGCTTCGTTTTCTCGACGCTGTGGACCAGCCGGCGAGGCTCACCCGAAGACGGGATGTAGTAGAACCAACGGCGGGACGTGAACTTGCCGAAGTCGAGTCCCAGGACTCGCGAGGCAATGGGATCGCGGTTGTGAAAATCATAGAAGAGCCATCCGTCGAGATTGTGGTCTTTGAGCGCTGCTTGAATCCTGGCCAGGTCCATCCCTGTCTCCTTTCATGTCATGGAATACCGAACCTGGAAACTCTAACACCCTCACACTCTTGGGGTCAACTCCGGACTCTGGGATCAGAGAAATAGGAAATCGTGCATAGGAAATGGGAAGTCGGGTAGTAGGCAGAGACCGGGTCTTTCATTGACGGGTTGTACCGACCCTGATAAGGTCGGGCCAGCCAAAGGAGGCGACGATGGACATTATTCTGGGTGAGAAGGTCTACCGTGTACGGGAGAAGATGATCAGCCGCCTGGTGGCTGGGATCGTTATTCTGATCATCGTCCTCTCTTCCCTCTACACGGTGGACGCCGACGAAGTGGGGATCGTTCTCCGTTTCGGTCAATACGTGCGTCAGGCCGAATCCGGCCTTCACGCCCGCATCCCCCTGGGGATTGAGACCGTGAGGAAGGTGAGCGTCAAACGGGTCTTCAAGCAGGAGTTCGGATTCCGTTCCAGCGTGGCATCCGGGACGACGCGGACCAGTTACCAGAGCGAAGGATTGTACGTCGAGTCTCTGATGCTCACCGGTGATCTCAACGTCGGAGACGTGGAGTGGATCGTGCAGTACCGGGTCGCGGACCCCGTCAACTACCTTTTCAAGATGCGCGACCCCGAGGAGAGCCTTCGGGCGATGTCGGAAGCCATCATGCGCCGCGTGGTCGGGGATCGTTCCGTGACCGAGGTTCTCACGGTCGGGCGTGTGGAAATCGGAAAACAGGTGGAGATCGAACTCCAGGAGCTGATGGATGGGTTCGAGTCCGGCATGCAGATCGTCACCGTCAAGCTGCAGGACGTGAACCCGCCGGACCCCGTGAAACCCGCCTTCAACGAGGTGAACCAGGCCAAGCAGGACCAGGAGCGCATGCTCAACGAGGCCTGGGAGGAATACAACAAGGCCATCCCGCAAGCCCGGGGAGAGGCGGAGCGGACCATCGCCAAGGCCGAAGGATATGCTTTGGACCGGGTGAACCGGGCCAGGGGCGATGCCGCCCGGTTCCGGTCGCTCTACAGTGAATACCGCGGGGCCAAGGAAGTCACGCGCCAGCGCCTCTACCTGGAGACCATTCAGCAGGTTTTCCCGAAGCTGGAAGAGATCTACATTGTGGACGAGAGTCAGAAGACGATTCTCCCTCTCCTCGATGTGACCCGGAAGGGAGGTGGCGGCAAATGAGAGCCGGAACCATAGCCGTAATCGTTCTCGTCGTCATCGTTCTGATCGTCCTCTCGCAGTCGTTGTACGTTCTCAACGAAGGCGAACAGGCCATCATCACTCAGTTCGGACGACCGGTCGGGGGCGCCGTCCTCAAGGCCGGACTTCACGGCAAGATTCCCTTCATCCAAACGCTTCACCGGTTCGAGAAACGTATTCTCGTCTGGGACGGTTCCCCCGATCAAGTCCCGACGGCCGACAAGAAGTACATCTGGCTGGACGTCACGGCGCGGTGGAAGATCACCGATCCGCTCAAGTTCTACCAGTCGGTTCGAAACACGCGCGGCGCCCAGACCCGCCTGGACGACATCATCGACTCGGCGGCCCGGGACCTGGTTTCCAAGAACCTCTTGATCGAAGCGGTTCGAAACACGGACCGCGAGCTTCCCGAAGATATCGACAAGGGCCCGGAGTCCGACGAAGAAATCCTCAGGAAACACGACATCAGCGTCGGGCGGGATGAGATCACGCGTGAGATCCTCCTGTCCGCATCCGCGCTCATGCCCCAGTACGGCATCGAGCTTCTGGACGTTCAGATCAAGAGACTGAACTACGTCGAGGAAGTCCAGCAGAAGGTGTACGACCGGATGATCTCCGAGCGGAAGCAGATTGCGTCACGATATCGGTCCGAGGGAGAAGGATCCCGGGCTCGCATTCGAGGGACCAAGGAACGGGAGCTGAAGCAGATCGAGTCGGAGGCGTATCGCCGGGCCCAGGAGATCATGGGCGAGGCCGACGGTGAGGCGACCCGCATCTACGGAGACGCGTATGAGCTCGACCCGAAGTTCTACGCGTTCGTGAAATCGCTGGAAACGTACCCGGCGGCCGTCGGCTCCAATTCCAAGTTGATCCTGTCCACCGACAGCGATCTGTACCGGTTCTTGAAGGAAGCGTTTCCGAAATAGAGAAACCGCTTTCCGCAGATTACGCAGATAAAGGCGGGTAAACCTGGTGGGCCGGATCCCTGATCCGGCCCACCAGACCAGGCGACCCGGTTTGCCACACAACCGAATGCGCCTGGGAGTGTCAGCTCCGGACACGGACCCGTAGCATTCTTAATGAGGAGCCCGAATGTTAATAATCTCCCCGTTGAGGCAAGGATTTGCCTCAACACAGTGCCAATCTGCGTAATCTGCGGAATCTGCGGAAGGCTCTTCTTCTGTCCCATCCTAGGAGGATGGTCATGCGGGGTCGAAAGGTTCTCAAGGTGGTCGGGTGGCTCGTCGGGATCGGTGCCGTTCTCGCCACTGCGGGCTACGTGACGCTTCGCGTCATGCTCCCCCCCGAGAAACTACGGGCCATGGCCCTGCCCCGTATCGAACAGGCCCTCGGCCAGCGGGTCGAGGTCGGATCCTTTCATCTGGCCGTCTGGGGAGGGTTCGGCGTCGCCGTCGAGGACCTGCGGATCGGGAACCGCCCCGGTTACGCAGACGATCAGATGCTCGAACTCGAGAAGATCGTGCTTCGCATTCCCCTCCGGCCCCTCCTTCGCCGGGAGCTCGAGATCACGAAGATTGAGATTGTACGCCCGGAGGTATTCATCGAGAAATCCCCCGAGGGCGGCATCAACGTCGCCGGCCTGGGGCAACGGTTGACACCCGGGACTAGAACGACACCCGAGAAACCGTCCGCGCCCGGGCCGCCCGAGAGAACTACGCCGGCAGCGCCCGAACAGCCGCCGGAGACGGCGGTATCTGAACAAGGACCGCCCTCTCCGCCCGTGCGGGCGGCGACTCTTCCCGCTCCCATTCACCTCGAGTCGTTGACCATCGAGGATGGAAGCGTGCGCTTCCGGGACTCGGCCGCCGGTTTCACGGCCCACCTGCGGGGACTCCAATACGGCGCCTCGCTCTCGGTAGACACCGATCTCCAAGACATCCGTGCCGAGGGAATTCTCTCGACGGCAGTGGTGTCTGTGGGGGTTGCGGGAATGGAGAGGTCCATTCCCGAATTCACGGCGGACGTTGCCTATCGCGCCCGTGTGGATTTCACCACCTCCGTGCTGAGTCTCGATGAAGTGAAAGTCTCGATCCTGGGAGCGGTCGCCACGGTGACGGGAACCGTGGTGGATTTCATCGATCCCGTTCTTCACCTGAAGACGGAGCTATCTACGGATCTCTCAACCCTGCCGCTGGGCGAGGCGGTTCGCGCCTCAGGGAAACTGAACTCAAATCTCCGAGCGGAAGGCCCGGTCCTGAAACCGGACAACCTCAACCTGATGGGAACCCTCACGCTCGACGGCGGCACTCTCGAGAACCCGCAGATGCCGGTTCCGCTGAAGAACCTGGCGGTCAAGATCCTTTTCAAGGGACAGGATGTTGAGATCCCGAACCTGTCCGGTTCCCTGGGGACGTCTTCCTTCAGATTCGCCGCCGACGTCGCCGGGGCGATCCCGTTCGCCGCCACCGGCGGCAAGGGGGTCCCGACAATCCGGTTCGAGCTCGCCTGTCCCCATCTCGCCGCGGACGAGTTTCTTCCGGATCCTGAATCGTCTCGGGAGGCGGCCGGGCGAAGCGTGTCGGCAGCGGCCGGGCCCACGGCCGGAGCGGAGCCCGCGGCAAGGCCGGTCCCTCCCGTTCCCGAGATGAATGCACGCGGCACCGTGTCCATTGAGAGAATCTCGGCGAAGCGCCTCGAGGCCTCCGGTGTCTCCGCGGTCATCGAGCTGGCGGAACGCCGACTGGCGATTTCCGAGTTCGTCGCCGGTCTCTATGCCGGCCGCATTCGAGGTTCGGCGGATGCAGACTTCGGTACGTTGCCGGACGTCCCCGTAGCCGTCTCCGTGGTGGCCGAATCCGTCGCAGCCAATGATTTCATCTCGGCGCTCACGTCTTTCGATGATCACCTTTTCGGGAAGCTGAACCTGAACGGTGAACTCGAGTGGCGGGGAATCACCCCCGAGGAGATTCGACAAACGCTGTCGGGGCGAGGAGGCGCACATGTCTCCGAGGGCCGGATCGTGAACTGGGATCTTGCCCGGGACCTTTCGCAGTGGATCAAGTTTCTCGAATTCGAGGACGTCCATTTCAAGGACATGAACCTGGAATACGCAGTGGCCGACGAGCGCGTTACCATGCATCCCCTGCGAATGAAGGCGCTCGACACGTCATGGGAAGCCGACGGTTCAGTAGGATTCGACGAGTCGCTGGACTACCGGGTCACGGCCACCCTCTCCCCGACCGCCACCCGGTCCCTGAGGGACCGGCTTCCGCTTCCCCCTCGGCTCACGGCGAACGTGAAACAGGCCGAGCTCGTGTTCTTCGTGACAGGATCGGCGAAATCCCCGGAGTTTCGCTGGGACGCGGCAAGTGTTACGGACCGGGTGGAAGAGCAGGTCAAGGAGGAAGTTCGTGACTTCCTCGAAGGGAAGAAAGGTGAAGCGGCGGACGCGCTATTGAAGGAAGTCGACAAGCACCTCGATGGAGACGCGAAAGACAAAGTCCGGGATCTCCTCGAGGGAATCGTCAAACCCGACAGTACGGACAGCACGAGCCAGGATCAGAAACTCAAAGAGCTGAAGAAAGAAGGCGAGGAACTCCTCAAGGATCTCTTCGGCAAGAAGAAGAAACCATAAGGCCTTCCACAGATTACGCAGATAAAGGCGGGTACCCCCTGGTGGGCCGGATCCCCGATCCGCCCCACCAGCCCAGGCGATGTCGTTTGCCATACCCCGAACGCGCCTGGGAACTTCGCCTGAAACACAGAGCCCATCCCCCCTAGAGTACGAGAACGAGTGCCGCTGGCGCTGAGTACGAGTACGATGCTCACCTCTTCCCCGTACTCGTACGTGTGTCTACCCCGGCTGTGGCAAGTACTTGCCACAGCACAATGCCTATCTGCGGAATCTGCGGAAGGCTGTTGGGTCTTATCTCGTGACGAGGATCTTTTGGAGAGCGGTTTCACCGGAGGCGCCGAGCATGCGGCAGAAATACACGCCGCTGGCGACGGAAGTTCCACCCGAGTCCGTGCCGTCCCACGGAATCTCGCCGGCGCCCACCGCATCCCACCGCCGGACCTGGCGGCCCCGCGCATCATAGATCGCCAGCACCACCTCATTATTCGACGACGACTCGAAACGGAGGATCGCGGCAGGATTGCACGGGTTCGGGTTCACCGTCAGGAAGAACCTTCCGATCCCCGTGAGGTTCTCCGCCACCGCAGTCGGAGCGGGCAACCCATAGGAATCTCCGTCGACCGTGTAAGATGAGTATCCCGACGTCTCGATGATCACGTGCCCGCCGACCACGGTCCCACTGCCCGAAGGAATCGTCCCACCCGATCCCAGCTCCGTCTGGTAGATGTAACTCCCGTAGGAAACCAGGCGGTCGATGACTTCCTGGGTCGGGTGCCCGTAGCTGTTGTTCCCCACCGAGATGATCGAGACATCCGGAGAGAGTGTCCCGACGAAACTCGCGTTGGAGCTGTACCGGCTGCCGTGATGATTCACACGGTAGACTTCGATGTCGCCCACTTCCCCACCCAGAGAGGTCTCGATGTCTTTGTAGGAGGAGGTATTCTGTCCGCCGAGATCGCCCGCCACCAAGAAATCGAACTCCCCACAGCTCACGACCAGCGCCACACAGAGATCGTTCTCATCATGCGGCGGCTGTTCGTAAGGAGTGGAAACGACTCCGTTTCCGTTAAGCGTCACACACTGAACCGTGACACCATCGCCGAGGTCGATGATCTGGCCGTCGGTGAGGGTCTGGCGCTTGGGGCCAACGGTGGCCGCGTAGCTCGAATAGGTCGCTGTCGTATAACTCCACCCGCGGTCGTAGCAGGCAACGGTCACGCCCGTACCCGAATACACCTCGTCGAGCCCGCCGATATGGTCCGCATGGTAGTGGGATGCCGCCATATAGGTTAAATCCGTGATGCCCAGGCCGGCCAGGTGCGGGTTCACGACCGAATTGCCCTTCCCGTTGTTCCCGGCATCGAAGAGAAGCGTCTGTCCGCTGGAAGAGATGACGAGCGTCGCATCCCCCTGCCCCACGTCGAGGCAGTGGATCGCCACGTCGCCCAAAGCCGGAACCGCCGGAAAGAGACACAGAAAGGCCGCAAGAAGTGCTGGTCGCCGCATGGTAAATCCCCCTTACTCTACTTATTATTATAACACGTCCGGCGCGAAAGATCAATCGGGATCGGGACGCGAGAGCGTGAGTGCGCGAGGGAGCGACAACCCCAAACCCCCAGACAGGGAAAAGAGAGGTGAACAGAGAGAGGCGATAACCCAGGCCCCGGGCCGGCCGCGGTGAAGGTCCGCCGGATCGAAGGCCCGAGCGTGG
>CAZSXU010000026.1:50828-54471 GCA_964610505.1 uncultured bacterium | reverse complement strand
GTTAATACTGGTAAGCAGCTTTCATAGTCGTATCCCTAGACCTTCCACAGCGTCTCCATAGCATTGCCGATTGCCGAGAGCCAGTGCACGCCGCCGTTGACTTCCCCGCAAGCGGCCGGTAGACTTCGAGCAGCAGACTGAACCCGAACGTCCATTCCGCTTCTTCCCCTAAGAGGAGGATTTCCCATGAGAACAGCGCGGTCGCTGCTCGTAGGGGTCGCGATCCCGATCATCACTCTGGTTGGGGCGTTGCCTGCGGGCGCGGAGGACCTTCCCTATCTGGCGTCGTACGCAAGTCACGTCGGGTTTCTGCCCGGATCTCCGAGTGTCGCCGGAGACGCGATGTCGGGCGTCATCAATCCGGCGGCGTGGAGAATGCTGCCCGGAGGAGAGCTCGAATTCTTCTGGTCGGAACCCGAGGAGAACTCCAGCCTCCCGCAAAGTTGGTCCGTGGCACTGGGAGGCACGCACATCGGTTTCGGCGTGACGCACTGGAAGTGGAAGCGCGACAACCTGATGCTCGCGCAGGGTTCGGGATACGCCGGGAGCCTGGTTCTCGAGCATTCCATGACCGACTATACGCTGGCGCTGACCTCGGGCGACGGACGATCCGCCGCCGGAATCGCCTACCAGTGGAGTAGCGGAGAAACCTGGGAGCGGCGGAGAGACAAGGCCCTCTCCCTCGGCGCCATCTGGCGGCCGACGAAGCAGGTTTCCCTGGGAAGCGCGGCCGCCTTTACCTTCGACAAGGGAGAACGGCGGTACGTGCTGGACGGGGGACTTCGCCCGTTCGGGTCCTCCATTCTCACCGTGTTCGGCGACGTCGTCTACATGAACGACGAAGACATCGAAGATTCACGGTGGAGCGCGGGAGTGGCCACGGAGTTCATTCCCGGCATCACCCTTTTCGGAAGAACGAGGAAGGACGATTCATACTCCCTTGGCATATCGGTTTCGCTCGGGACTTTCGGCGTCTCCGTCCATCCGGATTTTGACAAGGACGGGGATCTCCTCCGGACGACCTACGGTCTTCGGACCGGCTACCGGAAGCCGATGCTGGGCGGCAACATGATGGTTCGGGGGAAAACCTATTTGTCCCTCGATATGAAGGGATCGACCCGCTACCGCCGGTACCGCTGGTTTGACGGCGACGGCCACACCCTCACCGAACTGTTGCGCGATCTGGAGGAAGTGCGAACCGATGATCGCTACGCCGGCGTGGCGCTGAATCTCTCTTCTATGAGGATATCCTGGGCCCTGGCGTGGGAAGTCCGGCAGAAACTCCAGGATATCCGCCACGCGGGCAAGAAGGTCGTGACCTTCTTCGACCTGGCGGACATGCGGACGTACTACCTGGCTTCGGTCGCCGATCGGGTCGTGATTGACCCGGCGGGCGGAGTGATGCTGCTCGGAATGGGCATGGCGCGCACGTATATGAAGAAGATGTTCGACAAGATCGGGCTCGGTGTCGAGGAACTGAGGTTTTTCAAGTACAAATCCGCGGCAGAGGGCTTCGCCCGGGAGGACATGTCCGAAGCGGATCGAGAGCAGCGACAGGCTCTCATGGACGGGTTCTACGAGGAAATCCGGAGAGACGTTGCCGCGTCCAGAGGGTTCAGCGAGGCGTATTTTGATGATTTCGTCAACGACATGATCCTCACGCAGGCGGATTCCGCCAAGGCCCTGGGGCTGGTTGACGATATGACCCGGTGGCCCGACATCGGGGATGTCATCAAGGATCTGGAGGGGGAGGGAAAGGGTCTCGTCGGGCGGGCGGGGCTGGAATTCTTCCGGACCCACGAGGATATGTGGAGTCGTCCCCCGCGGGTGGCCGTGATCTACGCGCTCGGTCCCTGCGCCATGGACGAGGGAATCGCCGCGCGTCGGCTGGGCGGTGTGATCCGTGCGGTCCGGGAGAACCGTGATATCAAGGCCGTGGTGTTCCGGGCGGACTCGCCTGGCGGGGAGATCGTGGCGTCCGACATCGTGGCCGACGAGCTCAAGAAGACGGCCGAAGAGAAACCGGTGATCGTCTCCCAGGGATGGGTGGCCGGCTCGGGCGGATATTGGATTTCGATGTACGGGGACAAAATCCTCGCCACACCTTTCACGATCACCGGATCCATCGGGGTGATCGCCATGTGGGCCTGGAATCAGGGCCTCGGCGACAAACTGGGCATGGGGTCTGCGGCCGTGACCGTAGGCGATCACGCCGACGTGCTTCTCGGGATTCGTCTTCCGGTTCTCGGATTCATGATCCCCGACCGCAATCTGACACGCTTTGAGCACGGGAGGTTCAGGCAGGAGATCCTGACGTCGTACGAGCATTTCCTTGCGAGGGTCGCGGAAGGCCGGGGAATGACCCGGGACGAAGTCCACCGGATAGCCGAAGGCCGGGTGTGGACCGGCAGGGATGGCCTCGAGGTGGGCCTGGTCGATGAGATCGGGGGGTTGGAGCAGGCCATTGCCCTGGCGAAGAGGGAAGCCGGTATCGCCGATGATGAGGAGATTGAGCTGGTCGAGCTGCCGAGAATGGGACTTCTCAATCCGAACATGTTCAAGATGCCGAGCCCGATCCGGATCGAAGACGAATCGGTGGATATGGATTATGTGAGAGCGGTCCTCGCAGGCCAGGGCCGGCCACTGGCAATCGTGCCGCCGGACCTGATGATGGTTCCGTAGGCGGGGGCAAGATCAAGAGCCAGCCATAGATTATAAAGAGAAAAGCAGGATCAAAAGCCAGCCACAGATTACACAGATGAATACGTAACGGAGTCTCGGCTAGCGGCCAAGACTCCGAAAAAGACTTCCGCTTTTCCCTCTGTTGTCTCTTGTGAGGATCTTTAGCTCCCTCAGATGTTCTTGTCCGAGCTCAACTTTCGACGATCGACTTTCCACCTTCTCGGACCCTCGCGTCCGGCCGGGATTCCGTCGCGCATCCGGCTCCCGGCTCCTCGCCTTCCAACTCCGCCAATCGGCTGACCCAACTCAGGTCTTCCTTCAGGGCCTGGGCGATGTTAGTGATGTGATCGCCCATCTTCTCGAGATTCGTGGCGAAGTCCATGCATAGAATCTCGAGTCGAGGATCGTCCTTCCTGCTCAGAAGCCGAGCGATCTGCCGGCGGCGGCTGTTGTCTCTCAGTGCATCGAGTTCGCTTTCGAGAACGAGAATCGTATCGGCCTCGGCTACGTCTCTGGATTTGAGTCCCGTGATGAGATGGCCCATCATGCGATCGACGCGGTCGGCAAGCGCGTTGAGGTTCGGCAACGCCACGTCCGGAATCTTGAGGTTCTCGGCCGCCATTCTCTCGATCAGCTGCGTGAGGTTGAAGCAGTAGTCTCCAATCTTCTCCAGATCGTTGACCGAGTGAATGAGCACGGGCAGCATCCGGGTATCGCGCTCGTGCGGATGGCGCTCGGAGATCTCAATCAGGTAGTCGGTGATTGCGATCTGGAGTTCATCGAGACCGGTTTCGGAGCACCGGATGTCATTGATTCTGTGCTCATCTCCGGAGAAGAAGGAAGTGAAGGCGAGTCGAGCCGTGTCTCGAGCCACCTCGGCCATGTGGATCAGCTCTTCGATGGTGGCCTGAATGGCGGCACCCGGAGTTTCGAGGAGATGTTTCGCCAGGTGCTGGGGACC
>CAZSXU010000026.1:49634-50728 GCA_964610505.1 uncultured bacterium | reverse complement strand
CTCTGAAGGACCATGGTGAAGAGCGTGCCCACCAGAATCCCAAGAAGAGGATTCGTCCCGAAGGAGGCGAGGACGGAAGCGGCGCCTGCGCTATCCTTCAAAGGAGCGAAGCCCTCCTTCATGATGCTCAGGCCGAAGAACAGGATCCCGAAGCCGAGGAGGACCTGGCCCCACTGTTTTGCCTTCTGCCGCTTGGCGACCTGCGTCATCAGGAAGCCGATGCCAATGGCCGGAAGCGCGTAGGTCGTCGGCTTGAGGAAGGCCATGGCCGAGACCATCCAGGCGGTGATGGTGGTGCCGATATTGGCGCCCAGAATGATGCAGACGGCCTGCTTCAGGGTCAGGAGGCTGGCGTTGACGAGTCCGACGACGAGGACGGTCATGGCACTCGAGCTCTGGATCAGAGCCGTGATGGTGGCGCCCGCCAGAATCGCAATGTAGGTATTGCGCGTGAGGGTGGAGAGGATGGAGCGCATCCGTTCGCTGGCGACGGAGCGAAGCCCATCGGACATGAGGCGCATTCCAAAGAGGAACATGCCCAACCCGCCGATGAGCCCGAAGACGAGAGTTTTCCAGTCGAGCGATTCCAAGAAGGGATCCTCCGCCAGCCAAGCCCATTGTCCGAAAATGCACGGCAAGAGCAAGAAAAATCGACGGTGGGCCCGGGTATATCGGTGTCATCTGTGAAATCTGTGGCTAACGGGCCGGCCGTTGCCGGCCCGAGAGAATGGAAAGTCGAGAGTCGATCTTGGACAAGAGCATCGGAAGGAACCACCCTCGAACACAGACCCACTCGGTTCTTCTCGGAGTCTCGGCCGGGGGCCGAGACTCCGTTACGCTTCCATCTGTGTCATCTGTGAAATCTGTGGCTCGCTCTTGATCGTGTCTCTCCCTTTTTAATCTGCGCAATCTGCGGACAAGGCTTTTTTGGCTTCCGAGTTTTTGCGATCCGTGGCAGGCCGTTCCTAAAACACGCGGTGATTCAGGAAGGTGGTCCGTCCCGGAGTGACTTCGACATCCGGAAGAGCGATGGTATGCTGACGCTCGCCGCCGGATCGGAGAACCACCTGCAGCGTATACCTGCCTTCGGGAAG
>CAZSXU010000026.1:0-49534 GCA_964610505.1 uncultured bacterium | reverse complement strand
GACGCTCGCCGCCGGATCGGAGAACCACCTGCAGCGTATACCTGCCTTCGGGAAGGAAGAGGCGCGCCAGGTAGATGTGGCCCGGGAGCGTGCTCCAGCTGCGCGTGTCGGCCGTTTCCGTGGCGATGTTGAAGAGATTCACGGCGATTCCACCCAACCTTCCCGTTTCCTTCTCGGCCGCCCTCTGTGCGAGATACTTGGTGAGGGCTCGTGCGAAGGTTTTGGCCAGGATCCGGGTCCGCCTTTCCTCAAAACGCCGAAGAACGAGAGTCTCGATGCTGGTGGCGCGAGACGCGCGGACGGCCGATGTCGGCATCTCTACGGGGATGACCTCGACCTCGTCGGTCCACGCCGGTTCCTCGACGATCTCCGGAAACGCGATTTTCAACCAGTGGACGACCTTCTCGGCGCGAACCCGCCGGGGACCGGCCCGGTCGGCCAGCGTCAGCGCGAACCGGTCGGCGTCGAAATCGTCCGCGTCGAGCTCCCCCTCGAGAATCGGGGCCACAATATTGACTTCGGTTTTGTGTGGAGCGAATCCCGTCTCCAGCAGAAGGACTACGGCACCGCCGCCGGAGATGATCTCCGGGCACTCGGGACTCTCCGGTGGACCGGGCCGGTCGCTCATCTGGCCCAGACGTTCTCCGGCCCGCTCCACGTCGCAGGCGAGATCCGGAGGGTATCGAACGTTGAATGATCCTCCCAGGTTCTCGTAGGCTTCCAGGGCAATCCGGTAGGACACCCAGGCGTCCGACATGTCACCCTGAGATTCATACACGATGCCCGTGAGATACTCGAGGAACGGATCATCCGTGTAGAAGGTGTCCTCCGCGTCCCGGAACGTCTTGAGCTTCTGGTTGAGCTTGCGGCATTCGACCAGGGCTCCCTGGCCGTCTCCCAGGTGGAGGTAGTTCAGGACCTTGTAGTAGTGGATGTAGGCGGACTCGAAGCGTTCTCCCCGAAAGTGAGTGATGACGTCGCTCGTGACAAGGGCTCCGGCCTCTCGTGAAAGACTCTTGGTGTAGAGATCATCGTAGAGGTCTTCGGCCTTGTGAAGCTCGAGATTGCTCTCCCCGTACTGTTGAGCGTAGTGGAGGATGAGACCGCGTTCATACAGGGCGAGGAGGTGAGAGGATCCGCTCTCGGATTTCTCGACCTCTTCGAGGGCGCTGTCGAAACGGCCTTCGGCCAGGCTGCTCCTGATCTTCACCGAGTGCGACACGTAGGACGCGCAGCCGGCCGAGGAGACCATGAGGACGCAGAGCAGGAATCGCAGGGTCCTGGGCATAGGCACATCCGGACGGGTCATCAGCCGGAGTACTTCTTTCTCCCGATGAACTTCTTGATCTTCTTCTGTCCGAGCCAGACCTTCGTATTGTCCTCCAGGTGGATGAGGGTCAGGTCCGTCTGGTAGTAGATGACCTTCTTCCCCTCCTCCTCGTCCGTAATGGAGCTGATGATACCGGTCATCATGTAGTCGGCGCCTTTTTCCTTGCCCCACTGCTTCGCCGTCTCCGGGCTCGAGAAGATCTGCTGGTCTTCACGTTCATCCCGAATCTGCCCCCGCTCCGCGGCGCCGGCGACCATCTCCACGTCCCCACTGTTGATGAGTGCCCGCTCGATATCTCCGATGAAAGTCGCCGTGGCGATATGCTCGGTCGTCTTGTTCACGACCCGCCCGACAATGATGGCCGGTCGCTTGCCCACCCGATCCACATGACGCCCCTTCCACGGCCTGGACAGGCAATCCTGAATCATCTCCTCGGCGACGAGGCGGGAATCCGTATCGTTCCAGTAGCCGGAGAGGTCAATCGTGGTGTTCGGGTCGACCCGGGAGACCACTTTCTTCGAGCATCCCATCCCGCAGACGAGCACCGGGATCAAGATGAGGCCCGTGACGAGCATGGATCTGTTCATGAGACACCCTCCCTCATCGGGGTAACGATCAGGACCGGCTGTCGCCGTAGATTTGAATGAGATTGAGAATCGTGCAGGCCGAAAGCGCCATCGCCCGGGTCGAAATCCACTCGCTCGGACCATGGAAATTGACTCCTCCGGCGAACAGGTTGGGCGTCGGCATCCCCATTTCCGTCAACCGGGAACCGTCCGTCCCTCCGCGAATCGGTTCATGGACCGGCGCGATGCCTGCCTTCTTGAGCGCCGCCGTCATCCTCTCCATGATCTCGGGATGTTTGTCCAGCCCGACCCGCATGTTCCGATACTGTTCTTTGACTTCAACCCCGACGCCGAGGCGCGGTTCCAGCCGGCCGATTTCGGCCACAAGTTCCTTCACCTTCCGGCCGTGCTCCGCCAGCTCGTGGTTGTCGAAACTCCGGAGGATCAGATTCACCTTGGCCTCGGCGGCGTCCCCCGAGATGTCGGTGGGGTGGAGGAATCCTTCCCGCTTTTCCGTCGTTTCCGGCGCCTGATCGACGGGGAGGCGGTCCAGGAACTTCCCGAGGTAGCGAAGGGCGTTGACCATCTTGCCCTTGGCCATGCCGGGATGGACCGAAACGCCGCGGAAGGTCACGGTGGCCTTGTCGGCGGAGAAGGTTTCGGTGTTGACTTCCCCGGTGAAGCCTCCGTCGAGCGTGAACGCCACCGGAACGTCGAACTCTTTCAAGGGGAACTTGTCGGCGCCGCGCCCGACCTCCTCCTCCGGGTTGAAGCAGATGCGAATCGTCGGGTGGGGAAGCGACTCGTCCTGTTTGAGGATTTCCAGGGCCGCCATGATCGCGGCGATCCCCGCCTTGTCGTCCGCGCCGAGGAGAGTCGTGCCGTCCGCCGTAATGATGGTGTCGCCCACGCACCGGCCGAGCTCCTTGGATTCCGCCGGGTCGATCACGATGTCGTTCTTCAGACGGATCGGCTTGCCGTCGTAGTTTTCATGGAGAACGGGTTTGACTCCCTTCCCGGTGAACTGCGGGGCCGTGTCCACATGGGCGATGAACCCGATACGCCCCGGGCGATTTCCCGGCAGGGTGGCGAGGCAGTAACCGTTCTTGTCCACGGCGGCGTCGTCCAGGCCGAGCTCCTTGAGTTCCTTCGCCAGCGTTTTCGCCAGCTCCAACTGGCCGGGTGAACTCGGGCATTCCTTGGATTCCTCCACGGATTCGGTGTCGACCCGGACGTAGCGAAGGAACCGGTCCACGAGGGCCGTTTTCTCGAGAATGTCGTTGGCGTCTTTGAACTCGTGCATTCCGAACCTCTCTTCTCTGTGCGATGGACGCGTTGGGGGTAGCGAGAGACCCTATGCTAGCGGAATTGCGGGGCTTTGTCACGCGGGAATCCGTCTGCGAGAGGGCGAGAGGGCGAATGGGCGGGTGGGTGACAGACGTTCCGTTCGTCCTGAGCGGCTGCCGGCCCGAGATCGTTGAGAGTCGATCGTCGAAAGTTGAGCTCGGACAAGAACATTTGAGAGAGCTGAAGATCCTCGCAAGAGACAACAGAGGGAAAAGCGGAAGTCTTTTTCGGAGTCTTGGCCGCCGGCCGAGACTCCGTTACGCATTCATCTGTGTAATCTGTGCAATCTGTGGCTGGTTCTTGATTCTCTCTCACCACTCGTCTTCCAGACGCTCCATCTCGAAATTGCGCGTGTAGGTGTTGGAGAACATCCGGAAGGTGGCCGCTTCCTCCGGGGTGTACGCGGCATCCTCATAGCCGAGAGCCACGGCACGAAGATCCGCGATCCAGACATGACCCCGAAGGTGGAGGCGGCCGGGCTGGAGACCGGCGATGTCTCTGTAGAGCTTGGACTCGGTGAGTCTGTAGGTCCCGGCTCCGTTGGTGGGGACCGAATACTCCAGGCGGGATAGGGACGTGGATCGCGCTCCCGCTTTGAACAGGATCATCATGTGTACCCTTGTGCCGGGGATGGGGTTTCCCGTCTCCGCATCCGTGACCCGACCCTCGAGGTGGCCCGAAAGAGACGGGTGGGCGGAGACATTCCTCGGCCTCGGAGGATTGTAGAGTACGCGAAGAGAATCGCCGGGGATCTCGCCTGAGGCCAGGGCCTCGATCCCGTATACGGCGCTCAAGGCGTTTTCGACTCTCGGAAAAATCGATCCCCGAAAATCGATGTTGACGGCGCCCGGTGGGACCTCGAGGTTGGTGAAGAGAAAGGAGCCGTCGGCCGATACTCGGGTCGTCGCGAACGCGGTCTCGGGGTTATAATCAATCTCGGCCTGGATCGTTCCCGAACAGAAACACACACCGTCTACCAGATTGATGAAGCGCCCCTCGATTCGCGGGATCGTAACCGTTGATTGGGCCGGGCATGCTCGGGGTACATAGAGGGAAAACCCGATGAGCAGCAGGCTGAGGATCGCTCTCCGCATAGCGCCTCCAAGTACAGATCCAGGAACCACTTCGAGTATAACTGGATTCAGGGCATAAGGAAAGTACAAGTTTTGCGATGGCGATCCGCTCGCGGCCGTCGGTCCAGGAGAATCGCTGTCCCGACACGCAGTTACAGAAGAAGCGCGCCCGAGTGAACCCGTCAGTAGACCATCGCCTCCGCGCCGACGTACTTGCGGATCAGCGCCATCTGCCCGATGTGGAACGCCTCGTGCTGGAGGAGAAACGTGAGCGCTCCCAGGACGGTGTCGCCGCATTCGAGGGGAAACGGCTGGGGGGAGGGTTGTGCGAGATCGGCCGGGGCGACCGTGGCGATCCGCTTCTCGAGTGCTCCGGTGATCCCCAGCCAAGACGATTTCAACTCGTCGACCGACGGGAGGCTTTTCACATCCTCGATGCGCTCTACGTCGGCGAGCAGGGGATTGAATGGATTGTCCACCTCGAGCCCCAGGCAGCGGGCGAGGAAATGGCGCGCGTCCAGAACATGCACGGCGATGAAAGTCATGCTGTTCGTCCGATCGTTCGGCCGCCGGCGTCCGGTTTCGTCATCGATGCCATCGAGGCAGTTCAAGAAAAGACGGGTGTTGAGGTTGAAAGGGTCTTCAAATGGAGTCGCGACGGGGGGCATTCAAATCTCCTTCTGTCCGGCGCTGACCGCTCACCGGGTGGAGGTCTCCACCTTCCGCTCGGCCGCGGCTCGGATCAAGTCCTCCGTTTCCGATTTCGGCTTGCGGAATACGCCCTCGGCTTTCGCGTGACGCTCGGGCGGTCGATTCCCGTGACGATGCTCGGGTCCCATCCCTTCCCAGTAGTGGAGGGTACCCCATCCCGGAAACATGGAAAGCAGTTCTCCCGAGCGGAGATACGTGCGGATGGTCCCCTCGCGGTCCGCGAACGAGTTCTCACCGATGGTCTTCCAGGTTTCTGAGTGCTCATCAAACGCCGGATCCCCCGTGGTGAATGCCGTGGCAAACACCAGGCCTCCGGGATTCGTCCACTGATCGATCTTTGCCAGCATCAGCCGGGTGGATTCGCGGGACTGCTCGGGGATCATGCCGAACATGAGGATGGCCGAGAAGGTGGATTCCGGTATGAACGTTTCAAACCCGCAGCAGATGGCCCGGAGCGGCAGGGTCTCATTCCGGGCCGCCTCCGAAAGGATCTTGACCGCGATGGTGGAGACATCGATCGCCTCCACGGTATAGCCCAGGCGGGCGACGGGAAGAGCGTTTCGGCCCTGGCCCGCGCCGATGTCCAGCACTCGGGCAAATCGGTCAATCCGATCCACGTACGCCATCAGGATGTCGTCGGGCTCTTTCCCGAAGTAGTCGGCCGTCTCTTCGTATGCTTGATCATACCCCATCGAATTCCCGCCGAATCACTCGAAGTCCTTCATGGCCTCGAGCAACGCCTGCTCGATCGGTTTTTCGCCCATCCAGTGCCCGGCGCTTTCGGCAATGATCAGTCGCGACCCGGGGATCGCCTGATGAAGACGATAGGCGGTGACCGGCGGGCACACTGCGTCGTAGCGACCGTTGACGATAGTGATCGGAATATCCGGAATCTTCCACGCGTTCTTGAGAAGTTGATCTTCTTCC
Organism: uncultured bacterium; assembly: GCA_964610505.1. Taxonomy (GTDB): domain Bacteria; phylum Arandabacterota; class Arandabacteria; order JAGLYR01; family JAGLYR01; genus CAZSXU01. The sequence goes on along the minus strand of CAZSXU010000026.1, from coordinate 43,580 downwards.
AGAAAGCAGTCATTGGCCATGTAGTAGTTCTCGAGGAGCGCAAACGCATACGGATCGGATTCCTCAAGGATGCCGGCGATCTGTTCGTCCGGAACCGCCAGCCCGCAGATCTTGATCTCGTAGGCGGCCCAGACTCGGCTGTACCGGTCTCGTTCTGAGGGGTCCTCGCTTCGGATCAGCTCGAGGAAATAGGCCGGTAGCGGGCGCCTGTCGGGATCGGGCAGCGAACCCAGCATGCGATCGTAGGCATCCGGGAAGTGGGTCCGAACCCCCCCGTGATAGAAGTAGTCGATCTCGCTCTTGGTCCCCGTGAACACTCCGCGAAGAACCATGCCGCTCACGCGCTCGGGATACACTTCGGCATACGCCAGGCCAAGGGTCGTGCCCCAGGAGCCACCGAACAGGATGACCTCCTGGAGATCCAGATGACGACGAAGCCGCTCGATGTCCCGAACCAGGTGCTCGGTCGTGTTCTGTCGAATTTCGGCGTAAGGTATCGACCTGCCGGCGCCGCGCTGGTCATGGAGAACGATGAGAAACCTCTCGGGATTGAAGAACCGACGCATGTGCGGGGAGCACCCGCTTCCCGGACCCCCGTGAAGGACGAAGACCGGTTTCCCATTTGGATTGCCGCAGAGTTCGTAGAAAATCTGGTGGAGATTCGAGACCCGAAGGTGGCCTGTCTCGAAGGGTTCAATCTCGGGCCAGAGCGCCGCATCCCCCTCGCCGTGGGGGCGGGCGGGAGAGGATGAGAACCCGAGAATGATGAGGAGGAGCAGTGGCAAGGAAACCCAGGAGGTTCTCTGCATTTACAGACTCCCTTCAAGACCGCACGTGAATTGTGTCTCTCCATTTTCCTCGAGCAGCCCAAATGTAGCCATCGGACGCTTCGTGTCAAGAAAACTCAGACTCCGCATTGCGATTTTCTCGGAGTGCCCGACCGGCGGGTGAGCGGTTGACAGGGGGAAGCCGATGCGGTATCCTGTCCCTGCTCCCTGCATCGCCATTCTCCGAAGTACCTTCCGTCTGCGCTGCTTCTGGGGAAGACATCCTGAACCGGCGGAGCTTTCTGCGGGATGGTCCGGAGCCAAAGGGGCTGGCCGCCCTCCTGGTTTCCCAGCCGTTTCCATTGCACGTATGGGAGAAGCCGATGATCGTACACAAGTTCGGCGGAAGCTCCGTGGGAAGCGCAGAACGGGTTTCCCGCGTGGCGGACATCGTGATCGAACAATCTCAGCGGATGCGAAGGTCTCAACCGGCAGATCCGGAGCGGCTCCAGAGCGGCCGGGCGACCTTCGGGGGGACCCTAGTGGTTGTGTCCGCCATGAAGGGCGTCACCAGCCAGCTGATCGCGGGCGCGCGGGCTGCTGCCGATGGAAACGACGTGGTTTTTCGGCAGACGAAGGTCCGCCTGCTCGAGAAGCACCACGAAGTCGTCGAGACCCTGCTTGCCGACAGTCCGGAGCGGTTGGAGATCAGCGGAACGGTCGAAGACCGGCTCCATAACCTCGACCGGTTGTACCGGAGTATCGCCGTGCTGGGCGAGCTGACTCCCCGGGGTACGGACGCCGTGGCGTCGTTTGGCGAGAAGCTGTCTTCCACCATCCTTGCCGCCGTTCTCAGGCACCGCGGCTCACGCGCCCAGGCCGTGCGCGCGACCGAGCTGCTCGTAACGGACGACAATTTCGGCGATGCCAGCGCGTTGATGGCCTCCACGGAGGCGCGCCTGAAGGAGCGAATTCTGCCGATCGTGGAGCGCGGCGTGATCCCGGTTATCACGGGGTACGTCGGAGCGACGGAAAATGGCGTGACGACCACCCTGGGGCGCGGTGGAAGCGACTACTCGGCGGCCGTTGTCGGGGCGGGTCTCGGTGCGGAGGAAGTCTGGCTCTGGAGTGACGTTTCAGGTATCCTGACGGCCGATCCCAATATCGTATCCCGGGCGCGTACGCTGAGGGAATTGACGTACGCGGAGGCCTCGGACCTGGCGAGTTTCGGAGCCGAGGTGCTCCATCCCAAGACCATTCGGCCCGTCATGGATGCCGGGATCCGGCTTCGAATGGTCAGCAGCTTCCACCCCTCGGATCCGGGTACCCTGATCGTCAAGGACCCCTCTTCGGACCGGGAGCTTCTCCCGGCCATCATCTCCACGACGGGTATGTCCCTGATCGCCATCGGCAGCCAGGACGATTCGTGGACGCTGCGTATGGATGCCCGCGCGCTCCAGCGCTTAAGCCAGGCGGGGATCGATGTTTTGATGTTCTCGCAATCCCTGTCCGAGCACAACCTGAATCTGGTGGTGCGGGAGCAGGACCAGGAGCACTGTCTCGGGGTTCTCTCCCGGGAGTTCGGGCGGGATCTGTCGCCGGTCCGATCCAGTCCGCCGCCTCCGGAGACCGGCCCGGACGGGGCCGTGCTGTATCGTCTCAGCTCCAGCTGCACGCTGGGAATCAAAGAGAAGGTCTCGACCATCTCCGTCGTTGGTGTACCGGGATGGAATCAGAAAGGCATCGTCTCTCATGCGCTGGCCGCCCTCGGGTCCTACGGGGTTCGCGTGATTGCCGTGGCGAAGGCCGGGGCACAGCACAGCGTGTCTTTCTGCATTCCGGAGAGCCAGATGGCGCGGACGGTTCAGCTCCTTCACAAAGACCTGGGGTTGGAAGACAAGGCGGAACCGCCGCCGTCCCCCTGATCGGGCGCGGACGTTCCCCGGCGGAGGTTTCCGGAGGTGTTGCCAGGCGGATGCCGGCGGGTTCCGGAGGAACCAATGAACCCTATTCCGGTAGGTGTGCTGGGTGCCACGGGAGTCGTGGGTCAGCGGTACGTCCAGCTGCTCTGCGAGCACCCGTGGTTCGAGGTGAGGGCGCTCGCCGCGTCGGATCGGTCCGCCGGGGCGAGGTACGGGGAGGTGTGCGACTGGCTGCTTCCGACGCCGATTCCGGAGCGCATTGCCGGTCTTGCCGTAGATCCCGTGGAACCGAACCTGGACTGCCGCCTCGTGTTCTCGGCCCTGCCTTCCGACGTGGCCGGGGCGAGCGAGGAACAATTCGCCGAGTCCGGATACATTGTCTGCTCCAACGCCGCTTCCCACCGAATGGACGAGGACGTGCCCCTCCTCATCCCCGAAGTCAATCCGGATCACACCGGCCTGATTTCGCTGCAGCGGACCCGCCGCCGCTGGAAGGGCATGATCGTGACCAATCCCAACTGCTCGACCACACAGCTGATGCTGGCGCTCAAACCGCTTCACGAAGCCTTCGGACTGCGCGCCGTCTCCGTGGTGACGATGCAGGCGGTCTCCGGGGCCGGATACCCGGGCGTGCCCTCGATGGATATCGTCGGCAATGTGATCCCCTGGATCGGGGGGGAAGAGGACAAGGTCGAAGAGGAACCGGGGAAGTTGCTCGGCTCGTTCGACGGTCGACTCGTCAACAGTGCCCCATTCGCGGTCAGCGCACAGTGCAATCGTGTTCCCGTTCGTGACGGCCATACGGAGTGTGTTTCCGTTCGCTTCGAGCGCAGGCCCGACATCGACGCGATCCTCTCGGTTCTCGAAGACTTCAGGGGAACGCCGGAGGTGGCCGGTCTTCCGAGCTCTCCGGCCCAGCCGGTTCGGGTCCGGCGGGACAACGACCGGCCTCAACCGATCCTCGATCGGGACCGGGGAGAGGGGATGACGGTGACCGTGGGGCGGGTGCGTCCCTGCCCGGTCTTCGATGCGAAGTTCGTGGTGCTTGGACATAACACGGTGCGCGGGGCGGCGGGCGGATCGATTCACACCGCCGAGCTGCTTGTGGCACAAGGGTGGCACTCCTGAGCTCGAAACTCGTCACGATGGTCGTGATCCGGATCCCCCCGTTCTCTCTCCATTTCTCTTGACTCGAAGCTTCCGGCAGATTAGACATATCTGAGAGCAGGTTTCACGCAAGCCGGTTCGAGTCCACAACTTCAGGATCCCCGCATGACGCCGGATATCACCCTCGTTCTTCTGGTTCTGGCCGGTACCGTCATCCTATTTGTCAGTGAATGGCTGCGCGTGGACGTGATTGCGCTTCTGATCATGGTCACACTGGCCTGGCTCGGTCTGGTGGAGCCTGCGGAGGCATTCTCGGGCCTGGCCAGCGGTGCGGTCATCTCGATCATCGCGGTGATGATTCTGGGGTACGGCGTTGAACGTTCGGGTGTCATGAATCGGCTGACACGACCGATCCTGAAGGCGGCCGGTTCGAGCGAGAAGCGGCTGATCGGGCTCGTCTCCTCGGTCATCGGAATCCTGTCGGCCTTCATCCAGAACATCGGAGCCGCGGCGCTGTTTCTCCCCGCGATCCTGAGGATTTCGAAGAACACCCGCATCCCGGCGTCGCGCCTGCTGATGCCGATGGGATTCTCCGCGATCCTCGGGGGAACACTGAGCATGGTCGGCTCAAGTCCCCTCCTGATTCTCAATGATCTCATGCGGCAGGGGGGCGAGGCCCCGTTCGGGCTGTTTGCCGTCACGCCTCTCGGGTCGACGCTCCTTGCGATCGGCATCGTGTATTTCCTTCTTTTCAGGAAGTTCGTTCTCCCGGCGGGGAAGAAAGAGGAGACCCCGGCCAACTCCCAGGAAGATCTGATCGAAACCTGGCACCTCCCGTCCACGATTTTTCAAGTGTTCATTCCTCCGGGCAGTCCGCTCTCGGGCAAAACACGCGAAGAGGTCCAGGTCCGCATGAACTACGGGTTGAATGTACTGGCGCTCCTGGAGGGGGATGACGTCCGCTATGCACCCTGGCGGCATACCCCTTTCCGCTCGGGGCAGGAGGTGGCTCTTCTCGGAAAGCTGGCCGACGTCGAACGGTTCGTCGACGACTTCGATCTGCAGGTCCGCCCGTTCGCCTACCGGTTCAAAGCCCTGCAGAGCGGGGAGAGCGGCGGATTCGCCGAGGTCATCATCCCGCCTCGCTCGCCCGTTGCGGGTAAGACGCTTCGCGAGATCGAGATGCGGAAGAAATGGGGCGTGGAACCCATCATGACACTGATCGGCGATAAGGAGGAGCGTCGCGATTTCTCCGACCAGGAATTGCGGCCCGGCGAGGCCATCTTCGTCCATGGCCCTTGGGGTAACGTCCGGGCCATGGCGGACAATATTCATTTCGTGCTGGCGACGCCTATCGAATCGCCGGAGACGACGGGCCGGGGCAAACCCTTTACCGCCTCGCTCTGCTTTCTGGGGGCCATCGCCCTTGCTCTCTCGGGCGTCCACCTCTCCCTGAGCCTACTGAGCGGAGCGGTTGCGATGATCCTCCTGCGGATTGTTCCCATCGACGAAGCCTACCGGGCCGTCGACTGGCGGACCGTCTTCCTGCTCGCGGGCCTGATTCCCCTGGGGATCGCTATGGAGAAAACCGGGGCGGCGAATTTCGTGGCTCATCAGATGATGCTCCTTCTCCACGGGAATCACCCGATCTGGATTCTCGCCGGCGTCGGCGTGCTCGCTACGGTGTTCTCCCTGTTCATTTCCAACGCCGCGGCCACCGTTCTTCTGGTCCCGCTGGTGATGATCATGGGACACATGAGCGATCTTGATCCGAGGGGTCTGGCGCTGCTGGTGGCGGTGTGCGCGTCCAATTCCTTCGTTCTTCCGACCCACCAGGTCAACGCTCTACTGATGTCGCCCGGGGGCTACCGCAACGCCGACTACCTGAAGGCGGGCGGGATCATGTCGGTTCTCTTCCTGGCCGTCGCCGTTGCCTTCATCTACCTCGTCTTCATGTAATCCTGGGAGCCTGGAGGAAATACGCGCGCAGGACGTACTGTTGCATCATTCTCTGCGTATTGAAGAAGGAGCCGTTCAGCGCGATCGAATGGCACATCACGTTGACGAAGGCGTCCCGATGGCCGTAGTAGAGCGGGATGATCACGTTCTCGACCTTCTCGTACAGGGACGATGCGTCCCGAGACCGATCGACCTCCTCGCCGGATCGCGCTCGGTCCTCTCCGATCGACCATCCCGTGACTCCCTCGATGTGTCCTTCGATCCACCATCCGTCAAGGACGCTCAGGGACGGGACCCCGTTGAGGGCGGCCTTCATCCCGCTGGTTCCCGACGCCTCCAACGGCGGCTGGGGCGTGTTGAGCCACACGTCCACCCCGGCCGTGACCAGCTTGCCCAGACTGCGATCGTAGTTCTCGAGGTATGCGATTCGAACATCGTGGCCGAGTGCCTTCTTGGCTTCGAACACCCGCTGGATGATCTTCTTTCCACCTTTGTCCCGGGGATGGGCCTTGCCGGCGAAAACGACTTGGATGTTCCCGACGTCGCGTGAGATTCGGCGGAGTCGCTCGACGTCTTGGAATAGAAGGTCTCCACGCTTGTAGGTGGTGGCCCGCCGCGCGAACCCGAGGGTAAGGATGTCCTGATCCATCCCGGCATTGGTCTCGCGGTTGACGAACTGGAGCAACTCCTTCTTGGCCTCGCGGTGCGCGGCCCAGACTTCGTCCTTCGGGATATTCAGCGCGTAGCGAAGACTGAAGTTGTCTTCCTTCCAGCCCGGGATGTGGCGGTCGAACAGCTCCCCGAAGAACTCCGACGTCCACGTTGCAGCATGGACGCCGTTGGTGATGGCGTCGATCGTGTGTGGCGCGTACATAAGACTCGAGACCTCGCCGTGTTTCTTTGCGACCCCGTTCACGTAGTGGCTGAAGGCCAGCGACAGGTAGGTCATGTTCAGCAGGTCGTCGCAGCAGATGACGTCGAGCCTGTCGAAAATCGGGTGGTCCCCGAGGATGCCCCTCACCTGATCCACCGGAAACTGGTCGTGGCCGGCCGGCACGGGCGTGTGCGTCGTGAACACGCACCGTTTTCGTACCGCCTCGATGTCGGCGTCGTCGAACGTTCGCTTGCCCGCGTGTTCGAGGTGTTCCTTCAGAATCTCCAGCGTGAGGAACCCCGCGTGCCCCTCGTTCAGGTGGAAGAGTCGAAGGTCGCGGTGCCCGAGGCTGCGGAGGATTCGAATGCCGCCGATTCCCAGGACGGCCTCCTGGCAGATGCGGTATCGCGCGTCCCCGCCATAGAGGCAGTGCGTCAGCGTTCGGAATCCATCGGAGTTCTCGGGCAGATCGGTATCCAGAAAGTAGACCGGGACCTTATACCCACCGATCCCCTCCACGTCGTATTTCCACGCGCGAACGTGAACGGTTTCCCCTTCGAGCGCCACGGTGGCCCGGCCCTCGGTTTCCTCCAGGAAGTCGTCCACCGGCCAGTCCACGGGCTCCTCGGTTTGCAGGCCGGAGTCGTCCAACTTCTGGTAGAAATAGCCCTTCCGGTGAAGGAGGGTTACCGCCACCATTGGGATCTTGAGATCCGCCGCCGAGCGAATCGTATCCGCGGCCAGGATACCCAGGCCGCCGCTGTAGGTCGGCATCCCCTGCTCAAGGCCGATCTCCATCGAGAAGTAGGCGACTCTCGTTTCAAGTTCCACGCGCGTCCTCCTCTGCAGTACGGTTGTGGGCGGGGCCGAGCTCCATGCGGAATGAGCCACGGTCCCCCGTTCCGGCCCGGACGGTGATGCACCATAGTACCTTGAACGATTCGCCGCCGCCAGCCTCAGGCTAATAGGGGTCAGCCACCTATTTAGGTATACTATCCCACATGGCAGAAGCTTCCGACCCTTTTCTTCATTTCCCGGCACGGGATGTGCGAGCTGAGGGAGGGGCCATTGAGGTGTCTTCAACCCGAGCGTCCAGCCCATGGCATGCCGAGACTCGATCGCATTGTGATCCCGGATCTCCCGCACCACGTCACCCAGAGGGGCAACAATCGTCGGAAGGTGTTTTTCTCTGACCACGGCCGCGAGTTCTATCTCACGACGCTGAAGAAACAGGTTGGCCGCTATGGTCTCGAGATCATCGGCTACTGCTTCATGACCAATCATGTCCATCTGGTGGTTCGGCCGGAGACGGAGGAATCGCTCTCGCCGGCTATCGGGCGCACGCATTGGCTGTACTCGCAGCACATCAACCTCACCCGCCGGCGGACCGGCCACCTCTGGCAAGGCCGATTTCATTCTTGCCCCCTGGGAGACCCCCACTTGGTGCCTGTGGGGTGCCTGTGGGGACAGTCACCCGTTTTCGTGTTTGATGCTGTATGCAGGGTGTCCCTCAATGGGGACACCCGCGTGCTTTCGAGCGTTAGATCCTCGGACAATTCCGACGCGTCGGAGCTTGACCCGGCGATGCCTTGCGTTGAATATGAGCACAGGGAGGGCGTAGCCATGACCGAGCAGGAGAGAAGACCGGAGCGTTTGTTTGTATTGATGAGAGTGGTGGAGCGTACGGTCTTCATTGCTCTTGCGCTACTCATGATGCTGGCGATCGTACTGTCGACGATCGAGCTGGCCTGGATTCTCATTTCCGAGCTCAGGAAAGCTCCCGCCATGCTCCTCGATATCCGAAACCTGCTCGAGGTGTTCGGGTTCTTCATGATGATTCTCATCGGCCTTGAGCTCCTGGAGATCATCAAGTCCCACATTACCGCTAAGCACATCCAGATCGAGATCGTCCTGCTGGTTGCGCTCATCGCCATTGCCCGGAAGGTCATCATCCTCGAGATCAAGGACTCGAATCCGTGGGTGTTGGTGGGAATGGCGGCGATCATCACGGGGCTCTCGGTCGGATATTTCCTGATTGCCAGAGCTAGAAAGGAACTGAAGGCGGACCTTCGGCCCGAGGAATGCGAGTGGTAGGGCGGATTTCGGGCTGGTGCCCGAAATCCGAGAGAGTAGACAGTAGATCTCGGAGAAGGGTGTTGAAGTAGGCTGGGCATCCTGCCCGGCGTGGGGTCGGACGTCGGACGGGTCGGACCCGTCCGACCCGTCCGACCCGTCCGAAACCTCGGACGCGTCGGACAAGTCGGAGCTTGCTCAGACAGTTGCAATCGGGTATCCTGAATTGCAGCTGAAAACCGAATAGAGCGACCGGCGGGGCTTCGCAAGAGCGGAGTCCCTCATTTCACATTGCCGGCCGCTCTTTTGCTTTCCGGCAGGAGTGCGGCGGATGGTGAGGAGGAGGTGGCATGGGCAGGAAAGCGGATCTGATCCCGCCGCACGGAGGGTATCGGAAGCTCAGGAGCTTTCGGGCGGCACAGAGGGTGTACGACGGGACCGTGGTTTTCTGTGATCGGTTCATTACGAAGCGCTCCCGCACACACGACCAGATGGTACAGGCCGCGCGGAGCGGTGTGCAGAACATTGCCGAGGGCAGCATGGCGGCCGGTACCTCGAGGAAAACCGAAATCAAACTGACCAACGTTGCGCGGGCGAGCCTGGAGGAACTGCTGCTGGACTACCAGGACTTCCTGAGGCAGCGAGGAATGCGGCAGTGGGAGAAGGATGATGATGAGGCGATGGCCGTGAGGAGGAGGTATATGTCGGACAGGTCGGACGGGTTGGAGCATTCGGACCGGTCGGACCAGTCTGACCAGTCCGAAACCTCGGACGATTCGGACGAGGCAGAGCCTTATGGCATTGCCTCGGTTTCAGCTGAGGTGGCAGCCAACACCCTCATCTGCCTGATTCACCAGGCGAGCTATCTGCTGCGCCGGCAGCTGGAGAGACTGGAGGCGGATTTCCTCACGGGGGGAGGCTTCACAGAGCGGTTGTACAGGAAGCGGCAGAGCAAGAGGTCGAGGTTTCGGTGATTGTGGGGAGTCGGACGTCGGACGGGTCGGACCCGTCGGACAAGTCGGAGATTGCTCAGACAGTTGCAGTTGGGTAACGTGAGTTGTAACGGGCAACCTAATAGAGAGACTGGCCATGACAGGGGGCACGATGGAGGGACGAAGCGAGAGCCGAGGTTCATTGAGCCTCCGTTGGATCTGGCTGGCATGGTTCGCCTTTGCGTTTACCGCTCTCGGGTTTGTGGTATTCGGCTGCCTGTCCCGGGGGGACCCGACTCCGCTGATTGAGAGGCTGTTCGGGGACACCGCCCTGTTTTCTTTTCTTGTGTACACGGTGGGGCAGGGTGTTGCGGCTCTGCTGTTGATTCACCTTGCCCACCGCCGAGGTCTGGGCCTCCGCGATATCGGTTTCACCGGACGCCTGACCGGACGCGGCGCACTCCTGGCTCTGGCCGGTTGGTTTGTCGCCTTCCTGCTCTACTACATCGTGGAACATTTCAGGGACAGACTACGAAACTCGGCAAGTGATTATTGGGTAATAGACTACGGGTTCAATGAGAGCGCGAAGTGAAGAGCCTGGCGACCGCGGCGTCCGCCGATTGCGTGGAGACCGGAGCCAAGACATCAGCTGGGCCGCGGAAACGAGACCGTAAGACATAGCAGGACAAGCAGTTGGGCTATTTCGTAGTCTGTCCCTGAAATAGATGAGAACGATGCTGATCTGCTCGGATGAAACCTGCCGGCTCTCTTCCTCGTAACTGAGTATTCGAAACACCATGTAGATGTAATCTTGGTAATCCTCCATCTTAGGTCGCTGTTGCGTATTGACGATGTCCTGCATCACGAGAGGGTGAAGGCCGACATGCGTGCCCAGCTTCTGCAGGTGCTCGGTCTCGTGGAGTCCGTCGATGTTCATCCAGGTGACGGTGGGCGTGTCCCGGAAGGGGAAGCAGGCCTCTACGGCCTGGACCTCCTTCTCCTGGAAGCGGTCGCCGTCGTAGTCCATGTAGGTGATGCGGACCTTCTCGACCTTTTTCTCTCCGGCGTACTCGATCGTGCCGGGCTGCAACGCGATCTTCAACAGTCTTGTCATGGCGAATTCCTCCGGACTCGAAGTGCTCCGGCTGGGGGCTCCGGCGATAGCGAGTTCCCTTCTCTCCCAATCCAGAAAGCCAGCCCCGGGAAGGGCTGTCGAACACGGAACGGCCTGGGTGAGGCCCCCGCCCGCAGCCCCTTGACTCGGCCGTACCTCTCAGGCATACTGGCCGGAAGGTCACTCCGGCGGCCGGTCACCCGGCCGCCCATTCCGATTGCGGCCGATCGAGGAACCCCAGCGAATCCCGGCTCGTCAGCCGAACCCGTGGCGCCTCGATCCCGGTTGCGCGAGCACCCCTGATTGGAGAGTTCATTCAGATGGAGGATCTGTAATGCGTTCCCGTATCTGCAGTCTGTTGGGATTTCCGGCGTCGTGCGCATCCCTGATGTTCCTTATGGTCACGGCCGGGGCGGCTCCCGTTTTCGCGCAGTTCCTGACCGAGGAGGTGGCGGTGCGGATCGCGCTCGAGAACAACCCCGAGATCTTGGCCGCCGCCGCACGGGTGTCCTACGCCAAGGCCGGCGTCTGGGAATCCACCTCCAACATGCTTCCCACCGCCTCGGCGTCCTACACGAAGATTCGAAACCGTGAGGAAATCGCGTTTGAGTTCGACGTTCCCGATATCCCCGGACTGGATTTCGGTGACGTCGGCAAGCAGATCATCACGCCGCTGGAGATGAAGACCTTCTCCGTGGACGTCACGCAGCCCCTCTTCATGGGGGGAGCGCTCTACCAGGCCCGCCGGATCGCATCGCGAAGTCTGGATGCCTCGGAGAGCGACCTGGAGGCCGTGCGGCAGTCCGTCGCCTTCCAGGCGCGCGAGGCGTACTTCAACCTGATCAAATCCCAGGGCTACCTCGATATCGCTCGGGAGACGCACGCTCAGATGGTGGAGAACCGGCGGGTCGTGGGGAAGATGTACGAGGTGGGTCTGGTTCCGAAGTCCGACGTGCTGCGAGTGGACGCCGCCGTCGCCGGCGCCGAACAGGCCGTGCAGCAGGCCGAGGAGGGCGTCGATCTTGCCCGTGCGCAGGTCAACCTGGTGCTCAACAGGTCCCTGGAGATGCCGATCACCGTTGAACCCGACGTGGAGATCACTCCGTTCGATCGGCCTCTCGAAGAGTGCGTCGACGCGGCCCTGGAGAAGCGACCGGATCTCGAGCAGATGGAAGCCAGTGTGGACATCGCCAAGCGTGGCGTGAAAGCGAGCATGGGTTCCCTCATCCCGTCACTCGCGCTCGTCTATCATTACGAGTGGTCGGACCTGGCCACGGCGTTCTCGCCGCAGGATTCGTGGCGCCTGATGGGGGTCCTCTCCTACGATCTCCCTCTGGGTCTCGGACATGCGGCGCGAGTCAAAGGAGCCCGCGCTCAGGCGAGGGAAGCCGAACGCGGATACGATCTGTTCTTGCAGGGAATCGAGCTGGAGGTCAAAGCCGCCTGGTCGGCCCTGACCGTGGCCCGGAAAGGTCTCCGGTCCGCGGAGAGCCAGTTGGCCTCGGCGACCGAGAACCGCCGGGTGATCGACCGCCGCTACCGCGAGGGCGATGCGACCTACCTGGATCTTCTGGACGCCGAGACCTTGCTGACCGAGGCCAAGGTGAACCATCTCAATACGAGAATCGACTATCGAATCGCGCTGGCCAGCCTGATGAAGGCCATCGGGGAGGAGCAGTAGCGTGAAGACAATCACGAGAACGAAAACGATGTTCCGGGTCCTGCCGTTGTTTCTGTTGCTCGCCGCGTGCGGCCGGCCCGATGGGCAGGCGGGCGGGGATGGCTCCGAGAGAGGTCTGGCGGTAGAGGTGGTCACGCTCAGGGCGGAGACTACCGAACTTCGCCTGGAGCGTCCGGGAGTTCTCAGGGGAAGTTCGGAGGTCGAGGTCGTGCCCAAGGTGGCCGGGCGCATTCAGGAGGTTCGGGTGGGGATCGGGCAGCGCGTGAAGAGGGGAGACGTCCTGGCGGTCATCGAGCAGGCGGACTACCTGGACGGGCTTCAGCAGGCGCAGGCCGGGGTCGCCGTGGCCGAGGCGAATCTGGTGCAGGCCGAACTCAACGTGGAACGGCAGCGGAAGCTCTTCGAAGAAGAAATCGCCTCGGACGCGGCGCTCGAGGCGGCCGAAAGCGCCTACCGGGTGGCGGTGGCGGGGCTCCGGCAGGCACAGGCGGCTATGGAGATCGCCGGTCGCCAGGTGAACGACACTCGAATCATTTCTCCGTTGGATGGATTCGTTGCCGCCCGAATGGTGGAGGTCGGAACGTTCGTCTTGCCGCCGGTTGTGGCATACACGGTCGTATCGTTGGATCCCATGGAGATCCTCATTTCGGTGACGGATCGGGACATCTCACGGATACGGCTGAGGGCGCCGGCGGATGTTCACGTGTATGCTCTGGAGGGGCGTGTGTTCTCGGGACGAGTCTCGGAGGTTTCAGTGGCCGCCGACCGGACGAGCGGCAGTTTCCCGGTAACGATCCGCATACCCAACCCCGACGGGATCCTTCGGGACGGGATGACGGCCCAAGCCGCCATCCACGTCGGCGAGCGAGAGAGCGCCATTGTTGTATCGCCGGATGTTCTCATTGAGCGCGGGGGACAGTGGTTTGCCTATGTGGTGAGAGATACGGTGGCCGAGTCCAGGCGCGTGACTCCGGGGGAGTGGGTCGCCGGAGGGGTGATTGTGGAAGAAGGGCTGTCGGCCGGTGAACGCCTCGTCGTCAAGGGTCAGGCCTATCTGGATACCGGGACTCGAGTTCGGGTGGAGGAGGTGGGGTCGTGAAATTCTTTTGCTTTCTCATTCACAGCTGGCGGGTCGTCCTCCTGCTGCTGGTGATCCTCCCCACCCTGGTCGGGCTGGCGGCCTTCGTGACGATGCCCAAGGAGCTCAATCCCGACATTCCTCTACCCCTGGCGATGGTGCTGATCCCCTACCCGGGTGCGGCGCCGGAGGAAGTGGAGGCCCTCATCACCGACAAACTGGAGGAGGATCTCCAGGGGCTGGACGATCTCGACGATATCCTCAGCACGTCCATGGACGGGAGCGCCGTCATTACGGTCCGGTTCGAGGCGGGCATCGACATCGACGACGCCATCCGGGATACGAAGGAAGTCGTGTCGGACATCGAGGGAGAACTTCCCGACGATGCGATGGACGCGGAAGTCCACGAGCTCAATTTCAACGAGTTTCCCATCGTTGTGGTCTCGATGAGCGGGGGCTCGGACTACGTGGAACTGACGAACGCGGCCGAAGACCTTCAGGATGAGATCGAGGCCCTTCCCGACGTCCTGGAAGCGAGGATCGTCGGCGGCGTGGAACGCGTGTACGACGTGGCGGTGGATCCGGCCAAGATGGAGGCCGCCGGGCTCAGTATTCTCCAACTGGTCCAGATCATCGATGCGGCCAACGTCAATCTGCCCGGGGGGGATGTCTCCGTTCACGACTCGAACTATCTGGTGCGGGTCGACAGCCAGATCAAAGAAATCTCCGATCTCGCCGGCGTTGTCGTCTCGGCCGGGGGGGACCGCATCGTTCGCCTCGGGGACGTCGCGCGCGTGACGGACACGACCAAAGACGCTACGTCGTATTCGCGAATGGATCAGAAACCTTCGGTGTCTCTGGCGATCAAGAAACGCCAGGGGACCAACACCATTTCGGTGACGGAGGATATCAAGCGACAACTGGAGGAATCCAAATCCTGGCTTCCGGAGGGAACGCGGTTTGAGATCATCGGCGAGCAGGCGGAGTGGATTCGGGACACGCTCAATCAAATGAAGAACTCGGCGCTGTTCGGTCTCGTCATGGTGATTCTCGTTCTCTTCGCTTTCCTGGGGTTCCGGAACTCGCTCATTGTGGCCATCGTCATTCCCCTGGCGATCTTCATCACGTTTGCCTTCCTCTGGGCGGGCGGCGTGTCGATGAACACAATCACGCTCTTCAGCATGGTCCTGGTTGTCGGAATGATCGTAGACAATGCCATCGTCGTGGTCGAGAACATCTACCGCCATATGCAGCGGGACAAACGGCGGTACCTGGCGGCAGCGTCTCTCGGCTTTCCCCTGACACCCGAGACCCTTGTCGCCCGGGCGGAGGAACTGGACGCCGTCCCGGACGAAGGCATCATGCGTCAGGATGAATCCCGGCTGCCCCGAGTGGCCCTGCACACCCATGCGGCGGCGAATGGGGCCCGGCAGGTTGCCTTGCCGATTCTGACGGCGACGCTCACGACGATCGCCGCCTTCATGCCGATGCTCATCATGACGGGCGTCATGGGCGAGTTCATGGGGTACATTCCCAAGACGGTCTCCATGGCTCTGGCCGCTTCGTTTCTCGTGGCGATGTTGGTGAACCCGGTGGTCTCCTCCAAGCTGATGAAGGTGGGGTCGGCCACCGTCAAGACAGGGCTCACGCGCGGGGACCGCATCCTCGGAACCCTGAAGCGGTACTACGAACCCGTCATCCGGTGGAGCCTCCGGCGCCGCAGGCTGGTGCTCCTCTGTCTGATCCCGTACGTCTTCGGCGCCCTTGCGCTCATGGCCTTCGGGGTGGTCGAAGTCGAGCTCTTCCCGGAAGAGGACATCGGGCAGCTCTACATCAATGTCGAAGCGCCCCAGGGGACGCGGCTCGAGGCCACCGACGAGATTGTGAAGCAGATCGAAACGTTCCTCGAAGACCCGCGTTGGGAACCCTATCTCGATACCTACGTGGCGAATGTCGGCTACTCGGGAGCCAGCACGTACGATTGGTCTTTCGGTGGAGCCGAGAGTTTTGCACAGATCGTGATCGACCTGGTGGATGAAGAGGACCGGGACCTGAAGGCGGGCGAGATCCAGGAGCTCATGAGGCCCTTCCTGGGGACCATCCGGGGAGCGGAGGTCGACTTCCAGCCCATCCAGGGAGGGCCGCCCACGGACGCCCCGATCGTGGTCAAACTCATCGGGGAGGACATGGAAACCCTCAAGGGGATCAGTCGAGGCGTTCAGGAGGTTCTCCGGAGTATTCCGGGGGCCGTGGACGTGAAGGACGATTTCGGGGAGGGATCTCCCGAGCTTCTCGTCCGAATCGACCGTGCAAAGGCCGCTCTCCTGGGAGTTTCTCCCGCCGAAGTTGCAGTGTCCCTGCGTACGGCGGTCTATGGGGTGGACGCCAGCGAGGTCCGCAAGGAAGGCAAGGACATCGACATCTGGGTCCGCCTGGCCGAGGAACATCGCTCGGATCTCTCGGATATCGAGGGGATCAAGATCTCCACCCGGATGGGGAATCACGTCCTTCTGGGGGAAATCGCCACGGTCGAATCGGGAACGGGTGTGACCAACATCCGCCACATCGACGCCGAGCGGGTGATCCGGGTGACGGCCTCCACAGCGCCCGGGGCCCCCGCCGTAGGGATCACGCGCCAGCTGCAGAAGCGTCTCCGGAGTTTTCCGCTGCCGCCCGGGTACCGGTTCGACTACAGCGGGGACTTCGAGATGTTCGCCGAGTCCTTCGAAAGTCTGGGGAAGGCCTTCATCATCGCGGTGATTCTCATTTACGTCCTGATGGTGGCGCAGTTTCAATCCCTCGCCCAGCCGATCGTGATTCTGTCGACCATCCCCTTTGCGATCTTCGGAGCGCTGTATGGTCTGGCCATCGGCGGTCAAAATTTCGCTCTGGTGTCGCTGATCGGGATCGTCGGGCTTTCCGGCGTGGTGGTGAACGCGGCCATCCTTCTGGTGGATTACATCAATTCGGAGCGACGGCGCGGGATGGATACCGGCGAGGCCCTGGTCTCGGCCGGGCTCATTCGCCTGCGACCGATCCTCTTGAGCGCCGTGACCACCATGGTCGGCCTCCTGCCGCTGACGGTCGCCGAAGAGGGTTGGCGACCCCTGGGGTTCGCTTTCATCTTCGGTTTGGGATTCGCGTCGATCCTGACCCTCGTGGTCCTCCCCGTCATCTATTCTCTCGTTCATGAATTCCGAATGCGGTTTAAGATGCGGATCGGTTTCCTCGACGGAGAAGCGGCGAGACTGGCGGAGGGAACGGACTGAGCGAATGGGGAAAGGGCGATGAACCCGAACCCCCAGCCACAGATTGCACAGATTCAAAGCGGGGAAAGATCTTGGGGGCGGTGCGGGACGCATCGCCCCGAGTCCATTCATTCAATCCGTGCAATCTGTGCAATCTGTGGCTCGCTTGTGGTCTCGTCCTTCCCCGTTGCGGCAAGGACTTGCCGCAACACACTGCCCATCTGCGTGCTGCCTCGTTTGCGAGGCAGCCCATCTGCGTAATCTGCGGACACGTCTGGGTTCCACATCTGTGCAATCTGTGGCTAGGGGGATTGGTCCTTGGCGCGTGCCGATCACTCAATGGTGATCATCGCGGACGCCGAGTGCCGGGGCGCGGTGTGAAGAACTACATCTCCGGCGAGATTCTGTTGCTCCAGAATGCCCCGAACGGTCTCGAGCGCAAGGTCGCTCGAGTTCCGTTCCTGGCTCAAATGTCCCAGCATGACCGCAACGGGAAGTGTCTCGCTCCGGGCCAACGCGTCGGACAGGAGCCGGGCGGTCTTCGAATTCTCCATGTGATAGAGACTGTTGGGATTGAAATGCTTTTTCAGAAGATCGGGATCATGATTGGCTTCGACGAAGATGAAGTCCGCATTAGAGAAGTGATCGACCAGCCCGGTGTAGTCGTTGAAGTCGGTGGCGACAACGACCTTGCGTTCCCGCTCATCCTGCCGGCACCGGACGGCGAACCCGTGGGTCAGGAACCGTGGGTGATGGCTGACGCGAATCGGCTCGATCGTGAACTCTCCCACGCAGAATGCCCTGTCCGTAAACAGCCTGAAGGGGACCCCCCCGCACTTTCTCGCGTGGTGTTTGTCGTAAATCTGTGGCAGGCATTCCTCATGGCAGTAGACGGGCACGGCGAGATTCTCGAATACCTTCAGGCTGTCGTAGCGAATGTGATCCGTGTGGGCGTGGGTCACGACGACGGCGTCGACAGCCGACGGGTCGCCCACGTGTTCTTCCAGTAGGCCCCTGCAGCGAAACTGGGCGGCGACTCCGCAGTCGATCAGGATCCGGGTCGACTCCGTCCACAGCATGAGACAGTTGCCGCTGGAGCCGGAGCGCAGGGATTGGAATTGAAGAGCCATGGGTCCGCATCGCCTCTCGAAGCCGGGTGGGTTCGACCGGGCATCATAGCGAGAATTCACCCGGCGGTCAATCCACGCTTCGCACCTTTCCGATCCGGGGCCCGTTCGCGGCGGTCCGGGGTATGAGCGGGAAAAAGATCCGCAGATTCCGTGGGGCGACGCGGGACGGGGTCCGGCTTCTTCCTTGTCGCACGACAGGTAAGCGACAAGCCGGAGAAAGGGTGCGCGTAGAATCAACTGGAGATAAACAAGGGTCTTGACATTCCACGGGTTGTTGTCTACAGTTAAACTACCCAAGGGGGATTCACCATGAAGCGGACAACGAGATTTTTCAAGGCCCTTTCTGATCGCACCCGGTTGCAGATCCTCTGGCTCATTTTCCGCAAAGGGCACGCGTCGATTCAGGACATCGAGCAAATCCTCGGTATCCCCTCGACACGCGCCTCGGGCCATCTGAAGTATCTTATGAACGCCGGGGTGATCATGAATCGGCCCGATTTGCAGGGGCCCCGCTACCGAGTCATGCAGCAAACGGATCCGTTTCGCCGAGTCACCCTCGAGGGGCTGAAGTGTCGGCTCTGCGAACCGGGCGTCGCCGCTCACTTGGAGCCTAAGCTCAAGCAGTAGCCGCCGCTCAGGCGTCGGAACCGAGCACCCGTAACATCCGATTCGTTTCCGTCGGCTCTAGGCGGATCCGCCTCTCCCCATTGTCCTCGATCCCGCCCGATCCTCTGTCTCGATCTGTTCGCGAGCCCCCTTCTTGGCCAGCACATGGCAGATCACGATCAACAGGACGAACATCGCGGCACCGAACCAGACGCCCATCCTTCCAAACCAGGCCGCCTCCTGAAACGCCCCGTCGACACCCATCACGCGTGGGCGAAGCGAGAGATTGACCGCGTGGTCGAATGCGTGGTTCCAGTAGGTATTGTCCACGACCTTGAAGATCGCGCTCAGGATCCCGGCGATGGCCGCGCCGGCCATCAGGCCCGAGGCCACAAGGATCGTCTGGTCCCTCCGGGCCGTCTTCTCGCGATCGCTCTTGCCGCGGCGTTGGATGAGCCAGCCGGCGATGCCCCCGATCAGAATGGGGAGATTGATGGACATGGGGAGGTAGACTCCCAGGGAAAACGCCAGGGCGGGAACGCTCACCATCTCGAGCAGGATCACCATGCACGCGCCCAGACCGTACAGCAACCACGGCGTGACGGCGTTCGGGTCCAGGGAGTTGTACACCACGGCCGCCATCAGGTTGCCCTGCGGAGCCGTGAGATCCGGATTCGGTTGGCCGTTCTTGATGAACCCGTACCCGCTCTCCAGAAGCCAAATGGCCGCGCCGACGCTGAGCGCAGCCACCACGACGCCGAGGAACTTCCAGACCTGCTGCTTCCGCGGGGTGGAGCCCAGCCAGTATCCGATCTTCAAATCCGAGATGAACGCGCCCGAAGTGGAGAGAGCCGTACAGATGGCACAGCCGATGATGAGGGCGGCGAACATGTAGACGGCGATGTCTTCGCCCGGCCCACGTATCGCCGCCAGGATTGCACACGCGATGATGAGCGTGATGAGGGTCATTCCGGATACCGGGTTCACCCCCACGATGGCGATGGCCCGCGCCGCCACCGGAGTGAAAAGAAATCCCAACACGGCCGTGACGATGACCCCGACCAGCGCGATCTTGATGCTGTGACCGACCCACAAGAAAGTGAAGAACATCAGGATCAGAACGGCGACCTGGATCAGAAGCACGTTCTTCGGCAGAATGTCGGTATCCGTTCTCTCGTGCTCGTCGCGCCCGGCGTGAGCGCCGGAGGTGAGTCCCTTGAAGCCCAGAGAGAGAGATCCGATGATGATCCTGGACATCTTGATCACGCCCAGAAGTCCGGCCATGGCAATGCCGCCGATTCCGATGGGACGGACGTAGTTGCCGAAGATGTCGGCCGGGCTCATGTCCCGGATCAGAACATCGCCCGGAGGCAGGGGCGCGCCCAGCCGCGAGCCCACGAAGTACACCAGGGGCACCAGCAGCACGCTGGCCAGGACCGAGCCCGCCGCAATGATCGCCGCATACCGGACCCCGATGATGTAGCCGAGACCAAGGTAGGTGGCCAGCCCCGTCGCCCGAATGTCCATCTTGATGTCGGTGTAGAGTCTCTCCCCCCAACCGCCCAGGAGAGCCCGCGCCGTCAACGTCGGATTCCAGGCGTGGAAGACCTCGATGATGAAGTCAAAGATCATTCCGATTCCGAAAGAGGTGAGCAGCATTTTGCCCGCGCCGCCCCCGGTTTCCGCCTCCCCCGACGCCAGAATTTCGGTGGTTGCCGTGGCCTCCGGGAACGGGAGCTTGCCGTGTTCTTCCTTCACGAAGTACCGGCGAAGCGGAATGATGAGAACGATTCCCAGGAAGCCCCCGATCGTGCAGGCGATGAAGATCTGGAGAATGTTGGGTTTGAGTTGGATCTCAGGGTGGAGCTGGGGAATGATGTAGAGGGCCGGAATGGTGAACACGGCACCGGCGACCACCACGCCCGAGGCCGCTCCGATGGATTGGACGATGACGTTCTGAAGAAGCGTGTTCCGGGGCGCCAGCAGGCGACCGAAGAAGATGGCCAGGATGGCGATGGGAATGGCCGTTTCGATCACGTTCCCGGTCTTGAGCCCGATGTAGGAGGCTGCGAACGTGAAGATGACGGCCCCCGCCACGCCCATGAGGACCGAGCGAGTGGTGATCTCGGCCACCGGCTTGCCGGCCGGCACCACCGGCTTATAGTCCTCGCCGGGTTTGAGTTCGGTGTATGCGTTCACCGGGATGATCTTGGATCTCTTTTCGCTGACTTCCATAGGGGGGTCCTTTCGTGGACGGATGCGAACAGTTTTCCGCGAAGATTACAGGAATTGGAGGGGGAATGCCACGGAAAATTGGTTGCCGCGGTCTTGCTCCCGCGGGACGCAGAGACCGAACGGAGCGCCAGCCGCCTTGACACGGTGCATTCCGCCCGGTAGAATCCGCAGAACGGCTATCCCGGACGGCTTACGGCGGCGGGCCGATCCCAGCACAGAGGAGAACTCCCTTGGCAAATAAGGAAAAAACGGGCTTCTGGAAGACGATCCGGAGCTATCCGAGCACCTTCTGGGTGGCCAACACGATGGAAATCTTCGAGCGGATGGCCTGGTACGGCTTCTACACCGTTTCATCCCTCTACATCACCGGAGCCGTCGAAACGGGCGGGCTGGGCTTCACCTCGGAGCAGCGCGGCCAGATCCAGGCGATCGTCCCGTTTTTCCTCTACCTGATGCCGGTGATCACCGGCGCCCTGGCGGATCGCTACGGTTACAAGAAGATGTTCATCACGTCCTACGGCGTCATGATTGTGGCCTACTACTCGCTCGGCCAGTTCCACAGTTTCCTTCCCTTCCTGATGGCCTTTATGTTCGTGGCGGTGGGCGCCGCCATCTTCAAGCCCGTCGTCGTCGGGACCATCGCCCGGGTGACCGATGAATCGAACTCGAGCATGGGCTTCGGCGTCTTCTACATGATGGTCAACGTCGGCGGGTTCGTCGGACCCATCGTGGCCGGGATCGTGCGCGGCTGGGACTGGAAGTACGTGTTTATCGGATCGTCCATATGGGCCGCCATCAACATGATCCTGGTTTTGACGCTCTACAAGGAACCGACCACCGAGGCGGCGTCGGGGCGGGGCCGGTCCTTCAGCAAGGTCATGGACGACACGGTCGAGGTGCTGGGCAACTTCCGTTTCGTCTTCGCCGTTTTCGTCATCCTGATCGCCCTCATGATCGCCAACCAGGGCGTGAACTGGCTCTCCTGGGGCCGGTGCGCCGTCGTGATCGTGGTGTGGCTGGGACTCAACTTCGGGTACGATGCGGTCCTGAAAGGCCGCACATCGTCCCCCGGGAAACGACCTTCGCCCCTTGCGCAGAGAATGCGTTGCAGCAACTGGCGTTTCGCTCTGTACCTGCTGATCATGTCCGGATTCTGGACCAGCTTCAACCAGATCTTCATCACCATGCCGGAATACATCCGGGACTATTCGGACACTCAAAGTCTCATTCGTATCGGACGAACCGTCGTGAGCGGGCTGGGATTCTCCGAGGAGGCGACGGAGCGTTTCGTAGACATGCTGGCCGCCGTGGATGAGGAGCCGCTTGTCAACGACCTCGATCGTCTGGTTCGGATGAAACGGGGGGGGACGGGCCCATCCGGCGCGGAACTGGAAGACGCCGCGCGAAGGATTCTCGGGTATAAAATCCGGGTCACGGCCGACCGGCTGGGAATGCTCGTCGACGGGATCCCGGTTTCCGGAGTAACGGTCCGGGAACAAGATCTTGAGGATCCGGTTGGCACGCTCATCAGCGACGGCGGGCTGGAGGAATCCTCCCGGGAGGCCGTTTCGGGGGTCTCGGCTGTCATTCGCGATCTGCTTGCCACCCACGGGCCGGTGGTCCCAAGTCTGCACATCGACACCGCCCACCGACGCGTGAGCGGGCTCGGCCTAGACGTCTCTCGGGAGCAGTTCGAGCAGGCATTCCTGCTCGCGGCCTACCTTCCGTATGCGCAGCCGATCATCGAGGACGGCCGTCAGGTCAACCCCGAGTACATTATCAACATCGATGCCGGCGCGATCATTCTCCTCCAGGTCTTGATCTCATTCCTGATGGCCCGCTTCCACCGGTTCACGACGATGATCGTGGGGATGATGGTGGCTGCGGTGGGCATCGGGCTCTCGATGGTCGCGGGTGGTTCGATGATTGGTCCGATCGGCGGCTCGATCTGGGTCGTGGTCGCCGGAATCGTGATCTTCGGCATCGGCGAGATGATGGCGAGCCCGACGAGCCAGGAATATGTCGGGCGGATTGCTCCGAGGGAGAAAGTGGCGCTCTATATGGGGTACTACTTCGTTTCGATGGCACTGGGGAATCTTTTCGGCGGGATCCTCTCCGGCCAGGCCTATGGCCATTTTGCCCGGGACATGGAGCGGCCGGATATCATGTGGGCGTTGTTCGGAGTGCTTATGGCCGCCACAGGCGTGATCTTCCTCCTCTACAATCGCTTTGCTCTGCCGCGTACGACCGAGGGGCAGGAAATCCAGGCAACTTAGCCGGGATGATCTTGCGAGACGACAATGAAAACACTCCGCCAGGGATGCATGCTCGTTGGCTTGATGCTCCTTCTGTCTACCTGTTCCGGCCGGGAAGACGATACCCACTACACCGTCTCCTTCACGGATGAGTCGGGTGTTCAGCGCGAACGGATCGTTCCCGAAGAAGCATTCCGGACGAAAGTCGTTGTCTTCCCCCTGGTCGCCCAAGAGAGCTTTTCTCTGGGTTCGTGGCTGGCTCACGGATTTCCCCTCATGCTCTGGGTCGACCTCCTGCAGGACATCTATGTTCAGGACGTTGACCCCTCGGTTGTCGATGCGAAGATGGCGGAAATGGGATACGGCGACAATCGGGCGATCACTCCGATTGAAGGCCGCCGGGTGGCCATCGCTCTCGGAGCGGAATACTTCACCACGGGCGTGTACACGTCGGATGGAATGGGGATCGATCTGCGGATGAATCTGTTCCGGACCGACCCCCGCATGACGCTCGGTACGCTCAAGAAGTTCTGGCCCAATGTGTTCGGGGCCGTCGACAGCGTATCGGTGTGGCTGCACACGGCTCTTGCCGCACGGCCTGAGGATTCCGCGGGTGTCGATCGCCCCGTTGCGGAGATCTCGACCGGGTCCATCGAAGCGATGCGGGTGTTCTCGCAGGGTTGGTGGATGAACGCCCGGGAGCAGAATCCCGGCCGGGCGGTCGAGTTGTTGCGGCAGGCTACGCGTCTGGATTCGACCTTCTCGCTCGCGGGGCTCGTTCTCCATCAGGCGGGTCGCACGGTTCTCTCAAAGGAGGCGCGGGACGAGGGTCTCGCACTCACCCTTCGCCATGCCGGACGCCTTCCGGAGCCCCTGCGGCTGGCCGCCCGTGTGATCCACGGCAGTTCGGGAGATCGAGAAAGTGCACGAGCTTTCCTCTCTCTCCTGCTGAAGCTCTATCCCGGCGAGCCTTTCGTACAGGAAACGGCCGCCCGCATGTTCCTGGCATGGGGAGAGCAGGAAGCGTCGATGGCTCACTTCAATCTCGCCATCGAGCAGTATCCGTGGCGGGAGCGCCTGTTCGAATCCGTGCTGGGTCTTTACCGGGAAGCCGGTCGTGAGCAGGAAGCTCGCGATCTTTGTCTCGAGCGCGTCCGGCGATTCCCGAGGAATGCGAACGCGCGGTACCACCTGGGTCAGCTGATGAGCCTTGGGGGAGAGTACGAGGCCGCTCACTTGGAGCTCCGGAAAGCGCTGGCACTGGATCCCGACCATGCGCGCGCCCTCGAGCAGATCGGGCTCGTCGAGTTCCGTATGGGTGACCTGGATGCTGCCGAGAAAAGATTCCGAAAGGCGCTGAAGCTCTCGGGCCCGGCCGCTCGAGCGAGGATCTACGAGGAACTGGCCGGCGCCTACTTCGATCGGGGGAGTGTGACGAAGACTCTTGAGGTCCTCGAAGAAGGTCGGAGCGAACTCGGTCCGGGGGAGCAGGTTCTCGCATGGCGGCTGGACGTGGCGGCCGGTAATTTCCTGGCGGAACTGGGCAACTATTCCTTTGCGCTGGAGAAGTTCCGGGGGTCGCCTCTGCGACGGGACGTCGAGTTTGCCTGGATCCCCGCGCTGGCCGAAGCCGCCGTTCTGACGAGGATGGATCGCCTGGATGAGGCGGAGTCCGTGGTTGGAACCACCGAGGCCGCGATTGAAGATCCCACGATGGAGCAGGCGGCCATGGAAATGACACTCCTCGGCAGGATTGCGCTGGCCAGAGGGGATCTCGACCAGGCCCTGGAGCGGTTCCTGTTTGTGGAGGCACTGGATCCCGTCGACAGGGACAACCGGCTTTGGATCGCGCGCACCTTCCGGCAGGGGGGAGACTGGGCCGCGGCCGACTCGGTTCTTACGGCCGCGCGTCTCCACTTTCCGAACGATCCCCGCATTCTCACCGAGCTATCCGGCGTGCTCGAAGCCCAAGGGCGGACCGACGACGCACGCACCGCCCTCGAACACGCCGTCCGCATCTGGAGCGACGCCGATTCCGGGATCCCGCATATCGAGGAGGCCAGGAGGCGGCTGGCGTCGTGGAAAGAGCAGTCCGGTCCATAGCTCAAGAACGAGCCACAGATTTCACAGATCGACACGGATTGAAGACCAAGTCTATTCATCCGCAGATTACGCAGATGCAAATACCCAGACTTCTTTGCCACAGATTTCGCAGATTACACGGATGGATGCGTAACGGAGTCTCGGACTCAAGCCCGAGACTCCAGAATAACCTGTGCTATTCTCCGTGTTCTCTGTGGTGAGGGTTTGTGGCTCTTTCCGATCGACACGGATGAGGGACCCAAGTCCGCCCACAGATAGCTGGCTTTGGCGCGTCAAATGCGATATAATAGACAAAGAGCGTTCTTCGGCCCTCTATCCTGCGAGGTGATCATGAAATACCTGCGTGTCGTCGGGTTTCTGTGCGCGACCGCACTGGCGGTCTCCGCCCCGGCGCTTGCCGTGAACCCGCAATCCATGGTGATGGACGTGGCGGATATCGTTCCCCCGATTGTTGAGGAAGCCGAGAAGACGGCCGCCGGAGTTCTCCGCCTGGCCTTCAGCGAGGCCGTGGATCCGGGGACGGCCGAAGTCGCCGGGAACTACACGGTGGACGGGGCGGGAGTGGATTCGGCCCGCGTTGACGGGATCGATCCAAGTCGAGTCCATCTCCATCTGGACGGAGACCTGACGGCCGACGGTCTCTACCGGTCCGTCACGGTGGCCGGTGTCGAAGACGAAGCCGGTAATCCGATTGTCGAGAACGGAATCGATAACGTCTCGTACTTCTTCATCAAGGGGGTCCTGTTCCTGGGGAACATGGCGGAGTACATGCGGGGCTGGGTTCCGGGATCGAGCCTGCAATTCTCCGTCGAGGGAACGCCCGAACCCCTCACGTGGACGGTGTGCGACAATCTGATGGGGGACGCGGATGAGGACACCCTGTTCTCGGCGTACGCCGAGTTCAGTCTTTCGGCCGCCGGACTCTCGGGTCCTGCCGCAGATGAGACCCTCTACTTCAAGTTCATGCACAACTGCATCCTCTACGAGCCCGCACCCGAGAATCGAACGCATCTGTTGACCTCGGCGAGCGGGGGGCGGGATACGCTGGACCTCGAGTGGTACGATCCGACGGCGCGCAGGCGAGGGCCCTATCTCTCCTGGCAGAACGATCCCGGGACAACGATGACCGTAAGTTGGCAGACGGAGAAGAGCGGGACGAGCCTGGTGGAGTACGGTCCGGATGCGGGGTACGGATTCTCCGTCTCGGATCCCGGTCTCACCAAGTGGCACGTGCTGGAGATCACGGGCCTCGTTCCCGGGGACACCTATCATTACCGCGCCTCGTCGTCGGGCGGTTTCGTCTCGGAGGATCTGACTTTCACGACCGGTGTGCCTTTCGAGGAGCCCTTCGTGTTCGTGGCCTACGGCGACAGCCGGACCGATTCCGTTTCGCATCAGTCGGTTGTCGATGGGATGGAGACGGAAGGTGCTCTTGCGGTCCTGCACACCGGAGACCTGGTGCAGGACGGGAACGTCCTGACCCAGTGGAACACGTTCTTCGACATCACGGAGGATCTCTCCGGAAGGACCTCCTTCATGCCGGCCATCGGGAACCACGAGAACAATGCGGCTCTGTACTTTGACTTCTTCGCGCTGCCCAACGACTCCCCGCCGGCGAACGAGCAGTGGTACTCCTTCGACGTGGGATGCGCGCATTTCGTGGCGCTGTCCACGGAGACGGCGTACACGGCGGGCAGTTCCCAGTACACCTGGTTGGTGAACGACCTGGCCGCGGCGAGCGCGAGCGCGCAGTGGATCTTCGTCTACTTTCACCGTCCGGCTTTCAGTTCGGGTTCCCACGGCAGTGATCTGACTGTGCGAAACACGTTCTGTCCGGTGTTCGAGACCTACGGAGTGGACGCCGTCTTCATGGGGCACGATCATCTCTACGAGCGGAGCCTGTACAACGGCATTACCTACATCGTTGCGGGCGGAGGCGGGGCGCCCCTTTACCCTCCGGATCAGAATCCCAACCCGTATCAGGTTTACGCCGACGACATCTACCATTACTGCCGGGTGTCCGTGGAACTCTACAGCTGCCTCATCGAGGCGGTGGACACGGCGGGCGCCGTATTCGACAGCGTGTCGTTCTCTCTGGCCGACGTGGCTGAGAGTGACGGAATTCGTGCTCCCGACCGGACGGCCATCGTCGGAGTCTATCCGAATCCGTCGGCGTCGGGCGTGGAAATCCGCTACTCGCTGTCAAGGGACGCGGTTCATCAGATTTGTGTCTTTGACGTGCGCGGGCGGGAGGTTCGATCGCTGGAACCCGCCTCGCAATCCGGGGGCGTCCATGCCGTCCGCTGGGACCGCACCGATCACCTGGGCCAGGGCGTCCCGCCGGGTGTTTACTTCATTCGCTTGAGCGCGGATGAAACGACGGACGTGCGGAAGATTATCCTGATAGAATAAGTTCTGAGTTCTCAGTTCTGAGTTCTACGTTAGAGGCACCGGCCGGAAGACCGGACTCGGGGGGACTGTCACTACGTTGACTGTCCCCCTGAGGACGGGCTTCCGGCCGCATTGTCATCATCTGTGTAATCTGTGCAATCTGTGGCTATGGGGTTCGGGTTTCTTCATCCGCGTAATCTGCGGAAAGGTTTGGATTCCGAATCCGTGCAATCTGTGGCTAGGTCTTTGTCTCGTCCGCCCTGTCCTTCACCGCCAGGCTCACCACGATCGTCATCGCCAGCGAAATCAGAAAACTCGCCAGTTTGATATCGAGCGCGTCGTTGAGAACGGCGACGTTCTTCCAGACGATGGTGCTTACCATCCCCGAAAGCATCCCCGCAAGAACGCCCCAGCGACCGACCCGGCGCCAGCGCAGGGACAGCAGGAGCGGCGGGCCGAAGGAGGACCCCAGGCCGGACCACGCGTAGGCCACCATGTTGAAGATGAGATCCTGATTGCGAAAGGCCAGCAGGAGAGCAATCCCGGCCATGACGATCGTGGCGATTCGCGACATAGCGACCAGATGCCGGGGACTCGCGTTCGGATGGAACAACCGGACGTAGACGTCCTCGACGACGGCCGAGACCGACACGATGAGCTGTGAGTCGGCCGTGGACATCATGGCCGCGATGGCCCCGGCGATCATGAGCCCCGCAATCCAGCCCGGCATCAGCGCCTTGGCAAGGTACGGCATCACCGTTTCGGCATCGGCCAACTCGGGGCCCAGAATCCCTACGCCCACCAGGCCGATCATCACGGCACCCCAGTAGGCAATAAGCACCCAGGCCATGGCAATCGACGTTCCCTGGCGCAGATGCGCGGGATTTCGAATGGCCATGTACCGGGTGAGAAGATGCGGTTGGCCCAGGTAACCGAAACCCCAGGCGAGTCCGCCCAGCATCACCCCGAAGAGGAATGCCCTGCCCGTCTGACCTGCGTTCATCGTGATGAAGTCGGGTCCCATCGCCGAAACGTGGGAGACGAATCCGTCGAGTCCGCCGAGCCGTGCGATCCCGACCACCGGAAGAATCACGGCCACACACATCATGAGGATTCCCTGGACCACGTCGGTCCAGACGACGGCCAGAAATCCTCCCATGAGTGTGTAGAAGGCGACGACGCCGGCGCCCAGGAGTATGCCCTTGACCGGATCCAGGCCGAAGGTCGCGTTCAGGATCTTGCCCGCGCCCACAAACTGAGCGCCGACATAGACGGTGTAGAAAACGAGAATGATGATGGTCGACACACCGCGCAGAAGATGGGTTCGGTCCTTGAAACGGGTCTCGAAGTAATCCGGCAGGGTAAGTGCCCCCATCTTGCCCGTCGCCTTGCGCAGGGGGACGGCCAGGAGTGTCCAGGAGGCGAAAATCCCGAACGCGATGCCGATGACGGACCAGAAGCTGGTAAACCCGGCGGCGTACGCGGCCCCGGGAAGACCGAGAAGAAACCACGAGCTCTCACCCGAGGCCCTCTCAGATACGGCCGTGGCCAGAGGACCCAGGCGGCGCCCGGCGAGGACGAAGTCGTCCAGCCGGCGCATTCTTCGAGAGGTCCAGACGCCGACGACAAGGACGACGGCGAGGTAGAGAATGAGGCCCGCAACGATACTCCAATCGACGGCGGTCGCTTCCGCGCTCATTCCTCCTCCTCGCGGTCCGTCTTGCTCCAGACAAAGTAGTGGATGAGGGTGAGGACGGCGAGAACGATCCAGGAGCCGATGACGATGAGAAGGGTGGAGACAGGCATGCGAATTTCCCCTCGGCCGGTGAAGAACACCGGATGTTAGCACTGACGCCAGAGATCGTCAATGCCTGGGAACCGCCAAGGGGAAGAGAAAAGAGGGGGGCGAGAAGGAGAGGAAGAGAGAAAGAGGGAGAACTCAACTAAACTCGCGTGATGTCCCCGCGGGTCCATTCCCCATCGACCCGTCGCCACAATCTTCCCGTGAGATTCTTGTCTTTCAGTTCCACCGGAAGTCTGTGTTCCCGCACGTTGTCGTAGCAATGGAGGGCGGCGAAGCGGAGGATCGCGGGAGGCATGCCGACGGCGGTGAAGCCCGGGTGAGACGCGGCCGGGTACGGTCCCCCGTGATTCATGGCGGGGGAGACGGCCACGCCCGTCGGCATCTTGTCGTTCAACAATCGCCCCACTTTCCGGCGGAGGATCCGGGCGACCTGAGCATAGAGAGCATCCTCCCCCTTGTCCCGGCTCGTGTAGATCGAACCGGTCAGGTTCCCGTCGAGAGCGCCGAGGACGTCCACCAGCTCGGCCGTGTCGTGCGCGATCACAAGAAGCGTCTCGTTTCCGAAAGCTTCGCGCTGGAAGTTGAGCGGGTTCTTGAGGAATCGATCTCCATCGACTCGAAGGAGCGTGTTCTGGAAGCCGAAGCCCTCGGCGGGCTGGCGGGATCCTCCGGTGAGTCGTTCGGCTCCCGCTTTCATCAGTCCTTCGACGGAGCGTTCGAGGTTCCGCTCCACACCCTCGCCGAGGAGCGTTCCCGTGGGAGATTCTTCGAAACGGCGGATCAGGTTCGAGACAAAATCTTCGGTGGTGTCACCGGCCAGAAGCAGGACCAGGCCGGGTTGCGTGCAAAACTGACCGGTGCCCAGAAGGCAGGACCCCGCCAGCTCCTCGACGGTCTCTGGCAACCTCTCCCGAAGTGCGCCCGGGAGAATGACCACGGGATTCACGCCTCCGGTTTCCATGTAGAACAGCTTCCCGGCCCGATCGGCCGCCCGCTTGAGCGCCAGAGCCGACGAGCGGGTTCCGGTGAAAGCCGTTGCCGCGATGGACGGATGAGACACGAATCTCTCCCCGTCCTCATTGGACATCATGTAGAGGAGCTGGACAACGGCGGGAGGAAGGTCGATGTCCAACAGCGCTTCATGGGCCAGGCGGGCGAGCATCTCCGTGGTTCGGGGATGGCCCGGGTTTGCCTTTGCGATCACCGGGTTGCCGGCCGCAACGGCCGCGGCGAAGTCTCCGCCCGCGATGCTGTTGAAGGCAAAGGGAAAGTTGTTGGGCCCGAAGACGGCCACCGGACCTCCCAGCGGTCCGTACATCGAGCGAATGTCCGCCTTCGTGTCGATCGTCGGCATCGTCCACGATCGGCTCTTCACAGCGGCGGCCGCTTGCCGGATCTGATCCGTGGTCCGGGGCAGCTCGACATCGGCCAGTCTCGGGGACGCGGGGAGAGCCGTCTCCTCGTGGGCGGATCGCACCAGGTCCGGGCCGGCGGATTCGATGTTCCGGGCGAAGGTCTCGAGAAACGCGGCGATTCGCTCGGCCGACGCCCGGGCGATCTCACCGGCCGCCTCGATGCCGGCCCGAAGGGCGTCATCGACGTCTTCCCGTGTGCTCACGGGGTACAGCGGTCCGATCGGCTTTCGTGTTTGGGGATTGGCGGCGCGAAAATGACCCGCCGCCCGCGCCGCGCGCCAGTGTCCACCGATGAGAACCGGTCTCGGATCGCCTGACGACATTCGTTGTCCTCTTGGCCAATGAGTTCCCTATTCACGCTCCCATTCTTCGCCCCCTTGCCGGATCAGACAGAGAGGCGAAAGCCGAGAGCCGGAACACACAATCTCCGGGCCGGGCGCGGGGACGGTTCGCCGGAACGAGGGCCGCAGCGTGGGGTGCTCCAACTCGGTGGGTGACCACCCCCCCCGCTGAGCACAATCCCCCATTCACGCTGTGGCCGAGTGACGCCGAGCCTTTCCCGCGGCGCAAGGCCCGAACAGACCTTTCTGTGAGTCTATAACAAGCCGCTCGGGATACGCAAGGACGCCCTCGCCCCGCACAAGCTTTTGCTTTCCGAATCGATGCGTTTCCGGTACACTCACCGGAACGTATCTCGCAAAGCGGCGATCCGGAAACGTCATCTGCAGGGAGCCCATGGACACCCTTCGCGACCTCACCTTTGGACTCAGCAACATCATCTGGGGCTGGCCCGACGTCATTCCTTTCCTGGTGGTCGTACTCCTCGGCACAGGCTGCATCACGACCTTCTACCTCGGCTGGATTCAGGTCCGGAAGTTCCGGCACGGCGTGAACGTCATTCGGGGCTGGTACGACAACCCGAACGACGAGGGAGACATCAACCATTTCCAGGCGCTGACGACGGCCCTCTCGGCGACGGTCGGGATCGGAAACATCGCCGGCGTGGCCACCGCCATTCACTACGGCGGGCCGGGTGCGCTCTTCTGGATGTGGGTGACGGCCGTTTTCGGAATGGCGCTCAAGTACGCCGAGTGCACGCTCTCGATGCGCTACCGAGTGATCCACGATGACGGCTCCGCCTCGGGTGGACCGATGTACTACATCGAGCGCGGGCTCGGACGATCCTGGAAACCGATGGCCATCTTCTTCGCCATCTGCGCCGTGATCTCCTCCTTCGGTTCCGGCAACGCCGTCCAGGCCTTCACGATGGCCGATCAGCTTCGGGCGGACCTGGGGATTCGAACCTGGATCATCGGCCTGGTGAACGTCACCATCATCGGTATGGTGATCCTCGGAGGGATCAAACGCATCGGACGGGTGACCTCGAAGCTGGCGCCCTTCATGGCCGTCCTCTACGTGGCGGGAGGGCTATTCGTTCTGCTGATGCACGCGGATCGAATCCCGGGGCTTCTGGGTCTCATCGTGACATCCGCTTTCAAACCGGCCGCACAGGTGGGCGGATTCGCAGGAGGGGCCTTCATCTTCATGCTCACCTGGGGCGTCAAGCGGGGTCTCTTCTCCAACGAGTCCGGTCAAGGATCCGCGCCCATCGCGCATGCCGCGGCCAAGACCAAGGAGCCGGTCCGCGAAGGCGTTGTCGCCATGCTCGGCCCGTTCATCGACACTCTGGTTATCTGCTCCATTACGGGTCTGGTGATTCTCTCCACGGGCGTGTGGAAGGAGCAGAGGTTCGACCGGGTTCCATTCGGACCGCAGGCGGGGCTGACCGTGATCCGGTCCGAAGCGACGGTGGGACCCAACGGCATCGTCGCCGACGAGGATCGGGCCGAAGGAGAGTACTCCTGCTGGGCCGGACGTGTGGAGGGTTGCCGGATCGTCCGGAATCACTGTGTCGTGGGAAGTCCGCTCATCGTCAACGACGAGCGCGTGGAGTTCACGGGAACGCTACCCGTAGAGGAGGGCAACGTCGACTTCGGCAAGCTCCCCGCCCTCTGGCTCGAGGGCGAGATGATGCAGAACGGTTCTCCGCTCACGGCGTGGGCATTTCAGAGGGGACTGTCGCCGCTGGGAAACTGGGGACACTTGCTCGTGACGTTTGCCGTGTTTCTCTTCGGCATCTCGACCGCCATCAGCTGGTCGTACTACGGGGACCGATCCATCGTGTACCTCGCCGGACACGCGTGGGTGATCCCCTACAAGATCGTGTTCCTGGTGATGCACTTTTTCGGAGCGATTTTCACGCTCGAGATCGTGTGGGGCTTCGGTGATTGCGCGCTGGGGCTCATGGCCTTCCCGAATCTCATCGCCATCATTTTCCTGCTGCCTAAGATCCGCGATCTCACGCGCGACTACTTCTCGCGCAAGCACAAGAGATATCGATAGAACCAAAGTCAAGGGCGAGCCACAGATTTCACAGATGAACACTGAATCCGTGCAATCTGTGAAATCTGTGGCTGAGGGTTTCAGGTTTTTGTCCGCCCCCTGAGTCAGGAGGAAAACGTGGATCTGGGAATCAAGGACCGGGTCGCGCTGGTGGCGGCGTCCAGCAAGGGGTTGGGGAGGGAGTCCGCCGGGAGTCTCGCTGCGGAAGGCGTGAAGCTCGTTCTCTGCGCGCGCGGGGGGGAGGCTCTCGGGCGGACCGCCGAGCAGATTCGAGAGCGGACGGGCGTCGACGTTCTCGACGTGGTCGCCGACCTGACGAAGGCGGACGATATCCGGCGGCTGCTGGAACAATCGGTGGAACGCTTCGGGACCATCGACATCCTGGTCAACAACTGTGGAGGTCCGCCGGGCGGGACGTTCCTGGATCACGATCTCGATCGATGGCGGGGAGCGGTGGAGGCCAACCTCATGAGCGCCGTCGCCCTCGCCCGGGAAGTGGTCCCCTTCATGATCAAGAACAAATGGGGCCGGATCATCAACATCACGTCCATCTCGGTCAAGCAGCCGTTGCCCAACCTGATGCTCTCCAACAGCGTGCGCGCGGCCGTGGTCGGTTGGGCCAAGACCCTGGCAAACGAGCTGGGTACCCACAATGTTCTGGTCAATACGATCTGCCAGGGCTATTTCCTGACCGACCGTCTCGCGGAGCTGGCGGAGATGAAGGCGGGCGCCGAGGGTTCGACCATCGACACCGTCCTCGGGGAGTGGTCCGCGACGGTTCCGCTTGAGCGGATTGGGAATCCCGAGGAATTCGGGGCGCTGGTGGCGTTTCTGGCGTCCGAAAAGGCGAGCTACATCACCGGCACGACCGTCGCCATCGACGGCGGGTTCTGTAGAGCGCTGTTGTAGCGAACCCCTTTCCGCAGATTCAAGAGCAAGAGCCTTAGCCACAGATTGCACAGATTACACCGATGAGTATGAAACGGGGTCTCGGGCTGATGCCCGAGACCCCGAAGAGAACGGCAGCGTTCTCTGTGGTGGAGGTTCATGGTTCCTTCCGATGCTCTTGTCCAAGCTCAACTTTCGACTATCGACTCTCCACTATCTCGGGCCGGCAGAGGCCGGCCCGGTAGCCACAGATTGCACAGATTCCACAGAGAGGCATTGTGTTGAGGCAAGCCCTTGCCTCAACGGGGGCTTTTCCAGTACTGGATTTCGCATGCCTAATGCTCATTTCAAATCCCGCATTCCCAGGCGAATTGGAGTGTGTGGCAGAACTCATCACTTGGTTGTCGATTCGGATCTCTGATCCGAATCGACAACGTCTTCACCCGCTTTGAATCTGTGTAATCTGTGGCTAGGGTCTCTGTCCGGCTTTTCGTCGCGAGAGGACGAGGATCAGAATCGCAACCACCAGCGTGACGATCGACAGCACCTCACCCGACATCCGAACCGGCGTATGGGCAAACCGCACCGTCAGCATGTGTTCCCCGGGCGGCACCTCAGCGTTCAGGCATCCCATCGGTCCCTGCGGGAACAGATCGATCTCCTCTCCGTCGACGGACCCCTTCCATCCCGGGAACCAGAACGTGGGAAACTCGACGGTTCCTCCGGTGGTCGATTCGACCCGATAGACACGCTTCTGCGGCTTCTCCCACACGGGCTCGACGCTCAGTTCTCCCCTGATGACCCGGTACGTGCGCTTCGGAAGGGACGTCGGCGCACGGGCGACCCAGACCGGCAGGAAGTCGTCCAGAATGGTGGCCCGCATCCCGATGTGCCGCATCGCATCGACGGTCAGGAATTCCTCAAAGAGGACGAAGCTCGAATCATCGAGGGCGGAGGCGAGATCGTGTTTCTCGAGGATTCTCGGCTCCCGGGTCGTCGTATCCATCACCAGGAACCGCGGTGCGGTGTAGCCGCCGTAGGCAAGAACGGCGGCCAGGACAACGACGGTGAGCCCGGTGATCTGCCAGCCGGGACGTCTCGACTCCAGAAACATGAACGCCGCGCCCGAGAGTGCGGAGGAAGCGAAAGTGGCGAAGAGGAGAAACCGCCAGGGAAACTGCACGAACGGAAGGAGCGGAACTCGGTCCCAGATGAAGGCCGAGGCCGAAAGGGTCAGGAAGATGGACCCGGCGAACACGAGCCAGAGCCAGATCGTCACCGGTTTCCGAAGCGCGCGCTTCCAGAATAAAACGGCGCCGGCCGCGAGGGGAAGAGTCCAGTGGAAGATCCCCAGCTGCAGCGAAATCGAGTCTCCCGGTCGAGACGTTCCAAACCCCCAGCGTCGTTCAAACAGATCCCGGAACGTGAGGAAGTGATCCCGATACCAGTAGTCTCCCGAGGTCAGAATCTCGTTCCCCAGAACGAACGGTCTCTCGAAGAGAGCGGGCAACCAGAAGAAGGCGGACAGACCCAGAGCGAGTGCATAGAACCCCAGTCCTCGGAACAAGCACGGACGGGGCTCCCCCTTTCGGCAATGGAGGAGAATCAGCGGCACCAGTGCCGGAAACAGGAGCAGGGCCGTGATGTTGTGGCTGAAAATCAGAAGGGCCATCAGGAAAGATCCGATCACGTACGACGCCTGTGAGCCGTCCAGACCCCTGAGGAGAAAAAACAGAATGAGAGGGATCCACGCGAAGCAGAGAACCTCGCCCAGCGATGCGCGAACGTAGACGTCCAGGAGGAAGTAGGGGGCCAGGACGTACATGACGGCCGAAGCGGTTCCCCCGATGCGTCCCCAGAGGCGTCCGGCGAAGAGGAACATTCCGATTCCGGCGAGGAAGATGCCGAGGACGTACACCATCTTCACGGCGTAGAGGATGTTAGCGCCTGCGAGGGCGAAGATCTCGCCGATCCAGTACCCCGCCGGCGCGTAGAAGTTGAAGAGGGGCGAGCCGAAGCCGTAGTAAAAATCCGCGCACCATCGGGGATAGAGATATCCCTGCCGAATCAGATGGTCGAGCTCCAGAAGCCTGGCATAGTCGATCGTGGAGCTGTGTCCCCAGATTTGCCAATTCGTGAGCAGTGACCGTGCGACTACGGCCGAGATACCCAGGACGATCAGTAGTGGTCCGTAGCGCCAGCTGTCTTTCTTCACCATCATCCGGATACGGGTTCGAGATGGGCCGTGAAGTGCCTCAGGAACGGCGCTTCCCTGACAATTCGGAATCCCTGAATGGACGTTCTTCGGGCGTAGACGTCGAGGATCTTCTCGACGACGTAGTCCACGTGGCTCTGGGTGTAGACTCTTCTGGGAATCGCGAGCCGCACCAGCTCGTTTTCCGCCGGGACGGGATCCCCGGTCTTGGGATCCTTTGAGGCGAACATGAGGCTCCCGATTTCGCAGCCCCGGACCCCGGCGGCGAGGTAGAGCTCGCAGGCCAGGGCATGGCCCGGAAACTCCAGCGGCGGAATGTGGGGCAAGAACCGCTTGGCGTCGATGTAGATGGCATGGGCGCCCACGGGCTGGACGATGGGGACACCCCGCTGGGCGATGTGATTACCCAGGTATGCCGTGGAGGCGAGCCGGTATTCCAGGTAGTCCTCTTCGAGGACTTCGTCCAGACCTTGCGCGATGGCGGCGAGATCCCTCCCCGCAAGCCCGCCGTAGGTGGGGAATCCTTCCGTGAGGATGAGCAGATCCCTGGCCCGAGTGGCCCACGCCTTATTGTTCATCGCCAGGAAGCCGCCGATGTTGGCGAAAGCGTCTTTCTTTGCGGACATGGTGCAGCCGTCGGCATGGGAGAACATCTCCCGGGCGATGTCCCGGACCGAGACCCCGTGGTAGGCCGGATCTTTCTTCTTCATGAGGTATGCGTTCTCGGCGAAGCGGCAGGCGTCCAGGAAAAAGGGCGTGTCGTAGCGCCGGCAGATCTCCTTGGCCCCGCGAATGTTGTCCATGGAAACGGGCTGCCCGCCCCAGGAGTTGTTGGTCACCGTCATCATGACGACGGGGATGGTTTCGGGACCGACTTCCTCGAACAGCTTCTCGAGGGCGGCCAGATCCATGTTTCCCTTGAAGGGCAGTGAGGATTCGAGATCGTGAGCCTCGGGGCTGACGAGGTCGCGGGCCGCCGCCCCGGTGAATTCCACGTTGGCCCGGGTGGTGTCGAAATGTGTGTTGTTGGGGACGATGGCACCCTCTCCGCCGAGGAGCGTGAAGAGGATCCGCTCGGCCGCACGTCCCTGGTGGGTCGGAATGATGTGGGCGAAACCCGTGAGATCCTTGATGGTCTTCTCGAAGCGGAAGAAGCTGGGACTTCCGGCGTAGGATTCGTCGCCCTCCATGATGGCGGCCCACTGCTTGGCGCTCATGGCGGAGGTGCCGCTGTCGGTAAGGAGATCGATGAGGACGTCCTTCGATCGAATGCGAAAGAGGTTGTAGCCCGCGGCCTCGAGGATTTTCTCTCGCTCCTCCCGGGTCGTGAGGCGAATGGGCTCGACGGATTTGATCTTGAAAGGTTCGATGATGACGGCCATTTCAGGTCCTCTTTGGATAGAGATTCGGCGTTCGGGCCCGGCCAATGCCGGTCTCGTACAGGATACCATCTTGGCCGGGATGGTGTCTACGGCGATGAAAGGGGGCTCAGGGATCGGATCGAGCCGGCAATCACGCGCGAGGTTTTCGAAATCGAGTTCGGCGACATCAGATAGAGAATCGGAGAAACAGAGAAGCGAATCGAAACAGAGTCCGCCGCGGGTCCTGCATGATGCCGTTCTCCGACATCTGCTTCTCTGTTTCTCTGCTTCTCTGTCTCTCTGCCTGGATGATGCATGTACTTCCCTCCTGTTCGTGCATCATCCAGGCTAGAGGCCGATGACGGCCAGCATGCCGCCGGTCTTGCCCTTGTCCCGGCGGTAGGAGAAGAAGAGATCGGCGTTGCACAACGTGCAGAGGTCGGACGTTTCGATATGAGCCTCCTCGAGGCCGGCCTCGAGGAGCTGGTGCCGGTTGGCCTTCCAGAGATCGAGGTGGATCTTCCTGGCGGGGAGGCGTCTCAAGAACGCTTCCGGGAAATGACGGGCGACGTCGTCCTTGACTTCGTAGCAGCAGGGACCGGCGGCGGGACCGATCACGGCCCGGATCCGGTCCGGCCACGAACCGAAGAGCTCGGTCATCCGGATGACGGTCTTCCTCGCGATGTCTTCCTTGATTCCTCCCCAGCCGGCATGGACGGCCCCGACGGCCGGTACTTCCGGATCCCAGAGGAGGATCGGCACGCAGTCAGCGGCCCCGACGGCGAGGAATACTCCGGGTCGATCGGTGATGAGCGCGTCGCCCTCGAGCGCATGATCCTCAAATGGTCCGTCCACGTGGACGATGACGCGGCCATGGACCTGGCGTAGAGTGGACAGCTCCGGAGGGTCAATTCCCAGTGCGGTGGCGAGACGCTCGCGATTGGCGAGCACGTTCTCGGTCGTATCCCCCGATTCGTGCCACAGATTCAGCGACCGGTAACGGCCTTTGCTCACCCCGCCCACCCGCGTAGTGAATCCATGCGCCACCGGCGCCAGCATCTCCGACGTGAAAAACTGCACACCCTCTCGTTCGATGAGATTCATAGACCATCCGCAGATTCGAGCAGTGAAAAGGCAAACCCCTTTATCCGCAGATTACGCAGATTACGCGGATTAGAAAAGGCAAAAACTCTCGGGGCTTGACGGGTTTCGCGGGTATGAGACTTGCGACATCGTGCTGGGTACGGAGGGAAAGGGTATGAAACACGGTGATCCAAGGACCTATGCAATCATTGGCGCGGCAATGGCAGTCCATACGCAACTGGGGTGCGGGTATCTGGAGGCCGTCTATCAGGAATCCCTGGCGATAGAGATGGAATCCAGAGAGATTCCATTCGCATGTGAGGTGGAACTGCCCGTCTGGTACCGGGGACAACGCCTGGATGCCACGTATCGGGTGGATTTCGTGTGTTTCGACTCGGTGATCGTTGAGGTGAAGGCCCTGTCGGCGTTAACGGGAGGCAGTGAGTCACAGGTGATCAATTACATGAAAGCTTCGAAGTCCACCGTGGGCCTGTTGCTGAATTTCGGCGCTCGCTCTCTACAGTATGAACGCTACGCCCTGACTCACTCGGGCTAATCCGAGAGGAGAAGCGCAATGTGAGAGCAAGAAGGGAGTGGATTGAAGAGAGTACCGATTGTGATATCACCGCGGCCGGAAGGGTTGGGTCGTGTTCTTGACCCAACCCTTCCGGCCACAAGGTTTTCATCTGCGCCATCTGCGTAATCTGCGGAAAGCTTCTTCAGTTGGCACTGTGGAACACAAATCCATACACGGGTTCCCCGTCGCGGTCGCGGATGGGCTCCCATCGAACTTCGACGGGCAGGCCCGCCTTGGCCTCCTCGAAGGCAATCCAGCCGGTGGCTCGGGCCCCGTCGGGAAACTGGACGATGCCGACCCTCAGGAACCGCTGGTCGAAACCCCACGGGAGCATGTGGATTTCCGTGAAGGACAGGAGAGTCGCCTTGTCGGACAGCGGCTGCTTCTCGAATTTCTCGTTCCTGCACGACAGGCAGCGAAGGCGATGGTAGGTCGTCATCCGGCCGCAGTTCGTACACTTGTATTCGGGAGGTAGTGGTTTCTTCATGACTCGTCCGCCTGTTATCCTTTCTTCAAAACGAAGGCCGTTATGGAGTTTCTGCCTATTGCCCTTTCTTCAAAACGAAGGCCAATACGTTGTTTCCGAATCCGCCGAAATTGCACGCGTACGCGGTCTTGGCGTTCTTGATCTGCCGCTCTCCGGCATCCCCGCGAAGCTGCTTGGTCAACTCCACCAGCTGCGCGATCCCCGTGGCACCCACGGGATGGCCGCGCGCCTTGAGTCCGCCCGAGGGATTGATCGGCATCTTGCCGCCGATCCGCGTGTCCCCGCGCTCCAGAGCCTTGTGCCCCTCGCCCTTCGGGAAGAGCCCGGCGTGCTCGCTTTCCGCGATTTCCAGAATCGTGAAGGCGTCGTGAAGCTCGGCCACGTCGACGTCCGCCGGGGTCGCTCCGGCCATCTTGAAGGCCTGTTCGGAGGCAAGGGTGACCGCCTTCAGATCGGTCGGATCCTCCCGTTCGTGGACCACCAGGGTGTCCGTCGCCTGGCCCACGCCGGCGATGATGACGGGCTTGTCGGTAAATTCTTTGGCGCGCTCTGCGGCGCAGAGGATGATTCCCGCCGAGCCATCGCTCACCGGGCAGCAGTCGAAGAGCCTCAGGGGTTCGGCCACGATGGGATTGTTGACCACGGCCTCGGGCCGGTGGAGAATCCCATCCATGGTGATGGGCTGCTGCACGTGGGCCTCGGGGTTCAGCATGCCGTTGTCGTGGTTCTTGATGGCCACCATGGCGAGATGCTCGGACGTGATTCCGTACTTGTCCATGTAGAGCCTGGCGAAGAGGGCGGCCATGGACGGGAGAGTGACGCCGTAGACGTACTCGGCGAAAGGATGGGTCAGGGTCGCCACGAAATCGGTCGACTCCCATCCGGTGACGGCGCGCATTTTCTCCCCGCCAACCACCATCACCACGTCGTAGTATCCGGACGCGATTCCCAGGAACGCCAGCTTCACGGCCGACGCGCCGCTGGCGGGACCGTTTTCGATCAGCTCCGCATGGGCGGGCATGAGGCCGAGGCCGTCGACGACGGCGCTGGCCACACCGCTCTGATGGTTGAGCATGCCGGCGCCCATGTTGGCGACCAGCACGGCCTCGATCAGCGATTCATCGATTCTGTTGTCCGCGTAGGCCGTCCGAGCTCCCTCAACGAGGAGATCGATCAAAGGCCACTCGGTTCGAGCGAACTTGGTCTGGCCTGCAGCGATGATTGCAACGTCTCTCATCTTGTTCTTCCGATCGTTTGAATAATGAAAGTCTCTCTCATTTGGCTTTGCCACTGACCTGCGTAACGAGCAGTTCAGGATCAGGAATCTCGAAGTCTTCGGTCGAGGCGAGCATTTCCTCCGACACGGGCCGCTCGCCGACGACCAGGCGGTCCTTGCTGGCGAAGTAGAGCGGCCGGGTGAGCGCGTAGGACATGACGCCCCCGAGTTCGTGGGCCACGTGGGGCCGCTCCTCGAGGGAGTACTCGATCATCCATCGCCGGAACCCGATGGGGCTCTCGGCCACGACGTAGACTTCTTTCTGGTTCAGATACTCGATGTGGTGCTCCATCTTGGCGGCGAAGAGGTGAGCCCCGATCCTCAGGCCCCGGCGCAGCGCAAGCGTGTGCAGGCTGATGCCGATGTTCTTGCTGAGGCTCCGCCCGTTGACGAGTCCGACGAGCATGCCGTCCATGACGCCGACGAGGCAGTACTCGTCCTTGACCCGGTACCTCTTCCAGCCCAGCAGCTCGGCGAACGCCCGGACTCCGACGATGTCGTAGTAGTCCCGCTCGACCCAGATGAGGGGTTCCAGCGTCTCGAGCAGCTTGGGCACCTCGTCCCGCGTGGCCTGGCGAACGATCATCGATTCGCCGTTGGCCAGGACGACGCGCTTCGGCGGATACGGGGGTTGATCTGTTTCCTTCGGTCTCAGTGTGGCTTCCAGTTCATTCATTGCCGGCTCTCCTCCAATACGGATTAAGACCCGCAGTATAGCCGGATAGGCCCTGGAGCGCAAGAGAATCCTTGTGGGGCGTTCGGGTCGACTGCGGCAAAGGTCCGGCGTCTCTTGGCCTCGAGCGTGAATGGGGGATGACGATGATCGAGGAAGGCGGCAACTCGCGGCGTTGAAAAACCCCACGCTCGGGCCTTCGATCCGCGGGCCTTCACCGCAGCCGGCCCGAACGCCTCTGATCCCGGCTTTCGCCTCTCGGCTTTCGGCTCTCTCGGAGCGCCGCAGGCGCTCCGCCCCAAAATGTGTCACCGCAAGATCCGACCCGAGGGGCTTAAACGCCGGAACTCCTTACGAGTCAACGCGAAACCCGATACTTCGCTGCGGCTTCTTGGGTGGGGCCATGAGCTCGCGGATCGCGTCAAACACCACCTTGAACTGGGCATCGTACCGCCTCTCGAGCTCGGCGAGCTTCCGGGCAAGGTCCGCATTCGAGGAAAGCATCCGGCGAAGCCGGACGAACGCCCGCATGATCTCGACGTTAACCTGGACTGCGCGCTGACTCTTGAGCACGCTCGACAGCATTGCCACCCCCTGTTCGGTGAAGGCGTACGGCCGCGCGCGGCGCATGCCGCCCCAACTTGAAATCACAATCTGTGATTTCAAGTCTGCAAACTCGGCGCTGTCCAGCTGGAACATGAAATCCTCCGGAAACCGAGCACTGTTTCGCTTGACCGCCTGGACCAAGGCCCGGGGTTCGACGCCATAGAGCGCCGCCAAGTCGGTGCTCAGCATCACCCTCTGGCAACGAACCAGGAAGATGCGGTT
This sequence comes from uncultured bacterium, assembly GCA_964610505.1. GTDB lineage: Bacteria > Arandabacterota > Arandabacteria > JAGLYR01 > JAGLYR01 > CAZSXU01. The sequence continues at coordinate 1,095 of CAZSXU010000026.1, read as the reverse complement.
CTCAATCCGTTCGATGGGCACCGCTGGGGCTTTTCCCGTCATCCGTCCGCCTCCTCCACCCCCGATCATGGATCCCGCTCCGAATTCCCCCGGCTGTGCCCAAGTTGAAAAAGCCATCCAACTGTTTGCCCTGAGTGCGGCAGACGCGCCACACGGCCGAAGAGTGCCGTGCATCGAAGGGCAAGGTATCCGGCGTGCGATGCCCGATCTCGCTCCCTCGCCTAGCCGCACTCTCGCTTTTAACCTTGTTGCCCAAGTATTGATTTCGGCCGATTCCACACTCTATTGGCTGGCCGCAATGGCTTCACACTTGACATTGTCATGCAAAGGCGATATTCTGAAAGACCAATTCAGGGAGGGTCGGCGCGTCTTGGTGGACACGACGGAAGTGGGGTACGGAGGCATTGGCAGCGTCGGAGTCGAGATAGGGAAGGACCAGCATGGAGGATGGTTCAACGCAATGGACCGACCTTTCTGACCCAGTCTCAGCAGCTCCCGGCTGCTAGTGCTATAGGGGAGTAGCCATATGGATATGGGCCTGAAAGACGGAATCGTCCGCGTACTGAAGCGAATCAATGCAGTGCAGGTCTTCGGATTTGGCCTTGGTCTCAGGCCGGCAGAAGACAGCGAAGACAGCACAACTGCCTCCGTACAGGAGAGGCTACTTCGGTTGCTCTGGGATTATCCACTGCTTGGCGATGCTGAAGCTTCCTGGGCAGTAAAGGAAAGCTCGGTCCTGCGCGGCGAGTTGGGCGCGGCCCGTGAAAGGCCCGGATTGGGTGTCTCCATTGTCACGGCGGACCTTGCGCTCAGAGCTTTTGGCAACAGAGCTAGTGATCGCATCGATCTCTGCGTATCCTGGGGGCTTGGTCGCAGGCAGAAGGTTGCCCCCTTCTATATCCTCGGCGAACAGGTCGATCCCGTCACGTCAGAAATCGTGCTGAAGCCGGACTTCCGGCATACGCTTGCATTCGCACTTGTGCTCCAAATCACCGGACGATGCCACGAGCTTCTGGTTCAATACGTCGACACAGCCCTTGACACACAGCGACCGAACGGCGATTGGTCTCCCGGTAGTGGAATGACCGTCAGTGA
>CAZSXU010000025.1:3591-54832 GCA_964610505.1 uncultured bacterium | reverse complement strand
ACTCGCGCCACCACTACGCCGACCGAAACCCTCCACGCGATTTGCCCACCAGCAGAGAGATCACACTGCGCCATTCGTGTTCTTTAGCAGGATCAGTAGGAGCGGCAAGACCGGCCTGGGAGGCCACGCAGAGAATCCCCGGTGCCTAAGAGGATGGTTTTCTGTTTCGGGACCAGCATTGCACCTGAGTGCTCACTGCTGCAGCTGTTCAAGCATCCTTGTCGCATTCGCAGATTGCGGGAATTCCTCCACTATGAAAGTGAAGAGCTCGATGGCTCGATCCGTCATGTTGTATTCAACAAGAGCTTGTCCTGCGGCAGTCAGATGTTCTTCTTCAAGGCTGTATTGGGTCGGTTTGTCGTCAGGAGACTTCAACGCTCTATAGAACGCAATGGCCCCGTCTTCTCCGGACACACCATTGTACGCGGCCTTTTCCAGCAGCATGACCGTTGCTCTTGTCGCTCTGTATTGCCCTGCCGCATATGTCTCGTATGGAAATAGAGATGATATGAGACAGGCATGCTCCCCCTTCTTCAACTCTTCATGTATGTTGAGTTTCACCACATTGTCATAGTCGTGGAAATCATGGATATAGACATCCCCTCTTTTCAGATCGTAAATGTATGAGTAGAGAGTCGTACACATGGAACCGCCGTAGTCTTCGAAGTGGGTATCGTCCAGGATACGACGGAACAGATCGATGGAAATCGTGTCCGATTGTTCGAACGATTTGGATGCCAGCCTGTATCTTGTGTCGGTAGACGTTTCGGGATCGGTTTTGGACTGGAGGAAGTTCGTGGCGACCTGGTACGTACGGTCCTTCCTGATGAAAGTATGGGGCTCGACGACAGCCGAGTTCCCGAACCGATCCCCGATCAGATAATGACCTTTCCAAACCTCTCTGAAATTGTACTCCGAAAACAGCTGGAGGGCTTCGTCGACGGTTTGACATTCCTCCAGGACCCTGTTCATCAACAGCCAGCAATCAGGTTTGTCCGGATCGCGCGGTACCTTCACCTCCTCTGTCGATGCAAAGTCATAGAACAATCCCTTCTCATTGATGCCTCCCTCCCGTGAATGCCAATCGACTGCCTCGGGAGAGAGATCCTGAAACCCGAAACACATCCGTCCATACTTCCCGTCTTCAGCCGGCTTGAACCAGACGATCGGGAAGGGATTACTCTGGTCCTCATTGTTGCCCGCGAGCGCGATGTGATCGTCGGCCGCATAGATGATCGTGCAACCACCGGCCGGAGCGACGGGCATCCCAACCCAGCCCAGAAATGCTGCCAGGAGCGCAGCGATGTACGGAACCGGGAATCTGGCCGAGTCGAATGGAAGCATAGCGTGGACCTCCCTTGGATGTGGACATCACAAGCGATGTGTTCGGAGTTCTGTTTACCGGGTCCGATCATACTGTAAACGCTAAATGCCCGGGTGAGGTTGCGTCCTCGCTGAACATAACACGCGCCGGGCCTAAGACCCGGCTCTATTTCGGGGACAGACTCCTCAATGGCGGAACCATATATCTAAAAAGCGATTACGCTGCGAACACTCCGCCGCCGGACTCGATACCGATGCCAGGTGCACAGCTGACGAAGCTGACTACGTCCCCGAAGATCCCCGTCCCCCCACATGACCCCCTTGACAATCCTTTGAATGTGGATCATAATAGTGATAGATATCCACATTCCAATCCACATTCGTATCGGGGGGACAGTGAAGGCGATTCAGATGACGCTGGACGAGGATCTCGTGAAGGCGGTGGATCGGGCCGCACGGCGGCTCGGGACCACGCGGTCGGCGTTCACGCGGGACGCTCTCCGGGAGGCGCTCCGGAGGTTGGCCGTGGCAGGGATGGAGCGCCGGCACCGAAGAGGCTACGAGGTGCGTCCGGTGGAGAAGCGTGAGTTCAGCGTGTGGGAGCGGGAACAGGAGTGGGGTGAGGGATGAAGAGAGGCGAGATCCGGTGGTACCGGTTCCGGGCTCCGGACAAGCGGCGTCCCGTGCTGATTCTCACACGTGATTCGATTCTCGAGTATCTTGGAGAAGTGACGGTGGCTCCCGTCACCTCGACGATCCGGGACATCCCAACCGAGGTCGCGCTTTCCAGGGAAGACGGTGTACCCCGCGCCTCTGCCGTCAACTGCGACCACGTCCAGACTGTGTCGAAGGGCAAGATCGGCGCGCTGGTAGCGATCCTCGGGCCAGCGAAGATGGCCGAAGTCCGCCGCGCGGTCTCATTCGCCCTCGACCTCTGAGCGGACGCTCATCATCATACTTCGGGACAGAGGGGCTGTTGGGGAAATCCGGGGAAATCCGGGACAGAGCCCTATTGGGCACTCGCATGTCCCCCAACGGATTTCATCATCCCGATTGTGGCAGATTTTGGGAATTGTTCTGAAATCAACGTCCTTGCATCGCGGATAGTAGCCTCAACCGATAACAGTGGTCTTCGGAGTGTTCCCCTCAGAATCCCGAGGGGCACCCGGCTCGTACCGCACCCCTTCGACAGGCTGCCGGGCGGGCCCGGCAGCCGCTCAGGCCGAACGGGGGCTGGTCGGGCAATCGCGACGTCCGCTCTGCGCCGAAGTACGAGAGTGAGTCGGTGGTTGCAGGTGAGATCTCCTGACGAAACCGAGACGGCGCGTCGGCACGCCGGCCAAGAACCTCCGTCTCGGAATCACGCCCACTCCGCAAATCGCAATACGCATTAAATCGCAATACGCATTTCTAGATTTTCCCCGGCCGCAGAGGGGAACCATCAGAGCCCCCGAACGCGTCGTCGGACACGTACCCAACGTGAGTTTCTGTCCATCCGGTCCGCCACAGGATCCAAGGGCGCGACCCGTCATCCACAGCGGCTTCAGATCTAATAGGAGGGGTTCTATGTGCGCAGTTGTTCCCTGTTGCTTGTCACTCGACACCCGTTACCCGTCACTCATTCTGAATTGTCCCGGTGACAAGGTGACAAGTCACGGGTGACGAGAGAATAGGGGTTGCCGCACCCTGATTCTTGACTAAAATCCCCTGTTTCCGTTAAGATGCGTTGCGGGTGTGTTTTGCCCTTTCTTGCGCGATATGCATTTCACAGCCGTCCGGAGGCGGCTTGACGTAGAAACGAGGAGGCAGTGATGGGGGAGAATATCGTCCAGAAGATCTTCGCGGAGCACGTGGTCTCCGGCGAACTCGATACGGGCAATGAAGTCGCGCTCGGGATCGATCAGACCCTGACGCAGGACGCAACGGGCACCATGGCCTATCTCCAGTTCGAGGCGATGAAAATCCCGAAGGTCCGGACCCGGCTCTCCGTGAGCTACATCGACCACAACACGCTCCAATCCGGGTATGAAAACCCGGATGACCACCTTTTCCTCCAATCCGTGGCGGCCAAGCACGGGATCCATTTCTCCCGCCCGGGCAATGGAATCTGCCATCAGGTGCATTTGGAACGCTTCGGGGTCCCCGGCGCAACGCTTCTCGGCTCCGACAGTCATACCCCGACCGCGGGAGGGATCGGGATGGTCGGGATCGGGGCCGGCGGATTGGACGTGGCGGTGGCGATGGCGGGAGAACCTTTCTATCTCACCATGCCTCAGGTCGTGCAGGTTCGTTTGACGGGAAAGCTCCGCGCCTGGGTGTCGGCGAAGGACGTCATCCTCGAGCTCCTTCGGCGGCTGACCGTCAAGGGGGGTGTGGGGAAAATCTTCGAGTACGGCGGTCCGGGCGTGCAGACTCTCTCGGTGCCGGAGCGGGCCACCATCACCAACATGGGAGCCGAGCTGGGAGCGACCACGTCGGTGTTCCCGAGCGACCGAATTACCCGGACCTTCCTTGCCGCCCAGAAGCGAGTCAAGGACTGGAGGGAATTCGTCGCGGACAAGGACGCCGAGTACGACGAGATCATCGACATCAAGCTGGACAAGATCGAGCCTCTGGCCGCCGAGCCGCACATGCCGGACCGGGTGGTTCCGGTTCGCAGGCTGTCCAAAGTAGTCACGAGTCAGGTCTGTATCGGAAGCTGCACCAATTCATCGTATCGGGATCTGATGACGGTCGCCGGTATTCTGAAAGGCAAGACGGTTCACCCGGACGTGAGCCTCATCGTCTCGCCAGGGAGCAAGCAAGTGTTCAACATGATCGCCAAGTCGGGCGGCCTGTCGGATCTCATCGCAGCCGGCGCCCGCATTGCGGAATCGGCCTGCGGGTTCTGCATCGGAATGGGGCACGCGCCCGGAAGCGGTGAGGTCTCGGTGCGAACCAACAACCGGAATTTCGAGGGGCGATCGGGAACGAGCACGGCCGGGATCTATCTGGTTTCTCCCGAGACCGCTGCGGCCACGGCCCTGAAGGGCAAGATCTCCGATCCTCGAAAGTTGGGATCCCGCCCGCCGCGAGTGGCCGTTCCGAAGAGTTTCGTCATCAGCGACAACATGGTCATCAAACCCCCGAGGGACGGTTCGAAGGTCAAGATTCGGCGAGGCCCCAACATCCAGCCCCTTCCCCGCAAGGAACCCATGGGGGACACCCTGTCGAGCAAAGTCCTTCTCAAGGTCGGAGACGACATCACGACGGATCATATCATGCCGGCGGGCGCCAAGATCTTGCCACTGCGCTCCAACATTCCCGCCATCTCGGAATACGTGTACACCGGCGTGGATCCTACCTTTTCTCGGCGCGCCCGAGACCACGGGGGGGGGTTCATCGTGGGCGGATTCAATTACGGGCAGGGCTCGTCCCGTGAGCATGCGGCGCTGGCGCCCATGTACCTGGGGATCCAGTTCGTGCTGGCCAAGTCCTTTGCCCGCATCCATCGGGCCAACCTGATCAACTTCGGCATCGTTCCGCTCACCTTCGTGAACGAGCGGGACTACGACGTCGTGGACCAGGAGGACTGGCTCGAGATTCGCGACGTGCCGTGGCACCTGGACAGGAACGAGCGGCTGCTCGTACGGAACCATTCCAAGAGCACGCAGTTCGAGGTCGACTACGATCTCAGCGATCGCCAGAAAGCGATCCTCATAGCCGGCGGGCTTCTGAGTTTCGTGAGCGACAAGGCGAAGAAGGAGAAGCGGAAGAAGTAGTCCCTCGATCCGTCCATCAAACGACGAGCCCCGGTGCCGAGTTGCGTGCCGGGGCTCAACCCACTCCACAGCCCCCTTTTCAAGAGGGCCGGACCGGCCCTGCCGTTGCTCCCGGCCCGAGGTCCCAGAGGTGCTTCCGGTTTGCCTCCAGAAGTTGATTGGGCCTGCCCATGAACTCGGCCGCGGTCAGAACGCGGTTTCCGTCGAGCGTCCCTCGAGCGATCACGTCCTGGAGAAAGCCCCGGTAGGCCTCGGTTCGCAACAGGTGGTGGTCCACGACGGTCGTCGGGACGGCCCCGGCCACGCGTATCAAATTGAGGCGGGCTTTCTCTTTGTTCTCCTGTGAGACCACGCTCATGTGGATCGGGGGGCCGGAAGTGATCACGATCGTCGGCTCGCGATCCAGGATCCAGTCCACCGATTCCCGTTCGATACACTGGATGTCGGAAGCGAAGACAAGTCTTTCGGCTCCGTCATCGATGGACACCATGACGACCCAGCCCTGTCGGGACTCGACTTCGCCGTGTTTGACGGCCGGCGAGAAGGTAACATTCTCGAAGGAGCCGCCGTCGGCGACGATCACGTCCCGCTCGAGCGCCTGCAGGAATTGGCGCGCGCGTATGCGTTGGGCGCGATTGAGGTTCTGCCGCCAGTCCTTCACATACACGGGCGTGTCGAGATAGACGTCCCGGGCCGTCCGGCGGTCCGTGAGATTGAAGGGACGGCGCTTGAAAGAAGAGAAGTGATCGTGGTGGAAATGAGTGATCACGATCGCGTCTGCCGCTGCGGCCCTCGCTTGAATGGCCTCCCGGACCCGCCCGAGCGCCTCCATCTCCGACGGGTGAGGGGGCAGTCCGTCGCGCCTCGGGGTGACGGCAGCGCTCGGATCAATCAGAATCCGCCGGTTGGAGGTCGTTACGAACGTCGAGAGCGAGCGGACGCCCATGGACTCCGCGCCCAGGATTTCGATGTGCATTGCTTCCTCCCAATGTCTGCCAGACATTGTGCTCCCGAGGTCGGGCGACGTCAAGAGACGTTCGGGCGATTCGGACCTTGACAAACTCCCGTGATTTTGGTACATAGGGATTAGTTGAACATGTGAACTGTTCTTCCCTGGTGTCCCCGACAGGGGACTGAAAATGGGAAGCGAGGTGTGAAGCCTCCGCGGTCCCGCCACTGTGATTGGCGAGCCGACCCCCAGAAGGCCACGGACCCGATCGTCCGGAAGGCGGGGGAAGGCGCCTGAGCCATAAGCCAGGAGACCTGCCAGGGAAGACCCACGGAACTCTTCGAGGTCTGAGGGGTGGGGTGCCCGATCTCCTTTGACGCGGAGGTTGGGTTTTTTGATGCCCGCCGCAGAGGTTCCGTGGGGGACGTCCGTCACGCGAGGTCTCGTGGTGGGAACGCACATCCGGCACGTCATTCTCCCGATCCTCTGGGTTGCAGCTTTCGCCTTCCCGGGATCTCTGGTCCCCATTTCCGCGGAGGCTCAGACGATCGCCCTCGGGGATACGGTCTACCGCCTCTCCGAAATCCTTGTCGAAGCCGATCGATTCTCGGATGTCGAAGATCTCAGAAACCGCCCCGCATTCATCACGATTATCCCCACGGAGGAGTCGGCCAAGCGCTTCACCAGCACGGCGGAATACCTGAGCCAGACCGTGAGCTTCCACGTCAAGAACGCCGGAGGCTATGGGGCCTACTCGACCGCCTCGGTACGCGGGTCCTCGGCCAAACAGGTGAGCGTATTCATCGACGGCGTTCCTCTCCCACAGGCGCACTCGGGGGTGGTGGACCTCGCCGATCTTCCCGTCTCGTCCCTGTCGCGAATTGAGGTCTATCGCGGTTTCGGCGCCTTCGACCTCTCGGGATCGCCCATCGGTGGGGCCGTGAACCTGGTGACCCGGGATGCCGCGTCGACGGGAAAGGGGAGGATCTCCTTCTCCTACGGGTCGCTCTCGACCGAGCGCTACCAAGCGAGCTACGCTCTGTCGAAGTCGGAATGGGATTTCCTGGCGGTGGGCGGAGCTTTCTCGAGCGAAGGAAACTTCGAGTTTCTGGATGACAACGGCACTCCCTATACCAAGACCGACGACGAAATCGCCGAGAGGATCAACAATCATCTGGAGGCTCGGGAACTGATGCTCAAGGCCAGTCACCCGTTGGGGGCGGGGCGCCTGGTGATGACCAACCAGATGTATCACAAGAAGCAGGGGTTGCCGGGATACAGTGCCGATCAATCGCGCACGGAAGCCCTAACCAAGACGCACGACCTGTTCCACCTTGCCTGGAACAAACCGGCAACCCCTCGCTTGCCTCTTCGGCTTGACCTCAGCTTCTTCTCCCAGTATCGGCGGGATCTCTTTGAGGACCGGCGAGCGGATCCAAACAAGGGGAACCCGGACGTCAGGAACCGCTCCCTCTCCTTCGGGGGAACCGTCCGGTGGCGGGTTCCGATGGCCGGGGCGCGCCACTCGGTGCGGGGGCTGTTGGAGGCGCGGCGTGAATCCTTCAGATCCGAAGAGATCCTGAGAGAGCGTGTTGAATTCCCGCGCCAGTCTCGGACCAGTGTCGTATTGACCCTGGAGGACGAGATCGGTCTGTGGCCCGGCCGTTTCCGCATCGTTCCCGCCGTCCGGTACGAACGTCATGTCGACCGAATGGGCGGCGTCGAGCCCGGCTCGTTTCTCTACGCCTATCTGCGGAGCGTGTCGGATACAACGATCGTACACGAACGGACGCTGGGGAGTGTGAGCGCCGTGGCCGCCCTGGGTTGGGGTTTCCGGGTCAAGGGCAATGCCGGTCGATACTACCGTCTCCCTACGCTGATGGAACTCTTCGGCTACCAGGGAATCGTTCTGCCGAGCCCGCTCCTCAGGCCGGAGAGCGGTCTCAATCGCGATTTGGGAATCCAGTGGGAGCAGGCCTTCGGACAGGGCCGATTTCTCTCCCTGGAGTACGCCCATTTCTGGTCGGACGTCGAGGACCTGGTGCAGTGGTACAGGTTTCTGGACGCGGCCAAGGCGGTCAATGTGGACGAGGCGGAGATCGAAGGTTACGAATTGACTCTTCGATGCGGGGGGTGGCTTGGCCTGAGCGTTTCGGGAAGTCTGACGGCCATGGAGGCCATCAACACGGGCCCGGTCAGCTACACGCAGGGCAAGGTCCTGCCCGACCGGCCCGAACTGGCCGCCTTCGGCAAACTGGCCTGGCGACGGGGACGGACGTCGGTCTTCTACGAGCTCGATTATCTGGACGGCAACTACTGGAATGCCTACAACGGGGTGGCACCCAACAACAAGGAACCCTCGCGGATCCGGCGACTCCACGCGGCGGGCTTCAGCTTTCCCGCCGGGCAGTTGCCGCTTGATGTGACAATCGAAATCAAGAACATCACGGACGAACAGGTCGAGGATGTGATGGGCTATCCTCTGCCCGGACGCTCTGCCTATGGGACGGTTGTCTTGAATTTATGAGACGTGGATGGAGGAGCCATCTACGGTTGTCTTGAATTTATGAGACATGGATGGAGGGGCCATCTACGGGGGGCTTGAATCTGAGGAGCCCTCATTCGAAGGACGGGGAAGGAGGACAAGGGAATGACCGGCGGAAGAGGGATTGGACGGACAACCTGCACGGCGACTCTTCTGTTTCTAGTCTCGGTGAGTGGAATCCCCTTTGCGGAAGCCGAGATTCAGGGTGATGGAGTGGACCAGGACTACGCGTTTGTTCTCACGACCGATTTCTGGTCGGCCGCCTACTACTCGACGATCGAAGTCGAACCGCCGCGAGACACACAGGTCAGCATTTCGCCCGTGAGCACCGATGCGGTCGCGCACTACGACTACGGTGAGGATATGGTGTTCGTCGTCAATCGGTACCTGGCGGACAACATTCAGCTCGTCGACCCCAACCAGGATTTCGCCACCGTCGGGCAGTACTCCGTCGGCAACGGGTCCAATCCCCACGATATTCGGCTGGCGTCCGCCGACAAGGCGTACGTTTCCAGATTCGAGTGGACGACTCTTCTGGTGGTGCATCCCTTCACGGGAGCGATTCTCGACTCCATTGATCTGTCTCCCGTGGCGGACGCGGACGGCATACCGGAAATGGACCGGATGGAGATCGTCGACGGGAAGCTCTTCGTGACGCTGAGCAACATCGACCATACGACATGGGAGCCGGTGGGGCCGGGGAAGGTGGCCGTGATCGACGTAGCCGCCGATACGCTGATCGATGTAGATCCCGCGACCGGCGGGATTCAGCCCATTGTGCTTCAATGTTCGAATCCGTATTCCGAGCTCCGGTATTCCACCGAAAGGGGAGAGCTGATAGTGGCCTGTCTGGGGTCCTGGGGAGTCCTGGATGGGGGAGTCGAGGTGATCGATCCCTTTGCGCTCGAGAGCAATGGTGTGGTGATTTCGGAAGCCGACCTTGGTGGAGATGTGACCGACGCCCTGATATGGGGTGGTGGGAAGGGGTACGGCGTCGTCCTGGACTCGGCCCCATGGCCGGATAACTATGCACGGCTCGTGTCCTTCAACGCGACCTCGGGAACGGTGATCGATACTCTCGCCGCCCAGACGAGCGGCGTCGGTTCTTCGATGGCGGGCATCGAAATAAACACCCGTGGCGAGCTGTACCTCTGCGACAGGGATGCCGTGAGCCCGGGAATCCGTATCTTCGATGCTTCGACCGATACGGAGATCGACATGATCGACGTGGGGCTCCCACCATACGATATCGCATTTGTTCAGGCGCCCTATTTTTTGCGTGTGACGGGCGGGGAAACGCAGAATGGGGGAGCGGGGTGTGTTCTCGGACAGAATTACCCGAATCCCTTCAACCCCGAGACGGTGATTCCCTTCCGTCTGGAGGAAGGGACGCGCGTGGAGATGGCGATCTACGACATTCGTGGGCGGAGAGTCGCACGGCTTGCGGAAGGCTGGTTTCCGGCAGGAGAGAGCTCGGTCCGCTGGTCCGGCAAGGATGATTCCGGCCACGACGCATCCCCCGGAGTGTATTTCTGCAGGCTGCGGGCGGGAAGTCAGGAGGCCACGCGAAAGATTCTGATGGTGCAGTAATCAGCCGGCGCACATGCAGGCTGCATGCAGTCTTGAGCAAGGACGCGCGTGAGGACTCGACTCGGTCAGTCCGGCCTGCATGACCCTCCTCCCAGCACGGGTGTTCGGGGTACGGCCGGCGGGGGGCGATCCCATGTGGATCGCCCCCATTTCTGTGACCTCTGCGGCCGATGCTCCACCGGACTCTCCCCGCGGTCGGCCCGTTGGCTCCGCCCGCCGGGTCTCGCCTCTCGGTTTTCGGCTCTCTGCAGTTCTCGCCCGGTATCTTCTCTTGACTCTCGGGCCGGCCGCTGGCATCATCTCTCGGTCAGTCGCCGGAGACGTGAACATGGAACCTTTCTTGACGGTGGTTCGAGCGCTCTCCCACCAGGACCGCGTGAGGATCGTCAAACTTCTGCAATACACATCACTCACCGTCACGGAGCTTGCAGACGTGTTGCAGGAATCCGAGGGCGAGGTGGGCGATCATGTGTCCGTTCTTAAGGACGCGGAGTTGATTATCTCGATCGATGATGAGAGGGGAAAGGTCCTGCACATCAACCCCGATCGATCCAACCTCTACGGGGCGGTGATTCTGGCTCTTCTCGACGGTTGGCTGAATGAAGACACCGACGTCAAGGAAGACCGGGAGAGAGCCAAGCGCATCCGAGGGTAAGCCTGAATATCCCAATCTACAAGTGGGTTGCCACTGGGATGAGCGCGTTTGGAGATCGCACCTTCATGCCGGGCTGCCGCCGGCAGCCACAAGGCAACCTAGCGAAGAGCGAAGACGTGTGCATCATCCGGGCTAGGATCACGCCGAGGGGCGAGAGCCGAGGCGCGAGGAGGATTTCATGGGTGCGTACAGCACGAGAGCGGCCGAACTCCTGGTCTTGCTGGCCATCGTCGGCTGGTCCCCCGGCTGCGGGGTGCGACAGGCCGTGCCGTCGGGGGAGATTTCTGGGCCGGTCGGAGAATCCGCCATGAATGAATTCACGTCCTTTGACGAGTTCCTTGAGACTGTGAGTGCGGGCGGCTCCCCTGAGCACCACCGCCGCATCGTGGAGGGATTCAACAGCTGGACCGCGGAAGAGGACTTTCCCCTCGTGGAGGGCACCCGCGTTCATTTCCTCTACCTGGGAGCGGGCGCCCGCAGCGTGAGTCTCCCGGGAGATTTCAACGGCTGGGATCCCCACGCGGATCGAATGGCGAACGTCGAGGGCACAGATCTCTGGTATCTCACGAAGAATTTCCCGGCCGATGCGCGGCTTGATTACAAGTTCTACGTAGACGGCCGGTGGACAATGGACACGCGTAACCCCAGAACGATGACGGGTGGTTTCGGGCCCAATTCGGAGATCCGGATGCCGGCATACGAGCCGCCGCCGGAGATCGAGTTTCGACCGGGCATTTCCCATGGAACGCTCGAGAGCCACGGGCATGAAAACCCGGCCACCGGGGATGTGCGGACTCTCCAGGTCTATCTCCCTCCGGGGTACGATGGCGGCGAGGAGAAATACCCAACGCTCTATGTCCAGGACGGGTCCGATTACGTGAGTCTGGGGCAGATCAACAATGTTGCGGACTTCCTCATCCACGAGGGCCGGATTCGGAAGGTGGTGATGGTGTGCATCCCTCCTGTAGATCGTGGGAGGGAGTACTCAGTCGACGAAACGTACCGGGATTACGTGGTTCGATCGGTCGTGCCCTGGGTCGACGCCCGTTTCCGGACGATCCGGAGACCCGAGGCCCGGGGGATCATGGGTGCATCGTTGGGCGGGCTGATATCGGCCTTCATCGCCTTCACTCACCCCGAAACTTTCGGACATTGCGCGGGGCAGTCCACCTACTTCGGGACTCGTGAGGATCGAATGATTCGAATGTTCGAGGCGGGTCCCCGCAAAGAGATCCGCTGGTACCTCGATGCGGGGACCTATGAGACGGGGGAAGGCCGGTCGGATCTCCTCGGCCAGAATCGGTTTGTTCGGGATCTTCTCCTGGAGCAAGGATACCCGCTGGTGTACCGCGAGTACCCCGAGGGCCACAGCTGGGGCAACTGGAAGGCCCACATCGACGACATTCTGCTCACCTTCTGGCCGGCAGGATCCTGATCGCTAGCCCACCGGCCAAGCACGTCTCATGATGTTCTTCTCCGATCTCTACTGTCTATTATCTACTTTCTATTCTCTACCTACGCCACTGCGCCGCGTGACCTGGCCCCGGCGAAAGTCGGTTTCCGGAGCATGTGATCGACGTAGCACATGTCGATCGCCGTGAAGAGCCGGAGCGGCGTAAAGGGCGAGTGCGTGACGTTCAAACCGCTCTTGGCGTACTGATGGGCGATTCGGACCGCCACGGGATCGGCCTCTTCGATCTTCTTCCCGAGATCCATGAGAATGACGATCGGCAATCCATAGGCTTCCGCCGCACTCAAGGTCGCCGGGCGAATCGCGCCCCGGGTCGGATGAAACAGAATCAGATCGGAGGTCATCGGTCGGAAGGCGATCTCTTTCTCGGATTCGAGGTTCACATCGTAGGAGCACCTGTTCTTTAACCTCTCGGTGATTCCGGCGAGGGCCTCGGGGGAACCCTCCTGGTGAATGAGCGTGATCTTCTTCGTGTACACGCGGCCCCAGTAGATGTCCCTGTAGATTTCGGGTTTCGCCCCGAGTTCGGCCCGAAGCGCCGTCCTGTGGACTCGGGACAAGTTGCTCAGATGGGCCAGAAGCTCGTTCACCGAGCTGATCAAGTTTTCCTTTTCACTTCGGGCCAAGTCCACGGTTCGCTGAGTTACCTCCTCACAGACGGAGCCCGGCACATGAGCACGAAGGCACGCGGTTTCGATGAGATCGCTGAGGCAGTCCACGTGGGCATAGAATTCTTCCTCGAGGACGTGCGACACGGGCTGGCCCGCCTGAGCTCCTCGCGCATAGGCGAGGATTGTGGGAAGGGGGCGGACGAGAGGCACGCCGATCTCTGAGGCTTTCACAGCTAGAAAATCCATCTCTCATTCCCTCCTCGGCTACAGGTTGGATTCACTTTTCATGAACAAGCGTACGACATATCAAGACATGAATGCAAGTACAATCCATGGCCTATTATATGATTTCTATTCATATATGATCAAAATGATTTATACATTGACATAGACATGAATCCTGGTCAACTATGGGATCGGCGCCCGCCCGAACGGGATTGCAGTTGGAAGACAGAGTCTTCCACCCTGACACAGCCAGCCCCGCAGGCTCCCGGTGAGGAGAGCGCATGGGTCTGTGGGAACTCACGAACCGTCTTGGTGAGGAACCGGAATGGATCTGCAAAAACTGAAGGGTTTCTACTGGGCCGCCTACTTCCAGAACTTCTCGGCCGCCGGACGAAAACTGGGCATCGGGCAATCGGCGATCAGTCATCAGATCAAATCACTCGAGGATGAGCTGGGGGTGAAACTGTACGAGCGAGCGGGGAGGGGCATTCGGCTCACGGGCGAGGGCGAGGTTCTGTTGAGCTATGCCTCTTCGATCCTGCAGAAGCTGGACGATCTGAAAAGCCATTTCGGGGACCTGGCCGGGCAGCCCGTCGGCACGATTCATGTGGCAAGCTATCGGGGAATTATGAAATACAAGCTCCCCCAGATTCTGCGCGAATTCAAGCGTCGAAACCCGGCGACGCGGATTAAGATCGAGCACCGGAATCTGGATCGGGAGGTCCTGTCGATGGTCATCTCCGGGGAGGTTGATTTCGGGATCACCTCGTCATGGAATGAATTCCAGGACGTGTCCTTCTTCCTGTTGTTCAGCTATGATATGTACTTGTGCACGTCGACGACGCACCGGTTCGCGAAACGGCGGACCCTCACGCTCGAGGAAATTGCATCCGAGCCCCTGGTGTTGTACGAGAAGGAGAACTCGATACGGCAGAAAATCGAGTCGGTGTTTGCCCGGAACGGGTTGACGGTCGACGTGACCATTGAAACCAGTGGAGCCGAGGTGATCAAAGAATACGTGAAGGCCGGGCTGGGGGTCTCGATCATCTCCGGACTTCCGTTCGAGCAGGATGAGGATGAGGGAATCCACCGGATTCCGGTCTCGGAGAGTTTCGGCCAGCTGGGATACGGAATCGCCATTCGCCGGGGCAAGTATCTCTCCCCGCTGCTGAGGGAGTTCCTGCGCCTGATCGGCCTGGGGGAGGTTCTCGAGAAACGGCGCTGGGAGGTGTGACATCGTCTCCTGCCGGTGGGGGTTGCCTTTTGCCCTCGAATCGCGCTACACTGGTCCTGATCCGGAACCCGGGCGGATTCCACCGAGTGGTTCCGGTGGGTCACGGGCGGGGCAGGGGATCGGTATCTGTGTATGGGGTGAGGCCCCTGTGGACGGGGGCGAACATGAACGTAACGGATAACGGGAAAGGAGTTTCGGTAGATGGGTAGAGGAGATCGTCGGACAAAGCGAGGCAAGATCTGGAGGGGCAGCTATGGGAGAACTCGGCCCTCAAACAAGAGTGTGACAACACCCTCCCGGGGGCCGCAGCCGCGACAAGCCGCCGCACCGCCACCGCCGGTCACCGAGGAAACAGCCCCGGTCGTCGAGGAGACTGACCCGGTCGTCGAAGAGACAGATCCCGCGGTCGAAGCACCGGAAACGCCGGAGGAGGCGGCAACGCCGGAGGAGCCCACTGCCTAGCCCGGATGATACAGGGCTCCGGGTACGGGAGCCACGTACCATCCAGGCAGAGCAATGGAGCAATCGATCAATAGAGCAATAGATTCTGGAAAAAGGCACCGTAGAAGAACCCCTCCGCTCCATTGGAGTCCATTGGTCCATTGTTCTATTGCTCTGCCGCGTGACCGCTCGCGATACCAGGGCTGAAAGTCTATGCATGAAGCCGGCGCGGGTTGTTTGCAGACCCGCCTAGTCGTCGGTGTCGCACGCACGGGACATGGGCGAGATTCCGGATCCGCAGGGAGGGATCCGTCCAAATGGTCGGAGGTTGGCGGAGCATGAGGGGGCTAGCCGTGAGCCGAGTAGGGATTCTTCTGGAAATCATCGCCGCCGTTGTCTTGGTCGGTATCGCTGGAAACACGTGGGCCGACGACGCGGGGGATGCAGACCACACCACTCCCGAGGATATACGCATCGATGCGTGGTTGGCTGCCGGTCCGGTGGCCGAACGGCTGCCGCTCTTCAGCGCCACGGAATCGGGAGCGACCAGTGCGGCTCTCCTGGACGAACCCGCCGTGCCGGGCGTGGACTTGTGGCCGGAGCCCGGCAGAGCCCTCGCCTGGAGGGCGGGAGAGACGCTGTTTTGGAGCGAGCGCTCGGCGGTCGACGGAGAAGTGGCTCTGGAACCCGCGGAGGGGAAAGCGTCCGTGGCCCTTCTGGCGTGTTACCTGGACTCTTCGCGGCGCCAGACGGTCGACCTGGTCGTCTGGAGTCGCAACGTTCTGTGCGTTACCCTGGACGGCGAAGAAGCGGCGCGCAAGGCGAAAGTCACGGCTCGTACCGACGAAGAACCTGAGACGACAGCGACCCTCGATCTGCCTACGGGGAAGTCTCTGCTCTTGATCCGAACGGCCGTCTCCCCGGGCGACAGTCTCGATTCGTGGAGGTTGAGAGCCGCCCTGCGAATCGCGGCGGACAGAGCGGGGAAGACTACCCGGGTTTCGCTGTCTCCTCAACGAACGTTTGCCCGCCTCGATGACCTCTCCAGAATCGTCGAGGGCGGATCTGCGCGGATCTCTCCCGACGGGAGCCGGTTCGTCGTCCAGCGCTCTCGCTGGGTTCCGGATGTGGATCGGACGGAGACGTTTCTCGAAATCCGTGAGGCAAAGAGCGGGGCGCTTGTACAGACGCTGGACCTCCAGGCCTCGGTGTCTTCTGTGGCCTGGTCGCCGGACGGCTCCCGGCTGGCGATGGTCATGGCGGGTGAGGACGGGGTTTCGGATCTCTGGATCCTGAATCTGAATGAAGGTTCGCTCGAAAAGGTGCTTCAGGGGAAGAAAGCGCTCACTGAATTCGTCTGGTCCGGTGACGGGGAAGCCCTCCTCTTTGTGTCCACCGCAGACGTCGAGAACGAGAGCGAGGAGAGCCCGTACGAGCGCTTGACCGAACCTTACATGCGATGGCCGGGCTGGAAGGATCGCCATCACCTCTGGATGGTGTCTCTCGCCGACCGCGTGGAGCGCCTGCTGACGGAGGGAGAGTTTTCCATCGGGCAGATCGCGTCGTGTTCTCAGCGTCCTCTGGTGGCTTTCGTGAGGACGGTGCCCATCGACGTACGCCCGTACGAGAAGATGGAGCTCTGGACACTGGATCTCCAGACCTTCGAGGCGACCCTGGAGAGGGAAATGCGTTTCGCCGTTCTGAGCGATCTCACCGTTGGCTCGAGGGGCGAGAGAATCGCGTGGGTGGCCTCTCCATCGGAAACGGATACCCTTCCCGAATCCGTCGACCACAACGCCTATGAACAGGATCTCTATGTGTGGCATCGAGCCGGCGGGACGATGCTGAATCTTACCGGCGAGTTCCATCCTTCGGTGGGTGCGGATCTCTACGGTGCGGGCCGGGGCGGCCCTCGGCTGTGGTGGGATCCCGAAAGCGATTTCATCTATTTCACGGCAACCGCCGGAGGGAAGAACCATCTCTATCGGGCCGATGTGGGCAAGAATCGGATCACCCATCTTCCGCTCGAGCCCTCCGCCGTCTACGGAATCAGCGGCAGCGGCAGCGCAAGTCGGCTGCTGCTCTACGGGAGTTCGATCGACCGCCCTCCGTGCCTGTTCCGTTACGATCTCAAACGCCGAGATCTACAGGAGCTGCTCCTTCCCGGCGAGCCGGTATATTCACAGATTCGCTTTGGAAACACCGAACCGTGGAATTTCATCAATGCCCGCGGGCAGGACATCGAGGGGTGGATCTACTACCCGCCGGGTTTCGAGCGGACCCGAACCTATCCCATGATCGTGTATTACTACGGCGGCGTATTTCCCAACGGCGAGGCGTTTGTCTGGCGGAACCACTACCTGGCGGCCAACGGCTATGTCGTGTATACCCTCAATCCCGTCGGCGCCGTGGGGTACGGGCCGGAATTCGCCGACGCTCATGTCAATGACTGGGGCGAGCGGGCGGCCGAGGACGTGATCGAGGGTGTACAGAGCGTCCTGGCGGAGCATCCATTCATCGATGGGGAGAGCGTCGGCGCCTTCGGTGGGAGCTACGGTGGGTTCCTGACGATGCAGATTCTGACCAAGACGGATCTCTTTGCGGCGGCCGAAGCCTCCTACGGCATCAGTAACATCACGAGCTACTGGGGGCAGGGGCGTTGGGGATACCTGTACGGGGACGTGGCTCTGGCGCGAAGTTTTCCCTGGAACCGCCCGGACATCTTCGTCGAGCGTTCGCCGCTCTTCCACGCGAACAACATTCATACACCTCTTCTTCTGACCCACGGCACCGGTGACACGAACGTTCCTTCGGGCGAGTCCGATCAGATGTTCACGGCTCTGCGCGTTCTTCGCAAGGACGTCGTGTATGTTCGGTTCCCCGGTCAGGAACACGGGATCGTGGGAACGCAATCGATCCGCGTGGCGCACAATGAGATTCGGCTGGAGTGGTTCGACAAGGTTCTGAAGGACCAGCCTGAAGCGTGGGACGCCCGGTGGGACGAGTAGATGTTTCGAGGGCGGCGTCCCAGAGACTCCGGAGAAACAGTGAGACGGGCACCGGGATTGTGGGGGGAAGCGTGAAGGACCGGATCATTCGTCCATCGGAAGCCGGTGACCAGACGGAATCGAGCCAGCAGTTCTTTGACTACTTCGGGTTGGATCCTTCCGCCCGGGATCCCCTGTTTCTTCAGCGTCTCGTCTCTGCGTTCTCGAGAATTCCCTACGAGAATCTGAGCAAGATCATCCAGAGCGGAGTGGACGGCGAATCCCCCGTCAGGTTCCGCCTCCCGGCGGAAGTCATGCAGAACCATATCGAGCACCGTCTGGGCGGAACCTGTTTCTCCCTGACCTACTTTCTCGATCGCCTGTTGAGATACGCGGGTTTCACGTGCTACAAGGTGATGGCGAACATGCGGGCCGGAGAGAATATCCATTGCGCCGTCGTGGCGCGCGTGGGGGAGACCGACTATCTGATCGATCCCGGCTATGGACTCAACCGCCCGGTTCAGCTGTATGAAGACCGGCCCATCCGCTTTGCATCACGTCATGGCGGTGTGGAATTGGTGTTCGTTCCGCAGGAGAGCCGATTTCATCTGTTCACCTACATGGCGAGAGAAAGAAAATGGCGCTACAGCTTCTCCAATCGGCAGGTTTCGGAAGAGGACTTCGAGCAGTACTGGATGGAATCGTTCTATAAACCCTCGCTCAACCAGATTTGCCTTTACCGGGCGAGCCCGCAGGGCCACCTCTATCTCCGGAAGAATCATCTTCGCGTGACGACCTTCCGCGGCCAGAGGAAAGAAAACGTTCGGCAAAACCTTCACCGGACGGTGAAGACATACTTCGGAATCTCTCCGCACTGGGTGGAGGAGGCCGCCTCCATTCTGGCCGAGCGAAGATCCCGGCGGTCCTCTGCGATGGTTGCCGGGTTGCCGGGCGCGTGACCGCTGGACGAACGCCCGGGAGAGGACCCTCTAGCGATGTCCATGCCCGTTCCGGCCGAACCTGTCCAGCTCTTCATCGGAATCCTGACGTCCTCGGACCGGGTGCTTCCTCGCGTCAAAGAAACGCTGGCCCATTGCTTCGGGCCCATAGACCTGGAGTCGAAAGCCTTTCCCTTCGACGTCACGGATTACTACGAGCCTGAAATGGGATTGGGGCTCCAGCGCCGGTTCGTCGCGTTTGAGCGGCTGATTCCCCCCGAAGGGATCGTAGACGTGAAGCTCAGAACCCAGAGGATCGAGGACGAACATGTGCGCAGTGGGCGGCGGTGCGTGAATCTGGATCCCGGATACATGGACCTCTACAAGATCGTGCTGGCCTCGGCGAAATTCCAGGGGCCCAAGATCTGCCTGGGCCGTGGAATCTACGCGGACCCAACGCTGTACTACGACAAGGGGTGGCGGGCCTTTCCGTGGGGGTTTCCTGACTTCCGCGACGGGCGCTACGATTCCGTTCTCTCGGACATCCGCCGTCTCTACAAGGCCAAGCGGCGGGATCGCACCCGGAGTTCCTGATCCGGCCCGCTATCTGAAGATCTTCCTCTCGTAGGCCGCCTTCTCGAGCTCCTCCCGGAAATTCGGGTGGGCTACGTCGATGAGGGCGCGGGCGCGCTCTTTGAGATTCTTCCCGTGCAGGAAGGCGACTCCGTATTCGGTAACGACGTAGTGGACGTCCGCGCGGGTCGTCACCACGCCTGCGCCGATATGGAGCTCCGAGACGATGCGGGAGATCTGGTCCCGCTTGGCGCTGGAGGGAAGGGCGATGATGGGCTTGCCGCCCTTGGAGCGGGCGGCGCCCCGAATGAAGTCCACCTGTCCGCCGAATCCGCTGTAGATGCGCGTCCCGATCGAATCCGAACACACCTGGCCGGTGATATCCACTTCGATGGCGGAGTTGATGGCCGTCATGTTGTCGTTCTGGCTGATCACGAAGGGATCGTTGGTATGCTCCACCGGATGGCACTCGAACATCGGATTGTTGTCCGCAAAGTCGTAGAGCTGCGTCGATCCGAAGAGGAAGGTGGTCACGGCTTTTCCTGCGTGGAGGTTCTTCCTCGCTCCGGTGATCACGCCGGCCTCGACGGCCTCCATGATGCCGTCGGAGACCATCTCCGTGTGGATTCCGAGATCTTTCTTGTCCCCCAGTGCGGCGAGTGCGGCGTCGGGAATCCCTCCGATGCCCAGCTGGAGGGTGGCGCCGTCTTCCACCAGGTCTGCGACGTGCCGTCCGATTTGTTTCTCCACGTCGGTGGCCGGTTTCCGGGGGAGCTCCGGAAGGTCCATCGAGACTTCCACAAGGGAGTTGACGCGGCTGATGTGTATGAAGGAATCCCCAAGAGTTCGCGGCATCTTCTCGTTGACCAGAGCGACCACGGTCTTCGCCGTGCGCGCCGCGGCCTTGGACGCGAGCGTTTCGACGCCGAGGCTTAGGAAACCGTGTTCATCGGGAATCGACGTATGAAGAACGGCGACATCCAGGGGCATCAGGCCCAGGAAGAACAGATTGGGAATTTCGTTGAGGAAGATGGGAACGTAATCCGCCCGCCCTTCGTTGACCGCCCCGCGATCCGCAGGCCCGACGAACAGGGAGTTGTGCCGGAAATGCCCATCCATTTCCGGGGCGGAGAGGGGATCGTTGCCGTAAAGAAGCACGTGGGTGATCTCGACGTCGTTCAGCTCGTCCTTCCGAGCCGCCAAGGCTTCGAGCAGGGGATAGGGTGTCGCCGCATTCCCGCTGATGTACACGCGGTCACTGCTCTTGATGCAACGAACCGCTTCTTCCGGTGTGGTCGATTTCTCACGAAACGTGTTCATCCAACCCATTCTTCAGCCTCCCGAAGGGACGATCATACGGACCCTGGGCGGGTCCCCCGTGCGGGGGCTCCAGGGTCCACACAAACTGGATATGCTACACCAGCGGGGGGGCACAATCAAGCTATTCCTGAGGCCCGGTGCCGCCTTTCTCCGGGTTCCGGGGCTGACGGAACCCGGAGAAAGGGCAAGAACCGGCCCAGCAGCCCCGAATCCGCAACCTCCGGGGGGCCCGAATTCTCGCGGGT
This sequence comes from uncultured bacterium, assembly GCA_964610505.1. Classification (GTDB taxonomy): domain Bacteria; phylum Arandabacterota; class Arandabacteria; order JAGLYR01; family JAGLYR01; genus CAZSXU01. Next base: position 33,964 of record CAZSXU010000025.1, on the reverse strand, counting down.
GAACCCGGAACCACCTTGACTCCGGCATTGACTCCGTGGCAATATCAAGTGTTGAACGGTGTAGGGACGCCCGAAGGTCGAATCCCGGCCCTGTGGCCCAAACCAAACCTGATGAGGAGGAGCGATGCGAAAATCCCTGCTGGCTGTGGTCGCCGTCGTTTGTGTCGCAATCGGCGGCGCTTGGGCGCAAGGTGAGAAAGCCAAACCGGAGGAGAAGAAGGCCGAACCGACCTTCCAGTACGTCGGCGTGAAATCGTGCAAGATGTGTCACAAGAGCAAGAAGAGCGGCAACCAGCACGGCGTCTGGCTCAAGGGGCCCCATGCCGGAGCCTACGCTACGCTGGCAACGGAGGAGTCCGCCGAGATCGCAAAGAAACTCGGGATAGAGGTTCCCCCACAGGAAGCGGCTGAGTGCCTGAGCTGTCACGCGACGGCCTACGGGCTCAAGAAAGAGCAAATCGCCAAGGCTGCGCTGAAGCTGGAAGACGGCGTTCAGTGTGAGTCGTGCCACGGCCCCGGCAGCGCTTACAAGAAGCTGACCGTGATGAAGAACCACGAGAAAGCCGTCGCGGCCGGACTCTGGGAGACCACGGAAGAGATGTGCGTGAAGTGCCACAACAAACAGAGCCCGACATACAAGGTATTTGACTTCGAGAAGAAATCCGCTATGATTGCCCACCTCAAACCGTGCGAGAAGGCGGAAGGGGAGAAGAAGAGCGAATAGCCTGTCCTGGAAAGCGTGAGGACCGTCGAAGCGAGGAGTCCATGACGACCCCCGGCAGCCCGGTACGCCCGGGTGGGACCAGCAGGCGATCTCTGTGGAGGTCCGCGGCGGCTGCATCCGGTCTGGTCGCGCTGTATCTGGTCGGCCTGTGCGTATTCCCGCTGGCTTCTCGGCTGCCGGCGCAAACGGGGCCCGGCGCGTGTCTGGAATGCCATGACGACCCGGATCTCGTTTCGGAAGACGAGCGCGGAATCGGTGTCCTCGCCGATGACTACCGGGCCAGCAACCATGGCGACTTCGATTGCGTGGATTGCCACACCGCCCCGGGCGACTACGAAGACATCCCCCACTATGAACGGTACGAACCGGTCGATTGCTCGAGCTGCCATGAGGACGCCGTAGACAGCTATCATGTCAGCTTCCATGGCCGGGCCCACCTGCGAGGCAATCCGGAGGCGCCGGACTGCTCGGGTTGTCACGGGATCGACGGCGACCCGCACCGCATGCGAGGTCTGGATACCCGGACGGCCGAGGACGCGTGCCGGCGGTGCCACGCACGGGAAACCGTTTCCTATGACTCGGGTGTCCATGCTCGGGGCGCCAGACAGTGCAAGCCCTGCCCCGGATGCATTACCTGTCATCAGACACACGGGCCGGACCTGCCGCCTTCCTCCGGCGCCGTGAACCGTCTCTGTGAAACCTGCCATGCGGGTGCGATGGAGGACGTTCAGCGGGGGGCGCACAGGGTTCTCGGAGAGGATCTGGCCGAGATCCTGAACTGCCAATCCTGCCACGACGTCCACGGGACGCACAAGCCGCATCTTTCCGCGAAGGTGTCGGAAGCCTGCAACAGCTGCCATGGCGAAGAGAGAGAAGAGTTCGCCGGTTCCGTTCATGACGGGCTTTTTGCCTCGGGAAAGATGAATTGCGTCTCCTGCCACAGCACCCACAAGGACGAGGAGGAAGCCGAACACTATGACTCGGGATGCGGCGCCTGCCATCAGGAAGTGGAAGAGGTCTATCGTGGAAGCGTCCACCGCCTGGGTCGCCTGCGAGGCAGCGTGGGAGCGGCGTCCTGCGCGGACTGCCACGAAGGTCACCGCATCTGCGCCGTGGACGATCCGGCGTGTCCCGCGTTCGCGGCGAACATCCCGGACCTCTGTGGATCCTGCCATGGCGATGTGGCGGTGATCACGAGTGATTATGTTCGCTTGCCCATTACCCTGCCGAACTACCTGACGTCCGTCCACGGAAAAGGGTGGAGGGAGGGGAAGCGGACGGCCGTCTGCACCGACTGCCACGGCACCCACGACCTCCAGACCGCCCAGGATCCGAACTCTGCAATCAACCGCTATCGGTTGGCGGAGACCTGCGGTAGATGTCATTCCGGTCCTGCGCGTGAGTATCACGGCTCCATTCACGGCAAGGCGGTTGCTCTCGGGATCGAGGATTCCCCCACGTGCAACGACTGCCACGATGAACATCTGATGCAGCAGGCCGACGAGTTGGTGTCGGACGCCACACCGGAAGAGATGGCCAGGGGAGTCTGCGGAGACTGCCATATCAACCCGGAGCTCCACGCGAAGTACGGCATTACGAGAGGGGTCGTCGAAAGCTACCTGGACAGCTACCACGGGTGGGCGGTTCAGACAGGGGGCACCCTGGTTGCCAGCTGCACCGACTGCCACAATACACACGAGGTCCGGAGTCCACACGACCCGCAATCCAGCGTCCACGCGGATAACGTGACGGCCACGTGCGGGCGCTGCCATGAGGGATCGAATCCAACCTTCGCCCAGAGTTACACGCACGAAAGCGCTCTTCAGGCTCGCGGGATCCACGGATGGGTCCGATTGGTGTACATCGTTCTGATTGCCGCGGTTTTGGGCGGAATGTTCCTGCACAACCTCCTCATCGTACGCCATGAGCTGGTTGCACATTTCCGTCACCAGCGGAGCGAACCCTATGTGGTCCGATGGCGCAAGGCGGAGAGAGTGCAGCACCTGGTCCTGTTGCTGAGCTTCACGGGCCTAGCCATCACGGGATTTGCGCTGCGGTTCCCCGATGCCTGGTGGGTGAAGCTGATCGGGCTCGGCGGGCGCGAAGTCATTCGAGCAAATCTGCACCGGGCGCTGGCCACGATCCTGGTGGTTGATTCGGTGTACCATGTTGCCTGGTTGGCGGTCACTCGCCGCGGGCGCTGGTCGTTGAGAGAGATTGCCCCGCGCGGAATCGACATCGCCCAGGCCTTCCAGAACGTGGCTTTCCACCTTCGGTTGAGGAAGGCGCGCCCCGCATTCGCGGCCTTTGACTACACGCAGAAGGCTGAATACTGGGCCGTCATCTGGGGAACCGGGGTCATGGGATTGACCGGTTTCGTCCTGTGGTTCCCGACGATTGCCACGAGCTGGCTGCCGGCCTGGTCCGTCCGGGTTGCCGAAGTGATCCATTTCTACGAAGCCATCCTTGCGGTCTCGGCCATCATCATCTGGCATTTCTTCTACGTGATTTTCATGCCGAGCGAATACCCGATGAGCACGGTGTGGTTCAACGGACGGATGCCGGCCGAGGAATGGAAAGAAATGCACAGGGCTCAGTACGAGGAAGAGGGCGAGGCGGCGGTCAAGAAACCGGAGTGTTGAGACGGCGACAAGGCGACAGAACCTGACCCCTATCGCAGATCCCACAGATTTGAGATTGGAATCCTCGACACGAAGACCACGGAGAGCATGAAGGTCCCGAGGTGGAAGTCCTGGCACCCTCCGGGCGCAAAACGCTTGTTCCCAAACCCTCGTCCCTCGGCCTCGTCACTTGCCCCTCGTTTCCTCCAATGCTTTTTCCCGAGCTCCACTATCGAATGTCCAATCTCTAATCTCTTGGGCAAAGAGTCGGGCGGCGGGTGCCGCCCGACGGTCTCTGATGGTCACCCACGTTCCGGGAGAACCGGGGATGTCCTTCCCCGCTACTCGGGGAAGCCGGCGCTGGAATAGGTTCTGCCGTCGTCGTGGCACGCGTCGCAGGAGGATCTCTTCCCGACGCCGTTCACGTGACAGTCGCTGCAGTCCGCCTCCCGATGGATTTCGTCCAGGCGAACGCCTGTGACTCGATGATTGAAGGTCTCGGGAGTCCATCCCCTCGTATGGCACTTCTCGCACCGAGGATCCAGTCTCAAGAATGCGCCTCGCTTCGTGTGGCAGGAACAGCAGTTGAGCTTCTCGTGGTAGCTTCGAAGCGGCCATCCGGTCGAATCATGGCTGAAGAGTCTCTCGGGATCCCGGCCGTGACAGTCCTCACACCGTTCCTCATGGTGGCATTGAAAACACACCTCATGGAGGTCGGTATCGTCGGGTTCGCCCATGGGGTGAAGCTCTTCACCGTGCACGTGGCATCGCTTGCAGCTCTGGTGTTGGTGGCACTCGCCGCAGTCCCGCTCATACAGCTCAGAGTGGTTCTTGTGATGGAACGGCACGCGGTCGGCTTCGTCAAAGGCTGTCTGGAAGAGGATGAGGTCCTCCATGACGACGGGCGCATAATGGGCGTGAGCGGCGGGCCGGGGACTGTCCGTCTCGGTTTGCTTCCGGGCATGGCAGATCTCGCAGGCCGTGTCGGTGTCCCAATCCTGATGACAACCCATGCAGCTGCGGTGGTAGGCGCCTTTGAGCCCCGGCTGAGCGATGTCCTCGTGGGGAATGTCCGCCGGGTGGCAGTCCTTGCACGCGGGATGTTCCGAGTTCGGCGGTGTGTAGTGATGGCAGGTTGCGCAGCCGGCGTCGAATCGAACCATCCTGGCGTGGGCTTCATGGCCGAAGTGCACGGGTTCGTAGAGATGTTCCAGCTCGTCCAGGATCACGATGCTGGGCCCGGGATGAGCGTCATAGTCCATCATTCCCCCGTGCCTTGGACAGAGCGTCGGTTTCAGGCAGGGATTCACCCCGGAGGGTTGCAGGCAGGTATGACACTCCGTGCAGTCGATCTGCTGGCTCGTCTGGGTCACACCGGGAACCGCCGGGGTCAGCAGAATCATTCCCGTAAGAACTCCCGCAATCACCCTGGACATCAGAACACCCCCATCAAGCGTTGTCATCCTCCGCGGAGCCTTCATCCTTCTTGCCGCCGCCGGAAAACAGGGCTTTTGCAAAGACGATGAGAAGCACCAGGTACCCGATGATCAGGAGAAACGAAAGTCCCTCGGTTGCATACAGATCCAGATACGAGAATTCGCTCACCGGAGTTCTCCCCTAGTGGTCTTCATATTCAGACGCCCATTTCGGAGGATCGCTCAGCACCGGCATTCTGTTCACGATCCACCGGAACGCCCAGATTTCGCCGAGAATGACCGCGGCCGTGATCTCAATTTCCATCCAGCTCGGAATGTAGTGGACGGCCGCGTCCCACTTGAACGCGATGATTGAAACGTTGAGCCGGTTTACAATGATCCCCAGCAACGTCAGGCCGGCGGCGAATCGCAGGAGATTCATTTTCCTGTGTTGCACGGCCCGGAGAAACAGGAAGCCGGGTAGGAGCACGAAGCCGAGCAGCTCCACCAGATACCAGTAGCCCATGGGTGTGCTCAACAACGACCAGTGCGACTCGTGAACCAGGCCGAGGATCTTCATAAAGAAGTAGACGAACATGGTTCCGGCGCAGACACGCCCGAGCCCAACGAGAATGTCATCGTGGTCCGCCTCGTGCTGCTCGCGGCCCAACCGGTGGCTGAACACCTTGTGGCTGATGGACCCTTCGACGATGACCAGCGACAGCCCGGCGAAGATGCTGGAGACAAAGAAAAGATGCGGAATGTACTCTGAATACCAGAGGGGATGCATCTTGCTCTTCGCCAGCAGGAACAGGCCGCCCAGGCCGGCCTGGTGCAGCGTGGAGAGGGTGATTCCAAAGATCACCGTGGCCAGGGTCAACGAACCGAAGATCTTTCTCACTCTCTTCCAACCCAGCCATTCAGCGATGGAGGGGAAGAACTCCACGAATTCCGCCAGCGTATAGAGCGCGAAGTGCCAGGCGACCACGAACATCACCGAGCTCACCCCGAACTTGTTGCCGATAATGGGGTTGACGATATGCCAGGGGCGGCCGAGATCGAGCAGCAGCGCCCCGGCGTAGAAGACGTAGGCCAAAAAACCGTTCAGGACCGTCGCCCGGACAATCGGGCGATACTTCTCGGCCCGGAGGATGTACACCATGAAGGTGAGAACATAGGCGCCGCCGGCAAACGCAACTCCGGTGATGACGTCGAAACCGATCCAGACCCCCCAGGGGAACTCCTGGGACAGATTCGTCACCGCTCCCAACCCCTTGGCAAACCGGAGGACCACCAGGGCGAGACCCAGCAGGATGATGGGAGCACTGATCACGTTGAAAGGAGTGAGCAATTTCCCCTTGGGTTTCAGCTCGCCGAGGATAAAGGGAATCAGTTTCCTGGATTCGCGCGCCGGGGCAGGAAGGGGTCCCGTTTCCGATCTCATTCCTTACCTCGCTGTTGAACCTCTGCCTTGCGCTCTGTGATCTTGTTCATGCCGAGGAGAAGCATGGGCCAGAGCAGCTGGAGTACGGGATCCCCGTACATGAACTCCTTCGTGAATTCCGGATAGGGGGTGGATCCGAGATTCATTTTGAATCCTAGCTGTTCAAACGGAACGGGAGAGGTGTAGAGCCACCCCGTTCCTCCCACCTCGTGATCGCCATAGACGTGGGGGACGTAGCTGTCGGGGTTCTGATAGATCTTGGTCCTCGCACTCTCGAGAAGCTCTCTTCGCGTGCCGAACTTGAGAGCCTCGACCGGGCACACTTCGACGCAAGCGGGTATCTGCCCCTGCTGCAGTCGGTCCCAGCACATGATGCATTTCTGAATCTTGGGAATGGGCTTGTCGTATTCGAACTTGGGGATGTCAAAGGGGCATGAAATCATACAATACCTGCAGCCCATACAGCGGTCTTCGTGCCACAAGACCGGCCCCTCTTTCGTTTTCTCCAGACCTTTCACGAGGCACGCAGAAGCGCACGCAGGCTGGTTGCAGTGCAGGCATTGAATCTTGACGAACACATCGCCCTTCTCGGTCGAGTACCGGTTGACGACGGTCCATTGGGTGGTACTCGTCGTCCTGTGTTGCTGGAACACGGACTTGTCCTCGGAGTCGGGGACGGGAAGGCCGTTGGCTTCGGCGCAGGCCGTCTCGCACTTTCGACACCCGATGCACAGACCGACGTCCATGAGTACAGTGGCGGAAAACTCTTCCTGACCGCTCGGCTCCTGGGATGCATGCGCGAGAGGGCCGCAGAGGGCGGTCCCGCTGGCAATCCCCAGGGTCTTCAGAAATCCTCTCCGATCCATGGCCCATATCCCTATCTAGAGAGTAAGTACTCGCTATAACCGAATGAGATTGCCACAGAGAGTCCCCTCTGTCAAGGACTTTCGACAGCCGAATTCACAACGCACACCGTTTCCTCCGTGAGCACATGCTACAAGCCGGCCGGAATGCAACGCAAAGATCCCCTCGCCAAGGACTATGGCGGGATTGGACTTGACAGAGGCTCCTGTGTATAGGACGATTCCCATGGAAGCGCCTGCCGGGAGTGAGCGCTGACTCTCAACAGCTACATACACGAGTGTTGTGGCCGAGTGTTCCAGCAGGGAGTCCTCAACCTATGCCCGCAGCATCCTTAAGGAAACTGTCCGCCGGCCAGAGACGGAGGGCCATCCTTGCCGTTTCCGCAGAACTGTTTGCAGAAAAAGGCTTTAAGGGAACTCGAACGAAGGATCTGGCCCAGCTGTGCGGAGTCAGTGAATCCGTGATCTTCAAGCATTTCCCCTCCAAGAAGGCACTGTTCGAAGCCGTCCTGTGGGCCAAGGTCGATGATCTGGATATTGAATCCTCCCTGTCCGCTCTGCCGATCGATCAGCCCCTGGAAGGCACTCTGAAGGCGGTTGCGAGCAAAATCTTCCAGGTGGGCGTAGGGGATCCCGGGATATCGAAACTGCTGCTGGCGGCAACCGAGGCGGGGTTCCCCGAGGCGGACCGCCTGTACATGAGTTGGAGAATCCCTTTCGTGAAGTATATTGAGGGGGTCCTCAGGGAACGCATCGAGAGGGGGGAAGTGCACGACGTGGACCCGCTCCTCACGGCCCGGTCATTTGTGGGGCTGGTCATGGATTGCGTTCTGAACTGTAATCTGTGGGCCCAGCTCGGCTATGGGGACTATCAGACGTGCGAGTTCGTCGATAACAACGTCCCGATATGGGTCCGCGGTCTATTGAAGAAGAACGATTCACCCAGCGACGGTTCTGTGGAGGAAAACTCGTAGTCTCACCTTCCGTGCAGCCAATCCATCAATCCGTTCTGCCCGAACGATCGAGATCCCCCGTCCCGGCACCCGTACAACACGCAGACTAATGGCAGTCGGCACAGACCGATGGGTCCGCCTCGTGGCAACTCGCGCAGTAGGTCAGATCTCTCCGTGCGGCCAGACCATGAACGTCACCGGACATCCAACCGGGCAGTTCGTGGTTTCCGGGCCTGATCCCTTCAGCGGCGTGGCATTCGGTGCAGAACCGATCCAGCTCGTGACAGGACTGGCAGTCCTGCAGGTTCTTTATTGCCTCCTGCTGGTGCGTGAAGCGCCAGATACGCTCGTGGACGGCGTACTCGACGTTCTCCCCATGATGGCACGTGCTGCACAACGGTTCTTCATAGTGGCAGCTCGCACACTCGGACTCACTCGTTTGGGTGTCGAACTGGTGGCGATGGAGGAAGCCGGGTGCATGAGGCGACGATTCCTGGAGCGCCAGACCCCACCACGTGCCGGCCGGTGCACCTTTCACCGGCTGCGAGTGGCACGATTCACACGCGTCGTCGGCTGTTCCTCCGTCGTGGCATTGAGAACACAGTCCGTGGCCGGCGAGCGACACGGCGCCCACCTCTTCCGGGTGACCCAGCGCGACATGGCAAACGAAGCACCCGGTCTCCCCGGCGATGTCGATGTCGTAGTGCGTTTCGTGTGAGAATCGGTCGAACCGTGGCTTTGGACGGTCGAACTGGGTCAACCCCCACGTCTCGAGATCTTCACGATCGTGGCAATTCTCGCAGACCTCCGCGTCCGGCAAGAGGGAGGTGCCGAGGTCCTTGCTCTCCGCCACCTCGTGGCAAGACTCGCATTCCAGCTCCGCCTCCATGTGGACGGCATGCGGGAATCGCTCTCCCGCCGTCGTTTGACCCAGCACGCCGATCAGGGCTATGACGACCAGCACCCCGACGCCCGAGGACACCGCCACTCCTCTCATCGCTGATCCTCCCTGGTTCCGAGCACATGCCGGAAGCGCCACTGGATGGTTCCCAAAAAGCGCGTGTCGTACTCGAATCGCTCGTTGGTCAATCCTTCGATCTGTCCGGTGAGCGTCACGGTGTCCCGGATGCGGTACCGGAGGGCCACGACGTGCTGCGACTGATCCTCCTCGATTTCCTCCAGCACCCCGTACCGCTGCCGACTCACGTTGAGATTGGCGTTCACGCTCAAACGCTCCCCGAGTGCCCGATGCCCGGCGATGACAAGCCCTGAGGAATCACCGCCATAGCCGCTATGGATGCGCCACCCGACGGAGATTCCGCCTCTGCCCAGCATGAAGCGGATTCCCTTCTCTCTCTCCCCGTCCTCGTCGTACTCTATGAGATCGCCGTCGACGGTGATCCGCCAGGATTGCCAGGCTCGAACCTGGAACCCGCCCCGGACGGCGCTCGTGGAGGACGCGTCGAACGTCCAGAAGAAGGAGGAGGCGCGGAAGTAGGGATGCCGCTTCGAATATTCCAGCCAACTCTGCCAGGCGCGGGTACGTGTGGTATGTTCGATTCCGCCGGTAAACCGGATGGTCTGGTCGTTGAGAAGATCCCTGCGCCAGTCCCCGTAAAGACGGACGCCTTGGGGGAACCGTAGATTCGCATGGATCCCGAGCCGCTCGCTGTCGTCCGCGCTGGCCAGTTGGCTCTGCTCGTAGCTGACCGCCAGGACGGGGTCAAGAGGGCCGATGGCATGACCCAATCGGATTCGTCCCCCGTAACGGGCCGAATCATCCGTGGAATCGAGGTAGATCCCGTCGCCCTGTCTCACTCCAAGCGTGCCGAAGAAGCCGCACACCTCTGCCACACGGCCCCTTCGGAGGCGAACGGAGACGCCGTCCACGGTCCCGGTGCCGACGCCCGCCGACACCCAATGCCTGCCGACCCGAGCGTCCCAGCGCCCCCCAAGGTGAGACGCCGTAGGCGCAATCCGCAGATAGCCGAGGTAGAGACGCGTCCGGGCGTCCACTTCCGCTCCGCCGGCCACGTCCCGGGCCGTCAGGGACGTATGCAGGGAGAAGGCGCGTGCGCCCAGTTGCAGAACATCGAGCCGCACGTTCTGAAGCAGATCTGCCTGTGTCGAAAGATCGCCGTCGGCGTCGGGCGCCTCACGCGCGTAGGCCGACGTCCGGAGACTGCCCTTGAGTATGGTGGCCTCCCCCGGAGTACTCCACGCCGCCATGGCAAGCCACCCGGCCGCCATCAGCCAGGCCGCCGGCACCCGTTGTCTCAACGGATTCCCGAAGACTCGTTTGCCGTTCATCAGCTGTCCCCTTGGTTCCAACGGACCCGACCCACACGTACGGTGACGCTGCACAAGGCCTCGGCAGGTCACCGTACGTGCGAATCGGCTTTCGCCCACTCAACCCGCGATCTACGGCTCCGTTGGGAAGTCGTTCGCGTGAGTGGCCTCGTCGAAGGCGGTTGTCGCGCGAATCGTCGGATCGGTCGTCCACGCACACATCCCGAACTTCAGGTTGTAGGCTTCATACCCCAGTGCCCGCAGCGTCGTCGTCGCCACTGCACCGGTGTGGCCGGTGTAGCAGTACACGGCGATGGGCTGATCCGTGGGCAGGCCGGTCAGGAGCGTCGCGTCCGCCGTATCCCGCCACGGGATGTTGATGGCACCCGGGATGTGGCCGAGAGCGTAGGCGCTTTCGGACCGCACACTGAGCACGAAGTAGTCGTTGGTGTCGTCCCCGTCGTTCATGTTGTCGTACAGATCCTGCGCGGCGAGGGTCGGCCCGTCACTCGACGAAAGGTACGCGTCGAGGGCGGCGCGGACGATCGTTGCCTCGTCCGTGGACGAGCTGACATTCAATTCCGGAAGCGCATGGGTGGTCGGTGTGTTGGCCGTGGTCTCCGTCGGGAAGTCATGAGCATCGGTGGCTTCGCTGAAAGCGCTGGCGACACGGATGGCAGCGTCGGTCGTCCACGACATGATGCCCCACTTCAGATTGTAGGCTTCCCAGCCTTGAGCGCGAAGAGCGGTGGTCGCCACGCCACCGGTATGGCCCGTATAGCAGTAAACAGCGATGGGCGTATCCGTCTTCGTGAGCGCGGGGAGAACGGCCAGCTCGGCCGCATCGGCCGTGCTCCGCCACGGAATGTTGACGGCGCCCGGGATATGGCCGATCGCGTAGGCGCTTTCAGCCCGGACGCTGAGCACGAAGTAGTCGTTGGTGTCGTCCCCGTCGTTCATGTTGTCGTACAGATCCTGTGCGGCGAGGGTGGCCCCGTCACTCGACGCAAGATACGTGTCGAGGGCGGCCCGCACGACCTCAAACTGGTCCACCGGGGTCGGGGTGATCGGACTATCTTCGTCGTCGTCACCGCAACCCGCCACGAGAGCGACTCCGACAGCCAGGGTCATCAGCCAGAGAATCCTCTTACTGAACATACCGGTACTCCTCCTCTCTGTTGTGCCCGCCTATCGGGCACTAGTTCCACTTTGGCAGTTCGTCCACCACTACGTCTTCGTTGGCGGCGACCTCCTCTTCTACCATGGTTCCCTCGGCAACCAGGGAATCCACATACGCGCTTGTCAGATACAGAGTTGGATCTTCGTGACACGCCTCGCAGGAGGCGGTCTGCGGCGTGTTTTTTCGAATGCTGTGAGGGGACGCGTAAACCCACGTCGGGTAGTCGGAGAAATGCGGCGTTGAGATGCCGTATTCCGAGTAACTGTCGGGAGTGATCGGAACATGGCGTAGGGTAACGTACGTCCACGGCCGCCGGCTGTCCTGCCGCGGGTTCCGTCCGATGCGGAAGTCGATTCGGGAAGGAATCTGCAGACCTTCCCCGACGTGGCACTGGTAGCAGCTCTTGTAGCCGTCCGCGTGACACACCTGGCAGGCGACGTTGTCCAGATGATCCTCGGTGTGATATTCGTTCTCAGGGGCTGTGGGCATATTCGAATGACAGCCGACATCCATGCAGGTCGGCGAATCGAGAACATCATAGCGACTGTCGGGTGTGGTGCCGTCGCCGTGCATCTCGTCGGCGTCGTGACAATCAATGCAATTCATCATGTTGTTGTAGTGTACGTCGGGACTGCACCCCTCGTTCACCCCGCGGAATTCGTCGGCCACGCGGCTTCCGTGGCACGCCATACACTGCTTGACCGGGTTTGGCGTTTGGCGTACCTGGTGTTCCCACACCAGCCCGCCTTCCACGGCAGCCGGACGGCTGATGTGACACTGGCCGCAGGAGGTGTGACACTTGGCACAGTCCGCTCCGAACATCTCGGCAAGCGCCGGTGAGGCGGCGTCGAGTCCGGTTCGCCGGGTGATGCTCGTGAAAAACCCCTGCTGGGTGCCATGGATGCTCGCGGCGTGCTGCTGGACGATACCCTGGTGGCAATCGACGCATGCCGTCGCCTCACTTTCGGAGGGATCCGCCACCATTCCCACGTGTGCCTGCGCCTTATCCGTCGCCGCCCCGACGCCTTGGTGGCAGAACGTGCAACTGGATTTGCCGTGCAGATCGGCCAGGAAAGCATCCGAAACCAGGGCCTTTTCCCATACCTCCAACTGAGGCACCTCTCCGCCTCAGCCCTCGCCGGTGTTGGGGGGAGCGGAGGAGGTGTCCTCCTCGGCGGTCGCGACCAGAGACTGCTGGCTGGTGTGACATCCTACGCAACCCGTGTCCCCTGAAACCGGAGTCGTTACGCCCGATCGCTCCTTGGCGCACCCGGCGATGAGCGCGAGCACCAGAAACACGAGGAGAAGAACTCGGGCGGACAAGACGTAGCCCTGCGGAGTGAGGGACATCACCTTGGACGACACGGCGGTTCCTTTCTCTCTATGGTCCTGTTGAGAACGAAAGTGGGTACTTACTAACTCCCCAAGTTACCCGTACCGGGCCCGAGTTGTCAAGCAATCTCGACAATCACCCAAGCGAAATTCTTCGGAGGAAACGCACCTCAATTCCTCAACGTCTTCTTCAGTAAGTTGCCAAGGATGTAAAAAGCCATGTTGGGATTGTTGGCCAGGCGGCGCTTGCAGTAGTGCGTCGCGTTGTCCCATTTCTCCGCAAACGGGACGTAGAGACGCACTCGAACCCCGTTTGCTATCAGGCGCTCTTGGATGGCATCTCGAGGGACACCCATCAGAAACTGGAATTCGTACCGGTCTCTGGGAATCCGCTTCCGCTCGATTAGTACCAGGGCCTGCTCGATGGTCGTCTCGTCATGCGTGGCGAATTCTACGATGTGTCCGTGATCGAACATCTTTTCCGCCTGCTCGATCATCTTGCGCTTCATGGAGGGCTTGTCGGTAAGAGCGATGTTCTCCGGCTCGACATAGATTCCGATGCAGAGCCGGATTCGCGCCCGAACGTCGGCGAGATCATCGATGTCCGAATCGGTCCGAAAGAGGCGGCTCTGCAGGACCGTGCCGAAACGGGGATGTTCACTCTGCAGCTCCCGATACATCCGGAGCGTGGTGTCCGTGAGCGTGTGGTCCTCCATGTCCAGCGTGACGTCGATCCCGGCCGCCTCGGCGCGTGCCACGATCTTCTCGATGTTGTCCCGGCAGTATTCGTAGCTCTTGTGGATCCCCATCTGGGTGGGCTTGAGAGAGATCGTGCAGTGCGGCCGGTCCTTCAGAACCTGCACCATCTGGAGGTACAGCCGCACGGTGGACTCCACGTCCTCGTCCCGGTGGAGTTCCTCGCCGAGAACGTCCATCGTGGAGAGGATCTTACGGTCCCGGAACAGCCGGTCGCCGGTGTCAATCCCCGCCTGAAGGCCGATGCCCGCCACGTAGGGACCGGCGAACACGCGAATGAGGGAATCCGGAATCAGATTGACGATGCCCTGATTGATTGCCATCTGGGGACTCCGCGTCACGCGCAAACGAGAACAGAGAACCTAGCGCCGACTGCTCACGGAGAACACAGCGCTTCCTCTCGATATCCGTGCGCGATCCGGACTACGTACCGGTCTCCCAGGAGTTCAAATACTTGTGCTGTTCTTTCGTCAGCGTGTCGATGGCCACACCCATGCTCTTCAGCTTGAGCGCGGCGACCCGCTGGTCGACTTCGGCGGGAATCGTGTGCACCGTGTTCTCGAGCTTTCCCTGGTTCTTCTTCAGATACTCCAGGGACAGCGCCTGATCGGCGAAACTCATGTCCATCACCGAGGCGGGATGGCCCTCGGCGCTGGACAGATTGCTCAGCCGCCCCTCGCCGATGATGAAGATCTTGCGCCCGTCCGTGAGCTCGAACTCGTCCAGGCAGTGGCGGACGGGCCGGGCGCTCTTGGCCTCCCTCTTGAGATCGGCCATGTCGATCTCGACGTCGAAGTGGCCGGAATTGGCGACAATGGCTCCGTCCTTCATCCTCTTCATGTGATCGTACCGAATGACGGAGCAATCTCCCGTCGTCGTAACGAAGAAGTCGCCGATCTCCGCGGCCTCGTCCATCGTCATCACACGGTGGCCGTCCATGGCCGCCTCCAGGGCCCGCACCGGATCCACCTCGGTGACGATGGTGTGGGCGTTCAGTCCTTTGGCGCAGGAGGCGACGCCTCGACCGCACCAGCCGTATCCCGCGACGACGAACCGGCTCCCGGCGATCATTCGATTTGTGGCGCGGAGGATTCCGTCGATCGTGCTCTGGCCCGTACCGTAGCGGTTGTCGAACAGCATCTTGGTCAGCGAGTCGTTGACGGCGATCACCGGGAAAGCCAGCTTCCCGTCCTTCGCCATATTGCGAAGCCGCTTCACGCCGGTGGTGGTCTCTTCGGCCCCTCCGATCACGTGGCCGATGAGGTCCTTCCGGTAGGTGTGGATGGCGCTGATGAGATCTCCGCCGTCATCGATCACCAAATGGGGGTCCGTCTCCAGAGCTTCCTTGATGCCCTGGTTGTAGGATTCGAGGTCTTCGCCCTTCTTGCCGTGGACCTTGGCCCCCTCGCTGCGGAGAAGCTCCACGACGTCGTCCTGAGTCGAGAGGGGGTTGGAGGCCGTCAGGGCGAGGGACGCGCCTCCGGCCATCAGCGTCCGCCCAAGGTTGGCGGTTTCGGACGTCAGATGGGCGCAAATGGCGATGCGCAGGCCGTCGAATGTACGTTCCTTGGCCAGCCGCTCTTTTTCGAGGGCAAGTACCGGCATTTCCAGACCGGCCCACTCCGTGCGTAGCTTTCCCATTTCAATCAGTTGTTCGGTGTTGGTGACTGCAGACACGTTCTTCCTCCTGAAGGTAAGTTGCAGATGTGCCCTGACCGATGTGGAAACCCGTGCGGAATCTCGCTCGACTTGTCAGCAGGCTGGAACCGGTTCTCCGCGGGCGTTCTGTCGGTACGGCGGAACGATGACTCGGAGTTCCGGGGTCCGCAATTCCACGCCTCTCCACGAACCCACAATCCGCAGAAGCTAGCACAGACACGTGTGTGTGTCAAAGCAAAAGCGTCTCACGGCAAAAACGGGTTGAACGTCGATTCCAGAGCCACGGTGCTGGGTGGACCATGGCCGGGAAAAAGCCGGGTGCCCCGGGAGTGGGAGAGGATCTTCTCACGGATGTTCGCAATTTCGGTCTCGAAATCCTCGCGATTCGAGGTTCCGCCCACGGAGCCGGCGAACAGCGCGTCGCCCGTGAAAATCACATCCTCGACGGCGAAACTCACGGAATCGGGCGTGTGGCCGGGGGTCTCCAGCACCGAAACCCGCAGTTGGCCGACACTGAGAGTGTTTCCCTCTCGAATCGCCCGCCCCTGGATCCCGCAGACCGTGCCCGACCGGGACACCACGGTGGCGCCGTGGCGGGCGGCCAGAGAGCCGACTCCGCCGGTGTGATCAAAGTGATCGTGTGTAATGGCGATGAAGACCGGCTTGAGTCCCTCCGACTCGATCGCGGCGTCCAGATCCGGCGACACTTCGCCCGGATCCAGAATGATGGCTTCTCGAGTTCCCGGGCAGGCCACGAGGTAGCAGTTGGTATCGTTCACGTCCAACAGGAAATGATGGAGGATCATTTCAGTTCCCCATTCGCTCTGGATCTTCCGGGCTACCGCTCCGCTCCGTTCAGGTTGCAGCCGGACGGATCGATCCCGCTCCATTCGACGTCCACCAGGCGGGCCCTTTCGAAGATGGCTCCGGTCACGTCGGCACTCGAGAAAACGGCGCCCGTAAGGTCGGACGCACGAAAAACGGTACGATGGAGCGAGGCACCGGTGAAGCGAGCCCCGGCAAGAAGTGCCTTGGCCGGCCTGGCGTAGTAGAGGTCGGCCCGGTCGAATCGAGCGCCACGGCCCCGGACTCCCACCAGATTGGCGATTCTGAGACTCGCCCCCTCAAAACCCGAACCCGTGAGGTCGCTCCCGCCGAGTACCGCGAAATCAAGAACCGTTCCTTTCAGGACAGAGTCCGAAAGGACGGAGAAATCGAGAAAGGCCAACACGAAGGAGCTGTTCTCGAAGCCGGCCTTCGGGGCATGGACGGAAGAAAGACGTGCGCCGTCAAAGCAGGCGTCCGCCGCCGCTACGCCCGCGAGGGAGGCGCCCGAGAAGTCCGCATTCCGGAAATTGGATTGGTCCAGGCAGGCCCGGTCAAGCCGGCATCCGATGAGATTGGCTTGCTCCAGATTCGCTCCCTTCAGGACCGTACCCTCCAGGTTGGCTCCCCTGAGGTTGGCTCCGGCGAGGTCGGCCGCGGAGAGATCCAGGGAGTGGAGATCGGCGTGCGCCAGGTGCGAACGCCGCAACGAACCCTTGGAGACCCGGCTCTCAAGATCGCGCCGAAAGGTCTCTCGATCCGGAAGATGAGCCCAACAGTAGTCTGCATGGGTGAGCGGCGCCAACCGGCAGCCGGACTGCTTGCATGCGCCCAAGCATCTCTCCTCATTGAATGATCGAATGAGAGCCAAGGAGACAATAGAGGAAATGCGGGGCGTTGTCAAGCCAAGGAGGACTCAGAATGGACCGTTTGAAAACGAACCAATTGGATCTTGACGAGGATCTAGAATCTTGGTAAATTGGACTGCGCGAACCCAGGGGCAATCGGGTTTCGTCCGGAAGTCCAATCTCGGCAGCGGTTGGGCTCTCCGGTCAAACGAGGATACCGGCAGGTTGCCGCCGGCAAGCCGGACGAGTAGTTGGTTCAGACTACGAGAGCCGAAGAGACGTCGCGGGACACCCCTTGCCGGCGGTCCACCTTCTGCCTGGTTGCCCTTCGGGGGCGGCCCGCAGGTGAGTTGAAGGGAGAGAGGAGAAAGGCGAAGGCCGTTGGCCTGATGCCGACGTGGGGCGATCCTTTCAACTCGATCGCCTATCGCCTTTCGGGTTTCCGTCGTTCGGCCGATTCACCGGACGAGCGACGCCCGGTAGCATCCCATGCACATCGATATCGACCGCAACGCCAAGATCCCCATCTACCTCCAGCTCAAGCGCCATTTTGAGCGGCTGATTCACAAGGGCACCTTCCCGGTCGGCTACAAACTCCCTGCGTCGCGGGATCTGGCCCGGAATCTGGGCCTGAATCGCGGGACCGTCATCAACGCCTACTCGGAGCTGGAGGCGGAGGGATGGGTTCACTCCCACATCGGACAGGGCACGTTCGTGGCCCCGAAGGCGGGTTCGGGAGAGGATGCGCCCGCACTCGTCTCCGATGCAAGCCCCGCTCGCTCGAAGCTCTGGAGGGCCGCGTTTGCCAAGCGCCTGGGCCGGATGAGTAATCGCGAGGAAGTCATTTTCCGAACCGTCAAGGTCAGTGACGCCTCCATCTCTTTTGCCGGGGGGGCTCCGGAGGCTTCCTTGTTCCCCGTGGAGGAGTTCAGCCGGGCCATGAGCGCCGCGCTCAGGAAGCACGGACGGGCGCTTCTGCAGTATGGTGCCTCCCAGGGGTACTTTCCTCTTCGGCAATGGGTGAGCGCACGGCTGACCGCCTTCGGGATCGAGGCCGAGCCGGAGGAAGTCACGATCGTCAGCGGGTCACAGCAGGCGTTGGATCTGGTGGGGCGGCTGTTGTTGGATCCCGACGATCTCGTTGTGGTGGAGGATCCGACCTACTTCGGGGCTCTGAACGCCTTCAGCGCGTTCGAGGCCACGTATCTCAGCGTGAGAAGAGACGGGGGAGGCCTGGATCTTGGGGCCCTCGAGAACATCCTGGCGCAGCATCATCCCAAGTTTCTGTACGTGATTCCCAACTTTCATTATCCGACGGGTCACTGCCTCGGCAGGCAGGCAACGCGGGCATTGATGGAGCTGCTGGAACAGTATCAGGTGCCCTTCGTGGAGGACGATTTCTGCGCCAATCTCCGATTCGAAGGCAAGATCGAACCTGCGTTGAAGTCGATGGACCGTGCGGGGCTCGGGATCTACATCGGCACATTCTCCAAGAGTTTGTTCCCGGGGTTGCGGATCGGTTGGGTGGTCGCGCCGAGTGAGATTACCGAGCGACTGGTTCAGGCGAAGCAGGCCTGCGATCTTCGGTCGGGGGTTCTCGTCCAGGCCGCGGCGTACGAGTTCTGTCGGCGGGGTGCGTACGACCGCCATCTCAAGAAGGTCCGCGAGGCCTATCGGATCCGGCGGGATGCAGCCATGGCGGCCCTGGAACGTCATTTTCCCGAGGGTTCCCGTTGGGAGAGACCCAACGGCGGACTCTCCCTCTGGGTGACGCTTCCCCAGGATATCGATGCGATGGAACTGTTGGGTGAGACGGCCGCCGCCGGCGTGTTGTACGCGCCCGGTTCACTGTTCTCACCCTTCGGTGGGGCCGAGAGCTCGATGCGCGTGTGCTTCGCGTCGCATGAACCGAAGGACATCGAGAAGGGACTCTCCATCATCGGGAAGGTGGCCAGGAATCGACTGGGGCGCTCGCGCTCCACGGCCGGCTTCGGTGATCGAGACTCGCTGGCGCTGCCGTAGCCATGGTGGACCATCGACCCCTCATGGCACGGAAACAGAGAAGCGGAGAAACAGAGAAGCAGATCCAGCCAAGGGCATGATTGGAGTGACGGCGATGTCTGTACTCTCCCTCCAGAACTCGATTATCTACGGGCCGGTCCGTTCGCGCCGGCTCGGGGCGTCGTTGGGCGTCAATCTTCTGCCCCGCGCCAGGAAATTCTGTTCTTTCGACTGCTTGTATTGTCAGTACGGCTGGACCGAGCGCCACGGGTTGGATCTGTCGGAGCGAAACGATCTGCCCTCTCTGGATGACGTGAGACGGGCCGTCGAGACGGCATTGGCGCGGGACCACGCGCTGGACTACATCACGCTTGCGGGAAACGGGGAACCGACGCTTCATCCGAAGTTCGCCGAGATCGTCGATGTCGTCAATGCGCTGAGAGACCGGCATGCGGTGGGCGTGAAAACAGCGATTCTCTCGAATTCATCCACCATCGGCCGTTGGGAGATCCGTGAAGCCGTCGGTCGCCTGGACGAACCCATCATGAAGCTGGACGCCGGAACGGAGACCGGGTGGCGGCGATTCAACCGGCCTTGTCGCGGCGTCCAATGGGAAGAACTGATCGCGGGGCTGGAAGCGCTGGAAGGACCTGTCCTCCAATCCCTCTTTGCCCATGGGGAAAATGGGAACACAAGCCCGGAGGAGATCATGGCATGGATCGGCCTTGTCGGGCGCATCCGACCCCGCAGTGTTCAAGTGTATACTCTGGACCGGCCGGCGCCCGAGCGGAGTCTCGAGCCGGTGGCCGTGTCGCAACTTGAAGATATCGCGCGTCAGGCGAAAGAGGGAGCGGGAGTGCCCGTGAGTGTGTACTAGGGGCTCCGAAGTGCCGGGGGCCTGGGGTTCGCGGGCGGTTTGTTCTTGACGTTTCGGAAAAGCAGAAGGAACAACCCCGCTCCACATTACGAAGGATCCGCCGTCTTTGGGACGGCGGATCCTTTCGCGAGGGAGCGATAAACCCGAACCTTAGCCACAGATTTCACAGATTGGAAAACCGAAAAACCCTATCCACAGATTACGCAGATTACGCAGATAAACTTCGTGGCCGGAAGTCCTAGAAGGCGACCGGGGGACAGAGCAAAACCCTTGCCCTTGTCACTCGCCCCTGTCACTTGCCCTTTGCCTCAGAACCCAGAACTTAGAACTCAGAACTCTGGTTTATTTCATCAACACCATCGGCTGCGTCGCCGTGAATCCCTCCGCACAGAGGCGGCAGAAATAGACCCCGCTGGCCACGGTCGCGCCCCTGGAATCGGTGCCGTCCCACGCCAGCGTGTGGCGCCCGGCTTCATACGGGCGGGAGGCCAGCACTCTGACCCGCCGGCCATGGATGTTGTAGATCGACAGATCCACGTCACACGCCCTGGAGAGCCCGAAGCGGACGTGGGTCACGGGATTAAAGGGATTCGGGTAGCCGGGCGCCAGGAAGTGCATGGCCGGAGCGTCGGGGGCGGATTCCTCCTCGACGCCGGCATACCGGGGCGCCGCGATCCTGAGTCCCCACTGGTGAAGCGTTCCGGTGTCGTAGGACGCCAGGTCGCTCACCATGAGCTCCCACCGGCCCTGGGACGATTCTCCGGCGAAGTCGCCCATGGAGCCGGGTCCGTCGCACGGGGTCTCCATATCGAACCAGGTCGTGATGTCGTCGGCCGAGCCGCCGGTGCGGTCGTGAAGCCGGACGGTCGTGCCCGTGGGCGAAGTCAGCTCCACGACGAGATCGCCCCTGTAGGAGTGCGTGATGTCGGCGTAGCAGTCCACCGACGAGATTTCCAGGTCCTCGGCAACGTCGAGGTACACTCGAATGCCGCCGCTGTTGTTGTCCGGAATCGCGATTTCCGGATATTCCATGTGCTCGTATACCGGGAAGAGCGTGAAGGTGACGTTCTCTGCGGCCCCGCCGCCCGCGATCTCCACACTCACGGTCGAGTCCGCGAATCCACTCTTGCGGGCCGTCAGCAGGTAGGTCCCGCCGTAGAGCCCCGCAATCTCGAAGTTCCCGTCGGCGTCGGTCGTATCCGACAGACCCATCGGGTGCGTTCGAACGACGACGCCGTCATGGGTGGCCTGCTCGAACAGCCGGACGCTGCCGCACGTGGATCCTCCGGGTTCGGGCTCCCGGGCGAGAAGATGGACGACCGTGTTCTCGAGCAGATCCTTCCTTACGCCGGGGTCCGACACGTTGGAGTAGTCGAACGTGTAGAAAACGACCTGCGATGCTCCGGGATCCGGGTTGTCGTCGTACACAAGAAGGCCGCCTCGCCCGCCCGCGGAACTCCAATCGTAGACGATGCGGGTCTCGCCGTCGGGGATCAGGGCGTCCTGGTCCCCGTAGGCCGAGTACGTCATGGCCAGGGTCGGCGGGAGTGCGTTGGGGAGGGTGGCGATGGGGTGGGCCGGAAGTGAGAGCGCCAGATGTCCGGCGGAGTCGTTTTCCCACGCGGTCACGTGAAGGGTGGTGTCGGCGAAATGGGGGTAGCCGGGGTAGCTGGCCGCGTCGTAGCCGACCTCGCCGCCCTCGATCAGGAGTCTCCCGTGTGCGGCGACGTACGCGTTCAGACTGGACCTCCAGGTCGCGTCCGACACCGGATTGGCGTTGTCTCCGCAGCTCCAGATGACGGCATCGAAGTCGAACCACGCGGCCGGTTCCGTAAATGCGGGTGTTTCGATGGTCACGTCGTAGCCCAGGTCTTCAAGATCCTGGGCC
Organism: uncultured bacterium; assembly: GCA_964610505.1. Classification (GTDB taxonomy): domain Bacteria; phylum Arandabacterota; class Arandabacteria; order JAGLYR01; family JAGLYR01; genus CAZSXU01. The sequence goes on along the minus strand of CAZSXU010000025.1, from coordinate 12,289 downwards.
AGGACGGCGGCGGACTTCTCCGTCTCCACATCGACGATCTCGGGTCCGTCGAAGACAATCCAAACGCCCTTGTGCCCGCGCTTGGGTTCTCGACTCCTGCTCCCCGTACCGTCGTCGATCACGAGGACGTTTCCCCGGGTCGGCGCCATCAGGATGTTCAGGGTCTCGGGGGACTCGTCCACGGTAATGGGGACGTTCTGGGTCATGAAATGCGGAGCGCTCACCTGGACGAGGTACGTGAAATAAGGCAGCGGAGCGGTGACGTAGGTGCCTCCCGAGAGCGAATCCGAACCGGTCTCTGAGTGAAGAGACCCGTCGTCGGAGCGGTAGATCCGGACCGTTGCCGTGATGGGTCCACCGGTTTCCTCTTCCGTGACGGTCCCCGAAATCACCCCCGTCGGCGCCGGCACCATCCAGATGTCGTGGACGTTCGCGCCGCACAGTACCCGGGCGGTCCCGGCGTGATCGAGATAGCCGAACTTCCGGGCGTAGATGTCGTACTCTCCGGCCGGAAGGCTGTCGGGCGCGGCATAGGCCCCGTTCGCCGCGCTGATGAGATCCCATAACGGGGACGCGGCCACCGTGTCTGCTCCCGCCGGATAGACGACGACCGGAACACCGGCCAGCGGGTTCGCCGTCGAGGCTTCGGACACGGTCCCCGAGAGCGTCCCGTACACGTCGACGACGGGGACCGCTTCCGTGTGGAGGTCATACCCGGGGTAGGAGAGAGCGACCGTGACGACTCCCGGACCGGCGGGCGTGACGCGCAGAACGGCGGTGTCGGTCGCCGAGGACACGAAAGTGTCCACCCCGCATCCCACGGCGTAGAGGTCCAGACCCACGCCGTCCACCCGGCCGAGGAGGGTTCCCTCGAAGTTGGGAGTCAGCGCCCCCTCAAGACCGAGAGCGTCCACGCGCGCTTCGATGCGTGGATTGGATTGGGCCAGACCTCCCGTCACAACCACGGTTCGCTCGAAACAATCAAACCCTTCGCCGATTTCCCGGCCGACGACCCTCAGCGTTTCGCCGTAGGGTGCATCCACCGTGACCACGGCTCGGCCGAGCGCATCGGTGGTGTCGGCTAAAGGCGGATCGACGCCCCACCCGCCGATCGTCACGACGACGTCCGCCATCGGTTGAGACACGGTGTCCTGGATCGTCACCGTAACGGCCGTCGGTGTCCGAATCTGGATCGTGTCGGGATCCACGGTGACGACGGCGGGGACGACGACCTCGATGGTCTCACACGCGGGCGCGAGGTTGTGGCGCGTGACGGTCAGGTTCATCGTCCCCACCTGCGAAGGGGGCGGATCGAGGGTGAGTTGGGCCCGCCCGTCGCTCTCCGTACACGCCGTCTCGTACACGTCGCCGGGCAGGTCCAGACACACCCGCGCATCGGCCACCGGGCCGAGGGTGTCCTCAACGTGGACGGCATAGGCACCGGCGCCGACGGGGCACGTTCCCGAATGAGTGACCTGTGCCGCCGTGGGGACGTCGGTCCAGATGTCCAGGGAAGGGTCGCCCATCAGGTTGTACATCTCGTAGTAGCGCCGCGTGGATCCCCCCGCGCTGTAGTGCTCGTACAGGTACCATTTGCCCTGGTTCGTCATTCCCGAAATCCAGGTCAGGCCGTCGTCGAAGAGCGCCCGAAAGACGCCCTTCTCGAGGATGTCGTCTTCGTCCCAGTACGACGTCACGGAGGAAGCCCAGAAGGCGATCGCGGCCTTGTCAGAGGCTCGAATCCAGGTCTCGGCGAAGCATTCGCCGTACGTGTAATCCCCCGTATAGCACGCATAGCTCTGGACGAAAGGGTACATGTCCAGATTCGTGAGGCTGTTGACTTCACTCTGAGAGAAGGGCGGGCCGTCGGCCCAGGAGGTCGTAGCCCCGTGACCCGAGTAGATTCCGAGTCCTCGGCCCCCGTTGAAGGCGTCGCTCACCTGCTGTGTGGTGGCACTGTGGGTATGACAGTAGAGCCGGTCCGTGGTGAATCCGGCGGGGTTGAGATAGTTCTCGATCACGTAGTTATGCGTGCCCTCGGAGATGGAGTAATTGTCTTCGGAGGCCATGAACACGGCCCTCTTGAACCAGGACGTCGTCGGAAGCAGGCTCTTCTCGTAATGGATCACTCGGTGCGCAAGTTGACTCGCCTCTGCCGCGGTCGTCACGGAGAAGCGGCCGATCCCGAGGTCGGGAATGTAGTCGGGGTCCGTCATCGTGCTGTAGTACAAATCCGTCGGTGGGTTGCCGCTCGTGGTTCCCGTCCAGTTGGGAATGTCGGACACGTCCCCCACGAGCAATACGAAGGTCGGGGGCACGTCCCAGTTCAACCACGCGTTCTTGATGTAATCCTTGATCGTGGTGGTTGTCGCGCCGCCGGGAATCTCGCTCGTTCTTGTCACGGTGGTCGCGTAACCCTTCCGGTTCTTCCACTCCGCCAGCGGCTGGATGGCGTCATAGAATGCCGCGTCGGTGATGATCAGATAGGCGGCCGGGCAATCCGGCGCGGCCTTGACCGGGGGAGGGCGGTAGTTGAGAAACCGTCGGGAGGCGGCTTCCTCAAACTCGGGTGAAGCGTATCTCGTGAGAACCTCTTCGGTCCGGGCGCGATTCGCGCCGGGGCTGGTGACCTTGACCTGAATGCTGCGAACGACATCGACGATTCCGGACGCCGGTCGGTAGCAAACGGGGGAGAACTCGATCATCGCGAAGCGGTGCGCCCGGAGCTGCCCGGTCTCCGAGATCCGGACCTCGTTGGCGGGATACGGCGCGTCCGACGCATAGAAATCCTCCGAAAAGGCGAAGGCGGCGGATTCCCGCTCTCCGGGCAACTTCACCACCGGCTCCTGGACCGGGAGGACTCGGGACGAGGTTTTCAGATCCGACAAGAGGTATCGGGTGGAGCGGAGGCGGAGAACTTCAATCTCAAGCTCGGCGCCCTGCGGAATCTCAATGGCGCGGCGAAGAACGGGAAGAAGAGCCTTTCCGACGTCGGCCGTCTCGCCGCATCCCGGGATCTCAACCCGCGTGAAGAGACCGAGATCGGTATGGATCTCTCCAACGTAGAACCCCGAGATGCCGACCTCGAGGACCACCTCATCGGGACCTCCCGGAAGGACCCGAGCGGAAACGGGCGCGGGGGTGCCTGCGGGTTCGAGCGCGATCCAGGCTCGCTCGGCCGAGACGGGCAGCGATCCACCCAAAGCGGCCGCCAGAATCAGAACACCGCCCAACGTCCTTCGCAAGGAGTCCCTCCATAGAAGCACTGAAATAGACAAGGGCACGGCCTCATGGCCGTGCCCCGTCGGCGGCCTTCTCTGTAACCTATTCTAATTCTACCACATCTGCGAGTTCCAATCAAGCCTTTGTTGTCGGGATACGAAGGCCGACTCTCTGGGGCGTGTCCGATGTCAAAAAACTCGAATTCTGCTTGACAAAACACAAGCGAAGAGTTGAAATTGTTGGCGGTGTTGATGATGTGGGCTTCGTGCGCCGAGAGTCAGGGCGAGCCGGTTCGGGACACTCGATGTGTCTCGTGGAAGATCCGGCCGGTGGAGGCAGGATCTCTGGAACGAGGGAGACAAGCCGTATGAGTTCGCGTCGGATTCTCGTCATCGATGACGAAAGCGATCTCCGGCGTGCGGTCCGTGAGATGCTCCGTGCTCTCGGCTATTCGAGTATCGGCGCGGCCGGAGGTACGGAAGGATTGGATATCTTCAGACAGCAGGCCGACACCGTCAGTTTGATCCTGCTGGATGCACATATGCCCGATCTTGAAGGTGTCGACATGCTCCGGCGCATCAGAGAGACGGCTCCGGACATCCCGGTGGTCTTCATCACAGGAGATCCCGGGGGCATCCGCCCGCAAGATCGGGAGGGACCGGGCTCAGTCGAAATCCTGGGGAAGCCTTTTGGGATGAAGGAACTGGGGCGAGTCGTCCGAGAGGCCCTGGAGGTCCATTCGGGCGGTGAAGACGCTCAGTCTTCCGAAGGTTCCACTTCCACAATGGGCTTCCCCGCATCGACCAGGTCACCCTCGGAGAAGTGAACTTTGCTGACGATTCCCGCCACGGAAGACTTCAGCGGGTTTTCCATCTTCATCGCTTCAACGATAACCAGAATCTGGTTCTTCTCGACCTCCTGACCCTCCGCTACGGGAATCTTCACGACGCGTCCCGGCATGGGGGAGGACACCGAACCATCGCCGGTTGCTCCCGCCCCTCCTGCGAAAGCATGCCGCTCCGTACCGGCCTCGGTGAACTCGAACAGCTGCCCCCCGACGTGGACGAAGATCTTCTCATCGGAACGAGCGATGAAAGCCGTTCTTCGCCGGTTGCCCATCTGAATGGAGAGGGCGTTCGGAGTGAGTCGGAGGATCTCCCCCTCGAGTGTCTCGTCGCCGATCTTCACCGAGGCCGTCCCCCGGCTCGAGTCCACCGAGATCGCGTGCTCTTCGTCCCCGTACATCAGTTCGGTGTGGATCATTCTCCTGCCTCTTCGGCGCCTATGATTTCGCCGCGATTTCCCACTTCCCCAGCGTGTTCCAGGGGGAGGGCTTTCCGTGGTCTTGTCCGGATGCACCGGCCGCCGGTTGTCGGGACGCAAGCGCCCCGGCCATGAGGGCCAGAGTGAGCACGTCCCCATCGCCGGCCGGGAGAGTCCAGCCCTTCAGATGTTGCTCGATGAAATCGGTGTAGGTGTTTCCCTTCCGGAATTGGGGATGATCGAGGACCGCATCCAGGAAAGGCACGATCGTCCGAATGCCGAGAATGGGATAGTCGGCCAGGGCCCGCCTCATTCTGCGGATGGCTTCCTCGCGAGTCTCCGCCCAGACGATCACTTTCGAGAGGATCGGATCGTAGTGCACCGGGACGGTGTAGCCCGAGTAGATACCGGAATCCACGCGGATTCCGGGTCCCGACGGCTCTTCGGAAAAAAGGATCTTTCCGGCCGCGGGGAGGAAGTTGTTTTCCGGATCTTCCGCGTAGATTCGACACTCAATCGCGTGCCCTCGCTGGACAAGATTGTTCTGCGCGATCCAGAGCGGCTCACCGGCCGCAATTCGAATCTGGGCCTTGACCAAGTCGATTCCCGTGGTGAGTTCCGTGACCGGGTGTTCCACCTGAATGCGCGTGTTCACCTCGAGGAAGTAGAAATTCCCGTCTGCATCGAGCAGGAACTCGACGGTGCCGGCGTTCGTGTAGTCGCTGGCCAGAGCCACCTTGACGGCCGTATCGCCCATCCGCCGGCGAAGTTCCGCGTCCAGCGCGACCGACGGGCTTTCCTCCACGATTTTCTGGTGGCGGCGCTGGATGGAGCATTCCCGCTCGAAGAGATGAACGGCGTTTCCGTGGCGATCTCCGAGGACCTGGAATTCCACGTGCCGGGGTTTCTCGATGAGCTTCTCGAGATAGACCTCGTCGTTTCCGAACGCGGAGCCCGCCTCTCGCCGGGCCGCGGCCACGGATTCCTCCAGGGCGGACTCCTCGCGAACCACTCTCATTCCCTTGCCGCCGCCCCCGCCGGCCGCCTTGATGAGGACCGGGTAGCCCACCTTCTTCGCCTCGGCGATGAACTCCTCCATCGAGTGACCCTCGGCCCGCATTCCGGGGATGACGGGGATCTCGGCGGCGGCCATGGTCTGCCGGGACTCCGTCTTCGATCCGAGGAGGCGGATGGATTCCGAGGAGGAACCGATGAAAGTCAGTCCTCGCTCCTCACACGCCGCAGCGAACAGATGGTTCTCGGCCAGGAAGCCGTAGCCCGGATGGACCGCGTCCGCCCCGGTCGACGCGACGGCTTCAAACACCCGCTCGAAGTTGAGATAGCTGGCGACAGGTTCGGCGGGACCGATGCAAACGGTCTCGTCGGCGAACCGGAGGTGGAGCGCCTCACGGTCGGCCTCGGAGTGGACGGCTACCGTGGGAATCCCCATTTCCCGCGCAGCCCGAAGGACCCGAACCGCAATCTCACCCCGGTTGGCGACCAGAATCTTCTTGAACATGTTTGTGGGCAACTCCTTCGCTCGTTAGGGTGAGTCTTGTTGCGTCCTCGCCTAGTCGCCTTGCCGCCACGCGGGTTTGCGTTTCTCCAGAAAAGCGTTCATACCTTCCTGGCCCTCTTCGCCCATTCTCAGGTTCGCAATTACGCGGGCCGTAAACCCCTTGGCCTCCTCCAGGCTGATCTCGGGGAGTCTCTCGAGGAGCTCCTTGCAGGTGGCCAGGGCTCGGGGACCGCTGGAGAGGAGCTTTTCCACCGTCTCCGCCACGGCTTGGTCCAGATCCCCGGGAGGAACGGCGCGGTTGATCAAACCGGCGGCCAAGGCGCGGTCCGCCGTCAGCCTCTCACCGGTCAGGAAGAACTCCCGGCATCGGGCTTCCCCCGCCCGCTTGAGGACATAGGGCGAGATGCAAGCCGGGATGAGACCGATTTTGACCTCGCTCAGGCTGAAAACCGCGCTGTCCGCAGCGATCGCAATATCGCACGCCGACACCAGGCCCATGCCGCCCCCGATGGCGGCTCCGTTCACTCTGGCGATCGACGGCTGCGGAAGCGTGTAGAGTCCGTGCATACACTCGGATATCTGGTTGGAATCCTCCAGGTTCTCTTCGTAGGTGTAGGAGATCACCTTCTTCATCCAGGCCAGGTCGGCCCCGGCGCAGAACGATTTGCCCGCTCCGGTGAGAATCACCACTCGAGTGCGCTCGTCCTTCCGCAGTTTCCCGAAGACGTCGATCAACTCGGCCAGCATCACCTCATTGAAGGCGTTGTGGATTTCGGGACGGTTGAGCGTCACCGTCGTGACGCCGTTGTCCGTGCTGACCAGGATGGTTTCATACTTCGCCATGCGGGCGAACTCCCTGCTCGATTCCTTTTCTCTCTAATGCCCTTCTCCGAGATCTATTTTCTATTTTCTATTCTCTATTCTCTGTCCTTCGATGGCGGCCGCCATCGAAGGAGCTACATTCTGAACACCCCGTATTTCTGGTCCGGGATCGGCTCGTTCAGGGCCATGGCAATGGACAGACCCAGCGCCTCACGGGTATCCAGCGGATCGATGATCCCGTCATCCCAGAGGCGGGCGGTGCTGAAATAGGGACTCCCCTCCCTTTCATACTTCTCGAGCGTCGGGATTCTGAACCGCTCCTGTTCCTCCTCCGTCATCGGCTTTTCTCCGGCCGCCGCCATTTGATCCATCTTGACGCGGAGAAGAACGTCGGCCGCCTGATCACCGCCCATCACGGAAACGCGGGCGTTGGGCCACATCCAAAGAAGCCTGGGATCGTAGGCCCTGCCGCACATGGCGTAGTTGCCCGCGCCGTAGGACCCTCCAACGATCACCGTGAACTTGGGGACGTCGGCGTTGGCCACGGCATGGACCATCTTCGCCCCATCGCGCGCGATTCCGCCGTGCTCGTACTTTTTCCCGACGATGAAGCCCGTGATGTTCTGGAGGAAGAGGAGCGGGATCTTCCGAATTGTCGCAAGTTCGATGAAGTGGGCGGCCTTGAGGGCGGATTCCGAAAACAGGACGCCGTTGTTCGCGAGGATCGCAACCGGGTACCCCAGGATGCGGGCGAATCCGCACACGATGGTCGTGGCGTAGAGTTCCTTGAACTCGTGGAAGTAACTGCCGTCGACCATGCGGGCAATGACCTCTCGCATATCATAGGGTTGGCGGAGATCGGCGGGCGCAATCCCGTAGATCTCCTCCGGGTCGTAGTGCGGATCCTCGGGTTCGGTTCGGGCGAGCTCGAACGGCCGCGGTCGATCCAGGTTCTCGACGATGTTGCGGGCGATCTCGATGGCATGTTCGTCGTTCAGCGCGTAGTGATCCGACACGCCGGAGATCCGGCAGTGCACGTCCGCACCACCGAGGTCCTCGGCGGTGACGTCCTCGCCGGTCGCGGCTTTCACGAGCGGCGGACCGCCGATGAAGATGGTTCCCTGCCGGCGGACGATCACCGTCTCGTCGCTCATCGCCGGCACGTACGCGCCTCCCGCCGTACAGGAGCCCATGACGATGGAAATCTGAGCGATGCTCCGGGCCGAGAGCCGTGCCTGGTTGTAGAAGATTCGGCCGAAGAACTTCTTGTCGGCAAAGGTGCCGGATTGCTCGGGCAGGAAGATGCCGCCCGAGTCCACCAGATAGATGCAGGGCAACCGGTTCGCGAGCGCAACCTCCTGGGCTCGAACATGTTTCTTGATGGTCATCGGGAAATAGGTCCCGCCCTTGACCGTGGCGTCATTGGCCACCACGAGGATTTCTCTCCCGTGGACCACGCCAATGCCCGTCACCACCCCGGCCGACGGGGCCTGGTTGTCGTACATGTTCCAAGCGGCCAGCGGGCTCAGCTCCAGGAAGGGCGTGTTCCGATCGAAGAGACGATCGAGCCGCTCCCGTGCCGTGAGTTTCCCGCGCTCCTTGTGGCGCTCGACGTGCCTGGACGGTCCGCCCTTCTTGATCTGGACAAGACGCTCTTTCAGCTCGTCGACCAGGACCTTCATCGAGTCCCGGTTCGCCTTGAACCCGGGATCCTTCGTGTCGATCTTGCTTTCGATTCGATACACTGTGTCACTCCAATGACGGTCGGCTTCGTTGAAAAGCGAAGACCCCGGCCACAGATTTCACAAATCCCAGCGAGGTTACCATCCCGTTCTTTCGGCGACCGTGCCGCCGAAAGAGACAGAGAAACCG
>CAZSXU010000025.1:0-3491 GCA_964610505.1 uncultured bacterium | reverse complement strand
CCGGATGCCTGCATGATCCAGGCTACGCCGGCACGCACTTGTACCCGTAGCAGAGAATCCCGGCCTTGCCCTCTTCCTGCACCTTGCGAAACTCGATCCGGACCGGCTGCCCGATCTCGAGGGTCGCCGGATCGCAGTCCACGATCTGAGACGTGATCCGGGCGCCCTCATCCATCTCGATCACTCCGATCGCAAAGGGGGCTTCATCCGCGAATTGAGAAGCCGGAACGTGAATCACCGTGTAGGTCGCGATCTTTCCCGTCCCGGCCAGCTGCACGGTCTCAAAGCTCCGGCCCTTGCACCCCGGGCACACCCGCCTCGGGGGGAAGAATACCTTCTCACACCCGGTGCACTTGGCGGCCTCCAGGCGGTAGCGTTGCGGAATTTCTCTCCAGTATCTCGGGGAAGACATATCAGGCCACCTCCAGAATGTGCACGACGGTCGATCCGCCGGAACCGCCCATGTTCTGAGCCATGGCGCGCTTGGGGTCCTTGCACTGCCGCTCGCCGCACTCCCCGCGAAGCTGTTCCGTGAGCTCGACGATCTGGGCGATCCCCGTGGCCCCGACGGGATGACCCTTGGACTTGAGACCGCCACTCGTGTTCACAGGAATCCTCCCGTCGAGTGCCGTCAGGCCCGACTCGGCGGCCGACTTGCCCTGTCCCTTCTCCACAAGGCCCAGCGCCTCAATCACGAGAATCTCGGCGATCGTAAAGCAATCGTGGACCTCAACGAGGTCGATGTCCTTGGGTCCCACGCCGGCCATCTTGTAGGCCGCCTCGGCGGCTTTGACCGTCGCGTTGAGAACGGTGAGATCCTCGCGATCATGATAGGCGATCGTGTCAGTGGCGTGGCCGGTCCCGATGATCTTCATGGGCTGCTTCTTCGCAAGCGTCGAAGCCATCTCGAGGGGGCAGAGAATGGCGGCGGCCGCGCCGTCCGTGATGGGCGAGCAGTCAAGAATCCTCAGGGGCTCGGCCACCATGACGGAGTTCATGACCTGCTCCACCGTGACCTTCATGGGGAACTGGGCCCGCGGGTTGAGGGCGCCGTTACGGTGGTTCTTGACGGCCACGTGCGCCAGTTGCTCCCGGGTCATTCCGTACTTGTGCATGTATGCACGGGCCATCATGGCGTAAAGACCCGGGAAGGTGATCCCGTTGTAGCATTCGTATTCCTGATCGGCGGCCGTGCCCAGCGCGTAGGTGGCGTCCCCGCCGCTGACGTCCGTCATTTTCTCGACCCCGGAGACGAGCACGATGTCGCTCATGCCGGACGCGACATCGAGAAAGCCCATCCGGAGCGCCAGTCCGCCGGATGCGCAGGCGCTCTCGATCCGGGTCGCCGGAACGGGAGCGACGCCCAGGTAATCGGCCAGCTGGGAAGCCAGATGCTCCTGGCCGACGAACAGCCCGCTGGACATGCTGCCGATGTACATCGAATCGACGTGGTCGACGCCGGCGTCATCCATGGCCAACAGCGCGGTCTCGACATAGATGTCGCGCAGGGCTTTCTCCCACAGCTCGCCCCATTTGGTCATCCCGACGCCGATGATTGCGACCTCTCTCATGGCGATTATCCTCCTCTATTCACCGGCTTTCCGGATCTTGCCGCGGAACTTGGCGTAGGTGCCGTAGTCAACGTAAATGGGATTGTTTTCCAGCTGAGCCCGGGTCTTCGGAACCATGTCCTGAACGTCGGACAGACGATCGGTGGCCCGGAAGATGAAGCCGTCGCTGCCGGCGCCCGAGCCGTACGAGATCATCAGGATTCGGTCTCCGGGCTTGGCGATATCCAGCGTGGCCGAGAGCCCCATCGGGGAAGAACCCGAATAGGTGTTCCCAAGAGTGGGGGAGAGCCAGCCGGGCTCGATCTGTTCTTTGGAGAATCCGAGCATCTTGCCCGCCCGCTGCGGGAACTTGCCGTTGGGCTGGTGGCAGATGATGTAGGAGAAATCCTTCGCCGTCGCGCCGACCTTGTCCATGATCCCGCGGGCGCAGCCCAGAACGTGCTTGAAGTAGGCGGGTTCCCCGGTGAAGCGCCCTGCGTGCTCGGGGTAGAACTGGTGCTCCCGGCGCCAGAAATCGGGCGTGTCGGTCATGTAGGCATACGTCTCTTCCACTTCGGCCAGCAGGTTGGTCTTGCCGAAGATGAAGGCGGCCGCGCCGGCCGCCGCCGAGTACTCGAGGGCGTCTCCGGGCGCTCCCTGAGAGGTGTCGGCGCCGATGCCGAGTCCGTATTCGATGAGGCCCGCCTGGACGAGACCGAGGGCGACGAACATCCCTTCGGAGCCCGCCTTGCAGGCGAACTCGAAATCGGAACAGTGAATCTCGGGAGTTGCCCCGAGGGCTTCGGCGACGACGGTTCCGCTGGGTTTGACGGCGTATGGGTGGGATTCGGATCCGATGTAGATGGCGCCGATCCTGACGGGATCGATGCCCGCACGTTTGATGGCGTGCCGGGCCGACTCCACCGACATGGTGATCGTGTCCTGATCCGGGGAGGGAACGGATTTCTCCTTGAGTTGAAGCCCCCGTTTGTAGCTGGGTGCATCCGCGCCCCAGATCTTGGCGATTTCCTCAACCTTGATCCGGTGTCTGGGAACGTAGGCCCCGTAGCCGACAATTCCTACCATGCTGGCACTCCTTCCTGGCTATCGAAGGGAGGGTGGATAGAACCTCTGGTCCGATCATCGGTCTCAAGAACGTCTGTGCTTCACCAAAACGCCCAAATGTAGCACAGAATGGCCTGGGAGCGCAAAGGGAAATTGGCCCGAGGGCCGTCGGACTATTGTCTTGCCCGTACCTCTATCGTATGGTGTAGTGGTCTCAGATTCCTGTGGGAATGCGTGCGTTGGTTGACGGAGGGACGAGAGGGTGAAGAGCGAGAACAATGAACGGCATGAACCTCACGATTTTGCCGCGGAAGAGACATGGCGGGTTTTCCGAATCATGGCGGAGTTCGTGGAGGGATTTGAGACGCTGTCTCAGATCGGCCCCGCCGTCTCGATCTTCGGTTCGGCGAGGACCCCTGAAAAGGATCCCTACTACGGCGTTGCGCGGGAGCTTGGACGGCGGTTCGTCGAGTCGGGCTACGGCGTGATCACGGGTGGGGGGCCCGGTATCATGGAGGCGGCCAACCGTGGGGCGGCGGAGGCGGGAGGCGAGTCCGTAGGGCTCAACATCATGCTGCCTTTCGAGCAGAAGGCGAATCCCTACGTTACGAAGCTTCTGAACTTCCACTACTTCTTCGCGCGCAAGGTGATGTTCGCCAAATACTCGAAGGCGTTCATTGCCTGCCCCGGTGGGTTCGGAACCCTGGACGAGTTCTTCGAACTCACGACGCTGGTTCAGACCATGCGGGTGAAACCGATTCCGATCATCCTCATCTGTAAGGACTTCTGGAGCGGTCTCCTGGATTGGATCCACGACGTTGTGCTTGAGAGGGGCAACATCTCGCCCGAGGATTCGCACCTCTACCAGATCGAGGA
>CAZSXU010000024.1:0-68860 GCA_964610505.1 uncultured bacterium | reverse complement strand
GTCCCGCAGTCCCCTCTCCCGTTCCCGGAAGTTCTATTGACACTCCGGCCCGGGGGTGCTAAGGTGAGCTGTTTTCGTGCCCAAGCCATGATCGACCCTTTCCAACCCAAGTGAGAGACATGTCCGAAACCGATCCGAAGCCGAAGAAACGCAAGCGAGAAGCGAACATCGTGGTCAAGGAATCCTGGTGCAAAGGATGCCGGATTTGTGTGGAGTTCTGTCCCAAAGACGTCTTCGAGATGCACGGGCTCAAGGCGGTCGTGAAGGACCCGGCGGCTTGCATCCTGTGCTATCAGTGCGAAATGCTCTGCCCCGATTTTGCAATCGAGGTCAACGAGGTCAAAGGCAAGAATACCCATAAAGCCGCGTGAGACGACGGAACCGAACGCGCAAAGATAAGGCAGCGTGATATGTCCCAAGGCAACGTGAAGATGCTTTCCGGCAATGAGGCCTGCGCTCTGGCGGCCATCGCCGCGGGGGCCCGGTTTTTCGCCGGTTATCCCATTACCCCGTCCTCCGAGATCGCCGAGATGCTCTCGTTCCTCTTGCCGAAGAACGGCGGTCGTTTCATCCAGATGGAAGACGAAATCGCTTCGATGGGCGCCATCATCGGTGCTTCTCTCTGCGGGGTCAAGTCTCTGACGGCCACGTCGGGTCCCGGATTTTCGCTGAAGCAGGAGAACATCGGATACGCGGCGATGGCCGAGGTTCCGTGCGTGATCATCAACGTGATGCGTGGAGGCCCCAGCACCGGACTTCCCACACAACCGGCCCAGTCGGACCTTCAGCAGGCCCGCTGGGGACGCCATGGGGATCACCCCATCATTGTCCTGGCGCCGGCCACGGTTCGAGGCGCCTTCGATCTCACCGTGCGCGCCTTCAATCTGGCCGAGACGTATCGGATTCCCGTGATCCTCCTGCTGGATGAGGTGGTCGGGCACATGAGGGAGAAGGTCGAACTGCCCGCCCCCGGCGCGTTGGAGGTTATCGATCGGGAAACACCGAACGTCTCCCCGGAGGAGTACTTACCCTACCGGCACTCCGAAACCGATCTTAATCCCATGCCCGCCTTCGGAGACGGATACCGGTACCATGTGACCGGCCTGGCGCACGATGAGACGGGATTCCCCACCAACAACATCAAGGAAATCGATCTGCAGTACCGCCGACTGAACCGAAAGGTCGATCGGTACATCGACGAGATCTGTCAGGTGCGCCGTCTGGAAACCGAGGACGCAAACATCGGCATCGTGACCTTCGGCTCTACGGCCCGGACTTCCCGCCATGTGGTCAAGGCCGCCCGAAGAGAAGGGCTCAAGGTCGGGCTCCTCCAGCCGGTTACCGTGTGGCCTTTCCCGGACGAGGATGTACGGGCCTTCGGACAGCAGGTTTCCCATATCGTCGTACCCGAGATGAACCTCGGCCAGATGGCCCGGGAAATCGAGCGTGTCGCCGGGTGCCATGCGGAGATTCACAGGCTCAACCGCGTGGACGGCGAGCCGATCACGCCCAAGGAAATCCTGGACAAGATTCGAGAGGTTGCCTAGGTGCTCACCGACTACACGAGATATCTTCGACTGAAAAAGTTCCCCCACATCTGGTGCTCGGGGTGCGGTCACGGCATCGTGCTCAAAGCGGTCCTTCGCGCGATCGACCGAGTGGGGCTCGAGAATGACGACATCGTCATGGTTTCCGGGATCGGCTGCTCGTCGCGTACGCCCGGGTATGTGGATTTCAACACTCTCCATACCACGCACGGACGGGCCATCGCCTTTGCGACGGGCGTCAAGATGGCCAAACCCGAGATGAACGTCATCGTGGTGACCGGGGACGGAGACGCCACCGCCATCGGCGGGAACCATCTGATCCACGCCGCCCGAAGGAACATCGACCTTACCGTCGTCGTGTTCAACAACTACATCTACGGGATGACCGGAGGACAGGGCTCCCCCACCACACCCCGAGGCATGAAGGCCAGCACTCTGCCGTACGGCAACATTGAGCAACCTTTCGACGTCTGCCATCTGGCGGCCGCGGCCGGCGCATCCTACGTGGCTCGCTCGACCGTCTACCATGCCCGGCTGCTGGACAAATGCGTGGAACACGGCATCCGCAAGAAGGGGTTCTCCCTCATCGAGGCGATGACGCCGTGCCCGACGTCTTACGGCCGGCGAAACCGCCTGGGAGACGGGGCCAAGATGCTACAGCAGCTCAAGGACCTGTCCGTCAAGGTGGACGAAGCGTCGAAGAAACCCGCGAATGAGCTGGCGGGCAAGATCGTCATCGGAACCCTGAAGGACGAAGACATTCCGGAGTACGTCGAGGAGTACGACCGCTTGATCATGGCGGCCGCTCAGGGACGAACGAGCTAGCCGCCGAACAGAGGTGCGGCCATGGCCAAGCTCAACTTCGAATTTCGCAAGAAGCTCGACGCAATCATCGATGGAGCACACCACAACTACTGCTATCAATGCGGCGCCTGCGTGTCGGACTGTCCCGCGGCCCGTTACTCCTCCGATTTCAACCCGCGGCGGATCATGCTCCAGGCGCTCCTCGGCCAGGAGGAAGCACTGGTCGGCAAAGAATCCCCCATCTGGCTCTGCACGAACTGCTATACATGCTACGAGAGATGCCCCCAGGATGTCCGGCCCATCGAGGTCATTATCGCCCTGAAGAACCTGAGCGCTCAGAGCGGCCGGGCTCCGGAGCTCCTCGACCAGATTCGGGGAAGTGTCAAGGAGACGGGGCGGACGGTCACGTGGAGTGCGCTGGTGGACCGGAGACGCCAGGAATTGGGATTGGAGAAGGTCAAACCCGCTCCGGCTGAAGAGCTACAGAAGCTGTTGGACTTCTAGAGGAGTGACCGCTATGCGCTACGCGCCCTTCTACGGCTGCATGATCTCCCTCAAATATCCGCAGTTCGAGGCCGCGGTCCGCAAGACGGCGCCCGCCCTCGGGATGGAGCTGGTGGACCTGGAGGGATTCAGCTGCTGCCCCGACCCGATCTACTTCAAGGCGGGCGACAAGCTCACCTGGCTGACACTGGCCGCCCGCAATCTGTGCATCGCCGAGGAGGCCGGTCTGGATCTCATCACGATGTGTAGCGGGTGCACCGCCACCTTGAGCGAGGCCAACCATCTCCTAAAGGAAAACCCGGCGCTTCGCGACGAGGTCAATCTGCGCCTCAAGAAGATCGGGAAATCCTACGGAGGCGAGATCTCCGTCCGTCATATCGTCACCGTTCTCCGGGACGATGTGGGGCTGGAGCAGGTGGCGGAGTCCGTCACCCGGCCTCTGGACAACCTGGTCGTCGCGATTCACTACGGCTGCCACCTGTTGAAACCCAGCAAGATCATGCGGGTGGACGACCCGAACGATCCGACCATCCTGGAGGATCTGGTGCGCGCCGTCGGGGCCATTCCGGTCAAACACGGAGACAACCTCCTCTGCTGCGGCAAGGCCTGCATGTCGGACGACATTCCGGCCGAGATGACCCGGGACATCCTGGATCAGATCACGGCGGTCCACGCGGATTGCATGGGGCTCATCTGTCCCACGTGCTTCGACGAGTTCGACCTGGGCCAGCTGCGCCTCTCTAAGCGGTTCGAGCGGAAGTTCAGTATCCCCATCGTGTACTACTTCCAGCTCCTGGGTCTCGCCCAGGGGCTCGGGCCGAAAGACCTCGGGTTCCAGTTTCACAAGGTCAAGATGAATCCGATCCTGGAGAAGCTGGGGTTGGCCGCGGCGTAGGGAAAAGAGCAACCACAGATTGCTCAGATTCAAAGGCGAAACCACTTCCTTCCGCAGATTACGCAGATGCAAGGCGGAAAGAACCTTCAGCCACAGATTTCACAGATGTCCACAGATTGAAAATCGGGAAACCCACTTGAGGGGTCGGATCGATGATCCGGCGCCTCAAGCGTTGGGCGCGTCCACTCGCGCCCGACGAAAGACCCTCTCGCATTCTCTGCTCCCTACGTGATCTGGGACCTTCTTGGGCTGTGTGAGAGATCCAGTAACACGTGACGAGTGACGAGTGGCGGGTGACACGGCAACGGGGTAACCGATAAGAACACCGGGGGCGCGGCGCGCTCGGTGCCGGCATTTCCCATCTGTGCAAATCTGTGAAATCTGTGGCTAGGGTTCGGGTTTTCCGCCTTGTCGGCTACCCCGCGCTCACCTCGGGCGGAATGCCCTTCATCCGGCACACGTACTTCTTGATGGCGAACATCACTTCCATGGGACACACGGGCAGAGGGCAGACTCCGTAGCACTCGTAGCAGGTCTTGCATCGCCAGCAGGCGGAGTCCGGAGTGGCCAGATCGCAGCTCCGCTGAAAGAGCGCCTGCCGGAGGATTTCGCCCGGGTTAAAGTCGGGCAGGTCGCGGGCCACCGGGCAGGTCTCGAGACACACGCCGCACAGAATGCAATCGTCGCTCATCCCACTGGCGATCATGTGCTCCACCTTACCCCGGAAATCGAATCCCACGGAGGCCAGGAGGCTCAGAAGGTCCGGCTCCTCCCGCTCCAGAGACGAGATGAGTTCGCGAATCGTCCGACTGACGACCTGCGTCCATTCGATGAATTTCTCGGCCACGCTCTCCGAGTCGTACGTGCCGTCGCTCTTCTTCCGCCCCATCGCCCGAGCGCCGGCGACGAAGGAGCCCTCCTGAATGAAATCGTCGTTCCCCACGGTCAACCGATGGATGTCCCGGAGACTTTTCAGGAAATACAGTCCGTCCCTGAGCAGCCGGACCTCCGACGCGTGATCCTTGGCGATGTCCACCATGAGATCGACGAACTTCTCCCCCAGATGCATCCGGACGCCGTACCGAGCCTTGAGAACCAGGAGCATCATCTCGATGTCTCGGAGCCCGCCCGCGCACTCCTTGACGTCCAGGCAGGGTGCGCCGGGGGACTCTTCCCCGTGCCGCGATCGGATTTCCTTGATCATGTGCTTCGCGTACCGCTCAGAGTCCCGGAAGATGAGGGGGCCGATCACGTGCTCTTCGAAGTTTTCCGCGAATTTTCGGCTGCCCACCACCATTCTCGATCCGAGGATCTGTGACTGATCCACAAACACGTCCTCGCTCTCCGAGGTCAGAAGTTCTTCAATCTCGGACGCCAGCGTCACGTAGTGACCGAAGTGGTCCGCCAGACGATAGTGGGGCAGGATGCCTCTCTTGCCGATCTCGCTGTTCATCTTGCCAGCGATTCGGTTGCAGTGCATCCGGACATCCTCGTCCGTGGAATTGAGCACGAAGAACATGTCGTAATCGTCGTCGAAGGCCTGTTCCCTCGCGTTCCCCCCCGCTGCGTAGACGGCCAGCAAATCACGCGTCGCCACGGGTTCTCCGGACTCCTCCTCGACCTCCTGCCTGCAGATGTCAAAGAGGACCTGAACGTAGTTGTCCGAGAACTCCGTGAACCGGGCATTGATGTCCTCGATCGGCTTCCCCTCCAGGGTTTCCAGCGCCACGGTCAGGTAGGAGAGATCGTAATAATCGCCCAACAGCTCCTTTCGCCGCCTGAATTGGGGCATCCTCTGGCTCTCCGCGAAGTACCCCCGGGCCATGCCCCACAGCCGGTCGAAATCGTGGAGATGATGGAGCACTGTCGGATGGCGTTTGACCACGCTCATGATCTGCCGCTTGAAGGCGCGGCTCGATTGAATATGAAGATCGCAGAGGTAGAGAAGGGCCTCCCGGACACCGACGAACTCCTCGCTGTGGATGGGGCCCTGGACCAGCTCCCTCACCCGGAGGCGGTCCTCGTCGGAGCAGAGATCCAGGAAACCGTTCATGACTTCCGGGTAGAGGTAGAACAGCATGCAGAACCGGGTGGGCGTGTTGGCTCTCGGTTTCAGTTCCTCGAGAACGAAGCGGGTGAGCTCCTCAAAGATCGCGCCCGACTCCGGGTGCCCCCGGTATCTCTTGACGACGACGAGGAGTCGCAGGATGGAATAGGGCGCGAACCCTGCGCAGGTGGCGTAGCGCCGAAGAAGCTGGGTTCGCACGCGTTTGTCAAGAACCGCTATGTCCGCCACGAATCGGCCCAGGACCCGGCCGCTCTCTTCCTCCAGGCGGGTCAGAACGTCGTCCCAATAACGCGTTCCGCCGAAGAACGCCGCTTCGGAGATGAAGCCCACCGCCAGGTTCTGCTTCACGTTCTCAGCCACGTCCGAGAGGTTGGCCGTCTGGGCCATCGAGCTGAAGATCGAGAACTCCCCCAGGTGCGCGGTCAAGTCAGGCATGAGGGCGGTCACCGCCTCCCGGGCGAGTTTCACATGTTCGTTGTAGTGGATGACCAGGTGATTCCAGGCCTTTACGATCCCCACGTCGTGGTATCCCATGCGGGTAGCGACAACCTGGAGATTCTGCCGGATGTTCTCATCTCTGAGGGGAATGTCCTCTTCCTGCACCACCAGGAGCTGATAGATGTGCCGGAAGATCTCCAGGAAGGTCAGCGCCTCATCCAGCTGTTCGTAGATCTGGGCGTTGTCGGCGTCCCGGACCCTGAGGTCATCGAGAATGTCCCAGGCATTGACCTTCTGCACGCCGAAGATGGTCTTCATCGCGGCGATGAGCCCCTTGATCATCCTCAGCCCATCGTTCTTCGGGTGGATGGACTCCAGCTGCACCGGATGCGCGACCAGTGCACGGATTTCACCTACGATGCCGCGGAGAAATCCCTCGTGATAGATGTTCTCCCCGAACCGGTAGTAGTACCGGTCCGTCACGTCCCTCTGAAACACCTCGAACAACCGGCGGCTGCCCAGGATGTGCGCCGCGCCCAGCATCTCGCTAATGATAACGAAATCGTGGATCCGTTTGGCCAGCAGGGTTTGGTACTCCTCGATCGTGGCCGAGTACACCCGAGTTCCGACGTGTTCGGAGAGATGGAAATGAAGGCAGCTGGCCCGGCGCAGCATTTCCGTCCGGAGCCGCCCGATGGCGCGATCCAGGCAGTCCCGGTCGCCCTCTCCACTCACCACGACCCCCACGTCGATATCGTCCTGATCCGCCCGGGTTCCCGTACCCAGAAGCACGAATTCCGGCACCTCTCCCCGGCCGACGAAAAGGTCCAGAAGCCTTTGCATGTAATGCGTGGTCAGCATCCGGAATTCCGTCCCGGACTGTTTCATGAATTGTCGGAACAAGACCGAAGGGCGATCGTCTTCCGAGAGGAGATCCAGGTGAAGGGCGTCCAACAACCCCAGATTCATCCCCAGGAAGCGGAAGGCGTAATAGCAACCGAGGAAATCGAGAACGTCCTGTCCGTCGTCGGACACCGAGACGATCGCGTCCATCTCGGGACCCGGATTCGGTGCGTCGCGATAGAGATGGACCTTATCGCGAACCCCTCGAAGCTCAAGCCGCCGCGTGAGGCGGTCTTCGAACGTCTCGATGGTCCGGATGTATTTCTGGTTGTGATTGCCCAGAATCGAGGCCCGGTCTTTCAGGATGGCGAGCGCGTCCATCGGCGACCCTCAACCGCTACGGCCGGAACCCAAAGTCGGAATCACGAAGAGCACGAAGGGAATAGCTGCTGCATGGAGGCCGGTTCTTGCCTCCATGCACATTTGAATCTGCGCAATCTGTGCGCCGCCTCGTTTGCGAGGCAGCTAATCTGTGGTTCGGGGTGGGGGCTGCCGCCCGTTCGCCCCGACAGCGCGGAGGGCGATCCCTCAGGTTCGCCCTCCGATATGCGTATCGGTCCACCCGCAGCAGCAGCTGAGCCGCTATTCGTCTTTCTTTTTCTTGATCCGGCGCACACTGTTGCTCTTACATTTCGGGCAGGCCCGCTCTTTGGGCCCCTCTCCTTCCGTGTAGGGGAACTTCAGATCCGCCCCACACCGGAGGCACTTGAAATCCGCTTCGTCCGCCACGGTTCTCCCTCACTCCGACGTGCCGGTTTTAGCCTTGGCCTTCGCCTTGGTTTTGGCCTTGGCCTTGGCTTTCGTCTTTCCCGCACCCTTTTTCGCCCGGAGATCCGTCAGGATCTTCCGGGTTTCCTGAATCTCCTCCCTCGTCACCTTCCCACGCAGATCCTCCAGGGCCTTCATCGTTTCGGCCCATCTCTGGCCCTGCGCCGCGCTGATCCACTCCAGCTGGAGCCTTTCGGGGCGGATGCCCAGCTTTTCGAGCTTGTCCCAGAGCTTCTCGATTCGCGCCTGCGTCCACTGCACGGCGCTGATGTAGTGGCAATCGGAGAAATGACACCCCGACACGAGCACCAGCGGCGCCCCCAGCTCAAAGGCGCGGAGAACGAATTTCTCGTCCACGCGCCCCGAACACATCGTGCGGATCACTCGGCCGTGCGTCGGATACTGAATTCTCGAGGTCCCGGCCAGGTCCGAACCCGGGTACGAACACCAGTTGCACGCGAAGATGACAATCTGCTCTTCCGGTTTCTCCGCCAGATAGGCATCGATCTGAGCCAGGATCTGCTCGTCCGTGAAATGCCGCATCGCAATGGCATCCGTCGGGCACTCGGCCGCACAGGTTCCACACCCGGCACACGCAGCCTCCACCACCATGGGCAACAGTTTCTTCTTCCGATCGGGCTGGGTGATGGCGTTATACGGACAGACTTTCGCGCACCGGCCGCAGAAGATGCACTTCTCGGCGTCGATCCTCGACGTGATGGCCTCGATGGTCACCTTCCCCTGGTTGAGCAGAATCTCCGCGCGGGCAGCGGAAGCGGACGCCTGCGTCACGCTATCCTTGACGTCCTTGGGATACTCGGCGCAACCGGCGAAGAATACACCCCGGGTCGGGGCATCCACGGGCTTCAGCTTCGGGTGCGATTCCATGAGAAAACCGTCCGCCGTCTTCGAGAGGGTCAGCAGCTGGCGAATGGCGGGAGAATCGTGACGGGGAATCACTCCCACCGAGAGGACCACCATGTCCAGCTCGTGCTCTTCCAGGCGTCCGGCCGTGGTGTTCTCCACCCGCACGCGGAGGTTCCGGGTCTTGGGATCCTCCAGGATCTCCCCCGGAAGGCCTCGAATGTAGCGGACCCCTTCCTCCTTGCTTCGCCGGTAGAGCTCTTCGAATCCCTTCCCGAAAGCTCGAATGTCCATGTAGAACACCGTGGATTCCACGTCCGGGTAGTGATCCGCCAGCAGAAGGGTATCCTTGATGGTGTTCATGCAGCAGATGTTGCCGCAGTACGGGACGCCCCCTCTCTCGGACCGGGAGCCGACGCACTGGACGAATCCGATTCTCATCGGCAGCTTCCGGTCGCTCGGCCGGATGAAGTGTCCCTCCGTGGGCCCTCCCGCGCAGATCAACCGCTCGAACTCCATGCTCGTGATCACGTTCTCATACTTGCCGTACCCGTATTCATCCAGGCCGGACGGGTCGAATACATCCATCCCGGTGGCGGCGATGACGGTCCCGACTTCGACCTCCATGAACTCGTCCTTGGCGTCGAAGTCGATGCAGTCCTTGTCACACGCTTCCAGGCATTTCCCGCAGGCGATGGGGTTATTCCCGAGGCAGCTCTCCATGTCGATGATGTAGGAGGACGGAACAGACTGAGGGAAAGGAATATAGATTGCCTTCCGTGAGGAGAATCCCTGCTGGTACTCATCCGGCACCGCAACCGGACAGACCTTGGCGCATTCCGAGCAAGCGGTACATTCGGTCTCGTCCACGTAGCGGGCCTTGCGCCTGATCGTCACCGTGAAATTCCCGATGTATCCCTTGACGTCGGTGACTTCGCTGTTGGCCAGAAGCCGGATCCTGGGATGCCGACCGGCATCCATCATTTTCGGACCGAGAATTCATATGGAGCAGTCCATGGTCGGATAGGTTTTGTCGAGGGCGGCCATAATTCCGCCGATCGTCGGCTCTTTCTCCACCAGGTAGACCGTATGGCCGGAGTCGGCCAGATCCAGCGCCGCCTGGATTCCCGCCACCCCCCCACCGATGACCAGGGCCGCCTGTGTGACCTTCACCTCTGCCTCGGTCTGGGCTTCCAGCAGCCGGGCCCGAGCCACGGCGGACCTGACGATGTCCTTTGCCTTCTGGGTGGCGGCTTCCTTCTCGGTTTGATGGACCCAGCTCACGTGCTCCCGGATGTTGGCCATCTCGAAGAGATACGGATTGAGTCCCGCCTCGGCCACGCAGTTTCGAAACGTCGGCTCGTGGATCTTCGGCGTGCAGGAGGCGACGACCACACGGTTCAGGTTGTGTTCGACGATCGCCTTCTTGATCTCATTCTGCCCGGGGTCGGCGCAGGTATACTTGTTGCGGATCACGGCGACCACGTCGTCCAGGGTCTGGGAGTATTCCGCCACCGCCTCCGTATCCACGGTGCCTGCGATATTCAGTCCGCAATCGCAGACGAACACGCCGACCCTGATCCCGTCTGTCTTTGCCGTCTCGAACATCCGTATTCACCTCCTGCTGAACTACCGCTGCAGGCAGGATGCCAGGAAAACGCTCAGATCCTGGATATCCATCTGGGGTTGTCCACTCGTCTGTCCGTCGGAAAGGGCACACCGGAAATGGATCTGACACTTGGGACACGCGGTCACCAGGGTGTCCGCCCCCGTGTCCTCGGCTTCCGCCAACCGGTCGCCCTGAATGCGTTTGGATGTCTGGTCGCAGCTCATCCAGGCGCTGGTACCGCAGCACATCGCGTTCGACCCGGAATGGAGCATTTCCACCCGTGTGAGACCGGGCACGAGGTCCAAAGCCTGCCGGGGGGCGTCCTTCAGTCCCATATGCCGACTCAAGCGACACGGATCCTGAAAGGTCACGCTTGCTGCGGCTTCCTTGAAGGAGAGGTCCCCCGATCGCTCGGTCACCAGTTCCGCCAGGTGTTTCACTTCGAAGCCCGGGGCACCGACGTATGCCGGATACACGTCTCTCAGCGTCGAGGCGCACTCCGCACAGGCCGTGACCACGACCGAGGCCCCCGTCTCCCGAATCGCTGCGACGTTCTGCTCTGCCAGCATCTTGAAGTTCTTCTCGTCTCCGGACCAGAGGAGATCGTGCCCGCAGCACCGCTCGTTGGGATCGACCACGGGTTGGATTCCGGCCGCATTGAGAATCCGGACCGTCGCCTGTGCGATGTCCGTAGGTTTGAACTTGAAATCCGGGGCGAAGAGACCGT
The DNA here is from genome assembly GCA_964610505.1 of uncultured bacterium. Taxonomy (GTDB): domain Bacteria; phylum Arandabacterota; class Arandabacteria; order JAGLYR01; family JAGLYR01; genus CAZSXU01. The sequence continues at coordinate 57,733 of CAZSXU010000024.1, read as the reverse complement.
CGAAATAGGGCAGACACCCGACGAAGTAGAGGATCTCCCCGCGCGACTCGATCTCCAAATCCTCGGTCACCCACCACATCCGATCCTGTTTCATCGTGGGAGACACCATCATCCGCATCAGAGACTGGAGCACGCCTCCGTGCGACGGCACCGAGGAGAATCCCCGATCCAGAGCGACGGTCCTGAGGGACCTCATGAACTCTGAGAAGTGCACGTCCATCGGGCAGCGTTCTTCACACATCCCACAGGTGAGACATTCCCAAAGGGCGGCGTTCGAGATCAGGCCCTCCCCACCTCCCTCGATCGTCTCGGCCACCACACGGCGCGGCGAGAACACCCCGTTGTAGCGGGAGACCGGGCAGCAGGCCGTACACTTGCCGCACTCCAGACAGGAGTAGGCCCTGCTCGACTTGATACTCTTCCAGAAGATCTCCACGTTGCTCATCCCGCGCTCAGGGGTTTCACATTCCGGCCCGACGATGCTCACTTTCGTGGTTCAGCACCCGTGGCCGCCCCTCCATTCTTCCCGATCGGCGAGGGCCCCAGGTTGCGAACGGCATCGACGAATTCATCGATGACCTGTCCGAAACGAGGGCCCTCGGCGGCCGAAACCCACTCCAGCCGGATCCGGCCCTCTTCGAGACCCAGGGTCTTGACCAAAGCCTTGGTCTTCTCGAAGTTCTCGATGGCCCTCTCATTTCCGAAGATGTAGTGACAATCCCCGATGTGGCATCCTGAGACCAGAACTCCGTCCGCGCCCAGTTCGAAGGCCCTCAGAACGAAGGAGGGATGAACGCGTCCCGAACACATGGTCCGGATGACCCGGAAATGCGGGGAGTATTGAATCCGGTTGACCCCGGCGTTGTCCGCCCCGGCATAGCTGCACCAGTTGCACGCGAAAACGATGATCCGGGGAACGAATTCCACCGCTTTCTTCCGGCCCCGTGCGGGGGTTTTCGCTCCGGGCGTTTTCTTCCTGGCCATCTACACCACCTCTCCCAGGAGCAACGATTCGATCATGGCGAAGATCTGCTCGTCGGTGAAGTGCCGGGCCGCAATGGCTCCGGTCGGGCACAACGAAGCACAGGTGCCGCATCCTTTGCACAGGGCCTGGTTGATCACGGCGGCCCGAAGCCCGGTCGGCAGATCTTGGATCTCCGGCGCATGGAAATCGCAAATCTCCACGCACCGGCCACAGGCTCTGCAGAGGGCCGTATCCACGACCGCCGTCGTGGGTTCCAGCTCGATTCGTTCGCGACAGATCAGGGCGGCGGCCTTGGCCGCGGCCGCCGATGCCTGCGCGATGGATTCGGCGATGTCCTTCGGCCCCTGGACCGTTCCGCAGACAAAGACCCCTTCCACCACCGTCTCCACGGGTCCCAGCTTCGCGTGCCGCTCCATGAAGAAGCCGTCGGTCCCGCGAGGCACTTTCAGGAGCATCTGGAGATCGGCCGTCTCTTTCTCGCGGGGCACCATGGCCGTGGCCAGCACGACGAGGTCCACGTCGACCTCGACGTCGTCCCCGAGCATGTCGTGGAACACCTTTACGGACTGGGCGACCTCGTTCCCGGAAACGCGCGGCCGATACTCGGGCGTGTAGGGAATGAAACGTACGCCTTTCTGCCGGGCCAGACGGTACAGCTCCTCGGTTCCCTGGGACACCGTTCGCATGTCGCGGTAGAAAACAACCGCCTCCACACCGAGGTCTCTCATCTCGATCGCCTGCTTCACCGTCGTGGGGCAGCAGTAACGGGAGCAGCTGATGCGTCCCTCGGGATCTCGAGATCCCACGCACTGGATGAACGCCGCCGTTTTGATCTCTCGTCCGTCTTGCATGAGGGTCTCACCCGAGGAGGAGAACAGCCTCTCCAGATCCAGCCCCGTAATCACGTTCGGGTACGTGCCAAAGCCGTACTCCCCCTTGGGCCGGTAGAGGTCCGAACCGATCGCCAGGATGATCGCGCCCGTCTTGAGGGTACCGTGATCCGTCGTCACCTCGAAGTTTCCTACGAAGCCCCCGATCGACCGCACCTCGGTTCCGGTCTGAACCACGACATGGCTCGCCTCCACGTCTCGGCGTTTGGCGTCCAGGAGCACGCGTGTCTCGCGGAAATCAGGATAGAGACGGTGGATTTCGAGCAGCCGCCCGCCCAGGGCGTCTCCCTGTTCAATGAGAGTAACCGGAAATCCCTGCCGGTCCAGGTCGAGGGCCGCCTGCATCCCGGCGATTCCCCCACCGATCACGATGGCGGATTGTTCGACCGAAATCTCCTGGGCCTCCAGAGGCTCCAGCCGGACGGCCCGGGCCACCGCCATCCGGAGAAGGTCCAATGACTTCTCGGTGGCCAGGGCCGGCTCCTGGGTGTGAACCCAGGAACACTGGTCCCGCACATTGACCATCTCGAAAAGATAAGGGTTAAGGCCCATTTCCAGGCAGCTCTGGCGGAAGATCGGCTCGTGCGTTCGCGGCGTGCACGCCGCCGCCACCACACGATTCAGTTTGTGCTCCCGAATGGCCTCCTGCACCGCCCGCTGTCCCGTGTCCGAACAGAGAAACAGATTCTCCTCGACATGGACCACGTGCGGGAGGGCGCGGGCCGACTCCCCCAACGTCGAAATATCCAGAACCCCCGCGATGTTGATCCCGCAGTGGCAAAGGAATACGCCGACCCGGGGAGGCCCCGAGAGATCCAGGGGTTCGACCTCCGTCTTCTCCGTAGGCCTCCGGCAATTCGCGAGGTGAGCCTCCGCCCGTGCGGCCGCTCCCGAGGCCTGGGCCACCGAGTCCGAGATGTCCTTCGGGCCGCCGGCACACCCGCACAGATAGACGCCCGAACGGGTCGTCTCCAACAACTCTCCCTCCGCCTCCCGAGACAGGAAGTACCCGTGGTGATCCAGATCGATTCCCAGGCCCTCGGCCAGCTTTCGATTCCTCGCCCCCGCAATGGCGGCCGAGGAGAGGACAACCATCTCGGCCCGAACGTTCTCGATCTTTCCCGTTTTCGTATCTTCCACGTGAACGATGAGGTCCTGCGTGTCGGGATCTTCTTCGATCCTCGAGGGCCGGCCCCGCGTATAGGACACTTCGGGCTGCGAGAGCGATCGGATGTAGAGCTCCTCGAACCCCTTTCCGGCGGCTCTCACGTCGGTGTAGAGAATCTCGAGCCGCTCGATCTCGGGCGCGTGCTGTTTGACCAGCATGCAGTCCTTGACCGAGTTCATGCAGCAGAACTGTGAGCAGTACTGCTGGCCCGCCTCTCCCCGGGCTCCCACGCACTGGACAAAGACGATCGATCGCGGGACTTTCCGATCCGTGGGCCGAAAGATGTGTCCCCGGGTGGGGCCCGATGCGTTCAGCATCCGTTCGAGCTCAAGGGAGGTCAGCACGTTGGGATAGAGACCGTAGCCGTAGTTCTTCATCGCGCGGGCATCAAACAGATCAAAACCCGTAGCGACCACCACGGCCCCGATCCGGAGGTCGAGATCCTCGGGCTTCATGTCGTAGTCGATCGCGTCTCTCTCGCAGGATCTGCTGCAGTTCTCACAAACCAGGAAGTCGCTGTTCAGGCAATGTTCGCGATCGATGACGTAGACGTTGGGAACGGCCTGGGCGAAGGGCGAGTAGATGGCTTTTCGCGCGCCCAGTCCCTCGTCGAACTCGTTGGGGACGACCACGGGACACTTCTCCACACACTGGCCGCACCCCGTGCAAAGATCTTCTCTGACGAAGCGGGGGTGACGCCGCACCGTGGCCGTGAAGTTTCCGGCCTCGCCCGTGAGACCCGTGACTTCCGAGTAGGTCAGAACCTTGATGTTGGGATGCCGACCGGCATCCATCATTCGAGGACCGAGAATTCAGATGGAGCAGTCCATCGTCGGGAAGGTCTTGTCGAGCTGGGCCATGCGTCCACCCAGGCTCGGAGACCGTTCCACCAGGTACACCTGGAGATTGGAGTCGGCCAGATCGATGGCCGCCTGGATACCCGCAATCCCGCCTCCGACGACCAGGGCCGCCCGGGGTTCTTCGGACGCGGGCTCTTCGGCGGTCTCACCGAGGGTCTCCTCGACGAGAGGTCCTTCCGCCTCAGGGACGTCTCCACCGGAGTATTCGCGATCGCCGTCATCGCTTGCTTGCAGCATGTCCCTCTACCTGCTCGCGCCCGTACTCAAACCCCTTGTCGAACGCCTGGAGGTTCAGGTTCTCGGTGCCTTTGGGCACCGACGTCTTCACGGCTTCCCGCATCGACTCCGGCTTCACCACGCCGGTAATAGCGGTGAAGAAGCCCGTCATCACGATGTTGAGGACAATTCTCCGGCCGAGTTCCTCGGCGAATCGGGTGGCCGGGACCCTGTGCACCTTGATCCCGTCCGGGGTCTTTCCCATCTTCACCAGATCCTCATCGACGAGAAGCGTCCCTTTGGCGCCCAGCCCGGGCAGGAACTTGTCGTACGCCTCCTGCGACATGGCGATCAAGACGTCCGCCGTCCTCAAATACGGGTACAGGATTCGATCGTCCGAAACGATGACCTGGGAACTGCAGGCCGACCCGCGTGCTTCCGGGCCGAAGCTCTGAGTCATCGTCGCAAACCGCCCATCGAAAATCGAGGCTCCCTTCCCGATGATGTGGCCCAGCATGATGACGCCTTGCCCGCCGAAACCGCTCACCCGAATCTCGGTTGTCTTAGGCATGGGCTCCTCCGTATTCTTCGTACCTGTCCCCGAATGCGCGGCGGTATCCGTCGTTCATCGCGTCGAGGAAAGTCGGCTTCTCAATATCCACGAATTTGCCGCAGACGATTTTCTGCTGAAACCCGATGTCCAGGTCGTTGGGATCGGCCCCGTGCCGGATTTCGCTGTTGTCGTGATAGAATTTCATCAGGTCGAGCCCCGTGCCCAGCTTGTTGCGTCTGGCGTAGAGCGTCGAGCAGGGAGCGATGACCTCCACAAAGGAAAACCCCTTCTTCTGGAGCGCCTCACCAAACGCCTTGGTCATCCGCCGGATGTGAAGAGCCGTCCACCGGGCCACGTACACGGCGCCGCAAGATTGCGCCAAGAGGGGCAGGCTGAAAGGCTGCTCGAAATTGCCGTAGGGAGAGGTGGATGTATTTGCCGTGACGGGACTCGTCGCGGCCACCTGCCCTCCCGTCATGGCGTAGAGGAAGTTGTTGACGCAGACCACGGTGATATCCACGTTCCGCCGGGCGGCGTGAATGAAGTGATTCCCGCCGATCCCTACCAGGTCTCCGTCGCCGCTGAAAACCACGACCTTCAGAGATGGGTTGGCCAGATGGAGTCCCACGGCAAACGGAATCCCCCGACCGTGTGTCGTGTGATAGGAATCGAGCTTGGTGTAGCCTGCCACCCGCCCCGTACAACCGATGCCCGAAACGATGGAGACCGAATCCGGGGAGACCTCCTGTTCCTCCAGAGCGCTCGCAAACGCGGTCAGCGCCGTTCCGATTCCACAGGTCGGGCACCAGATGTGCGGAATCCGGTCCATCCTGAGAAGGCCTTCCATCGGGTGTTCTCTCACCGGCGCATCCACTTTCATTTGACGCCCTCCTTGATCGCCTGGAAGATGGCCTCCGGATCGTGCACGCCCCCGCCGGCGTGGGTCACGGGGGTCACTCCACACTTGCCGGCGCTCAACCGCTCCACCTCGAGGACAACCTGTCCCAGGTTGAGCTCGGGAACGACGAGGGTCTTGACCCTGCCGGCCAGCTCCCGAATCTTCTCTTCCGGGAAGGGCCAGACCACGATCAGGCGGATCTGGCCGACTTTGATTCCCTTCTTCTTCGCTTTTTCGATGGCCGGTTGCACCACGCGGGACGTGATCCCGTAGGACACCACCACGACGTCCGCTCCGTCGGTATCCATCTCCTCGAAACGGATAATATCCTTAGCGTTCTTCTTAACCTTGTCCACCAGTCGCCGGACCAGCTTGTCTTGAGCTTCGGCATTGATCACCGGATAGCCGCGCTCGTCGTGCGTGAGGCCCGTCACGTGGAATCGGTAACCCTTCCCGGGCGGGGGAGCGTCCGGCACCAGATCGTCGCCCACGGCATAGGGCAGAAACTCCGCGGGCGGCTTCTTGGTGTACCGCCGCGGCTCGACGTCGATTTCCTCCGCGGGAGGGATCACGACCTTCTCCGTCATGTGTCCCACGCACTCATCGGTCATCATCAGAACGGGCATCCGGTACGTCTCGGAGAGATTGAAGGCGTCGATGGCCAGTTCGAACCCTTCCTGCGGCGAATCGGGCGCCAGGGCGATGACCTCATAGTCTCCGTGGGACCCCCACCGCGCCTGCATCATGTCGCCCTGGCCGGGGAGGGTGGGAAGACCGGTCGATGGTCCGCCCCGCTGAACGTTCACCAGAACGCAGGGAGTCTCCAGCATCAGACCCAATCCGAAATTCTCCATCATGAGGGAGAACCCCGGTCCCGAGGTGCAGGTCATGGACTTCACACCGCCCCACGACGCGCCCAGAACCGCATTCATGGACGCCATCTCATCTTCCATCTGTATGAAGACGCCACCCACCAAAGGAGCTCGCTGAACGAACCGCTCCGCAATCTCGGTGGAAGGGGTAATGGGATATCCGCCAAAGAAACGGCACCCGGCCGCGAGCGCTCCTTCTGCAATCGCATAGTTGCCGTCGATGTAGTGTGCGCCCGTGAGGACGCCCTTCGGATCAGCCTTCAACTTGCTTCACCTCCCCGGATTCCGGTTCATCCTTGAGCACACAGAAAATCGCGAATTCGGGACAGAGCATTTCGCAGAGGTTGCAATTCACGCAGAGAGATTCTTCGGTGACTCGGGGGGGGTGGTAGCCTTTGACGTTGAACTCGTCCGACATTTCAAGAGCCCCCCGGGGGCAATACTCTACACAGAACCCACATCCTTTGCAGCGGTCCTTGATGATGTGGACTTCCCCGTGGGGAACCTTGAGGCGATCTTGATCTAGGGGGGTTCTCCAGAACTTCATTCTTGAGCCTCCATCTTCGACACGTGCGCCGGCCCAAGCTACCGCCTGCAAACCCTCATGACGCTTGACCCGCGCTGGCTTCCTCGACGAGCGTCCTTCCCAGCTGAAACGCCTTCGTGTTCAGATCCTCGGTCCCCTTTGGAACCCTTGCCAGGATGGCGGATTCGATGGATTCCGAAGTGACGACCGAGGTCAATGCCGAAATCATTCCGAGAGCGACCACATTGGCCACCGTCGCGCTCCCGAGAACGTCCTTGGCTTTCTGAGTGATGGGGGCTTGGTAGATCTTGAACTGGCCTTCCGGAACCCGGCTGACGAACGTTGTGTCCACCAACAAGATACCGCCGGGCTTGAGGTCACCCGAGTACTTGTCGCAGGATTCCTGAGTCAGGGCCAGAAGGAAATCGATCTCCGTCGCCTTGGGGTAGTCGATCTCTTCGTCGCTGATGATGACTTCGCTCTTGCTGGCGCCCCCACGGGCTTCGGGGCCGTACGACTGTGACTGCGTCGCGTTTTTCCCATCGTAAACGGCCGCGGCTTCGGCCAGGACTTTTCCGATCAACAAGAGTCCCTGACCTCCGGCGCCGCTCAAGCGTACCTCGTAACGAAAACTCATGCATCCAATCCTTTGGCGTTGTGTCTTTAGGAACCGTGGGCCACAGTGGACATGGCGCACAACCTTAGCCGCCAATTCTAGCCGTCTTTGAAACGGTTTGTCAACGGAAAATATCGATGTGAGAATGAACATTCGCCATTGCCGTGCGAGACTAACGCTTGACATCCTAGACGCTTGGGGCCAGAATGGTTCAGTTAACGAACTGTTCCGTTCATGAACTTTCACGGGGATTCCCATGCAGCCGCCCCCATCGGTTCTCAGACTCACACAAGTGCTGGGTGAGATCTTCACTCGAATGCGGACCTGTGAAAAGACGACTCTCGCCAGGGCGGGTCTGAGTCTCTCGCAGGCGAGGGTGCTGTCGTCGATTGCGTCCGGGGGTGAGACCCGGCTCTCGGAACTTTGCATGGATCTCCGAATGCCGAAGAGCACGGTGTCGTCATCCCTGGATCATCTCGAAAAGGCCGGCCTCCTGGTCCGGTCTCGTTATCCCAACGACCGGCGGGTGTGTCCGATCCGGCTCACCGAGCGAGGGCGGGTTCTGGTTCGGAAAATCCGATCGGGGTCGGAGGGAGATCTGACCCGCGCGGCCGCCGAGCTGACACCATACCAGCGAAAGACCCTTGCCAGTGCGTTGTCCGCTCTGCTGGAAGGCCTGATGCGCGAGCCGGAGGGGACTCGGGAATGATCATCCTGCTGAAGCTGTTCATCGTCATCGCCGTGTTCGTCCTCCTCGTGATGAAACGGGCGAACCTCGGTGTCTGCATTCTCATCGCGTCGCTCCTGCTGGGCGTGCTCTTCGGAATGCCGTTTCCCGACGTTCTGCGCTCCTTCGGTCTCGGGACTTTCCAGGTTCCCACCATCGAGCTGGTCGCCATCATCGAGCTGATTCTCCTGCTGGGCAGCGTTCTGGGAGAGACGGGAAACCTTCGAAACATAGCGACGTCCCTGGAGCATTTGATCCCCCACCGGCGAATCAGCCTCGTCCTTCCGCCCGCGTTCATCGGCCTCCTGCCCATGCCCGGAGGGGCCATGCTTTCGGCGCCGATGGTGGAGGAGGGCGGCCGGGCCCTGAATCTGACAGCGGAGATGAAGACCTTCATCAACTACTGGTTCCGGCACCTTTGGGAGTATTTCTGGCCGTTGTATCCCGGGCTCATCATCGGGGCCACGATTCTGGAAATACCCATCACGAGTATGATGGCGGCGCAGTATCCGCTCACGCTTGTCGCCATCGCGGCGGGTGTGCTGTTCGGGATTCTCCGCCTGCCGAAGCAACCGCCCGGAACCCGTGTGGAGAGAGACGTGATCACCGGGCTCCGATTCCTGGCGGTCAGCACGTGGCCGATCGGGCTGGTGCTCGTCCTTGTTCTCGCGCTTCACATCCCCATGGTTGCGGCCCTCGCGGCAACCGTTCTGGCCGTCGTGCTGATATGCCGGATGAAATGGGTCCGGTTCCGAACGCTCCTCTGGAGAAGCCTCTCGTGGCGGACCGCGCTGGTTCTGATTTCGGTCATGATCTTCAAGGAGGTTCTCGAAGCGTCCGCGGCCGTGGAGGGAATTCCCGGTGCTTTCGAGAACCTCGGCGTCCCTCCCGCACTGCTCCTGGTGCTGGCCCCCTTTGCCGTCGGGATTCTGACCGGTGTCAATCAGGCTTACGTGGGAGTGGCCTTCCCGATGCTGGTTCCTCTCATGGGCGGTTCGAATCCGAACCTCTCACTCGTGATGTTGGCCTATGTGAGCGGATTCGTGGGCGTCCTCCTCTCCCCCGTGCATCTCTGCCTGCTCCTGACCAAGAACTACTTCGCCGCCCACTACCCGTCCGTCTACCGGCTCCTCATCCCGGCCGCGATCATGGTGGAGCTGGGCGCCCTCGCTCTCTTGGCGGTGCACGTGTATCTCTGATCGAGAGCAGGACGGCGAGTCAACCGTAATCCCAGCCACAGATTTCACGGATTCGAAACCCACAACCTTTGTCCGCAGATTACGCAGATTGCGCAGATACAGAAACTCGAACCCCGAAACCACAGATTGCACAGATTCCACAGAGCGACCTTCCCTGCAAGGTGACGAAGATGGGACCGTAAGGCAGAGAGTCGAGAGTTGAAAGTTGAGAGGCGAGACCCCGTACGGCGGCCGGGCGCGGGGAAGGTTCGCGGAACGACGACAGCGCGTGGGGTCTTTCAACGCCGCGGGTGGCCACCCTCTCCGCCGATCCGAATCCCCCATTCACGCGGTGGAGGAGTGACGCCGAGCCTTCTCCGCGGCATAAGGCCCACGCGACCGAAATGCGAAAGCCGCCCCCCCATACCGCGGGCCGGCGACGGGGAGGGTTCGCCGGAGGAAGGGCCACGGCGAGTGTGTTTCAACGCAGGGGGTCGCCACCCTCCTCCACAAATGCAATCCCCCCTTCCGCCTTGGCCCGGACGACGCCGAACCTTTCCCGAAGCGCAAGGCCCACGCGACCGAGAGCCGGAACACACCATCGCCGGGTCGGGCGCGGGCCCGGTTGACACCTCGACCGATGACTCCTATCATAACGGCAATCACAGAAGGAGGACGGCATGAAGGTGGTTCACGAATCCGAGATCGTCAAAGAGAAGATGGATATCCCGGGAGCCGAGAATGTCACGATCCAGTGGCTCGTCGGCGAGGAGGACGATCCCCCGAATTTCTACATGCGACTGTTCGAGGTCGAGAGGGGAGGGTGCAGCCCCCGGCACTCTCACGACTACGAGCACGAGGTGTTTGTCCTGGAAGGCCGGGGCACGGTCTACGGGACGGGTGGGGAGAAGAACCTCCGTTCGGGATCGGCGGTTCTCATGCCGGCGGGCGAGGAACACCAGTTCAGGAACGTGGGCGACGGCCCGCTGCGGTTCTTGTGTATGGTGCCGAAGACGGCGAAATGATGTCGTGGCGATTGTTCGCATTCGCCCCGCACTCCATGCGTTGACCCCGGCATCGACCGTTCTCCCGCAGCCCCCCGGCGCGACGAATGCTAACACCGCCGGCTCGCCGCCTCAATTCTCCCGAGACCGAGATTCCTTCCCGTCTGCTCCCCCGATCGGATGCCAATCCGGCCCAAACCCGCCCAAAGTTGCGCGCGCTTCACCACCCACGCCCCTCCCCGGGATCCATCCGCCGGCAGGACCTCCATATCCGGGAAAGCCAATCCTAAAGCAGTCTTTCCCGCAGGTCGATGGATGAGAAGAAGGACGCTCCTTGGAACCCGACCTCGGAAGTCCGAATGATCACGCCGGTCGTGATTCGAAGAGGTGATTCCTTGAAGCACGCCGAGACCTTTCTGTTGCTCGTGACGGTTTTCCTCGTCATGCCGGCGCAGTCTGATGCCCACGGCGAGATCCTGTCCGAAGACGATGTCCGGGCGCTGAGCTGGCCGGTGGCGCTTCCCATGACTCTCCTGGCGGCGTCGGACCGAGTGTTCGACGGTGGTCGGGACTATGTCTATGGCGACGACGACCCATGGTTGAACGAGTCGGACGTCGTCGAGCACAGCCGCGGCTTCACGATTTCGATCCGGAACACCAACATCTACTTGGTGGACAGTGTTCTTTTTCTGATCGCGCACAAGGGAGGAACCTTCTCCGCCATGACCGTCGACGGGTATGCCTTGGGCCCGGACGATTTCAAACCCTTCAAGGGCACTCCCTTCGGCCCGACCGGGAATCGCCCCGGCGCCGGAGAGTCGGCTCTCTACAACACGGCGGACGGCATTGTGTTTCTGCGGATCCCGCGGGCCGTTCTTCCACAGAGCACCGCCGAGATTCCGGTGGAGGTCCTGCCGAAGGGCGTCGATTTCGTGATGCACTTCGACGTCTACGGCCTCCGGCGGTCCAGGGTGTTCTGTTCCTGCCCGTCCACGAGCGATGTGACGTGCAGGCCGGTTCCGAGCGCGACGGCAACACCGACGGAAGTTCGCGGAGAGGCCAGGGGCCTCTTTTCACCATAGACTGGTTGAGGCTGATTCAGAGACCGACATGGTCCTAGACGGGCCGAAACTGATCCGGAAACCGACATCGCCTTAGATTGGCCGAAACTGATCCGGAAACCGACATCGCCTTAGATTGGCAGAAGCTGATCATGGAACCGACATCGCCGTAGACCGGCCGAATAGGACCCCGCCAGCGAGTACCGAGGGCTCGGCGGCCATTCCCGGAGGTTGCTCACATGAAATCCATAGCGAGAAACGTCACATCGACCGTGGCACTCCTTGCCCTGCTCGCCGCAACGGCCGACGCTCAGGTTCTAACCTTGGAGGAAGTCCGCGCGATGGACTGGTCGGGTGCCATCCCCGTGAAGTTGAAGGCCGCTACGGACGGGGTCTTCGACGAAGGCCCCGACTACTGGTACGACTGTGAAGACGAGTGGTTCTGCGAATCCGATGTGATCATCGATCGATATGATTTTCCGATTGCCATCTACAACAACGGCCAGCATCCGCTGGACGACCTGGTTTTCCTGTTGGCCTACAAGGACGGGGATTTCTCTTCCATCGACGTCGGGAATTGGGTCGTCACACGCGAAGATTTCTACGACAATAACGGCGAGCCGTTCGGCCCTGCGGGCAATCGACCGGGCGACGGCGAATCCGCACTCTACAACGGGGCGGAAGGCGTGGTCTTCGTTCGCATAGGAACCGGCGTGGCTCGCAAGGACACCGTGGAGATACCGATCGAGGTTCACCCGTTACGGATGATCGGCGGTCTCACGATCCACTTCGACTTCTATGGAGTCACCTTCCGGCACGATGCCGTATCAACGGTCGCATTGGACCGCGAGCGGAAGGATTCGGCTCCCGGCGACGCCTCGAAGATGTGCCGTTCGGAATTCGTCGCCTGTACGAACGCAGCGTCCCACGATATCACCTGGGATTCACCCTGCTACCCCTCGGCCACGATCGAGGAGACGTGGGGCAGAGTGAAGACGTTCCTCGACCGCAGAGGGCGGGAGTAGTGCCACGCGGTCTCACCCGATAACCGGAGGGCAGCAAGCCCCATCCGGCGAATCCGGGCGTCACAGATCCATCGAGATCGCGCGAACGGTCCCGTCCCGATCGCCCCTCGCTCCGTTCCCTCCCGCGCGAGATCTTCTCCGTTCCCTTTGATTCCGAGCGCGTCCTCTCGTCGAAAATCCTTGCATCGATCCCTCGCTCGCTCCAAACTGAGACCGCGTGATCATGGACCGTCCGGGGGAGGATTCGGTATGCGGGCTGGGATTCTCATCTGCTTGGGGGCGCTGCTGTTCTGCGCGTGTGCGGAACAGGGGGAAGATGCTTTGGATTCGGTTGAGCGGGAAGCGTTTCAGAGGCTCCTTCTGCAACATGAACAGCGTTTTCCGAAATCCCGCGCCGAGGATTATTATAAACTCATCTCCCAGTCGGTATTCGGCATCGGCCACCTAATCAAGGGCGAGGCGTCCGCGCGAACGGCTCTCGAGAGGGAGATCTTCACCCTGGGCCCTCCAAAGGCGCACGAGCCCCTCATCGAACCTCTGGATCCTCGCGGCCGCATGGTGCGCGTCAATCTGAGACCGTTCGTGGCCCAGAACCTCTCACGGGACGCACTCCTCACCGTGATGATGGAGACGGCTGCGACCGTGCAGGCGGATACAGCGCTCTTTCTCGGGCGGTGGAACGCGTTTCGCGAGCTGGTCAAGCGTGAGGAGATCGACATTCCGATGGAAGACTTCGAGGCCGTCGACGCTTTCGCCAGGGACCGAGACTACCCGCCGCTTCACCATTCGGATGACTACCGGGGCGCCTACAAGCCGGCGTACCGCGTGGTTCTCAAGGACCTCTTCACGCGAGGGGTGCCCGGAGCCTACCGGACGAGGTGAGCATCCGCTGTGGGCGAGGTGAGCACCGGTCTCTTTTCCTTGCGACCCGTGACATCCGCAATCACCGTGGTGAATCCCATCACCCGGCCGTCGGGGTCGCGTCGGTATTCCCAAGCCATCTCGACGTCGATCACGCGCCCGGTTCGAGTCACCTTCTTGCCCACATAGGTGGTGGGAGGGGGTTGCTCTCTCACCAATCGCTCCAGATGCTTCCGGAGCCGTTCTCGGTCCGAATCGGTCGGCGCCAAATCCAGAATGGATTTGCCGACGAGATCGCCCTCCTCAGACTCGTACATCCGGTGGAGCGTTCGGTTGGCGAAGAGACGCATTCCCGAGGCATCAATCTCCTCCACCCCGTAGGGGATGGTCTCGACCAGCGTGCGGAAGCGCTCTTCGCTTCTCGCCAGGGCTTCCTCGGCCGCCTTGCGACCGGTGATATCGCGAAGAGAAGCGAGGTAAGCGGGCTCGCCCTCCCACTCGGTCTCGGTCACCCGCACATCGGCCACCCGGGCCTCGTCTGATTCGGAGGGCAGATCGATCTCCGCCCCCTCCCCGATGGCCATGGCGAATTCAAACACTTTGCCCACGAGATCTTCGACCGGCCGCCCGAGGAGATCTCCGGCCGCCGTATTGGCAAAGCGAACGAGGCCGTTTCGGCCGATGACCACCACGCCGTCGGTCGACGCCTCGACGATGCTGTGGAAGCTGGCCCTGCTGGCCTTGAGGGCTTCCTCGGCGTGAACTCGATCGGAGACGTCTTCCAGGCCCCCCTCGTAGTAGAGGACGCCCCCGTCGCGGCCTCGCACCGTACGAGCGGTGTCTTCGACCCAGATGATCTCCCCGTCTTTCCGGCGAAGCCTCATCGCGAAATGGCGCAGAACTCCATCTCTCTCGATCTGTTCCCGCCACCTGCGGCGATCCTCGACGTTCACGTATAGATCGGCCGAATCCACGGATAGCAGCGCCTCCCGGTAGGGATACCCCAGCATGTCCGCAAGGGCGGGATTCGCGTCGAGGATCAATCCCTCGGGCGTGCTCCGGTAGAGTCCAATCGGGACCCCCTCGAAGAGACCCCGGCCGCGGTCCTCGCTCTCGCGAAGCATCCGTCCCATCCGGCGTCGCTGCTGCTCCGATTCCGTCTGGAGCGTCCGGCGTTCCACAGCATAGCGGAGCGCCCGCGCCACTACGTTAGAGTCCAGACCGTCCTTGACAAGATAGTCCTGTGCCCCTCGCTGCACGGCCAGGACGGCCATGGACTCGGCCTCCACCGTCGAGAGGATCACCACCGGCAGGCCAGGGGCCTCACTACGCACGGCGGTAAACGTCGCCAGCCCCTGCGAATCTTCGAGCATCAAATCAAGCAGGAGCACGTCTACACCGCCCTCGGCAATCCGCCGGAGTCCCTTGGACAGACTCCCCTCCCACTCAATGTGAAGCGGAGACCGGGCGGGACCCGCCGGGAGCTCACTCATCCGCAGGCGGAGAATCTCGGCATGTGACCGGTCACTCTCAATCAAGAGAGCGCGAATGACACCGTCGCCATCCTGGGGTACTCCTCCGCTTCCCATACGCGATCCTCGGAGCTCGATCCGCCTCACGCCCGCCGGAAACTTCCCATTGCCGGGATGCTCCCCACCGGAGTCACCACGGGACATTCCGGCTGAGTCGGGAGGTGGAAACCGTTGATGAGATCGAGACTGTCTTCCCTATGTTGTATCGGCTTTTCCACTTCAATCTTAAGCCGGGAACGGGCAGAGTGGGACCGGATTGTACCGGCGTCCGACGAAACGGGGATGCCCATTCTGCGCTGCCCGTTCAAAACCGATTCACATTCTAGAGATCGGTGGGTGTCCGTCGAGGAGTGACGTGAGGAACTTTCGGCACAGGATCGCCGAAGAGGCGGGGCGGAACCGTTCGGCCGATTCCGAGTTCGATCTCATCGCCGGGTAGCCAGGAGCAGCAACCTCTCGGCCCCGACGGCAAAGGACTCTCGATCCAGAGATCCGTAGGCGTCCAAGCTCTCCAGTCCTACCTCTTCCAGGAGCAGACAGAGTTCCTGATACGTGTAGATCCGCATGGAACTCGAGGCTGTCTCCGTCCGTCCTTCCTTCACGAAAGTCCACTCGACCTCGATGCGGCTGGTCTGATGGTCGTACGATCGCTCCTCAAGGACCAGGGTCTTTCCCGCGTATCGCCACGCCCGATCCTCGAACCGCGGCAGAATGGTTTCCGCGATGTGGGTGTCCAGCACCCATCGCCCTCCGGGCTTGAGGGCTCGCGCGAGGCTGTGGAGGAAGGCCGTGTTTCCCTCTTCGTCGAAGTAGCCCAGGCTGCCCCAAAAGGAGAACGCGCCGTCAAAACGATTCTCCCAGGGAAGGTCCCGCATGTCCGCCAGCTCGAGGTTCAGAGGTACACCCCGTTCCGCCCCCCGCCGCCGCGCATCCTCCAGGAGCGGAAGCGTGATGTCGGCTCCCGTCACTCGGTACCCGCGCGAGGCCATCTCGGCGGCGTGCCGTCCCTCGCCGCAGGGAACGTCCAGAATCTCAGCGGGGGCCGAGAAACCCAGAACGTGCTGAATGAAATCCGCCTCCCGCTTCGTCTCCTCGGGCGTCCAGGTTTCCCGCTGGACCTCCAGCCAGGCGTCTGAGAAAAAACTCTTCCACCAGTTCGTTTTCCAATGCATCGAGACTCTCCAAGAGTCGAGGGCCTGTTCCTGCATCCGGCACTCGGCTGGAACCGCGTCTGAACCACGAAGGTAGCGGAGCCCGTGAGGAAAACAAGCCAAAAAAAGATTTCGCTCCGGGGGATACAGAGGAAAAGAATCTGGATTCAGGATCTGTGCAATCCGCGCCTCGGGAGCTCATCGGGCCTTGCCGATTCCACCTTGCTTTCCTTCGCGTTTGCGCTACCATGGTGCGGTGGCGGTCGGGAACCCGGCCGGGGAAGGCGGCGCGTGATGAGGACGATCGTAGATCTCGATTGCGGTGAAATACCTCCGGGCTGCGGTTTTCAGTGCGGAGTTTGCGTTCAGGAGATCAAGGACACGGTGGAATCTCTGGACGGTGTGACGCGCTTCTCCCAGCACCTCGACAACCGAATCGAGGTCGAGCATGACCCCGAGAAGATCTCTCGACAAGATCTTCTGGAAGTCATCTCCAAACTGCCGACGGGCCAGAACGGATGTTTCATACCCCGTGTCGTCGACACTTGAGGTGGATCGCAAACGGCTCCGTCGCATTCTCCAAGGAGAATGCGGGAGCCTTCGAGATCGACGGAGAACCGGACGTGAGCATGCGAACCACAGGCGCCGAAGCAGCAGGGGAAATGGCGATTCAAATCCTCGCCGGGGCGGTCTTCGCCGCCGATTTTCTGGCGGTCAGAGACTTGATCCATCCGAAATCCAAGCTGCGCCTGGCCATGGACCGGGGAGTCCAGAGTCTGATCGACCGCGAGCTGCCGCGGACGCTCCTGGATCCCGAAGCCGTGGACGAAGCCGAGCGAACGGCGTACGAGGAAACGGCTCGGGACATTCGCGACCGGTACGGCGACCGGATTCTGTCCGCACCTTTTGATCCTCCCCGGGACCTCGTGGAAGAATTGGCCGAGCGCGCGATATCGAAGGGTTCCTACGCTTCGGCTGCGGACGCCCTGGAGTACCTGGGTACGCGGAACCAGCGCGTCGGAGACCTGGTCGCGTCCGGTCTTCGGACGCTGAAATCGACGACCGTGCCGGATTCCTCAGGGGACGCGACCGAAACCACCCTGTCCTCCACCCTGAACTCCGCTGCACGAACGTTCATCCTCGCCCTTCGGCTGAAGAATCCGCTCGAGCCTCTCTTTCAGAAGCAGGCCATCGATTTCCACTTCAAGCATCTGGAGAGGAGAGAGAAGTTCTACAAGGCTCTTGTTACGGGGCGCGACGACGAAGCCGTGGGTATATGCATCGACTATCTTCTGGCCGATCGTGAGGTTTCCGAATCCGTTCGAGGCTCGCTGACCCGGAGCCCCACCCGCAAGGCTTTCGTTCGGGAGTTGGCGATCTCCCTCTCCGGTGGGAGGGAGCCGTATGAGGAGTTCCTGACCCGGTACCGGGCCTCGGTTGAGGTCCTGCGATCGGGTGGCGACACGCCCGACCCGGCCCCGGTTCAGAGTGCGTTGGCCGCCCAAGAGGGAAATGCAGATGACGGCATCGGCCTTCTCAAGAACCTCGCTGTTTCCCATCCCGTGAGCACTCTCGTCTGTCGGACGATCCTCGTGCCGCAAAAAGGCCTATTCCTGATTCCCATTGTATTCGAGGGCAACTCCGCCGTGGGTGTCCTGGGATTGTCGGTGAATAACCCGGGCTAGCCACAGATTTCACAGATCTTCGCAGATTTGAAAAACCAAGAGCCTCCACCACGGGGACCACAAGAATACAAGGGGAAAGACTTTCGGGGCGATGCGTATCGCATCGCCCCGAACCTATCTGTGTAATCTGTGGCCGAGGGTTTAGACTTCTCGCCCTTCCGCAGCCTACTTGAGCATCAACATCTTCTTCGTCAACACCTTCTCTTCCGTCACGAGCCGGTAGAAATACATCCCGCTCGAGACCTCGGCGCCGAATGCATCCGTGCCTCTCCAGACCACTCGGTGGTAGCCGGCGTTGAACACACCATCCGCCAGTGTCGTAATCAATCGACCGTTCACGTTGTAGACCTCGAGAAGTGCCGACCCGGTCTCGGGAAGACCGAACTCGATCTCCGTCACCGGGTTGAACGGATTCGGCCGGTTCTGGCGAAGCACCAGTTCCGCCGGAGCCGCTTCCAGCATGGCCACCGCCGTCACCGTACTGATCACCGTGAAACCGCCGTCCGATGCATCGCTCCCCTCGTTCGATTCCGCGTCCCAGCAGAGGACTTTGACCCTGCAGCTCGTCTCGTCCACATCCGGTACGTCCCACACCCAAGCGGAGTCCAGCCCCCCGGCGGTAAGCGTGTCGGGGAACGTGAGACCGCCGTCCACCGAGAGCAAAACGGCCGTCAGCGTGACGCCGACGTTGTCATCCGACGTCCAGCGAATCGTATAGGGACCAGCGCCGAAGATCTCCTCGCCCCCGTTGGGATCGAGGACGGTCACCGTCGGAGGCTCGTGATCGATGGGAAGGATGGAGAAATCCGCGTCCGAATCGTCGCTGCCCGGATTCGCTGCGGCGTCCTCGCACACCACGCGGATTCGGCAGGACGGCTCATCCACATCCGGCACGTCCCAGGTATATGGTGATGCAAGCGAGCCGCTCGCGATGGTCGTCGGATACGTGGATCCACCGTTTGTGGAGAGAAGAATCGTGGTCGTGACGACACCGACGTTGTCCGAGGATGTCCATTCGATGTCGTACGGATCTCCACCCTGAATCGCCTCGCCGCCGTTGGGATCCACGACGGTCACGGTGGGGGCCTCGTAATCCTGCCAGACGATGGCGAAATTCGCATCCGACTCATCGCTTCCCTCGTTCGTCGCCGCATCCACGCACGTTACCTTGATCCGGCAGCTCGCCTGGTCCTCGTTCGGAACGTCCCAGCTGTAGGGGGACGTCAGGGATCCCGAGGCAACCATCGTCGGATACGACCCGCCGCCGTCGGTCGAGAGAAGGATGGTCGTCGAGACGACACCGACGTTGTCCGATGACGTCCACTCGATATCGTACGGTTGGCCGCCCGTCAGCGCCTCCCCGCCGTTGGGATCCACGACGGTCACCGTCGGGGGTTCCACATCGGTGAGATCTGGACACCCCATCAACAGGAAGTCGTCCACGCCCGCTTCCACAAGCGATCCCGGATCTTCATCGCTGGCGATGAAGCGGAACTGAACGGTGCCCGTCAGATCCACGTAGCCGCCGACGTCAAACTGCATCATGAGCCAACTGCGGTTCGTCACGTTGGTGTTCTCCAGCGTGGCCCACGTGGTCCAACCGTCATCCGAGACCTGAACCACCCAGTAGTCGGTGCCGGGCTCCGAGCCCGTGTCATTGGAGTACCACCGGTAGTACCGGACCGACGCACTGGCATAGTCCAAGAGATCGAACACCGGCGACAACACAGTGGTCTTGCCGCCGTCCACGTCGTAGGACCCCTGGCTCGTTCCCGCGTCGCAATCCGTGATGTAGGCCCGCACACCGGAATCGGGCGTGTGATCGTCCTCGGGTTGGGCCTCGGTCCACTCAGGGTCGCAGCGGTCCCAGATTCCGGTCGTCGCGTCGTCGCCCGCATCTCCCACCGTCCACCCCTTATCGGTCTCGAAATCATCTTCGAAGACCACCGTGAAGTTGACGGCAAAGGAATGCGTGCTTGCCGGCGCCAGGTCCGGATGGGTCTCGCGGTTGCTGTTCATGTCCACCGCCAGGATGTAGTAGTCGACCAGCGTCCCGCACGGCTGAGCCGGGATATCGCCCCGGTACTCGTCGGGGGTGCCCGTGCCGGTCATGACGACGGATTCCCAGACTCGCGTCTGCGTTTCGTACATCACGAGGAGGGAGTCCGGGTCCAGGGACGTTTCGGTCGCCGTGATCGTGGCCACAACCGGATACGGGTTGTTGGAATCATCCGTGTCCGTAAGCGGTGTGTGTGTGATGAAGATCACGGGCGGTTTCTGCGGAGTTGCGTTCGCTTCGTTGGAGTAGCCGCTCTTATCCCCCTCGGTATCAACCGCCCTCAAACGGTAGTGGTAGGTCGTATCGTTCACCACGTCGGTGTCGAGATACCCGGGGGACATCACCGTGGTGAGTGATCCGGCCGGGGCCGGTGTGGTCGCACGGTAGATGATGTAGTAGTCGATGTCGGGCTCCGGGTTTGTATTCCACGAGAGCGTCACCTGACCGTCGCCGCCGACCGCCGCAAGGCCGGTCGGTGCCGAGGGAGGCGTTCCAACCTCGACCGTCGCCTCGCCCTCGTACGGCAGGTAGTCATGCATGGTAACCGTCACCGTCATGGTGCCGCCGGTGGCGGGTGTCGGTTCGAATGTGACCTGCCCGCTTCCGTCCGTAACATCGACTTCGTAGACCTCATCGTCCTTCATGAGACACACGGTCGCGCCCACGATGGCGGCCTTCGCCGTGTTCACCTGGACGGTGAAGTAGGACGATCCCATCGGCAGGGTCGACGGATGACTCACGGCCAGCGTTTGCGGCGTCCGAGTCCAGATGGGCATCTCGGGACACCCGAGCACGTTCAGCTCGTAGAGTCCGTACCGCATGTAGGCATCGGACTGGGAATCCGGCACGTAGTAATCCCTCGCATCGGCGTGCGTGATGCCGAGGTTGTAGAGATCGTCCGTGAACAGGGCCCGGAAGAACTCCTGATCGTAGAGATCCGATACGCACTCACCCGGATATCCCGGGCACCCCCAGCCGTAGCGACTGTTGCCGACGAAGGCGACTCCGCCACCGCCCGTGTTGTTGACGTAGTGCTCGGCGATATTGTCGTAGTCGAAGGCGGCCGCCCAGCACCCGATCGTGTAGTAAATGCCCTGGCGCGAACCGTTGGTGAGGGCGTCCATGTCGCTGTTGTAGAGCGCGCTCGGCCCGATGCTCATCACGTTGTAGTTGCAGTGCCCGCAGTGGTTCGTGATTCCGGGCCCGTCGTTCATGGCATTCATCGCCGAGGTGTAGTTCAGGTTGCCGTCGGCTTCGTAGAGCTTGGTGATCGGGTCAAAACGCGAAGGTACGTAGCCGGTGTCAATCATATCCTTGGCGATGCCGCCGTTCGTATAGGGATCGGGATCGTCCCAGAGGATCTCGGCCATGAACAGCATGTCTTCCTGAAAATCCGTCGGCAGGGTCGCGCCGGCGCTCGAGGCTTCGTACATCAGAATCTGGTCCACGAAGTTCGTCGCCTCGGAAGAGGTGTTGACCGGCGCCCGGCCTACGTAGACATCGCCGTACATATCGACGTCATCGGCCGGATGTTCGCCCCAGTACCCATCGCCGTCCCAGTTCCAGCTCCCATCGGTGTCGGAGTAGTAGAGATCGGCCCGGATGCCGTCGTAGCCGAGATCGTCCCAGGCGATTCTCGCCGGAACGACGTCGTCGTCCCCACCCAGGAGAACGTAGACCAGCCCCTCGGTGGCTTCGTAGTCCTTGATGAAGTTCCGGATTTCTTCCTGGTTATCCGTACCCGTGTAGTTGGCGTAGATCCAATCCGTGGTGAAAATCTCCGTAGGAACGCCCTTCTTGGTCTTCCAGTCGGCTAGAGGCTGAAACTCGTCGACGTAGCTCGAGCCGGTGATGATGGCGTACTCGACGATGCTCTGCCGGTCGCCCTTGGGCCTCGGACCGATGTGCTCGGCTACCTGTTCGGGATTGACCACCAGCGCGCGCACCCGGTCCATGACGGCCCTTTCGCCCGCCTCCGTACGACCGGTGATGATTCCCGCCGGCTCCTCGGCCGGCCCCAGAATCAGAGCCAGCTCGATCCGCCGGTTCAGATAGACCTTTCGCTGGGCGGGCCGGTACTCCACGGGATAAACCTGAACGCCCACCACCGCGTAACCGCCCATGTGCCCATTGGTCATCAGCTTCGCCACACTTCCCGGATACGGCTCCGCGGATTCATAGACGACCGGGTCCGGGCCGATGAATTGGCGAGTGGTCTTGTCGCTCAGACGAACGGGGGGTTGAGACGGGTGGAGGTAGAGGTCGGCGTCCAGCTCGATTTGCTCGAGGGAGCGAATCTCCAGGGCCGTCGCGACCATCCCGGCGGGGATGGAAAAGTGGATCGTTCGCACCGGAATCATGGGCTTGCCGGCTACCAGTTCAAACCGGCATTCCCCGACCCGGACCACATCAAACCCTTCTCGGCTTTCGATCGACATCCGATCGGGGTCGAAGATCACTGTGTGAGTCATCTCCGAGGCGGCGGCGGGCACCACCCCAAGACACAGCAGACCGACGAGTACGATGGACAGAATCGTAGCACAGCGCATGGATCCCTCCCTCTCTGGCAGCGACCAGATAATTACGGAAACGGTCTCGAAGGTTCTTAAAGAGCAAAACCCAATCGATCACTGCTTCAAGGGTAGCACATTGGACCTTAAGAATCAACAGGTTTCGGGTTTTTGCGCGCCCGATCGCTTGGAAGTTGTTATTTCTGAAGAAACTCCACCCGATGTCGTTCCATCCCTCCAGGTGACACGCAGTTCATCCACGCGGGTCTTCGCCGGCGCATCCAGAAAGACGAAACCTGTGGAAACATGCTGAGGGATCCCCATTCTTGTGGTACCCTGGCCCATGAGGTAGAAGAGTGGACGGGTTCTGGGATATCGGCAAATGGGTTCTGATCGTATTCGTCACCGGGGTGATCGCCGGCTTCGGCAAGCTGCTCGCGTCCTGGGTCGTGAGCCGAAGGCGCCGCCGCACTCGGCCCGCCGCACCGGCAGGAGTTCTTCCCTCTTCTCCTCCGGCCGCTAAGGACGCCTCGAAGCGACAGGCCAAGATTGAGAAGAAGCTCGCCAAGGCGGAGGTCAAACGAAGGAAGAAGGATCTGAAGGACTGAACCGCAAGTCACATCGAGACCGAGAGAGAAACCGTGAGGGGCGACGCGACCATCGCCCCTCGTCCGTTGGCACAATCCGTGGTTGCAGAAGAAGGGGGCAGGGTTTTCGCCGGCTGCCCCACCCCCACCCGCGTGCGGCCGGCGTCGTATCGGCCGCAGCGGAACCGGTGAACGTCCCGGTTCCTAGTGCTTGGAACCTCGGAACCCACGGGCCGGGCCGTGTCCAAACCCGGCGCCGTGGTGCGGGAGAAGGTTCGAAAGAGCCTCAAACACGATCGCTTGGTCCTCGTTGAGTAGGCCGCGAATCGCCGAGACCGATTCATCCCGAATCTGCTCGCCCTGCTCATGGGCTGCCTCACGCTCCATCTCATCATTTCGCACGGCCTCGTGGAGAGCCCGGACCTGCTCGTGCGCCGTGTCCATGATGTCCTCAATACCCGTGGCCTGGGAACCATCCAGATCCAGGATCCGGGTCATGAATTCAACCGCCCGATCCATGTGCTCCCCGGCTCGGGCCTGCATGTCTTCCTGCCGATCGGTGCGATGCTCTTCGCGAAGCGCGTCCATCTGTTCCAGCTGCTCGGCCGTGAGGATGTCTTTCAGCTCCTCCCGGAACTCCTCGTGAATTGCCTGCGCCTGCTCCCGGCCCTCTCCCCGGGCCGTCTCGCTGTCGCGACACGCTTGCCGGTGTTCCTGCAAAGCCTCGTGCATGTCCTCGAACACACCCTGGACGGCCGTCCTCTGCTCATCCGTGAGGTCCAGCGCCTCGGCGAGATCATCAACTCTGCCGGCCCCGCGCGGCCCCTGTCCCCTTCCCTGGAATCCGCGATCCCTACCTCGGCCCGGCCGTTCTCCCCGATGTTCGGCCATCGCATCCCTGTGCGCCTCATGCCGTTCAGCCATGAGATTCAGCAGCTCGGCAAACTTGGCCGGCTCGAGGATCTCCGAGCATGCCTCGAGGAAACCGAAGAAAGGCGGTTCGCCGTCTGGCGGTGAATCGACTCCTCCCTGGCCGAAGCCGTGACCTCGCCTTCCGCCGCGGCGCCCTTCGTGCATGCCCCGCCCCATCGTACCAGCCTTTTCTCGAACACCGTCAAGGGCAGTCTCGAGCGCCTCCGCTTCAGCCACCGTGAGACCGAGCGCCGTGGTGATCTCAGAGATGTCCGGGATCCATGCGGATGCCTCCGCGGCCACCGCCGCGCTGGACGATGAGAGAAGCGCCATCGGATCCGACTCGCCCTCCGACTCGCTGCAGCCCGCCGCTGCCGCAATCAAACCCGCTAGAGCCAAACCAGCGATCAGGAACTTCACGCGTCTCATGATACCCTCCCTTTCTCTGCGCACCCGAGTCTGAAACCCGGATGACGATTCAAACCCGCTACATCTCCGCCGAAATGACCGACGCACCTGTCTCGTTGATCGCCGAAGGTGACTCCTCGACCGAAGCCAGGCGAATCTTGCCCCAGACGTTCAGTGGTTCCGGCATTTCGGGACGCATTTCCCGCATTCCACCCCCCGGCCTGCCACCGCCCCGCATACCACCACCCGGCCGCCCGCCGCCCCCACGGCCCCTACCTTTCATTTCATCTCTCATCGCACTCACGTCGATCTTGGGCGTTTCTAATCCCACACCGATAACGCTTCCCGGTTTTGCGCCGATCGCGTAGGGATGATCGACCATCCCGGCAAGGGGAACCCTCAGCTCGTAGACCAACGCTCCATTGGATGTTCCCATTTCCACGTCGATCCCGCCCGCATCGTGAACATGGAGCTTCCGGCGGTCCCTTTCCCCGGGTCCGAGAATCTCCAGCTGCGTCATTGCCTCCAGGGTCTCCTGAAGATGCGCCTCGAAGTCTCCATCCTCCCGGTCACTTCCCACATCGGGTCTTGCGAAGGAAGGCATGCCGGACCCCGCCAGGGGAAACCCGCTCTGGCCCACTCCGAGGGGGAACCGAATTCCGAACTCCCGGTTGTTCCCTCCATCGGGGTCGAACCAGAGGGTAAACCCCATTCCCACCACTTGACGCCCGAATGACGCGTCTCCCAGAACGAGGCTCATATACAGATACTCTTCGTCATTGACCAGGCCGACCGAAACGTTCTCGTCTTCCAGGGCCGTTCTGGCACCCGCCCACTCCCGGTCGACCTCGCCGGGACTTCCGATCATTCCATCGATCGAGATCTCCCGATCCCGCCAACGGCTCTCCAGCTTCATCCCACCACATCCCTGGAGAAGAACCGCTGAGAGAAGAACGATCACCGTTGAGATCAGCGTTTTGTCCCGCCGCATTCTTCTCATGATTTCGATTCTCATGCCCATGCCCGTCCACGTTAAGGGTTCGATTCATTCCGATCTTCACCCCTATGATACGGGTCAGATGTTGCACAATTATGGCACAGGTGGGACAAAGGGCGACAAGCCCGTTTCCGGGGCTCGATTTCCGATTGGCGGTTTCCGATTGACTTGTAGGTTCCGGCGATGCCATAGGCAACCGGCGAACAGCAGTGCATGGGAAATGGTGAATAGGAAATCGGAAATAGGAACCTGACCTAGGTGCCCTGCTTTTCCGCGGGCAGGTCAATGAGGATGGTCGCTCCCGAGGGCTTCCGGTTCTCGGCGCGGACTTCGCCCTCATGCTGGTCGACAATCTCCTTGACGATCGCCAGTCCGAGTCCGGAACCCGTGGCCGCGCGGGCCGCGGACGCCCGATAGAAGCGGTCGAAGATATGTGGAAGGTCTTCTTCCGGGAAGCCGGGACCGTCATCGCTCACGGTGAGGCGGGCTCGGTCCGGTGGATCCGGGGCCGGGTCCAGCGAGAGTGTCACCGTTCCCCCCGAAGGAACATACCGCAGCGCATTCACGAGCAGATTGTCCAGAACCTGTTCGAGGCGGCGTCCGTCGGCCACCACCCGGACCGGATCAGCGGGACCCGTCCAGTGGATCTTCAGACCGGCCTGCTCGAACCGGGGCCGGAACCGGTCCATCGTGTTGCGGCAGAGCTCGGTCCAGTCCAACACCGTCGTCTCGAGATTCGTTGCCCCTGCCTCGAGCCGCGTGAGATCCAGAAGGTCGTCAATCAGAAGGTCCATCCGCTCTGATTCCTCAAGGATGTTCGCCAGGAATGTGACCCGCTCCTGGTCCGATACCGGCACCTTCGGTTCCAGAAGCGTTTCCGTGTAGCCCCGAATGGAGGTGAGAGGTGTGGCCAGCTCGTGGGAAATGTCCGCGAAGAGCTGCCGCCGCTGCCTATCGCTCTCCTCGAGATGCCGTCTGGCCTCCTTCAGTTTCTCCGTCATGCGATTGAGCCGCTCGCCCAATCTTCCGATTTCGTCTCTGCCCGGATTCGGCACCCGGGCATCCAGATCTCCCTCGCTGACACGCCCGGCCAGATCCTCGAGCGCCCGAAGCCGTCGTAACAGCAGCCGCACCATGATCAGCCCTGCGGCTCCCGAGAGCAGAAGGGCCAAAGGCAGATACAGGAGGAGCGGGCGGGGAATATCGTGCGGGAGAACATGAAAGCGGCGGGGAACGTGGAACCCGAGGGCAATCACTTCTCCCTGAACACGCGACGACGTGTCCACCGGCTGCCGGCTGAGAACCCGGGATCGAGGTCGGTCCCTCCGGTCCCGACCTCTGGGGCGCGGGCCCCGCGGGCGATCGGGTGATTCCGGATCAGGCGGCTCGCGGTCGGCCGGATCCAGGTGATCCCATTCCTCCACGGGATGATCGCTCAGAAGCCGCACCATGCCCGGAGGCATCCGTCGTCCGGTCAGGACTTCGCCGCCGGGTTTCCGAAAAACCAGCCGAACACTCTCCATCTCCTTCCGGTAGGAGACCAGGATGTTCTCGATGTCGGCGTTTCCCGCCGTGGGCGGCAGATTGCCGATGTCACTCGCAGCCCTCTGAGCGAGGAGTTCGGCATGCGTGCGGACCCACCTCTCTGCAATGGGCCGCATCACGGTGCCGACGGCGAACAGCTGCAGCACTGTGGCGACAACAAGGACGGCGAGGAAGGCACCGGCGAATGTCCAGAAGAGACTGCGGGTCCCTGGCCATTTTGTCATGAGCTGATCCGGGGAAATCGGTACCCGGCCCCCCACACGGTCTGAATGTACTCGGGATTCGACGAGTCCTTTTCGATCTTCCGCCTCAGCCGGCTGATCAGGCTATCGATGGATCGAGTATCCACCATACGATCGTCTCCCCAGACCCGTTCCATGAGGGCTTCGCGTGAGAAGACGCGGCCCGGATGGGACGCCAGAAAGTACAGCAGGTTGAATTCGAGGGTCGTCAGCTCGATCGGCTTCTTGCCGAGCCGGACCTCATACGCGAACGGGTCGATCTCGAGGTCCCCCCGGACCAGTGGTTTGTCCACCGGAGTCACGGCCGATCTTCGAAGAAGCGCACGAACCCGCGCCACCAGCTCTCTCGTGCTGAACGGCTTTGTCAGGTAGTCGTCGGCCCCGATCTCGAAGCCCAGAACCTTGTCTCCCTCGGTAGACCGCGCGGTCAGCATCAGGATGGGCACGTTGCTCTCGCGACGGACGCGCCGGGCCACTTCGAGACCATCGATGAGAGGAATCATAAGGTCCAGCACAATGAGGGCGGGATTCAACCGCTTGAATTCGTCGAGGCCTTTCTTTCCGTCGAAGGCCTGGTGACAACGAAACCCGGCCGCCGCAAGGTTCTTGGCGACGAGATCCGAGATCTTCTTCTCGTCTTCGATGATGAGGATGGTGGGATCCATGACGGCTCCAACGTATGCGCGCTCCGAGAGGTTGTCAAGAGGCCGCGAGGGGGCCGGGACGCGGTTTCGGCTCGTGCCTTGCGCAGCGGGAAAGGCCCGATGCAATGCCGAAAGTCGAAAGTGGAGAGTCGAAAGTGGACGTACCCGAGAGCAAGTGACATGGGCGAGGAACAAGGGAAGAGGGTCCGCACTCCGGTTCTCGGCTTTCGGCTTTCGGCTCTCGGCCTTCGGCTCTCGGTTCTCGGTTCTCGGCTCTCGGCTTTCAGCTCTCGGTTCTCGGCTCTCGGGACCCTTTCGCCCTTTCGCCCATTCGCCCATTCGCGTATGATAGAGATATGCCAAAGGAGAGCTTCGACACGCGCGATCCCCGGGGTCCGGGGAGAATCGGCCTGATTCTGTTCCTCTGGTTTGCCCTCTTCTATCTCCTCACCACGTCCGGCCACATCTTCACACCCGACGGCACGTTGATGTATCTGGTGACGGAGGGCCTGGTCGAACGCGGGGATCCGGCGCTCCCGACACAGGAGGGGGACTGGTCCTTCTGGCACACCGAGATCGGGCGGGACGGGCGGCGATACGCCATCTACGGATTGGGGCCTTCGCTGGCGGCCGTCCCCTTTTACCTCCTGGGGCGGGGAGTCGCGGAGATCGCCCCCGCGACAAGCGAGCCCGTATTCCAGCGTCCACTCAAGCTGTTTCACCCGCGCGAGTTCAACACGTTCGTTCGAATCTGGGGTGTTTCCCTGACGAATGCGATCGTCGCCGCCGGCGTGGTCTGGCTTCTCTATGCCGTGAGTCTCACCCTGGGACTCGGGCGAGGCACGTCCCTCGCTCTCGCCTTCATCCTCGGGGCCGCCTCTCCCCTCTGGCACTACTCGAAGACCTTTTTCGGCGAGCCCATGTCCGCCCTGGCGCTCCTGCTGTTCCTGTATCTGATGCTGAAGCACCGGCAAGATGCCTCTTCGCGCTCGCTCTTCTGGGCCGGCGTCGCTCTCTCCGCCGCCCTGCTGATCAAGGCGGCGAACGCCGTATTCCTGGCCGCGGCTCTTCCTTTCGCCGCGGTACTCGTGTGGACGAAGCAAGACCGTCTGCGGCACCTGGCAACTCTCGGACTGGGACTGATCTCCCTCTTCCCCATCATTCTCTACTACAACGCGTATCGATTCGGGACGATCTTTGAAACCGGCTACTCCTCCAAGATCGACTTCACACATCCTTTCCTGTCCGGCGTCATCGGACTCCTGATCTCTCCCGGACGCGGGCTGTTTCTGTACTTCCCGCTCGCGCTCCTGTCCCTGGTCGTTCTCATCCTCCGTTGGAAGAGGGACCGCGCACTCTCGGTCTTTCTCTTCTCCATGCTCCTGATCCCGGCTTTGTTTCACGCCAAATGGTGGTCGTGGGAAGGCGGATGGTGCTGGGGCCCGCGCTTCTTCGTGCCGGTGCTTCCGCTTCTGGTCCTGCCCCTCGGATACTGGATTGACGAGAGACGGGATCGACCGACAGGGGCTTGGATCGTTTTGGTCGTCGCCGTCCTGTCGGCCGTGATCGCCTTCTCGGGTATCCTCGTGAGCTTCAACGACTACTACTCCGTTATGAAGGCGCACTACGGCATCCTCAGAAGCCCGTATTATCCGGACATGCGGTGGGCCTGGCAGTGGTCACCGCTTCTCCAGTACTGGGGATTTGAGCACAAGAACTTCTTCCTTGCGACGACCGCCCTCTCAACTCCGGCCGGACGATTCTGGCAGGTCGGCTTCGGCGTTCTTGCCATCCTGTGGATCGGAACCACGGGTCTGTTGTGGCGGGAAAGAAACCGCGACTGAGAGATCGGCGGCGTACTCCAAAACGGGATTCGACTTTGTGAGGCGCCCGTTTCGCGCGACGAAGCTCGGGTTCGGGCCCGGCGTTTTGTTGGATGCAAACCTCCAAATGTGCTATATTAGACAGTGCAAGTTATTTTGCGTCTTGTCACGTCCAGACAAACCCACAAGGAAGGAACCGCTCATGCGTACGCTTCTGGCTTTGGCGCTTTTCGCAATGCCGATTTCGCCGGTCATCGCGGCGATGCCTGTGGAAAACGCTCTCATCGTTGTCAACGGTCCGGAGATTCGGACGGCCACCCGGCTTCTGTCCGAAGACGTGAATGTCGTTCGGGACATGGAACGGTACCTCTTGGTGGTTGCAGGACCTCGGGACATCGAGCGAATGGACGCGTTGGACGTGGACTGGCGGATCCTGGATGCGTCCGTCGAGGGAAAGACGTACTACACCGTCGGGGTAAGGGACCGTGCTCGCCTCTCCGATCTCCAAACCAGGGCCCGCATTCTCTATGCCGTCGGATTCGATGACGTCGGGTTCGACGCCGTCGTGGAGGCAACCGAGGGGGAGATTCACTCCCTTGCGGCGGAGGGATTCGAGATCGCGCGGGTCTTCATGCGGCCCATCCGACCCGCGCCGGTGGAGAGACCGGTGATTCGAACGGCGGCCAAGGCGGCCGACCCCGCCATTCAGGCAATGGTCAATGAGGTGTCCAGCGCCGCAGTAGACGCCGGCGTACAGCGCTTGCAGGATTTCGTCACGCGCTACGCCACGCACGACAGCTGCCAGGCCG
The DNA here is from genome assembly GCA_964610505.1 of uncultured bacterium. Taxonomy (GTDB): domain Bacteria; phylum Arandabacterota; class Arandabacteria; order JAGLYR01; family JAGLYR01; genus CAZSXU01. Next base: position 27,389 of record CAZSXU010000024.1, on the reverse strand, counting down.
CGGCCGAATGGATCAAGGCCGAGTTCGAATCGTACGGCATCGACAGCGTGTATTTCCACAATTTCAGCTCCATCTACAAGGACAACGTTGTGGCCGTCATTCCGGGCTCGGGAGACCCCGACAAGGTATTCGTTATCGGCGGCCACTACGACTCCATCACGTCCGACCAGAACAACTGCCCCGGTGCCGACGACAACGCGTCCGGAACGGTCTGCGCACTGGAATGCGCCCGGGTTCTCAGCAACTACGAATTCAGCTACACGCTGGTATTCATCGCCTTCGGCGGCGAGGAACTGGGACTCTACGGAAGTGAGGGGTACGCGGCGGACGCGGCCGCACGCGGCGAAGACATCGTCGGGATGATATCGGTGGACATGATCGGATACCTGGCCGGCGGAGACGCACTGGATCTGGACATCATCAGCAACACCAACTCCCAGTGGATGCGCGACGTGCTCGAAGATGTGGCCGCCCTCTACGTGTCGGATCTGCCTATCGTGGACGGTTATCTTCCCGGCGGCGCCAGCAGCGATCACGCGTCCTTCTGGGCCCACGGCTACGACGCCGTTCTCTTCTTCGAGGACAGCGGCAGCTACAGTCCGTACATTCATACGACGAGCGACGTGGTGGGGCTGAGCTACAACTCCTCGACTCTGGCCGAGCGCTCCGTCAAGGCGGCGGTCGCGTTCCTAGCCACGGCGGCCGAGCCTTTCTCGCTCTCGATCCTTCATGATACCCCCCTGGAGAACACCGAGGACAGCATCCAACCGTACCGGGTCGTGACCGAAATCGTGGCCGCGGGCACCTTGAATCCGGATTCTCTCCTGGTCCGGTATTCGACCGGAGCGGGCGAGAACACGTTGGAGCTCTCGGCAACCGGAACCCCGAATGAATACGAAGCCTTCATCCCCCCACAGCCGGGCGGGACGTTCGTCGAGTACTACATCGTGGCGGAAGACACGGACGGGAATCGGGCGATGAATCCGAAGAACGCTCCTGCGGACGTGTATACCTTTTTCGTCGGAACCATCACCGCCTTTTTCGAGGACGACTTCGAGACGCACAAGGGTTGGACCGTGGGCGCGACCGGCGACGGCGCGACGACCGGGATCTGGGAGCGATGCGATCCCGAGTGGACCGAGGCCCAGCCCGAGGACGATCACACGCCCGATCCGGGAGTGGACGCCTATATCACCCAGTGCGCGGCGGGCTCCGGCCAGGGGAGCTACGACGTGGACGGCGGCCGGACGACGCTCGTGTCGCCCGTTTTTGATCTCACCATGTACACCAACGCGGCGGTCCGGTACCACTACTGGTACGCGAACGACACCGGCTCCGCGGCGGGCACCGACGTGTGGAGGGTCCACGTCAGCGACGACGGATGGGCGACGTGGGATACCCTGCAAACCACTTCCGCAAGTACACACGAGTGGGACAGGGTCGAGTTTTCTCTCGAAGATTATGTCGACTTCAACGACCAGGTGCAGTTCCGATTCATCGCGGCGGACGAGGGCGACGGCTCGATTGTAGAGGCCGGCGTGGATGACTTCTCCCTGGTCACGTACCAGGAGGCCACGACGGGCGCGGCCGAAACGGAGGTCTCGAGGGCGGGCCGCATCGCGCTGGGGCAAAACGTACCCAATCCTTTCAATCCGCAAACGACCATCCGGCTTTCCGTACCGGGATCCGGTGCAAGGGCCACGCTTCGCGTCTTCGACGTCACCGGACGGCAGGTCGTGACCCTCATCGAGAATTCGATCATCTCGGGGGAGTGGGTGGTTGAATGGGACGGCAAGGACAACCGGGGCGCCCAAGTCTCGACCGGCGTGTACTTCTATCGCCTGGACGTCGGCGCCGAGAACCTGACGCGAAAGATGGTACTGATTCGATAGGAAAACGGACGATTGGAGGATTGGACCCGGGCGGCCGGCAGACCGCCCGTTTCCTTCTCCCTTCGTGGACCCTGTGCTCTGTAGTGAAGGCTCCCTGCTGAAAGTCTACGGGTTGCCCTCTGCGAAATCCGTGGCCCACGGGTTTGAGTCTGTCCCACCGTCTCTCCCTCATCTCATCGCGTCTCTTGACACTCATGCGTCTCGTGAGTACGGTTGATATGCACTGGTGAAGTTTGTGAGGGGGGTGGATATGAACATTCGAATCTTACTGTCGGTTGCAGTGATCACGGTTTCCGGAGCGCTCTGGGACGGCCGCGCGGCCGCCGGTGAGAACACCGGCGTCCGGCTGGCCATGCACTGCGTGGCATCGGATCGTTATCTCGGCTGCCCGAGCGACTGCCCTCAATCGTGCGAGGAAATCGACTGGGACTTCACGCCCGAGGAATTGGCCACATCCTTCGATCAGGGGACGATCTACCTGGTGGCGTATAACGTGAGCGGACTGTCGGGGATCGAATTCGCTCTTGAGGTTGTTTCCGGTTCCGGCGCGTCTTTCGAGGAAATCACATGGTGCGGATCGGCCCCTGCGTTTCCCAGCCTGGGAGATGTATGGCGCGGCGGGCGCATCGTCACCTGGGGAAACGCCCACTGTCTCGAACCGCAGTCAGCCGACGGCGGTGTCGTTTTCGGCCGCCTTCGGGTTGATTTCTCCGGAATGGAACCCACCATCATCGACTACGCTCCGAGCAACTACAGCGACGCCTCCTTCCCGCACAACTACGCCCTCGACTGCACGGACGATTTCGCGGAGGATCCCGTCGTCCAGCACCACGGCGCCGTGATCTATGGCCATGGCTTCTCCATCGGCAACCCGTGCGAGGGCGGCCCCGTAGACGAGCTTCAAACCTGGAGTGAAATGAAGTCGATGTACAGGTACTAGCCCGGATGAAGCATGGCTCGCGGTGCCCCGAGCCATGCTTCATCCGGGCAGAGCAATGGAGCAATCGATCAATAGAGCAATAGACTACGGAAAGAGGCATCGTAGAAAAGCACACCCGGCTCCATTGCGGCCTATTGTCCAGTTGCTCTATTGCTCCGGCCCGCGGCCATTCGTGGCCCCAGGACCGGAAGTCTGTGCATGAAGCAGGCTGGAACACCGAAGTCGGCCGGGATTGGAGTTTGGGTCTGCGCCCCGTCGCCCACGAGGGAGTATTGACACACGTGTGCCCGCTGGCGGATACTGAGCTTCACTACCCGAGCCGGGCGACGAGCAAATGATCACTCAGCCATCGAAGCGATCCTCCGCGAGAGTCACGGCGCTTCACGTCACCATCCTCCTTCTGGCCGCGTGGCTGGTCTATGTGAACGCCATCGGCAACGATTACACCAACTGGGACGATCCCGAGGTCATCCTCAACAACCCCCACATCCGGACATTGGATGCGGATCATGTGCGTCGGATCTTCACGCCGGGGGAAGAGGGAACGTCCGGCATTCGAGGGATCTACCGGCCGATCTGGACGCTGAGCTACGCTCTGGACAACCGGGTGGGCGGGCTCAATCCGGCGGCGGTTCACGCGCACAGCCTTCTCCTCCATTCGCTGAACGCAACCCTCGTCTATCTTCTGGCTTTGGCCGTGGGTTTGGCCTCCGCACCGGCGTTTGCGGCGGCGCTTGTGTTCGCCGTCCATCCGATTCACGTCGAGGCCGTTGCGTGGGCGTCGGGCAGAAACGAAGTCCTCGTGACCCTCTTCTTCCTGGCCGCGTACCTCCTGGCCGCGTTTCGAACGCGTCTCGCCGGTCGATTCCACCCGGGCCTCTACGCAGTGTCTCTCGCCCTGCTGGCTCTTGCCCTTCTCTCGAAGGTGACGGCTGCGGTCTTCCCTTTTCTGCTCTTCGCCACCTATGCCTGGTTCCTCCGGAACCGGGAGAGAGACTCCGTGTGCCGGGGCGCGTGCGTCGCGAGACATCTGCCCTACCTCCTTCTGAGTCTGGGACTCGCGTGGATCGAGCTCTTCGTCAGCCGCGCGGGCGTCGTCGTTCATCCGGAGAATGCAGCGAGTCGAGCCGTCACTCTTCTCACCATGCCGAAGGTCGTCCTGTCCTACCTGGGCTCGCTGATGCTGCCTCTCCATCTCGCACCTCGCTATGACACGGCGTACGTAACGGGCGCTTCCGCAGAAGCCGTGGCAACGATCCTCGGACTTGTGCTGGTGATCCTCTTCTCCGTGTGGATCGGTCGAAGATGGAGAGCTTTCGGTTTCGCCGCCCTGTGGTTTGCTCTGACGCTCCTGCCGGCCGGCAATCTGGTTCTTCTCTCGACACTCAGGGCCGACCGGTTCATGTATCTTCCATCCGTCGGATTCTGTCTGGCGCTGGGTGCTCTCTTTCAGATTTCGAGGGAGAAGAACCGTTCCCTGGGAAGGATCGTTGCCATGGTCCTCGCAGGATGGTGTGTGTTCTGCGCGGGGGTCACGATCGGACAGAACCGAATCTGGAAGAACAGCGTGGCACTCTGGGAAACGACCGCCACTCGCTCACCGGGCGACTACATGGCGCACCACAACCTGGGAATCGCCTACATCGAAGCCGGGCGCCGGGAGATCGCACGCCTTGCATTCGAGCGCTCTCTTGAACTCAATCCCGATTTCTCCAAAACGCATAACAATCTCGGGCGGATGTCGGCGGCGGCGGGTGAAACGGAGCAAGCGGAACGGTATTTCCGGAAGGCGATCGAGATCGATCCTGCCTATGCCAACGCCTTCACGGGCCTGGGCGCTCTTTACGCGCAGACGAAGAGGGACAAGGAGGCCGTTCTCGCGCTTGAACAATCGATCGCGCTGGATCCCACGCAGGGAGAGCCCCACTTCCTTCTGGGGCAGATCTATGCCCGGACGGGAAATCCGGCGCGGGCCCGAGAGGAGCTCACCAGAGCCCTGGCGAGTGGGCTGGCTCCCGCCTCGACGTTGCGCGCCGAAGCGCTATTGCGGTCGTCGGCCGCATCGGACCGGTCTGATCCTATCGCGCCAGAATGATTTTGCGAGTGTCGGCCATCCCATCACATTCATACCGGCAGAAGTACACACCGCTCGAGGCGCCGATACCTCCTCCGTCCACTCCGTCCCAGCGGAACCGGTGCCCCCCGGCCGGCAGCATTCCCTCGGCGAGCAAGCGGACCATGCGTCCTTCCACGTCATAGACGGCGAGACGCACGGTCCCCGGCGCGGCGAGGCTGAATTCAAGGAAGATCTCGGGATTGAAGGGATTCGGATGGCAGACGAAATCGGACGACGCGCGCCACGGCCGTTCGCCGGCCGCCACGGCCGTGGTCCTGGCCGCGAGAACGGCCTCGACCGCCGAGAGCGCGTGGATTCGCCCGTACCCGAACAGGTTGTCCTTTCCGGGAATCCAGAAATCCAGACAGGTTTCCTCAAGGAAGGTCTCGATATCGTCGACCCCAAGAGACGGATCGGCCTGGAGCATGAGCGCCACGGTGCCGCTCACGTGGGGCGTGGCCATCGACGTGCCGGCCCGGGTCGGGCCGCTGTAGCCGCCCTCCAGTAGAGTCGAATTGATGTTCTGCCCCGGCGCGCAGAAATCAGGCTTGATGAGTCCCGGCGGGTACGGGTAATCTCCGTAGCCTTCGACCGACGCCCACGTCACAGGGCCCTCGGAACTGAAATCGCTTACCCAGTCGCCGGCCGATACCGCGCCGACGGCAATCACCGCCGGCACGTCCGCCGGGGTCCGGATCTGTTCGGGAGGATCGCAATATAGACTGGTCCCTTCATCGTCCCGCTCGTTTCCGGCCGCGGCCAGAACCACTACCCCGGCCGCAACGGCGTTCTCACACGCCTGCCGCCAGAGCGCCCGGGCGGGATGATGCGCGCACTGGATCCAGCCGATGCTCATGTTGATGATGTCGCACCCATTCTCGACCGCGTACTGGATGGCCTCCCATGCGTCCTCTTCTTCTCCCATCCCATGCTCCAGGACCTTGAGCGCCATGATGCCGGCCCCCGGCGCGACGCCGGTCACCAGACCGCCCGTGCCGTCCCCTGCCACGCTTCCGGCCGTGTGCGTCCCGTGGCCGTCGTCGTCCATCGGATCGCCGGCGCGGAGTGCGAAATCGTAGCCGTAGACATCGTCCACGTAACCGTTGCCGTCGTCGTCGATGAAGTTGTTCGGCATCTCTTGCGGATTCGTCCACATCCGACTCTGGAGATCCGAATGTGTATAGTCCACGCCCGTATCCAGCATGGCCACCAGGACCCCGGCGCCGTCGATGCCGTGCCGCGCCCACACGGTGTCCGCGCCCACTCGAGTCACGGACCACACCGGAGGAGGGGCGTCGGTCGCAATCGCCGTACGCTCGGTGGTGCAGAGAACCTCCCGGGGTTCCCTCAGGTAGATCGACCGAACGGTTGGATGGTGCTCGAGCGCGGCGATGACACTCGGCGGCAGAGAAGCGGTCACGGCATCGACAATCCAGAATGCCCGCGCCGTGTCCGTGTCGGATCCTTTCCCGTTCTCGGCCAGCCATTCGAGCAGATCACCACGTCGCTCCTCGGAGCGCGCCTTGAGTCCCGCGATCGCGCAACGTCTCTCCTCCAGAGTCGGGCGTCTCCCCGTCTCACATTGCGGCGGGTTCCACTTGAATCCCGATTCATCAGGGGCGGCGTCAATCACAACGGTTACGGGAATTCGTTCGGCGGGACCGGACGCGTGCATCTTCGACTTGAGAGAGGCGTGAACCGTTTCGCCGGCCGTCGCGGTCTTCGAGAATCCGGCCGTCACGATGCAGGTGACGACAACGACGGCCCATCTCATCCGAGCGACACACCCCGATCCGCAGGGGCGATACGGACCGGGGTGTGCGAACGGCTGATCTACGAAGAACGTGCCGGGATGGATTGTCATCGGGTTCGCTCCTGGGTGGCACCGGCCGGATCGACCTGTTCATCTCCACCCCTCCCGGAGCAATGCAAGAACCGTTCCCCGAACGCAGCCTGCGCCGGAGCCGTCAATTTCATTTCCTGACAATGCATTCGACGAATCCCGCAGCGACGGGGCCGCTTGCGTATGTTGGACGATGCCGGCAGGTCGGTGGGGCGGAACCCGCGCCGCGGGGAAAATCACCCGATTCGACATCCCTCCTTCGAGGAAGCGCTTGACGGCCGCGGCGGATAGGCGTATTCTTTCGAGAGTTTGGAATCGACGTACGCCCGACGCATAGGCCGCCGGCCCGTGCATTTACTTTTTGGGGGAGGGTTTCTTTGACACCGGAGTTTGAATGCCGCAACTGCGGAGTCTGTTGCTCGCAGATTCCGCTCATCGTCGCCGGGGACATACACGTGATCATCAAGCACGTCGGGTGTGACCCGGAGGACTTCATCGAGTTCTACGAACCGGATGACTTCGACGAAGGTACGGCGCCCGACGACCAGTGGCTGGAGATGGACGGCGGCCGCCGCATGATCGGAATGAAGCGCCGGAACGAAACCTGCGTCTTCCGCCGTGACGGTCGCTGTTCCATCTACGTCCACCGCCCCCTCATGTGCGCCCTGCACCCTTACTGCCCGCGGGACGAGACGGAGGAAGAACCCGAGTTCAACCTTCATTGCCACCACGGCTGCAAAGGAATTACCAAAGGGCCCCTCTCGCCCGAAGCTTTCAAGGACCTCCAGAAATCCCACGACGTTTTCTCGCGACGGGAATGGGACTTCGACGACATCGTCAAGCGTTGGAACCGAAAGGGAAGAAAGAACAGAAGCGAAGAGGCTTTCCTGAAGTTCATCGGCGTGAAGGTCCGCGAGCGCGAGAGCGCGACACGGTGACAAGGCGTAACCCCTTCCACAGATTTCACAGATGGACTACGATTCACTGCGGCGAAGACTCTCGGGGCGATGGCTTTAACCATCGCCCCGATTCCATCCGTGAAATCTGTGGCTAGAGTTTGGGCTTTCGAGTCTCTTTAGCCTGCACCCTTCAGAAATGCCTCGACCTCCGAACGGCTCGGAATCCCCGTCCTTCCCCCCAACGAACCGCACTTCATGGCCGCCACGGCGTTGGAGAAGCGCAGGATCTCCGGGATGGCCCAACCCTCGATGATCCCGTAGGCGAAAGCGCCGTGGAAGACATCCCCCGCGCCGGTGGTATCCACGACCGTCACGGGGAAACCGGGTGAATGAAAGACACCGCCCTCCGTGACGGCCACGGCACCGTCCGGGCCCAGTGTCATGGCCGCCACCTTCGGGCCGTAGTCCCGAATGGCCTGGAGGGCTCGGAGGCGATCCCCATGCCCGGTGAGTTTCTCGGGAAACGACTGGGAAGCGACGGCGAAATCCACGAGGGAGAGCAATTCCTCGATTCGATCATCGGGTGTTCCGGCGTCCAACAGAATTGGAATCCCCTCCGCCTTCGCCGCTCGGGCGGCTTGAATGGCGCCCGGAATCTCATGGTTGTCCACGTGGAGGAGTCGCGCGGATCGGACGAGATCGATGTCGATTTCTCCCTCGGCCAGGTTGGGTAGTCCGGCGCGTCCCCACAGAATGGTCCGGTGTCCCTTCCCGGGCTCCACCATGATGAATGCGAACTGGGAGTGGTGTTCGGGCGAAACCACAACACCGCTCGTGTCCACGTTCTCTCGCTTGAGGTCGTCCAGCATGAGGCGCCCGCGGGTATCCCCGCCGATCTTCGCAATGAGGGCGGCCGTTTTCCCGAGTCTCGCCACCGTCACCAGGGCCGTGGACACCGGTCCACCTCCCTGCTCCAGCAGCTGACGAACCTCGAGCTTCGTGTCGGGTTTCGGCAAGTGCGGAACAATGCCCAGGTAGTCATACGCCGTATAGCCGACGCCGACAACGTCAAAGATTCTGTCCATTCGCGGAATCTCCGGTTTCGACGGAGCCATGGAACAATCGGCCAATAGAGCAACAGATTTCGGAGAAAGGCATTATGATCTACTGCTCCACCCCATCCCCCCCGTGATACCCACGCTGAGAGTCTGTACATGCAGCACGCTAGCATGCACTCAAAGCCGCTGTCAACGGCCGCCGTCGTTCTTGACGTGAGCGGCCTTTTCGGACACTGTAGGGAACCGGTGCTTTCGGCGGAGTGTGGAACATGGCGATGCTTGACAACCATGAGGGGGAACAGGTCTCGCGCGCGTCGATCCTCCTGGCGTTGGCCGGAATGGGCCTCTACGCGATGACCGGACAGATCATTCTCGTCCGAGAGCTCCTGGTAATTTTCTACGGGAGCGAGCTCAGTTTGGGACTCATTTTCGCGTGCTGGCTCATCTGGGTATCCGCGGGCGCGGCCGTGGCTTCACGCGCGATTCCCCGCCTTCAGGATCCCCGGCGCTGGCTGTCTCGTGCCCTCCTGATCGCGCTGATCTGCCTTCCGGTGCAGACGGTGCTCATTCGAGCCCTGCGCGGAATCCTGGGCACCCCGCCGGGACTGCTGATTCCGCTTGCAGAGATCACCCTGGCGACGGCCCTGGCCCTCATGCCCCTCAGCTTCTTCGTCGGATTCACGTTTCCCCTGGCCTCCGCCCTCCACGCGGGCCGCTCCTCTCGCCCGGCGCGGAGCATTGGGACGATATACGTCGCCGAGACCGCGGGGTCCGTGGTCGGGGCCGCCCTCTTCACCTACGCGTTTGCGGGTCGCATGAATCACCTCTCGGTCGAGGCCCTCTCGGCCCTCCCGCTCCTGGCCGCGTGTGTTCTTCTACATGCGCCGGGATCAGGGAACGGATCCCGCCTCGGGCGAACGGCGGTGACCGTTCTGTCCGTCGGCGTCGTGGGATTCCTGCTCGCCGGAGCCGCTCGATGGGTTGACACGGAGACCATCCTGCTCCGGTGGACATTCGGACACCCCGGCATCGAGCTGATCGAGTGGAAGGATTCCAAGTATCAGCATCTCTCGGCCGGCGGACTCGCCGGCCAGACGACGCTCTACGGAAACGGCGCTCCCCTCTTCTCGCTGCCCGACGAGTACGACGCGGCAATCGCGGCACATCTGCTGCTCGTTCAACATCCCGAGCCGCGGCGGGTTCTTCTCCTGGGCGGAGGAACTCCCGAGATGTTCCGGGAGATTCTCAAACACCCCGTGGAAAGTCTCGATTTCGTCGAGACCGACCCCGAACTGATTGCTCTCACACGCCGATTCTCCCGAGGAGAGAGTGCGTCGGTGTTTGATGACCCCAGACTTCACATCCATATGATGGACGGCCGCTCGTTTCTGAGGATATCCGAGGACCTCTACGATCTCGTGATCACCCGCCTGCCGGACCCCACCACGGCCATGCTCAACCGGTTCTACACGGTGGAGTTCTTCCGGCAGGCGGCGGGCCGGCTGAGGCCGGGCGGCACCTTTGCCTTCAGCGTCGGCGGGGCCGTCAACTACATGGGGGAGGAGGTCGGGCCGTTTCGCTCTACTCTCTTCCATTCCCTCTTCAAGGTGTTCCCGCACGTCCTCGTGACTCCCGGGCAGCGGAATGTGTTCATCGCGTCCCGATCCGCCGATTCGATCACGAAAGACCCGGTCGTGCTCGCCGCCCGATACGCCGACCGCAACATTGCATCCGAGCACTTCTCTCCTCTTCTCTACTCCGATCTCGTGCAGCCGGAGCGGACCGCGTGGTTCCGGGCCGAGCTGGAGACCTTCCCGGCAGGCATTCTCAACCGTGACGCTCGTCCCGTATCCTATTTTCACACGGTGCTTCTCTGGGACCGGTTCTCGGAATCTCAGATCGGCCCCATTCTCAGGCGCCTCGCGGGTCTTCGACTCTGGATGCCGCTTCTCGCTCTCGTTCTGTGTGTGGTGGTCCGGTTCGCCTGGCTCGCGCTGCATCCTTCGTCTCAACGTTCCCGGCCCGCTTTCAACGCCCTCTCGACGATCGCCACAACCGGTTTTCTGGCGATGGGCGTTCAACTTACGATCCTGTTCGCGTTTCAGAACCAGCTCGGATACATCTATGAGAAAGTGGGCCTCGTCGTGGCGACCTTCATGTTGGGGCTCTTCTTCGGCGGGCGGCTGGGAAGCGCGCGCTTGGCGAAACCCATCCGGCCCGCGCGAGTTCTGGGATGCGTGGACGCGGCCATGATCCTTCTGTGCCTGGCGCTACCCGAGCTGTTGGCTCTCCCGTCGGATGCAGGAAGGACGGCGATCGGCGTTCCCACCGAACTGTGGTTCTTCCTGTTGTCCGGTGCTACGGGATGTCTGGCGGGAATCCAGTTCCCACTGGCGGGCCAGCTGTATCTGGATGTGAACGCGACCGTCCCGAGGGCGGCCGGTCTGGTGGATTCGGCCGATCATCTCGGCGCGGCCCTGGGAGCTCTTCTGGTGGGATCCCTTCTGATTCCCCTCCTCGGCGTGATGAACACGTGTTTCCTCATGGCGGGACTGAAAAGCGCGAACCTGTTGTTCCTGGTCGTCAGGGAATAGTCAATCCGGCAGTTATCGCTTTGTCGTGTTGTCGGCGCGGGCCTTGCGGAGCGGGCGGCCCGGGGATGGTCTATTCCGGCTCTCGGCTCTCGGTTCTCGGTTCTTCGTCCCATCTTCGTCACCTTGCCGGGCCGGGCGGGTACACTCCGCATCCGTGAAATCTGTGGCCGGGTGGGGGTTCGTTCCTCCGAGACAGATGTCTACATTTCGACGATCGCCAGAATCTCATCTCCCTGCACAATCGCCTCGACCACGTCTTGCCCCTCGAGCACCCGGCCGAACACCGTGTATAGGCCGTCCAGGTGTGGCTGAGGCGAGTGCGTGATGAAGAACTGGCTCCCCCCGGTGTCCTTGCCGGAAAGGGCCATCCCCAGCGTTCCCGTGAGGTAGCGGTGCCGGTTGATCTCACAGCGGATGGTGTATCCCGGATCTCCCCAGCCGTCGCCGCGAGGGCATCCCCCCTGAATGACGAAGTTGGGAACGACCCGGTGGAAGGTCAGTCCGTCGTAGAATCCCTCGCCCGCGAGCCGGAGGAAATTCGCCACCGTCTCCGGCGCGTCGTCCCCGTGAAGGACACATATAATGTGTCCGCGCGAGGTTTCAATCCGGATTCTCCTCTCCCCGAGACCCATCGCCAGACCGCTTCCATCACGCGAACCGTCGCCGTAGACCGCCGGAGCAATCTTGACCGCGGTTTCACCCTTCTCCTGCAGAATATCCCCGGCCAACCGGCGGACGCGAATATCGGGGTCCTCGAGAGCGGCCCTGTAGATGGGCTCGACTCCAAAGGCGGCCATCTTCCGGAACGCCGTGATCACAGCCAGTCGCACCTCCGCGTCCTGAAGCGTTGTTCCGGAAAATGAATGAAAGGTCTTCTTGAGAGCGGGTATTGACCCGCGACTCCGTAACGTGCCCAACCCCTCGGCGGCAACGGCGACGACCACCCAGTCCGGATCTTCCAGCGCCCCCACCAGCGCCTCCGTGGAGCCTTTCTGCCTCAGGGTGGACAACCCCTTGGCCGCGGCGGATCGGATTCGGGAATCCGGGTCTTTCAGTCGCGGGACCAGAAACGCGACGCTCTTCGGCAGCTGAAGATGCCCCAGTGCCTCGTGGGCTCGAACCCGAACGTAGCGCTCCGAATCCTCGGTTCGGGAGGTAACGTCCGAAAACACGCGCCTGCCCCCGATTCGCGCAAGCGCGTTGACGGCCTCCCCTCGAACATCGGGGCTTGGGTCGTCGAGCCGCTCTTTCAGCGCCTCGACGGCTTGCCAACCCTTGAGATCACCGAGGATGAGACACGCGGCCGTTCTCACATGGTGATTCGGGGAGTCCAGGGATTCAAGCACGGACGGGACCGCCAGGGAGTCGCTCGAATTCCCGATAGCCATCAGCACGTTGACCTGCACGCGCCAGTCCGGATGTTTGAGTGCAGGCAGGACGGCCTCCCACTCGAAGCCTTCGCCGCGCTTTTGCAATCCCCGGGACGCCAGGACGGCGACCATGGGGTCCTTGTCTTCCAGGGCACGAACCAGAGCTTGCGTGACATGATCTTCGTGGAATTTCTCGAGGGCCCAGGCGGCCTTCCAGCGGACCCCCGATTCCGGATCCTTCTCCAGAAGGCGCATCAGGGGCTCGATTGCCGTGGGGTCTTCCAGTCTGCCCAGTGCCAGTGCAATCTCTCCCCGCAGTTCCGGGGACGGGCTGTCCAGCATGTCCAGGAGGCGTTGGGTGACCTTATAGTTTCCCACTTTCCCGAGCGCCTCGACGACGCTTGCGCGCACGCCGTGGACGGGGTCCTCCAAGGCCCGGAGTAACCCCCCGGTCCGTGTGCTGTCGTCCAGTAGACCGATGCCGAAAGCCGCGGCCGCCCGTACGTCCCCGTCCGGATCTTCGAGTGCGCGAACCAGATTCACCCCGCCTTCCTCGCGGCCGATCCGCCCCAGGGCCGACACCGCAGCCAACCGGACTTGCGGATTTGGGTCTTTCGTGTAGCGCGCCAATTCCCAGTTCTCGAGATACCGATCGTCTTCGAGCACCTTAATGCGGAGCAGTGTGGCTTCGTCCGGCGGCGACGTACTCACCGATCCGATCAGCACCACGAGCAGGATGGGCGCCAGGAGCGCGATGGCAATAAGCAGGTATCGTAAAGCCCTCATCCGAACCCCCATGAGATCAGAAACACAGACCGGGCGTGTGACAGTGATCCCCGTTCTCGTATCACACATCGACCCGGAACACAAGCCCATGTTCGGGCAAATCCACTCTCGGCTCTTTTGTGTCTTGACGTTCTCCTCATGACCTGAGTAGTCTTGGGTGTTCTCACGGAGACGACGGAGCAAGCGCATGAGAAAGCCCTCGAACGACAAACCCTTCCGGCTCACCCAGACCACGAGCGGCGCGGGCTGAGCGTGCAAGCTGAGCCCGGAGGGCTTGGAACAGGCTCTGAAGCAGTTGAACATTCCGCCGGACCCCAACGTACTGGTCGGGTCCAACACGGCGGACGACGCCGGCGTGTATCGCTTGCGTGACGATCTGGCCCTCGTTCAGACGGTGGATTTCTTCACGGCCATGGTCGACGACCCCTACGCTTTCGGCCATGTGGCTGCGGCCAACGCGTTGAGCGACGTCTACGCCATGGGCGGGCGGCCGGTGACCGCACTCAACGTCATCGGTTTCCCCGAGAACAAACTTCCCCTGGAAATCCTGGTCCGGATTCTCCAGGGAGGGTTGGACAAGGCCGTCGAGGCCCGCGTGAGCATCGTCGGTGGACACACCGTCAAGGACGATGAGATCAAGTACGGGATGGCCGTGACGGGCCTGGTTCACCCCGAGCGCGTTATCACCAACGCCGGCGCCCGCCCCGGCGACCGCCTGTTCCTGACCAAACCGCTGGGTTCGGGAATCGTCACCACGGCGATCAAGCGCGATCTGGCGAACCCCGACGAGATTGATGAGATCACGACTCTCATGGCGGCGCTCAACCGATCCGCCTCCGAGGTGATGTCCGAGGTCGGCGTCAACGCCTGCACGGACGTCACGGGATTCGGCCTCCTCGGCCACCTCCACGAAATGCTCGCAGCCTCCGGAGTGTCGGCCCTCGTTACCGCCCCGGACGTTCCGATCCTCCCCTCGGCCCTCAAGTACGCGTCCCAGGGCGCCGTGCCGGGCGGAAGCAAGAACAACCTCGAGTTTCTGGAGCCCTTCGTCAAGTTTCCGGCGAAGATGGACGAGATCACGCGCATCCTCCTGGCGGACGCTCAAACTTCCGGAGGGTTGCTCATTTCAGCGCCTCCCGGGAAGGCCGCCGTGCTCTCGGAACGGCTGGCCTCCGCCGGGGTCGATTCCGTCGCCCGGATCGGCGAAATCCGGGACGGAGCCGCCGGGACAATTCGTGTGATCGAATGAGGGCCGATGGACGCGTTCCTTCTCCATGCACTGCTCCCCGAACTGGTGGGATGGACGGGCGGCTCCGTCCGCGCCGTTGAACAAACCGCCCCCCGGACCCTCCAGATCGCCGTTCGCAAGGACGACGAGACTCGATACCTGGCCCTCTCCTGCGATCCGGACTTCCCCCGAGTCGAGCCCCTCACGGTCCCGGAGCCCCGAATCGAGCCCGGGGCTTTCGTCAACACGTTGAAAGTGTACCTGTCGAGGGCCGTGCTTGCCGAAATCAGGCAAATCGGCTTCGATCGCAGGGTTGCTTTCGGCTTCTCCAGACGGCCGACCTTCGGTCCGAGCGAGCAAGTGACCCTCATGCTTCGCCTCTTCGGAAGGAGCGCCAATCTGTATCTGGAATCGTCGGACGGATCGCTCGTGAGCCTCAAACCGGGCGTGATTCCCCGGTCCCGTAAACCGGGCGGACGAACCGCCGCTGTTTCGCGCCTTGAAGTTCTGTCGACGACACTCGAATCGGTGAGGGAAATGTTTGCAGCTTTCCCGGACATGGGTCTTCACGACGCGCTGGTCCGTCGCTTCACGGGAATCTCACCCTTCTGGGCCGACGAGATTCTGTTCCGGGCCGATCTGGAGCCCACCCTACCTCTGGGCAGGCTCAGACCGTGGCAGGTGGATCTGACCTGGAGCCATCTGGCCGCCTGGGTAGCGTTGATCAAGGCCGGCCGATTTGAGCCCTGTGTGTATGTGGATCCCGAGACGAAGGCACCCGTGGCCGTCTCGCCGGTGCCCGTCCGTCATCTCGAGGGCAAGACGTGCACGCGCTTCGGCCGGGTGTCCGAAGCCGTATCCGCCTACTACCGCTCCACGGTGCCCGCCGAGCGGGACGCTGCCCTTCGAGATAAGATCGAGCGGCGCCTCCGGGAGGAATCGAAGCGGGTTCTGCGAAGCCTGGAAAGAGTGGCGGTCCGGACGAAGCAGGCCGCCCGGGAGGCCGAGTTCCGCCGATTCGGCGAACTGATTCTGGCCAACCTGGGAACCCTGACGCGGGGGCGTGATGAGGTGAGCGTCATCGACCACTACAATCTCGACCGCCCCCACATACGAATCCCCGTGAATCCGGCGAAGTCCCCCAGGGGCAACGCCGAAATGTACTTCGCCAAGGCGAGGAAGGCCCAGCGCGCCAAGAAGGCACTGGCCCGGGAGAGAGAGCGCCTGGCGAGACGCCGAGACGAGCTGGATGCGGAGATTCGCGATCTACCCTCTCTGGAGCGAGAAGCGCTTCGGGCTGTTGCGCGAAATCTGGGACTGCTGCCCCGAGAGGGCCGGGCAGCGGGCGTCTCGAAGAAGGAAGTCCCTGCTCCCTTCCGGACGTTTCAGACGACTACCGGATGGACCGTGTGGGTGGGCCGTAACGATCGAGAAAACGATCTTCTCACTCACTCCCGCGCCGCGCCCCACGACTACTGGTTTCACGCCCGGGGGCTGGCCGGCTCCCACGTCGTTCTGCGGCGGCCCGATCGGAACCAGCGGCCGAGCCGGAAGACCATCCAGGAGGCCGCCCAAATCGCCGCCTACTACAGCAAGGGGCGAAGATCGAAAACCGTGGACGTGACCTACACGGAGAAGAAATACGTGCGGAAGCCGCGCAAGGGAAAACCGGGCCTCGCACTCGTGACCAACGAAGAGGTGGTGTTCGTGTCGCCGCGACTGCCGGGAAAACCCTGACCGCCGCCGGATCGCCCGCGCCATTTGATTCCGGGGCGAGGGAATTCCCCCGCCCCTCAGAAACGCCCGCTCCTGATGCGGCACGCTCCCCCCTACTTCTCTTCGATTTCGCACCTGCGCTCGTCTAATCCGGCCAGATCGCGCCGGAGATGGTCCCGGTAGCCCTCCAGGCTCTCTCTTCTCTTCCCGGCTGAAAGAGCGCCGGTACCCGTGACCACAGGGATCCCCGCTGGCATCACAACAGCATCCGATTTCTGCGGCGGGGCGCCTGTGTGTCCGCGGACAAGACCCTTCAATGGACCCTCGCAACCCAGGTAATCATTGGTCGGGATAAGAAACCCGACTTGGCAATGGCATCGCCGGTTCCAAGGAGAATTGGCTTACGAGCCGGGTCTCTGAAGACTTTGTTCTTGAAACTAGCAATTTACTATTGTAGAATGTATTGCAGTTTCCAGGAGCTGATCGGCGAAATGGAGAGACGTCCGGCCTTCGCGTGATCCGTTGGATGCCGGACAGGTCCTCGTGTTGCTCTTCCACAGAAAGCCGGGAGAAAATCGGGAGGTTACCATGAAATCGTGGATGAACGGGCGTGCCGTATACGGTGCACTTTGTTTCCTCGCTATCCTGACCGTTCTGATCTTTCAGCCTGGCGCCGCCAGGTGCCAGACGTACACGATCGGGGATCTCTACGGTGAACTCCCGGATATCGTCGGAGTGGATGTGATCGTAGAGGCCTTCTACACCAACCCGGCGGACCACAATCTGGTGGCGGACTACGACGCCTTCCAGGACGATGAAGTGATGCCCCCCCAATCCATCGTCTACCTCGACGGCGCGACGCCGCCGGTGTCCATGTGGTACGGTGCGTGGGTGAGCGTGACAGGTACGGTCGACACGTTCCACGTGGACGACCCCTACTGGCCGGAGGACGACGTCCAAATCATCCTCCGGAACATCAGCTACGGTCTTCTGAAGCCCGGAGAGGGGCCCGTCGGACCCGAGGGTGAAATCCCGGAAGAGCCCGATCTTGGAGCGTGGATTCCGTACCGGGCGACCTGTGATTCCTGCAAGTTCGCCATTCTCGTGAGCGGGGGCGCCCATCACAACCACGCTCGGTACTGGAACAACATCGAGATGCTCTACAAACTGAAGGTAGACAGCCTGGGCTACTGTCCTCACAACGTGTTCGTCCTCTATTGGAAGGGAGACAGTGAGGATTCCACTGCCATTCCGCATGGTTCGGTCGACTCCTGTACGGTGGCTAATGTCCGGGCTGCACACGAGACCGTCGCGAAGAGGATCGCGGAGTGCCATCGACGCAACAAGAAGGCCACGCTGCAGAGCCTGATCACGGACCACGGCAGGGGCGACGGCCGCATCAACATGCTCGGTTCGGAAACGATGACCCCCCAGCAGTACCGCGGCATGATCCAGGCCTGTATCGATTCGTGCCTGGGCACCCTGTACGTGGAGATGGTCCAGTGCTACGGCGGGCAGGCGGCGGATTCCTTGAGATCTCTGAATGATAAGGCCAAGACCACGATGCGGGTATCCTCCGCCGCGGGCGGGCAGAATCCTCATAGAAGCGACGTACACCATGCCGACGGCGGGTGGGCCACGTACCTCAAGAGGAAGATCGACGCCCTCAGGGCCGGCAAGTCTTACGAGGAGGCCGTGCGCAATGGACTTGCGGCTTACGACAGCTTGCTCAAGGCTCAGGGATTGGAGGGCCGCCGCGGCAACTCCGTCAACTGGCGCAGCTTTCCAATGAAGGAATACTGCGAGTGGCAGCTGGTCGAGGTGCCCCCGGGCGGTCAGCTGATTCTCGACTTCTCCGGCGAGTCGTCCAGCTGCGGCAACTGCACGGTCTGGGAAATTCGGGCGGACGGCACCATTCGAAAAGTGACGCTCAACTGGAACGTTTCCGGCTCGGCCGGCCATCAACCCGGAAACGAACGGCGCGTGGTCAACGCCGACAGCACGTCGACCGGCTTGTTCCTGATTCACAACGACGACAGCCAGTACCGATTGATCGTTAGCTCATCCCAGAAGCAAACCCTTCCCGAATCGTACTCCAACGCTCATGAGTACGCCGGGTTCTCGCTGGGCGGAAACGATTCCAGCTCCGACGAATTCACAATGTACATCGAGCAACCGGATTTGTACGTCTACAACGTGGATGCGGACGGCTTCAATCTGCAGGATCTCCCGGCGGTGATCGGTCCCTTTGCCGTTGAACATCTCTTTGTGACGTACACGAATTACCCCAATCCCTACTGGGACGATATGGAGCTCGTGTTCAACATTCTGGACGTCACGTCCCCGGGTGATCTCACCGTCCAAACAGCGTCGGAGAATCCGGAGATCACGCTCTACGTCGATGAGCCGGGAAGCTATGTGGTGCCGCTCGGAGCCGTATGGGGAGACTACATCGAGATCAACGGAACCTTCCTACCGAAGGATCGGCAGGCGCTTGCCGCTTTCACGCTGGACTCCTGGGGTCTTCGGGTGGCTCAGGGTCTGACGGATATCGCGGATACGCCGCTTCCGAGGACGAGGCCGCTGGCCATTCACTTCGCCAACCCGTTCCCGGCCGGTTCATCGATCCGGTTTGCCATTGAGAGGCAAAGCCGTGTGAAACTGACCGTTTTTGACGTCCGGGGACGCCTGGTTACGACCCTCATGGACGGTCCGAGGCCCGCCGGCGATTACACGATACGCTGGGACGGGAAGGATGCCGATGGAAGGCGTCTGGCGAGCGGCGTCTACTTTGTGCGACTGTCGGCCAGCGGGGAGACGGTGACGACCAAGATGCTCGTGCTGGAGTAGCGATCCCGGCCGGATGCATGCGGTCGGGAATGAGACCTACAGGGGCGGCCATCGGGCCGCCCCTGTTTCTTCGGCCTGTTGGGGATCTTGGAGTCTGACCCGCAGTCCGAATTCCGACCATCCAGTCTGTTCCTGCGCTTCAGCGAAACCCGATTTCGGCCGACTTTCCATATGGACAAGATGCTCGAAAGACCGCACTCTTGGGCTGGAATGGGTCGGATTGAATCCCCGCTCATGGGAGACGGCTGTGCGCCGCTTGCTTCTCGCGTTGTCCTTGATGATTACGATCGCTTCGCCCGTCTTCGCGGCCACGCATCTCGTTCGGCCCGACGGCACGGGGGACTACGCCACGATTCAGGAGGCGGTCACGGCCGCGGCGGAAGGGGATACCGTCAGCCTAGGCGACGGCACCTTTACGGGTGAGGGAAACCGCGACATCGACTTTCTGGGAAAAGATCTCACGGTTCGATCCGAGAGCGACGATCCCGAGCTGTGCATCATCGATTGCGAAGGAAGTGAATCCGACCCTCATCGAGGTTTTCACTTCCACACGGCGGAAGGTCCCGAATCGATCCTTCGCAGCGTCACGATCACTCACGGATATATCTCGTCGGCCACCGGGGGAGGCGGGATCTACTGCGAATCCGCCTCTCCCTCGATCGTCAATTGCGCCGTGGTCGAGAACGAGACCGGCGGCGTGATGACCCGGGGCGGCGGGATCCTCTGCATTGGAACCTCAACGCCCACCATCAGCGATTGCACAATCGCCGACAACACCGCCGGGGGGGTGCAGGGCTACGGCGGTGGCATCAATTGCCGCGAGGACTCCTCCCCGACCATCGACAACTGCACCATCACCGGAAATTCGGCCACCTACACGGGCGGCGGAGTGTACCTCTACTACAGCTTCCCGCTGATTACGAACTGCACGATCTCAGAGAACACGGCGATCCAGGGGGGCGGGCTCACCTGCGGCGCCTACAGCCCGACTCTTGAGCACTGTATCATCGTCTCCAACGTCGCCGACGTGGGCGGCGCCATATATCTGGAGCTCTCCTCGCCGGAGATCACCTACTGCACCTTCTGGGGAAACAGCGCAAGCATCGAGGGCGCCGCGATCCACTGCGATCTCTCCTCCCCTACACTCATTCGAGTGGTCATCGCCATGAGCATCGGAGGAGAAACCATCTCCTGCGGCGCCAGCAGCGAGCCGAATCTGCTGTGCTGCAATCTCTTCGAAAACGGAGGCGGCGACTGGACCGGCTGCATCGCCGAGCACGAAGGGATCCACGGAAATTTGTCCATGGATCCCCGGTTCTGCGATCCGCCTGCGGGGAATTTCGGGGTGGGGCCCGACTCTCCCTGTCTCCCCGAGAACAACTCGTGTAGCGTATTGATCGGAGCACTCGGGGAATCCTGCACCGCCGGAGAAGAGATGTCCGTCGAACCCGCCACCTGGAGCCGTCTCAAACAAACGTACCGCCGGGAACGGCCCTTGCTCCCCACGCCGGATTCCAAGACCCCCCAACCCTGATGTCCCCTTCACTCCCGACGAACCTGCCGGGTTTTCTGGGTTGACCTTCGCGCCGAAATCACGCGACCATACGGCAACGCAGCCGCCGCCGGGAGAGGTGCCGCGATGAAGGTTACGGAGTGCCCCTCGTGACCGGGAACCGAACCTGCAACCATCCAAAGGACGATTGACCGAATGAACTCAACGTCCCTTCTCTTTGTATGTCTACTGTCGGCCTGTTCGGTCTCCTGTGCGCGAACCCCAGGGCCGGGCGAGAACCTGACGGGCGGGGGTTTGGTTGCGCCGGAAACGGTGCCGATCCCGGCCGGAGAGTTCATGATGGGCTCCGATTCCGAGGGCGATCACAACCCGGCGCACAAGGTCTTCATCGATGCCTTCGCCATGGACACGCATGAAGTGACCAATGCCCACTACCTCGCCTTCTGCCGGGCGACGGGGCGGGACCTCCCTCAACTCTGGGGAATCGACGAGTTTCACTGCGGGAGCGACTATCCGAACCATCCGGTGGTCGGCGTGACCTCGGGAGACGCCAAGGCGTACGCCGAATGGCGCGGGATGAGGCTTCCCACGGAGGCGGAGTGGGAGTATGCCGCCCGAGGAGGTCTGGCCGGCAAGAACTACCCGAACGGCGACGACATTGACCTCTCCCTGGCCAACTACTACAAGAAAGAATCCGTGAAGGGAACCGTTCCTGTTGGAAGCTATCCCCCCAACGGGTACGGCCTCTACGACATGGCCGGGAACGTGGTTGAATGGGTGGCGGATCGCTACGGCGAGGACTATTACGCTGAATCTCCCTACCGGAATCCTGCGGGCCCCAAGAAGGGGAGGTTCCGCGTCATTCGAGGAGGCGGCTGGCATTCGGGGCCCTACTGCAATCGCGTGTACTTTCGAAACGCGCTGCCCCCGCACTGGATCGATTTCAACGTGGGATTCCGATGCGTGAAGGAAGTGGGCGAATGATCGAGCCGGCGGCGGTGTTGTCATGATCGTCCGCCCGGCGGAGACGGAGAACATCGTCGCCGAGGCGGCCGACCTCGGTATTTCGAGAGTGTGGGTGCAGGTCGGGGCCGCGTCGGACACCGCCGTTCGATTCTGCGAGGAACATGGGATTTCCGTTGTCGCCGGGGAGTGCATTCTGATGTTCGCCGAGCCCGTGAAATCTCTCCACCGGATGCACCGCTGGATCTGGAAACTGACTGGGAGACTGCCGGAGTAGGAACGATCGCGCTCACCTGCCTGACCGGCCCTCGAAAGCAACACCCTTGAACTCCCGCATTGGTCCCATGAGTGAAGACTCCATTGGACGTTGCGCCCGGGACACGCGCCGCGTAGAGTCCGAGGGCACGACGGTGAGACCATTCCAACGTCAGGGAGGATTTCGATGAGCAAGATTCAAGAGATTGTCGAGACCAGGCGACAGGCTCACCAGAGGCTTCTGGACCTGGACTCCAAGGCCTACAAGGCGTTCCTCAAGCTGGAGGAGGCCGCCTTCTCACCGGGACATGTGCCGGTCAAGATCAAGGAGCTCATCGCCGTCGGGATTTCGGTCGTCACGGACTGCGAATCCTGCATGGAGTGGCACATTCGCAAGGCGGCCCGCGCGGGAGCGACGATGGAGGAAATGGTCGAGACCCTCGGCGTCGCCATGGAGATCGGAGGCGGACGGGCGACCGTGTCGGCGCGCTTCGCGCTGGAAGCGATGGATCATGTGTTCAAGTGAAGTTCTGAGTTCTAAGTTCTACGTTCTGAGTTGAGAGCGAGTGACGAGGGCCCGGGACAAGGGACTCGGGACTCGCAAATGGGTTTTCCCGCAGGGCGCCGATTTCCCCCTTCGTGTCCTTCGTGTTTTCTTCGTGTGCTTCGTTACCTTCTTGGTGGTCCTGGATTCGGGCGTTCCGCTGCGGGCAGGGCTCGGCGTCGCCGACGCCACGGCGGAAGGGGGGATTAACGCTGTTCTCCGATCTCGGATTTCGGCTCTCGGCTCTCAGAATTTGATGCTGAGTCCCACGAACGGAATCGTGGAGAACTGGTTCACCCGGTCTACTTCGCCGTTCCCATCATACGAATAGCCCCAGATGTTCTTGCGCCCGTAGACGTTCATCAGGTCGAAATAGACCGTCAGGCTCATGTTCTTGCGATAGTAGTGGCGATCGAGGCGGATGTCGAGGCGGTGGTAGTCGGGATGGCGATCTGCGTTGAGGGGCGCGTCCGCCGGCGTAATCCACGTGTGGTATTCGCGCAGATATTCGGGTCGCGTGTAGGGTCTCCCTCCCGCGAACCGCCAGCGCGCCGAGAGTTCAACCTCGTCGCCAAACGGCAGAAATCCCCTGAAAAACCGGTACCAGAGCTTGTCCTTCATGTTCTCGTACCAGGGGGCTCCCGACAGGCGCCAGTGCTTGGATACCGAAAGGGTGCACAGGCGGCGGTGGTCGAAATCCCACGGCCGCTCCTCTCCGGTCCGCGGGTCTTTGAACCGGGCCCGGTAGAGCGACAGGGAGAGAATGTACGAATAGGACGTGCTCTTCTTGCGCTGGATGTAGAGCTCGATTCCCTCGGAACGGCCCTCGGCGGCATTAACAAGTTCTCCCGTGCCGTCGAAATCGTCCCAGGGATCCGGCGTCAGCCACTCCTTGGCCACCGGCACATCCCGGTACTCCTTTGCGTAGCCCTCCAGCGTGACGCGAGTATCCGGCCGCGGAAGCCACTCCGTTCCGACGACCAACTGCTCCGTGTAGTAGCTGTCGAGATTGTCTCTGTTGTTCTCGTGAGCGGTCAGGGCCAGGTAGGCAGGGCTCTGGTAGTGGATTCCATAGGCCGAGCTCAGCCAGAGAGTATTGGACAGTGCCAGGCGGATCGCAACTCGGGGTGACAGATGTGATTCGTCCGTGAAATCCATCCAATCGTACCGCCCACCCAGCCGCAGCGTGAGCCGCCGCAGAGGGCTGAAGCGGAACTGGCCGTAGACAGCATTCTTGTAGGCATTGACGTCCCGATGCACCCGCCAGGCCGGATGGTCGTCCAGCACTCCGATAATCGTGTCGTCGTCGGCCGAGGCGAAATCCGTATCGAAGATGAAGGTGGTGTCCGGCGCCGTGTCGATATCATGTTCGAACCGGCTGTTCTTGACGGAGAACCCGCCCGATAGGGAATAGCTTCCGGGGGACCAGGCCGCATGACCCTTGATCTGGGTTTCCGATTCCGTGGAGCGGTTGCTGATCCGGTCGAGGCTTCGGCCCTGCGCGCCTTCCTCCGCCGTGTAGTCCCACAGATTCCGGACGTGGGACAGCGCGAGTTCCGTGTGGAGAGAGCGGCCGAAGAGGCTCTTCAGCGTCGCCCCGCTCATCACAAGTCCGCTGTCGAAGTCGACGTTGAAATCTTCGTCCTCGTCGTCGGATTCGATCTCAATATGGTCGGTGGAGTACAGCGTGTTCCACAGGAACGTGTGCCGCCCGACGTCATAGGACACCTTGCTCTGCAAACTGCCGTATTTCGGAACGGCGGTCAGCCCGAAACCGGAGGCAATGAGCTCGAGGTAGCTCCTGTTCCCCGATACCAGATACGTCCCCCCTTTTCCGATCGGCCCCTCCAGAATGCCGCCGATGCCCCCCATGCTCGTATCGAAGGTGACCAACCGCCGGTCCCGTGCTCCCTTGCGGAGCGTGATATCCAGGACCGAAGAGGCCTTGTCGCCGTAGCGCGCCGGGAAAGCCCCGGCGATGAAGTTGACGTCCCGAATCGTCTCGGCGGAGAGAATCGAAATGGGTCCTCCGCCCGCGCCCTGGTAGGCGAAGTGGTTCGGATTGGGAATCTCGAGTCCGTCGAGCAGAAAGAGATTCTCACCGTAGTTCCCCCCTCGCACGATGATCTCGTTCATCTGATCCGACCCGGTGGTTACCGATGGGAGGATCTGGACAACCCGTTGAATGTCACGCATTGCACCTGACGCTGAGAGGATCTCGTCACTCGAGATGCTCCGTCCCGACACCTCGATGTCGGGATCCGTTTCGAAGTAGGACACCTCCCCCTCCACCGTCAGCTCGTTGATCTCGTAGACTCTCAACTCCGATTGAATAGCCATCTCGGCGTCCAGACTGACGGAGAGCTCGGTGGTTCGTCCGGGGGCCACGGATACGTTTGTGCGAATCAGGGTACGATAGCCGGGAAGATCGAATCCGACGCTGTAGATGCCCGGGGGTACCTCGTCGATGGAGTACGAACCGGCCTGATCCGTAACCGCCTGCGATGAGGTGTCGAGAATCTGAATGTAGACTCCGGCAAGAGGTACGGAGGTCGTTCGCGCCGCGACGGTTCCCGCGATTCCGCCGGGATCGTACTGGGCCTCGGCGTGAACGCTGGACAGATACGGGAATCCGAGAATCAGAGAAAGCGCCGGGACCAACCGTCTGAGAATGCTGTGCAAAGCAGTCGCGCGTCTTCGTGAAGGACCGCCAGCAGGGGCTCTAAGACAGGGCGGGGGCAAGTTGCAATGCGACAAGCCGCGTGTGGCACTGGGCCGCATGGAAACCTCATCACAGGAGGGGTCGTCATC
Organism: uncultured bacterium; assembly: GCA_964610505.1. GTDB lineage: Bacteria > Arandabacterota > Arandabacteria > JAGLYR01 > JAGLYR01 > CAZSXU01. The sequence goes on along the minus strand of CAZSXU010000024.1, from coordinate 2,011 downwards.
AGGGAATCCTTCCTCAACGCCGGGACGCTATTCTACTCATCCCGGTTTCATTCGACAACCCTAAAGAGGTCCGGGTGGCCGATCGCACATGTCGAGGCCCGAAAAGGCACTCGGGAGCCGGAAACGTATCATTGAATGAACTCGCAATTGGATCTGAAGTTCCGTATTCTCCCGGAATGAACTCCGGCGGCGGACGAGGCGCGTGGAGCTGAGGGCGCCAGAAACCGCCACCGAGCCTGGACGTCCATCGGCCTATCTCCAAAATCCGCAAACCCTTGGAAAAAAAGCGCGCGCCCGGAAAAATCTTCGACAGAAATCCGGCCCCTCACCCGGTTAATACTACGGGATCCTCTCGAACCACTGTGCCGAATCTTCCTGTGTCGGATTCCTGCGAGTTGAATCCGGACCTCGCGTGCGGTGTCGACAGCGAAGCACTGCTTTCCTGGGAGGAGCGCCGCCGGGGACCCGAAGGCAGGTTTCCCGGCATTTTCGACCGGAGGCCCAACATGGCGAAGCGATTCAAACAAAGCGATTGGGACAAGATCCACAAACTGGCCAAGAAGAGCGCCAATACCCTTGGCCTGCCTGTGCGCCGAAAAAACTCGGTCGTGCTGGGCACTTTCAACATTTGTGAGTTCGGGACGCGAAAGAGCCGCCCGGACCCTGCGTGGGATTTCCTGGAAATGACCTGCAAGCGCTTTGACCTCATGGCCGTTCAGGAAGTCGGCGACAATCTGGAGGCCATCCGGTATCTGAAGGAACGTCTGGGAAAGAAATACGGAATGGTCGTCAGCGACGTGACGGGCGTGTATCCCGGGGATCGGGGCAACGCGGAGCGGCTGGCGTTCCTCTTCCGGTGGGACCGGATTCAGCGAACCGAGCTGGCCTCCGACGTCACGCACGATCGCACGAAGGTGGTGAAGACGCTCGTAGACCACCGGGACGACTTCGTAGTCTCGTGGGACGCGTTCGAAGACGCCCGGGAAGCCTGGGAAGAAGCCCAGGCGCCGGATTGGCTCGGAGACGAGGTGCCGCCGGAGCCCGCTTTGACCGTTCCCCGGTTCCTCACCTTCATCCGGCAACCTCACTGTGCTTCGTTCCAGATCAAGCCCCGAGGCGAGGCGGAATCCGTGGAGTTCCTCGGCGTCAATGCCCATCTCCTCTACGGAGAGGATGCGGAGGAGCGGAAGCAGGAGTTCGACGCGCTCATCCACTGGTTGATGATCCGGGCCAAGAAGAAAGAGTATCTATACCACAAGAACCTGCTGATGATGGGGGACTGTAACCTTGAGTTGAAATCGGCCGAAGCCAAGCGCAAGGAAATCGACGACGATCTCAAGGCTCTCAACAAGAAGGTTCTGAAGAGCAAGAAGGCGGCAAAAGTGAACTTCCCGCTGCTGACGCCTCATCCGAAACACGGGGAGCTCAAGACGAACGCCCGGCAGGACCAGACGTACGACCAGATTGCCATCTTCGCCCACGACAAGCGGCTTCCCACTTCCGACGACAACAAGAAGGCCGGGACCGGGGGCAAAGACGCTTACGATTACGGCGTGTTCCGATTCACCGACCTCTTCGCTCGCGCGATACACGACGGCGATTTCAAGGATCTGTCGGAAAGCAAGCAGAAAGATCTCTTCGCCCGATCCAAGGCCGACGTCAGCGACCACATGCCGGCCTGGTTCCGATTGCCCGTGCCGGGGGCCGACTAGCCCGGCCGGGAATGAGCCGAGTTCCGACTGAAAGGAGGATTGTGAAATGCCCAGGGAACTTGGGACTCCGACCGGGACGTGCGACATGATCATCAACAGTACGAACGCAAGCGGCGCAACCGTCCGCTGGCGTTTCAGGAACGTCTCCAAAGGGTTCAACATGACGATCAAGAGCTATGATGCTATGGCTCGAGCCGAAGCCTTGATGAAACACATCCGTGCGAAGAAGAAGATTCATGTGACCTACTCCACCGCGGGGAGTATCTGCAGGGTGACCTCGGCAACATGTCTGTAGTGCA
>CAZSXU010000023.1:0-69559 GCA_964610505.1 uncultured bacterium | reverse complement strand
TTCCGGCTCCGGTCGGGTCCGGGACCGAACCCGGGCACGATCGGAGGATTCCCCTCTCTCAGGCGAAGTACTTCCTGGATTCCCCGGTCCAGTTGGGCGTCGACGTTTCGAGCCAACTCCTGGGGCAGGTTCTCGACTTCAATGTCCGGGACCACGCCGCGGTTCTCGATTCCCCACCCGTCCCATCCATGACTCCAGGGAGCATATTCCGGCTGCGTTTCGATTCCGCCGTCCACCAGCCACTTATCCACGTTGATGCCGACCACGCCGCCCCAGGATCGGCGCCCGATCACGGGAGCGATCCCGGCCAGCTGAACGGCGGCGGGGAAGAAATCCCCGTCCGATCCCGAGTGTTCGTTCATCAGCACGACGAGCGGTCCGTTCAACAACCTGTACGGATAGGAATGGACGTTGCCCCACCGTGCGCGCGTGAACCAGAGGGGACTTCGCATCAGGCGGTTGACGAGCAGCTGCGACACGTGCCCTCCGGCATTCCAGCGGACGTCGACCACCATGCCCTCACGATCCAGCTGCGGGTAGAACCAGCGGTCGAAGAGCACCATGCCGCGTGACGACATATCGGGAACGTGGATGTACCCGATCCTGCCGTCCGTCTTCTCCGCCACGTACTCCCGATTACGGCGGACCCAGTCCGAGTATCGCAGCTCGTATTCCTGGCCGAAGCTCATCGGCGTTACCACCACGTCACGGGCGCCGTCGTGGGAGGAACGATCGTTGACGGTGAGGAGCACCGGCTTGCCGGCCAGATTCTCGAGGCCGGCTTCGAAGGGACGGTCCGACGGGAACGGCAGCTGATTGACGGCCAGAATGTACTCGCCCTCGCGGACGTCCACCCCGGGCTCGAGAAGGGGAGAGCGCACGCGATCGGCGGGGTCCGCGCGATAGATGCGGTCCACACGGAAGGCGTCATTCTCCCGAACCAGGAGCGCCCCGAGAAGACCGGTGGCGATCTGGGGAACCTGTTTGCCGGGGTCTCCGCCGAAGATGTAGGTGTGGGAGGTGCACAGCTCGCCGAGGATCTCTCTCATGAGGTCATTGAGATCGTTCCGGGACGAGAGGCGCGGAATGAGCTCGGCGTACTGGTCGCGAATCGATTCCCAGTCGACGCCGTTCATCTGCTCATCCCAATAGAAGTCACGCATCATGCGCCATCCCTCGTAGTAGATCTGGCGCCACTCGTCGAGCGGGTCCAGTTCAACCAGGACTCCGGCGAGTGAGACGGCGGATTCGGATACGTCGGCCGGTGGCGGAGCGGCGGTGGCGACGACGTAGATCTGACCGCGCTGTTTCATGAAAGCCAGCTTCCCCGCACCGGGTTGGAGATGGTACGTCGAGATGCCGCTCACGAAGGGCGTCGCCTCTTTTCCGGCGAGGTCGAAGGCCATGAGCGTGGCCTTGGGTTCGGGTTCGCCGGAGAAGTCGTAGCCCTTTGCGGCTCCCTCGAGAGGCAAAGAGAGATAGAACACTTTGTCCTCGGCGGCGGACAGGGCGGCGTACTGCCCGGCCTCAACCGGAAGCTCGACGAAGCGATCCATGAGTCCCTCGAATTCGATCTCCACGGGTTCGAGTTCACTCTCTTCGTCGTCGGTCTCGCCGTTTGACTCCTCGGCGGCTTCTTCGTCCTCGCTCTCTTCCTGCTCCGTTTCTTCTTCCTCCTTCGGCGGAACACCGGCCGTCTCTGCCAGGGGGTTCTCCACGTCGCTCCTCAGCAGCAACATGCAGGGGACCGTCGGATTGAAGGTGATGGTCTCGAAGTCCCGTACCCCGTAGAGGTAATCGACGGCGCGGTTGCTCAGAAAATAGAGGTAGCGGCCCTTCGGGTCCCATGAGGGAGAGTAGTCGCTGGTCGACCAGCCGGTGACCTGACGAGTCTCCTTCTCTTTCGTGTCGTAGATGAAGATGGAGCCGATGTCGATGGCGCTCGTCTTCGTGTACGCGAGCCAGCGACCGTCCGGGCTCCAGGCGTACTCGCCGATCTCATACGAATCGCAGTGATCGACCTTGCGCGGGCTCCCGCCGTCCATGTCGAGGATGAAGAGGTTCTGCGCCTGGTCACCGTACGCGATCTTCTTCCCGTCGGGCGACCAGGCGGGGGAGATGTGCCAACGCGTCTCACGTCCGGAGCGGACGGTTTTCTCGTCGCCCCGACCCCAGGCGTCGGCCGTGATAATCTCCTGTTCGCCGCTCTCGTCGGAGACGTAGAGGAGACGTTTCCCCTTCGGGTCATAGCCGACGTGGCTCTCGCGAGCGCCGCTCCCCCGCGTGACCGGTAGAGTCACCCCGTCCTCGACGGGAACCGAGAAGATCTCGCCGCGGGTGACGACCGCCACACGGTCCCCTTCCGGTGCCAGAGCAAAGTCGGTCAGATAGCGGCCGGGGTCGGTGTATTGCCTGCGCGTGAGGATCCGTTCGCTCGGCAGATCGATCGGAAGACGCCATTCGGATTCGTCGGCCGGATCGAACACGTGAAGGTCGCCCGCCAGCATGAACACGATTCGCCCCGAGGGCCCCATGCAGGCGCCCCGGGCGTCCCATCTTCCGAGGTCGGTGTGGCGCCGGCGATCCGAGCCGTCCGGGCGTATCGACCAGATGTTGGTCGTGCCGCCCTGGTCGCTCAGAAGATAGATCCGCCCGTTGTGCCACATGGGCCGGGAATCCATACCGTCGAAATTCGTCACCTGTCTGTAGTCGCCCCGGTTCGGATTCCCGACCCAGATGTCGGAGGTGGAGCCACCGCGATAGCGCTTCCAGATGCCGCCGCCGTAGGTGCGAGCGAAAGCATAGCGGCCCGACTCGGGATCGATGTCCATGCGGGCCACCGGGCCGGTGAGGATCTTCTCGGGCTCGCCCCCCCGAAATGGGATGGTGAAGAGGTCGGATTCGCCGTGAACCTGATGTCGGGAGCTGTCGAAGATGATCTTCTTGCCGTCGGGAGTCCACCCCTGGGGATAGTCTCCCGCCGGATGCCACGTGAGGCGCCTGGGCTCGCCGCCGGTGGTCGGCATCACGTACACGTCCATGTTCCCGTCGTAAAGGCCGGCGAACGCGATCCACCTACCGTCCGGCGAGAACCTGGGAAGTGTCTCGTCTCCGATGTGAGATGTGATGCGGCGGATGCTGCTTCCGTCCAGGTTGCACAACCAGAGGTCACCCTCGGCCCGGAAGACCACCTGATCGCCGTGAATGTCGGCGCTCCGAAGGTAGCCGGGGGATGCCCAGGCGGTTGCGGTCGCTGCGACAAGCACGGCCGGAAGAACGGGTGTCCAGAAGTACTTGCCGAGCTTCTGCCGGATGTGACTCGGGCTCATGTCTCCTCCCGCGTTGAGGTGTGGGGCACGCCCGGGACTCTCAGAACGCATTGCGGGGGAACCGCCTTTGTCCTTCCGGGTCCATGCGCGCGACCGCCGGTGTCTACAGAGGAATTCCGTCCAACCGTGGCCCGTCGACTTGCTGTGGATCCTCGCCGGAGGGGAGAGGAGCGTCCATGTGCAGGCACGCGGGGAAACGTGGGGCCCTCATTCAATTACAGACAAGCGAGCGGCGTATTCAATCACGCCGGCGTTTTCTTGGGAAACACCGCGGCTGTGGTCACAGGATGTCTGATCGAAGAGAGGCCGTTGGATGCCGGATGAGAATGTCTCTATATCTTATTATTGATCAAAATGTTACAAGAATCATCTTAGAACGTGGTGGAAAGGCCGTGCCGTTGTCCGAATGAAATGTAGCCTCGATTTCTTCTTTTGCCGGAGCCGTACGAAAAACTCTCTGTTAGATCCTCCCGTTCTGGTAGAATGAAGATGATAGGGACCTGGATCGGGTCCCGGGCGGAATGGGGGAGAGTATGACAGTTCAGTTCCTGAAGCTCATCGCACCAGGCCATCCACCCACCCCAGAACCGACAGCGACAAGAAGTTCCTCTGCTGCAGATCAGAATCAGGCGAATTCAAGGACCCCGAAACCAGGAGGAAGAACGATGAGCTCGTTCACTCGTGTGCTCGTGATGATGGCCGTTGTGGGAACCGTGGCCGCCGGTTTTCCGGTCTGTGACTCCTGGAACGCCGATTCGGATCTCGTCGGGCTGCGACCGGCCCACGCGGACACCGCAACCGGCGCTCGGATTCCGGATCAGTTGTCCCCGGAGGACATGCCGGTCTATGACAACGTCGATGTTTCGATGCACACTTCGGGGAAAGGCACCTGGCATTCGTACGAAGACCGCTACGCTATCATCGTCATGGGGGGCGACGAGCCCAACCCTGACACTGCCCGCCGCAGGCGGCTGTACATGTACTACTGGATGGATACGAGCGGGATGCATGAGGAGCTCGAGTCTTACGGGTTCGACGAGGACAACATCTACTTCCTGTCATACGGCGACAGTGCGGACAATCACCCGGACATCGTGGACGGGTCGAGCACGGTCGCCAACATCGAAACGGCGTATGCCTGGGCGGCCGGCGTCTGTGACGAGAATGACCTCCTCTACATCTTCTGGGTGGACCACGGCGACACGGTCATCGAGACCTCCACCGATACGACGCGCGTCTGCAATCTGGTGGCCCACGACGGCCGCATTACGGATTCGGAGTACGGAGATCTCATCGCACCTATCACGGCCAAGCAGATCATCGGCGCCTACAACCCCTGCTTCAGCGGAATGCTGTTCGACAACGTCGTCAAGGAGAACACGATCACGATCACTTCCCAGGATTCTCTCCACGTGAATGGCTGGGAGTGGGCCGGCATGTGGAGGAAGGCGCTCCGGAACGATCCTGCAGACAGCGTCGACACAAACGGGGACGGCCGTGTGTCCATGGCAGAGGCCTTCAGCTGGATCGGGCCGCTCTCGGAAGACAATGTTGAGTACCCCGACGAGTACTCCATGTACGACGACAACGGCGACGGCATCGGACATTTGGAGTCCTCGACGGGTTACGATCCGGAGGATCCCACGAAGGACGGGTATATCGGAACGCTCTATTCCCTGGACGGCTGGAGGGACGGCCGGTTGTGGACCGTGGGCCCGAGCGGGTCCAACTTCACCTCCATCCAGGCGGCGATGAACGCCGCCTCCGAGAAGGATACGATCCGTGTGGCCGACGGGACCTACTACGAGAACGTGCTCATGAGCCCATGGGTGACGCTGCAGGGCAGCGGATCGGGCAACTGCACGATCGACGGCGGGGGCACCGGCTATTACGTGGTGTCCATGGCCTACGGGACCACGATCGAGGGGTTCACCCTTCGAAACAGCGCCGAGAACTATCCCTGCGTGTATGTTCGCGACCTCACGTGCATCATCCGGGACAACGTTATCACGGACAACGGCGGCGATGGCATCTGCGGGATGTACACACCCACAGGATACCCGCTCATCGAGAGAAATCTGATCAAGAACAGCGGCGACAATAACAGCGCAATCTACATGCTCGCCAGCAGTCCGACGATCCACAACAACACCATCATCGAGAACGACCACGGGGTATCCTTCCATGACGAATCCGAAATCCGACTGCAGGACAACATCATCTACTTCAACAGCTTTGTGGGAGTCCGCTGCAATGAGTCGACCCGGATCTACTGGGGTTACAACGACATCGAAGCGAGTCACGGGGGCTACATGCAGCACGTCGGCTGCACGTTCAAGGGAGTGGCCGAGTCGGATATCGCCATGGATCCTCTGTTCATGAACCGGCCGGCCGGGGACTATCGGTTGCACGCCGCGTCGCCCTGCCGGGATGCGGGCAGCGACCCGGATCTCGACATGGGTGCCTACGAGTTCGTACCTTCCGGGACGGTGGGAACCCCGACGGGGTTCACGGCGACGCCGTCGGGCGTCAACGGTTCTCTGAGTCTGAGCTGGAACCCGGCATCGGGAGCTCAAGCCTACTACCTCTACTACGGGACGGCGCCGGGAGACTACACGGGAAAGGGGGCCAACGGAGGGGCCTCACCGATTTTGCTCGGCAACGTCACCAATCACACGCTGTCGGGTCTCTCGAGCCTGACGACGTACTATCTGGCCGTGGCCGCGCGGGGAGCTCCGGGCGCGGAAGGAGAGCCCTCCAACGAGTCCTCCGCCATGCCGTTGGATCTTATCCCGCCCGGGCATCCTACGTCGTTGGCGGCGACGCCGGTTGTGGGAGGGATCTCCCTCAACTGGACGAACCCGGGCGATGCCGATTGGAACAGCACCGTCATTCTGGCCAAGTCCTCCGGCGGATACCCGGTGGACGAGAACGATGGGAGGATCGTCTATGCGGGCAGTGGTTCGATCTGCACGGATACTGCCGTAGCGCATGGGACCCAGTACGCCTACGGGGCTTTCGCCTGCGACATCAACGGGAACCACTCCGCCGCACACCCGGCCGCGCAGGACACGGCGACCGCCTGGGACCTGATTCCGCCGAGGCCGGCCACCGACTTCGCGGCACATCCGTATGACGGGGCCATCGATCTGACGTGGAACAAGCCGAGCGATCCGGACTACAAGCATCTTCGGATTCGCAGAAGCACGTTCGGCTATCCGACCGGCCCGAACGACGGCACGCAGGTCTGCAACTGCACGGGGACGACAATCTGGGACGGCAGTCTGGTGAACGGCACCGAATATTTCTACAGCGCCTTCGCGTGCGACTCGACGGGCAACTACGCTGATTCCGTGTGCACGAGCGGCATTCCGTGCGACACGACCCCACCGGGATGGGTTACGAGCACAGGGGTCCAGGCGGCGGAAGCAGGGATCGGCGAAGTGACCCTCTATCTGTATTATGCCGTAGACGGAGACAATCCGCCGGTCCGCTACAACGTCTACTATCACACCCAGGAGCCGGCCACCGACGGGACCAAACTGGCCGGCGTCTCACTCCAGAGCGGCGCGCCCAACTACGACTATAAGTTCGTCGTCACAGGTCTGCAGAACGGGACGATGTACTACTTCACAATCCGGGCCGAAGACAGTGCGGCGCCACCCAATGAGGACCCCAACTCGGTCACACTGTCCGCGATGCCGGAGTACAAAACGCCCGGCGCCGGGGTTAGCTGGGATCTGGACGACCTGGTCGACCAATCCGATGGAGGGATCGTAGACGGGGACGGTCCGGGCAAGTATGAGATGAACGGCAGCGTGACCATCGTCTCACCCGACGTCATCACCATCAACGCCGGGGAGGAGCTCGCCTCCAGTGACGTAACGGGGGCGAAGAAACTCATTGTACAGGGGACCCTCATTGCCGCCGGCCTCACGGGGAACCAGATCGTCTTCACGTCCACCGGTCGGAATCCGGACGACTGGGGCGGGATTCAGCTCTCGAATCCCGGTGCATCGACGGTCATCGACGAGTGCGAGGTCGAATACGCGGCAACCGGCATCGACTGGGATGGAAACGATCCGACGGTGACCGACTGCTCGGTTCACGACTGCTCGGGTGTGGGAATCCGGCTTCTGTCCAACGCGCACGAACTTCTCACGGCCACCGGCAATGACTGCCGGGACAACGGCGGTCACGGGATTGCGACAACCATTGCCGATTCCGTCGTAGCCGACATCTCGCTGAACGCGGTTCGAGACAACGACGGCTACGGGATCAGCATCACCGGATTCAAGGGAAGCCAAAGCACGATCAACGACAACGATGTGACCGGAAACGGCGGCGGGATCTACACGACCTTCTACAGCGGCTGGGCCGGCGAGTTCATGGACGTCTACCAGAACGAGATCCACAACAACGTGGGCAACGGAATCAGCATCAGCAACTCGCCGTCCACACTCGACGTCCATGATAACGAAATTTCGGGTAACTCCAACGGGATCGCGTTTGTCGGCGAGGGCTTTATCTTCGCCCGCCCGATCGTCCACGACAACAACATCACCGGCAACCACGCCGACGGAATTGACGTCCGGCAGCAGGCGATGCCGCACATTTTCAGCAACCTGATTTCGAGCAATGCCGTGGCGGGAGTTCACAGCTTCAACTGGGCCAACGTGCTGGTCGAGGACAACACGATCACGCTCAACAGCTACGGCGTGCACGTCGACTCGCTCGGATACGCCTGTCTGGGGGACTCCATCGCAGCGGAGGGGATGAACAACCGGCTGCACTCGAACTCCCTCTACGACGTCTGCAACGAAACCAACAACACGGTGAAGGCCCATCGGAACTGGTGGGGCTCCACCGGAACGGGCGAGATGAACGCGCTTCCGTACCCGGCGAACATCTCGACCATCTGGGACCAGATGGACAATCCGACGCTGGGTTTCGTGAACTACGCCTCCTGGCTCGACTCGGTGGGCATCGGTCCGACGATCACCGTGGACACGCCGATGTTCCCGGACTCCGCGCATCTGAGTTTCGACATCGATTGGACGGATGACGATCCGGACGACGACGCGGTCGTGAGTCTCTACTACGTGGACGAGGCGTACGCCGACTTTATGGCTGAAAAGATCTCCATCGAGGGTGCGTCCAACATCAGCGAGGATGACTCTGCCGACACGTATGAGTGGGACACGTCTCATGTCCCGGAGGGAAGATACTACATCGGCGGGATCATCGACGACGGGACCACGACGGCCTGGGGCGTGAGTGTGGATGTTCTCGAGATCCTCCATCCCGAGATCGATATGGACGATTCACTCGTCGTCATCACCGTGCCCCGGGGATCGACGGAGGAGGCGGATCTCCAGATCACGAATTCCGGCGCCTGGGACCTCACCATGAGTGCGAAGGCCAGGGATCCCCTGGGTGTCGTCTGGGATTGCGTGACGCTTTCGCCTGCGGACACGGTGCTGGCGGCCGGGGGCGATTTCGCGATGAACGTGGCGGTGGACGCCGACAGTCTCGTGCCGGGAAGTTATGCCGGCAGCATCGAGATCACCTGCGATGATCCGGAGGAAGAAACGGTCGTGGTCGTGCTCGAAGTCCACGTCACCGATCCGGATATCGCCGTGTCCGACACCAGCCACAGCTTCGGGACCTGCTCCTGCGGGGACAGCCGCGCATGGACCTTTTACATCCGGAATGAGGGTACCGACAGCCTGTGGGTCGAGAATGCCTGGGCCGATGACAGCAACTTCCAAGTCGATCCTGTGATCGACTGGGTTGGCGTGGATGCCGGGGACAGTCTCCAGGTCCGGGTGCTCTTCCAGCCTTACCACGAGGGACCGTGCTCAAGCTCTGTGCGCATCGAGAGCAACGACCCGGACGAACCCGTTCTCCTGGTCGACGTCGACGGAATCGGCGATGACTTGGTGATGTGCGATACGGAGATTAGCTTCGGGGCGATTCATATCAACCAGTCGGTCAGCGGCGGCGTGACCGTCTACAACAACGACAGCCTGCCGTTCTCCGTCACCGGCGCCTCGGTCAGCGGCGTCTTCTTCGGGCTGCAGACCGGTGGTTTCCCACGTGTGGTGGAACCCGGGGAAGGCCTGGGCATCAACGTGTCCTTTGCGCCCGCGTACGAGGACGCGTTCTACGGCTCGTTGACGATCTACACGAATCACGCGTTTGAACCGCAGATGTACGTGTCGCTCGGAGGCAGCGGAGTCCGGCCCGTGATCCAGCTGTCGGAGAGCGACCATGACTTCGGCGCCGTGGCGGTTGGAAATTCTGAGGATTGGGAGCTGGTGGTTCGGAGCCAGGGTACCTGCGGTCTGACCGTTTCCGGGATTACCGGGCTGGCGGCTCCTTTCGAGGTGGTCTCGCCCGGCTTTCCACAGTTCATCGCCAGCGGAGACAGTCTGCCCGTAACCGTCCGGTATGCTCCGACGGAGCCGACGGACTCGGCCGACACCCTCCACGTCGAAAGTGACGATCCTCTGCAAGCCGCCGTGAGTGTCACCGTCGCGGGACAGGTTTCGCTGGCTCCCGAGATCAGCCTCTCGCCGTCGGCGTGGGACGAGATCGTTTTCCCGACCGGGATACAGGAGTTCTATCTGGAGGTGATCAACACCGGGCAGGCGTCACTCATCTTCAACGTCTCCGCCTTCGAATCGAAGGGACGGGGCCTCCGCGCATCCGGAACATCGCTCCCGCCCAAGTTTGCCGGATTCCTCGATGAACTGCGGGACGGCGGTGAGATGGGCGATGCAACGAAGGAGAGCACGGTGCCCTGGCTCACGATCGATCCCGAGCTGGGCGCGGTCCTGCCGGGAGACACCGTGGTCGTGGCGTTGAAGGTGGAGGCAAGCTCAACGCCGCCCGGCTGGTACTCGGCCACGGTCCGTGTCGAAAGTAACGACGCGGACGAGCCGCTGCTGGATCAGGCCTTCGACGTCGGAGTGACGCAATTCCGCTATGCAAACCATGACGCCGGGAACGTGACGTTCACCGTCACGGACGGCGGCTGTTACGGATACTGGGACATGCTCCTGGGCGAGGTCTTCGGAGACGGGTTCCAGTATCCGTCCTCGGATCCCACGAACTATCTGGTCTTCGGGTCGTTCTGGGCCGGCACGGCGCCGGACCGGGTGATGGACGGTTCCTGCGACTACGACTGGCAGACGGTGAGTGGAGGAGAGCTGGAGATCGTTGACGGAACATCGGAGACGGGGACGGCCCGATTTGACGACAGCGGGGCGCCGTCGCCCCTGGGGCTGGTGATTTTCCAGGATACCGTCGCGCTGCCCGATGCTCCCGACGACGACTACGTGGTCATGAGCTTCAGAGTCGACAACACGGGGGGCGTCGGTATCGACAGCCTCTACCTCGGACTCTTTATGGACTGGGATATCGGGGACGCCTCGCTCAACACCGGTGGATATGCAGCGGACCTGTCCCTCGGATACCAGTACGATTCCCAGGGGGTGGACAGCACCTACCTCGGGATTGCGCTTCTGTCGCCGGACGTGCCCGGCTCATTCCGGTTTATTCACAACCCGACGTATGTATGGCCGACGATGGGTGCCATCCCCGACTCGAGCAAATGGGCATTCATGTCGAGCGGCACGATCGATACGTCGCCGGGATCGAACGACGACTGGTCGACGGTCATGACGGTCGGTCCCCTGTCGGTCGACGCCGGGAGCCACGTCAATGTGTCCTGGGCGGTGGTGGCCGGGACGGGATTGGCGGACCTGAGGTCCAACACGGAGGCGGCACGCGCCATTTACGTCACCGAGGTGGTTGTGGCGGAAGGGATGATCCCGGCCGAGTCCGACCTTGAGCAGAACTACCCGAACCCCTTCAACCCGAAGACGACCGTGGCCTTCTCGCTCCGGGATCCGGGGCATGTGAGCCTCTGCGTTTTTGACGTGAAGGGGCGGCGGGTCCGCACGCTCGTGGACGGAATCCGGGGTGCAGGCCGGCACACCGTCGTGTGGGAGGGCCGGGACGATCTTAACGTGAACGTCGCGAGCGGAGTCTACTACTGCAGGCTCGTGACGTCGGGGTTCGTGGAGACAAGGAAAATGGTGCTTCTGAAATGAGAGAAGTTCTACGTGCTGAGTTCCACGTTCTAGGTTGTGGGGCGGAAGCGGCGGGCGGTCCGTTGAGAGGATCGCCCGCCGTCGCATGCCGGGCCCGAGGCTAATCGGTTTCAATCCGGATGTTTCCATTGGTGGTCCGGATTGTCACATGGTGCTCGCCACCGAGGATGGAAGCGGTTCCGAGAATGTACTTCTTCGGCGAGCCCCATCCGTAGTCCCAATCGTCGGTGCGCTCAAGATTGATCGGGATGTCGGATTTGATGTCGTACTTCCGGCTGCTGTTTCGTGTGTAACCGATCTGAAGATCCAGATCGAGCGAGAGCCCTTCCGGAAGCGTCACGGTGACGTCTCCGGTGCCCGTGAAGATCTCGATGCCTTCGTCGCCGTCTCCGAGGTCCTCCTCGATCGTGATGTCCACATCTCCCGCACCGGTGAACGCCTCCACCCAGCCTTCTTCGATCCTGATATTGATATCGCCGCCGCCGGTCCAGACTTCGACGAAACGCGAGGCGTCAAACACCTCGATGTCGCCGCCGCCGGTGCGAAGGCGCGCGCCTTCGGGAGCCTCGGATATCTGGACGGGACCTCCGGCCGTGCTGATGACAACGGTCTTGTGAGTGATCCCCTCGGCCGAGAGTCCGTCGGGGGTCCGCAGCCGCCCGGCCTTATCGCGCACGTTGTCGTAGCGGACGTTTCCGCCGCCGGAAGTGGCGTCGAGATCCCCGACGACATTCTCGAGGAGCACCGGGCCGCCGCCGGTGGAGAGTTTCCCGTCCAGATGGCAGTCAAACACTTCCATCCCGCCACCCATAGTCTTCATGCGGGCTTCGCCTTTGAGATTCCGCAGAAGAAACTGGCCACCCATCGTCTTGCCCTTGAACGTCCCCTTGAGGTCCACGAGCTCGATGCCTCCGCCCATGGAGTCGAATTCGACATCGCACTCGTGCGGGACGCGGATCTCGAACTCGAGGTTGAGGGTCACGTTCCGTTCCCGGATCATCTTGGACGTGATCCGCAGGCCGCCCCTCTTCTCCTGGATCCGGATCTTGTGGTCGTCGAGGTCCCGCTTGGTGTCGGAGTAGGTGACGTGTGCCTCCTCGCGGTCCCATCCAATCACCGTCACACTCCCACCGCCCCCGAGATCGATCTCGAGTGTCTTCCCGGGGCTGAAACTGTACGTTTCACTTCTCACCTCATCCGCCTTCGCCGGGCCGCAGAGTGCCGGGATTGTGGCGGTCAGGACGATCAGTAGATAGAGACGATGTACTCGATTCATGACAATCTCTCCTCTGGGGTCCGGTTTGCTCACAGCCCCGGACCCGGTTGGGCCGCAGGTCCGGCGGCCAGTTGGAGTGCGCGCTGCATGACGGCCGGATTGCTCTCGAGACTACCTTCGCCGATCGTGCGGCGCAGCGTCTCGGGGCTGACGTGCCGTGCGGCCAGATAATCCAGGGCCTGGAAGCGCACCTGCACGGATTCATCCTGTTTCAGGGTGGTCAGGAGAGCGTCCTGTACCGTGATGTCGTAGGGGTATTGGCTCAGAACCTCGAAGGCCTTGAGTCGAATGGCGAGGTCCGGATCATGGTGGAGCGCGAAGATGACGGTTTCCTTGAGGCGGGCATCGGTGATCTGCCCGGTGAGCCCCATGGCCTTGAGACGGGTGCCCACGGGCGCCGGCTCGAGGATGGCATGCATGAGGACGTCCTTTGCAAGGTCCGATGCCTCCGGTGCGACCAGCTCCACGTGCCGGCAGACGTCGAAGCTGAGAGCCAACCGCCCGCGCGGCAGTGGGCGGGCGGACACATTGCTGTAGGCAAACGGAGCGTCCCAGTATCCGGAAACGCCGGCGGAAGCCGCCGCCTGCTCATGGATGGTGCGCAGCAGCATCCGATCATCGATTCGCGAGGGTCGGGCCGTCCAGCGGCCCGTGAGGGCGGCCCCGCCGAGCATCAGCAGCAGGACGAGCGCGGCCACGGCCGGTTGAGCCCGGAGGTACGCCCGCGTGTCCTCGGAAAACCTCCGCCACCACGGGCGCCCAACGCCACGCCCCAGGCGGGCCAGGACGTTCATCCGCATGATCCGGAAGTCGGCTTCCGTGGGTTCGGGGACCCGGCTTCCGTCTCCGGCGAGCTCCTCGTGGATCTCGAGGATCCGCCGGCAGTCATCACAGACGTGCGCATGCTTCCGGAGCGCTTCCGACTCGGACGGCGTGAGGTCGCCCGCAACGAGTCTCCGGATGAGGTTCCGACACTCGGGGCACTCCTTCATACCGGGTTCTCCCCCTGTTGAACGGCGAACGTTCTCCGCATCTTCTGGAGACTGCGGAAGAGAATGCTCTTGACGTTTCCCTCACTGCACTTTAGGGCAGCGGCGATGTCGCGAACGGGAAGCTCCTCGTAATACCGGAGCGCGACGGCGAGGCGTTGCGTGGGATTGAGTTCCGTCAAGGCGCGCGCGATCTGATCGCGTTGTTCGCGCCTCAGCAGTCCGGTTTCCTGCGTGGCGGGACTCTGGAGAAGGGCGTCGGGATTCGGCCCGTCAGAGTCCCGGTATTTCCGGTGACGGCGCAGCCAGTTGATGTTTTCCCGGTGCGCGACGCGAATGAGCCAGCCCTTGAACGTCCCGGAGCCCCGGTACGTGTTCAGCTTGGCGTAGACCTTCAGGAATACGTCTTGCGCAACGTCCATCGCGTCCTCTCGCCGGCGCGTATACGAGTAGCTGATTCTGTAAACCAATTGCTCGTAGCGCCTCATCAGCTCGTCGAAGGCCACGCGAGACCCGCCGAGAATCTCTTCCACCACAGCCTGATCCGTGAACTGCTCCATGGGCCTCCCGCCGGGCCGCGTGCACGATCGGGTCCTACTCCTACAGACACGCGGTCTCCGGAAACGTTAGCATGGTTTCCGAGGGGAATACGCAAAAAAAGCCGGGTGGGATTCGTCGGGGCTCTCTCGGGGCCGGAGGCCCGGGATGGGGGAACCGCAGGGGGGAGAATGCGAAGGCCGGTCCTGCATCTCGCGCGCATTCCCGGCTAGTCTTGGATATACCCGAGGGATTTGAGCTTCTCCAGCGTCTCCGGGTCGGGGGTCAGGTCTTCGACCGAAACGCGGGATCGCGGGCGCTCGGCCCAGGCCTCGAGCTCGTCCTCCAAGGCCCGGGCCACGTCGATGTTCGGCCCCAGCCGGTTGGTGATTTCGGCGGGGTCGTCCCTGAGGAGGTAGAGCTCGCGGGAATCCGCGAATGGCGTGTAGATGTACTTCCACGTGGACGTCCGCGCGCACTTGGCCTTCCAGGCGTTCTGAAAAACGTCGCCCGAGTCCGGCTCCACGTTCCAGGGCTTGGACGCTTCGCTGAAGGCGGTGCGCTCCGTCCAACCGGGCTCGCCCCGCATCAGCGGCCGGAGCGAGCGGCCCTCGACCGAGAGGGGAGTCGGCCGTCCCAGGAGATCCAGCACGGTGGGCATGAGGTCTATCGTCTCGACCTGGTGGGGGACCACGCGGCCTCCCGGAATGTCGGGCGCGTGGATCAGAAGAGGGACACGAATCGACGCATCGTACACGTACAGCCCGTGATCGAAATCGTATCCGTGTTCTCCAAGGCTCTCGCCGTGATCGCCCACGACGACGACAATGGAGTGCTGCAGCAGGTCTGATCTCTCCATCGCATCGAGGAGACGGCCCAGGTGTTCATCCATGTAGGAGATTTCGCCGTCGTAGAGGGAGATGATGTGCCGCCGATCTTCGGGGCCGGGAAACCGGCGCTTCTGCCAGACATCTTCCAGGTAGGCGATGGAGCCGTCGGCGGGGCCCGCGTAGCCGGGGTCATACAGATCGGCATACTCTCCCGGGGGGTCGTAAGGATAGTGGGGGTCGAAGTAGTGGACCCAGAGGAAGATCGGACCCTCCTCGCATCGCTCGAGCCATCTCAGGACCGCGTCGGTTGTGGCCTGAGCCCGGCGCTGGGCCTGGTCGGCCGTTCGCGGCCCGATGGACGGGTCGTACGTGCAGTCATAGATGTCAAAACCCTGGTTCAGATTGAACCGGGCATCGAGGGAAAAGGCCGAGACGAAGGCGGCCGTTGCGTATCCCTGATCTCTAAGAATCTCGGCGAGAGTCAGATTCTCCGGGCCGGCCCTGAATCCGTTCCGTCCCACGCCGTGGGTCCGGGGATAGGTGCCGGTGAGGATCGAGAGGTGCGACGCGAGAGTCGTGGGGACGACTGTGACGGCCTGAAGGAAACGAGCGCTTTTCGAGGCCAGTCTGTCCAGGTTCGGAGTCCGAACCGCCGGGTGCCCATAACAGCCCAGGTGGTCGGGCCTGAGCGTGTCGAGCGTGATGAGAATGATGCTCTCCGGCCCGTGGGCGCGCCTGCCGCAGGCTGTCCAGAGCAGGATCCCCGCCAGGATTGCGGCCGACAGAGTGACGAGCGTTTTTTTCATCTCCACTCCGGGTTGGCTCCAACGTCAACAACGTCAACATATTGGGCATCGAGGGGTCTGTCAATGTTTTCCGGGGTCGATCGAGTGCGTGAGAATGTTCTTGAAGGCCGGAGAGCGGCCGCTTAGGATGTGGGAGATCCGAATTCGAAAGATTCCCTGGATGGACCGACGCCTCAAGGGGGAGGTGCTCATGAGAACCGTCCTGGTAACCGGCGGCAGCGGCGCACTGGGCTGGACTCTCATCCGGAGGCTCCGGGGGCGCTGCCGGGTGGTTGCCACGCATTGCCGACATCCCTTGAAGCTCCAAGATGTTGAAGCCCATCCCATGGACCTCCGCAAGGAGGGGAAAGCCGACCGCCTGATTCGGAAGATCGAGCCCGCATGTGTGATCCATACCGCCTCCCTGACGAAAGCCGACTTCTGCGAACAGCATCCGGGCGACACGGAAAAGGTCAACGTGCGCGGGACGGAGGAGATCGCGACGGCGGCTCAGAAAGTCGGCGCCCGGCTCGTATACATTTCCACCGATCTTGTCTTTGATGGTCTCAAGGGGAACTACGTGGAGAGCGACGAAGCCAGGCCGCTGAGTGTCTACGGCAAGAGCAAGCTCAAGGCCGAAGGCGTCGCGGAGCGCTGCTGCAAGAACACGATCGTGCTGAGATCGGCTCTGATGTACGGGTGGGGCTCGGAATGGAATCCGACGTTCCTTGAATGGATTCACGGCCAGCTTGCCGAGGGTAAGAAAGTCCAACTCTTTGAGGACCAGTACCGGACTCCGATATACGTCGAGGACCTCGCCGAGGCCATCGAAGTTGTCATGTTGACCGGGCCCGTCGGTCTGTTTCATCTGGGCGGTCGTGCGCGGGTGGACCGTTTCACGTTCGGCCGTCGTGTGTGTGAAGTGTTCGGGTTCTCCGAGGATTTCCTGTCTCCCACCAAGATGGACGAGCACCCCTATGTCGCTCCCCGCCCGCTGGATTGCTCCCTCGACTCCAGCAAGTTCCGATTTGCCGTCGGCTACGTTTTCGGAGGCGTGGAGGCCGGTCTCCGAAACGCTCTCGAGGCTCGGGAACCTGCGAGCTCGTGAGGGGTAGATGAGTCTTGAATGGAGCGGACAGAACCTTCGAACGACAGGGTGTTTCGAGCAGTGAGTAAGTCTCTTCCATCCATCCTACTGACATCCGTCACATGCTGGGTGCTGGCGGCGACCGGCACGTGTATCGCCGCGTCCTCGGCGGAGCCGATCGTGGTCTCGGCCGGCCTGGACCGTTCCCGGATCTACGCGGACCAGGAAGCCGTGCTGGACGTTGCCGTGGACTATCCGGGTGACGGGCGGCGGATCATCCTGGAGGCTCCTCTTCTCCCGGTACACGAGGGTATTCGAATCGAAAACCGGACGGTACTCACCGAGACCCGATGGGAACCATCCGGTGTCCGGACTTCGATTCACCACAGGCTCACTCTGGTTCCGGAGCGTGAAGGGACGACGGCCTTCGATTCGCTCCGCGTTGCCTGGATCGATCCCGCCACCGGAAGGGGCGGTTCCAGCGTCGTGAGCGCCGGGGAACTCCGCGTGGTGAGCCGACCTCCGGTGATCGGAACGCTGGTGCGCCATCCTCGAAGATCTCTGGCGGGGCTCGGGTTTGCCGCCGTGGGAATCGGGGTCCTGGTGTGGCTGCTGGTGAGGCCGAGGCGCGCCCGGGAGCCGGAGGCGGAATGGGGACCGGCCGAGCGCCTGGAGAACGAGTGGCGGAGGTTGAGAATCCTCGCCCGGCAGGGAGCGCTGGGTCCTTTCTCGGACACGTCTTCCAGGGCCGTCCGCCGATTCGTTCGGGACGCGTACGGCGTCGAGGCCGACCGTCTTCCGACGCCGGCCGTGATCGCCGGTTTGGAGGCGAGAAACACTCCGAGCGGCGAGGTGGGCGCCGTCGAGCGCGTTCTGACCTTTACCGACGACATGAGATTCGGATTGTGGGTGCCTACGCACCCCGAATTGGAACGTGTTCTGAGAGAAGTCGAGCAACTTTGGGCCGCGGGCCGGGCAACGGAACTGTCGAGTTGATCCATCACGGCGGCAGGCCGAGCGAGCGATGCGGTTGAGGAGGGGTTCCATGCAGGAAGAGATCCGCAAAATCAACGAACAGGTCCAGGAGGAATCGGCGTTCGTGCAGGAGATCCTTGCCGAGATCGCGAAAGTGATCGTCGGCCAGCAATACATGGTGGAGCGTCTGCTGATAGCACTTCTGGTCAAGGGGCATGCTCTGTTGGAAGGGGTCCCGGGGCTGGCGAAAACGCTGGCGGTACGTGTGCTCTCGCAGATCGTCGACGTCGAGTTCCGCCGCATCCAATTCACGCCCGATCTTCTTCCGGCGGACCTCATCGGGACCATGATTTTCGATCCGAAGCGCGGGGAGTTTACGACGCGCAAGGGCCCGATCTTCACAAACCTCCTGCTGGCGGACGAGATCAACCGGGCCCCGGCAAAGGTCCAGTCGGCGCTCCTGGAAAGCATGCAGGAGCGACAGGTGACGATTGGGGATTCCACCTATCCTCTCGATGACCCGTTTTTGGTCCTGGCGACGCAGAATCCCATCGAGCAGGAGGGCACCTATCCGCTTCCGGAAGCACAGGTCGACCGTTTCATGCTCAAGTTGAAGATCGGCTATCCGGACCGCCGGGAGGAGAGGGAGATCATGGACCGAATGGCCACGGGGGACGAACCCGTGGCGCGGACGATCGTATCCAAGCCGGACATCCTGCGGGCCCGCGACGTGGTCAACCGAATCTACGTCGATGCGAAGATCAAGGACTACCTCGTGGATATCGTGCACGCGTCGCGCTCGCCGGAGGAGCACGGGCTGAAGATCAAGGATCTCGTCGCCTACGGCGCTTCGCCCCGAGCTACCATCTGCCTTAACCAGGCGGCGCGGGGGCACGCCTTCATCAAGGGCCGCGGCTATGTCACGCCCGAGGACGTGAAATCGATTGCAATGGACGTGCTCCGGCATCGGATCATTCCGACGTACGAGGCGGAGGCCGAGGAGATTACCTCCGAGGAGATCGCTCAGCAGATTCTCGATCAGGTTGAGGTCCCATGATTCCAAAGGAGATTCTCAAGAAAGTAAGAAGAATCGAGATTCGAACGCGTCACCTGGTGAACGATGTGTTTTCCGGCGAGTATCACAGCGTGTTCAAGGGCCGGGGAATGGAGTTCGAGGGCGTTCGCGAGTATCAGCCCGGTGATGAGATCCGCTCGATCGATTGGAACGTCACGGCGCGGCTCGGGCATCCCTTCGTGAAGAAGTTTCAGGAAGAACGGGAGCTGACCGTGATGCTCGTGGTGGATGCCTCCGGAAGCGGCCGGTTCGGGAGCGTCGAGCGCATGAAGGGAGAGATCGCAGCCGAGATCTGCGCGCTGCTGGCGTTCTCGGCCATCAAGAACAACGACAAGGTCGGTCTCCTGATCTTCACGGACCGGATCGAGAAGTATGTGCCTCCGAAGAAGGGAAGGGAACATGTTCTGCGGGTCATCCGCGAGATCCTGTTCTTCGAACCGAGCGGGCGGGGAACCGATATCGGAATGGCGCTCGGCCATTTGCTGCGAGCGCAGAAGAGGAAGGCGGTCGTGTTTCTCGTCTCGGACTTTTTCGATTCGGGCTACGACCGAGTGTTGAAGATCACGGCCCGAAAGCACGATGTCGTGGCCATCTCCGTAGAAGATCCCCGGGAATACGCGTTTCCCGAGACGGGATTCGTGGATCTCGAAGATGCGGAGACCGGTGAGAGAATCACGTTTGATTCGGGCGACCGGCGATCGCGCGCGGCTTTCGAAGCGATGGCGGTCATCGACCGCGAGAAACGGGAGAAGACACTCTCGGTGCTCCGAGAGAAAGTGGTGACCCTTCGAACGGACGAGCCCTACGCGGGCCCGTTGATAGAGTTCTTCCGACGAAGAGCTGCGCGGCTCAGAAGATAAGAGAGCGGACGGCTGCAGGGGCCGAAAGCCGAGAGGCGAAAGCGGGAGAACGCGGACGCCGGACCTTTGCCGCGGCGCAAGGCCCGCGCCGCAACAACGGCACGTGTCACTGGAATATGCGAAGATTCGATGGCATAAGACTTTCGACCCTGGCGGCGCTGTTTCTTCTAGCGACCGCGCCGTGCCGCGCCGCGTCCAATCCGGACATCGCCATTCGCGCCTCGGCCGACCGAACGATTGTCCGCATCGGCGAGTCGATCACCTACCGCGTGACGGTCGAGTACGATTCCACACTGGCCCTGGCGGCCGCGTCACCCGAGGCGATTCTGGCGGATTTCGAAATCCGGGGTCGTCGGAGCGAGCAGGGCGAGCCGGTGGGCGGTCGTCGTTCGGTGACCGAGGAGATGATCCTCGCTTGCTGGGCCCCCGGGAATCATGAGATCGGCGCGCGGCCGTATGTCCTGGTTTCGGCCGAGGGCCGGACGGACACGCTGATGACGGCCGCCATTCCGATTGAGGTCGTTTCGACGCTTCCGGATGATGCCCAGGACATTCTGGACATCAAGGGGCCTGCGGAGATTCCGAAGAAGATCCCGGTGTGGTGGATCGTGGGAATCTCGGGGGCCGTCATTGGTGCGGGGGTCATTCTCTTCTGGTGGATCCGTCGGCGACGGCGGCGCCCCGTGACCCTCAAGATGCCGCCGCCGCGTCCGGCACACGAGGTGGCGTATGAAACGCTCGAAGAGCTCGGCCGCCAGAACTTGCCCGGTTCGGGGCAGATGAAGGCGTACTACATCGCGCTCTCCGAGATCGTGCGGCGTTACTTGGGAGCCCGGTTCGACATTCCGGCGATGGACCGGACGACCGCCGAACTTCTCTTCCTGCTGCGACAGGTGGAGTGCGGGCGAGAGTCGGTGGGCGGGATTCGAGAGATTCTGGATGCCTCGGACAACGCCAAGTTCGCCCGTTGGGAAGGCACGCTTGCGGATGCCGAGAAGAGCATGGAGGGCGCGTACCGGGTGGTGGACGAAACGAAAAGGACTCCGATAGACGGGCCGGCGACCGCGGCCGCTTCGGCCGGAGGGCGGGGCTGAGATGCTGAGATTTGCGCATCCGCAGGTGTTGTGGCTCCTCGCCGTGGTGGCGGGCCTCGGATACCTTCACTTCTCGGGGCGGCTTGTCGGGCGGCCCGCGCTTCGATTTTCATCCCTGTCCGTGGCGCGAAGAGCCAACGTCTCGCGCAGACTGCCCCTCCGGCATCTTCCGGCGGTTCTCCGTCTGCTTGTGCTGGCTCTCGTGATCCTGGGGCTGGCGCGGCCGCAGTCGGGACGGAAGGAAGTGGAGATCAAGAGTGAGGGAATCGACATCATTCTCTCGCTGGATATCTCGGGCAGCATGAAGGCCGAGGACTTCAAACCGCGCAATCGGCTCCACGTGGCCAAGTCCGTGGCGGAGGAGTTCGTGCGCGGGCGGCGCGGAGACCGAATCGGCCTGGTCGTGTTCGCCTCGACGAGTTTCACGCAGTGCCCGCTGACACTGGACTACGACGTCGTGCTGAGTTTCCTGGAGCGGGTCGACTTCGGTGCGATTGACGACGGCACCGCCATCGGCACCGCCATCGCCAACGGGGTCAACCGGCTGAGACGGAGTGATGCCGAGAGCAAGGTGATGATTCTCCTGACCGACGGCCGCAACAACGCGGGGAAGATCGATCCCCTGACGGCGGCGGCCCTGGCCGAAGCCGAATCCGTGAAAGTGTATACGATCGGGGTGGGAACCGACAAGGAGGCGCCCTACCCGGTCGACGATCCGCTGTTCGGAAAGCGCTACGTGAAGATTCCGGCCAGTGTGGATGAGGCGACGCTCCGTGAGATCGCGGCGAAGACGGGGGCCGAGTACTTCCGGGCGACGACGCCGGAGATGCTGGTGAGGGTGTTTGAGACGATTGACGAACTGGAGAAGACGGAGATCGAAACCGCCGAGTACGTGGAGTACAACGAGCTGCAGGCGCGCTTCGCACTTCCGGCGTTCCTGCTGCTGTTGTGCGAGGTGTTCCTCTCCCGCCTGTGGTTGCGGCGGGCACCGTAGCCTGGATGACCCCAAACTCCGGCCTCCGGAGCCTGGAGTCATCCAGGCAGAGAAACAGAGAAGCGGAGAAACAGAGATGCCGATGGCGGCATCATGGAGGGAAAACTACTCACTATGTCTCGGCCTAGTTCTCCACTTCTCTATTTGATGCTCCATGAGCACGGAGGCTTGCGCATCATGCAGGCTCTGTTGTGTGTCCCGGCCCGGAGCCATGAGAGAAGACCATGAGAGTAGCGAATCCCGAGTTTCTGAATCTTCTGTGGCTGCTCCCGGTGATCCTGGTGTTTCTGGTCTGGGCGGGGAGGAGGCGGGTGCGCGCGGAGAAACATCTGATCGGCCCCGCGCTGCTCCCGAAACTGATCCCCGGCACGGTGGGCGGTCGCCACGCGCTCAAGGGGTTCTTCCTGCTCGTGGGCGCCGGGGCGCTGATTCTGGCGATGGCGAGAATCCAGAGCGAAGACCGGCTGGGAGCGGTGACGGTCAAGCGCACGGGCGTGGACATCGTGATTGCGCTGGATACCTCGGCCAGCATGTTGGCCGAAGACATCAAGCCCAACCGGTTGGTGCGCGCGAAGCGGGAGATCAGCGGTCTTCTGGATCGGTTGCGGGGCGACCGCGTGGGGCTGGTTGCGTTCTCGGGACAGAGCTTCGTCCACTGCCCTCTCACGCTGGACTACGGAGCGGCCCGAGTGTTCCTGGAAGAGTTCGACCCGGGCCTGGTATCCGAACCCGGAACCGCCGTCGCGGCGGCCATCATGACGGCCGCGGGTGCTTTCGTGAGAGAGGAAACGAAGTACAAGGTTCTGGTGCTCATGACGGATGGGGAAGATCACGAGGGCGATCCTGTCGAGATGGCGCGAAAGGCGGCGGAGGAAGGCATTCGAATCTTCACCATCGGTTTCGGCCGGACGGACGGCGAACCGATTCCACTTCGGGACGGGGAAGGACATCTCGAAGGGTTCAAGAAGGACAAACAGGGAACGGTGGTGATGTCCCGCCTGAACGAAGCGGTTCTCATGGAGGTCGCGCAGGTGAGCGGAGGGAAGTACTACCGGGCGTCCTCGGGAGGAGCCGAACTGGACCGCATCTACGATGAGATATCGAGAATGGAACGGAAGGAGATAAAGAGTGAGATCTTCACGGCGTACAAGGACTGGTTTCAGATTCCACTGGGGGTCGTGCTGCTGGTGCTGATGATCGAGATGGCTCTCCCGGAGAGAAAGACCGTGAAGAGAGAGTGGGGAGGACGGTTTGAGTAGACGCATCGGGCGTCGACCGGACATGGAGAAGATCTCGTTAGCGTGGGCCCGGCGCGCCCTGCTCTGCGTGTGCGTCGGCGCGAGTGTGGGTTGGGGGAATCCTCTGGCCGATCGGAATGCGAGGGGGAACAAGGAGTACGAGAAGGGCCGCTATGCGGAGGCCCTGGCCGCGTATGCACAGGCGCTCGCCAAAGATCCCGGCCAGCCCGACGTGACCTACAACATCGGCAATGTGCTCTACCGCAAGGGACAGTTCGAAGAGGCGGCGCAGGGGTATGGGAGAGCCACGTTCTCCGATGACGCGAGGCGCCGGGAAGAGGCCGTCTACAACTTGGGCAACGCGCACTACCGTCTGGGGAACCTTGAGGAAGCCGCGGCGTACTACAAAAGGGCTCTGGATCTGGATGAAACCGACGACGAAGCGCGCTACAATCTTGAATTCGTTCTGAAGCAGATGCAGAATCAGCAGCCGCAAGACCCGCAGCAGAGCCCGGATCAAGAGAATCAGGAACAGGAAGACAAGGAACAGCAGCAAGACGAGCAAGACAAACAGCAGCAGGACGAACAAGAGCAACAGCAGGATCAGGAACAACAGGAACAGCAACAAGCGAGCGAGGCGGATTCGACCGGAGGAGAGCAGCCCCAACCGCAGCCTTCGGAGGAGCGAGAGACGGAGATGACGCCGGAGGAAGCCCAGCGGATTCTGGACGCGCTGGAAGACGAAGAGCGGGAGCTGAGGGCCGAGCGAAAGACGGAGATGCGGAGGACGAAAGAGGTTGAGAAAGACTGGTAGACTGGAGGGTGTGTTAAAGGCGGTGAGGGCGCGGATGGGTCGGCCCGCGCTTGTTCTCGCGGGCGTGTGTGTTCTCTGTCCGGCGGCCGATTCGGCCCTCGCGGCGGAGGAACTCTCCATCTCCGCGAGTGTGCGGCAGCGATCCGTGGCGGTGGGATCGGAACTGGTCCTGACCGTCGTCGTAACGGGGTCGGGTCTTCGATCGATGCCGGATCCGGAGCTCCCCGGGATCGAGAACGCCGGGGTCTACTCGGCGGGGAAGTCTACGAGCATCTCGACGTCTCTGGTCAACGGGCGCTTCACCTCGCAGAACTCGGTGACCCACAACTATGTGATCGTCCCGGAGCGGGAGGGCCAACTCGTGATCGGCCCGATCTCCGTGACGCACAAAGACCAGACGAAGAGGACGGCTCCCATTACCGTAACCGTCGTCGCCGCGGGCAAGTCCTTTACGGCTACGCCCAGGAGTGAAGCGCGGGACGCCCCGGCCGGCAGCGGAGGGAAGGACGTCTTCGTCGAGCTCGTCACCGACAAGACCCGAGCGTACGTCAGCGAACAGCTGATTCTGACCTTTCGGTTCTATACGCGTGTGAATCTTCTGAGGCAGCCCGAGTACGTGCCGCCGACAACGACGGGATTCTGGGTGGAACCTCTGCCGAAGCAGCCCAGCTATGAGACCCTCCTCAATGGGATGACGTACCTTGTGATCGAGGTGAAGAGCGCCGTCTTTCCGACCCGCTCGGGAACGCTGACGATCGAACCCGCAACGCTACGATGCGTGATTGAGGAGCCCGATCGGTCCTCCTCGGCGGATCCGTTCGACCGCTTCCGTCGAGGGTTCTTTGGATTGGGCGGCCGGGGACGTGAGATTTCACTGAGGAGCGATCCCGTCGTGATCGAGGTTCTGCCCCTCCCCGAGGAAGGAGTGCCGGGAGGTTTCGGGGGCGCCGTTGGCGCGTACGAGATGGGGATGGAGGCGGATAGAACGCGGGTCAAGCAGGGCGATCCGATCACGTTGACGATCACGATTTCGGGGCGGGGGAACATCAACACCGTGTCGGCTCCGGTGTTTCCGGATCTTCCGGGAATGCGGTCCTACGATTCCGGGAGTCAGGTCCACTCGGCGGGGTCCGCAAGCGGTCTCGCCGGCGAGAAGGTCTTTGAACGGGTTGTGGTTCCGGAAGTGAGCGGGGCGTTTTCCGTCGGCCCGGCCGAGTTCTCATACTTCGATCCGGCCGAGGGGCGATTCCGAACCCTGACGGCCGGACCCATCGAGGTTGCCGTTGCCCCGGGGCCGGTGTCGATCGGGCCGGAGCCCGAGCTGCCCGAGAAACAGGAAGTCCGGGTGCTGAGCCGGGATATCCTCCATATTCACACGGGGCGGCCCGATGTTCGTCCGGCGGCGCATCCCCTTCACCGGTCCACGTGGTTTCTTCTCCTGCAGCTGGCGCCCCTGGTTGCGTACATCGCCGCCCTGGGGTACAGGCGGCACACGGAGAGACTCAGCGCGGACGTGGGCTACGCGCGTCTGAAGCGCGCCGATCGAAGAGCTCGAAAGCGACTTTCGGCGGCCCGCCAACACCTGGACGATCCGGATCCTCTCGGGTTCTATTCGGCGCTGGAGAAGGCCGCTCGTGACTTCGTCGGTGACAAGTTCAATCTGGCGGCCACGGGAATGACCTACGATGGAATAGAGAAGAACCTCCAATCGCGGGGCGTTCCGTATTCGCTGATCCAGGAACTGTCGGCAGTTCTGCAGGAGTGCGACCGGGCCCGGTTCTGCCCCACGGAGGCGGGATCCGGCGCCCGAAAGATCTCACTGAAAAGAGCGGAAGGGGTGATCTCCCGGCTCGGTAGATGCAGGACGTAGGGAGACTCGATGAGACACATTGTTTGGGGATGGGGGGTCGGCCTGGTTCTGTTCGGGTGCACGCACGCGGCCGCGCAGACAACCGATGCCAATCGGCAGATGGTCCTCGGAAACGAGGCCTACGAACGAGGCGACTACCCCGAAGCCGTGGAGCTCTACAGCGGCATCCTGGATACGGGACTCCGAAGCGCGGATCTTCACTACAATCTGGGGAATGCGTATCTCAAGGCCGGCCGGCTCGGGTGGGCGGTTCTGAACTATGAGCGGGCTCTGCGCCTGAACCCGCGAGACCCCGACATCCGCGCGAACCTTGTCTACGCTCGCTCACGCATGGTGGACGTCCTCCCGGAGCGAAAGATTCCGTGGCTCCTGTCGATGGTGGCTCGGGTCCACAACCTGGTGGATTTGAGACAGATCCTGTGGCTGGCCAGCGCGCTCTGGTTCGCCATCATCCTTCTCGCGACGGTGGCGCTCTTCCGGGAGCGGTTCCGCTCGCCGATGCGCGTTGCGAACCCGGTCCTTGCGGTCATTCTCTGCCTGTCGCTGACGTCCCTGGGTTTCAAGATCTACGCCGCGGAGGCCCGCCACCCCGGAATCGTCGTGGCCGAGGAGGTGCAGGTGATGAGCGGTCCGGGTGACGAGTATGCCCGCGAGTTCGTGCTCCACGCCGGCACGCGCATTGAGATCAAACGCTCCTACCAGGACTGGTACGAAGTCGCGCTCTCCGATGAGATGCGCGGCTGGGTCGCCGGGAACGCGGTGGAAGGAATATAGGTCAGAATCTTTCCGCAGATTCCGCAGATCGGCATTGTGCTGGGGCAGGTCCTGCGCCAGCGGGTAGATCGAAAGCCTTCAAGACGGAGGCAGAAGATCTCACGGAATGAGACGGTGTCGTAGCCCGGGTATGCCGCCGGGGATCCACGCCGATGCAATCGGGAGCGCGTCATGAATCTTCTCGCAGTCGTTGGCAGTCCGCGAAAAGGCAAGGCAACGGACACTCTGATCGACGCGGCCATTGAAGGATTCGTGAGCAAGCACCCCGATACCAACGTGAAGAAGATCCATCTGGCCGACTATGACATCCAGTACTGCAGGAATTGCCTCGTCTGTCGGGATGCGAAGACGGACGAACCCCTCTCGCCCTGCATCATCAAGGACGGCATGAGTGAGATCTATGAAGATCTCCTTGAGAGTGACGCGCTCATCTTCGGCACACCGGTTCATTCCGGATATGCAACGGCACTCATGTCGGCGTTTCTCGAAAGAATCACCTGGACGTTTGCAAAACCCGAGAAAGGATACCTGAACGTCACGGGGTGTCCGACCCCGAGGTCACACAAGACGCGGAAGTCGATGATCATTGTCACATCCGGAGTCATCCCCCCGCTCTACAGAAGATTCTGCGACTGGGCCAGCGCGCACATCAGAGGCATTGCGAAGGACTCGCTGAACTCGAAAACCGTGGGCGATATGTACGCGGGAGACATCGAGCACAGAGGCGTCGATGTCTACACGGAAAAGGCACACAGGCTGGGCCGGAAGCTTGGAAGCAGAGTCTGAGGGACTGTTGAGGAACCCGGCCTTGCTGTTCGTTGTCCCTCGATACACGGCGATGGCAAGCCTTGCGACCTGAGGCGCCGTACTCGGGACGAACGGTACGTTCTTCATTACCAAGGGAATGGGATGCATTCCGTTCGCCCCGAGTGGCTGACGCCATGTCGCAAGACAGAAGATTCAGCCGTATCGAGGGGTTGAACGGAGACTTTTTCAACAGCCCCGCTGACCCCGGAAAGTCAGAGCGCGAGTGCGGGAGAGCGAGCCACAGATTTCACGGATGCAAGAGCAAGGCCTTTCCGCAAGTTGGCGGTCTCGCAAACTCGGCCGTACGCAGATTACGCAGATTGAGAATAGCATTATGACCTGAGATCACACGTTTGCGCCGTGAACCCCGGTTCCCGCACGGAACGGCACGCCACTACGGCATCCGAAAACCTCCACGTCGTTTCCCAAACCATGAAAGAAGCCGCAATACGCCTTTCGAATTTTTCGCGGGAATAGCCGAATGCACCTTGATCGCCACGCCTGTCGCGTCTCGACGGACAGCTCGATCCCTAAGAGGGCCGTTGGAAGGCGCGTTTCCGGATGCCCGCCGCCGAGGCCCGACGGGCGAGGGATGGTCAGCGGCCCCGACACGCCCGGAGCACGAGCGCGAGTGCGAGTACGAGGAGGTGCCCAGGTATGGGGAAGGGAAGTGAATACGCCCCCGCGGCACGTGTACATATGAATGTATACAGCAGTCTGGACATGAACGGCGATCCTCTGGTAAGGTGACCCCGATTGTCCGGCCTCAACCGAGGGTTGAGTGGCTTCTGGCTCGAGTCGGACGTGCCCTTCGTCGGGCGCGCCAGCATGAGAGGTTGGTGAGATGCGCTATCATCGGAAGGAAGGTTCGGGGAGAGGGTTCTGGGGGGCGTTCTTCGGCACCATCGTGGGCATGATCGCCCTGATCCTGATCGTCTCCGCCGCGATCTACCTCAAGGCGAACGAGACCTCCAAGATCGAGAAACATTCATACCTGGTGGTCGACCTCTACGGGGAGGTCTTCGAGTACGACCCGCCCGGCGACATCATGAGCGAGATCGTGGGCGGTGACGCGGAAACTCTTCAGAGGATCCTCGACAGCCTGGAGAAGGTCTCGGTCGACGACCGCATCGACGGAGTGATCATCAAGATGTCGGCGAACATGCGGACCGGCGGGGGCATGTTGGAAGAGATGCGCTCGGCCATCAAGAAGGTCCGGGACGGCGGGAAAAAGGTCTACGGCTTCGCGGATTCCATGGAGCGGGGAACCGTCTATCTGGCCGCGGCCTGTGATTCCGTGTTTGCGCCGAGAGACGCGTATATCGGATTCCGGGGATTCGATGTAACGACGACCCACGTGAGGGGAACGCTCGACAAGCTGGGCATCAATCCGAACCTGCACAGAATCAAGGACTACAAGAGCGCGGCCGAAGTGGTGACCCGAAAGGATCTGTCGCCGGAGGCGAAGGAGAACCTCCAGTGGATTCTGGACGAGGTCTGGGGCGGCATGCTGGAGGTGCTCCGGGACGATCGGGGGCTCGCCGAGGATGACGTCCTGGCTCTCATGCGGTATGCGGCGTTCACGTCGGAAGAGGCCAAGGAAGGCGGCCTCATCGACGAGGTGCTCTACTGGGACGAGCTCGAGAACCGGCTCAAGCGAGAGGGGGACGACGAGCTCCGCACCGTGTCCCAGTGCCGGTACTCGGACGAGGCCCGCGAGGATCTTGGTCTCAAGGGGAAGAAGAAAATCGCGGTGATCCATGCTCAGGGTACGATCGGCGGGCGAGAGAACAAGGTCGATCCGCTTCTCGGCATCATGATGGGCCACGAGACCATTGTCGGGGAGCTCCGGCGTGCACAGGAGGATGAGGACATTGCCGCCATCGTCTTCCGGGTCGACAGCGGGGGCGGGGATGCGCTGACGAGTGATCTCATCGGACATCAGGTGGAAGTGACGTCGCACGACAAACCGGTGGTGGTGTCCATGGTGAACGTGGCGGCGTCCGGCGGGTATCACATCTCCTATCGAGCGAGCAAGATCGTGGCGGACCGCATGACCATCACCGGCTCCATCGGATCGATCAGCGGGAAGTTCAACATCAGGGGTTTCCACGACAAGCTGGGCATCACCCACGACTCCGTATCGAAGGGGCCCATGGCCCGGATGTGGTCCGGCTATCGGGATTTCACGCCCGATGAGCGGGAACGGTTTGAGCAGAACCACTGGGACGGTTTCAACACCTGGCTCGCCGACGTGGCGGACCACAGGGGGATGAGCTTCGAGGAAGCCGAGAAGCTGGCCCACGGGCGAGTGTGGACGGGGGTGCAGGCCAAGGCGAACGGCCTCATCGACGAGGTCGGCGGCCTGGACAAGGCCATCGACGTGGCGAAGGAGCTGGCCGAGATTCCTGCCGACGAGAAGGTCACGGTTCTTCACTTCCCGGAGAAGCAGGGTTTCCTGGAGATTATTCTCGGCGGGGGCGGCGACGTCTCGGCCGCCGTTCGTTGGGTCCTCTATCGCTTCATCAGGGATGAACTCGCAGAGACCTGGCGTCTGATGACAGAGACGCCTCTCTATATGACCGAACCGGTGGAGATTCAGTGATTCGGCCGATCGCAGGCTGGTATACAACAACAGGGGCGCCGCAGGGCGCCCCTGTTGTTGTAGCGCACGGCCCGCGGTATGGGTTGTCGACTCTCAACTTTCGACTTTCGACTCTCACATCCGTGCCGCAGTCTCGCCGGCCCGCACACTCGGTGTCGCCGGGTCACCTTGCCGCAGAACCCTTCGCTTCTATTGACATCTCCGGGAGTTGAGGGCAGACTGGGAGCCACTAGCTTGGATTCTCGTCCATCCGTTGCGGAGGAACTCCTCATGAGAACGGTCAAGATCATCATCATTGCGGGGCTGTTGGCCCTCGGAATCATCCTTGCTCTCCTTCTGGGAGGCGAGGGCGAGGCGTCGGCCTGCACCAACCTGATCGTGACCCGGGGCGCGTCCCAAGACGGCTCCGTCATGGTCACCTACACGTGCGACGGCGAGTTCCATCCGCATCTCCACCTGACGCCCGCTGTGGATCACGAACCCGGCGAGCTCGTCGAGATCACGGACTGGGGCGGAAATGTGCGTGGTCGGGTGAAGCAGGTGCCCCACACCTACGGCGTTCTCTACAACCTGATGAACGAACACCAGGTCGTGATCGGGGAAACGACTTTCGAGGGGAGGTTGGAACTCCAGAATCCCGACGGCATGCTCCACTACTGGAAGCTGATGGGACTCACGCTCGGGAGGGCGAAAACGGCCCGGGAAGCCATCGAGGTCATGACCGGGCTCGTGGATGAATACGGATACGCGAGCACGGGAGAGATCTTTTCCATCTCCGATCCCCGAGAAGCGTGGGTCATGGAGATGATCGGTCCCGGACCCGGCGGAGACGGCGCGATCTGGGTTGCGCTCCGAATCCCCGACGGCTATGTGTACGGTCACTCGAATATCTCCCGAATTGGAGAGTTCCCCCTGGATGATCCCGAGAACTGTCTCTATTCAGACAACGTCATCTCTTTCGCCGTCGAGAAGGGGTTCTACGATCCGAATTCGCGCGAGCCCTTCCGCTTCTGTGATGCGTATTGCCCCCGCAAGGAGCAGTGGGTGCGGTACACGGAGACTCGAACCTGGAGCCTGTACCGCAGAGTGGCGCCGTCCAAGGACTGGCCCACGGACCGGCATCGGGCCGTCGGCGGGGCGGACCCCTATCCCCTGTGGGTGAAACCCGACCAGAAGCTGTCCCTCCACGACGTCTTCGACCTGATGCGGGACCACTATGAGGGGACCGAGTACGACATGACGAAGGGCGTCGACGCAGGGCCCTTCGGCTGCCCCTATCGCTGGCGCCCCATGACCTGGCGGCTGGACGGCGTCGAGTACTGCTGGGAACGACCCATCTCGACGCAGCAGACGGGGTTCTCCATGGTGACGCAGTCCCGCTCGTGGCTCCCCGATCCGGTGGGCGGCGTCCTCTGGTACGGCGTCGACGATACGTACATGACCTGCTACGTGCCGCTGTACTGCGGCATGCTCGAGTTGCCAACGTCCTTTACGACGGGCAGCCTCCAGGAGTTCTCGTGGGATTCCGCGTGGTGGGTATTCAATTTCGTCTCGAACTACTCCTCGCTTAAGTACTCGTATATGATTCAGGACATCCAGAAAGTCCAGCGGGAGCTGGAGGACGCCGCCATCGCCATCCAGCCCTCGGTGGAAAAGGCGGCCGTCGATCTGGGGAGGTCGGATGCCGGCCTCATGATCCGATACCTGACGGACTACGCTGTGGGCCACGCCGAGCGGGTGGTGGATCGGTGGCGCGAACTGGGCGAGTCCCTGATCGTCAAGTACAACGACGGGTACGTGAAGGACGAGAACGGGCGGCCGCGGGAGGTCGGGTATCCGGAAGAATGGTTGCGGGAAGTCGTGAGGCGGGAGCCCGAAAGGTTCCGCCTGCGGGCACAGGAGAATCCTTCCGAAGCGGAGCTTCCCTATTGATCCACAAGGCCAATGAATCTAAACAAGCTTGTCATGTAATGGCGGTAACCGACAGGCAGAATGTCTGTTGGGACGTACCGCCGGGTGATTACCGTCGGAAGGAGAGTGAGATGGTCCGACTCGTCGTTTC
Organism: uncultured bacterium; assembly: GCA_964610505.1. Classification (GTDB taxonomy): domain Bacteria; phylum Arandabacterota; class Arandabacteria; order JAGLYR01; family JAGLYR01; genus CAZSXU01. Next base: position 37,438 of record CAZSXU010000023.1, on the reverse strand, counting down.
GGTGACCGTTCTCGTGGTGCTGCTCCTGTCCGGGGCGGCCTCCGGACACGGGCCCTCCGGCGTCGAGGCGTCTTTTGACGTCGAGACCCACATTCTTCAGATTCGCGTGTTCCACGCGGTCCGTGACGCCGGGCAACACTACGTCAACAAGATCACGGTAGAGCTCAACGGCAAGAAGATCATCGAACAGCACTTCAAGTCCCAGGTCGACAAGGAACATCAGGAAGCGCTGTTCATGATTCGTGACGCCGAGATCGGGGATGAGGTGGAGATCACGGCCGGTTGCAACATCTCGGGCAAGAAGAAGGTCTCCATCGAGGTCATCGCTCCCGAACCGGCCGAGGAGAGCTCATAGCCCGGAGCCTCCCCAGAGGGCTAGGTCCACGGGGCCCGGCCGAAGCGCGGGGTTGACGAAACCCGTGCAGACCACTAAGATTCAAGAACTGCGTTAGCCTCGGGAAACGGTGAGATGAACGGCGGCCGGGGATGGATGGGAACAGGTCGCCCTTTCGAGTGGAAGACGATCGATGTCCGCAACGGCGGAGGTCCGGCGGCTGGTGATGGGGTTGCGGTCCGACCCGCGCAAGATCTACCGGCAGGATCGCGGGCGGCCGGATGAGTGCGAAGTATTCGATCTCCATGCGACATGGAACTCGGCCGAGTCGCCTTCGGTCCGACATGCGTGCGAACAGGGAATGCTGGGGTGCAGCGATTGCCGGGAACGACTGATTCGAATCGGGATAGGGCGTCCGGAATGACCGACGATCCGGTGGAGGCTCGCGCGACTCGCGAGCCGGAAGACTCGCAATCCTACCAGGTGAAGCTGGAGCAGTTCGAAGGCCCTCTGGATCTGCTTCTCTTTCTCATCAAACAGGAAGAGATCAATATCTACGATATTCCGATTGCCCGGATCACGGAGCAATATCTCTCGTATGTCCAGCGTATCCCCATCTCCGATTTGGAATCGGCCGGTGAGTTCCTGCTTATGGCCGCAACGCTGATGCGCATCAAGGCCAGGATGTTGCTGCCGAAGTCCTCCGAGGGCGAGGAGGCCGAGGAAGATCCGCGGCGGGAACTGGTGGATCGCCTGCTGGAGTACCAGAAGTTCAAAGAGGCCGCGACCACACTCAGGGGCTTGCAGAAGGATCGTGCACTGTTCTTCGCCAGGGGGGCAAAGGAGGTCCTTCCCGAAACCGGGGACGCTCCGGATCTGGAACCGGCGACGCTCTACGACCTCATGAAGGCGTTCGGCAGCGTTCTCGAGCGAGCCCGTCATTACGAAAGTCACGCCGTCGAGCAGGAGGGATTCTCCATCGAGGAAACGGCGGCGGAGATCATGAATCGCCTGGACCGAAGTCCCAGAGTGCTTTTCGAGGATCTCTTCGTCGACGGAGTAAGCCGCCTGCAGATCGTCGTCACCCTGGTGGCCCTGCTGGATCTGGTCCGGACCCGGAGAGTGGACATCGGGCAAACGAGGAGGTTTGGCGAGATATGGATCGAGAAGAGAAATCCGCCTCCGGTGTAGACGGCGGGGCGAATCCCCTTCCGAGAATCGTCGAGGCGCTTCTGTTCGCGTCGGACGCTCCGTTATCGGTGCAGAAGCTGAGCGCGCTGGTGGAGGGCAGTGGACCGGCGGAGGTCCGGGCCGCGCTGACCCGCCTGGCCGAGTTCTACGAGCGGGAGAGTACGGCGTTCCACCTGGTTCAGGTGGCGGGCGGGTTCCAGCTCTGCACGCGCCCGCGGTTTTCGCACTGGGTCGAGCGGCTGTTCCGGGGAAAGCAGAAGACCCGGCTGTCGAACGCAGCTCTGGAAACACTGTCCATCGTGGCGTACAAGCAACCCATTGCCAAGGCGGAGATCTCGGAAATTCGCGGCGTCGATGTGGACGGCGTCCTGCGGACGCTTCTCGAACGGAACCTGGTTACCGTCGTCGGACGCAGAGATACGCCCGGGCGGCCCCTGCTCTTCGGAACGACGAAAGAGTTTCTTGAGCACTTCGGCCTGAATCTTCTCCAGGATCTCCCCAGCATCGAAGAGATGGAGGAACTGGTACGGGAGCGAAGTCTCGGGAGGCCGGAGGCGGGCGCGGCGGGAGAGCCCCTGCGAGAGCCCGAGACGGAAACGGCGGGGGAATCCGGGGACGAATCGGAACCCGAACCGGCCGGTGATTCCCGGCGAGAACTGGAACCCGAGCCGGCAGGAGAACCCCAACGGGAACCTTCAGGTTAAATCGCTTCCTCTCGATGGCGGGAGTCGGGTCGCGCCGCCATTGCGATCGGATCATCGACGAAGGACGTGTGGAAGTCAACGGCGAGACCGTCCGCCGGATGGGTTCGCAGATTGATCCGATGACGGACACCGTTCGAGTGGACGGGCGAGCGGTAGGTCTGCCGCGAACGACGATCAGTCTCATTCTGAACAAGCCGAGAGGGATGCTCGTCACCCTCGACGACCCGTGGGGACGGCGGACGGTCGCCTCCATCCTCCAGGATGTCCCGGAACGGTTGTTTCCGGTGGGGCGCCTCGACAAGGACTCGGAGGGCCTCCTTCTTCTCACCAACGATGGAGAAATGGCGCACCGCGTGGCGCACCCGCGATTCGGTCTCTCGAAGACCTATCGCGTGACGGTTGACGGCCGCGTCACTCAGAACGACCTCGACCGCCTGCGGCGCGGTGTGCTGCTCGGTGACGGAATGGCGCGTCCCCAACGCGCGTCGGTGATTCGGTCCGAGCGGGAACAGAGCGAGCTCCACATCGTTCTGGCCGAGGGGAGGAAACGGGAAATCCGGAGGATGCTGGCGCGGTTGGGATTCGAGGTCAAGTCCCTGGTTCGAACGGCGCTGGGTCCCCTGGAACTCGGCCAACTGCGTCCCGGCGAGTGGCGGCGGCTGGAGCGCGCGGAGATCGATGACCTGCGACGGCGGCTCGGGCTCGATCCGCAGGCGACACCGGCCGATTCGGAGGACGGCCGGTAGGCGACGGGGGCGGCCATGTCCGACGGGGGAGGCGCGCCTGAGGTCGGAGCAGACGGGGGAGCGACGGAGACAATGTCGGGGGAACACGTAGATCGCGGATCGAGCTCGGGGAGCGCACTCCGGCCGGCGGTGACCATCGATGGTCCCGCGGGGTCGGGCAAGAGCACCACGGCGCGACGGGTGGCGGAGATTCTGGCCTATCGGTACGTCGACAGCGGGGCCCTCTACCGGGCGGTAGCGTGGAAGGCGAGCCGAGAGAGGGTCGATCTCGACAACTCCCGAGACCTCGAAACCCTCGCTCGGGAGATGGATCTACGGATGCAGGTTTCGGGTGCGGTCCTTCGAATCCGGGCCGACGGGCGGGACATCAGCGAAGAGATCCGGCGTCCCGAGATGACGAGGGCGGCGTCGGCGATTGCCCGGGATCCCGGGGTGCGCAAGGCTCTCACGGATGTGCAGAGGGATCTTTGCGCCGGGGGCGGCGTCGTACTGGAAGGCCGGGACAGCGGTACGGTGGTGATGCCGGAGGCCGAAGTCAAAGTGTTCCTGACGGCTTCGGTCCGGGCGAGAGCCGAGCGGCGGCGGCGCGAGCTGGCGGAGGCCGGGATACCCGTGAGCCTGGGGGAGGTGGAGCGGGATCTGAACGCGCGGGATGCACAGGACTCGGGTCGGGAACATTCTCCGCTTCGAAAACCGGAGGGCGCCGTCGAGGTGGATACGACCCACCTGACGATCGACGAACAGGTTGCGGTCGTCGTGGAGCGTGTTCGGTCCGTGGAAGCGGCGATGAGGGAGCGGGCGGCGCGCGGGGAGATCCTCAAGGGCACGCGGTCGATGCGCCCCGTGTACGGTTTCTTCTGGCGGGTGCTCAATTTCCTGGGAAGCGTGCTCACCGGGTTTCGGGTCCTCGGCCGAAGCCGGGTTCCCTTTCCGGGCGGATGCATCGTCGCGTGCAACCACGTCTCCTTTTGGGATCCGCCCCTGGTGGGGACGGCGATTCCCAGAGAGGTCCACTTCCTGGCGAAGAGGGAGCTCTTTCGAAATCGTCTCTTCGGCTGGCTGATTTCGTCCTTTAACGCCATTCCCATCAATCGTGAGGGAGTGGATCGGAAAGGGTTGAAAGCGGCTCAGGATCTGTTGTGCTCGGGAGAGGCGCTGCTTGTCTTTCCGGAGGGGACTCGGCAGAAATCCGGACGCCTGGGCCGACCGCTGCCGGGAATGGGAGCGCTCGCCATGGGCGCCGGCGTACCCATTGTGCCGGCCTACATCTCGGGGACGAGGGGCTTCTGGCTGAACTTCGTGCGGCGCGGGAGGCTGTGCGTGCGGTTCGCGAGCGCGGTTTTTCCCGAGACGGAATCGAGCAGAGGGCGATCGTCGGCCGCGCGCCACCTCAGCGATCGAGTGATGGAAGAGATCGGCCGGCTCAAGGCCGCCGCAGAGAGGACATCGTGATGTCCGGTGGACACAAGGCCGCTGGATCGGCGGGGGCTCATCGCGGTTCCAAAGAGAGCGCCGGAGAGCCGTGATGAGCCAGCGAACCGGGAGGATTCTTTTTCGAGAGCTCGTCCGCCCCGGGCAGGGGCCCTGAGATCTTCATGAGAATCGACGTCGTCAAGAACGCGGGTTTTTGCTTTGGTGTGAAGCGGGCCATTCGAATGGCCTCGGAGGCCGCCCATTCGCGCCCGAGGCCCGTTTACACGCTGGGGCCCCTCATCCATAATCCTCAGGTCGTCCGGAAGTTGGCCGATGAGGGCGTGGTGGCCGTGCCGAGTCTGAGCGACGTCGAATCCGGGACCGTCATCGTCCGTTCACACGGGGTCGACCCGAGAATCGTCGATGAGGCCCGACGGCGCGGGATCGAGATCGTGGACGCCACCTGCCCGTTTGTCCAAAACGCACAGCGCTACGCCCGCCTGCTGGGAGAGCGGGGGTACCTGACGGTCGTCGTGGGAGAGGCGTCACATCCGGAGGTTCAGGGGATCCTGGGCCATGCCGGGAAGTCTTCACGCGTGGTGGCCGAGGAAGCGGACGTTGAGCGCCTGGGTGCCCAACCGGCCATCGGGGTCATCGCCCAGACCACCCTCTCGGAGGAATATTTCTCGAAGATCGTCGCACTTCTGGTTGAAAAGACTCGCGAACTTGTGGTATATAACACCATCTGTAGCTCGACCGCCTCGATCCAGGAGGCGACCCGCGAGGTAGCCCGAAAAGCGGATGTGATGGTCGTTGTGGGGGGCCGCAACAGCGCCAACACGACGCGGCTGGCGAGAATCTGCCGGCGCACCGGGCGCCCGACCTACCATATCGAAACCGATTCGGAGCTGAAAACGGAATGGTTCGGCTCTGCGGCGTCGGTGGGGGTGACGGCCGGGGCCTCGACTCCGGAATGGCTCGTTCAGGATGTCGTCAGAGGCCTTGAAAGAATCGCGGGAATGAAGTATGATGTCGGGAGTACCTAGGCTCGGTCCCGTGCCTTGAGGCGGAGCCTAAATCTAATAGAAGAGGGGGAATATCGAGTTGATGCAGGAAACGGATCATCCGGAACAGGAAAAGTCCGCGGATCAGGAACCCGCGGAGCAGGTGAAGCAGGCCGAGGAGAATCCTCCGGCCGAGGAGAACCCTCCAGCCGAGCAAAGTGCTCCAGCCGAGCAAAGTGCTCCGGCGGAGAAGACGGCTCCGGCGGAGAAGACCGCTGCGGCGGAGGAGGGTGAAGAGAAGCGGTCGTCCAAGAAGGGGCGAACCGTCCTCGTCGAACAGGAAGAGTCCGAGTACTCGGACGAAGAAATCGCAGGAATGATGGCGCTCTACGAGGACACCCTCCGGGATATCGAGGAGGGCGAAATCGTCAAGGGTCGCGTTCTCCACGTCGGCGAGTCGGAGGTGCTGGTCGACGTTGGCTTCAAGTCCGAGGGGGCCATCCCCATTTCGGAGTTCTCGGACCCGCCCGAGGTGACGGTGGGCGATGAGATCGAGGTGTTTCTCGAGCGAATGGAGAACCAGGACGGTCTGGTCGTTCTCTCCAAGCAGCGCGCTCACTTCATGCGGGTCTGGGACAAGATCAAGGACGCGTACGATGAGCAGGCCGTTGTGCCGGGCAGGCTGCTCCGACGAATCAAGGGGGGTCTGGTCGTAGACCTGTTCGGTGTGGAGGCGTTTCTCCCGGGCTCGCAGGTGGCGCTGCGCCAGGTACCGAACCTGGACGAGCTCATCGGCCAGATCCTGGAATTCCGGGTGATCAAGTTGAACAAGCGCCGCCGGAACATCGTTGTCTCGCGGCGGGTCGTCCTTGAGGAAGAACGGGCCGTGAAGAAGGCCAAGGTTCTCCAGGAGATCGAGAAGGGCCAGATCCGAGAGGGCGTGGTGAAGAACATCACGGACTTCGGGGCTTTCGTGGATCTCGGGGGGATCGACGGGCTTCTCCATATCACCGACCTGTCCTGGGGCCGCGTGTCGCACCCATCGGAGATGGTGGCGATTGGAGACACCATCAAGGTCAAGGTGCTGGACTTCGATAAGGAGCGCGAACGGATTTCTCTGGGTCTCAAGCAACTGACGCCCTATCCGTGGGAGAACGTGGAAGAGCGCTACCCCGTTGGAAGTCGCGTCCGGGGCAAGGTCGTGAGCATCACCGACTATGGCGCCTTTGTGGAGCTGGAGAAGGGAATCGAAGGCCTGATCCATGTCTCGGAGATGTCGTGGACGCGCCACATTCGCCATCCTTCGAAAGTCGTGGCGGTGGGCGACGTGATTGAGGCCGTGGTGCTCCGGGTGGACCAGGGCAACGAAAAGATCTCGCTGGGGATCAAGCAGATCGAACCGGATCCATGGCTGACGATCGACGAGAAGTACCCCGTGGGTACGCGCTTGTCGGGCAAGGTCCGGAATCTGACCAGCTTCGGAGCCTTCGTGGAGATTGAAGAGGCTATCGACGGTCTGGTTCATATCTCGGATATGTCATGGACGAAGCGAATCAAGCATCCCAGCGAGGTGGTCAAGAAGGGCGATCGCGTGGACGTGCTGGTTCTCAGCGTGGACAAGGAGAACCGGAGGATCTCCCTCGGTCTCAAGCAGGTTCAGGAGAATCCGTGGGAGGAGCTCGTCGAGAAATACGCGCCCGGCGTCGAAGTGAGCGGGCAGATCACTCGACTCCTCGAACGGGGAGTGGTGGTGGATCTTGACGAGCTGGAGGGGTTCGTACCTCTGTCCCAGTTGGCGATCGAGAATCTGGAGAAGCCGGCACTGGCCTTTGCCGAGGGAGACGAACTGCCGCTCAAGGTGATCCGGGCGGATCCACAGAATCGCCGCATTGTACTGAGTGCAAGGGCGTACTTCTCGGGCCGCGGACCGGAGGATCTGGAGACGTTCCGCGCCGCGCATCCGGTGCGAGTGGAAGAACCCGTGCCGGCCGAAGACTCGGGGACGGAACAGGCCAAGGCCGCCGAATCGTACGAGAACGAAACAGTCGGTGAGGCCGCGGCGCCCGAGGGAAAAGAGGACTCCGACAACGGCGATGAGGGCACCCGCGAATCCGGCGGGGAGGCGCCGCCGGCCGCGGGAGCGGAACAGGCGGTCTCAGACCCGGAACGGACGGAGGAGGAAGGCGAGGCGAAAGCAGAGTCCGAGGAGGAGTCGGACACGGAATCGGGCGCGGACGAGAGCAAGACGGTCTCAGACGAGGAGAAGACGCCCGGCGGAGAATCGTCCTAGCGTGTGGCGGGGCCGGGCATGGTGCCGGAGAATCCGCTTGACACGAAGGCCGCGGCCGATAGAGTGTCCCCGTGGACGCTGTGACGCATCTTTGCAAGTCGATGAAAGATGTGGGCGATTAGCTCAGTTGGTTAGAGTGCCTGCTCGACACGCAGGAGGTCACTGGTTCGAGTCCAGTATCGCCCACCACGAGTCCGTGCTTCGATGCAGTCCCGGGGAAGCGTGTTCCGGTCGTCTCGGCGAGGGGCCGGGAGCGGCCCGATGCGGGACTGCTTTTCTTTACGGTTCAGGAGGACGTGAGGGTGAAGAACCTCAAGGTGACCATTAGCGGGCGCGAGTCGGCGACGGTTCCGCCGGGAACCCGGGTCGCCGATCTGTTGGCGGAGAGCGGTGTGAATCTGGACGGTGTGCTGGCCGCCAAGGTCAACGGTCGGCTCATGGATCTTTCGTGCGGTCTTGAGGAGGATTCCGAGGTGGTCCCGGTGTCTTTCGAGAGTCCGGAGGGCCGCCACGTCTACTGGCACAGCGCCGCGCATCTTCTGGCGCAAGCCGTCCTGTCTCTCTACCCCGGAACTCAGCTGGGGTTCGGCCCGGCCACCGAAGATGGTTTCTACTACGATTTTGATTCACCGCACACTTTCGTGCCCGAAGACATGGAGACGATCGAGGCGGAAATGCAGCGGTTGGCCGCGCAGGACTCGGAGATCGAGCGCGTGGAGATGTCGAAAGCCGACGCGGTCGCTCTCATGAAGGGGAAGGGTCAGTCTTACAAGGTGGAACACCTCTCCGATCTGGACACCGAGACCGTCAGCCTATACCGGCAGGACGATTTCGAAGATCTGTGTGCCGGCCCGCACGTTTCCCGATTGGGGTACATCCGGCATCTGAAACTGACGTCGCTGGCAGGGGCTTACTGGAAGGACGCCGAGGGCCGGCCCATGCTCCAGCGGATCTACGGGATTGCCTTCCCGACCTCGGAGGCCTTGCAGGAGCATCTCGACCGTGTGGAAGAGGCGCGCCGGCGCGATCACCGGCGCCTGGGACCGGCACTGGGTGTGTACAGCATGCATCCCGAGGCGGGCGCCGGTCTGGCCTACTGGCATCCGAAGGGAACCCGCGTTCTCGAGCGGATCGAGCGGTTCTGGAAGGAAGAGCATCGGCGTCGGGGGTACGAGCTGGTAAGGACCCCACACATCTCGCGCGGTCACATGTGGGAACAATCGGGACACTTCCAGTTCTACCGGGAGAACATGTTCGTGTTCGATATCGACGACCAGGAGTACGTGCTGAAACCCATGAACTGCGTCGGCCACATTTTGATCTACAAGACGCAGATTCGCAGCTACCGCGATCTTCCGATCCGGTATGCGGAGCTGGGTACCGTGTATCGGTACGAACGGTCCGGGACCCTGCACGGGCTCCTTCGGGTGCGGGGGTTCACGCAGGACGACGCACACATCTTCTGCACGCCCGATCAGATTCGGGACGAGCTGGCGGCCGTTCTCGAACTTGCGCGTTACATGTTGTCGAGTTTCGGCTTCAAGGATTGTTGTGTGGATCTCAGTGTCCGCGATCCCGAAAACCTCGACAAGTACGCCGGTTCGAATGACATGTGGGACACGGCGGAGGCCGCGCTGTGCGACGTCCTGGGCCAATGTGGACAGCCCTTCGAGCGGGCCGAGGGGGAGGCGGTGTTCTACGGGCCGAAGATCGACCTGAAGATGGTGGACGCGCTGGGACATCTCTGGCAGGGGCCCACGATCCAGTTCGATTTCAATCTCCCGGAGCGGCTGGGTGTAACCTATGTCGGTCCGGACGGCGGGCGGCATCCGGTGTACATGATTCACCGCACGGTGATGGGGTCCATGGAGCGGTTTATGGGAGGGCTGGTCGAGCACTACGGCGGAGACTTCCCGCTCTGGCTGGCGCCCGTCCAGGCGCGGGTACTCCCCATTCGAGAGGATCACGTTTCCTTCGCCCAAAGCGTGGTCGACCGGCTCCGGGATCAGAATCTTGAAGTTGACATTGACGCCAGTCATGAGAAAATCGGATATAAGATTAGAAAGGCCGAGACGGAGCATATCCCCTACATGCTGGTCGTGGGGGGGAAGGAAGTCGACTCAGATCAGGTTTCGGTGAGGAAGCGGAAGGTGGGCGACCAGGGACAGGTCCCGGTGGATGTCCTTGCCCGGCGGTTGCTGGAAGAGGTCGCCTCGCGCGAGTAGGTTGTCCGGCGGGTTGCCCGGCTGCGGTCGGGGGGACCCCAAGGGGAGGTGAAGTGCCATTCCCGATCCTAGAGACGTGCGGATCAACCACAGAATTCGCATTCCCGAAGTGCGCGTGGTGGATGCGGACGGCGAATTGATCGGTGTAATGCCGACACAGAAAGCGATGGAGCTCGCCCGTGAGCGGGATCTTGATCTGGTGGAGGTGGCTCCGAGGTCAAGACCGCCCGTGTGCCGAATCATGGATTACGGCAAGTACAAGTATGAACTGAGCAAGCGGGCGAGGAAGGCCAAGAGCCGGCAGCATCAGATCCAGATGAAGGAAATGAGGCTCCGTCCGAAGATTGAGGAGCATGACTACGACTTCAAGGCCAAGAAAGTCAGGACGTTCCTCGAGGAACGGGACAAGGTGCGGGTGACCGTGATTTTTCGCGGGCGGGAAATGACTCACCCGGAACGGGGCGAGAAAATCCTGAAGCGTCTCGTCGAGGATATGTCGGAGGTGGGAGTCCAGGAAGGGCCGATCCGGCGCGAGGGCCGGAACATGGTATTGATGCTGATTCCGAAATCCTCGGGTGGTTCGAAGACCCCGCCGAGCAAGGCGGGGGAGGGCGATGGGAAACCGTCGACCGGAAAGCGGGTTTCCAAGACCTCCGGGGATCGATCGGGAGAGAAGCCCGGCCCCGTGAAAAGCGGCCCCAAACCTCCGGCGGGGGAGGGTCCCCCGCCCGGGCCCGTGGCGAAATAGAAGTCTGAAAACGTGAATACGTGAGAGGGTTGTGCCATGCCAAGAGTCAGGAAAAGTCCGGCATCACGCCGTAGACGCAAGAGGATCCTCAACTCCGCCAAGGGGTACCGGGGCGGGAAGAGCAAGCTCATTCGTACGGCCAGCGAGAGCGTGGACCGAGCGCTCCGCTACGCTTACCGGGACCGCAGGCAGCGCAAGCGCGACTTCCGATCCCTCTGGATCATCCGCATCAACGCCGCCGTGCGCCCCTACGGGTTATCCTACAGTCGGTTCATCGCCGGTCTCAAGCGGGCCAATGTGGGTCTCGACCGCAGAGCACTCGCCGAGATGGCCGTCAACGATCAGCAATCCTTCGGCCGACTCGCGGAACTTGCGGGGAGTTCACTGACGACGGCGAACAACGAGTAGGAGGGTGAGCGGGCTTGCTCGGTTCGGAGGATCTTCTGGAGGAAGCTCGAAAGGACATCGAGGCGGCGCAATCCGCAGCCTCGCTTGAATCTCTCCGTGTGAAATTCCTGGGACGCAAAGGACGGCTGACCGGTCTGCTTCGGAAGGTCAAGGAACTGCCCCCCGAGGATCGACCCGGCGCGGGTGCGGAACTGAACCGGGCGAAGTGCGCCATTCAGGATCTCCTCGCTGAGGCTCTGGAGACCGTAGGAACGGCAGCGCCGAAGCCGAAGGCCGTCTCGGGTATGGACGTGACGCTTCCCGGGCGTCGGAGGTTTCTGGGGCACCGGCACCCGCTGTCGCAGGTGACGGATGAGATTCTCTCGATTTTCTACGGAATGGGATTCTCGGCCGTTGAAGGTCCCGAGGTGGAGGAGGAGTATTACAATTTCGAGGCCCTCAACACGCCCGAGTGGCACCCCTCACGGGACGAGCAGGATTCCTTCTATCTCGGCCCCGGCATCCTTCTGAGAACGCAGACATCGCCCGTACAGATTCGCGTGATGGAGAAAACGAAACCTCCGGTGCGGATCGTGGCTCCGGGCCGGTGTTTCCGCCGGGACGCGCCCGACGCCTCTCACTTCACCAACTTCCATCAGGTCGAGGGGCTCTACGTCGACCGCGACGTCAGCCTGGCGGATCTGAAAGGAGCGCTCACGCACTTCGCCCGCCGGATGTTCGGGCCGGAGCGACGCGTGCGGTTCCGACCCCACTACTTCCCCTTCACGGAGCCGAGCGCCGAGATGGATGTATCGTGCGCCGGATGTGGGGGCGAGGGCTGCCGGGTGTGCAGCGGCAAGGGCTGGCTTGAAATTCTGGGCTGCGGGATGGTTCATCCCAACGTGTTCGAGTGCGTCGGCTTCGACTCCGAGACGTACAACGGCTACGCCTTCGGAATGGGCGTGGAACGCATAGCGATGTTGAAATACGGGATCGGAGACATCCGGCTTTTCTACGAGAACGACGTTGAATTCCTTTCTCAGTTCTAGTCCGGTCGGATTGCGGGCCGGGTCGCCGAATCAGGGTGGCGTGGAATGAAAGTTCTCTTCACTTGGCTTCAGGATTTCGTCGATCTCGATGAATCGCCGGACGTGCTGGCGGAAACCCTGACCGAACTGGGGTTGGAGGTGGAAGGCCTGGTATCGACGGCTTCCCTCTTCGACGGCGTGGTGGTCGGTGAAGTGGTGGAGAGAGAGCCCGCGGGATCCGACGGGCGGCTTCTCCGCTGCCGCGTCGCGGTGGGAGATCGAACCCTGCAGACGATGTGTGGGGATCCCCATCTGAGGATCGGAGTGCGGGTTCCGGTGGCCCTGCCGGGAGCCGTGCTGGAGGGCGGAGACGCGGTGGAAATCGCCGATCTCGGCGGAGAGACGTCCGAGGCCGTTCTCTGCTCGCTCTACGATCTGGGGTTGCGGAGTCTTCAGGACGAAGTGCATGTGTTCGCCGGCAAGCCCCGCCTCGGATCCCCCGTCGCCGGGCTCCTGGAACTGGACGACACGTTGCTGGAGATTGAGCTCACGCCGAACCGAGGGGATTGTCTGAGCGTGGTGGGGTTGGCGCGCGAAATCGCCGCGGCCAAGGGTGTGAGGGTTCGGCTTCCGGATCCTTCTTTCCAGGAGTCCGCCGCTGCCGCGTCCGAACGCGCCCGGATTAAGATCGAGGCAACCGACCTCTGCTCCCGCTACATCGGACGCGTCGTCGAGAACGTGGCTGTCGGTCCGTCGCCCCTCTGGCTGGCGCGCCGGTTGAAGCTGATGGGCATCCGTCCCATCAACAACGTGGTGGACGTGGCCAACTACGTGATGCTGGAGCTGGGACAGCCCCTCCACGCGTTTGACCACCGTTTCCTGAAGCGAGCGCAGATCACCGTCCGGCGGGGAAAACCCGGGGAGACCTTTGAGGCACTGGACGGGACATCGCATCACCTGAATGCGGAAACGCTCGTGATCGCCGACGGCGAAGGCGCCGTGGCGGTCGCGGGCATCATGGGGGGCGCCGGTTCAGGCGTGATGGAGGATACGGAGACGGTTGTCATCGAAAGCGCCCGCTTCGATCCGGTTTCCGTGCGCAGGACGGCGCGCAGAATGGGGATCTCCACGGAAGCGTCCATGAGGTTCGAGCGCGGGATCGACCCGGGGGGAATCGCACGAGCCGCGGACCGGACGGCCGAATTGCTGGCGGAGCTGGCAGGGGGAACCGTTCTCTCGGGAAGAATCGACGCGGGCACGGAGGGCGATCGAGCCAAGACCGTGTCGGTTCGGGTGGCCCGGGCGAACACACATCTGGGACTCTCGCTGACACCTGAAGAGATGGCCGCCCTGCTGCGACGGCTCGAGTTCGAGGTTTCCGAGGAGGACGGCGTGCTTCACGCGGTCTGCCCCAGCCATCGGAACGATGTTTCCCTTGAAGCCGACCTCGTGGAGGAGATCGGGCGTCTCTACGGCTATTCCCGTATCCCGGTTGGAGCCGGCCGGTATGGAGGCGCGCCGCCCCTGAAATCGCACGTGAGCCTCCTGCTGGAGAAGGTGCGGGACGTTCTCTGCGGGTTTGGCCTGGACGAGGCGGTGACCCCTACGCTGATCGAGAGTGGAGAGTCAGTGACCCTCGGGATGGCGTCTGAACAGACCGTGGATTTGCTGAGACTGAAGAACCCTCTCTCCGTCGATCAGTCCGTATTGAGACCCAGCCTGGTCCCGGGACTGCTTGCCTGTGTCCGGCTGAATCGGAATCGGCGGAGGGAAGACGTTCGGCTGTTCGAGATCGGGACCGTTTTCGGCGCGGGGCCGGATGCGAACCGCCCAGCGGAGACCCGGTGTCTTTCGGGAGTGCTCTCGGGGCTCAAGGACCCGGCGTCCTGGGGAACGAAAGGCGGGCCGGTCGATTTCTTCGACCTCAAGGGGCTTGTGGAGGACCTGTTTTGCGGCCTGCGGTTTGCGCCCCCGGACATGAGGCGTTTGGAGTCTCCACTGCTGGACAGCGAGTGTTCGGTCGAATGGGTTCAGGATTCCGGGAGAGTTGGAATCGGGGGTAAACTCGACGCCAAAATTGCCGATTCTGTGGGATTGAAGGAACCCGTGTTTCTGTTTGAACTGATACTTGACAGGATCGTGGACAAGGCTTTAGAATTACAGTCGATTGAGAATGTACCCCGGTATCCGGCCGTCGCTCGAGACTTGGCGGTGGTTGTCGAGGACGCGGTGCCTTTTGTCGAGGTGAGCCGGCGAATCCTTTCGGGCGGGGTGCCGCTTCTGACCGGGGTCCGGCTGTTTGACGTGTATCGGGGCCGGCAGATTCCGGAAGGGAAGAAGAGCTTGGCCTATAGCTTGATCTTCAGATCGGACGAACGTACATTGAAGGACGAAGAGGTCGACGGGAAGCTCGCGCGAATTGTCCAGGTGCTCGAAGACGAGCTGGGCGCGAGTCTTCGCTCGGAGATGTAGTGGGGGGTGGAGAAGCGAGCATGTCAAAGCCGAGCGACGCGGGCGTCCCAAAGGGATCCGTGAGCGGCCTGAAAGCGCTGGAGACGGTAGTCCGCCGGGCGCAGGAATCCATCCGCAGGCTGACTCGGGAAAACGCCGCCCTGAAGAAGCGGGTGAGTGAGCTGAATGCCGAGAAACAAGAATTGGCCGATCGAACAAAAGAGTTGCAAGGGAACGCAAAGAAATCTATGATGTCTCGTGGCCGGAGCAAGCTCGCGACGGCCAAGATTCAAGAGATCATTCGAAGGATTGAACAGGTTGAAACAGAGGGCGAACTGGCCCGGAACGAAGACTAGGAGAATTGCCTGGAGAAAGGCAGTCCCGGTTTCCCGGAAGTGAGGCTGTCTCGAGCTTCTGCGCACGTACTCTAATCGCGCTTGGATCGTAAGATGAGCAAGTCGACGGTTGTGGAAATCCTTGGTCAGGAATACCGTGTAAAGGGTGACAGCGGTGTGGAACGTATTGAGATGGTAGGGCGCTACGTGGATCAGAAAATGCGCCAATTGACCAAGGGAACTTCGCTCGGCTCGTCAACCAAGGTGGCGATTCTGGCCGCCCTGAACATTGCTGATGAACTCTATGAGGAACGGCAGAAGTCGGCCGACATGCTGCGGAAGGTTGATGAGCGGATCCGGAAAGTAACGGCGTCATTGGAGGAATCACTGCAGGAGTGAATGCTCTGGGTTAGGCTCAGTTACTCGAGGACGCCACAATAGAGGCGTCCGGGGACGAGTCCCTATTCTGGTTTCGTGGCGAATTTCGCCGGGGAACAGGAATAGGGATTTGTGTTTTTTGGTAGATATCAAACACTCTTTATCATCGCAATGTAGATGGAGCGAGTGGCGCTCAGGAAAGGGGTGGTCCTGATATGTCAGGTCTACTTCTCGTCGAGATTCTGGTCGCGATCGCTGCTGCAGGTCTGTTTTTCTACCTTGGTTGGTTCGTTCACCGCAGGGTGGGGGAGGCCAACCTTCTCAGCACGGAAAAACAGGCCGAGAAGCTGATCGCTGAGGCGAAGAAGGAAGCCGATACCTACCGCCGGGAGGCGTCCCTCCAGGCGAAGAACGAGTGGTATCAGGCCAAGGAGAAATTCGAAAAGGAAACCCAAGAAAAGCGAGTGGAACTCCAGGGGCTGGAGAAGGCCTTCTCCGAGCGGGAGGCCAATCTCAATCGCAAGGTGGACGTCCTGGACAAGAAAGAGAAGACGCTGGCCGTCAAGGATCGCGAGCTGGATGATCGAGAGCGGGGCGTAGAGGAAAAGAGCGCCGGCCTGGATCAGTTGATCCTGGAGCAGAACTCCAAGTTGGAGCGAATCGCGGGTCTCACGCAGGAGGAGGCCAAGCGAATGCTGATCGCCAACATGGAGAACGAGGCTCGGAGGGACTCGCAGCGGATGCTGCGCGAGGTGCGAGAAGAGACCCAGCGAAGGGCCAGCAAGGAATCCGCTTCCATCCTGAGTCTGGCGATCCAGCGGTGCGCGGCGGACCATGCGGTGGAATCCACGGTGTCGGTGGTTTCTCTTCCGAATGACGAGATGAAGGGCCGGATCATCGGACGGGAGGGGCGAAACATCCGAGCGTTCGAAACCGCTACCGGTGTGGACGTCATTATCGACGACACGCCCGAAGCGGTGATTCTCTCCGGATTCGATCCCATCCGCCGCGAGACGGCCCGCATTGCGCTGGCTCGGCTGATCACCGACGGGCGCATTCATCCCGGGCGAATCGAAGAAACGGTCGCCAAGGTTCAGAAGGAGATGGATGAGACCATCCTGGAGGCCGGCGAGGTGGCCGCCATGGAGGCGGGGGTCCCGGGTCTTCACACGGAGCTGGTTCGGCTCATGGGGCGACTCCGGTACCGCACGTCGTACGGGCAGAATGTTCTTCAACACTCGAAGGAGGTTTCCCACCTTGCAGGCGTGATGGCGGCCGAGCTGAAATTGGATGGACGTTTGGCCCGCCGGGTCGGGTTACTGCACGACATCGGCAAGGCCGTCGACCACGAGTCGGAGGGTACGCACGCGGAGATCGGCTCGGACCTGGCCTCCAAGTTCGGAGAACCTCCGGTGGTGGTCGACGGGATCCGCTATCATCACGAAGATGCCACCCAGCGCCCCGACTCTTTCATTGCGACGCTGGTGCAGGCGGCGGACGCCGTGTCTTCGGCCCGCCCGGGTGCGCGCCGGGAGACCCTCGAGACCTACATCAAGCGGCTTCAGAATCTGGAGCATGTTGCGGATTCTTTCCCGGGGGTCACGAAGTCCTTCGCCATCCAGGCCGGCCGTGAGATTCGAATCATGGTGGAGCACAAAGAGGTCAGCGACCAGCATGCGGAGGAGTTGGCCCAGGAGATCGCCCGGCGCATTGAGTCCGAGCTGGAATATCCGGGGCAGATCAAGGTTCTGGTGATCCGGGAGATGAGGGCCGTGGGCTACGCGAAGTAGGGGGGGACGTGAGCGACACGTTGAGTGTCCTCTTCATCTCCGATATCGTAGGGCGGCCCGGACGGGCGGCGGTGCGGGAATGGGTGCCCCGACTTCGCAAACGGTTCGACGTCGATCTCTGTATTGCCAACGGCGAGAACGCGGCGGGCGGGTTTGGGCTCACGCCTCACACCGCGGGTGAATTGCTCGCAAGGGGCATCGACGTCATCACCTCGGGCAACCATATCTGGGATCGCAGAGAAATCCTTCCCCTTCTGGAAGAGGACGGTCGAATTCTTCGGCCCGCCAACTACCCGTCGGGCGCTCCCGGGCGTGGATTCACGGTGCGGACCCTCGAGAGGGGGGAAAAGGTCGCCGTCGTGTCTCTCCAGGGCCGTGTGTTCATGGGAGAATCGGACTGCCCCTTCCGAACGGCCGACGAGCTGGTCGAAGATCTCCGTCGAACGACCCCCCTGATCGTGGTCGATTTCCACGCGGAGGCGACCAGCGAGAAAATCGCGCTGGGATGGTTTCTGGACGGACGGGTGAGCGCCGTCATCGGCACGCACACGCACGTGCAGACGGCGGACGAGCGCATTCTGCCCGGGGGAACGGCCTATCTTACGGACGCGGGAATGACGGGCCCGTTCGATTCAATCATCGGTACGGTCAAGCAAGCGGCCCTGGGACGATTCCTGACGCAGGTGCCGGCCCGCTTCGACGTTGCCGACGGAGATGTCCGCCTCTCGGGAGTCGTGCTGACACTCGATCCGGATACGGGAAGAGCGGTCGGCATTGAAAGGTTGCGCGAATCCCTGTCGGGCGCGCCCGGCGGTCGGAGAACGCAGCGTGTCATCCGCGAGGCGGAGCGGGAGCCCCCTGAGGAGGAGTGATGCCCGGAAAGATCCTGAAGGGTCGAGATCTGGCGGACCGAATTGAGAAGCGTGTGGCCGATGAGGTGGATCGAATGCGGTCCCGGTCCCGGGCGCCGGCTCTGACGGTGATCCTGGTGGGGAACGACCCCGCCTCCGAGGTGTACGTGCGGATGAAGCAGCGAGCCTGCGAACGAGTCGGAATCACTCTGGACTTGGCGCGGCTCCCGGCCACTTGCGAGGAGGCCGAGATTCTGGGCCGTGTGGATGCTGCGAACCGGGATGAAGCAATCGACGGGATCCTGATTCAGCTTCCTCTCCCCAAGGGCGTGGATGAGAACCGGGTTGTGGAATCCGTTCTGCCTGAGAAGGACGTCGACGGTTTTCATCCCGTGAGTCTGGGGAAACTCATGCACGGCCGCCCCGATTTCATTCCCTGCACGGCTGCCGGCATCGTCGAGATCTTGAAGGACGCGCGCATCCCCATCGAGGGACGGCGGATCGTGATTGTCGGCCGGAGCATCGTGGTGGGTCTCCCGCTGGCGAACCTCCTGCTTCGCAAGAGCGAGGACGGCAACGCCACCGTGACCGTCTGCCACTCTCGGACGCCCGATCTCGGTGCCGTGACGCGGCAGGCCGAGATTCTGGTCGTGGCCGCCGGCCGGGCCGGGCTCGTCACGGGCGAGATGGTGTCGGAGGGGGCCGTGGTCATCGACGTGGGGGTCAACCGGATGCCCGATGAGACGGCGAAGCGGGGCTACCGGCTTGTCGGAGACGCGGATTTCGAATCGGTCTCGGCCAAAGCTTCCGCGATGACTCCCGTTCCCGGCGGCGTGGGGCCGCTGACCGTGTCGATGCTGCTGGAGAACACGCTTCTGGCGGCTCGGCTGAGACAGGAGAAGGCGGACCGTGCGGGGACTCCAGGAAGATAAGGTCTACAGCGTCAGCGAGATCAACGGGCTCGTGCGCAATCTCGTCGAGGACGCATTTCCCTCCGTCTGGGTGGAAGGCGAGATCGCCAATTACGTTCGCCACTCCTCGGGCCACCTGTACTTCTCTCTTAGGGATGAACAGGGACAGCTTCGTGCGGTCATGTTTCGGGGCCGCAACCGATACCTGCGGTTCGAACCGGAGAATGGTCTGGGTGTACTGGCCCGCGGCGCCCTGAGTGTCTACGAACGAGGCGGTCAATACCAGATCATCGTGGACGTCCTGCAGCCGGCGGGCGTAGGTGCATTGGAACTGGCCTTTCAGCAGATCCGCTCCAGGCTGGAAGGCGAAGGGCTGTTCGATCCGGCCCACAAGACATCCATCCCCAAGTTTCCGCAGCGTGTGGGCGTGGTGACGTCCCCGACGGGGGCGGCGATTCGCGACATCGTTCAGGTCATCGGCCGCCGGGCCCCCTGGATTCAGGTGATCGTGCGCCCGACGCGCGTCCAGGGAGAGGGGGCGGCGGCGGACATCTCATGTGCGGTCGACGAGTTCAACGAGTACGGTGGGGTAGAGGTCCTTATTGTGGGGCGGGGTGGCGGCTCGGCCGAAGACCTCTGGCCGTTCAATGAGGAGACGGTGGCGCGGAGCATCTTCCGGTCTCGAATCCCGATCATCTCCGCCGTCGGGCATGAAATCGACCACAGCATTGCGGACCTGGTCGCCGATCTCCGAGCGCCCACACCCTCGGCGGCCGCGGAATTGGTCGCGCCGGATCGGCGGTCTCTGGACCGTGAGCTGCGGCGTCTTCGACGGCGCCAGGCCGTAGCGATGGTCCGCCGGGTGAGGCACGCGGAACGCGAGTTTCGAATGGTGGCGGGCCGCTGGACGTCGCTGAACTTGGGGACGGCGATTGCCCAGCGGCATCAGCGGGTCGACGAGCTGCTGAACCGGCTGGCTCGATCGGTGAGTCACCGGCTGGACGTTCACCGGCGCGATGTCGGAGCCCTGGCCTCGCGGCTGAACGGCGTGAGCCCGCTGGCTGTGCTGGCGCGGGGCTACTGTCTGTGCCGAAGACGTCCGGACATGGAGATGATCACGCGGGCCGGGGCTCTGGCCCGGGAAGACGAAGTCGTACTGACGTTTCATGAGGGAGAGGCGGTCTGCTCCGTAGGGGAGATTCGCACATCCCGGGAAGGCTGACCATGCCGAAGAAGATAACCTTCGAGGCGGCGCTCCAGGAGCTTGAGAGGACGGTCGACGCGCTCGAGGCGGGCGACTTGAGCCTCGAGGAATCCATGGCGAAGTTCGAGGAAGGCGTGAAGTTGGCGAGCCAGTGTGCGGAGCTGCTGAGTGCGGCGGAGACCAACGTCCAGAAGTTGATCAAGCGAGCGGACGACGCCTTCGACGTGGCGGCGCTCGACGGGTCGGAGGAGGATACCCCCGGTGGGCAAGAGTCCTGAAGCGCCGATCGATGCCCTGGGCGCAATGCGCGCTCGCGTGGATGCCGAGCTGGACCGGGTGTTGAGATCCGCGGAACCCCGGGAGGCGCGTTTGGTCGAAGCCATGCGCCACAGCGTTCTCTCCGGCGGCAAGCGAATTCGGCCCATCTTGTGTCTCGCGTCGTTTGAGGCCGCGGGCGGCGAGGGGGACGATGCGATACACGCCGCCGTGGCGCTGGAGCTCATCCACGCATACTCGCTCGTTCACGACGATCTTCCCTGCATGGATGACGATTCCGTGCGACGCGGCAAACCGACGACGCACCGCGTGTATGGGGAGGGCATGGCGGTGCTGGTGGGAGATGCCCTTCTGACCTTGGCTTTCGATGTGCTGGCGCGTGAACCCGAGGGCTCCACCGTACTGCGGGAGAGCCGGCTGGAGGTCCTGAGAAAAATCTCACACGCGGCCGGCATCCATGGTATCATCGGGGGCCAGGTTGCGGACCTGGCGGCGGCGACGACTCCCGGAGATGCCGCGATGATCGAGTATGTGCACACGCACAAGACGGGGGCGTTGATTGCCGCGGCGGTCTGGGCCGGCGCCCGCCTCGGTACGGACGATCCCGATGTGTTGCTCAGGTTCGCCCGCTTCGGGGAGAAGGCGGGGTTTGCGTTTCAGGTTGTGGATGATATTCTGGACTACGGGGAGCGGCCGGATGAGCCGGCAAGCTACGTGGGTTGCCACGGGCTCGAGCGGGCGCGAGAGAGAGCCGAACGCCTCATCAAAGAGGGCAAGGCCGAGCTCGCCCCCCTGGGTCATCGGGCGCAGCTTCTCTGGAAGATCGCCGATTTCATCGTGGCGCGAGCGGACTAGAATGAGCGGGTGGATTCGGTTCGTCCCGGAGCGGGCCGAGCGAACTCCCCGACAAAGAGGTTGGTCGTATGGACGAGTCGATCCTATCTCGAGTGTCTTCCCCGGATGTTCTGAGGCGGCTGTCTTTCGAGGAGTTAAGGCAGCTGGCGGATGAGCTTCGAGAGCACATTATCTCGGTTGTCTCCAAGAACGGAGGTCACCTGGCCCCGAGTCTGGGTGTCGTCGAGCTGACACTGGCGCTTCACTACTGCTTTGATTCACCACGCGACAGAATCATCTGGGACGTGGGGCACCAGGCATACGCGCACAAGATTCTTACGGGAAGACGGGACGAGTTCGAAACGTTGAGGACCGGGGGAGGATTGAGCGGTTTCCCGAAGCGTTCGGAAAGCCCCCACGACATCTTTGGAACGGGGCATGCCAGCACGTCCATTTCTGCGGCCCTCGGGCTTGCCGCGGCTCGCGACCTTCGGGGGGAGAAACACTCGGTGATCGCCGTCATCGGGGACGGCGCGTTGACCGGGGGGATGTCCTTCGAAGCGCTGAACCACGCCGGTGATCTGGGTCGGGACCTGATCGTGATCCTCAACGACAACCGAATGTCCATTTCGCCCAACGTAGGTGCGATCTCACGCTACCTGACGAGACTGGTGACGACCCCCGTGTACATCCGCTTCGAGGCGGATGTCTGGGAGCTACTGGCGAAAATGGGAGCCATCGGCGGGAAAGGGCAGGTGTTGGCCCGCAGGATCAAGCAGGGACTCAAGAACCTTGTGGTCCCGAACATTCTTTTCGAGGAAATGGGATTTCGGTATTTCGGCCCCGTCGATGGTCATGAGGTCGGCGATCTGATCACGACGCTGACGTCGGTCCAGGACCTCTCGGGCCCGCTCCTGGTGCACGTCATCACGCAGAAGGGCAAAGGGTACCGTCACGCCGAGGAAGATGCCTCGCGGTTCCACGGGATCGGATCCTTCAACAAGAAAACGGGGACCGCCAACAGCCGGCCGCGACATCCGTCCTACACAGAGGTTTTCGGGACCACGCTGGTCGCGTTGGCGGAGGATCGACCGGACGTGGTGGCCATCAGCGCGGCGATGCCCGACGGCACGGGACTCATCCCGTTTCAGAAGCGGTTTCCCGAACGTTTCTTCGACGTGGGCATCGCGGAACAGCACGCCGTGACCTTTGCCGCCGGCCTGGCCGTCGGAGGCCGGAAACCGGTGGTGGCCATCTACTCGACGTTTCTCCAGCGTGCCTTCGACCAGATTGTCCACGACGTGTGCCTTCAGAATCTGAACATCTGCTTCTGCCTCGACCGGGCGGGGCTGGTCGGGGAGGATGGACCCACCCATCACGGGTGTTTTGACCTGGGGTACCTGTGTCAGCTGCCGCACATGGTGGTGATGGCGCCGAAGGACGAGAGCGAGCTTCGCCACATGATGCGGACGATGCTGGACTACGAGGACGGGCCCATCGCCGTGCGGTATCCTCGCGACGCGGGGCAGGGGACGCGTCTGCATGAGGTTCTCACCCCGATCCCGATCGGCAGGGGAGATCTTGTGAGAGACGGGGACGATGTCGCGTTGGTGGCCATCGGATCCATGGTGGCACCGGCGATGGAGGCGGCCGAGATGCTGAGCCACAGGGGAATCGAGGCGGCCGTCCTGAACGCGCGGTTTGCCAAACCCATCGATGAGGCCGAGATCCTCCGACTTGCCAGGCGGACGGGCCGCGTCGTGACGCTGGAAGAGAACGCGCTCTGGGGCGGATTCGGATCATCGGTCTCGGAGTTGCTCCACAGGGAGAATCTGGAGGAGGTTGGGTTTCGTCGAATGGGTGTTCCGGACCGGTTTGTTTCCCACGGGAGGCGAGCGAGTCTGTTGGCGGCCGCGGGTCTGGACGTCCCGGCGGTCCTGGCAGTGGTCGAGGGGCTCGTCTCGGGAGCCGGCCGCAAGCGAGTACCGAGCGAAACCTCCGGAATGGCAGGCGGGTCGCAGGCGGGATGAAAAACCGGGGATGTGCTTGAAGGGGCGCCGACATGGGTGAGCGCGGGAAGGGAATGCTCGAGCGCATCGGGATCTGGGGCAACACGTCCAAGCCGGCGGTGAAGGCCGTCGCTCAGGAACTCGTTGACTGGCTCGACACGCGGAAGCGCCGGGCGGTGCTGGCGGAACCGCTGGCCGAGTTTCTCGGGCGGCCCGGGAGTGGTGTCCCGGAGGATGAGTTGGGCGGCGCGGTGGACGTGCTGGTTTCGCTGGGCGGAGACGGTTCTCTCCTGCACTCCGCCAGATTGGTGAGCGGCGTCGGCGTGCCGATTCTTGGCGTCAACCTGGGACGACTCGGATTCCTGGCGGAGATTTCCCACGATGCTCTGCCTGCGGCCATGGAGAAGGTTCTGCAGGGTCATTACCAGGTCGAAGACCGGATGAACCTGGAGGCGACGCTCATTCGGGGAGGGGAACCGGCGGCGCGATTCCTGGCCCTCAACGACGTGGTCGTCGACCGGGGCGCGTCCCCGAGAGTGCTGGAGTTCGAGGTCCGAATCGAAGGGGTTCCGGTTACCAGATACACGGGTGACGGCGTGATTCTATCGACGCCGACCGGTTCGACGGGACACTCACTCTCGGCCGGCGGTCCGGTGGTGAACCCCAGGGCTCGAGCCATGATCCTCACCCCCATGTGCGCCCACAGCCTGGCTGCGCGGACCATCATCGTCTCCGAGGAGGAAGTCGCGGAGATCGAAATCCATACTGCGGGGCGGGAAGCGCAGATGGCGGTGGACGGCCAGATCGGGCACGCCATCCAGAATGAAGACCGCCTCGTGGGAAGAGCCGCCGCAGAAGTGACTCGGCTTGTGCGTCTGAACGATACGTCCTTCTACGAAATCCTGCGAACGAAATTCCGCTGGGGAAGTCCCCACATGGGTGGGGATGAGTAGGAATCGTTGCCCATGTTGCGCGATCTAGCGGTCAAAGACTTCGCCCTGGTCGACGACCTCCGTGTCGCTTTCGGCCCGGGTCTGAACGTGCTGACGGGAGAAACGGGCGCGGGCAAGTCGATTTTGGTCGACGCGATCGCGCTGGCCGTGGGAGAGCGGGCTTCTTCGGAGTCGGTTCGATCGGGATGCGATCGGGCGGTCGTGGAGGCGGTGTTCGAGGTCAAGCCGGGGGGGAGCATTCAGGGGATTCTCGAGAGAATGGGATTGGAGCCGGCCGAGGAGTTCGTGGTCAGACGGGAAATCACGGTGGGGGGACGGAACCGCTGCTACCTGAACGGGGCGGCGGGAAATCTGGGAATGCTGAAGACCCTGGGGGACCAGCTGGTCGACATCCACGGGCAGCATGAACACCAGTCTCTCCTTCACCCGGAACGGCACGTGTTTTTTCTGGACGCGTTTCTCGGGCTCACGGACGCGCGAGCCGTGTACCGGAGAGCCTTCCGGGAATGGCGCGGCGCCGAAGAAGCGCTCGACCGTCTACGGGAGTCGTTGAAGACGGCCGGGGAACGGGCCGACTATCTTCGATTTGCGTGCGCGGAAATCGAGCGTGCTCAACTGTCCGCGGGAGAAGACGAAGCCCTGGAAGCGGAACGCCGGATTCTGGCGAATGCGGAGAAACTGGTCCTCTCCGTGGATGCGGCCAACAGCGTGCTCTTCGAGGCCGAGAGTTCGGCGCTCGACGGCCTGGGACGGGCCCGCAGATCACTCGAGGACGTGGGCCGCTACGATCCGGAGATGATCCCCCTGGTGGAGTCTCTGGAGCGGGCCATCGCGGAAGTGCAGGATGTGGGCCGGAGTCTTCGGGCGTACCGCGAGCGCGTCGAGGATCGGCCCGAACGCCTGGAAGAGATCCACGATCGTCTAGCCCTTCTGGATCGACTGAAACGGCGCCACCGGGCGTCGGTCGAGGAGATCCTCACCCGCCATCGCGAGTTGGCATCGGAGCTGGCCGCGCTCGACGATTCCGAGAGTTCCCTCGGAGACATGGAGGACCGGCTCGCCCGAGCGCGGAAAGCGGTGCTGCGGACGGGCCGGGATCTCCTTCGATCCCGCGCGGCGGGCGCCTCCCGCTTGGGCGCGGCCGTGGCGGTTGTGTTGGATCATCTGGAGATGAAGGGTGCCCGGTTCGGAATTGCTTTCGAGGGAGAGGCGGGCGATTCGGACGATGATCTCCTGGGCGCCGCGGACCCCGATGGTCTGGGACGTCTGGAATTTCTGATGTCGGCCAACCCGGGAGAGCCCCTCAAACCATTAGCCAGAATCGCCTCGGGCGGCGAAATCAGCCGGATCATGCTGGCGCTCAAGAGTGTGCTGGTGGACGGGGACCAGGTGGGAACCTTGGTATTCGACGAGATCGACATCGGCATCGGGGGAGAGGCGGCGAAGACGCTGGGGGTGAAGCTGAAGGAGCTGAGCCGTGTGAGGCAGGTGTTCTGCGTGACGCATCTGTCGCAGATCGCCGGCCTGGCGAATCGCCACTACGCCGTGGAAAAGGCGACGCGGGGGGGCAGAACGAGCACGCGGGTTCGGCTCCTGAAAGACGAAGAGCGAGTCGGAGAAGTGGCCCGCATGATCGCCGGTACTCGTCCCTCGGAGACGGCACGGGAACATGCCAGAGAGCTGATCGCGTCGGGCGAGGCGCGGGGACGCTCGCGCCGGACGGACGGCCGGGAGCGCACGTGAGATCGAGTGGGGGCAGCGGCGCGGGGGCGCGAGCGTGGGCGCGGAGGGTGCCGAACGCGATCTCGATATTTCGGGGCTTGCTCGCTCTGCCGATCCTATACTATACTGTGTCGGCCGGGGAACACGATTGGATCGTGGCGCTGAGTCTTCTGGGGCTCGCCGCGTTGAGCGACGCTCTGGACGGCTGGTTGGCTCGAAGGCTCGACGCCCAATCGGAACTGGGCCGAATTCTGGATCCCCTGGCGGACAAGGTGGTTGTGGGAGGTGTGGCGGCGGCCCTCTGGGCCGGGAATCGAATCCCGGGTTGGCTGGCCGCCGCGATCATCGGCCGTGACGCGGCCATCCTGGTGTTGGCCTTCCTGATGCGGCGGCGCCTCGGACACATGCCGAAGGCCAATGTCGTGGGGAAGATCGCTGTTGGGGTCCTCGTGTTCACTCTCGCAGCGTATCTTGCGAGAGCCGACCGCGTGGCCGGCGCGCTGAAGTGGATCGCCGCGGGGGCGCTAACGGCATCGGCTGTTTCGTACGGTCACCGGCTCGTGCGTATGCTGAGGGGGCCGACAAGAGAGAATCCGAGCGGGGTGCGCCCATAGCTCAGTCCGGATAGAGCGTCTGCCTCCGGAGCAGAAGGCCGCAGGTTCGAATCCTGCTGGGCGTACCAGGACATAGCGAGAGGAGCCGGAATGTTCCGGCTCCTCTCGCGCGTGGATCTACGTTCACGAGACGAGGGTGACTTCCTCTTCCTTCGTTTTTCCGTCGCCGGGTTCCAGGACGGAATCGATCGTCTCGCAGAAGCGCCGGATGTGTGCGGTCGTGTAGGCGTCGAAATCCTCGATCTGGAGAACGTCGGCGTCCGACGTCCCGCTCGAACCCGATGAACACATCCTCACTCGGCTGTCGGTGTCGTTCATGAGTCGCCTTTCGTCTACGGGGTATGGGGAACGGGCATCGAGACCCCTGCATCCGGATCCACATCCTCCCCGGAATCCGGCAGGAGTACGCTCTCGATCGTGGACGCGGGAGTCGGGACAACGGGATTCTCAACGCCGGCGCGCCCACAGCCCGAGATCAGCGCGGAGGCCGAAAGGAGGATCCAGAGAATCATGAAGGGGGTCCTTCGCATTGGCGTTCTCCCGAATCGCGGAGTGCGCCCGCCATTACACGCAAGAAGCGGACCGCCGGGAGCGACGAAGGCGGAATCTAGCGAGTCGGCGTTTGTTGCGGAGACGTGTGGATTCTGACGTCGGCTTGCGGTGTTGAACACGCGCGGCCGGGGGAAGGCGGGGCGGGAGAAGTGCGGCGCGGTTTCGATCAGGTTCTTGCCGGTGAGGCGGTCAGAAACTGGGCGGCGGGCGAGAACTAGAATCGATACGCCGTCGTGACGAACAGCCGCGTGAAGGACTCTTCCCGGTAGATGGAGCGGCCGAGGAAATCCTGCGTCCACCGGAGATCGCCGATCACCACGGCCGCATCGATGGCGATCACATCATCGACGAGCAGACCGCCGCCGACCGTGTAGAAGGAACGATCCTCATCGATCTCGGAGTCGTTGTACGCGAGGGGCTCCCGGTAGTATCCGGCTCGGGCGCGCAACGGATAGAACGGGAACAGGTATTCCGCGCCCAGGTGGAGTTCGGTTGTGGAACGGTAGTCGAACGTGCCTGCGTCTTTGAGAATCCCTTCGTATTCGATTTGTCGCCAGTCGGTGTAGCGGATGTCCCCGGCCATCGTCAGCGATCCCAGTCGCAGCGCGGCACCGCCGATAAAGGAAAACGGCAGGCGAACCTCGTCCCGGTACCACTGGGTGATTCCGTCATCACCGTAGCGGGCCTCCGTGCCCTCGAGCGTAAACGCAATGGGTGACTCGACGCTTCCCCCGACGCTCAGATGGGGGCCCAGGCGCGCCTGGAGACCTACGATGGCGCTGAACCCAGAGTAGTCGGTGGAGATGGTGCGGTAGAAATCAACGTCGTCGACGCACGAGAGGCATTCATAGGAATTGGTGACGTCGTCATGTCCGTCCCACAGAATGACGGTGGCCCCCAGAGAGACGTTCGGGGAGACATCCATGGCGCCGCCGACGGCCCAGCCGGAGACCCCGCCGGTCACCGAGTAGCTCTCCGATTCAGAGAAAGGAACGCTGTCGAAGATCTCCTCTCCCTGGTACAGCATCTCGATGTCCGAGCTGAAGACGCGCTCGACGCCGCCCGCAAGGACGAGGCTCCCCCGGTAGGTGGGGAAGGGATAGACGCCGCTCACGGATCCGAGTCGAGTCGCGACGGAGCTCCCCTCGGAGGCGTCGCCGAAGTAGCGCGTATCGAGACCGTACGATTGATGCTTGATCCCGCCGGCCAGCTCGATTCTCCGAACGCGGGCGAGCCCCGCCGGGTTCAAGAACAGAGCGGATCCATCGTCCACCAGGGCAACGCTGGCGCCCCCCATCCCCATCGATCTGGCGCCCATGCCAAGACGCCGCGTCAGGGTCATCTCACGGTCACCGGCTTGTGCCGCCGAAGCCTGAGTGAGAGAGGCCGCGAGAGCCATGTAGACGATCTGCCGAAGAGTCATCGGAACCATCCTCTGGGGAGAGTCACTTGTTGGGATCGTCCGCCTTTTTCTTGGGCTCCTTGGAATCCGGGTTCTTCTTCGGTTCGGTCTTCTTCTGGGGGGGCTCGGCCCGGGCCGGTTCATTGCCCCAGCGAGTACGCTTGTTCTTGTCGGCCGTACTCGACGACCCCGATCCTCCGGAGCCGTCCGAATCGGTCTTGGGTTTGCCGGCCGAGGATCCGGATTCAGGGGTTCCAACGCTGGTGGTGGCGCCCCGCGTGGGGAGCGTGGCCCTCTGAGGTTCACTGCCCCAGCGCGTGCGACCTCCGGTCTGAAGAGCGGGGTTCTGCCCGTCCCAGGAATCGTAATACCAGTAGTCGTCGTACCACCAGGGATCATGGTAGTAGCCGTACCAGCGATCGGCGTACGAGTACCGGTCGTAGTACCTGTACATGTAGGGGTCATGGTAGTAGTGCGCTTGGTCGTGACAGTCGGAACAGGAGCGCCGGCCGCCGTCGTCGTTCGTCATCGAAATCTGCTGCGGATGTTTGAGGACGGTGTAGCAGCCGGGCAGAGAGGCAAGACAGACGGCCAGCAACACGAGCGCGACCACGAGCACGGGTCTGATGTTCATGACGTTCGACCTCCGGCGGACTCCGGCGTTGGGCCTTCCTGAGCGGCGCTGCACGGCCGAGAAGCCGCACGACGCCTTCCGCGGCTATCATACGTGCGGCCGGGGACAATGTCAACCGGTGCGTTGCACAACAGGAGCAACCGGGTCTCTCGTTTTCGGTTGTGGAACCTTTGAACGCGTTGTACGCTATACGTATCGAAGAGGAAATCTCATTCCCCCTCTGTCATCGGCACGTTGAGGCGTTCGAGTGATGATTCATGCGCGCCATACGCAGACCCGCTCGACCCGGCGCCCGGGCGGTGCCCCGGAGATGCGTCGCAAAGTGTCCGGATACGGAGCGATCGGATTGCTGATTCTCATGCTCGCCGGGTGTGCGCATCGCCCCTCGCCCGCTACGATGGAGAACACCCAGCCCTCGCCCCGGGTTCCCCACCCGGAAGCCATGGCGCACTACGTGCAGGCGGAACTCTACGCCCAGGAGGGCGATTACCAACAGGCGATCACCCACTTCACGGAGAGTCTGAGGCTGGACCCCGAGGCGGCGGAGATCTGGGTGGCCTTTGGAGAGATGCTGTTGTCGGGCGGGTACGTGGCCGACGCCGGTGTTGCAGCGGAGCGGGCCATTGCTCTGGAGCCAAATGGAGCCTCGGCCGCGCGGCTGTTGGCCGGTGTGCGATGGGCCCAGGGGCGAATCGAGGAAGCGGCCGCCGAGTACCGCCGACTGGCGGTCCTCGATCCCGAGGATCTCGAGTCCCAGTTTCAGCTGGGCATTCTGTTGACACAGAACGAAAGAGCGGACGAGGCCATGGAGGTGCTCGAACGAATCCGGCATCGCTCGTCGCTGCCTCCGGGGATGCTGATCGAGATCGGCCGCATCTACAAGGCCGCGGGCGATTACGAACGGGCGATCGAAGCCTACGAAACCTTCCTGGAACAACGACCGAAGAACGCACAGGCGTTGAGGGAACTGGCGCAGGCGTATTCCGAGGCGGGAAACGAGGCTCGGGCCATTGCGGCGCTCCAGCGTGTCGTTAGTCTGCGACCCGGCGACATCGGTTCCTGGCGTCGACTTCAGGGATTCTACGTCCAACAGGGCGATCTGACACAGGCCTTCATCGTGACGGAGGAAATCGTCCGGCGGGACAGTACGGACATCCTCTCTCGAAAACAGCACGCCGTGTTGCAGGAGCAGATGGGCAACTCGAGCGCCGCTCTCGAGGAATGGAAGGCGATCACGGAGATGGACCCGGGTGACGCGACCGTCTGGGAGCATCTGGCCTATCTTCTGTGGCGGGACGAACAGATGGGGGCGGCCGGGGAGGCGTTCGAAACGGCGCATTCGCTCGGATCGGAATCGATGGCGGTCTACCAGGGTTTGGGGTCCCTCTATATCGATGAGGGCCGGTTCGATCGGGCGCGAAGCATTCTGGCGGAGGGCGTGGATCGGCATCCGGATAGCGGCGGGATCGCGTTTCTTCTCGGCGTGGCGATTCAGAGAGGCGGGGACCCGGAGCAGGGTCTGGTCTACCTGCAGAGGGCGGAGGAGTTGACGCCCGATCGCGAGGAAGTCCTCTTCGAAATCGGAGTGTCGCTGGAAGTTCTCGGCAGGATAGAAGAATCGGCCGAGTTGTTTCGGCGAGTCATCGCGATCAATCCGCTCAACGCGGCCGCGTACAACTATATCGGCTATATGTATGCCGAGCGCGGGATTCGATTGGACGAAGCGGTCCAGCTCATCACGCGCGCGCTGGAGTTGGATCCGGAGAACGGCTCGTACCTCGACAGCCTGGGTTGGGCCTTTTCGCACCAGGGGAAGTTCGAGGCGGCCGAAAGAGCGCTTCGACGGGCGGCCGAAATGAAGCCGGACGAGCCCATCATCTTTGAACATCTCGGGGCTCTGTACCTGAGGCTGGGACGTCTGGAGGAAGCCGGAGAGGCCTGGGAGAGGGCGGTCGAGATGAATCCGGACAACGCCGCGCTCGCGGAGGAACTGCGTTCGGTTAAGGAGAAATTGGAGAGATGATGCCCAAGGTACTCGCCTTGAGCGCTCTGACGCGAGTGTCCCATCGAAATGCTCTCCTCGTCCTGGGCGTGGCGCTCGGGCTGGCCGGATGTGCGCCGCCGGCCGGGCCCTGGGCGGAGCGCGAAGAGATTCGAACTCGCGACCTGCTGGATAGCGCTCTGGCGCGCGTGGATACGGTACACACCGTCGAAGTCGCCGGACGCGTTTCCGTGAAGCACGGAGGCGCGCGCTTCGACGCCACACATCGAGTGTTGTTCCAACGGCCGGCACGGTACCGTATTGACGTGGAGTCGAAACCCTTTCTGGGACTCTTCGAGGCGAGCCTCACGGCGTTCGCCGACGGGGATTCGCTGGTGGTCTACTCTCCGAGCTACGGATTCGTTCTGGAAGCTTCTGGACCGGGCGATCTGGGGCTTCTGGGGCCCGAGCTGAGCTGGGTGGCGCTCTCGGGGGTGCGGGGAGTCATGTTGGGACTTCCGAATTTCGAGGGCGGCGAGCCCCTCGCTCCGACCGTGCGTCCGGGGAAAGACGGGGCCTATGAGATTTCGCTCGCGAGGCCCGAGGGCACCCAGATCCTGTGGCTCGATCCGGAGACACTCTCGATCGAGAAGATGGAGATCCGGGGGGATGCCGGGGCGCTTGTCGTGGCCTCCGAGTTCAGCTACGGATCCAAGGAATCTCTCTTCCCCGAGCGAGTGAAGGTCAAGTGTCCTGAGAGCGATGCCGTTATCTTGTTGACATACAGTGAATTTCAGGTGAACGGGAACATGGATCCTTCCGCTTTCAGCCTAAACATCCCGGCCAATGCCCGCCGCTACCGTCCGGATCGCTGAATCCGCTGGCGCCGCCGGAAGGGTTCAAAAACTCGAATCTCGGGAACCTTTCATGGGGTCCAAGGGTCATAGGAGTGGAGACAAGGAGAAGGACCGGATGGAACTTGCCCTGGTTCGAACCGCCTCGCGCCCGGAGGATCTCGGAGGCCAGTCCGACGAGGATTTGATCGGACTCGTCGACAAGGGAAACGATCGAGCGTTTGAAATCCTGGTTGAGCGATACAAGGCGCCGATTCTGAATTTCCTCTATCGGATGCTGGGGGACAGCGACACGTGCGAAGACCTGACTCAGGAGACCCTGATCCGGGTGTATCGGAACGCGGGTCGGTACAAGAGGATCGCCAAGTTCTCCACCTGGATCTATACGATTGCGGCCAACCTCGGGAAGAACGAACTTCGCAACCGGTCACGCCGCGCGGGAATCACGTGGGACGACATCCAGAACTACAACCTGAAAACGGACGACAGCGCCCCGATGCGCGTTCGGCCGGTGCGAACCGACGGTGCCATCGAGCGAAGCGAGCTGCGCGTGGCGCTGGACCAGGCCATTCGAAGTCTTCCGGCCCGGTTCCGGACGCCCTTCGTGCTAAGGGACGTGGAGGGATTCGCGTATGAGGAAATCGCTAAGATGCTCAAGCTTCCCAAGGGGACGGTCAAGTCCAGAATCAACCGGGCCCGGTTACGTTTCAAGGAATACCTCGAGGAGAATTTCGAGGATGTATTTGAGTACCGATCCTGAGCGTCGTGGCATGAGGGGGTGATGCGCACATGAACTGTCGAAGAGCACAATCGTGGTTCGGGTCGTTTCTCGACCAGGGGCTGGACGCCAAGAGGGCTCGGGTTCTGATGGCGCATCTGCGGTCCTGCCCCGAGTGTGCAAAAGCGTGGGAACGCTTTCGAGCGAGCCTGGGAGCTCTGAAGAAGCTGGAGAGGATCGAAGCATCGCCGAATTTCGAGGCCGATCTCTGGCGGCGAATTCACGAGGACGTTCCGGAGTCCGGCTGGTACAGGGCCTGGCAGGGCCTGACGGGCGGTGCGCTGTGGCCCAAGCTGGTGGGCGCCGCGGCCGCGGCCTCGGTGGTTTTCGGCATTCTCTTGGTCGGTGGAGTCTTGGGACCGGGCGAAGGCCCGACACGGTCCTCCGTTGCGGTGGATGCCACGGGTGAATTCGCTGCGCCGCCGGTCGTGCGAAACCCTGATTCTCCTTCGATGGATCTCGTTGGCAGCGGGGGAGCGGAGACCGGATGGGATGTCCCGGCGTGGGCGAGAACCCGATCGGGGCGTCTCGAAAGAGAGTTTTCGGGATTCGAGGGTATGATCGATACGGCCGGGGTGGAGCCGGAGTTTGTCATTCGAAGGGTGAGCCACGATCCCAACGCGCCCCCGATGCGGGCGTTCTAGACCGAAATGTCCGCGCCCGTGGATTGCCGGAAGGGCGCCACAGGCTCGGCGTTGCACGGAAATGAAGCGGATGCTGAGGGACATCACACATAGGACACGAGGGACGGGGATTCCGCCCCTCGTTCTTATCTCTGCGCTGGTGGGATGGATCATGGCGCCGCCGGCGCTCGGTGAGTCTGTCCACCCGGTTGAGCACATGGGGGAGACCCTCGCGGCGGCCGAGCGCTCTTTTGTCCTGATCATCTCAGAACCCCAAGGGGGCGGCGATCGAACAAAGGCGCCCGGTCGGGCGCGGCGGTTGGTCGGTTGTGGAATCGCCCTGGACGCGGCGGGATACGTGCTTACCACCTCGAGCGTAGTGGAAGCGGCGCGCAACGTGACGGTGGTTCCGGTATCGGGTGGGCCGCTCCTTGGACACGTGATTGGCGTGGATCCCCTGTGGGACGTGGCGGTGATCCAGGTGCCTGGAGGGATGGTGCCGGGAGTGCCCATGGGGGACTCCGACAGCCTGGCGGCCGGAGCGTGGGTGACGATGCTGGGCTCCGACTACGGTTCGGGGCCGGTGGCCTGCCTTGGGGTGGTGACCGGACGGGTCCCGACGCGGCCCGAGTGGGGCGGGGAAGTGCTCCGAGTATTTGCGCCGATCCGTCCCGGTGACACGGGAGCCGTCCTGCTCGACGAGAGAGGGGTGGCCGTCGGGATGGTTTCGGCGACCCTGGACGGATCTGGCGGCATCGTGCGGCGGACGCCCAAGACGCGGCGACGCGCGGCTCTCTCCAACTACGTGGAAGGGATCGCGATTCCCATGAACGAGGCCCTGACGGCGGCTTGGCAGTTGATCGAGAAAGGTCCGATTGATCGCGGTTACCTCGGAGTTCAGATCCAGTCGCTAACTCATCCTCTTGCGGCGTCCCTGGGATTGGACGTCGGCCTGGGCGCCTACGTCATGGAGGTCGTGAAAGACGGCCCCGCCGCTCTGGCCGGACTGGTTGCGGGAGATGTGATTCTCACGGTCGATGGCAATGCCGTGTCGGATCTTCGGGAACTCCACCGGTGGATCGTAGAAACTGTCCCGGGAAACACGCGCCGGCTGACTTTCCTCAGGGCCGGCGATCGCCGGGAGATTGCAGTGCGGATCGGGAACTCGGCGGAGCATCTGGCGGATCTTTCCACCTGTGTTGGGTTGGAGCCCGGCACGAACGCGCCGCCCTTGGAATCCGCCGCCCGGCGGGAGGAGCTCGCGAACGAGGTGGAGATCCTCAAGGCGCGGCTCTCCGATCTGGAACGCGAGATCGAAGACCTCGAACGCTAGCCTGATGACTCACAAACGTTCTACGGCGGCCCCCCATCAGAGTCGATCTCCCGATCTTCCATATAACATCAATTAACCCTCTTAAGTTGCTTCGGTAGCGTCCGTAACATGGTCGGAGTGTTGTCTCCAGTGAGCATCCTCGTATTGCGGACGACGGCCTCGGGGGTCTGCTCGACACCTGGATGTGGATCACCCCGCTTCCGCTCGTTTGTGGCCGGTCGAGCGGCCGGGTTCACCTGTGCGCCCGCGATCGTCGAACATTGGCAGCCGGTCGCGAATCGGGCCGCCGCCATGACGTTTCAGTGCCGAGGGCATCGCACTCGAGCGAAATGATGGAGAGCGCGGGCGAGTGTTCTCGGGCGAGATTCCCCGAGACAAAAAAGACTTCTTTTTCTTCTTGCCGTCCAAGTGTCGAAATGGATAGGATGGTCCGCGAGTCCGCCAAATGCCCTGGGCGCCAGAGAACGTGTTTCATGTTGCTCGCCTGAATGGAGGTGGCAGCCATGAAATGGGCACTGGTTCTCGTGGGCCTTGCCGCGTACCTGGGGTTCGCCGTTCTGGTGGGGATGTTCTGCGGCATCGGCAACTGTGACGACGGCCTCTGGGAGGCGACCCCCGATGGCAGAAGGCCCGAAGGCGGTCCGTGAGAGTGAAGACACCCCGTGGATTCGAGCAAACAAACTCTAACCCCGGGAGGAACTCTGCGAGGTTGATACCGCTGTGAATAAAGCACGGCTGCACGTGTCTCGCCGTCGGAACGTTCTGACCCGGGTGCCCTGCGATCCGCAGAGTCGCGGGCCCGCGGAGACGGATGATGAGCAGCGGCATCGCAGTCCGTGTGATAGCGGCCCCCGTTTCTCGAGGGCTCGGGTTCCTCAAGACGGCCCGAAGGCGTACGCCAAGCCGTCTTGAGGAACCCACGGGAGGCTCGTCAACACCGTTCCCTCGGGGGTTCGGCACGGGCGGACGGCGAGTCGCCGGCGGTGGCGTTCGAAAGCGTGCCCCTACATCCGAAAGATCACCGACTCCCTCTCGAACCACTTCTTCGCGAAGACCAGACCCGCCGCGGCGAGCACGACGGAAGAGAGACACGCCACGACCACGTACCGCCATTCAACCGCCCCGAACGCGCTGTCCTTGATGATGAGGGAAGCATTGACTATGGGGATGAGCGCCATTCGGTAGTTCATCTTGAGCCCGGGCAGGAAGGAGATGAAGGCCGGGAACAGAATCAGCATCATGCAGGCGGTGATGTAATTCTGGGCCTCTTTGAAGTTTCGGGCGAAGATCGAAATCGATAACAGGGCCGCGCCGAAGAGACCGGCCATGGGAAGAACAATCATAAAGACGGGCAGGAGCGTCGAGGCACCCATCTGCAGCGCAAAGGCGGGCGCTCCGTCTCCGACCGCGTCCCCGATCATACCGACCATGTATCGTGCAGAGAGAGCCATGCTCACCATGGACAGGACGGCCGCGATGATCCCCGCCGTGAAAATGACGAGGTACTTTCCGATGACGAATTCCCCTCTCGAAGCGGGGGAGACGAGGAGCGTCTCGAGCGTGCCTCGCTCCTTTTCCCCCGCGGCGAGGTCGATCGCCGGGTACATGGCGCCCATGAAGCACATGAGAATGACCATGTAGGGGAGAAGGCCGCCGATTCTCTCTCCGATCCGTTTCTCGGCGGACGCCACGTCCGTCTGGACCGCCTCGAAAGGCTCAATGACGTCGTCCGGGATCCCGCGCCGCTCGAGGCGTCGTGAAACCAGATCTTCCCGGTAGGACTCCAGGACGGGTTCGAATTTCTCGAGGGCCAGTTCTGATTCGAATTCAGCGTCGTCGTAGAAGATCCGGATCTCGACAGGCGTCTCACCGGCGAGGGCCTCGCCAAAACCACGCGGGATGACGACGAGCAGGTCGAACGCACCCTCCTTCAGCTGCTCGATGAGCGCATCCTTCTCCGTATCGTCCGGCGCCGGGCGAACCGAGATTCCCTCCGCCGCTCGTAGAACTCCCTCGAGCTCGCCGGGAAGGAACCCGTGACCGACAAGCACAATGTCGGACGTCTCTTTCGCCGCCTTCGTAACCTGAGAGATCAGCAGCTTCGAGGTGAGGATCATGAGGAGAGGAATGACCAGCATCGGCACGGCCACCATCGATATCAGCGTGCGCCGGTCTCGCAACGTATCCGTCATTTCCTTTCTGAACACGGCTCGCACTGTCTTAGCCCGCATCGCTACTCCCCGACGATCTGAATGAAGGCATCCTCGAGGGTATCCCGTTCCCCGAGCCTCATAATTTCGGAAACCGTTCCGTCCGCGAAGATACGCCCCTTGTGGATGATGGCTGCGCGATCGCAGAGCCGCCGCGCCTCGCTCATGATGTGAGTCGAAAAGATCACACACTTGTCATCATCCCGGCAACGCCGGATGAAGTCGATGATGGTCCGGGAGGACATCACGTCGAGGCCCGTTGTCGGTTCATCGAACACCATGACCGGGGGGTCGTGAATGACTGAGCGGACAATGGAGACCTTCTGTTTCATGCCGGTGGACAGTTTGTCGTTCCGCGTGTCCGCGAAGTCGTGCATCTGGAGCATGGAGAAAAGCTCGTCGACCCGCCTTGCGATGGCATCTTTTTTCATGCCGTACAGCTCCCCGAAGTAGGTCACCATCTCCCGGGCCGAGAGCCTCCCATAGAGTCCCGTGTTGCCGGACAAGAACCCAATCCGGCCACGGACCTTCTCGGGTTCGGCGCAAACATCGATGCCGTCGATGATTGCGGTTCCCGAGGTGGGGCGGAGCGAAGTCGCCAGGACACGCAGCGTGGTCGTCTTGCCTGCGCCGTTGGGTCCGAGAAGCCCGAAGATCTCGCCCTCTCGGCACT
>CAZSXU010000022.1:0-69696 GCA_964610505.1 uncultured bacterium | reverse complement strand
ATGCCACGCGCGCGCTCCTGGCGCTGTTTTTGATCTTGTCCATCTACAGACTGCCGCGCGAATAGGCGCGTTCCGGGTGAAACCACAACCACAGATGTCAGAGAGATCGGGACGTTCCTTCGGGGTCTCCGGGATTAGCCGGAGACCCCGAACATTCGATCTGCGCAATCCGTGAGATCTGTGGTCGCATGATTTGTCGCCTTGTCATTCGATTGCACTACTTGAGAAGTACCATCCGCTGAACCTTCTTCTCCCCGCTCCATGTGAGTCGGCAATAGAAGACGCCGCTTGCCACGGACCGCCCGGCCTCGTCCGTTCCGTTCCAAACCACCCGGTGAGGCCCGGGCGCCAGCAGCTCCCCAACGAGACGGACCACGTGCTCCCCCCGCACGTCGAAAACATCGAGAGATACCTCGGATGCGACGGGCAGGACGAACTCGATCACGGTCTCCGGGTTGAATGGATTCGGATGCGGCGGGGGGAAGGCCGGGGCGTAGCACAACCGCCCGTTCTCGGATCCCACACCGGCCAGAGGGCTTACTTCCACCTCGTTGGAGAGAGTCCCTTCGTTCCCGTGGATGTCCACAGCGCTCACCCGGTAGTAGTATGGGTTGGTCTCGTCGGTGTCGGTATCGATAAAGGTCGTGTCGGTCGACGTGGCGATCGTGTCGGCCAAGCCTCCGGGAACGAACCCCGGCTCGGTATCCCGGTAGAGTGCGTAGAAGGAAAGGTCCGGGGGTTGGTCGCCCGGCCGGTCCCAGTCCAGAACCACGTCCGGTCCGGCTCTCCATCCTTCCAGATTGAGGGGGGCCCCAGGCGGCAGGTTGTCGATCGAGTACCCGGTGTCCGGCTCGGACGGCCACGTGTCCCACGCGTCATCATCCCCGTGGGCAATGACGAGGACTCCCGCCAACGGGATTACGTCCTCTGTCGAATCCCCGTAGGTCGGAACGTCGAACGCGTACTCATCGAGATAGCACGCCTCGACTTCCCCGGCGTAGCTCCACCCCGACTTCTCCAGCCGGTTCAGCAGAGAGACCGGCATGCGCTCAGCCAAAGCGGCCGGCGGTTGCACCGGCTCGGGGACAACCGGTTCATCCCCCAGATATGTCCGCCAGACGGAGTACCGGAGAACGTCCCTGTAGGGAAACCGGTCCCTGCTGCTGGCGGACCAGCTGGCGATGACGGTACCTCCCTGATCGTGCGGGTAGTCGTTCACGCCGGTGATGTCGGGCGACGGATACCCCAACCAACCGGTGTGGAGGATTCGGTTTGCACACATATCGTAGTCACTCGAGAGGAGCCACTGGATGAAGGCCCCGTCTTCGCCGTCCGGCACGATTCGGACATTGGTCTTGTGACCCGTCCCCGTGGCCACGGTGACTCCGTCTTCCGTCCACCAGCCGTACCCGCCGCTCGTGAGCCGCTGGGCATAAAGGTCATCCAGGAATCCCCGATCGTCCTTCCAGGCGATGATGACGCCCTCCTGGTAGGGACAGGGAACGATTTCCGGGGCCCACTGGTCACCCCCAGCGTCGCAGACGACAACGCCGTCGGCCGTCCAGACCGCAGTCCCGGACGCGTCCACCCTCTGGGCATAGATATCGGCGGTTGCCGAACGGTCGTCCGACCATGTGAGAACCGCGCCGCCCGCGCCGTCCGTCGTCGCTCTCAGGCTGCCGGCGAAGTGCGAGCCACAGGCCAGGACACCGTCGCCCACCCACAGAACATTGACGCCGTGGTCGACCCGCTGAGCATAAACGTCTCCGCCCCCGGACCGCCAGTCGTTCCATGCGATGATACCGCCCCCAGCACCGTCGGAGACAATCTGCGGGTCCCTCTGGTCGCCGGATGCCGTGCAGACTTCCACACCGGTCCCGGAATAGAACACCGTGCCGCCCGCATTCACCCGACCGGCATAGATGTCCAGGTCGGCGCCGCGGTCGTCATACCAGGTCACTATGGCTCCACCGTCCCCATCGGTTGCGATCTCGGGGCAGCACTGGTTCGATGCGTACAAACACATCCTGAGTCCGTCCAATTGCCACTGGGAGACTCCGTATCGATCCAGCCGCTGCACGTAGACTTGGTAGCCGCCCGAACGCTGATCGTGCCACGCGAGAATGGCTCCGTTGTCATCGGTGGGGACCAGCCGCGCCCAGGACTGGGCTCCGGTCGTGTCACAGACCGCCACGCCGTCAGCGCTCCAGAGAACCGTTCCCCAGCGGTCCACACGCTGAGCGAAGAGGTCGCCGGCATCGTTGCGGTAGTCCATCCACACGACGATGGCGCCACCGTCCCCGTCGGAGACAACCTGTGCATCCTGCTGGTTTGCGGAGTTCACTCCGAGAGCCACTCCGCCCGGCAGCCAGAGCGGATTGCCGTAACCGTCGACCCGCTGGGCGTAAGTGTTGAGCCAGCCTGATCGCCCGTCCGACCATACGACGATGAAACCGCCTTCTCCGTCGGAGACTGCCGTTTCCATGTACCTATTCTCCGGGTACGCGCATAGGGTAAGCCATTCGGATGGATTGTCCGGCCAGTGGGACGCGGCTGCGGGGGCCGGCGGCAAGGCGGTGAGAGCCGTAGCCAGAACCAGTATCCAGAGACATCGGCTTTGAATCGGAGCATCGAGGGGAGTCATGGTCCTCCTCCTTGAAATTGGGGGAGAGAGAGCTGTAGCCGCACCAAAAACTATGTCGTTTTACAAAATAGTATATCATCCTCGGTAGATTAAGTCAACCCGCGACTATCTCCCTGCGCCTTTCCGGAATAACCACCTAGAGTCTCTCTAGCTGACTTCTGCGGGCATCTGAATCGGGTGGAGGGGTCATCCGGGTCTATTCGGCTGTGCCCGCGAGAAATCCGAAGGACGCAGTGCAGCTTGTATCGTGGCTGTCGATCTGACGGTCAAAATCTCCGATGCCGTAGTGGTTTCCCGTCCCGTGAAACGGCCGAGGTTGTCGGGGCGAGCCCATGATGAATGGGCGACTCGGTCTTGTCGTTCGAGGCGCGACCGAACGATGACGCGGTATTCGGGCTACTGCCGTCCTGGCAAGCTGTCTTCAATGGTCTGACCCGCAATCCCGCCGTCCCATGTCCCGCCGTCGCCATGTCGCCCATTCGCGCCTACACTTCCCCTCCCGCCGTAGGCGGCCCGATACACTCCGGGCCCGGCGGGGGAGGCTCGGCCTCGCCGGGCGATTCTTTGATCAAAACCCGCCCGGACCACGTGCCCGTGCGATAGCGCGCGTACAGGACGATTCCGAGAAGAAGAATGTAGGCGGTTGCCGCCAACCATCCTCCGCGCGCCCCGAAGCCGAACCGGAGACAGGCCAGATAGGCCAGCGGGAGAAACAGAAGCCACGAGA
Organism: uncultured bacterium; assembly: GCA_964610505.1. Classification (GTDB taxonomy): domain Bacteria; phylum Arandabacterota; class Arandabacteria; order JAGLYR01; family JAGLYR01; genus CAZSXU01. The sequence goes on along the minus strand of CAZSXU010000022.1, from coordinate 66,325 downwards.
GCCCGATCTGGATCGCAGCGGGTCCGCGGGTATCGCCCGACCCGCGAAGGATTCCTCCCGCGACCATCGACATCGCGTCGAACACCTGGAAGATGGCCGCAAAGATCAATAGATCCGCTCCGATGGCCGTGACCGCGGGGTCGGGGTTGAAAGCCCGAACGAGCGGTTTCCTCCAGATGAAGAAGACGAGGCCCATCAATCCCATGAACAATACGGCGATTCGCAGGCTGTTTGTGGCGCTCCTTCGCGCCGACCGCGGATCGGCCGCCCCCAGATACTGACCCACGAGAGTTGTGGCGGCCGTCGAGATCGCGTGCCCCGGCATAAACGAGACGTGGAGCAATGTGATGGCAATCTGATTCGCCGCCGCCGGAACCGCGCCCAGCCGCGCGATCAGCGAGGTGAACAGTGTCCACGACCCCATGTCGAGAACCCACTGGACCCCGATGGGTCCACCGACTTTGATGACCTGAAGGAGACGACCCGGATGGAACCGGTGCGCCGGAAGAAGACGATACGCGTCCCGGAATCGTTCTCCGCGGAAGAGAATCCAGAGACAGATGAAAGCCTGAACGCCGGTCGCGATCACCGTGGCCAGCGCGGCGCCGGCCACCTCCAGCCTGGGAAGCCCAAGCCGTCCGAAGATGAACCCGTAGTCGAGCACGATGTTCAGCGCGCTGACGAAGATCGAGATCTTCATCGGCGTTTTCGTGTCTCCCACGCCGCGGAAGAATCCTTCGGACGCAAAGGTCAGGAAAACAAAAACGCCGCCGACCATTCGAATGCGAAAATAGGTGTAGGCAAGAGATTCCAGGTCGGGATCGACCCGAAAGAGCCGGACGACCCCTCCACCCCAAATCCCGAGAGCGGCCGCCGGAACGCCGGCCAGGAGCGCCAGGTAGATGCCCTGCCAGTAGATTTCCCCGCACTGGCGGCGTTCTCCTCGGCCGAAGTGCTGGGCCACGAAGATCTGAACCCCGATCATGGTGCCGGTGATCAGAGTCATCATGGTCCAGGCGAGTGCGCCCGCGAAGCCCACGGCTCCCTGTTCAGCCGTACCCAGCCGTCCGACGAACATGGTGTCCACGGTCCAGAGCACGGTCCACGACATCATGCTGAGAACCACCGGATACGCCAGGTCCACGACCTGTGTGCATGAGCCCTTCTCCCCGCGAAGGGGAGCGGCGTCTGCTTCCATCCTGCACCTTGTAGAATTCTGGGGGCGCAAACCCGATCCCGCAGACGGTGTGCCCTGCGCCCTCGGAGGGTGGGTCTTTGGGAAAGCCACGGGAAGAGCCGTTTACCTGTCCACCGGCTCGATGCGAAGTCGCGCGGCCCTACGCATCCCCTCTCCTCAACGTTGCCCCTTCCGGCCCGCGCCTCATTTCTTCATCACGACCTTGATCGATCTCTTCAGCAGCTCGTCCCTCGAGAAATCCGGCAGCTCCGCCAGGATCTCCTCGGTCAGGATCTTCTCGCCTTCATAGCTGGACCAGACGTCCACGATGGAGAGGTGTCCGTCGAAGATGGATAGGTAATCCCTCTCCCGAAGCTTGTTGAGATAAACGTGTGTCGGAAACCTGTTCTCTCGCAGGTGATCCCAGGGAGGCACGGTCTTACTGGGCCGTGTGTCCGGGAATGCCCACTCCAGGTTATGACCTCCGGAAAGGCTGGGAAACAGATGGACGCCGATGAATGCTACTCCACCCTTCTTGAGAACTCTCGCCACTTCGCCGCAGGCCCGGTCCACGTCGTCGATGTGCTCGAAAACAGCGCTGGAATAGACATAGTCGAACTCGTCGTCCGCGAAATCAAGAGAGCACGCATCCATCGTTCTGATGTCGGCATGGTCCTTTCGCACGGGACGGCCGAACTCGTGCTCGAGTGTCTTGTAGTATCCCCTGTCAAACAGGATGTGGCGCAGGAGCGTCTTCGCAAACCGCTCAAACCCATTCCTCTTCCATATCGTCAGAAGCCCTCCGACCGAGAATCTGGGGTCGACCGCGTCGGTATCGATACCCGTCACGCGGGCGCCGAGTGAATGAAAGAGCAGAGTTGTCGTGCACCGCTGGCCACATCCGATTTCCAGTATCCTGGCATCTCGGATCTCGGTGTCCAGGCGCTCTCGAAAGACGCGCTTGGCTCTTCCGCAGAAGATGTCGTGATAATCGTGGCGGGCGAATTCCCGATTCCTCCGGAACCAGTACTTCATGAGACTCCAGTAGGTGTACAGCTTCGACTTCTCGAATCCGGTGCTGAAGGTTGTCTTCTTCACACACGCCTCCACGAGTGAAACAGGCGGCTCGGTTCCTGCAGGAGCGCCAACACCGCCCGTTACTGCAAACGCACCCCCCAGGCCAATCGTGAGGGGCAGCACGCCGGTCGAGTATGCACCATATCACAGTACTGCGACGGCCACAAGTCCGTGGACGCCCGAACCTCGGAACCCAATAGGAATCGATGATCAGAGGATTGACGGCAAAGGGAAGTCCGAAACCGGGGGTCGAGCGCCCGAGACATTGGAAGCGGGTATTGTGGCACGGCCGGAGGGGACAGTCGGCGCGGCGACCGTCCCCTCCGGGTTCTGTTTCTATGCAATCTGTGAAATCTGTGGCTGAAGCTCTCCGGCTTTGGGTCTCGCCCATTCGGCCTTTCGCCCGGTCGCCCTTTCGCCGTACTACGCCGCGCCCTCCCGGAACAGATGCACATCCGTCTGCGGGAACGGAATCGAGCAACCGGCGGCTTCCAGTTGCTCCTTCATGTTCCGCGTCAGATCGAAACGCAGCGCCCAGTAGTCTTCCTTCCTGCACCAGGGGCGAACCACGATGTTGATGGAAGAGTCCGCCATTTCGGCGACCGCCACCGTTGGCTCCGGATCCTTCAGCACCCGTTCATCTTCTCCCAAAACACGGTTGATCGTCTCGATCGCCAGCCCGATGTCATCCGAATACGAAATTCCCACAACCATGTCGTTTCGCCGGGTGTCGTTGGCCGCGTAGTTCTTGATGGTCTGCCCGTAGATTGCCGAATTGGGGACGATGATGTGTACGTTGTCGGGCGTGTTGAGCGCCGTCGAGAAAATACCCACGCCCTGAACCGACCCGGCCGTCCCGCCCACATCCACGTAGTCCCCCACCTTGAACGGCCGGAAGATGAGGAGCATCACGCCGGCCGCGAAGTTCGAGAGCGTCCCCTGGAGGGCAAGACCGACGGCAAAAGCCGCGGCACCCAGGACGGCGATGATCGACCCCGTCTGGATTCCGAAAAGCCCCAGAACGGAGACGATGACGAAAGCGAACACGATGTAGTACACGAGACCGCTGATGAACGGCACGAGTGTCGCATCCACGGATTTCTTCTGGAGCGCCTTGCGCACGCCGCCTCGAATCCCCTTGGCAACCAGAAGACCGATGATCAGCAGCACGATCGCGCCGACGACCCGGACACCCCAGGTCGTCAGGACGCCTATCACTGTATCAACCATGCCCCTCCTCCTTCTCTGGGGCTTCACCGACCTCATGTTCTAAGACGAATCATGCACGCCGGTTCTGCCCGTTCATGTAATCGGATCGAATCTCCAAAACATACCTCAATCTATTCTCGAAGGGTGAATTGGCAACAGAAAAATGCAGGACGAGTTTCGAAAGGTTCGGCAAACCGGGAACATGGAGTGCGACCGAGAACGCAAGTCGGTTCACCGTTCGGGTATTTCAGCGCCGAGGGCGGCTCACCGCCGCTTTCGCTCTTGCGATCGCTTCGGCGAGGAAGACCGTACGGCGACATCTACGGCCGCTGCGGCCCATGCCTTCAGCCGATCGGGATCTTCCAGGATATCAACCGGGACTTCGTAGTAAGACATCACCGCATCTCCCCCGAAGGGGCGGAACGGTCCCATCTCCTCCGCCTCGTAGTCCGAGCGGTTCGAGTCGTCCACTTTGAAATAGAGAACATCGTCGGCGACGATGGCAAAGAACACGCCCTCCAGATAGAGGCCCGCGCCCCCGAACATCCGCCTCACCGTAATCTCGCCAAGTCCCCCGAGTTGATCCTGAACGAAATCGAGATACTCATTGCTTACGGGCATGGTCGGACCCGTCGGACCCATCGGACCCGTCCGAAAACTCGGATAGGTCGGACAAGTCGGAGCCGTGAAGCCTCGTTACCTTCCCTTGCATTCACTATGCATTCAACCGCCAGATCGAGAAGTTGAGCGCGGCCGCAAACGACACCCACAGCAGGTACGGCAAGAACAGGACCCCCGCCACCGGACGCACCCGCCAGAAGAGAACGAGCGTGATCAGGATCGCCACCCATAGAACCACGATCTCCGCAAACGCCGCCCCCGGCCGGTGGAGCCCGAAGAACAGCCACGACCATGCGGCGTTGAGGACGAGCTGGACGGCGAACACTGCAAGCGGAGTCCACACGGCCCCGAAACCGGCCTTGCGCCAGACCAACGCCCCCGCCACCGCCATCATGGCGTAAAGGACGCTCCAAACCGGGCCGAACACGGCGTTCGGAGGCGTCCATGGCGGCTTTGCAAGCCCGGCGTACCAGTCGCCGACCTGAAACTGCGCCCCGAAGAACGCCGCGGCAAAGACCACCGCAAGACAAACCACAAACGCGAGCATCGGAATTCCTCCGTGTGCGGGCTCCCACCTGACCCGGGAAGATTGTACAATCTCGGCCAGCTGGTACAACCCCAAAAGGCCCGGGATTTCGAGGAACACCTTTGTCGCGCCGCACCGTTGACACGGCCGGCCGCTGGACCTATAATCGCCGAGATGCTGTCACGCTTCATGAATTGCTCAACTACGACCCCGGAGGTGGGGATGCAGAAACTCTCGGAACACTTCCTCGAGCTCATCCGCAGAGCGTCGACGATCCTGCCGGAAGACGTGCACAAGGCCATCGAGCGAGCCATCGTCCGCGAAGGGGAGGACACTCCCGCCGGATCCACGCTCAAGAAAATGTTGGAAAACGCGGCACTGGCGAAGGAGACGTCCCGGCCGATCTGCCAGGATACCGGAGCCCTCGTCTTCTACGTGGACTTCGGGCCCGAGCACAGGCAGAAGACCCTCGAGGATGCAATCCTCGAGGCCACGGCGGAGGCCACGGCCCGTTATTATCTCCGGCCCAACGCCGTCGACCCGGTCAGTGGAAAGAACTCCGGCAACAACATCGGCCGGGGCCTACCCTACATCCACTTCAAGCAAGTCGACCAGGACGGCCTGAAGGTCCGCCTGATGCTCAAGGGCGGCGGCTCGGAAAACGTGGGCGCCCAGTATAAGCTTCCCGACGCCGGTTTGAAAGCGGGGAGAGATCTCGAAGGTGTGAGGCGGTGCGTGATTGACGCCGTCTTCGACGCCCAGGGCAAGGGATGCGGACCCGGCGCCGTCGGCATCGGGATCGGTGGTGATCGGGGAAGCTCTTATCTCGAATCCAAGGAACAGCTCTTCCGGAATCTGGATGATAAGAATCCGGATCCCGTTCTTGGAGAACTCGAAGATCGGCTCTACAGGGAACTCAACCAGCTCGGGGTCGGCCCCATGGGGTTCGGCGGAAAAACCACCGTGATGGGCGTGAACATCGGAACGCGCCATCGCCTGCCCGCCTGCTATTTCGTCTCAGTCAGCTACATCTGCTGGGCCTACCGCCGGGCTTCGATGATTCTGAAGGAGGGGAAGGTGTCCTATGATTGAGATTCGCTTGCCCGCATCGGAAGAGGAGATTCGGAAGCTCAAGGTCGGCGACGAAGTCGAGATCACGGGCGTGATGATTACGGCCCGGGATGCCGCGCACAAGTACCTGACCGAGGAGTCGGGCGATGAAGTCCGAGAGGTCCTCAAGGGTGGAATGATCTACCACTGCGGACCGGTCGTGAAAAAGGAAAACAGCGAGTATTCCTTCGTCGCCGCGGGTCCCACGACCAGCATTCGCGAGGAACCCTACGAGCCCGAAGTGATCGAGAAGTTTGGCGTCCGGGGGATCATCGGAAAGGGCGGGATGGGGGCCCAAACCCTCGGTGCGTGCGGGAAGTTCGGATGCGTTTACCTTCACGCCATCGGCGGGCTTGCCGTGATCCTGGCCCAGAGCGTCAAGAAGGTCCTGACCGTTCACAAGCTGGAGGAGTTCGGCACACCCGAGGCGATGTGGGTCATCGAGGTGGATAAGTTCCCGGCCGTCGTGACCATGGACAGCCACGGCAAGTCACTGCATGACGATATCCTGAGCCGGTCCGAGGCCCAACGCAAGGAGCTGCTGGGACTGAAGTAGTCATTCCCGTCATTGTGCAGGAGGTATACACGTTTAGGGCCCCGGACGCCAAGGCGTCCGGGGCCCTTTTCCCACCGACTCTCGGGGGACAGCCGACGGGGGTCATGTCGCCTTCTCGCCGGCCCCCAGGGGTTGAGCCGGCGAGGTCCTGCCTCTCGCTCACTTCACTTGCCGCATCGTCTGAGTTAAGAGATTGGAGGCCTCCCGCATCTCGTCCGGAGAAGGTTGCCCCTTCAGTATCTCCCTGACCGTCTGGACCCTCCAGTCCTTCACCAGCACCGAGTCCGGAAGGTCTGCCAGAACTTCTCCGGCCTCCCGGGCCCGGGATTCTCTCAACATGACGGCCGCCCTCACGAGCCCGTCTCGGCCCTCGGGTGAGGCGGTGTATGCTTCCTGCGCGATCTCCCTACCCGGGGAGCAGGTTGCGGACATTCACGTGGGTATCCCCAACTTCGGGAGTACGTACCGTGACCCCAGAATCCACACAACAAAGAATATGAGAATGATCCAGCCGTCTTTCATTACGTTTCTACCTTACCCCATCCGGGACCCGGGTACGCGCCGTGCGTGCCTGGATTCAATCTAGTGATCGCCTGCGCTCTTGTCAAACCGGCTTCGGCCGTCGTTGGCCCCCGGTTCTCGCGGGGAGGAGACAAATCCTTTCGCCCACGAATCCGGGATGGGAATCCCCTCTTGAGGCCCTGCTGCCTTGTTGTCGTGCCCGATCGGAGAGCGGACCGCTCCCGCACGCCTAGCCTCAGCCAAACCGCCATGCCCTGCCCGTACTTCCGCTCCCACACCCCGAACTCCCGCACGAGGTCGAGAAGGCTGAGAACAACCGACTGATATCCCCGGACTCGCAGTTGGGGCAGGCGATTCTGAGATCGGTTTCCTCGTGGCCGTGCAAATATTCAAACCTGTTCCCACACTTCTTGCATTCGTACTCGTAAAGTGGCATGTCTTTTGCACCTCTCAGGTTGTCTTTATGGGTTCACTCTTTAGATGCAGGACGGAGGGAAAGGATTCAGGAAATCAGAACCGGGCCTTACGCTGCGGCAAAGGTCCAGCGTCTCTTGGCCGCAGCGTGAATGGGGAATTCGAGTCTGCGTATACCCAGCCCTGAGACCCTCGCAGCAGGGATTCATGAATGGTCCGGGTTACTTCAGCCACTCCGGCTTGATCTTGAGGGCTTTGTGAAGACGCTCCCTGGCGCTCACGGGCATCTTTTTAGCGCCCACGGCTCTGTAGATCTCGATCGTCCCCTTGAGCGTATTCACGTGTATGTGACAGTTGGGACATTCGCGCATGTGCTCCTCGATCGCTCGACAAACCTCTTCCTTGGCGTCGCCGTCGAGGTAGTCCTTGAGAGCTTCGAAGAGATCATCGCAGTTGCTCATTGGAGCGATCCCTTTCCGGAATCTACTTTCTCCCTGAAATACGGCTCCAGTTGATCCCGAAGCTGGACCCGAGCCCGGTGCAAGCGCGACTTGACCGCCGGGACGGAGAGATGCAGGATGTCGGCCACGTCGGCGGCGCGCATTCCATCGATATCGCGGAGCACGAAAACCGTTCGCTGGTCCAGGGGCAAGGTCTTCACCGCCCGGTCCATCATCTGCCGGGTCTCCCGGTTGATGAGATCTTCGAGGGGCGTATCCGTCCAGTCGATCAGGCCCTCGGGAACCCGGTGGCCGTCGTCATCCTCGGGGCCTTCAATAAAAACTTCCCGGGCGCTCTTTCGAAGCCGGACAAGCGCCGAGTTTGTGATGATCCGGAAGAGCCAGGTGCCGAAGAGGGAACCGTGTTTGAAGCGCGGAAGAGCGCGGTAGGCGTTGAGGAAACTCTCCTGGACCACGTCCTCCGCGTCCGCCGCGTTCTTGACCATGCCGAGCGCCAGGGTATACGCCCGATCCGCCCAACGATCGGCAAGCACGGAAAAGGATTCCGCGTCGCCCGCCTGTACCTTCCTGACCAATTCTTCGTCTGAGACTTGCATCGCCGGTCCCCAGAAACCACAAACCGCTTCAGCCAGAGACAACCCGATCGCCCGGACGTGGATCTTCCGCTTCTCAGGAAAGACGACTCAAGGCAATCGTGATACGCTGCCCGTCGACGTCGAGTTCTTCACGGAATTCCCCCTGCTCGTCGGCTTCCCTGATCTCTTCGCAAAGAGTCTCTGCCGAGAGGTACGCGCCGTGAGACTCGATGACTTCCTTGAGGCCGCCGTCGGCACGGTAGGAGATCCTGATTCGATCCGAGATCTCAAACCCCGCCTCCCGGCGCATGCGTTGAATTCGGTGCACGAGCTCCCGGGCCAGGCCCTCCCGGCGAAGGTCGTCACTGATGTTGAGATCGAGTGCGACGAAGATGTCTCCCTCCGCCCCCACTGCCAGACCCTCCCGAGGATCGGATTCGATTTTCACTTCCTCTCGATCGAGCTCCAGGTCGTCACCATCGACCCTGATGCGGAAGGGTTCCTGTGTCTTTCGAATCGCAGCCGCTTCGTCCGACGTCAACGCCTCCAGGGCCGCCTTGATCTTGGGCATCCGGTCACCAAATTTCTTGCCCAACAGACGGAAGTTGGGACTCGCCTTGAACTCCAGGAGCCGCTCCGAATCATCCAGCGTATGGAGCACACGGATGTTGAGCTCGTCCAGAATGAACGACTCCCAGCGCTTGAGGCTCTCCCGAAAGGTGCCGGCCTGTTCGGCCTCCATCCGCTCGGTGGGCCCCACCATCATCTCGGGCAACGGTTGGCGGACCTTGCAGTTCTTCTCCTTGCGGAGAGCCCGGCCCAGGGAAATGATCTTGGCGGCATAGGCCATCTCTTCGATAAGGGACTCGTCGACCTTCGCTTCGTCCACTTCGGGGTAGAAGCAGAGATGGACCGATTCGGGGGCCTTCGCGTCGACGCCGCGAACGAGGTTCTGGTAGATCTCCTCACAGAGGAAAGGCAGGATGGGCGCCGCCAGCCGGACCAGGCCCACGAGCACTTCCCACAGCGTGGCGTACGCGGCCCGTTTGTCCTCGTCTTCCCCGCTTTTCCAGAAGCGCCGACGGTTGGCGCGAATGTACCCGTTGGAGAGGTCTTCCATGAAAGCATCCAGAGCGCGAGTCACCGGCGCAATGCTGTATGTGTCCAGCTCCCGGCGGCAGGTCCGGATGGTCTGCTGGAGGCGCGCCAGAATCCAGCGGTCCACCAGCGTCCGCCTGGGATTCGGGCCCGTGAGATCCTCGAGAGCGATCCCATCCAACCTCGCATAGGTGATGAAGAACCCGTAGGAGTTCCATATCTTGAAGAACCTCCGCCGAACGTCATCGCCCAGTTTCAGGCCGAAATTGAGGTTCACGTAGGGATTCTGCCGGGCGAAAATCCAGCGCAGGACATCGGCGCCTAAGGCGTTCACCGCGTCGTCGAACCAGATCACGTTGCCGCTGGACTTGTGCATCTCCTGACCCTGGAGATCCAGGACCAGCGCGTGGCCGAGAACCGTCTCGAAGGGCTCGCGGTTCTCGAGAACCGTGCTCATGGCCAGGAGCGAGTAGAACCAGTTCCGGAATTGCCCCGGGAAGCACTCGGTGATGAAGTGGCTGGGATACCACCCCTTCCAGTATTCGGGATCGGTCCGGTAGCCCATGGTGGAGAACGGAACGATACCTGCATCCAGCCAGGGATTGCCGACGTCCTGAACTCTGGAAACGCTCTTCCCGCACTTCTTGCATTGGATCCTGACGTCGTCGACCCAGGGGCGATGAGGAGAGTGGCCCTCGAACCGCTCCCACCCCTCGACGGCCCTGTCCTTGAGCTCGTCCCTCCCGCCGATGACGTCGAACCAGCCGCACTCGCATTCGAAGATCGGAAGGGCCAGTCCCCAGTACCTCTTGCGTGAGATGCACCAGTCGTGCATGTTCTTGAGCCAATCCAGTTCCCGCTCGCGCCCGAAACTCGGCATCCAGTTGATCTTCCGCGTTACCTCCATGATCTCGTGACGGAGCGCGTCCATGGCGATGAACCACTCGTTGACGAGGCGAAAGACAAGCTCGCTCGAGCACCGCCAGCAGACCGGGTAGCGGTGGACCAGCGTGGTGAACTCAACCTTGAGTCCCCTCTTCTCCAGGTCGGTCTGGATCTCTTCGCGGACGCCTTCGGCCGTCTTGCCCGTGAGCCAGCCGAAACCGTCGATGAACCTGCCCGCCTCATCCAGAGGCGCGACGACCGGCAGATTCTCCTCCTTGGAGAGGGCGAAGTCCTCCTTCCCGCATCCCGGAGCGATGTGCACCACGCCCGTGCCTTCGCTCTCGTCCACCTCGTCCCAGGCGACCACGCGGTGCACCACGCCCTTCTGTGCGGGCAGATCGTCGTACGGCCCGTCGTATTCCCAACCCACGAGGGCGTCCCCGGTCATCTGCTCGACCACCCTGAACCCGTTGCCCACCCGTTCGAGGGCGGACTCGGCGAGGTAGTAGGTCACACCTCCGCGCACGGCCTTGACGTAGGTCACCTTGGGGCTCACGGCCAACGCCACGTTCGAACTCAGGGTCCAGGGCGTCGTCGTCCAGACCATGATGTACTCGTTCTCACGGCCCTTGAGGGGAAGACGGATGGTGATGCTTGGATGCTCCAGTTCCCGGTACCCTTCGGTGGCGATCTCGTGCTCGGAGACGGCCGTCCCGCACCGGGGACACCAGGGCATCACATCGTGCCCCTTGTAGACCAGACCTCGCTCGTGACACTTCTTCAGAAAATGCCAGATGGTGTAGTTGTTCTCATCGGACATCGTGAAGTAGGAATCCGACCAGTCCATCCAGTAACCCAGGCGGATGGACTGACGATCGATTTCCTTGGCGATCTTGAGAGGGCGCGCCTTGCAGAGCTCGACGAACTCGGCGATTCCAAAACCTTCGATGTCCTTCTTGGAGTTGAACCCCAGCTCTTTCTCGATCTCGATCTCGATCCACAGGCCCTGGCAGTCATAGCCGTTCTGATAGCGCGTTTCCCGGCCCTGCATAGCGTGGTAGCGCTGGAAGATGTCCTTGTAGGTCCGCCCCCAGGCGTGGTGAACGCCCATGGGGCGGTTGGCCGTGATGGGACCGTCCAGGAACTTGAACCGCTCACCGCCTTGGTTGCGGGCGCGAAGTTTGTCGAAGATCTTCTCCCTCTCCCAGAACTCGAGGATCCGTTCCTCCTGGACGACAAGATCCGGTTCGGGCGGGGTTTCCTTGAACATCGATACTCCTTGTGCAAGCGCCGGAAGGCCCGGGGACTCCACATGCGGAGAGTCCCACAGGATACAGTTGTTGTAAGGTAGCATGGGGGAGACGGGATGTCAATTGCAGGAGCGGACGACGCCGAACCCTTCTCGCGGCGCAAGGCGTGCGCGAGAGATCCGAAAACCGAGAGCCGAAAGCCGGAACACCCCATCCCAGAGCCGGCGACGGGGAGAGTCCGTACGGCAGAGAGTCGAGAGTTGAAAGTTGAGAGTCGACAACCCATGCCCCGGGCCGGGCGCGGGGAAGGTTCGCCGGATCGAAGGCCGCAGCGTGGCCTGTTCACCCGAGCACGTGACCACCCTCCTGGCCCACCCGACTTCCCCTTCACGCTGTGGCAGAGAGACGCCGAACCTTGCCCGCGGCAAAAGGCCCATGCAAGATGCGAAAGCCGAGAGCCGAAAGCCGGAAGACACAACCCCCGGCCGGGCGCGGGGAACGCGCGTGCTGCAGAGCGGACTAGCGGGGCTGGCGACAACCCATGCCCGGTGCCGGCGGCAGGACACATTTTTTTCTTGACATTTGTTCTAATGTTATATATCATGGTCCCATGAAGATCGACCTCGATCCCAAGAGCCCGGTTCCCCTCTACCACCAGATCGCGGAGGCCCTCCGCTACCGCATCAGTACGGGGAGACTCATGCCCGGCGAGGTTCTTCCGCCCATTCGGGAGGCCGCTCGGGCGTGGAAGGTCAACATGCATACCGTCCGTCGCGCGTACGCGGACCTGGTGGTGGAGAGGCTCCTGGAAAGCCGGGGGGCCAAGGGAACGCGAGTTATTGCCTCGCCAAGGCTGGAAACCTCGGGCCCAAGAGCGCGCAAACTCGAGGCATTCGTCCAGAAAGTGCTTCGCGAGGCAAAGGAACGGTACGATCTCACGCCCCGCGCTTTCGCCCACCTCCTGACGAACCGGCCCCACTCGAGCGCACCGGCCGCGTCGGTCGTCTACGTCGTGGAATGCAGCGAGACCGAAGCCGCCGACCACGCCCGGGAGTTGGAGGCGAACTGGGAAGTGACGGCGAAGCCGTGGTGTCTGTCGTGGAAGGGCGAACCGCCACCGGGCCCCTTGGTCGCCACCTACTTCCACTACAATGAGGTTCGCCGGCGATGGCCGAACCGGCTGGAGGAGATCCGCTTTGCCGCAATTCATCTCGACCCTCTGCTGCCGACGCGGATTGCGCGGCGTCCGGGCAAAGGGAGGCGAATCTCTCTCTTCCTGTGCGAGATCGACAAAACGCTGGCCCTCAACATGCTGGCCGACGCAGCCCTCGTCTTCCCCAAGGACGAGTACAACATCCGGCCGCTCGTCGTCGAACACGCTCGTGAGGCGCTGGCGTCGTCGAACCGCGCTCCTATCCTCTTCGCTCCCCGTGTCTGGGATACGCTGACTCGCGAGGAGCGCGCGGACCCGCGCGCGATCGAGCTGAAATACGTTTTCACCCCCGAGGATCTGGACGCGATCGGCGAGCACTTCGACTGGCGGAGGCAGCGCCCCCCGCTCGGCGACGCGCGGTAGGGCCATCCACACCCCCCAGGAGGAACCACTGACGTTGCCCCGGCCCGATCGGCGCCTACGGCGTGTGGATCGGGGACCTGAGCGTTACGAACCCACGGGAATGCCGCCCCAGAAAAGGAGATGATCATGTCACACCGTCTTTTGCGCGTTCGCTATGGCTTTGTGGTCTGGGGAATGCTTGCCCTCTGCATCCCCGCCACCCAGTCTCGGGCCGAACCGGGTCCGAGTGCCGACCCGGAGCACGTCTTCGTCGAGTGGGTCCGGGACCACGCCCTTCCGCTCAACACGCTGGACTGGCGTGAGATCGACCTTTCCGATTTTTCCTTTCTGGACAAGGCGCTCGAAGGTAAGCGCATCGTTTACCTCGGCGAGTCGGACCACTACATCCACGAGAAGTACGACTTCCGTTTGATCTTCATTCGCTACCTCTTTGAAAAGGGCTGGCGGCACATTGGGATGGAGATGGGGATCTCCGACGGCAAGCGGATCGACCGGTACCTCGAGACAGGTGACCCGGCGCACCTGGACCGCGTCGCCATACTGGGCTACAGGGGAGATCTGCGAAGCGACCGCGACGACATCCCCGTCGTCTTCCAAGCCCTGAACAACGACGAGTTCAGGAAGGCGTGGCGCCATGAGGAATCCACGTTCTTCCGCCGGCTTCGATCTCTCAATGAATCGCTGGAGCCCGGAGAACCCCGTCTCTCCTGGTTCGGGTTCGATATCGACGTTCTCTCGGGCGGCGGGTACGCGGACGCGAGAGATCTGCTGGGGCCATACGAGTCCCAACCCCTCGCGCGGGAGATCCTCGGGCGTCTCGAGCGCGTGCCGGGCGAATCCATGGCCGAAGAGCAGGCCCGCCTTGTCGACGTGCTGGCGTTTCTTGATTCCGAGGAAGCGAAGATGGAAGGGATGCTCGGCGTGACCCGAGTGGCGGATCTCAAGCGTACCGTGCGGTGCATGGCCGACGCTTTTCTGTTCCTCGACACGGCGTCGGATATGAGGCGGTGGGTTGAGGCTCTGGCCACGCGGGAGCAGACGATGTACCGACAGATGGATGAGACGCTCGAAGCCCTCCCGCACGATGAGAAGATCATTCTCCTGGGCCACGCTCTCCACTTGAGCAAGGACAGTGATACCATCCTGCTGAACTCCCCGAGCGGGCAGCCCTTTCCGATGTGGTTCTCCATCGGCACCTATCTGGCCCGAAAGCTACCCGGTCAGGTGTATTCCGTGTGGATGCAGTACGACCACGGCCGCCACGGAAACATGGTCCTCGAATCCGGCTTCAACGACGTCCCCAGCCAACCGGAGAGAATCGAGTACCTGCTGGCCAGGGCGGGTCCGGCCTTTGTGCTGCCCCTCCACACCGGGGACGAGGGGGAATCCTACCTGAGGCAGATGCGCACTTTCGTTCAGAACGGCTCGGTGGCCAACGGCGTGCTCGTGAACCAGGCCGACGCCTTTTTCTTCGTGGAGGAGGTGACTGCAATCCAGGGTCCCTGAGATCGTCACGAACCCTCGCGATCCTTGGGCGGGCTCCACGCCCGCCCTTCCCCCCTTCCGGCGTGGCCCGGACGACGCCGTACCCTTCCCGGAGCGCAAGGCCCGTACGGCAGAGATCCGAAAGCCGAGAGCCGAAAGCCGGAACACACGAACCCGGGCCGGCCGCGGTGAAGGTCCGCCGGATCGAAGGCCCGAGCGTGGCGTTTCGGCCCGAGCAAATCGCCGCCCTCCTTGCCGATTCAAAACCTCACTCACGCTCGTGGCCAAGAGACGCCGGACCTTTGCCGCGGCAAAAGGCCCGCGCGACATCCCTGCAAGGTGACGAAGATGGGGCCTTGGGCTCGAGCGAAGGCCCCGTGACACAGCGTAGACAGCCGTACCCTGCTCGGCCGGAAAGCCTACGCTCGAGCCTTACGACCCCATTCTTCGCCCCCTTGCCCTGTGAAACAGACAGGTTAAAGGTGAGAGGCGATAATCCCACAGACCCGGCCGGCGACGGGGAAGGTTCGCCGGAACGACGACACGGCAAGGGATCTTTCAACGCCGCGAGGTACCCCCCTGCTCGCCGATTCGAATCCCCCCTTCTTGCCGTGGAGGAGAGACGCCGAACCCTTCCCGGAGCGCAAGGCCCATACGGCAGAGAACCGAAAGCCGAGAGCCGAAAACCGGAACCCCTCATCCCAGGACCGCGCGCCCCTTTGCCCCTTCGGGACCCTCTGCACAGTCTGCGGACAAGGTCTTGGCGTTTGAATCCGTGCAATCTGTGGCTGGCCGTTGAATGTTCTCCCATTCGCCTATTCGCCCACTCGCCCATTCGCTCTTGATTTCCCGCCCGCCAGACGGTATCTTACGTGCTTAAGTATGTCACAGAGAGGACGGACAGATCTATGCGCGCGGCATCCGGCTACGATCACATCGAGATCGAGGCCAAGTGGCGGAAGGCGTGGGAGGAGCAGAAGCTCTTCGAGACGGACGTTCACAGCGCCGAACGGCCCTTCTACAACCTCATGATGTTCCCCTACCCGTCGGCCGAAGGGCTTCACGTCGGCAACGTCTTCGCTTTTCTGGGCTCGGATATCTACGCCCGTTTCATGAGAATGCAGGGGCGCGACGTTTTCGAGCCCATGGGTTTCGATGCCTTCGGGATGCACTCCGAGAACTACGCTCTCAAGGTCGGCACGAATCCGAGGGAGCTGACGCCCCGGAGCATCCGGAATTTCCGCGAGAACCAGATGAAGATGCTGGGGGCCATGTTCGACTGGTCCCACCAGGTCGAAACCACGGATCCCGCCTACTACAAGTGGACCCAGTGGATCTTCATTCAGCTCTTCAGGGCCGGGTTGGCCTACAAGAAGAAATCCCCTGTCAATTGGTGCCCGTCGTGCAAGACCGTTCTGGCCGACGAGCAGGTGATCGGGGGGGAGTGCGAGCGCTGCCGCAGCGATGTGGGGAAGCGAGATCTGGAGCAGTGGTATTTTCGGATCACGAAGTACGCCCAGCGGCTCCTCGACAATCTGGACCGGATCGATTGGTCGGAGACCACGAAGACCGCCCAGCGCAATTGGATCGGCCGATCCGAGGGCGCGGACCTCGTCTTCTCCATCCAGGGCCGGGAGGAGACGCTGACGGTTTTCACGACGCGCCCCGATACCATCTTCGGCGCCACATACATGGTGCTGGCGCCCGAGCATCCGCTGGTGGATGATCTCACCACCGACGAGCAGCGCGAGGCGGTCCAGGCTTACATCGAGAAGGCCGCCCGCGAATCCGAGATCGAGCGACAGGATGAAACCCGGGAAAAAACGGGGGTCTTCACGGGGTCTTTCGGAATCAACCCCGCCACGGGTAACCCGATTCCCATTTGGATTTCCGACTATGTGCTCCTGGGCTACGGCACCGGCGCCATCATGGCCGTCCCTGCCCACGATCAACGGGATTTCGAGTTCGCCCGGAAGTTCGCCCTCTCGATCGTACAGGTCATTTCACCCGACGGGGAGGAACATCCCCTGGAGGCGGCATACGTGGATCCGGGCATCATCATCAACTCCGGGCGGTTTGACGGCCTGTCGTCGGAGGCATCCAAGGCCAAGATGACGGAGTGGATGGCCGGAGAGGGCAAAGCCGAGTTCCGGATCAACTACCGTCTGAGGGATTGGTGCATTTCCCGCCAGCGGTACTGGGGACCTCCGATTCCGATCCTGTACTGCGAGACATGCGGGACGGTCCCGGTTCCCGATGAGGATCTGCCGGTCCTGTTGCCCGAACTCGAGGACTACCGTCCGGACGGATCCGGACGGTCTCCCCTGGCCAGAAGTGAGGCGTTCGTCAGCACGACCTGTCCCAACTGCAACGGGCCCGCCAGGCGGGAGACCGACGTCAACGACAACTTCCTGGATTCGGCCTGGTATTTCCTGAGATATCCGTCGACGGACTTCTCGGACCGCGCGTTCGACCCGGTCCTCACGAAAAAATGGCTGCCCGTGGACATGTACATCGGGGGCAACGAGCACGCGTGCCTGCACCTCATGTACGTCCGGTTTATTACGATGGCGCTCCACGACGTCGGGCTGATCGAGTTCGAGGAACCCTTCGAGACGTTCCGCGCGCACGGCATGATCATCAAGGACGGCGATAAGATGAGCAAGTCGCGCGGGAACATCGTCAACCCCGACGAGTACATCGAGCGCTACGGGGCCGATTGTCTGAGGTCCTACCTCATGTTCATGGGACCGTATCTGGAGGGCGGCGACTTCCGGGACGAAGGCATCAAGGGCGTCCGCCATTTCCTGGACCGTGTGTGGAGGCGAATCACGGAAATCGAGATCCTCGACGAGGAGGTGGCCGATTCGGAGACCCTCTACGCCCTGCACTTCGCCACCCGGTCCGTCACGGAGGACGTCAAGAGACTGTCCTATAACACGGCCCTGGCGCGCCTCATGGAGATGGTGAACCACGCCTACAAGGCGGACGTCCGGGCGCGCACTTACTACGAAACACTGCTGCGGCTTCTTGCCCCCTTTGCGCCCCACCTCACCGAGGAACTCTGGGAGCGGCTGGGTCACGGCGAGACCATTCTCAACGCCGGCTGGCCCGCCTACGACGAGCATCACACACGCCGAAGCGAAATCGAATTTGTCGTCCAGATCAACGGCAAGGTTCGGAGCAAAATGCGCGTCCCGGCGGATCTCTCTCAGGAGGACCTCGAGCCCGTCGTCTTCGCCGACGAGAAGGTGAAAGAGTACACCGACGGCAAGACCATCGTGAAGAAGATCCTCATCAAAAACAAACTCATGAACATTGTCATCAAGTGAACATTGACGACAAAAGAGTTCTATCCGCAGATTGCGCAGATTACGCAGATCCAAATCGGTGAATGCTATCGTATGTTCGAATCATCGATTCGAACATACGACCAGGCCGAAGGCTTGTTCCCCGTTCTGATCTTCGCCTGGGAAGCTACGGGAGGGAGTCCGAGTCACATACGTAGGTAGGAAGGCATGTTGTGATGGCCGCACCCCGGGGAGGCAAGAACTTGCCTCCCCGTTTTCCAATCTGCGTAATCTGCGTAATCTGCGGATGAAAGGTTTCGGTCTTGTTATTCGATCTTCTTGCCCAGGCGATCCACGCGCGGCAGGCCGCGTTCTCCATCCATGGACCAGTAGATGAGATCCGCGCGGCCGAGAATGTGATCCTGCGGCAGCGGGCCGAAGTATCGAGAATCCAGGCTGTTGTCGCGGTTGTCCCCAAGTACGAAAATGCTTTCCCCCGGGACCTCGAGCGGACCCCAATCGGAGTAGGGAGAAGTGAAGCCGCTCAGGAAGACGTAAGGCTCGATCACCGGCGTCTCTTCGAGATAGAGCATGTTCCGCCTCACCCGGACGTTCTGCCCCGCCAGCGCCACACACCGCTTGATGTACGCCTGATCCCCACCCTTGGGGGGGTCGAAGACGATGACGTCCCCGCGCGCCAGCGATTGGAATTTCAGGAACTCCAGGTCGGCGATGAAGTAGTCGCCCGGGAGAAGCGTCATCACCATGGACGACGTGGGCGTGGTGAAGGCCCGGAACCGGCTCTTCACGGCGGTGGAGGGAAACAGGCTGGATAGGATCAGACAGGCAAAGCTGAGGCCGGCAAGGGCCCGGCTTCCCCGAGTCTGTGGTCGAAGTAGAATGACGGTGGTCCCGGCCAGCTTGTCGTGCCACGCCTCCCGCCTGCGGTCCCACAGAACCCACAGGAACCCCAGGTAGAACACCGCCTCGGAGATCAGGTACGCATAGCTCCGGAACAGGCTCTGCCGCAGGCGAACGGGTCCACCGCCGGACTGGACGGTGCGAAGCCCAAACACCCGCTTGCCCAGGGTCTGTCGGCCGCCGGAGTTCAGACGTGCGAAGTACGCGAAGGATACGATCGCCAGCCCAAGGAGGATCGCCCCATACCACTTAAGAAAGGACACGACACCGCCCGAGAGAGGTTGGCGGACGGCGAGATGCAGAGCGGCCGTGTAAATCCAGATCACCAGCAGCAGATCAAGAGAAAACGCGCCGGCCCTCTCAACGAAACCGGCGCGCGTGGGTTCATTGGATCGATGGGGTTCCACCGGATGTCGGCTCCTCGACGTGACCACGGGCCAGCAGCTGGAGGAGACCCCAACCGTGCCCTATATCGCCGTCAGACACTCGCCCAGGAGGCCGACGCCGAGATCGATCTCCTCCCGGGAGATCGTGAGCGCCGGCCGGAAGCGGATGCTCCGGACTCCACCCTTGAAGATCAGGAGCTTCCGTTCATAGGCGAGTTCGATGAGCTTGTCTCGAATCTCGGGATTCGGAAGATCGAAGGCCGAAAAACAACCCCGGCCCCTTATGTTGCTCACGATGTCGGGAAACCTCTCTTTGAGTTCCTCAAGCTTCGCGAGCAGGTGTTCCCCGCTTGCGGCCGCGTTTTCGACCAGATGTTCTTCCTCAATGACCTGAAGGTACCGGGTACACCGGACCATATCGGTCAGGTTGCCCCCCCATGTGGAATTGATCCGGCTCGACACACGGAATACATTCTTGGGAACCTCGTCCATCCGCCCGCTCGCCATGATTCCGCAGACCTGGGTCTTCTTTCCGAAAGCCAGGATGTCGGGAGCCACACCGATGTGCTGCCAGCACCACATTCTGCCCGTGGCCCCGAGCCCGGTCTGGACTTCATCATAGATGAGGAGCATCTCGTTCTCGTCGGCGATCTTCCGAAGCGCCGCGAAGAACTCCGGCCGAAAGTGATTGTCCCCCCCCTCGCCCTGGATCGGCTCGATGATGATGGCGGCGATGTCGTCCGGGTGGTTCCGGATCGCCTCGTGGATCTGGGCCAGCGCCTCGTCTTCCGCCGCCTTGACTTCGGACAGGATCTTGTCGTCCACCGGGAAAGTGAGCTTCGGATTCTTGATTCTCGGCCACTGGAATTTCGGGAAGTACTGCGTTTTCGCCGGATCTGCGGTGTTGGTCAGAGACAGCGTATACCCCGAGCGGCCGTGGAAGGCCTGCTGGAAGTGGATCACCTGATACCCCTTCTCCCCCTTGCCCGCGGACTGATTCTTGCGGACTTTCCAGTCGAAGGCGGCCTTCAGCGCGTTCTCGACGGCCAGCGCTCCCCCGTCGATGAAGAAGAGATACTTGAAGGGCTCGGGCACGGCGACCCGACAAAAGGTATCCACGAACTCGGCCATCTCCACCGAGTAGACGTCCGAGTTGGTCGGCTTGTTGGCCGCGACCCTTCCCAGCTTCTCTCTGAACTCGTCCGACACCAGCGTCGGATGGTTGTACCCGATCGGGGAAGAGGCGAAGAGAGCGAAGAAATCCAGATAGTCCTCGCCCGTCAGCGCGTCGTGCACCCAGTTGCCGTGGCTCTTCTCCACGTCGAAGACGAGAGACATTCCATCGACCAGCATCTTCTTCCCGAGGACGGCGTGAACGTTGTTGGGTTTGATCTCCATGCCCTTTGCCACAGACATACCGCACCCCTTCTGTTGACCGGCCGAACCCCCGGTCACCCAAGGCATTTCGGCCGTTCTCCCTTGGAACTTGAACGACCTGCTACGATTGCTGAAAAGATGAAAAAGGAACCAACGCCGAGAACCCTTGCGTACACTCCGGCGAGATTCCTCGCCCAGGCGGGGCTAACCCGCATTCCTCGGACGAGGCTGTTGAGAAATGCCGGTTAGAACGGGCGGTT
Organism: uncultured bacterium; assembly: GCA_964610505.1. GTDB lineage: Bacteria > Arandabacterota > Arandabacteria > JAGLYR01 > JAGLYR01 > CAZSXU01. Next base: position 45,549 of record CAZSXU010000022.1, on the reverse strand, counting down.
CGTTCTGACGTCGTCGGAAAAGCAGTGTAACTGTATCACCGCCGCGGGACGCTGTCAAGACGAATGGGCGGAGTATTGCGCTCCTCTGGTCCGCCGTGCTTCTATCCGTCTATCGACAACTTCCGACGCAATTCCCTGGGGATCGCATTTGTGTGTACCATGATCGCTATCGTCTTGGCACGCACATAGGCCTCGGACAGGTACATCAAACCACCGTATTTCTTGCCCTTCTCGCCAAATGAATCCTTCGCGATATAGTACCTCTTACCGTCCTGGTCCTCGGCTGTGCCAATGATATGCATCAGATGATTGTCGGTAGAGCTGTAGTTATCGAATAACTCCTGCCGAACTTCCTGGGTGACCTCCTTCTCCGGTCGACGTGCCCCGCAGGTTTGATCCCCTTCTCCTTCATCCCTCCAGTCCTCTGCCGGTAGGAGGGCTACCCCCTCTACAGCGCCAAAACTCCATTCACTCGTGTCTCCATCCCAGACGATCGAATATCCACTCCCAAGTGCACGATCGATAACCAGCATGAAGTCGTCCAGCGGGACATTGTAATACTCACTCAGAGCCCAGTTGTCAGGGAGTTCCAGTATGAACCTCGAGTAGAGAGGATGGTGGGTGAAGGAGGTGATTTCCACATAGGCATCTGGATCAAGACCCAGTTCCTTTAGAAAGGATTCGGGTGTGTACTCTTCGCCGTGGAAAACGAAACTGGCCGGCGGCTTCCCCAGGTACGTGTCCAGAATCGCCTCGATGCAGGTCGGCCACACCGGAGTCAGTCGTCCACTTGTATTCTTGACGATCCCATCCGCTGCTCCCTTAAGAACAGCGGCCATTTCATTGTGGTCGTGCCTGGTAGCGTCAACACGCCTGCCTTCATAGATCTCTTCCGGCACAAGACCGGCTTCCCGAATCGTACCCATGACATCGTGCGAAAGGCCGCCTCCCGCAAAGACGGTGTTTCCATGTAATCTGACGTAGCGGACTGCTTTACGCGGATAGGTGTGTCTCACAATGAACATCTCAGACAGATCAAGGGTATCCTTCCCCATTCGCAGCAGCTCGGATTCAAGGAATGAAATCGTCGAGAAACACCAGCACGTGGGAGTCCAGCCTTGATCCTTAACGGAGGTGGATTCGACTTCTTTCACAGTGGTGAAGGTGAGTGTTGTGTCGCTGACGGCGGTCTTGTCCTGTGCTGTGGCTACGAGAGTCTGTGAGAATCCCACGGATAGCACAGAGATGAGAACGACGATCAAGAGCAGGGGGAGTCTGTACATGATTGCTTCCTCCGCAGACTATACAGATTCAGAACCTGAAACCATCCGCAGACTACACAGATACCGGGGGGCTTCCGGGACGTCGTCGCCTTTGCCAGCTTATTGTGGATCCTTGCGGCACTACTTGTCCATAACAGATTGGCAAGGAATTTTCGGGGACAGACTTCCAAACCCCAAGGACTGAGCACCCGACGAGCGACCGGCGCAAGACCCCGGTCGCTCTCTCAGGGTGAATAGGATGTGAGGCCGCGAAGGCAGGGAGAACAATGCAACTTGCGTAAGACCGCTACCGGAACAGATTCTTGATCCGCCCCCAGGTGGGTCGAGGTTCATCCAGGACGCTTGAAACCCCGGACCATTCCAGCTCAACGGCGTCGAGTCGGGTCCAATCCCCGGCGACCAGGAATACGTCCAACGGATACGTTCCGGCGACAACGTCGAACGGCTCGCTCCCGGCGAACCAGTTGTAGACAGTCGTTCACCCAATGCCATCGCCGTAGGTCTCGATCTCGGAGACCTGGGTATCCCCGTTCTTGCTGGCGGTCACGAGCGTCAGGCGGACCGTGCTGGTCAGCCCGAGCGGCCCGGCCGAACGGAGACGATTCGCGTACAGTCCATCCTCCGGAAACGTGACAAGGAGGCGGACCCATTCCTCGGCGATGTCGAACCCGTCGACGGCCTGGCCCCCACTGGCATACGAGCAGCCCACCACACCAATGGGAGCTCCCGCGATATTCCCATAGGCTGTGAAGGTCTCGGCCTCCACGGTAACCGTCTGCGATACCGACACGCTGGGTACTGTAACGACCCCCAGCATCACCACAACCGTCACTATGCGTCCCACGAGCGTACCCCCCTCTATGTGTCCAACCTATATTGAGCGATACGCTAATTCTATCGCATGCGCTGCGAAAAGTCAATCTTCCATGAGAACAAGATCAAGAGCCAGCCACAGATTGCAGAGACTCAGTGTTAATAGGGACAGAGCCAGTACTCGCATAATTAATTACCATGTAAGAGTTTACAGCTTTTCTTCTTGGGCCCGAGCGACCGTCCCAGCGTCTTCTCCAATCGATCAACGAACGCCTTCCCTCCGCATGGCAATCCGGTGTGGGTGTACTTGCGAATCGTCTTGACCGTCCGCTTATCGTCCTCCTCCCGGAGCCAAGCCGACCAGTCGGAGATGACTCCATCAGGGGAAACCCCTTGCCGAGAAGACCATCACTTCGCAGTCCACAATGCGCCTAGCACGCATCGGACTGAACCTGCCGAACACGCGAGCTCTCCGGTGTTTGAGTCGTTGCTGTCCGATGCCGTCGGTCGCCTGGAGGGTGCAGGCAACGAAGTCGCCCAGGCAACGGTGGGTGACGCCTACACCGGATCCTCGGAATCAACGTTTGAGGGGAAGCGAATAACCTCGTCATGTCTGCCGACCTGTATGGGCGGGCCAACCTGTGACGGCGGGGAAACCTGCGCGGGAGTACATACGTGTGACGCGCAGCCGACCTGTGACATCACATGCGCGCCTCAGGAAACCTGCTACGGCGGAGTAACCTGTGACCGGGATTCGGCGGATTGTTGGGGCCTCACCTATGACGTCGGCGCGCCAACCTGCGATACGGCCGTCCCCACGTGCGACGCCACGGAGACATGCGCCAGGTTCTACACGTGCGATGCACAGTCTACGTGTCACGGCGAAGAGACCTGCGATGGGCTCTTCACCTGCTGGAGCTCGACCTGTGACGGAGCCGGCCTGACGTGCGACGGTACTCCGGACTGCTGTCGTCCAGCGTACACGTTCCAGGGCAACTACACCTGCGACGGCACCGAGACCTGTCAGATGACGTGCGGAAGTTGGCCGACCTGCGATGGGTCGACAACGTGCGAAGGTGGGGACACCTGTCATGACACCTGCACCGGCTGGCCCGCATGTTACCAGGGTCAGGCGAGCGGGACAGATCGAACCACGTGGGGTAGGGTCAAGAAGGTTTTCGAGGAGTAGACCGTCGCCTGGAGAGCTACCGGCCGGCGCCTCAGCTCAAGACAACGTGTATCTTGGTAAGTTCGTCCCGGGGAGGCAAGAACCTGCCTCCCCGTTTTCTGATCTGCGTAATCCGCGCAATCCGCGGACAGGCTCTTTCGAGTGCTTGTTTCCGTGAACCACTCTCGATCATCGGCTCACGAAACGGGCAGCCTCTCCATGCCCTTTCGCTTTGCCTCGGCGGTGACGATCTTCCGGAGCTCGGCGGCAACCGAGGCATCGAGATGCGGTTCGAGGTCTTTCTCCAGGAGTCGCTTGACCTCCGCGTGTGCTCTTTCGAGCGCCGATACGGATCCCTGCTTCAACCATTCCTGATCCGTGGACCGGTCGATGGCCTTTCCCGGGAAGTAGAACTCCTCACGGAACCAGCGCAACGTGCTGGGATGTGACAGCAGGTGGTTCTCCTTGAAGAAGTCCTGAAGCTTGTCCTTGGCCATCGGTGTCTCACGCTGTTCGATCCCTCCGACCACCCTGAGAGCCATTCCGCAGATGTCATGGTCGATCACCAGATTCTCGAGACTCTGGCAGTTCTCAAAGGCCAGCATCCCCGCACCGGAGACGACGTTGACCCCGGCGAGTGCGGCCATGAGCGCGCCCATGCCCGCTTCAAGACCGGCCTGCGCATCCGGCATCTTCGAGTCACTGAGCCCCATGTACGCGTGCGTCGGAAGCCCTAGCGTCTTACCGATCTGGGCGTACGCCGAATCGATCATCATCGTCTCGATGGCGCCCATGGGCGTTGTCCCCTTCTTCATATCGAAGACGGCGGGGGATCCGCCGTAGATGACGGGAGCCCCCGGCTCGGCCAATTCCGCGATGACCACCCCACTCAGGGTCTCCGCCGTGTGCTGGACGATGGAACCGGAAAGGGTGACGGGGGCCGTCGCCCCCGAGAGCGGCATCGAGACGAACTCCGAAGGGATGCCCGCCCGGGCGGAGTCCACGACGCTCTGGCACGTGAGGTTGCTCCACTTGAGCGGCGGCGAAGGGCAGGCGTCGAAGATCGCCAGCGGTTTCTCTTTGAGCGCTTCGGCCGACCCGCGCACGGCGACCAGCATGTCTTTCATCGGCCCGAACGCATCCACCTCGAATGTGCCCGTCACAACCGGCTTGGAGCAATTGAGCAACCCGAGGTACAGCCGGTAACGATCCGCGAATTCTTCGGGAACATCCGCCGGGACCACGCCCGTACTCTGTGCCGCGTAGTTCTTCAGGTGGGCCGTGAGCTTCACGAAGGACACCACATCCGCAGACGTCGGCTTCCGGATGGTCTTTGCCTCGTAGTCATAGACGTTGACGGCCGCAGATCCCGGATCGAAATGAACGTTGTCGCGGGAAAGATCCATCGCGAGATCCCCGGCGGTATCGAACAACTGTATTCCCTTCGGCGCCTTGCCCAGGGAGATGCGGACCAGATCCTCCTTGATGTGGACCCGTCGCGAGGCGACGTCTACCCTGCATCCGGCGTCCGCCAGAAGCGAGAAGGCCTCGTCGTTCTCGACGAACACGCCGATGTCTTCCAGAATCTCCATCGCCTCTCCGATGATTCTCTCCACCAGATCCGGCGACAGCATCTCCAGCTTCGGACGTCTTGCCTTCATTCGATTGCCTCCCGGATGCGAAGGTCCAACCCAAACCAAACCACAGAGTTCACAGATTACACAGATGGATCTCTCCGAAATTCGCAGTCGTTCATGTCACACTGATCACAGGGTGTTGTGCAGCGCGGGGGTTTCGGATCCACGCCCAGGTTGATCGCGAAGGAAACCGATTTACGGGGTGTCATCATCATCGAGGATGAAAGTTCCACGCCGATTCGCCCGGCGTCCAGGACCTCGAACAGCCACTGCTGCCCCTCCAGCTCCCACTCCCCGTACCCGGGAGAGAAACGCGCGCCGGCCCTCTCCCCGCTTCGAACGTGCTCCGACTCCATCCGCCGGTCGAGAACCTGCGCAGCGGTCTCTGCCATTTCCGAACCGACAGCGTCCAGCACGACTCCTCTTGCCAGTTCACCCCGCGCCATCAGGTCTCCCACGCGCTTCTCCAGATCCGAACCGATTGTGCAGATGCAGAGCCCCACGCGCCGTGCGGACAGGAAGACGGGATGATCCGGCACATCCGGGCGATCAAAGAAATCGTAGACCGCCTTCGGATGGGCCAGCGGCCGTGCCTCCGCAAGAGCCTCTCGAACGAGACCCAGAGTGAAGTCCCCGGGATCCTTCTCCTTTTTCCCTCGCCGCAGAAGACGGAGGACCTCGGTCTCCCGAGGCCGGACGGTGATGTCTTCAACGATGTTCAAGATGCGCCTCGATTTGAGAACGAATGAGGCGAACGAATTCGGGCGTGGTCCCGCAGCAACCACCCACCAGATCGGCCCCTTCCTCCACGAGCCGTCGCACCTGGCGGGCAAAGACATCGGGGGCGGCGGAGTACACGGCCTCCCCGTCCACCAACGTGGGCTGCCCGGCATTGGGCTGAGCGAGAAGGGGCAACGTTGTAAGCGGACGAATCGCTGACAGGAGATCCAACATGTCCTCCGGTCCAAGAGTACAGTTGACCCCCACCACCGACGCGCCCGCTTTCTCCAGCGCCGAAACGCATTCCTCCGGACAATTCCCCATGAGCGTGAAGTACCCGCGCGGCTTCCGTTCGAAGGTCATGGTGGCCACTACCGGGAGACCCGTCTCGACGGCGGCGGAAACGGCGGCCCGGGCTTCTTCGAGGTCGTACATGGTCTCGACAATCAGGAGATCCACGCCTGCGCCGGCGAGCGTGCGCGCCTGGTCGGCGAAACTCGCTCTGAGACTCTCCGCGGACACTTCACCGGGAAGACCCGTGACCTTTCCGGTGGGCCCCAGGTCGCCCGCCACAAACCGGCCGTCGGGCCGAACGGAGAGAGCGACTTCTGCCCCGGCCCGATTGAGTTCCTCCATCCGGTCGGCCAGACCCTTCGCGCTCAGTTTGAGCCCGGTTCCCCCGAAGGTATTCGTCGTCACCACGTCCGAGCCGGCGTCGAAATAGGCCCGGTGGGCGTCCCTCACGACCTCGGGTCGATCCACGTTCCAGAGCTCGGGAGCCTCCCCCAGAGTCAATCCCCGGGCAATGAGAAGACTCCCCATTCCGCCATCGAACAGCACGGGTCCCCGAGCCACACGCTCCATGAACCGAACCGACATGTGCCCGCTCCTATCCCGGGTGTCGCAGATTCGAAATCAAGAACGTTAGCCACAGATTCCACAGATTTCACGGATTCAAAGCGGGTACACCGCCCGTTGGGCCAGATCCACGATCCGACCCAACAGTCCAGGCGATGGGCTTCTCTACGATCCGCTGTCGCCTGGAAATGTCCCATCCGGAAGCTCGGCAAGAACACTCATACCGCAGTAGCGGACGAGAGATCCGATCCGCGTAATCTGTGCAATCTGTGGCTCGCTCTTGACCTTGTTCCTCCGCCCTTGAGGCAAGAACTTGCCTCAACACAATGCCCATCCGTGCAATCTGTGGAATCTGGGGCTCGCCTTGGATCTTGACCTTTGCCCTACGCGACGAGTCGCTTGGCAACCTCAACGGCGGCGACGGCCGACTCCCCGTATCCGTCCGCGCCGATCTCGTCCGCCCATTGCTGACTCACGGGCGCCCCGCCGACGATGACCTTTGCGGGAAGGCCCCGCTGCTTCAGCAGGTCGATCACTTTCTTCTGACCCACCATCGTTGTCGTCAGAAGCGCCGACATGCAGACCAGGTCTGCGCCGACCTCTTTGGCCGCGTCCACGAACTTGGTGACCGGAACATCCGCGCCCAAGTCCATGACGTCGAAGCCGTAGGCCGTCAGCATTGCGGACACGAGCGTCTTTCCGATGTCGTGGATGTCGCCCTCAATGGTTCCGATGACCGCCGTGCCCAAGGGGTCACGATTCTCACCACTCTCGAGAATTGCCGGTTCGATGACCGTGAGCGCCGCCTTCATGGCTTCGGCGCCCCGGACCAACTCCGGAAGGAAATACTCGCCGTCTTCCCACAGCCGGCCGACGCGCTCGATCCCCTTGACGAACCCCTCGTCGAGCATCCGATTCACGTTCATCCCGCCCTCGAGCGCCTTCCGGGCAAGATCCGCGGCCGCGTCCCCGTCTCCACGGATTACCGCCTCTTCCATGTCCTTGAGCAACATTCTCTCATCCATGACCTCGACTCCGATGCATCAGGAAGAAGAACAGAGGACGGGAGCCACGAGAGACTTCACGGGCGCGCCCCGACCCGGTGTTGGGACTTGTATTCTAACAGGCGGGTCCGGAGGCGTCAAGGCTGGAAGCGCAAACCACCCTCCATGCGGAGCGACGGCGCCGGAAAACCGCCCCGCGCGTGCTCCGATTCGCCGGACCCCCGCCCACCGGATTCACGCCCGCCGGTCCACACCCGATTCCGGATTGTGTATCTCACAAGAATCGACTAGGATGATCGCGAAGGGAGGATCCCTCTTGCGTGCACACCGTCGAGTGTCGATTCCGGAGTCCATCGTCCGCGCGGTTCGTTACCTCCGCAAGCATCGCCGGAGCAAGGTCGTCGTCTTCGTCTCGGCCCTGGCCGTGACCTTCGCAGGCTATGCCGGATGTCAGTCCCGAACGCGTCTTCCTCGGATGAACCTGCTGGTCATTTTTGTCGACACCTTGCGCGCGGATCACCTGGGCTGCTACGGGTACACGCGAAACACAAGTCCGAACATCGACCGTTTCGCCGAAGGCTCGACCTTGTTCCTGAACGCTCTCTCCCAGAGCCCCTGGACGCTTCCCTCCACGGCCAGCCTGTTCACCGGGCTCTACCCGACGCGCCATCAGACGATCACGCGCCAAACGGAGCTTCCCGACCACCGCAGAACGCTGGCGGAGATTCTCCGGGACCATGGACACCGGACCGGCGCCGTAGTGAGTAACATTTTCGTCTCCTCCAAGTACAACCTGGATCAGGGATTCGACGACTTCGACGAGTCCGAGGTGGGCGGTCATCGGGACATTTCTTCCCCCGGGGTCACAGCACTCGGTATCGAGTGGCTTCGGGAGCACGGGGAGGCGCCCTTTTTCCTCTTCCTGCATTACTTTGATCCCCACCACGACTATCTCGGCCACCCGGAGTTTCCTTTCGGCGAGCCCTACGAGGGGTGGGTGGACTCGACCATGCGTTTCGAAGAACTCAAGGAGAAGAGGCACGGGCTGGGTCCGGAGGACATCGCCTACCTGGTCAGCCTGTATGACAGCGAGATCGCCTTTACGGATCACCACGTGGCGCGGGTTCTCGACGAACTGGACCGGCTGGGACTGGCGGAGTCGACACTGGTCGTGCTGGCGGCCGACCACGGCGAAGGATTCATGGACCACGACTGGCTCGGTCACACCCGCGGGTTGTACGAGGAGCTGATCCGTGTTCCCCTGATCCTCCGGAATCCTCAAATGGCGAACCTGCCTCACGTCTTCACACCTCAGGTCGAGATGATCGATCTGCTGCCCACGATTCTGGACATGCTGGGAATCGAGAAAGAGGCGAGAGGCATCGACGGATCCAGTTTCGTGAGGGCCCTCCAGGGGCGCGTCGAACTATCGTCCCCGGCTTTCAGCGAAGTTTGTTTTCACCCTCTGGCGTTCCCCGAGGACATGCAGATCCGACCCGGCGTGAACTTCCGCTCTGTCCGCGAGGGCGACTGGAAGCTCATCCACGCCGTGGCTCTCGATGAACTCGAGCTCTACGACCTCGCCACCGACCCCTTCGAAAAAAACAACCTGGCGAGATCCACCGACGGGAAACCTCGCGAGCGGCTGCGCTCAGTGCTGGCCGAATGGACGGCGGGAACGGAGGAGACCGCCCGCCAGGAGAATTTGGCCTCGAATCTCTTCCAGATCGATCCTGAGACAGAGGAACGGCTGCGGGCCTTGGGGTACGTCCAGTAGACTCTTCTACTCTCCGACCGCGACCCGGTGGAGTCGACGCTCTGCGTATTCGAAGACGAAGGTGGCGCGCCCCGGTATCGGACCGGGCCGGACCCCGAGAGGGGCCCTGCGTGATTCCAGCGTGGGATCCCGGTAGAATACGCGAAGGGCCGAACTCGTCGGCCTCTCCCGCCCCACAAACCAGCTACTGTTCTCGGGAAGTCCCGCCAGGTAGAAGACACTCTTGGCAGGCGGGCGGGGCACTTCTCTCACAAGCGATTGCCCGATCCGCTCCACCAACCGGGCCCGGTTCGGAAGATAGTGCATCCGGCTGAAAAGACGCGTCTCCGCGTGCGTGCCTCCGAGAAGAAACGCAACCAGGACCCACGCGATCCACCTGTGACGATCGAGTCGGGCGGCGAACCTCTCCAGGAGCGGACGCGCCGCCAGGAGCAGTCCGCCAAAGGATGCATACCCGTAGTAGGCATAGTGGTGGTTCGAGAGGAACAGAACAGGCAGGAGGGACGCCAACCACCAGAAGACGCCCACCGCGAAGAGGCGCCCGCCTGTCGGAGGGTTTCTCACAAGCAGGCCGAAAACAAGAACGGCCGCCAGTGCCGGAGCCGCTACGGGCGCGAACGTCGGAAGCTCCGAAGACAGCGACGTGGCCGGGGCCGCACCGGGAGCGAAGGACAGGGCGATCCACACGGGGGCCAGTAGCACCGACCCGGCCCATCCTGCGTGATCCGCCACGTGGGTCCAGACAAACCCGCCGACGCCCATCCGGTACAGTCCGCTCTCGGGAATGCCACCCAAGTGCAACCGGTACGCCAGGTAAACGGCCGTCACCACGAGCGACGGGAGGAGAGCGCGGGCCGATCGCCTGAGATCGGTCCTCCGACCCAGGAGAAGCGCCGCCAGGATCACGGCGTAAACCACGGCGCTTTCCTTACACAGAAGCGCCGCCACGAGGGACGCAGCCGCAATCCACGTCCATTTCCCGGATGCGCTCGACTCGACGGACTTCAATCCCAGAAGCAGACACCCGTATCCGGCGGCCGTCGACGTCAACTCCTGCAGGCACGAGCTCCACGTGAGCGTCCAGAGGTTCATCGGATGCAGGAGAAAGAGAACGGCTCCAATCGCGCCCCCTCCCCTGGAAACGCCCAGGCGCAGGAGAACGGCATAGAGAACCCCGGCCACGGCCAGGTGCAGAAGGAGGCTCACCAGATGGAAGGCCGGGGCGTTCCTCCCGAACAACAGATAGAGACCGGTGAATGTAAGGTCCGTGGAGAGGGGGCGAAAACTGTGAAGCTTTCGCAGTTCGGTGAAGCCCTCCGGGAGGCGATGCGGTTCGAGGGAGCGCTCGAGAAAACAGTAGTCGTCCTGCACGAAGGGCGTCGTCAGGGCCGGCCAGAACACCAGCCCGGTCAGGATTGCCAGCACGACCCACTGCCAGGTTTGCATCGGCCTGTCCGTAGAAGCGTTGACACGCGGCCCCGCGGGGCCCTGGACGCAATGCAGACTATGGGATGTGCAACGTGGCCGTCAAGGATTCGTTGCTCCCGAGCCTTGCGCCACAAACAGGCGACAAAGAACTATCCACAGATTGCACAGACAAACCAACGTCGAGATGGAGTCCCGTCTCCTCTGGATCCAGTCCTCCGGGTTACGATCAAAGCTCGGACTTCTTCCCGCCCGAGCCGGGAGATCAAGACTCCGGGTTCACGGAGGATCGGCTCTTCCGGCCTCAAGATCTTTCGGTGTAATCGGTGAAATCTGTGGATGGAGATTCCTGGCTTGTCGCCCTGTCACCTTGCCGCTTTGTCGCGCTCGCGTCGCAGCATGTCCGCCTTGACCTTCACGCCGCCCGGAGCGGAGAAGCCGCCCAGGCTCCCGTCATTCGCGACAACGCGGTGGCAGGGTACAACGGGCGCCACGCAGTTTCTAGCCATGACTTGTCCCACGGCCCGGGCTGCGCCCGGGCGTCCCACCTGTTTCGCCACCTGACCGTAGGTCAACGTCCGGCCGTGTGGGATCTTCTGGACCCGCCGGTAAACTCGGCGTGTGAATTCGGGCAATCCGCCGCTGTCCAACGGCACACGAGTAAGTTCTACTTTCTCGCCCTCTTCAGCCGCCTTGAGAAACAGACCCCATGACCGCACGACTTCCCCGGGCGCCTTTTCCGTCTCGAGCCCCTTCAGCCGTCCGTCCGCCAGGAGGGCGCGAAGCGCGGCATCCTTGGAGCGACGGGCTATTCGTGTGGCCCGCAGTCCGTTCTTCGTGATCGCATATGCCACCCAGCCTCCGCGGGCCTTGACGGCATCCACCAGTGCAATCCCATCTGCGATCTTGAGTGCCGGAAACATCGCCGCGTTTCTGGAACCGCTCATCGCTTCATCTCCCTCTCTGCTATTTCACCCATGCATACCCGATCTTGAAAAAGAACGTCCGGTCATTCTGCGTTAGATCGATCCCCCGCCGGCCCTCCCAGTTGTCCGAATAACCCATGAAGCACACCGTCTGCGGGTTCACCTTGTAGGAGAAGAGTAGCTGCGTGAAGAGATCCTGTTCCTCCGGCTCGGTCTCCTCGTCCGTGTAGAGATCCGTGTTACGCTCGATGTCCACGTACTGGATGATGGCCCGGACGAAGGTTCGAACATTGAACTGGTAGCGCAACTGCATCTGATGGAGACGCGCGTCGAAGAGCCGATTCCCATCTACGTAGAATCGCTCGAACGTGTGGTCCAGCTGGATGTACAGGTGCCTCATGAAATCGTACGTGAAACCCGGGAACACGCGAAACCGCTTCCCCCGCCGGGAATTGTCGTAGTCAATGGCCTGGCCGAGATTGCTCCCCAGAGAGCAGGTGAAATCTCCCGTGGGCCGGATGTTGAAAAAGAAGACCCCCGCGTTCAGATCGTACGTCACGCCGTCGTAGTACTCCCGGTCATGCCACACGGACCCATCCAGAGAAGACTGCCACGGGCCCCGGAGGCCGAATTCCACGTCGATTTCGGAGTCTGTCAGCATCCCGCTGTGGTCCTCCGTCCTCTCCAGATCGATGCCGAGATAGCCCTGGTTCAGCCAATCCCCCGGCTTGCCCCACCAGTTCCGCTGCGCACCGACACTGAACTCCCGGACGTCCACCCGGTTCACGAAGCCCACGTCGGCCCGGAACCCCGGGTCTCGATGCTCCCAGGTCCCCCACCACGACCAGTCCCGGCCGCCGTGGATGTAGGCGAGATCCAACCCGAATCCGTGGAAAACCTCGTGGGGCTGATCGTACTCCTCAGCCGCCGACCAGGGATAGTTGGTCATGGAACCGAGGAGCTGGAATCGGATCAGATCCGAGGTCCTCATTCGGAGATTCCCGTCGACGCCGTAGACTCGATTGCGATATCCGTCCCCCTGCCGGGTGGTGAAGAGCATCCCCAGGTTGGACGTACCCAGGATGTCGCGCCGGTACCGGAACACACCCGTATCGGACCTCTGGTCCAAAGACTCGACGTCGGAATCCTGGTTCGAGGGGAACACGAGATGGGTCAGCTCGTCCCGGGTCGCGAACACGCCGACGGCGTTTCTTCCCTCTTTGCCGCTGAGCTTCAGTCCCCCGGACGGTTCGGCCACCGTCCGGGTGTAGACGGCCTCGATGGGCGTCCGGAAAATGTCGGCCCCCTCCATGAAGAACGGGCGCTTCTCGTCGTAGTAGAGCGCGTAGCGCGTGTTGATCTCGAGCTGCGCCATGTCGGCTTCGACCTGCGAGAAATCCGGGTTGACGGCCGTGTTGATGCTCCAGTTCGGCGTGATGCCCCACCGGGCGGATACGCCGACATCCGATTCGGGGTCGCCTTCCAGGAGCGGCTCATCGGGGAAATCTTCCCTGTCGTCGGTCCGGTGCCCGGTGAAGGTGGGAATGATCTCGATATTACGCCCCGGCGTGATTCCCTCGAACCCGGTGATCTTGTCCCACTGACAGACGAAGCACCCGAGGTTCCGGTCGTGTGGACGGCTCGAAATCTGATGCCGGTCGGTTCGAGGGTATGCCCGGAACGCCAGGAATCCCCATGTCTGGTTCCCCTCGACCCGGGGAAACCGCAGAGAGGTGAACGGGATGGCGATTTCCACCTCGTATCCCTCGCCTGTGATTCGCCCGGCGGATTCCCAGATGGCGTCCCACGTCATGTCTTCCTGATTCCCGCTGCTCACGTCGTTTCGGGAGAAATCCATCTGGACGCCGAAAGGATTGCAGAAGAACTCGAAACCGCGCCGCTCATCGTTGAACGGGTCGACCATGAGTCCGATGTAATCGTTCCGAAACGCTCGGTCTCTGTCGCAGCAGTGGGCCCGAATCTGGGAGGGATCGGGATCGTAGGCCCGGAAACCCGCATAGAGATTGCGGTCGTCATACGTGATCAGACACTCCGTCGACACCGGCGGGGCGGCATTCTCTCCGGGCATGATTTCGTACGGCAGATCAACCACCGTCGCGCGAGCCCAGGCGGGGTCGTCGAGAACACCGTCGACTCGGACGGGCGAGATCGCCCGTGAGATTTCGTACACTCTCTTTTCAAAGTCGACAGCCTCGCCGGCGGCGGCACCCGCGTGCAGCCCTGCGAGAACCACCACGAGACACGCGGTCCATCCACCGTTCGGAGGAACCCGCGGCCGGAGTCCGGTACGGCGTCCTTCCAGCATGCCGAGAACCTTCCGGGGTGCGAAATCCAAGGGTCCTCCTGCGGTTGTCGTTGCGAGTTCGATGCGTCTCGCACGCGAGGGTGTACACTCACGGAGAGCCCATCGCCATCCCTATGAGGTACGGATCGACAAGCGTTGTGTTTCAAATCGGGCCTGGTGCAGGGGCCACTCGGTTCCCGTGGAGATTCTCCTCTATACCGAGAAAGCGCCGAAGTTGCAAGCATTCTCCCTCATAAGGAGGGTCCTGTCAATTCGCATGCCGTGTCCCACAGGCGGATTCCGGAACCCGGGCCCCGAAATTCACGGCCCGTTCGAGCGAAGAAGGTTGACATCCGCCCCAGGACGGGCGAATCTATCGGAACGGTTGGGAGCACCCGGCCCAATAACGGCAGGGGGGACATGGCGGGCAACGAGATTTGCATTCGAACCGTGACCTGGAGCGATGCCGAGGCGGACATTCGTTTCGTTCGGGAGACGGTCTTCATGCAGGAACAGAATGTGCCGGAGGACCTGGAGTGGGACGGTCTCGATCCGGGCTGCACGCATGTCCTCGCATACAGCTCGGGTAACGATGCCGTCGGAACCGGGCGCATCACTCCGGGCGGGCAGATCGGGCGTATGGCGGTTCTTCGCGACTGGAGAAACCGAGGAATCGGGGATCTGCTCCTGGTGGCTCTCATCGATCTGGCCACGAAGAGGAACCTCCAACGCGTCACAATGGCGGCTCAGACTCACGCGATCGGATTCTACGAGCGGCACGGATTCCGAACCACCGGAGACATCTTCGACGACGCGGGCATCCCGCATCAGGAGATGTACTTGGACCTGTAGAGCAGCCGGCGCACGCGAGTCTTCTCTCCCTACTCCCCCTTCAACCCTCTCTCCACCCTCTGCACTTTGCCCCGCATCGTCAGCGGTTTGTCCGTCCGATCGTCAATCGTGACGGACGTAAGCACCCTCGGGACTCCCGATGCCAAGGTGCTCTCGTGCGTCTTCCTGATCAGGCCCAGAATCTCCGGGAGATCCCCTTCCAGAATCGTACTCATCGGCGTCAATTGATGCTTGATTCCCGAATCCCGAACCATCCGTTGGATCTTCACCACCCAGTCGCCCACGCTGGGACTCCCCGTGCCGACGGGGATCACGCTGAACTCGACCACGGCCATCGGAAACCCCCTTGCCGATACGTCTCACGTTTCTTCTCTCTCTGCACGGCCGCGCCCAATGCTACGCCCCGCGACCGTTCCCGTCAAGGGACTCGAAGAGCGCGAAAGTTGGACGGGCCCACGGGCGGAGCATTGGATCCCCGGGCGCCCAACCGAGTGTCTCGCAGGTCCATGCACCTTCCAGACGGCCTCCGACCCCGACACTCCAATGTCCCGGGTCCACGAGGCGCGCAACTTCGCTTGGACGCGGGGACCGGGTATGGGTAGAATGGGAATCCGTGCGCACGACCGATGATGGAGACCCAACCCGAGAGCAAGAATGACGGATGAATCTTCACAGATCGTTCACCCGGAACCTCAGACGCCAAGGCCCTATCCGCATCTGAAGCGGAACTTCACGCTGGGGCTCATGAACGGGATTCTCATGAGGTTCGCGTATTCCTTCACGGATCCCCAGACCGTCCTGCCGGTATTCGTCATTACGCTCACCTCTTCCCCTATTCTCGCCGGAGTCGTCTCGGGCCTCTTCGAGGCCGGCTGGTTTCTGCCTCAGATGTTCGTTTCCGGCCTCCTCCAGCACAGGGAGAGGAAGCTGGCCCTCTACCGGATCATGGCTTTCGTTCGAACGGCTTCGTGGATCGCGGCCGCGTGCGCGGTGTTCCTCATCGGAACCCGGAGCTATTCCCTGCTCTTCTGGATCTTCTTTCTCTGTTACCTGGGTGTCTGCCTGGGCGCGGGAACCGCCGCCATCTCTTTCATGGACATCGTGGGGAAATCTCTCCCGGCACACCGCAGAGGCAGCTTCTTCGCCTACCGCCGGCTCATCGGGGGATTTCTCGGGATCGGGGCGGGCATGATCGTCGCCCGGGTTCTCTCGCCGGAATCCGGGCTGACGTTTCCCGACAGCTACGGGCTGTTGTTCGTCTTCACGGCCGTCTTTGCGGTCCTGGGCCTGAGTTCGTTCTCCATGGTCAAGGAACCCATTGAACCGGTCAGCCCCTCGAGGGTTGGATTCGCGAATCATTTGAGGAATTGCGGGCGGATCCTTCGGGAAGACGCCAATTACCGGCGCTATTTCACGCAGCGCGTTCTCGCGTCCTTCAGCCTGCTGGCTCTCCCCTTCTACGCGACCTACGCCGTGACGGTCCTCGGAGCCCGGCTGGCGCAGGTGGGATTGATGGTGAGCCTCTGGATGCTGAGCGGGATGCTCTCCAACGTGTTGTGGGGAGTGCTGAGTGACCGGCGGGGATCTCGAATTCTGGTCGTCGTGTCTTCGGCCTTGGGCATCCTTCCGCCCATCATCGCACTGGGTTCGGTCCTCGTGCCGATCCGGCCCATCGCCCTTCCTTCATCGCTGACCGTGTGGTTGCCGGACTGCATTTGCGACATGGACGTGAGACTCCTCGTGTTCTTGTCCTGCTTCGTCCTCAACGGTTTCTCCGACGCAGCGCGCAAGGTCAGCATCAGCGCGTACCTGCTGGACATCTCGCCCACCGTTCTGAGGCCGACTTACGTCGGGCTCATGAACACCATTTCCGCTCCCCTGGCGCTGGCCCCGGCGCTCGGGGGCCTGATCACGCAGGCGTTCTCGTATCGGGCGGTGTTCTGGCTCAGCCTGGTTTTCGCTTTACTGGCTTTCGTCGTCTCCTTAAGATTGGCCGAGGCCAGGCATCTCACTCCGGGAGAGCACGATACCGTCTCGGGAGCAACCTAGAGCGTCTTCATCCGCGGCCGCCATTGGACGCGAACGGCTCACGGCGCGAAGCGGATGATCCCCGTTGCCCATTGGAGGATTTTCGGAATGGAATGCGACATCAAGAAGAACCTGGAGATCTGCAACTGCTCCTACGATCCATGCTCCAAAAAAGGGAAGTGCTGCGAGTGCCTGCAGTACCATTGGAGGATGAAGGAGCTGCCCGCCTGCCTGTTCCCGGACGACGTGGAACGTACCTACGACCGGTCTCTTCGGAAGTTCATCGAAGTGTGGAAGGACAAAGCTTGAGCCCTCCGGCGACGCTTCGCGCCTACCGACCGGACCCGGTGACCCAGAGGGGACTGGACCACGCCATGTTGCCGTCGGCCTGTCGAACGCGAACATAGTAGAACGCCGCTCCGACCGACGGAGGGAGATCCCTCCATCGCAGGGTGAGAGCCGAAGCATCGGGACGGCAGGTGAACACGTCCGATCCGTCGCGAACAATGTCGACCTGTTCGATAGAACTCGTTCCGGCCACTCGGATGATCAGGTCACACGGCCCGGGGCTCTCAATCACGGATCCCATCAGAGATTCTCCGGCTCGAACGTCCAGCAGAATCCGCTCGCCGGTGGTGGCGAAGGTCCGCCGGTCCCGGATGGCCTCGGCGATGCTCTCCCGGGTAAGTTCCGGCGCCCACAGGGCCGCAAACCCGCCGGATTCGACCGCGAAAGTGGGCGGCGCCGGATGGCTGCGGCCCGGGTGGCCGGTATGCCCGTCGGATGACCCAATGAATCCGACTCGTCGCCCAAGGACAAGCCCCTCCAACCCGTAGGCTTCGTTGCGACCGTGAACGGAGCAGATCTCACAGGACACCTTGAGCAGCGGATCATCCACCTCCCACCGCCCCTGCCGCCCGCCCACATGCGGGATCACGAACACGTCGCGATTCCGGAGCGCCGCCAGGAAATTCTCTCCACCGGCGGCGTCGGGCCGGGGAGATCGGGAGCAGCGAATCAGTTCCGGATTCCCACCGACGGAGTAGACGTTGTGATCTCCCCCGCGCAGCCATTTCTCCGACCATTCGAACGCGGTGAAAGTGACGAACGTCCCGGGCTCGTTCGCCGCCTCGGCGGCGCGGACGGCCTCTTCCCAATCGGCCTCGGAGAGGAGCCAGTCGTGGTCCGTCGCGGCGGCGACGTCCAGACAGGCATGATCCCGCGCGAAGGCATAGTATTCGTCGATACTCCCCGCGCCGTCCGAGAGCTCGGTGTGGCCGTGAAGATCGCCCCAGTAGAGCCGCAGGGCCGGGGCCCTCTCGAGGACAACGACGGGAAGAGACACGGATGTCAGGTCCCCGGAGGTCCTGAGTCTATACAGACCGGGCGTGCGGATCTTTCTTGAATCCAGTCCGGCGCGACCTTCCAGCCAGGCGTCGGGCGCGATCACCCACCGGTCCACGACCTCGGCGGAATCATCGCGGATCGGGGTGACTCCGGCTTTCGGAGACCCCGACCAGAACTCGGGACCGCACACCCGTTCTACGACGACCTCCGCGTGCCCATGGAACATCGGTGCAGGATTCCAGTAGGCGTCCTCCGTTGTGACGCTTACGGAGAACACTTCGTCCGCCATGACCAGGCTCGGACTCGCCAAGCGGAAGGCCACCGGTTCGGCCGCCGCAACGGCGACACGCACCGGTTCACGGGTGGGACCGTAGACCCCGTCCCCATCGCCGTCGCTATATGCGCGGAACACCGGCGTCGTTTCGGTGTAGGTCTGCACGTGGAATCCGGGAGCCCCCAGGGACCGATCCCCGAGAACCAGAAGGACCCGGCCTCCCTTGGGAAGACCGTCCGGCAGGCGGACGCACACGCCTCGAATCCAGGGCGCCGCGTAGTTCTCACGATCGAGGATTTCGACTTCGCTCCGAAGCCGCCGTCCTGAGCGATCCTCGGCCGCCGCCGTCACGTATCCCTCGGCCTTGGGATTCATCGCCTGGAGAAGGCTGGCGTCCGATCCGCGCCTCAGAGCAAGCCGGACCCCCCCACCCGGGTCAATCCCGGCTCCCTCGGGGGTAACGGTAACCGCACAGCGAATCCAGGAGCCGGCCACCCAGGGCGGTTCCGGCTCCACGGCGACTCGAACCCGCCCGTCCCGCCCCGACGGCCAGCCGGGTTCACCGACCGCGCCGTTGCGGGGCCCGTCCCAGGTTTCGGGAGAACCGGGGGTCGACTTCCCCCCACACCCTACCGTCAGGATCAGGAGAAGCAACCCTGCTCCGGCCGCCCGGGGGCTTGGCAGCCCAAGTCGTCGCCCGGCCGTTCGATCGTTCTGCGATGTCGTTCCGCTCTCCGATATCATCCCTACAACCTACGCGTTGCCCACCGAATCCGCAAGTACGCGGACGTGTCCTCAAGCCCCGTGCGCCGAAACAAAGGGACCGCGGGAACCTCCCGGGGTGCCCGCGGCCCGTTGCGTCGTGAATCGATTCGGCCGGCTATCTGGCGGCCGCCGATTGCTTCTTGCAGAACTCGTGAAGCTCTTTCGCCTTGGCCGCGATGTGTTCGGCGCTGACCTCGAATTCCTTGACCAGCTCCCACGGCGCGCCCGATTCGCCGAAGCGATCCATCACCCCCACCATGCCGACGAGAATCGGTCTTCCGTAGAGCTCCTTGGCCTGCGAGAGGGTATTGGCCACCCAATTGCCGAAGCCGCCGACCTGATGCTCCTCCGCCGTGATGACGATCCCCGTATCCGCGCCGGCCCGAACGATGGTCTCTCGATCCAGGGGCTTCACCGTGTGCACATTGACGACCCGGGTTTCCAGATCGTACTCCGTCTTCAGAATGTAGGCGGCGCGCATGGCCTCCGGCACGGACGGCCCGCAGGCGATGATGCTGAGGTCCTCATTCTCGTTCTTGTAGTCCGGACCCAGAACGGTGTCAAACGCATCCGCGAAATTAGGCTTCTCGCCCCGGAAACGGATCACGTTGGCCACTCCGAACGTGTACGGCGTCTTCTTGTCGGTGACAACGGGCGTGGCCTCGCGTGCAAAGCGCAGATACTTGGGACCCTCCAGTTCGAACAGAAGATACTCCGTGGCCCGCTCCGTCTCGACGGAATCGCACGGCACCTCGATATTCATCCCCGGAATCCCGCTCATGAGGAAGATCTCCTCGAGCGCCTGATGCGTGGCCCCGTCGGGTCCCACCGAAACACCGCCGTGAGCGCCCGCGATAAGCACGTTGAAGTTCCCATACGCAACCGTGGTCCGGAGCTGATCCCAATTCCGCCCCGAGGCGAACACACCGTAGGTCCCGAACACCGGGAGCTTGCCCTCTTTGGCCAAACCGGCGGCGACTCCGGTGCCCGACTGCTCGGCGATTCCCACACTGATAAAGCGATCGCAGCGTTCGGGATGATCATCCTTGAATTTCGAGATGGCGATGGATCCCGAGATGTCCGCCCCAAGGCAGACCACCTTGTCGTTGCACCCCTCCTCATCCAACGCCCGGCCGAACCCCAGGCGGGTCGGGTCCATCTCCGCCTTCATAACCTCACCCTTGTTCCAGAAGTAATCCTTCGAGAATGTGGGCGTTTTGGCGTCCAGCCTGGCGGATGCCTCGATCTGGTAGCGGTCGGCTCGCTCGAACATCCGCTTCACCAGATCCTCGTCCTTCTCGCCCAGCTCCTCGAGGGCTTTCCACAACTGCTCCTCGTTGGGCGACTTGCCGTGCCATCCGGCGATGTCTTCCATTTCACTCACGCCCTTGCCCTTGACGGTATCGGCGATGATGAGCGTGGGCTTGTTCTTGACGGTCCGAGCGACGTCGAAGGCATTCTGGATTTCCTTCATATCATGCCCGTTGATCTGGATCACGTGCCACCCGAAGGCTTTGTACTTCTTGTCGAGGGGATCGATGTTCATGACATCCTTGACGTTGCCGTCGATCTGAAGGCGATTCTTGTCCACGATCCCGACCAGGTTGTCGAGCTTGAAGTGCCCGGCCTCCATGATCGCCTCCCAGATCTGACCCTCCTGCTGCTCGCCGTCGCCCATGATGCAGTAGACACGGTAGTCCATCTTGTCCAGCTTGGCGGCCAGCGCGATCCCAACCGAAATCGACAGCCCCTGGCCCAGGGATCCCGTCGAGGCCTCGACGCCGGCCAGCTTCAACCAGTGCGGATGGCCCTGGTATGGACTTCCCAGCTTGCGGAGCAGGGCCACATCCTCCACGTCGAAGTAGCCCGCCATCCCAAGGCCGATGTAGAGGTTGGGAGCCTTGTGACCCGTGGACCAGATGATACGATCCCGATCCTCCCAGAAAGGCTTCTGGGGATCATGCCGGGCCTCGTGCAGATACAGCGCGGCCGTGATGTCCATCATCGAGAGAGTTCCGCCGGCGTGGCCGGACCCCGCGGCGCACAGGGAAATGAGGTTGATGGCTCGCATGCGACTTGCGGCCTTGACCAGCTCCTCGGTTGTGTACGCTTTCCTCACTTTGCCCGTTTTCGAGTCAACGATCGGCATCCCTTCCTCCTCGGCATATCGCTCCATAGGGCGCAGGATCGGGCGATTCTGCACCGTTGTTGTTCGCCGCAGGCACCCAGATAGCAAACAGGTGAGCTTAGCGCCTCTACGCTTCGAAGTCAAGTTCTCAGCGAACGGGTCTTCTGCTGTGAGCGAGGCCCGGTGTCGCCTGGGCCACGGCCAACGCCGGAGGCCCGAGTGCGGTCGCACACGGGCCTCATCTCGATCTCGGCAATCCGTGCAATCTGTGGCAGGGGCATTCAGCCCGTCAGCGCCCGGAAATCAACCTCCTCCCATCCCCCACCTTCCTTCCACACGTAGAGACCGACCCGGTAGGTCTTCTCGGTTTCCGAGAGGACCAGCTCCTCCTCCGACTTCCCGCCGATCCTCTTCGAATAGTGCACCTTGCGGTCCAGAATGACCGGCCTCGAGACACGCTCGAGCTTCATCTGCCCCTGCGGCCCCCGGAAAGTCACCCATTCGACCGTCGCTCCTCCCGGGCCGGGCTGTTCCCCGCGGTTCTCGAACGTCAATTTCTCCTCCAGGTCATCGAGGAGACTGTACCATCTCTCGTCGTTCACCTCTGTGAACCTCCCCTGCAGAATCTCCGGCATGCCTCCCGAATCGAATCTCAGGTTCGTGCGCTCTCCACATCGACCCGGTGAATCCGGTCGAGATCCGAGACTCCAAGACCCGCGTCCTCTGCGTTCTTGAGATAGGCGCCTCGGGCCGTGTCCACGCCTTCATCGGCCAGAAGGGACAAACCGACGGCATCGGTCGCGACGGGATCGGTACCGAGAATGAGCCCGTTATAGACGAACCCCGGGGGGCCGGCCGGCCCCCCCTCCTTCAGTCCGAAGAGGGCGTCGCCCACCACGAGCCGGTACTTGTCCCGAAGCACCGGCTGGGAGTTGATATCCACGATACGCTGGGGGAACTCCTTATGGAACACCTCGCCGATACTCTTCCAGATCGGGTATCCCGTGGAAAAAGCTCCGTAGTTGTTCTTGAGGGCGAACGTGATCCCCACCCCGCACTGCTTGAGAACGGGCACGTTGATGAGGTAATCGCATTCCTGTGAAACGATCTTGCTGAAATAGGCCGTATCCTCCAGCGAAGTGAAGGGACAGTCCGGGTCGTACCCGAGATCGTCCTCCAGGTCCACTTCGTGGGCCTCCGACGTCCCGAAACAGCGAACCCCCTGGGATCCTTTGTTGACGGTGTAGCCGGCACCGTCCAGCTCGGCCGTCCAGCGCTCCCAGATCAGAATGTTCTCGGGGCCGAAGCCGGAGACCGGCATTCGAAGGAGACCGTCCACGATGGCATCCACGACCTCGGGGTGACTCACCAGCTGGCCCGGATGGCTGTCGGCCACGACGCAGTTGGGCTTGATCCCGATCACAGTCTTCGACGTAATTCCCGGGAAGAGCGCCTTCCAGCTTCTTCCCACGTCGTTTATCCCCGCGATCTCGGTGATCCCCCGGTCCATCATATCGCCAACGGCCCCGGCGTTGATGGACCAACCCTCGCCGGTCGCCATCGCATCGCGGACCACCGCGACCTTCAACGGATCGAACACCGGGCGGCGGCCGCAGGAGATCAGAGATCCGCCCACCGCCAGGCCGGCCGCGGCGACCGAAGACTGCTTGATGAATTCTCTTCGAGTCCACTCTCCCGGGACGGACATGGTTCCTCCTCGGTTGTCGGGCGGGGACCCGCGATCGGGTCCATCCGGGCGCCGGCGTCGCGGCGCCCCGGCAGTCCGCGGAGAGAATAACACGCGCCGGGTGGGGGATCAAGCCGGAGATCGTCGAGGACGAAAGGGACGGATTTCGGGGAAAATCGTCTACTGCAGGTATCCAAGCGACTTCAACTTGCTCCGGGCTTCCTCGCCGATCTCGGCATCCTCGGGCGCTCCGGCCTCGGCCCGCTCAATCCACAGGTCGAGCCGCTCCCGCAAACGGGCGGGAGGCTCAACGCCGCCGGTCGCCAGGTTCTCGAGCTCCCCCGGATCTTCCACGAGGTCGTACAGTTCGGGCTTCCCGTCGGGACTGTGAATATACTTCCAGCACTTCGTCCGGATGGCGTATAGCCGACTCGGCAAGCCGAATCGGTTCTCCTCACCGTAGTGCCGGCGCTGGATGAAGGCCGCTCGCTCCCCCTCGTCCCGGCCCTCGAGCAGAGGCATCAGGCTTCTCCCCTCCGAGTCCTCGGGGCGGGAGATTCCCAGGAAGTCGCAGATCGTGGGGGCCACGTCGATGCTCTGAACCAGATCCGTGATCGTTCGGCCACCGTAGCGGCGTTCCGGAAAACGGAAACCCAGAGGGATTCTGACCGAGGACTCGTACACAAACGGTCCGTGACGGCAGTAGAGTCCGTGGTCGAAACCCTCGCCGTGATCCGACAGGAACACGACAAGAGCGTTCTCCAGCATCCCTCGAGCCCGGAGATCCTCCACGAGGACCCCGATCTGCCCATCGACGAAGGCGATCTCCGAGTCGTACCGCATGCCGTAGTACGCCAGCCCCCTCTCCGTCTGAACCCACGGAGGCACGGTCACCACGGCGTCCTCCAGGGTATTCGTGGGACCCTGCCACGGCCCGGCGAACGTCTCCGGCGAGATCCCCGGGTGCGGGACGTACGGCGCATGAGGGTCGAAGTAGTGGACCCAGAGCAAGAGCGGGCCCGGCGAGCGCCGATCCAGAAACTCGAACAACCGGCGGTTCGTTTCCTTTGAAGACCGTTCCAGGCCCACCAGATCGTCATCGAACACGTCGAATCCCCGAGCCAGCCCTGAGGATTCATTTGACACGGTGTAGCTGCTGACGAAGGCGGCCGTCTGGTAGCCGTTCTTCCGGAGGAGCTCGGCCAGCGTCTCCGTTTCCGGGCGAAGGGGAACGCTGTTCTGTAGAGAGCCGTGCGTATGCGGGTGGGCGCCCGTCATGACGGAGCAGAAGGACGGTGTCGTGGTGGGCATTTGGCAGACGGCCAGGGTGAATCGGACGGCGTCCTCCATCAAGCAATCGATTGACGGCGAGGTGGGCGCGGCGTACCCGTAGCACCCGAGATGATCCGGCCGGAGCGTATCGACGGAAAGGAGAATCACGTGAGGGGGCCGGGCGGAAAACCAGCCGGCGTGGACACCCAGCCATACCAGGCCGCCCACTGCGGCCAAAGCGAGAGCCAGCGCGATCCATCTCACGAGAACACCCGCCTCCGAAGGTCGTTTGTCCTGGGCTCAACATCTGGTCGGTCCCGCACCCACAACTCCACAGCGGAGGGGCCAGGATCGCTCGCTCCGTCTCCGCCTCGTTTCCTCCCACACCATGAGAACGGAACTCACAGCCCGCTGACGGTCATCTCCCGAATCCGGTAGGACGGCGTCACGGTGGGACCGTCCAGGACAAGGTCGTTCGCAACGGCGTCGATGCCCTCGAGCATCTCGAACATGCTCGCCGCGATGGTCACCTTGGCAACGGGACGGGTCAACTTGCCGTCCTGGATCCAGACACCCGCCGCTCCGGCGGAGAAATCGCCGGTGACGACGTTCGGACCTCCGCCCAGGGTGCGGAGTACATAGAGACCTCGATCCACTTCGGAGATCACCTCGTCGAGCGTCTTCTCCCCGGCCACGAGGTACAGATTCGAGCTCCCGATCAACGGGCGACTGGCGTAGGAATCCCTGGCCGCGTTGCCGGTCGACACCGTCCTTGCCTTTCGCGCCGTATAGGTGTCGTAGAGGAACCCCCCGAGTACACCCTTGTCGATCACGCTCTTGCGGCTCGTCGGAACACCTTCGCCGTCCACCGGGGACGAAGCCATCCCGCCGCGCACCGTCCCATCATCGATCACATTCACCCACGGGGATCCGATCCGCCGGTTGAGCTTGTCCGAGAGAAACGACCGGCCCCGGTAGACGTTCTCCCCGTTGACGGCCTCCGCCAACCCCTCAAAGAGAGCGACCCCCGCCCGGGAATCCATCACGATGGGCACTTTCTGAGTGGCCACCGGCTCACCCCCGAGAAGCAGGTGGGCCCGCCGGCACGCCTCCGCGGCGACTTCCCGGGGGGATTTCAGGTCGCGAAACCGCCGCGTGGAAGTCCAGGCGTGGGCCACCTGCTTCATTTCTCCCCTCTCTGCAACGGGAGAAACGACCATCGATACGAAGGACTCCTTCCACGCGTGGACAAGTCCCTTGGAATTCACAATCAGACTTTCGACGAGTCCATCCGAATACACCGCACCTTCCGTGTTTTGAATCCGCGGTTCGGTCTCAAACACCTGCTGATCCAGAGTCCTGACGAGGTCGATCTTCTTCTCGAAGGGAACTTCGGTCAGTTCGGAGTCGTAGATGCCCAAGACCTCTTGGGCGACCGAAGGATCAGGCAGGCCATTGTAAGGTTCCGGGCTTGCCTGGGACGCCAGGCAAACGGTCTCGCGGACCAGATCATCCAGGATCTCGTCGGTGAAGTCGGACGACGACATGAAAGCGAGGCGGCCATCCAACAACACCCGCAGACCTACACCCTTCGCCCCCGCCCGAGTCAGGTTCTCGATTCGCCCGCGGCTGACATGAATGTGAACCCGCTTGCCTACCTGAGCAAAGACCTCCGCCTCCGTGGCGCCCGCGCGTGTCGCCCGGTCGATCAGACGTTCCGCCAGAGCCCGCTGATTCACACCCACCGCCATGCCGGTGTCTCCATTCCAGATGGTCTGCTTCGTGCGTGAACTCCGAACCACATCGGGGCAATTGCCCGTGCGGCGATCAATCGAACAATAGAGCGATAGACCGTAATGAAGCAGGGTGTTGTTTCGCCGCTGCGACCCTGTTCGAATCCAGTGGCTCCATGGTCCTATGGCTCCATTGCTCTGCCTGGATGATGCGCGCCGCCAGGCAAGAACCGGGTGCATGCTCCAGGCTAGCCGGTGCCTCCGACGGTCATCGCCGAGATTCGGAGGCCCGGTTCACCCACGCAGACGGGAACCATCTGCCCGCCCTTCCCGCAGGAGCCCGCCGAGCAGGCCTCTCCCGAGGCCACCATATCCACCCGCTTCATGATCTCGGGACCGTTCCCGATGAGGGTTGCGCCCTTGATCGGTTTGGCGGTCCTTCCGTTCTCGATGAGATACGCTTCGCTCACCCGGAACACGAAGTTCCCCGAGGTAATGTCCACCTGCCCCCCGCCGAGCTTTCGCACCTCGAGACCATAGGGCGTTTCCCTGAGCAGGTCTTCCGGACAGGCGTCTCCCCCCAACATGAAGGTGTTGGTCATGCGCGGCAGCGGCGGATGCCGAAACGTCTCACGGCGTCCGTTGCCGGTGGACCGAACGCCCATCAGCCTCGCATTGTGAAGATCGAAGAGGAATCCCCGGCAGATACCGTTTTCAATCAGCACCGTTCTCTGAGTCGGCGTGCCCTCATCGTCGACTCCCAGGCTCCCGCGATGGTTGAGAAGAGTCCCGTCGTCAACGACCGTAACCAGAGGAGAGGCCACCGGCTCCCCTCGGAGATCCGTGAAGAAGGACGTTCCCTTGCGGACGAAATCCCCCTCGAGAGCATGTCCGACCGCCTCGTGAAGGAGCACCCCGCCCCATCCTTTCGGCATGACGACCGTCAGCTCGCCGCTCGGCGCATCTTCCGCTTCCAACATGCAGACCGCCTCCCGGGCCGCCTCTTCCCCGATGGCCTCCGGGGAGATCGTCTCAAACAGCTCGTACCCGCGGCGCTCGCTCACACGCTCGTAGCCCGTTTGCCTCACGGAACCGTCCACCGCAACGGCGGAGACGGCCAGGAGATTCAGCGGTTGGCGATCCGTCACCCATCGCCCGTCGGAGTTGGCGACAATGATCCGCCGTTCCTGATCGTAGTAGGATACGCTCACCTCGGTGATTCTCGAATCGTAATCCCGTGCGGCCTGGTTCGCCCGCCGAAGGATATCCACCTTCCGGGATGCATCCACCTCGGAAAGGGGTAGTTTCACCGTGAATCTCGCCTCGGCCTCGGCGGGGACCAGATCCTCCACCGAATTCCGAATGGGCTGCTCCTCCACAATGCCGGAGGCCGCGGCCCGAGCGGTCTTTTCCATCTCCACTTCGTTGAGCTCGTCCGTATGCGCCAGCCGCACCTCGTCTCCCGAGATCACACGCACGCTCAGCCCCCGCCGCATGCTCGCGGAAACACTCTTGATCTTGTCTTCACCCATGCCGATGCTGGTCGTTCGGGTATGCTCGACGAATACGTCTGCGAGATCACCACCCCGCGAGAGCGCCAATTCCAGCAAGTGACTCAGGAGTTCCCTCGAAAGATCAAGCGACATGCGGCCCTCCATCGCCCGCGTTCCCCCGCCGGTGTCCGCCGAGATCCCGATTCAGGGGCGCCATGACACGCGGGTTCAAACCCGGGCCGAGATCGAATCGGGCGGCGGTCTGACCATCCAAACCCGCGGGGATGTTCTCCCATCCGTACGGATGGGAGAACCGGATCTGCGCGGCGACTCGAATGATCTCGGGCATTCTAGGGAATGCCTCGAGCAGTGTCAACCGCCGCTTGCTGGGGACGCCGCCATGAGACGTGCGGCGGCATTCGCGTCCCGGCGAAAGCCGTGTCGGTTCGACCCAGGCTCCGGTCTACGCGTCTCCCTCTTCGAGGTTATCGAGGGGTAGGCTGAAGAAGAAACGGCTCCCCCGGCCCGGTTCCGATTCCACCCAGATCCGTCCCCCGTGCGCCTCGATGATCCTTCTGGAAATGGTCAGCCCGAGACCCGTGCCTCCCTCGCGAACCTCCGCGGGGCCCAGTTGCTGGAATTCCTCAAAGATGCTCTCATGGTACTCGCTGTTGATTCCGGTCCCGGTGTCGTTCACTCCCACGACCACCTCATGCGCATCCGCCCGGCCGTCGATCCAGACGCTGCCGCCCTCCGCCGTGAACTTGATCGCGTTGGAAATGAGGTTTGTCAGAACCTGGCGAATCCTGTCCACGACGACCCGAACCGATGGAAGGGCCGACATGTTCCGGACCTCAAGGGTGATGTCCTTCTCCAACGCAAGATGCCTCATGGGCTCCACGGCCTCGTAGCTCAGCTGCTGAAGGCTGGTTTCCCTCTTCGGGCCTTCGTGATAGCCGGACTCGACGCGCGAGAGATCCAAGAGGTCCCGAATCAAGCGATCCAATCGCTCGGTGCTGGTTCTGATCAGCGTCAGGAATCGTTCCTGTCCGGCCGTCAGACGGCCTTCTCGGCCCGTCAGCATGAGATCCGTAGATCCACGAATCGAGGTCAAGGGGGCTTTGATTTCATGCGTCACCATCGAGAGATATTCGTCCTTCATTTGATCCGTGGTGCGCAGGGCCTCGTTCGCCTCCCGGACTTCCCGGTACAGACGCGCGTTCTCGATGGCCACGCCCATCTGATTGCCGATGGATCCGAGGAGATCCATCTCGTCCTTCGAAAGCTCCCGTCCCTTTGGAAAGAGAAGCGCAACGGCTCCGATGCAGATTCCCTTCGAACGGAGTTCCACTCGCGCCAGGCGCTTCTCGGGAACCTGGAGCCCCGGGAGCCGAACCCGGTCTTCAACAACCTCCGAGTGATCCCGAATGGTAACCGCGCTCAAGTCCTTCGGGCGACTCCCCACCCAACTCTCACCGATTTCGATTTCCGCCCGGGCCTTCCGGACTTCCGGCGGCATTCCCAGAGCAGCCGAAAGAATGAATTTGTCCCTGGAATCGGAGAGCAGATAGACCCCGCCGCTCTCGGCTCCCGTCATATCGATGATAGACTTCAGGCTCTCCTTCAAGAGGGTGTCGAGATCCAGGGTTCGTCCGACCGTTTCCGCTATTTGGCAGAGCGCGGCCAGCTGCCGGTTACGGTTGCGAATCTCTTGCTCACCCTGCTTTCGTTCCGTGATGTCCAGAGCGGCGATGAGAGCTCCGACCGCTTTCTCTTCCTCGCGATAGAGCTGGACGTAGATCTCGAGATCCCGCCGGGATCCGTCGGCTCGGATCCCGATGATCTCATAGACGTCCGGCACGTCTTCGCCCTTCGCTCGTGCGAAGTACCGCTCTCTGACCTTGGGCAGGTCCTCGGTGGAGATAAAGTCCGCCACGGTCTTTCCCTTAAGTTCTTCCGCCGGGTAGCGCGTGAGATCGACGAACATACGGTTCCAGGTAAGCAGGTCGCCGCCCGGCATTCGGAACACGGCGGCGGGAATGTGGATGCCCTCAAAGAGCCGTCGGTAGCGCTCTTCGGAGACCTCCGCCCGTTTCTGGAGATCCCTTCGCTCCTCGACCTCTCGAGCCTCGAGGAGCAAACCGAGGATGCGCGCGGCGCTTCCGTACAGCGGGCTGATCGTGACGTCGACCACCCTCTCTCTGCCCGTGAGCGACGACTTGAAGCGGTACTCCTTCAGACTGAAGGGCTGCCTCTTTTCCAGCACTTGTTTCTCGATGTGGGGCAGGTCCAGGCCTAGCCAATTCGGGTAAATGTCATCGAGCCGCTTCCCAAGGAGTTGTCGCGACGTCTTTCCGACGGCTCGTCGCCAGTATTCGCTGAAGAAGAGGATGCGGTATTCGAGATCCACACCCACGCATGGATTCTGGCTTCCCTTGAGCAGCGATCGGACGACCCACTCGGACTTCTCCAGATCTTTCATCGCCCTCAGACAGATCATCTTCTCGGCGAGAAGGGCCGCACCCGTTTTGAGTTTCTCCAGAGCGCTTCGGCCCGGCCGCCGGACGGTCTTGAATACGGCCACGAGCACGCCCGCGGTCGTCTCCGGTCCTTTCAGCGGCAGCGCATGGGCGTGCTGCTTCCGGGAACGGGCCGATCCGGCAGGTCCGGGAATCGCCCTGCCCACGGCGCGCCGAGATGCGATCACTTGCTTCGCAAGAGATCCGCACCGGGGTACCGAGTTCTTCGGGTACACGGCAAGTATGCGCGGGGCCTTGCGGGGTGTCGGTACCGAGTAGACTTCAACCGCCTCGAGGGAAAGGACCGAGGCCAGACATCGCGCAACGAAATCGGCGGCGGCGGTCTCCGTCTTCTTCCGGCTGAAACCGGACAAGAGCTGGGTCCAGGGGTCCGGGGACGACCTTTGCTTACCTCTGGCTCTCATGATTTCGCCCGTCCGGAGGAGGGTACTTCTTGCTCATCCAAAATTACTTTAGGGAAAGCGGTCCCGAACCGCAACACCTTTCACCGTCTGCACTCAGAAAGGCCGGACACCTCCGGGCACGCCGTTACGTGGATCCACTCGATGTCTCCCCTTCCGGCTTCGTGGGCACAGGAGACGGCGGTTCGACGGGCAGGTGATGGACCGAAGCCGGAGTCCGCCGCCGGTCCTTGATGTAAACGCTCCCGGGCTCGGCCTTTGCAGCTTTCTTAAGTTCCGCCAGGACTTCCGCCACCTTCGCGGGATGCTCGATCGGCTGCCACTCATTGGTCAACGCAACCACGCTGAATGTCATCAGGGGAAATCGTTCTAAACGCCCATGGCGATCCTTCCCTTCGATGTACCCCCGCGCTCTCGCCTCGGGACTGTAGTGTTCAGGAATCAAAAGATCGAAATGCTCGACGATCTGCTCGGCAGTCTCATCGACGGTGTCGGGTCGCGTGATGACGATGAAATCATCTCCCCCGATGTGCCCGACGAAGTCTCCGCGGTTTCCCTTTTCCCTCACCACCCGGACGATCAGCATCGAGACAATGGAAATGACATCGTCGCCCTTCTGATACCCATACTCGTCGTTATACGCCTTGAAGTTGTCGATATCGAGAGCCATCACGGCCAGGGGCTCACCGGCGGCGATACGCCGCTTCAGCTCGGTCTCGATGGAGATGTTACCGGGCAGACGCGTGAGGGGACTCGCGTACAGATCCCTCTCCTTTCTTCGCAACGCCGCTTCGATTCTGACCAGCAATTCATCCGCATCGAAGGGCTTGACGATGTAGTCGTCCGCACCGCACTCCATCCCTTTGATTCGATCCTGGGTATGGGACTTGACCGTCAGCATGATCACGGGAGTCATGGCCGTGGCCATGTCTTCGCGCAGAATCCGGCACACCTCGAAGCCGCTCATTCCCGGCATCATCACGTCGAGGAGGATCAAGTCCGGCTTTTCGGAGAGAGACCGCTCCAGCCCCTCATTCCCGTCGACCGCCTCGATCACTCGATAGCCCCTCAGGGAGAGAATCTGCCCGATCACGCGCAGGATGGCGGGCTCGTCCTCGATCACCAGAATCTTCCTGCCCGCAAACTCGCCCGTAGGCGCCTTCCTCATGACTCCGGCGCTTTCCTGAGAACCGAATCCGCCCACCGGCATCCCCTTTCCGAGACGGTTCTGGGACTTTCCCTGGGATTTCTGACCACTCTCCGGCACAGGCATGCATCCGGGTTGTCTCGGGGCTCGAATGCCCGAGAATCCAATCGCCGCAACCACTCTCGCAAAACCCTTTTTTCATCGATCGGCATCCCTACCCGGGGAGCTTAGGGAAATGTCCACGAACGGCAAGAAATCGCAACGGAATCGCCCTCGTGCGCCACAAAGCGCAAGGAATCCGCGTCGCCGGTTCCTGTGCGCGGCATTCATGAAGGGGAGGGTCGGAATTCGTAATTCGACGGTCGCGGTTCGCTCCCGAACACCGGTATCTACGGAGGAGCAGCGCGCCGGCCGGTCGCCTGTTTCTTCATCCGTACCATCCGGTGCTGCGGGATCTTGCGTTGGCCGCCACGTCGCCGTGTTGACAGGATTCGGCGGCTGTGCTAGCGTTTCGCCGGATACGCGGGATTCTCAAACCCCTTCCTGGAACCGTTGATGAGACGAGGACCCTATGGGCGAACCGCAGCGCTCGCAGCGGCACTGGGAGTTGCCGCCGCTCTTCTCGGGATTCAGTGCGGGCGCAAGGGCGGCCCCCCGACCAATCTGCTTGTGATCACCGTCGATACTCTCCGAGCGGACCGGCTGGGCTGCTACGGCTACGGAAGACCCACGACACCCAACATCGACGAACTGGCGGCGTCGGGCACGCGGTTCGAGAGCGCATTCTGTCAGGCACCGCTGACCCTTCCTTCGCATTGTTCGATCTTTACGTCGCGCTACACTCCGTCTCACGGTTCGCTCGGACATGCCTACCCTCTGGATCCCGACATCGAGACCCTTGCCGGAATCCTCCGGGCGGCGGGGAAAACGACGGCGGCGTTTGTCAGCAATCACGTTCTGGACCGCAAGTTCGGACTCTCGAGGGGATTCGAGACCTACTGGGAGGCGCACCGCCTGCCGCTGGACGAACGACAACACCGCAAGGAACAGGCGGACGACCCCACAACGGAGGCCGCCGTCTCATGGCTCCGGGAACATCACGGGGAGTCCTTCTTCCTCTGGGTCCACTGGTTCCACCCGCACAAGCCCTACGACCCTCCGCCCGAGTATGTCGCCCGCTTTGCGGGGAACTCGAGCGGGAAGCATCGGTGGACCACCAGGGAACTGACGGACGTGTGGCAGGGAACTCGAGAGATGTCCGCCGAGGACGTCGCCGGGTTGCGCGATCGCTACGACGGCGAGGTGGCTTTCTCCGATGCACAGGTCGGGCGGCTCCTGGAGGAGATGAAGAATCTCGGTATCTACGATCGAACCCTGATCGTGTTCACGTCGGATCACGGCGAAGTCCTGTTCGAACATCATCGCTATTTCGGACACGACATCATGCTGTACGAACCGTCGATGCACATTCCCCTCATCATCCGCCCTCCCGAGGGTCAACCGGCCGTGATTCCCGATCTGGTGCAGTCCATTGATATCGGCCCCACGGTCCTCGGCATGCTCGGCATCCCCACCGACGTCCCTCTGGAAGGCAAGGATCTGGGACCGTGGATGCGGGGTGAGGAACCCGCCGACACGAAGATCGCGATTTGCCTGAGCTATCCTCCGGCGAAGAAATCGCCTCCGATCTTCGGACTGCGGACGGAGCGATGGAAGCTGATCCTCAACGAAACGGACGACGGGTTCCGGCGGGAGCTGTACGATCTCGAGAAGGACCCCGGTGAAAACGAGAATCTTGCGGATATCCACGCCGACCGGGCCGAATCTCTGGAAACGTACTACCTTCGGTGGGCCGAGGCCATCGAGACCAAGGCCCGCACGGGCGAACCCGATCTCGATCCCGAAACCCTGGAAAATCTGAAGAGCCTGGGCTACATTCAGTAGTCGACGAAACCGGACCCGGCGACTCCCCGTGGTTGCCCGGCCGTGTGCGGCCAGAGGTCTGAACCCGGATGGGTGCGGGGGCCCGTCCCCGACCATGATGCCTACTTCTTCGCAGTCGAGATTCGGCACCCGGCGCCTTGAGTTCCTTGCTCTTGCCGCTCTCCTCCTTCTCTCTGTCGTTTTCTTCTGGAAAATCCTGTTCCTCGGCGAGGTCTCCATCACCTACAACCTGTATCACGAACTCCCCTGGTCCTCTCTCGCCACTCCGGAACAGATCGAGCGCCCGTCCATGAATCCGGATTGCGTTCAGTCCTACTTCCCGAGGCGCTCATTCGCCACTCGCGCGATTCGCTCCGGCGAGATCCCTCTCTGGAATCCCTACGACTTCAGCGGGGCGCCCTTCCTCGCCAATTTCCAGTCGGCCGTCTTCTATCCCGTCAACGTCGCCCTGTACCTGGTCGATCCGCTCCGCGCGATGGGGTACTACCTCGTCTTTCACTTCGTTCTGGCGGGGTGGGGCATGTTCCTTTTCTTGAGGGCTCGCGGTCTCCCGGTGTTTCCATCGTTTGCCGGAGCGGTGACGACGGTCCTCTGCGGTTTTCTTGTGACCCGCGTGGGCCACCCGACCTTCGTAGCCACCGCCGCCTGGGTTCCCGCTCTTCTCTGGCGAACCGAGCGCCTGTTTCAGCGTCCGGGACTCCGGCGGGCAATCTGGCTGGCCTTCACCTATGCGCTGCTCGTACTGGCGGGGTTTCCCCAGATCGCCTTCCATGCCGGCTACCTCCTGGCGGCCTTTTCCCTCTATCGGGCGTGGGAGGCCCGGCAGCGCAACGAGAGCGGGGGACGGCAGGGTCTTCTGTGGGTCGTCGGAGGGATCGGCCTATCGGGATGCCTCGTGATGGTCCAGATTCTCCCCACCTATGAGTTCATCCAGCACTGTTCCCGACGATTTCTCCCGTACGAGAGCATTCTGAGCAGCGCTCACCATCCCCTGAGTCTGGTGAAGTACCTCGTGCCCGACTTCCTCGGGAACCCGCTGGACGGAACCGTGTGGAGCACGGGGCTCAAGCGGGGAGACGGATGCTTCTCGCAGAACTACGTGAGCACGACGGGCTACGTGGGGATTCTGCCGCTTCTCCTGGCATGGGTGGGAGTCTGGACGCGCCGCAGAGGCGCCCCGTTCTTCCTTGCCGTGGGGGGAGTGACGCTCCTCACCGTTCTGGGGACTCCGTTACTCAGACTCGCCTATGCGTTGCCCGGCTTCAACTTCTCTCGAATTGACCGGATGATCTACCTCTACATGCTCTCGATCGGGATTCTTGCGGCCCTCGGCGCGGACGCATTGGGTAGGGTGCGGGCGAAGGGAGATGTTCCGGGGAAACGGATCTTCATCCCCCTTGCGGCTCTGGCCGGCTTGTTTTGGGCCGTCCACCTCATCGTGGATCTTGATCCCGACCGCCTCTACCGGTTGTGGAGTCAGGTTCCTCTCCATCCATCGGCGGGGTGGGATGAGATTCGCGGGGGAGCGGTGCGTAGCGGTATTCTGCTCGCAGCCGGAGTCGGAGTCGTGGGTCTCAGACTCTGGAATCGCCTGCCCGTATCCCTGTTTCGGGGATGCGTCCTGGTCCTGATTCTCCTGGATCTTTTCCCCTTCGGCTATCGCTTCAACATCTCCCGGCCCCATGGGGACGCGTTCCCTCCCACGCCCATCACCACCGAGCTCCGGCGTGGACCGGAACCCGCCCGGATCCTGCGCTACGGCAGCGACATCCTGTTCTCCAATACGGCTTCGGTCTATGGCATCTCCGACGCGCAAGGGTACAACGCACTCACGCTCGACAACTACATGGAGATCATGGAACGGATCCAACCCGGCATTTCACTCCGGCGACGCATCACGGCGCTGACTCGCCCCGAGGCCCTCGATTCTCCGCTGGTCGACATGCTTTCGGTGGATTACTTTCTGAAGCCGCAGATGGGCCCGGGACGCCGTCCGGCGGCGGTCGCCGTACCTAACCCGGGAGCCATGCCGCGGGCGTTTCTGGTGTCCAGGGCGGAGATGACCTCCGGCACCGAGGCGCTGCTCCGCCGGCTGTCATCGCCCGGTTTTGACCCGGCCGAGACCGTGTATTTGACGCCTCCCGAGGGTCACGACGGGCGAGCGCCGGAGACCGCATTCACCGACACGACCGCGGCATCCGGCAGCGTGAGAATCCTGGAGTACCGCGCAAACAGCGTCGCGCTCGAAGCGACGAGCGAAGCCGGCGCATGGCTCGTTCTTGCCGACACGTACGATCCCGGCTGGAGCGCCGGTGTGGACGGCCGTTCCGTGAACGTCTGGCGCGCGAATCACGTTCAGCGCGCCGTTTGGGTCCCGGCCGGCCGTCATCGGGTGCGCTTTGCGTACCGCCCTGCGTCTTTTCGAATCGGTGCGGCGGTCAGCCTCGTGGCGCTGGGTCTTGCGGTCGCGGGACTTGTCTATTCCCGAGCATCTCGTCCGACGGAGGCGGCGTGATCCTGAAATCCACCCGCGCCCTGACCAGAACGGACCTGCTGTTGGCCCTGGGGGCCGCGGCGGCAAGCCTGTTCTATTTCCTGAGCTACTCCCGCTACGGGTACATGGAGGACGAGGGGTATCTGGTCGAGGGAGTTTCCCGCATTCTGCAGGGTCAGGTGATCTACCGGGATTTCCACCACACCTACGCGCCCGGGCGATTCTACCTCTTCGCCCTTCTGTTTCTGGCGTTTGGGAAGAACCTCCTTGTGGTGCGCGCCGCCTGGGCCGTGTTGCTGGCCGTCAAGACCGGGATGGCCTACTGGGTCGGAAGGCGGCTCAGCTCCCGTGCGTTCGGATTGCTGCTGGCGGTCCTGGTTACGCTTGTCCCCGGGCCGTGGCACAAGACACCCTTCTCCTTCTCCGCCTTTCTCCTGCTTCTTGCCATGGTCCACCTGATCGATCATCCGGGCGCGAGATCTTGTTTGTGGATCGGGATTCTCACGGGCGTCACTGCACTTCTCCGCCAGGACGTCGCGGGATTCGGAGCCGTCGGCATCCTGGCCATCGTTGTCCTGATCGCGCGGGCGGAGGAGCCGTCTCGGCGATGGCGCTTCCTCCGCCGCCGAGCGGGTGCATTCATCCTCGGCATCGTCCTCCCGGTGGCCCCCGTGCTGATTGCGTTTTCCGCCGCCGGAGCTCTCGGCGACATGTTTCGGGGCATGCTGGTCGAAGGCCTGAGGGACAATCGGACGAACCGGCTGCCGTTCCCGAACTTCTGGCCCGTCACGGAATATGGACGGTTGCACGCCGCGCCGGTCGTCCTCCTGAAATCCTTGTTCTATCTGCCTCCGATCGTGTTTCTGCTCGCGGCGGGACGCTCGATCACGCGAGCGTTGCGGCGGACCTTCGACCGCTCGGACCGTGTTCTCCTAGGCGCGCTGATTCTGTCCGTGGGGTGTTTCAACCAGAGCCTGTGGCGTTCGGACTTTCCCCATCTCTACCAGAGCCTCCAGCCGGTCTACCTGCTTCTGATCGTCTGCCTGTATTCCATCTTCTCGTCCCTCTCGCCGAAGATTTCCGCCTCCCGGTTTCGCGGTCTTTTGGCGACCGTCCTGTTCATTCTCCCCGTGCTCTACATCGGCGGCCCGCTGCTCTGGGGCTGCGATCAGATTCGGAAACCCTCATCCTTTCACGCGCTGCGGGCCGAGGGACTCTATATTCGATCCGTGGAATATACCGGTTCGGCCCTGCTTGTGCGCGGGCAGACGGAGCCGCTCCGGCTGGAGCGCGCGCCTCTCGTCGTCGGCGAAAGGCGCGCGGCGTTTCTCGAGGCCGTCCGTGCATATCTCGACGAGAACACCCGGCCGGGCGACTGCATCCTGAGCGTTCCCGGGTTCCAACTCGTGTACTTCCTCTTCGATCGCACGAATCCGACTCGCTACGCCCACGTTCGGCGTTCTCTCGGGAAGGCGGAGGAAGAAGCCTTCATTCGAGACGTCGACGCGGGGAACACGCGCGTCATTCTCTATACGGAAATGGCCATCGACGGCAACGTCGAGCGGCGGTTCCCCGTCTACGCTCGGACGATCTACGACTGGATCATGGAACACTACACGTCGGACGCCGTGATCGGGAACCTCGTGTTCATGAAACGGAAACAAGGGATGACTTCTCCATCCGAATCCGGAGGCGTGCCATGACACGGTTTCTCATGATTTCGATGCTCACCTGTGCGGTCCTGGCGGGGGCGGTCGCCGCCCTCGCGACTTCGCCTGAAACTCCCGTTCTCTCGTTTGAGACGGGCTGCTCGACGCCGTCGGATCTCGCATGGGACGGCCGCGATCTCTGGATGGCGGATTGGGAGCGCGCATGGATCTACCGGCTGAGCGCATCGGACGGGAGCGTTCGCGACAGCCTGAAGGCGCCCGGATTCCGGCCCCAGGGCCTCGCCTGGGCGGACGGGTATCTCTACGTGTCCGACGATCTGGCGAAGCGCATTTACCAGATCGATCCCCGAACGGGCATCGTGCACACCAGCTACGAGACGCCGGGCGAGGGCCCGGCCGGGCTGGCTTCGGACGGCAAGACCCTCTGGCTGGCCGACCGCACCGAGCGTACCATCTACGAGCTCCTTCCGGGTGACGGGACCATCCTCAACTACTACGCCTCGCCCCATCGGGACCCCAGAGGTCTGGCGCACGACGGCGCGTACCTCTGGGTGTCGGATCGTCTAAAAGACGAGATCTACATGATCACGCCCGACAACGGCACCGTGATCGTCGTCCTCAAATCCCCGGGCCCTTTCCCAACGGGGCTGGCCTACGGGAACGAGCGCCTCTGGGTCGCAGACTTCGAAACGTTGACCATCGACGCCCTTCCGGTTCGAGACGGGGATCCCTATGTGGCTCTCGATTGGAGGGAGTCCTACGTGACCTTTGCCAATCGTCTCAGGAACGACGGGCCCGATCGACTGCAAACCATGGATTTCTACGTGGCCTGGCCGTTGGACGACCTGGAGCACCAGGTCCTGCTCTCTCCCACGAGTTTCTTTCCGGACACTTTCGAAATCGTCACGGACCGCTGGGGCCTCAGGCAGGCGCACTTTCACTTCGAGGACATCGCGCCCGGGCGCACCGTGGAGGTCGGGTATCTGGCTCACGCCAAGATGGCCGATCTGCGATACGTGATCTTTCCGGAGAAGGTCGGCCGGCTGGAGAGCATCCCTGCGGACGTTCGGAAGGCGTACCTCATCGACGGCACCCGTTACCGCATCCACGACCCCTTGATTCAAGAGACCGCCCGCTCCGTGGTGGGCGATGAGAAGAATCCCTACTGGATCGCCCGCAAGATATTCAACTGGGTGATCCGAACCCTGGAGTACGAGATGGTGGGCGGCTGGGACATCCCGACGACGCTGATCCAGCGCGGGACGGGATCCTGCTCCGAGTATACGTTCCTCTTTATCGCCCTGGCCCGGGCCTCGGGGCTTCCGGCCCGCTACGAGGCCGGGATCGCCGTCCGGGGCGACGACGCCAGCGTGGACGAAGCTTTCCACCGATGGGCCGAGGTCTATCTACCCAACTACGGGTGGGTCCCCGTCGACTGCAACCGCGGGGATCGGGAATGGGCGGCCGATCAGGCGACCGGCATCGGGATGGTCTCGAACCGCCTGCTCATCACGACCCACGGCGGCGGGGATTCCGAAACTCTCGGCTGGACCTACAACGCGGAGCGCTCGTGGACGTTTCGCGGTCGGGCGGGAGTCTCGGAGGAGAATTTCGCGGTGTGGCGCCGGGCAAAGGCCGAAGGCGAGGCGCCGCCGGCGATCGGTTCATCGTGTGCCTTGCCGAGGTTCAAGCCATAGTGTAGATGAGCCCGACGCCTTGCCGAGATTCAAGCCGCTGCCCGAACGAGTCCTGTGCTCGATTCCGTTGCTGCTCAGAGAGTCGAGGTCCCCGTTGCGGAGACGGACCTCAACCGCATCGCTTCCCGAACGGCCCTGGCCATCGTCTGCGCGCGGTAGGGTTTCTGGACGAACGCCGTCGCGCCCCGCTCCAGAAGCTCTCGGACTTTTTCGTCTTCCGTGTAGCCGGACGAAATGACCACTTTGATGGAAGGATCCATGTCCTGAAGCCGATTGAAGGTCTGCTCGCCGTTGAGCCTCGGCATCACCATATCCAGCACCACCACGTCCACGGACTTGTGTTTCTCGATCAGGTCGAGGGCCTCGGCGCCGTCGGGCGCCGTATGCACCTCATACCCCAGCTCCTCGAGGAGCTCGGACCCGACTTCGCGCACGGCGGGCTCGTCGTCTACGATGAGCACGTGTCCTTCGTTCTTCTCGCTGCCCCCTATGTCCTTCTCGGTCGATTCCGGGCTCTCGGTCGACAACGGAAGGCACACGCGGAATACTGAGCCCTCTCCGGGACGGCTATCGACAAAGATCGAGCCTCCGTGGTTTCCCACGATCGAGCGGGCAAGGTAGAGGCCCACTCCCGCGCCCGCGGTGTGCTTGGTCGTGAAGAAGGGATCAAAGATCTGGTCCCGAACGTCTTCGGGAATCCCGGTCCCGGAGTCGATGACCTCAACGCAGACGCACCGGCCGTGGCGGGGTGCTCCCGAACGCCCGTCGGCGCTCGTATCGAGATGAACTTCTCTCGTGGCGAAGCCGAGTCTTCCGCCTTCCGGCATGGCATCGACGGCATTGACGCCGAGTTGCAGGAGAGCCTCGGTGAGTTGATGGGACACCCCGGGCACCGGAGGGAGTTCGTCCGCCAGCGAGGTATCGATCTCAATCGGAGAAGACACATTCGAGCGAAGTTGTTCGACGACGGTGTCCACGACCTCGTTGACGTCCAAACGGGCGGCCTCGCCGCTCTGCGCCGGGCCAGGATGCCCGAACCGCCCCGTGATGTCCAGTGTCTTCCGAGCGGACTGAGCAATGGAATCGATGTAGCCGCTGACCTTCTCCTCCGCCGGAAGGAGGGCCCGCGCCAGGGATGCATACCCCAGGATTCCCCCCAGAAGCCCCCCGATTTCTCTGGACACGCTCGCCAGAATCAGCCGCATCCACTCGGCCCCCGGCCCCAACGACACGGTTTCCCCGCTGATGGGAGCAGCCCCTGCTTCGGGAACGCGGTCGATCATCAGCAGGAAATCCCCCTCCATGCCGGCGGCGGGCGGCGACGCGAGGAGGGAGAGGAACAGCGGGCGGTCGCCCCCCGTCTTCAGCCGGTGATTCGCGAGGCCCGGCAACTCGGCCGCATCCCCTTCGGCACCGTCCTCGAAGAAGGCGCTGACGTCGGGGTCGTTGCCGAGGAGGGTATCGCGAATGTGACGTCCCTCAACCGAGCTCGTGGATTCCGCACCCAGGATCTCAACCGCCGTCGAGTTGGCAAGCGTGATCCTGCCCTGATGATCCGCAAGGAGAATTCCCGCCGCGGAATTCTTTAGAATCCACTCGCTGAACTCGCGCGCCCGGGAAATCTCCTCGTCGGCCGTTTTCTGCTGCGTGATGTCCAGGGCAAGCCCCAGGATGACGAACTCCCCGTTGCGTGGAACGGACATCGAGAAGATCTCGATGTATCTCGTCCCGCCGTTCTTGTGAAGCGCTCGAAGAACGTAGTGATTCTCCGGATTTTCCCCCCGTTCCCTCATGGCCACTCGGCTCATCACCCGGTTGAGGTCTTCGGGATGGATCACGCTCCTCAGGTCGATTCCCGGCATCTCTTCTCTGGTGTAACCCAGCATCGATGCCGCCCTGTCATTGACGGACTGCAGTGTGCCTCCCGAGAGCATGTAAACGCCGAACATGGAGGTGCTGAAGATCGCTTTGATTTCCGTCTCCAGTTCGTCGACGCGGTTTTCCAACCGGGTCGCTTCCGTCTGCTCCAGGGCGAGCCCGACGAATCCCGTCGTATCCCCGTCCTCATCGAAATAGGGCCGGACGGTGATCGTCGCCGAAATCCTGCCCCCTGTCCGCGTCTGGAGAGTCGCTCTCCGGACTCCGGCCAACCCTCGACCTTTCGCCCCGAGATCGAGCTCGACCGGCATCTCCGGAGCAAACAACGCTTTCCACTCCCGCCCGTTCAGGTCTTCCTCCCGGTAGCCCAGCAAGCTGTTCAACGCCCGGTTCGTGAAGAGAATCCTTCCCTCCAAATCCATGAAGAAGAGGGCTTCCTGCATCGTGCTGGCGATGGCGTCCCCGGCGGCGGAGGGGGTGAGCACCACCACCCGGTACCGGCCCACGGCGTAGCCGCAGAGAACGATGCCGACCAGAAGCGAGAAGTGGGCGATGGG
Source organism: uncultured bacterium (assembly GCA_964610505.1). Taxonomy (GTDB): domain Bacteria; phylum Arandabacterota; class Arandabacteria; order JAGLYR01; family JAGLYR01; genus CAZSXU01. Next base: position 3,726 of record CAZSXU010000022.1, on the reverse strand, counting down.
AGGATGGCCGAACCCGATGGCAGGAAGGAAATCAAAGAGTGCCGTGTACCCCGCCGCCAGGGCGATGAGAATCACGCGGATCCGCGTCTTCTCTCTCCTTTGAATGGCGCTGCTCGGAATGGACGAGCGAAGCAGGATGGCGGCCGAGAATATCGTCACGACGACAAGCCATGCGATGAAGATGTATCCGCCGATAGTGAAGCGCGCGTACCAACCGGTGAAAGGATTGGCAACGATGGTACTGATGGCGCCAGGACGGACGAAGCTGAAGAGAGACAGCCCCGAGGACATGGTCAGCAGGGCGACAATCGCCTTCAGCCATCGCTTGGCCTGCACGGCGGCCGAGGCGGCGAACAGGAACACGGCCGAAGGCAGAAACGCCAGGCCAACGAAGGAGAGGCGGTACCAGCTCGCGGCTTCCTCGGGCGTCAAGCTGCCGAAGGTGCCGGCTCGTCCCCCCATCCACAGGCAGCACGCGATGACCATACCCATGAACGATCGACTGACCAGGGACGATGGGCTTCGGGCAAGCACGAGAAAGCCGACCATCAGCATCATCGCCACTGCGGCGGCGCTCGCGAGGGCATACCCGCTTCCCTGTGCAACTGCCTCCCCAATCTCCGGACCCAAGAGAACCCCCTTCATGCGTGTTGTCGTCTCGGATGATTCCCGAACCTCTGGTTCGGGACGGCGGTTCGGTCACTGACGTTCTCCGCCCACTTTTTGCGGACACAACAACGCCCTTCGCCGCCGGGTGATGGAGCGAGCACTTCTCGGTATCCTCATCGTCATATCAAGGTTGGGAGCTTAGCCGAGAATGGGCCCACGACTGGAATGCCATGGACTTAGGGAAGGCGAATAAACGAAGTGTGCTATCTCTTACAACGCGGTCTTACAGATATCCTAACGAACGCAACGCCTCGCGTGTGTCGCTGTCAAGGCTATCCGGTGGGGGGGGCGTCTCCAGCGGCCGGCCACGGCCCCGCCTCTCCAAGAGAACCGAGAGCAGTCCTTCGAGCCGTCGTGCGGTCTTGGATTCCCCACCGCCCTGCAAAAGATTCGTCTCTTCGAAGGCGTCGCCGGTCAAATCATACAGTTCGTGTTGCCCATCGCTCCCCCAGACCAGTTTCCACCCGTTCTGCTCGAGCGACCGGATCCGGCGCTTGTAGGGGGCCAAGCGGGGGTTTTCCCGGTCTTTGGGGTTGCGATAGCACTGGAGGGCCTGCCGGGGAAAGTAGTACTCACAGAGGATGGGCCGATCCTCGGGAATCCCGTCCCGAAGGAGATCCATGCCCTGCGAAGGGTGAAGGCCTGGGTCGATCCCCGCCACTGTGAGAAGCGTGGGGAACACGTCGTTGATCTGGACAGGCCGCGGGTCCCGGTACCCGGTCCGGAAGAGCGGAGGATAGTGAATAACGAGCGGGATCTGAGTGGTGGTTTCGTAGAGAGAGAATACGTGGTCCATGTGATCGTGGTCGCCGATATTCTCTCCATGGTCGGACGTCACGAGGAACAGCGTCCGATCCCAGAGCCCCCTTGAGCGGAGGTGGTCCTCCATCCGCCCGACCAGGTGATCGGTGAAAAGAACCTCGGCATCGTACAGCTCGTTCAGGTGCCGGACTTCCGCGTCCGTGAACTCCCGGCGCCCGACGTAGTACCCTCTCCAACCGTTCCCCTCCACATCGATCGAAGAATCGGTGAGGAACCGGTCGTAGAACGGACCCGAAGAATTGTACGGGGAGTGGGGCTCGATGAGGTTGACGAAGAGGAAGAAAGGCCTCTCGGGGTCCCGCCCGTCGAGGGTCTCGATATAGAGATCCAGGGCGAGGTTCTCGGTTGTCGGCTCCGCCTTCCTCCGCCAGGTCTCGTGGTACACCGAGAACCCCTGTTTGTAGCCGTGGATGCCGACAAGCATGGGGTTCTCGACGATGGCCGCCGTTTCATACCCGGATCCGGCCAGCACCTCCGCAAGAGTCTCGAGCTCCCAATTGACCGTCCACTTCTCTTGAGTCGTCCCGTGGGCAACCGGGTACAGACCGGTGAACAGGGAGGCGTGCGCCGGGGGCGTCCAGCACGTCGTGGAATGGGCGTTCTCGTACACCGTCCCGGTCTTGGCCAGCTCGCACAACCGGGGAGACGTGTCCCGCTCGTAGCCGTAGACCGACAACCGATCCCGCCGGACGGTGTCCATGACGATGAGGACGATGTTGGGAGGGCGATCCGACGGCACCATCTCACGGGCATCGCCGCCGTCACCGAGCCCATGGTCTCGTGTGCCGTGCCACACGAAGATCCCCACCGCCACGGCCAGCGCGACAATCGTCAGCAGCAGACTCCTGTTCGACATCGGCCGTACTCCCGAAGCGCACGTCGCGCGACCGCATACGTCCACCGCGCGACGGAGACAGGTGTGAGTGCGCCTGCGTCCGCAACATAGCATACCCGTGCTGCGCTGGCAACCCGGCTTCCGGCCGGCCGACTCCGCGCTGGCGTTTCCCGCCGACTTTCACTACAGTGGATGTGACGCGCGGCTCGGTGATGGGGTCCACCCACACTCCCGGATATGAACCGGCGTCAGGAGATTCGTGCATGCCCGTGCGGTTATGTGCTGTCTTTCTCCTGGTCGCTTCTCTGCTTCCCCTGTCCGCCGGCCGGGCCGGGGGAGCGGATACGCCCGGCGAGCGCGGCACGATCTACGTGACCTGCGGAGGCGGCAAGAACCGGCGGGGCCGGCCGTTTCCGAACGTGTCGAATCTTCCCTCGGGGGTGTGCCGGGCCGGAACGGACTCCCTGCATTTCTTCGTGCTGTGTGAAGTCTTCGAGGGTTTGTTCCGTGCGCAGGTCATCGACACAAGCGGGACGGTCTTTGACCGATGGGAGATTCGGAAGTAGTCCGGGTAACTCCGCTGCCGGAATATGGGCGTGGCAGATGATCGAGCCGAAATCATTGATTGTCTACTGAACGTACCCCAGAGCGCGAAGCTGGTCCTGCGTTTTTTCATGCCGGAAGGGCATCCAGGATGCGTTCACGCTACTTCTATCTCTCCGCGGGACTCGTCATCGGCGCCTGTTTCGTATTGTTCTGGAACCTCGGCGCCTGCAGCTACCGAAACGGCGACGAAGCCCGGTACGCGGAATCCGCCAGAGAGATGATCGAGACCGGCGACTATCTGACCGTACGGTACGGGGGCGAGCCCTTCCTGGAGAAACCTCCGGCCAAGATCTGGGCGATGGCGCTCTCGATGCGGGTCCTCGGGGTAAACGAGTTCGGAGCACGCTTCTCCTCCGCTCTCTTCGCAACGGGTGCGGTGATCCTCACGATGCTGCTGGGCCGAATGCTCTTCTCACCCTCCACCGGCCTTCTGGGCGCGGTCATTCTGCTCTCCTCCACTCAATTCGTCCACGAGCACTGCGGACGAACCGCCGAGTGCGAGCCCGAGGTGGTCTTCCTGTATGTCCTCTCCGTGATCCTGTTCTGGAGGATGAGGCGGGACGGGCGCTGGTTCTATCCACTGGCTGCCTCTCTCGGATGCCTGGTCATGATAAAGGGACCCGTGGTGCTGCCGCTCCTTGTGGCGCTGGGCGTGTTCTTCGCTTTCTCCCGGATGTGGAGAGTCCTGGCGCCTGGAAGCGCGATTCTGGGAATCCTGATCTTTGCGGCGATCGTTGTACCCTGGCACATTCACCAGGTCCTGACACACGGCCGGGCTTTCACGGACATGTACT
>CAZSXU010000021.1:0-70370 GCA_964610505.1 uncultured bacterium | reverse complement strand
ACCGCCAGTCGTCCACCCAAAGAGGGTGGGACAGGTCCAGATGGCCGGCGAGCGTTTCCAGAGGATGACCTTCTTCGAGAAACCGGACCGAGGTGACGTCCGGGAAATTGGCGCCGAGGGTCAGGACGATGGAACGGATCGTGAGCCGTTCTCCCGTGGTCCCTCCCCCGTGGAACGCCCGGAGTTCACGGCCCAGATTCAGGTACAGCCGGCCCTCCGAATCCAGAAACGCGTTCTCAACCGTGGTCTCGGGCGGCAGTGTGGGCACGCCATCCAGGAGCGGGCCTCGCGCGAGCGCTTCGACCACTCGCCTCGCCTCGGCTCCCACGCCTCCGCCTGCAATGATCTCGCGAGTTTCACGGATCCACGACTCGCCGTCGGCCGCAGCGAAGAAGAGAGCCATGGACTTGGTCTCGACGCCCTCCGAAACCCGCCCGCCAACGCGCTCCTCGACCATCTCGGGCTGCCGGCCCCGCTCCCGAAGGTGCCCGACGATCGCCACGGTCGCCGCACCCGCAAGAACCACGGCGACCACGACGATCCACAGCCAACGGCTCTGACGGTCCCTCTCCACGCCCGTCCTTCCTACCGCCCGGTGCGGTACCGTTCAGCGTAGCGTTCGATCCCGTCGAAAATCCCCTCGGCCAGAGCCTGCCGGAAGTCTCCGCTGCTGAGGAGTACCTCTTCCGACTCGTTGCTGAGGAACGCACCCTCGACCAGAACCGACGGCATGTGGGCGCCGCGAAGAACGACGAAATTCGCCTGCTTGACGCCCCGATTGGGAATTCTGAGAAAGCGCTCGAACCCCTCCTGGACGGACTCGGCCAGGTTGCTGCTCTCCTCCATGAACGCGCTTTGCGCCATGTCCCACAGGATGAAGGGCAAGTCACCCTCGGGCGAGATCTCGGTTTCTTCCTCCAGAGAGAGTACGGCGTTTTCGAACTCCGCGACCAACTGCTCTTCTTCCCCCATCTCGAGAGACTGGAAGTACACCTCGCAGCCCCTCACGGAGGACACCCGGGAGGCGTTGCAGTGAATGCTGACGAACAGATCGGCGTCCAGCGCGTTGGCCATTTCGGTGCGCGAGCGAAGCGGCATGAAGGTGTCGGCCTCCCGAGTGAGAACGGCCTCGATCCCCTTTCGATCCTCGAGCAACATCTCCAGCCGTCGGGCGACGTCCAGAACCACGCTCTTCTCCGTCAGACCGGAAACCCCCTCTGCTCCGCCGTCGATGCCTCCATGTCCCGGATCGATGACGACGAGATCCAGTCTCCACCCGTCTTGATCCCGTCCGAGGACTTCGTCCGGCGACAGCATCCAGCGCTTCTTGAGGGGCGGCTCGGGTAGGTCCAGGCCCTCCGGTGCGGTGATATCGACCACGACGCGATCCGGATCTCTTCGCGTGATTACGCGGGCCTGAAGGCCGTCCTCCGCGGGGACAAAGAGCACTTCCATCCCCCGGTCGAGCTGCGTGGCCGACACCCGTTTGACGACACCCGAGCCGAAAGATCTGGAGAGCCGCCCGGCGTCTCCCTTCGCCCCTTCCAGCGTGAGTTTGAATCCCCCGACGGCCTCCGGATCCAGCCGGTAGGGGAGCCCCTCGGCCAGCGTCAATGAGGTGCGAAGTCCGCGGGGCAACCGCTTGAAGCGAATGCACCCCACATTGCGCTCGGCGTCCCCCACCCGGAGCGTGTGATTCCCGGGATCCCACTTCGTCAACAGCCGGCCCAGCCTGGGCAGGGCTTTCGTGACCAGTTCGAGGGGCACCTGCAGCACGCCCATGCGAAGGCGAATCGGGAAAGGCAGTTGGTAGGCCTCTTCCCCCAGGAGAACCACGGGACTCTCCAGTGTGAGCGTCGCCTGCGTCCCGGCGTGCCGGATCACCATCTGCTTGCTCTCGGAATGCCACTGCTTCGTGGCGCCGAAGATCCGGCCGGCGTCGTTGATGGAGAGATAGCGGGCGTCATCGACCGTCCAGACCGGGATCCATTCCGGATCTCTCCCGTCCGTATAGATCACGCGAATGTTCTCGCTCCAGGAACTCGAAACCCCAAGCCCTGTGACCAGGAAAATGGCCACTGCGACCCAACCGATGCCTCTGCAACGCCCCGTCATGACCATCTCAGTAGTCCCTGCGGCGGGCCCGTTCCATCTCGCGCCGGGCGTCCCGCTCCGCCATATCCCGCCGCTTGTCATACGTCCTCTTGCCCCGGGCCAGTGCCAGCCGGACTTTGGCCCAGGGGCCCGCGAAGTGAACGTCCAGCGGGACGAGCGTCAGACCTTTCTCGGAGATTTTTCCCACGAGCCTTCGTATTTCTGACGCACCGAGCAGCAGTTTTCTTGTGCGGTCCGGATCCCCCTGGGGTCCGGTTGCCTGCGGGTAGTGGGAGATATGCATGTGGTAGAGGAAAACCTCCCCGCCTTCGATTCGCGCATAGCTGTCCTTGAGATTGACTCTGCCCGCCCGCACCGATTTGACCTCGGCTCCCGTCAGGACCAGACCCGCCTCGATGGTTTCGAGAACGTGGTAATCGCGTCTCGCCTTGCGGTTGGAGCTGACCATCTTGTGATCAGCCGCCGTCTCCTTCTTGGCCGCCATTGAACCCCATCCCCACAAAGGCGGGAACTCCGGACACGTCTGGCCGAAGCGCCCGCCGGACCCGCGTGCCGGAGGGTCGGGGCCGCCGGGCCGTTCTCAGGGTGCACCGTATCAAAACGCGAGGGTTGAAACAAGGGAATTCAGAAATCGGGAAATCTGCCGAAAGAACACCTAGGGGGCTTCCCCTAGGGCTCTGGAGGGTTCCGGGGAGGCGGCGGGCGGACGGATTCACACATCGTGAACCCGCCGTTCTTCGGCGTCGATAAGATTCAACTTGCATTATGGGACGAAATATGGTAAAAATGTATATGTCAATTGTCGCGGTCTTGGCTCATTTTACACCGCGGCGGGTGGGTATGATTGCGAACATTCATGTGCGTCCTTGCTCGAGAATCTAGTGCGGAGGAGGATCGAAAGGGGGTGACGAGGGAGTCTCACTGAGGCCGTTCTCTTACCTGGCAATCTGACTTCGAGAGGAGGTATTCAATGCGTCACTTGCTGTTGACGATAACTCTTGTGATGTGCGCCGCGCTGGTGATGGCGCCGACTTCGTTTGCTCGCACACCCGATCCTACCAAATGTACGGTGACGGACGACATGATCAACACGTGCCCGTACGCTCACGACGCCCTCACCCAGGGCAGCACCGAGAGGTACGTGGATTTGATCGTGACCGTCGTGAACGAAAACTACGATCCGGTCTCTCCGCCGATCCCCTCCGCGGACTTCAGTTTTGCGGTGAATCCTCATTCCGCGTATCCCGGTTTGGGCGGCGGAGCATCGGGTGATTGCGCGGGCTGTGAGGGCGAGTACAGCGTGTATTGCATCGATGCGGCGACCAACATCGACGGCGAGATGACGATTCGTGTGGATCTCGGTACCGATTGCGCGCCGTCCATGTGCTGCCCGGTCGAGGTGTGGGTGACGCTTCCCCAGGGCACGATCATCGACCCCGGCGAAGTGGTGATGAACACCATGGACATGGTGGCTGACGGTGACGTCAGAGGTCCCGATTTCGGCGCCTTCTCGACCGCCTACACGTCCGGCACCGGCGGAAGCCTTGAGGAATGCGCCGATTTCATTCTGACGGTGCCTACGTGGGGAACCATCGATGGGTCGGATTTCGCGGCGTTCTCGACGCACTACAAGGACTGCTGCGGCTCCATGAAGGAATCCAATCCGGCCAACTGCGATCCTTTCACCGACCCTTGTCCGTAATTCGATCCTGATCCGCAATGAGAGGGGATGCCTCGTCGAGAGGCATCCCCTTTTTTCTCCGCGGCTCTCGCCCGAATCCCGGCCGGGCCGCGTGTCTCACCGGTATGAGCCGGGCTAGGTGTTGATCCGGTCGATGAGCCGGCGAAGTCGCCCGGCACCTCGGCGGTGGTAGTGAAAGACCAGGCGGGTCAGGTTCTCCAGGTCCGGAGCGCGTTCCTCCCCCTCCAGGCGGCCCCGCTGTTCAAAGGTCCCGCTCTTGAGCAAGTCCCCGAAATCCCGCCGGATCTCGCCCAGCACCGTGTCCGAAACCGGGTGCTTCATTCGAATCGCGAACAGATCGCCCACGAATCGGGATGAATGGTAGTTGGAGTAGAAAGTCTCGATCTCCTCCACGGCCGCCTCGGGCGAATCTACGATCCTGAAGAGAGCCAGATCGTCGGGAGAAATGTAGCCCCTGCGAAGCAGCTGACCCTGGACGAACACGGCCCAGCGCCGCCAGTAGTTCTCCCCGGGCAGATCCAGCAGGACGACGGGATGGGGTTTGTTCTTTCCGGTCTGCAAGAGCGTCAGCGTCTCGAATCCCTCGTCATGAGTTCCGAAACCGCCGGGAAGCAGCGTTACGGCGTCGGCTTCCTTGACGAACGCCAGTTTTCTCGTGAAGAAATACTTGAACACCATCAGTTTCGGATCGTCCGCGATCACGGGGTTCGCCTCTTGTTCAAAGGGCAGCAGGATGTTGACCCCGAAGCTGTGCTCCCGCCCGGCGCCCTCGTTGCCCGCCCTCATGATCCCCTCGGCCGCCCCCGTGATGACCATGTATCCCGCCTCCGCCAGGCGATGGGCGAAATCGACGGTCAGCGTATAGTAGGGGTCCGTCTCCGCCGTCCGCGCCGACCCGAAGATGGCCACCTTGCGGCGGTCGGGGTAGTTCCGGAATACGCTGAAAGCATAGCGGATTTCCCGAAGGGCACGGTTCATGATTTTGAGATCCAGGGTCGGCAGCGGATCCCGGTGCATTCGGACGACGCTCTCGATCATCTGCCTCAGCAGAATCTCGTCCAGCGTGCCCCGGTCGGACTCGAGAATCTCCCGGACCTGGTTGAGCGTTTGTTCGCTTCGATCAGGCATGTCCAGTGCAGCTCCTTCGTGTCGCGGTCATCCTGCTCAAACAGCAAATTCGGATTCTACCACAACGGCGGCGAGGGGGGGAGGAATTCCGGAAACAAATCCAAGTTGACATCCGGCCCGCCGATGCCCTATCTTCCTGGTGTGCCGAAGTGGTGGAACTGGTAGACGCGCTGCGTTCAGGGCGCAGTGGGGTTCAACCCCGTGGGGGTTCGACTCCCCCCTTCGGCACTCCGTATTTCTGGGACGGAACAGTCCCAGAAATACGGAGTGCCGAGAGAAACGGAGAAGCGGAGAAACAGAGAAGCAGATCCGGAAAACGGCATCATAGAACACACCATGCCAACTCCGTTTCGGTCTGCTTCTCGGCTTCTCCGCTTCTCGATCTCAGCCGTCTCAGCAACATCCGGAATCTTTCGCGTCGCCGCAATCACAGGTGGGTTCGGTGCCGCGAAGCATTCCCGTGATCACCGCCGAGGCGCACCCCACTCCGGCGTTCACCGAGATCGCATCGGCCGGACAGTTTCGCTCGCACGCGCCGCATTCCATGCACGCATCACGGTCGAGAATGCGCGCCTTCCGGTCGATCCCAAAAACGCCGTGCGGGCAAACGGCGGCGCACATCCCGCACCCCGTACACTTCTCGACGTCCAGCGCCAGCGTGACAACATCGGTCAGGTACTTCAGCTCCGCCATCGCATCTCTCCCTATACAAACCGCCCGGTGATCCACAGCGCCACGCCCGCCGCAGCCAGAACCATCTGGATGGGGACGGCCACCTTCATCTCCCGCCGGACCCCCGAGAGCGACGTGTAGGTCGAGGCTCCCGTGAAGTTCATGGCCAGGAAACTCGCCACTGCGGGAACGAGAAACGCCCATGCGGCGGCCGCAAGCGCGCCGTCGAACCAACCGCCGCGGAACCCGATCCACGCGCCCGCGCCAAGAACCATGGCGCCGCCCAACCAGGCTCCCTTCGCCGAGAACGAGCGACCCGGCAGCCAGGGAAGCAGGGCGGGCGTCAAGACCGCGGCGCAGACGTACGCGCCGAGAAAAAGGGCGGCCGAACGGGACCCGACCGAGAGCGCACGAGCCGTCGAGTACCCGCTCGAGTCCAGACCCGAGAGCAGAAACAGGCCCAGGGCAACCGGTAGGGCGTACTTGCCGTACATGAAGATTTCCAGCGGAACCAGGACCATCCGGTCGGCAAACGTGAATCGAACGCGCCGCATCTCGGTCGTGGCTTTCATCCCGGCGTCCAGGAAAGCCGGCAGATCCTTGGCTCGAACGGGACCGTAGACGACGCGAAATCCGGTCGCCCGGCGAACCTCGTGCGCGCTGACTCCCGGCGCGCCCAGCTGCGGGAGAATGAGGGTCCGGTGAGAGACCACCTCGGCCACGCGTGTGAGCGAGGCGCGATGGACAATCTCTTCTGTTCCGAAGGTTCCCTTGCCGGCCGCGCACCAGACGTTGATGCCCCGGGTGTCCAGAACCAGGATCCATCCGTCTCGTCCACCGAGTTCGCAACGCAACCGGTCGAAACTCATCTTGTAGTTGGCGGAGACGAACACGGGCGACTCGGGCGTTGGGTCCCCCACGGCGTACAGACCCGGATTCACGCCGTACCGCATGCGCCCGATGCCCCACCTCGCCTTCCATGCCCCCCATCGATCGGCCATCCTGAAAACCGTGGACGCCCTTGCAACGGCGCCGACCGGCGTGGATACCTGTCCCCGGGTCCACGGGAAGTCTGCCCGGGTCTCTCCGCCGGTCGCCCGCTTCACCGGGGTAGCGCAGCACGACTTCTCCCGCCCGCAACCCTCCGGCGGGGAACAGCAGGGCGGACCCCCCTTGGACGAATGATCCATCACACGTTCTCCTTACAGGGTCGCGGGGAAAGGGTCTTAATCCTCTTGTTCCGAGGAACCGCCGGACGTTGCGCTCCCGAAAAGAGCCTCCAGGACCCGCAGCGCCTCGGGATCCGCACGGCATTCCACAGTCTGACCCCGCCTCTCCATTCGAATGAGACCGGCCTGATGTAGCTCCCGAATGTGGTGAGAGACGGTCGAGGGGACGATGCCCAGATCCCGCCCCAGATCCCCGACGCAGGCGCATACGTCCCCGTCGGCACAGCAGGCCTCGGCCGTTTCGCAGCCCGCGGCCAGACGTAAGAAGATTCGAAGGCGGTTCGGATTCGAGAGAGCTCTGAACATTCCGGCCAGCCGGTCGAGACGATTATTCCGATTATTCGACATGTATCGAACTATAATCGACAATCGCCCTCCTGTCAAGCCCCGTACTGCAGAGAGTCGAGAGTTGAAAGTTGAGAGTTGACACCCCACACCCCGGGCCGGCGACGGGGAGGGTTCGCCGGAACGACAACACGGCAAGGGATCTTCCAACGCCGCGAGGTACCCCCCCCTATTCGCCGATTCGAATCCCCCCTTCTTGCCGTGGAGGAGTGACGCCGAGCGCTCCCCGGAGCGCAACGCCCAGACGGCAGAGAACCGAAAGCCGAGAGCCGAAAGCCGAAACACTTCATCCGCGGGCCGGGAGCGAAACTACAGAAATGTGAAAGGCGAAAACGGAGAGTGGAGAACATCGATCTTGCGGCCATCGAAAGGGAAAGATGAAACGGGGGCGGAGCACAGGCCGGGTTTCTACAATGCCTTTTTCCGAAATCTATTCTCTATTGTCTACTTCTCTTGTCTGATTCTCCGTTCTCAGGCTCTCCTCGAACACTTCCTGCACCTGATCGAGTCCGAAGTTGACCGTCATGGTGACCTGATCATACAAGTCCTGTTCTAGGTCTTTCGCAGCCGGGTCCTTTGCAAGCATCTGCAGGGTGATCTGGTCGATGGCCCGAAGCGCGTCGCAGACTTCTTGGCAGCTGAAACCCTCCTGCACCCGCCTCTGGGCCAGCTCACGGCAGTAGCTCTTGAACACACCCTTATCGCGCGTCCGGACGGAGCTCATCAGACTCCGAAGCGCCAGACGAAGGTACCACTGCCTCTCCTCCTGACTCACGCGCTGGTAGTCCACGAAGATTCTCTTGCGCCCCTCCGGACTCATGATGCGCTCATGAAAGACGCTTTCGATCTCCTCGTGATGCGCCTCCAGAAGCCGGTGGACGACCAGGTTCGGGTGCTCGCGCACCTCCTTCAGCATGGCGAAGTTCAGGCGATGCCACTCCAGCGGGTCACTCTTCAGGTTCTCGATCAGAAACGGCATCCTGCGCAGGATCTCCAGACGGTTCCTTGGATGCCACCCGAGGCGCTGGCGCGTTCGCGTGTTCTCCACCGTCAGCTGCCGGTCCATGTGGGCACACATCCAGGGGCGCTCAAACGGGCGGTTGCCCGAGATTCGCCCCATCACGTCGCGAATCCAGGTGCCGGACCGACACAGGATCTTCGGTATGAACTTCGGTTGCTTCCGCTGGCCGAAGTAGGCCGCGGTGGCCGCGTCGAACAACTCCTTGTGCGTCGTAGCGCCCTCGGTACTGGCAACGAACACTTCGGCATTCACCGGGGCGTCGGGATCCTTGATCAGCTTACGCAGAAGGGAAACCGCGTCGAGGATGTGCATGTACGGCACCGCCGATTCACCCCTCCCGCCCAGAATGTTCGAATGCCATGAGTCGGAGAGCCATGTTTTCAAGAACATGAACATGGGGCCATACTCGCACCAGTCGGAGAACAGGGCGGCGAACCGCACGATGCAGGACGGCACCGTGTCTGCGCACTCGCGCAGCATTTCCTCACCGATGCGCTTCGTACGGGCATACACATGCCGGCCGTCCGGAGCACTCAGCTCGTTCAGGACATCCCCGTCCGACGGATAATCGCAGGCCGCCACGGAGCTGGCGAAAATGAACCGGCGAAGTTCCAGGTTCTTGGAGAGCTCCAGGACGTGACGCAGACCGTCCACGTTGGTCCGCTGGTAGAAGGGGTGCTCTTCCCCGGTGAAATCGTAGTGGACGGCCAGATGCACGAGGACGTCCGCCCCACCCTCCTCCTCGATCTGCCGGAACACGGCCTGGAGCGGTTCCTTCTCGGCGATGTCCACCTGGAACCAGGTGATGTTCGGATGAACCGGGGCACCGGACTGTTTCTGGGTTCGGCGCCCGATCCCGTAGATGCGGTACCGATCCTTCACGGCTTCCAGCAGATTCCGCCCGATGAAGCCGGAGGCGCCGGTCACGATGATTCTCTGAACGTTCATGCAGACACCCTTCTGAGCAGAATCCCGTCGAACAAACCCGCCCGAGCGCGGGAAGAGCCGTCGCACACCTTCTCTTCCCGCCGGCTTCGCCACCCGGCCGGGCGGGCTACCGGTTAAGACGCTCCCTCAGCCAGTCCAACCACGCGTCCAAGCCCTCCCCGCTTCGCGACGAAAGCTCCAGCCGCACGGCCTTGGGGTTGGCCCGTTCGATGTTCGAACGCAGCGACTCCATATCGACCCCGAGATGCGACACCAGGTCGATCTTGCTCACCACGGCGGCATCGGACACTTGAAACGCGAGAGGGTACTTCAGCGGTTTGTCCTCGCCCTCCGTAACGGACAGGAGAACGATCCGGGCATGATGCCCCACGTCGAAGTGGGACGGGCACACGAGGTTGCCCACGTTCTCGACAAGGAGCAGGTCGATCTCCGACAGATCCACGCCGTCGAGCGCCTGCCGGACCGTGCTGGCCTCCAGGTGACACGCGCCGCCGAACGATTCGGTCGTGATCTGTACCACGGGTACGTCGAACACGGCAATTCGTTCCGCGTCCCGTGTGGTCGCAACGTCTCCCACCACGACGCCGACGCGAGCTTCCCCCTTGAGGCGCGGAATCGTCGCCTCCAAGAGAGCCGTCTTTCCCGCTCCCGGCCCTCCCATCACGTCGATCACACGGACTCCCGCCTCATCGAACCGCTTTCGGTTCTCCTCGGCCATCCGGTCGTTGGCCTTCAGGATTCCCGTGGCGAGGCTGATTCGCCGCCCGTCCCTTGGCGGTTGCATTCACGTCACCTCCACGTCTTCAATCTCCAGTTCTCTTCCGCTCAAAACGTCCACCTTCCGCGAGTGGCACTTCGGGCACAGGAAGTAAACCTCCGAGATCTCGAAATCGGCGCCGCACACCCCACACCGGGCGCGAATCGGGACCGTCCGGATAGTGATCTTCGCTCCCTCCAGGGCCGTGTCTCTCGCCATGATGTCGAACAGGAAATCGAGGTTCTCGGGGATCACGGCCATGAGCCGACCGACCCTCAGGTTGATCGTCTTGACTTTGCCGGGGATCTTGTCCTCGGCGATCAGGCGCTCCAGCGTTTCGATGATGTTGCGCGCAATGGCCCCTTCATGCATTTTCCAAACCCTGGCGAAAGGTTGGAGATCTCGGTCGCTCCATGCATGACCTCCGGCCGCGGCGGTCCGGGTGCCGACGGGGTCCGCCTAGTGCACCGAGCATGAAATGCAGGGATCGTACGCGCGCACCAACATGGAGCAGAGCAACTCGAGCTTCTCGTCGGTCATTCCTTCCCCCGAGAACCGCCTGGCCAGACTACGCATGTCGTGGTGAATGTTGGCGTTGTTCTGGGTGGTCGGAATCACGCAATTCGCCCGGACGATGCGCCCCCGGTCGTCGTACTGATAGTGATGATACAGGATTCCCCGCGGAACCTCAACCGCACCGACTCCTTCGCCCGCCCGCGATTCCACGGGGATCATCGTCTCCTGAGTGTCTGCGGCGACCAGCTCATCGATCAACCGGATCGAGTCGTGGACACAGTGAACGCACTCGACAAGTTGCGCCACGTTGTTCATGAAAGGATTGTGACAGACCGGAGATAGACCCAGAATGGCGGCGACTTCCTTCGCCTCGGGGCACAGGAACTCGGCGTTGTTGTTGAGGCGCGCAAGCGCTCCAACGGCGAGCGACTCCCTCGACAGCTTGGCCCATTTGGAGGTGTTGTTGTCGTCCACGTACTCGTTGGTCATCGCCAGGTACTCGTCTTCCGCTTTCTCCACCCCATCGGTCGAAACCAGGCGTCCGCCGATCCAGGGATACTCCGTCTCGCCCTTGAGGGATACGAACTCGGTCTCCCGCACAAAGTCGGGAATCTCGAAGGTCTTGAACAACTCCACGCTCGCATTCAGGTCATCGACGCTCCGGGCCATCGCATCCCGAAGCGACAGCAACTCGTCTGTGCTCGGCATCCGGCTCACGCCCCCGACCTGGATCGCCGTGGGATGCGTCGTGCGCCCGGCCACCAGATCGCAGGTCCGATTCGCCAGACCCTTCAGCCTGCACGCGATTCCCACAACCTCGGGGTTCGTCTCCAGGAGGGGGAGGACGCTGGGCTGGCCGACGAAATCCGGGGCGACGAGGAAGAACAGGTGGAGAAAATGGCTCTGGAGCGTCTCGCCGTGTTTGGCCAGGAGCCGCAGCCGGGCCGCCGCGTCCGGGATCTCGACCCCGAGGGCGGCTTCGGAAGCCCGCACGCTGGCCAGACAGTGACCGATGGAACAGATGCCGCAAATGCGGGAGGTCAGGATACCCGCCGAGGTGTAGTGTTTTCCCTGAAGCATGACCTCAAAGTACCTCGGGGTCTCCACGATATCCCAGCGCGCTTCCTTGACCTCACCGTCCTCAACGCGAACGACGATGTTCCCGTGTCCTTCCACGCGAGTCAGGTGGTGAACGTCAACATTCAGATTGACTTTCATAGCACTCCCTCGAAGCCTCCGAAGAAATCGAGCCTTTCGGCGATCTCTTCCTTGCTGAATCCCCGGCTCTCGGCCATCGCGAAGAACTCTTCGTAGTTGGGGGCTTCCGCCGGCCCCCGGCAGCCCCAGCACCCCAGACCGCTCGCCGGACAGGGAGCATCGCAGCCCCCCCGCGTGATCGGCCCCAGGCACAGCTGCCCCTTCTCGAACAGGCAGACCGAGTACCGCTGTTTGCATTCCAGGCACACCGGGTAGACGGGGAACGAGTACGGAAGATTCCAGACCAGGTGTTGGACAATCCGCTCCACCTCGTTCTTGCGCACCGGGCAACCCGGGATTTCCATGTCGACGTCGATGACTTCCTTGACCGCGCGCGTCGGGAGCGTGGCCTTCGGCTTGTCCCCGTAGACGTCTCGGTTGGCCTGGTCGAGATTGTACGCATTCTTGAGGCGGTTCACCCCGCCGAAACACGCGCAGCTCCCGAGGGCGACGACGAGCGTCGCCTGGTCCCGGATCCGCCGGAGCCGCTCCACCTCGTCTTCCCGCGTGACGGCCCCCTCCACGAGGGCAATCTCGAAGTTGGCACCTTTCACCGAGGAGACCTCTCGGAAGTTCACGACCTCGATCGCGGCAAGGAACGGGGCGAGCGTCTCCTCCTTGTTCGCCAGCTGCAGTTGGCATCCTTCGCACCCGGTGAAATCAAAAACCCCCACCCGAGGTTTTTTCGCTTCGATCCCCAGATACTTCATCTTGCGCCTCTTCTAAATGGCCTCTTTGAGATTCATGACGGTCCAGTAGTCGAACACCGGTCCGTCCAGACACGTGAAGGTCGATCCGATATTGCAGCGGCAGCACTTCCCCATTCCGCAGTGCATTCGCCGCTCGAGAGAAACGAACATCCGTTGCATCGGCATGCCCATCCGGCTGAGCTGCCCGCAGACGAACTTGAACATCACCGGAGGACCGCACACGATCGCCCAGCTCTGCCGCGGGGGCACCTCGACATCCTCCAGCAGCTTCGTGATCAACCCCACGGGGCCGGTCCATGTTTCGTCCGGTTCCTCCACGATTACCCGCATGTGGAGATCGTCGATGCGGCGCCACTCTTCGTACTGGTAGTCGAACAGGAGCTGGCTGGGGTCCTTCGTCCCGTAGAGGATGTGCACGTCCCGGAAGTCGCCCCGGTTCTCGATGACGTGGGCGATGGGCGCCCTCAGCGGGGCCAGCCCCAACCCACCGGCGATGAGGAGCACGTCCTGCCCCTTCATTTTCTCCATCGGGAAATGCGTGCCGAAGGGACCCCGGATTCCGATTCGCGCCCCGCGGCGGGCGTTGTGGAGAACGTTCGTCACGAGTCCCGCCTTCCGAATGCAGAGTTCGATGAATCCCTTTGAAATCGGAGAACTGGAAATCGAGATGGGAATCTCCCCGTAGGCGGGCACTTCCACCATCACGAACTGGCCCGGGAGGAAGGTAAACCGTTCTCTCTCGGTTTCGTCCAGAATCCGGATCTGGAACAGCTTCTCCATGTCCGTCAACCGGATCACGTTCATGATTTCGGCCTGGAACGTCCGGTCGACGTCCTTCAGTCGGCTCCTCCGGTTGAAATCCAGAGGCTGCTGCATGTCGACTTCGTGATGAATGTCATAGGAAGGGAAAAGAGTACTCATGCTCGATCCTCCGCTTGCAGATCCCGGATCACGTCCGGAGGGTTGATCCCCGCCAGGCAGGCCCGGCCGCACCGGTTGCAGCCCACGCACTTGGGTTCTTCGTAGCTCTCCACGAACCCCCGGTGCTGGTGATAGTAGCGATATTTCAGCCGGGTTTCTTTGTCGGGCCGGAAGTTGTGTCCGCCGGCCACCAGGGCGAAATCTAAGAGGTTACAGGAGTAGAGTTGCTTGACCTTGGCGCCCCGCGTGAAGTCCATGGACATCTCCTCCGTCACGCCGTAGCAGTAGCAGGTGGGGCAGACCATGGCACAGCTCCCGCAGCTCATACACTTCTTGCCCCACTTCTTCCATACGTCGGATTCGAATTCGATATCCAGTACGTTGGGCAGGTTGTGCACGCTGACGTCCGTCTTGAAGCTGCGCGCGATGCGCTTCCGCGCGTTCAGATAGGCCTGGCTGTCCTCCTCCACGATGTCCTTCGTCTTGACCTGCTGAAGCGCGGTGAATCCCCGGTCAGAGCCCACGGCCACGAAGTAGCGGTCCCCAAGATCCGTCAGGAAGAGGTCGAACCCGCGGTCGACGGTGTCCGTACCGAGCGAGCGGCAGAACCCCCCCTCACACGCCTCGTGGTCAATCCCCACGAGAAACGTGTTCTTGCGGCGGGAGATGTAGTACGGACTGGGGTAGTAGTCCTTGATGAACACCTTATCCAGCTTCAGCAACGCATGAATGTCACAGGAGTGGAGGCCGATGATGGCCCGCGGCCGGGCCTCATAGTGAATCTCCTGCCGCCACCCTTCATCGTCGAAATCGTATTCGGACAGCGTCTCCTTGAAGGGGAGGAAATACCCCTTCGCCGAGTACGCCGTCGTCTCATATTCGAGATCGATTTCGTCGGCGGACCGAACCGGGAGATAATGATGAATCGGCTTCCCGTCCTTGTCGATCCCGACCTGCTTCGGGCCGATCACCTCATGGGAGTCGAAGAGGATCCCCACCAGAGCCTGGAATTCCCCCTTGTCCAGCGTTTTGAACAGCATCGATCGAACCTCTCCGTGAGCGATTCCGTCAGGAGGAACGGTGCCTCCATCACCCGAGCTCGACCCGGCCTGCGCCCGACCTGCGCCAGCGCGCAGCCTCCGCCTACCGGCGGCGCATCCGTCCCCACACGCAAAAACGAGCACAGAGCCCGGGTTCGGTTCTCCCCGCCGACAGCCCGGCTGAGAAAGCGACAAACCCTCGCAGAGAAATCTGCGGACTCTACACTCGCCATTACCATAATGTGGCAAGCGGGCCCTTCTGTCAAGCAAATCCGCCGCACATCCTCGACGTAACCGGAAGCGCGCGGTAGGGCTTGACTTTCCCTCTCGCGGCTCCTACCCTGTGGGCGGAGTGTCCCGGGTGACTCGGCTTCGCTTCCGTCGAGGGACGTGAGATGGCGTTGCGCAAGATGTGCAAGTCGAAAATCCACCGCGCGACCGTTACCGAATGCGACCTCAACTACGAGGGTAGCATCACCATTGACGCCGACCTCCTGGAGGCCGCGGACATCGTCCCCTTCGAGCAGGTGATGGTCGCCAATCTGAGCAACGGAGAAAGGTTCGAGACCTACGCGATCGAGGGCGCTCGGGGTTCGGGCGTGATCTGCGTCAACGGCGCCGCCGCCCGCCTGGCCTACAGGGGCGATCTGTTGATCATCCTGTCCTCATCCTACCTGGACGAGAAGGTCTGCAGGGACCATGTTCTCAAGATCGTCACCGTGGACGCGCACAACCGTCCATTGGAGCGCGCGAGGGCCTAGCCTGGATGACGCCTGGCTCCGGGTACCGCAACCGCTCAGGTACCCGGAGCCAGGCGTCATCCAGGCAGAGCAGTGGAGCAATCGATCAATAGAGCAATAGATTCTGGAAAGAAGCATCGTAGAGAAATACACTCTGCTCCATTGCTCTATGGATCCGCCCTTCGACCGCTGGCGATCCGAGAGCCGGGAGCTCATGCGTAAGGCAGGCCACGCCATTCCCGGACTCAGTCGAAACCCGTCGAGGCGGCCGGCCCCGCCGCTCGTGAATTGTCCCCCGACTCTCCGGCCGAGGAGCGACGAAAGGCCTTGACCACGGTTCCGGCGCTGAACTATCGTCCTCACGGGTTTGCCACTCCCCATACCGAACGGTCCACCTAACGGTCCACCTATACCTTTATGCGCGATCACCTTGGCCGACACTACGCTCTGGCGTTTCTGACGCTCGCTCTGGTTCAGCTGATCGCCGGTCTGCCCGTTCTCTTCAGGGGAACGGAGTACCTGGCGACCACGCTGACCATCGACGACACCTACTACTATCTCCAAACCGCATGGAACCACAGGACCGCCGGCTTCCCGACTTTCGACGGCGTCAACCCCACCAACGGATTTCAGTTTCTCTGGCACCTCGTTCTCTACTTGCTGGCCCACGTCATCACAAGCAAGGATACGTTCCTCACCCTGGCCGTGGGGCTGTGCTTCCTGTTCAACTCCCTTTCGTACGTCTTCATCAGGCAAATCGGCGAAGATTTGAAACGACCTCGCTTCGCGCTCGTTCTGGGCGTTCTGTGGTTCGCCCTGAGCCTGCCGCCCTTCTTCAACGGCAACGGTATGGAGACTTCCGTCCACTTCTTCTGCTTCTGGTGGGCGCTCTTCGAGACCCTCCGGTTCCTCCAGAGGCTGAACACCGGAGCCCAACCGTCCCCGGTCAGGCTGGTCCTGCCCCTCGTTCTGACGACGTGGGGCCGCGTGGATTCGGTAGTGATCTGTGTCCTCCTCTACGTCTCCTGCCTGACGGCCGCGGTCCTTGCATCACCGAATCGCAAGGAATTCCTGAGGGGCCGCTGGGTCCCCTGGGTTGCCTCATTGCTGCTCGGCGGTCTCGGTCTGGCTGTTCAACTCGCGGCGAATCATGGCTGGGGAGACACGCTCATTCCAATATCGGGTCTGGCCAAGACCTCGAACCTGTTTCCCGATCCCGAGTTCTCCCTGGTTACAAGAGCCGCACGAGCGCTGAGAAACAGTTACCCGTGGCTCGTACCGAGTCTGGCCGATCCCGCCGGCGCCACGCGACTCCTGTTCGCCCTCGTCATGCTGGGGGTGAGTCTCCGGCAGCTCCGAAAAAACACCGGCTATGGTGATATGAAATCCCTCTTCCAGGCCGAAATCCTGTTGTTGGCGGGTTCCGTCCTGTTCATGGCGGCCGTTGTGCTCTCGCCCGTACGGTTCTTCAACGCCCGGTACTTCTCCCCCGTGAAGATTTTCTGGATATTCTCTTTCGCTCTCGCAATCGACTTCGCGTGCGAGGTCCTTCGCGGGCGCCGGGCTCGGGGGATCCTGCCCTATGCCCCTCTCCTCCTTTGCCTCTTCGCGGTTTTCGCGGGCGGCATTCGCTACATCACTCAGACCACGGCGCCGCTCGCTCCCCACAGTCTCGATTACATCCGGCACCATGCCGCCCTCTGGGTTCGAGACAACGTGCCGGAGGACTACGTCCTCGCCGCGTGGAACGCGGGCCAGTTCGGCTACTTTTCAAACCACCGGGTGATCAACCTGGACGGAGTCGTGAACAGTCGGGAGTACTTCGAGCGGGTCTCGACGGGCCGGGAACCCGTGTGCCGGTATCTGCACGAACAAGGGGTCCGCTACGTCATGGACCACATGGATCTTACCCACGACCGGTTCACGAAAAATCTCCCGGTGGTCCGCAGCTTCGGGCCCTGCGACAAATGGCCCCCCGAGGCCAACACGATTCACGTCTGGGATCTGGGTCCGGAGGGTGAACACTGCGTGGGCGGGTACTACCGGCATACCCGGGCGCGATGGTAGCCTGGGCGCCCGAGAGAACCACCGGCTGAGATCACCGGATACATCCGGCGTTCCCCGGGCTGCGTTCGAGACGGTACACCACGGCCCCACCGACCGTACCATACCGTGCATGCCCCCTCCCTGTCCGGCCCGCAATCCCCGGCGAATCTCATCACCCGATACCCCGAATCCCTTTGTCCGGCAATGCATTCGCGGACCCGCGTCGATCTCCGTAAGATCTCTGGCACGCCGCTTGCCTATGTCGAGTGCAGCGTCCGAACACAGGATTCACTCGAAACACGCCGTCCATCTCAAACCGCCGGACGGGCCACGCGTCCCCGGCAGAAGGAGGATGAGGAACCATGGAGCGCACGACTCTCAGTTGGATGCTGGTGGGCCTCGTCGGATTGAGTCTCTCACTTACAGGCTGCAACCTGATCTCCGGATCGGACGAGACGGCCGACAACGAGAGTCTCCCCGAGGCGCCGGCGGAGCTCAATCTGATTTTCGGCGGCTATGAAACCACCGACGAACCGATCGCGTTCGGCGATACGAAGATCCTCGACGACTACACCGACGACATAGAGGAACAAGTCGACGACGAAATCGCCGAGGACCCGGAGGTCGTCCGCATGCGCAACCGGCTGCAGACGGACGTCTACTGTCTGCGGATCACCTGGGGACATCTCGAACGGGAAGGTGATTCGCCACTCGACTGGAGCGGATCGGCGAATGTCATCACCGGAGCGATGGTCGTGCGGAAGGCGATCCTGTTCGACGCCGGCGACTACATCCACCGGCCGCGCGAGGACCGTCGCCTCGTGGAATGGACGTCCTACACTTACGACCACCTCGACGGGGTGGCACTCATGATCCTGGACCCGGAGACACTGATTACGGGCGAAGCCGTCGTGAACCAGTTCACGTTCCAGACCGGACCCTTCACGCGCACCTTCGCCATGGAGGAACTCGCAAGCATCGACACGCTCATCACGGTGGACGACAGCGGGAATGCCATTCATTTTGTCGGGAAGCTGCGCGAGCCCGGCTTCTGCCGGATCGGGTTCACGCGGGGCGAGTGGTATCGCCGGGGGTTCGACTGGGGCGAGTTCCGCGGCGGCTGGATCGACGAGGACGGCGACCTGGCGGGCCACGTTCAGGGGATGTGGGGCTATGACGCCGACGGGCGGAACGTCATGGTCGGCAAGTACATCGATAGGAACGGGAACTTCCTCGGGCTCCTTCGCGGTACCTTCGAGGCCGGCGTGGCGTCCGCTGGCGAAGGCAGGCACGGTTGGATGCGCGGGCACTGCTACGACGAGAATCACGAGGTCCAGGGTACGTTTCGCGGGCGCTGGAAGGAGCCGCGCGGCCGCGGGCAGCACGGGTATTTCCAGGCTGTATGGGGAATGGAGTGCCCGCAGTTTGATGAGGAAATCGCAGACTGATCGAGACCCCCGCCTACCCTTCGGGGGTGCGGAGGAATTCCGCACCCCCGCCCCACCCGAACCTCCCCCGTCCTTATGCGAGAGTCGTTGACTCCGGAGCAGCACAGATGCCACAATGGGAGGCGATTGCGACGGTGTGAAGCCCGCGGCTCTCAGGGATTCGGTTTTTCATCCCGTTCGGAGATTCTCTGATCTTATGTCTCGTCGATTCGATCGCAGCCTTCTCTACTTCCTCGCCTTCGTGCTTGTCGTAATCGTTGCGGTCTCGGCAAGCAACATCTGGTTGTACCGGCAATTCGCAGAGCGACTGGATCGCTCCCTGGGCATGCGGCTTCAATCCACGGCCCAGGCGGCCGCCCTCCTGATCGACGGGGAAAGCCTGATCGAGTCCGCGGGGGATTCCACCTTTCTCAACCTGGATTACATCGACCTCATTCTCGCCGATCGACTTAAGGAGTTCACCGCCAGCTTCGGCGTTGACGAGATTCTTCTGCTGGACGAAGAGTTCCGCCTGATGTTCGACAGCGGCGAGACCTATCTCGTGGGCGACCCGTACCCGTACCTGGAGACCGACGCCGGGGCCATCCAGGCGGCCCTGGAAACGGGGCACGCGTATTCCCCCACGACGCGGGTGCGCGACACGTATCTGAAGCGAGGGCTGGCCCCCGTCCTGAGGGATTTCGGCGAGTGGTCGGCGCTGCTGGTCGTGGAAGCGGACGTCGATTTCTTCGACCTTCTGAAGACCTGGAAGCGGACGCTGGCGTCGGTCACGGTGGGCGTGGCCGTCGTTCTGCTCCTGGCCGCCATTCTATTCCTGCGGCTCTGGATGTCGAGCGAACGCACTCGGCGTGTCCTGATCCGCCAGGACAAGCTGGCCACGCTGGGACGGATGGTCTCCCAGGTGGCGCACGAGATCCGGAATCCCCTGGGGATCATCAAGATCTCCGCGCAGCGACTTCGTCGGGCTTCGGCCGAACCCCGACAGGAGGAGATGGTCGATTACATTCTCTCGGAGGCGGATCGACTCGACGGGATCGTGGAGCGCTACCTCAACTACGCAAAGGGCCGGCCGGCCGAGCTCCAGGCCACGTCGCCGGAGGGTCTCGTCGACGAGGTCTTGGCGGAATTCCGACGGTCCGAGTCGGGCGACATGGAACTGGAAAGACGCGTGTCGGGCCCGAGTACCGTCTGGATCGACCGAGCCCGCTTCAAACAGATCCTGTTCAATCTCATCCAGAACGCCGCCGGGGCAGGCGCCCGGAGAGTGACGGTGACCGTGGAGCCGAGCGGATCGGGACGCTCGGGCCATACGCTCTGGAGGGTGGAGGACGACGGCGAGGGCATTCCTCCCCGGCAACAGAAGCGCATCCTCGAACCGTTCTACACGACCCGCCCCGACGGCAGCGGCCTCGGGCTTTCCATCGTCCGGCAAATTGCCGAAGAACATGGGGGGACGGTTTCCGTCAAATCGCGGCCCGGACGGGGCACGGTGGTCAGTGTGGTGATCCCGGACGGGGAAGGCGGAAGTGCGAAGGGGCGAAGGGGAGCCTCTTAGGGAGGAGCGGCTCATGGCGAGAATGCTGGTGATCGACGACGAAGAGAAAATGTGCCGGCTGGTGGCCGGTGAACTGGAGGATCTTGGCCACCGCGTCCGGTGGACGGTAGACAGCCGGGAGGCCGTGGAGATCCTCCGGCACGTCGAGTATGACGTCGTCATCACGGATCTTCGAATGGGTCCGCCCGATGGACTGGAGATCCTCCGATTCGCCAAGGACCGTACTCCCTCTACCGAGGTGGTGTTGATGACGGCCTACGCGTCGGCACAGACGGCGGTTGAGGCCATGAAGGCCGGAGCGTACGATTATCTTATCAAACCGTTTGATGTCGACGAGCTGACCCTCATGATCGGGAAGATCCTCGAACGGCAGACTCTCCGATTGGAAAATACCCAGCTCAAGGAAGACGTGACCGGGGGGCGGGTTGAACTCGTGGGGCCGTCGGACGATTTCGGGCGCGTGCGAGATCTGATCGAGAAGGTGGCCGGAGAAGACACCTCCGTACTGATCACGGGCGAGAGCGGTGTGGGTAAGGAACTCATCGCCCGGGAGATTCACTTTCAGAGTCCCAGGGCTCGGGAGCCTTTCATCCCGGTCAACTGCTCGGCGTTTCCCGAGACGCTTCTCGAAAGTGAGCTGTTCGGCCATGAGCGCGGGGCGTTCACCGGGGCAACGCAGAAGCGGCTGGGCAGGCTCGAAATCGCCGGTTCCGGAACCCTGTTCCTGGACGAAGTGGCGGACATCAGTCTCCCCGTACAGGTGAAGCTCCTTCGGGTTCTTCAGGATCGGACCTTCGCTCGCCTGGGCGGAAACGAGCCGATCCCGCTTCGCGCCCGCGTGCTCTCCGCAACAAACCGGGACATCAAGCAGGCCATGCAGGAGAACCGGCTTCGGGAAGATTTCTTCTATCGGCTGAGCGTGTTTCCGATTCACGTCCCCCCCCTTCGGGAGAGACCGGCGGATATCCCTCCACTGGCCGAGCACTTCTTGAGAAAGAGAGGAAGGCCGCAGAGCATCGAGCCCGAAGCGATGCGGATTCTCCAGGCGTACGACTGGCCGGGCAACGTGCGGGAGCTGGAGAACACGATCGAGCGGGCGGCCATTCTCTCGACCGGAACCTCCATCACCGCCGGGGATCTGTCGTTGGGGATCGTTCCGGGGGATCCGCCCCAGACCGGGTCGATCACACGGATCCCGCCCGAAGGCATCGTCATCGAAGAGATGGAGGCGGACCTCATCCGGACCGCTCTCCGGCAAACGGGCGGCAACAAGGCGGAGGCCGCCCGACTTCTGGGAATGACGCGGCGGAGACTGTATTCGAGGATGGAGAAGTTCGGCATCGTCTAAGCGGAGCAAGGGCGAGCCACAGATTTCACAAATCCGAAGCAGGTCGGCTGAGGATCGGGTCAATCGTACCGTGGGGTGCAGTAGAGTGTCCCGGGTGGTTCGAGATGCCTGGGGAATCCGGGACATCGGCAGATTTCGCTCTCGGTGCAAGACCCTTACCGTGTTGTAGTACAACCGGATAGAGGATGTCGAGAGAACGCTCCAAGGGGCCCGAATGTGGCCCGGATCCTGCTTCAGTTTGTTCTCGTTAGAGAGAAGAAGCCCGGAACCCTGGATCAGGATAATGAGATCACGCCCAAGAGAGGAAGCGACGAAAGTGAAACGGTTGCTTGGATACTCGGAACCGAAGCGGAGGCGGAGCCGGGGAGCGGCCTGCCTGGTCGTGTCGATTCTGGTGATGGGAACCATCGTTGCGGCAAGCGACGCCCGGGCCGTCTCCAGGGAACAGGCCGAACGCCAGCTCGAACAGGCCGAAGAGGCCTACGCCAGGCTGATGGATGCCGCGTCCGGAGTGGCCGCCACCGACGTCCAGATCGGCAACGCCATTCGGAGCGTCGAGCAGTGGATCGACCACTCCCGGGACGCCTTTGAGCATCGCCGGTACGACACCTCCTACAAGTTCTCCGCCCAGGCCCTGGACCGGATCCGGACCATTGCGGCGGAACAGCAGCGTCTGGAACAGCGGCACCGGTGGACACGGCGCTTCATCGAACAGAACCGGGAGTCCCTCGAGTTGCTCCGGCGCCGGGTGCGACTGGAACAGGTGGACGAGAAAACCGCCCGCATGCTGGACATGGCCGTCGACACTTTCCACCGGGCGCTTGCCGCCGAGAGCCGCGGCGAGGTGCTCCTGGCGTACAAGCTGATGGACCAGACGTCCGCCCTGATCAAGAAAGTGATCAAGGCGGTGGGAGGACAGGCGGTGTCCCGGGAAAGACTCGGCAAGGATCTGGACCGGACCGATGAGATCATGGACGATGTCGCCGAAGCGGTGCGTGACGCCGACGAGCCCGGGTCGGCCGCCGTCCTGGACCGCGCGCAGGCCGTTCAGGAGCAGGCGCGCCTGAATGAAGAACAGGGAAACCTCGACTTCGCCCGCAGGCTGACGCTCCGGGCGCGAACCCTGGCGCGCCTCGCCCTGAGACTGTCGGAGACGGAGCCCGCGACCGAGGCCGAGAGAATGCTTCTTCACACGGACGATCTGATTGAGACGTATGGGGACAGGATCCGTATGGGCGAAGATCCGCAGGCGATCCGGCTGCTGGATGATGCGGTCGCGCTGCAGGGCGAGGCCTGGGATTCATTCAACGACGACCGGACGGACACCGCGCTGACGCAGACGCGTGCCGCCGCGAAGCTGGTGAACGCTGCGAGGCAGAGAATCGGCTCCGGGGACTTCTGAGAAGCGATCCTGGAGAGGAGGGGCGCGGCGGGGCCCGGAATCCGGAGCCCCGCCGATTCCCGTTTCCTCGAGAGAAGGTACACGTAGTGAGCGTTCGCGCGTTGGGAATCTTCCTTCTTCCGGCGCTGCTGGTCTCGGCGCCTCATCCCCTCTGTGCCCGGCCCTCAGGCTGGACGCCCGAAATCCGCCTGGGATACGATTACTTCTCCCACAGCTACGAGCTCATTGACCAGGACACGACGAATACCTTCAGCGAGGGCAGCCTCCGGCTGATCCTCGGCTATCGCCCGCCCTCGACCGGCGACTCGCCGGTCGAGGGACAGGCCGAGTTCTTCCTCGGTGAGGACTACTGGCAGGCCCGCGCCGAGATCGAGAGCAGCGCTCTGTCCGCGGGGCCGTGGTCCTGGAGGGGCACGTTGGGCGGACGACGGTACCGCTCCGGGTCTTCGCTCTCCTACTCGAACGATCACGTCCAGGGCGAGGCGCGGGTTCAGTACCGGCGAGACCTCAACTCGTCGGCGGAACTGCGGCTGACCGACCGCGTCTACGGCATCGGCTACTCGGAGAGAACGGCCTACTTCTATGACAGCTACCTGAACGACGCGAGCCTTTCCCTCAGGATCGGAGACATCCTCGCCCGGACGCTCGACGTCGAGGTCTCGCACCGAAACCTGTTCGCGCCCGATTCTTCATTGATCGGGTACGTGTCCGAGGAAGTCTCGGGCGAGGTATTCTGGATGTCGAGCCCGGCTACCCTGATCGGGGGGAGCGGGCGTCTGGAGTGGCGCCGCTACCCGGCCGGAAGCCCTCGGAGCAACTTCCTGAGGGCGGAGAGCGACGTGCTGCTGGACTGGTCGATCTCGGACAGAGTCGGTCTCGAATCCGCACTCGACGTCCGGGCCGAGTGGTACGAATCCGTCGACCCGATCTACCGGAACGCCCGCACGTATACGGCCCGGATCGGCCCGGCCGTCCATTTGACCGATCGATGGGACCTCAAGATTCTGCCCGGAGTGGAGCTCTACGACGTTTCCCACGTGGAAGACACGGCAGCGGTCGAAGAGGAGTGGGTCTATTTCCAGGAGAGCTATCGCGAGGCTCTCATTGAAGTGACCACGGACTACATGCCGCTGCCGAGGTTCTGGTGCGACGTCTCGGCCCGGGTCGGGCACCGAAGGTATGAGTTTCCAGACGGCGCGCTGGAATCGGACTACTGGTACCTGGATCTGAGCTTACTTGCGGAACTCATGCTCGCAGACGGCCTGCGGTTCGATCTGACCGGTCTCTTCTCGCCCGAGAAACACCGGAATCCCGAGGACAACACGGCGACCAACGTGGTGAGCGCGTGGGTGGGGTATCAGTTCTGAGTTCTAAGTTCTACGTTCTGAGTTCTGAGTGGGGCCTCACGACAGGGATTCCTGAATAGTCCGGGCTATTTCATCTTGACGACTCTGAGGATGTCCGACTTCGCGACCTCGTCCCCGCTCTTCGCCGTAATCTGATAGAGATAGACGCCGTTGGCGATCTCGTCGCCCTCCTGGTCCCGGCCGTCCCACGACACGTGGTTGAAATCGACCGAACCGTTGTGCTCGAGGGTGCGGATGCGGCGGCCGGCCACCGTGAACACGCGAAGCGTGGTCTCGGCCGATCGCGAAAGAACAAACGTGAAGGCGGTTTCTTCCTCGAAGGGAGTCGGGTAGGCGGCCGCGGCATCGATTCGGAGCCGGTCCGCGATCTCGAACGACATCATGACCCGTTCGGTGGTTCCAAAGACGAAGACGAGGTCGTACACGCCGGGATTCACACCCTCCAGAGAAAAGGACACGCGCCAGCCGGTTCCGGTATCGTTGAGAGGCTCTTTCACCGCCGGAAGAACCTGATCTCCAGCGGCTCCCGACAGTTTGACCGACAGTTCGCTCTCTTCCACCTTCCTCGGGAAGGTCACCTCCGCCACGCCCTGGGCGCCCGGCATGACCCGGCTTCCATCCATCGCCACCCGGCCGTCGAACCAGACCTCGAACGCAAAGCGGACTCTGAGGGTGAAGGACACCGCCCGGCCGTTCCGATCTTGGGCGCCGAAGACCAAATCGTAGTCGGCGAACTGAATCTCATGGGCGTACTCGATCACGTACACGCGCCCGCCCGTCACCGTGCTGTCCCGCACCACCCGGAAATCCTCGCCCGCCGTCAGGTTCACCACGCCGTCGGACTCCTGAATGCCGACGGAGATGGACGTACTGTCGACGGCCACCTCGTCGCCGACCTCCACGCGAATGATCACGACCGCGCTGTCGCCGGCGGTGATGACGCCCCCATCCTCCGCCACCACTCCGTCGATGGTCGCGCGCATCGACGGCGGCAGCGCGTCGATCCTCAGGGCCGGATCTCCGAGAAGCACGTATCGCGAGAGAAACGGCCCGTCGTAGACGGGGTTCGCCGCAAGGTAGGCGATGGACGTTGCCTGGACTTCGCCCAGGAGCCACCGGGCGCGGTCTCCCCCA
Source organism: uncultured bacterium (assembly GCA_964610505.1). Lineage (GTDB taxonomy): Bacteria > Arandabacterota > Arandabacteria > JAGLYR01 > JAGLYR01 > CAZSXU01. The sequence goes on along the minus strand of CAZSXU010000021.1, from coordinate 44,969 downwards.
TCCTTCGCCGCCGTCGGGGGACTGTCGAAGAAGGCGCGATAGAGCTGCCGCTCGTACTCCGCGTTCGTATTGGCCGCTTCCAGCGCCGTACTCCCGAGGACCGCCACGGCGCCCTTGTTCGGAAGGAACAGCATCTTCTCGAGGATGGACTCCTGCGTGATGTCGTCTTCCTCCTCCACCTCGTCGAAATCCGCGAAGTGGCATCCGAACCCGTGCACGATGTACGGTTTTTCCGAATTCGAGGAGAAGTCGGTCACATCCGACCGCCACATGGATATCATGACGGAGGTGTCCAGGATCACGAACTCATCGAATACGGTCTTCCGGTTTCCGTGCCCCTGGAAGGTGAAGAGCATCGCCCCCTCGTTGAGATTCTCAAACAGCAGCGGCGTCACGTTGGCGTACACGGACTCCCAGAGGCAGGACTTGAACTGCGTGACGGTACCCCCGTAGCACGGCCCGTGATAGCCGTCCTCGTACGTATACCCGGTGTATTCGCTGAGGTGGATCTCCACGACGTCCGGAGCACCGCCCGGGCTCGCCCGCGCGATGGCCGCCGCGTCGCGCGTGGCGCTCTCAAACTCCAGGTCCCCGCCCCGCATACACGAGTACTCCACGCTCGAGCACAAATCGTCGCTCAACAACACCACCCGGCCGCGCCACGCGTCGTCAGGAGAGAACTGCTCGTACGCCAGGATCTTGTCGACGACCGTTTCCAGCTCCGCCTCGGAACCGACAGACAGGCGTCCCAGGTAGAGATCCAGAAGGTAGGAGTCGTCGTCCAGCCGAACGAACCAGTTGTCAATTGCCGCCAGCTCGGAGTAGGCAATCGTGCTCACGGTGGGCACGAAATCGGGACCACTCTCGACGTAGATTCCGCGGTGGTCCTCGCTGGCGTCTCCCACCAGCAGAACGAACTGGGGTTTCTTCGTCCAGTGATCGAATCCCCACCGGAGGTACCGTTTGATCGCAACCGGGTCCTTCATTCCACCATTGAACTCATCGTACACGTCGTGGACGTCGGCCACCTGCACCTGGAACCCCTGACTCTCCCGGTGGGCGACGAGCGGCGCGATTCCATCGAGAAAGAGAGGGTGCGCGATCACCACATAGTCACCCTCGGAACTGTGGAGCGATGAGGGTTCGTCCCTCAGTACCCGATCCTCGGAGAAACGCCTGGCGCCACCGTTCGCCACGGCCACCCACCGCGCCGCCCCGGCGCTCTTGGCGCCGAGACTGTCGGCGAAGGTCAACCTGTAGGTTCCCCCGTCCTCCTCCACCGCCCCGGAGGGCAACATCCGTCTCCGCACCTCGCCGGGATCCGTGATGTCGAAGAGCAGAATCGAAGGATCCGTAAAGCCCTCCACGAGAAGCGCGGCGGCTCCCGTGGTCTGCCCCGAATTGAAGACGAGATAGTCGTCCCGAGCCGTGAGCCGCCGATCGTAGGTGAGCTCCACCCAATCCAGAAACGCTCCCGTCCTCTGTAGCGTTTGGCCGCCCGTTTCGCGGTACCCCTCGTAGAGGAAGTAGTTCGCGCCGTCGAGCAGCACCGTGTTCGGGAGAACCTGCCCGGAGTCGAAAATGTACTCGGAGTAATCGAAGAAGTGGAATTCGTCCATCTCGTAGTACTGAGACGCGCCGTTCAGAAGTGTCGGGGTGATGTAGTGCGTCCCATCATTCCCGCCGACAAACCGGGAGCGGAGACCGAAGAGCGTCGCCGGGTCCTGGTCGTGGACCTGAATCCCGACCATGCCCTCGTGTTCGTTGTACCACGTCCAGAACCACTGTTCCGCGTCTCTCTGGGGCGGCAGCCCATCGTAGTCGGGACCGTTCGGCTCATCCTCGTAGTAGGCATCGATCTCAAAATGCAGGACTTCCGGAAACGTTTCCAGCGTTCCGGCCGCGGCTCCCTCCCAGGTCTCGAGGCTGTCCATGCGGGTTCCTCCCGCCGGTCCCGTGCCGAACCAGTACACGTTCTCCTGCGCATACCGGTCCTCGAAACCATACACAACGTAGGCGTCCTGGAAATTCTCGGCCCAGAAGTAGAACCGGTCGCCCGCACCGAAGTTGCCGTCCCCGTCCGCATCCACCAGGTGGATAGGCGTGAACGCTTCTTCCCAGGGAACGCTCCCGCTGTCCGAGTAGACTTTCCGGTAGATCCCGAACTCGTCATTGGGGATGGAGCCCGCCAGCCCGTCGAGATCCTCGTACCGGACCTCGTAGAGGCCCGTTTCGGTGACGATGAGCTTGAACTCGTCGGTCCGCTGGACCGTACGTTTCATCGCGGGTGCCGGCGCCGGACACTGTCGCCACCGGCGCGCGCCCTCCGCATTGACGACGGCCCTTCTATATGTGCCTTCCCACAGCGGCTCGACCGGCGGAGACCCGAGCCCCTTGAGATCGGCGGCGTTATCCCAGGACACCTCGAACGTCACCCGGTCCGCCCATTCACCGCCCCCGGCGGGGTTCCACTTCAAGGGAAACACGGAGACCTGGAGAACCCGTTGAAATCGAAGAGTCCCGTCCCAACCCGCCTCCACCCATTCCTCGGGGAACATCGCCCCGCGACCGTAGATCGATGCATCCGGATCGTAGCGGGGCACCAGCCTATCGATCTCCTCGCCCCGGGAGGGTTCGTATGTGGGTGCAGGCACGATTCGAAGCGGCCCGAGCTCTCCCCCGCGCCGGACATCCAGCAACCGCACACGGGGCTCCACGCCGAAGGGGATCCCCACAAGAACGCCTCTCGCCGGAACCTCGGGATGACCGGGATCGATCAGCGGAACGCAGTTCTCCATACGAGGCCGGTGAAACACCTGCCCGTCCAGCACGACTTCTTCGATCTCCGGCGCCCGGAATTCGAGACGAACGACCACCCGGTTCTCGGCGGAGACGAGAACTTCCGCTCCCTTGTCGGACGCGGACACCACCGCCGGAAGGAAAGCGGCGGACAAACAGAGAAGAAGAACAGTGCGAAGCGCCCGCATCGGGCACCCTCCGACGAGAAGGACAACCTACACAGAATGATCCGTCAGACTACACCGAATCCGGGAGTGAGCGCAAGAGGCCCTTTTGGGGATTCCTGTGCAGGGCCGGCGGCCTGCTCTGAACCCGATACAATCTAAGGCGGTCTGCGGTTCCCGCCAAGCCGGACGGCGGCCTGTCCGGTTTCCACTCGTCCTGTAGGACCTATGCCTCAAGGAAAAAGGGGAAGGCCCGTGGGCCTTCCCCTCGTTCCTTCCACTGTATGGCTATCTACCGCTTCTTCTTCGAGCCCTTGGACGAACCGCTCGAAGATTTCGAGCCCGACTTCGAACCCGACCGGCTGCTCCGTGCCGGTGAGGATTTGTTCGAGCCGGATTTCGACCGCACGCTGGATTTGGTCGCCTTGCTCGAAGAGCCGGAGGATTTCTTCTTGCTGCTGCCCCACGTCTTTGCGGGCCGATGGGCGCTGGAAGAGGTCTTGTCGCGCGACCGGATGACCTTGCTCTTGCTGATGCTGGACCCCCGATGGGCGGGCGCTGTCCGCTTCTTGTTCGAGAGCGAACGGGAATCGACGCGCGGGCCGACCGTGGAGGTCTTTCGCTTGCCGAGAGCGTGGACGGAGGCCGCCTGCGACGCTCGAGTCTTGGAACCTTTCGTCACCGCCGCCGGCACGGAACCTCCGGAGGTCCGGTATCCTTTCGATGCGAGCAGATTGCGAGACGTGGTAGATTTTTTCCGCGTCGGCTCCAACCGCGCCAGGACCGATTCGGTCCGTCCCCGGTCGGCGTCCCGAATGGCCTTCATCCGTGTCTTCGAACCGGCCAGCGTCACGGGAAGAGCGGGCGTGGCCGATTTCCACCGCACCTGGCTTCTTCCCGAGCCCACGTGGCAGACACGGTCACAATGGTCCCGATCCCACCAGGTATACGTTCCGCACCAGTCATAGGGGTGCCAGCAGTAAGAACGATGGTGCCACGGTCGGTAGTGCACGCTCCACCAGGGGCGGCAGAAATCGCCGGCGTACCAATAGTAGTCCCACGAGGGCGACCAGTAATCCCACCAGACATAGCTCCACGGGTAGCTGTGATACCCGACGCCCAGATGAAGGTACGTGTGAACGTCCGGCTCGTCTTCGACGACCACATAGCGGGTGTTGCTGTAGTTGTCGTCGTACTCGTACGAATCGTAGTCGTACGAATCGTAGTCGTAGGCGTCGTACGTTCCGTAGGACGTCTCATCGAAGGCCGTGGCAATCATGGTCGACAACACGGCGTCGCTCACGCCGGCGTTGCTGAGGGCGATGATCTCATCCACCGTGAGGTCGAACCACGAGTGGGTCGCCCGAATCTGGTTGATGATGACTTCATCCCCCAGACCGGCCTCGGTCATCTCGACGACGTCCGCAACCGTAAGGCCGTACACGGGAGTCGCCGCAAGAACCAGCAAACAAGCTACAACGATACCTCTGCGCATAGACATGGCTCGTCACCTCTAGGGGTTGACTCCAATGCCCTATTCCTACCTATAGTATAGCGCAGGCGCCCCCCCGCGTCAACCGGCGAGGGCGGCCTATCCGCAGGGGAGGATCGCACCGGATATCTGCGGAGAAACAAAGTAGCGGAAGTCAGCGTACATATGCATACTGAAGTCACCGATCCGGTGCCGCACGGAGAACCCGAGCGGGTCGAGAATGCTTTCAACACGAGAGCCGCTGCGGCCGGGCGGCTGCGGTCGTTTGCTGCCGCGGATGAGATCGATGCAAGGAGGCAGCACATGAGAGGATTCGGATACTCGCTGGGGCTTCTGATCTTGACCACGCGGATCGTCTGGCCCGCGCACGCGCAGGAAGCGAACGACCCCGAGAAGAACTTCGAAACGCTCTGGAACGCCTACGACGCAAACTATGCCCTCTTCGACGTAAAACCCGTCGACTGGCGGGCCCTCTATCACGTCTACCGGCCGCAGGTGACCTCCGAAACCACCGACGACGAGCTGTTTTCCATCATGTCGAGCATGCTGGGACATCTGAACGACAACCATGTCATGCTGACATCGCAGGACCCGGAACGCTTTTTCGATGCCGGATACCTGGGCGAGATGTTCGGGGACCGGGGGGGTGGGGCCTTCCGGGAATACCTGTCACAAAGACCGGCGCCCGACGGCTATTTCGGGAAAGCGCTGGAGGAGATCGGAGAAGGGGTCTTCGCGTTCGGATGGGCGGCCGATGACATCGGCTACTTCCATTTCAGAGGTTTCGGAGACATCGAAGCAAGCGGCAAGGCCATCGATCGGATCATCGACGAGCTCAAGAACGCGCGAGGCATGATCGTGGACGTTCGGAGAAACGGCGGCGGAGACGACCGGGTCGGGAAGCTCATCGCGGACCGTTTTGCCGATCGGAAAAGGCTCTACATGACGACACAGATCCGAAACGGCCCCGGGTACGGCGATTTCACGCCACCGAGGTACTGGTACGTGGAACCCGGCGGCCCGACCCGGTTCACGAAACCCGTGATCCTCCTCATGGATCGGACGTCAATCAGTGCGGCGGAGAATTTCGCTCTGGCGATGAGGGTGCTTCCACATGTCACCGTCATCGGAGATTTCAGCTCCGGGTGTTTCGCCGACATGTACCGCGACCGCCTGCCGAACGGATGGGGCTTCTCGGTCTCCTACAAGCTCTTTCTGGATCATACGGGATTTTGCTGGGAGGGCATCGGGGTTCCCCCGGATATCCGGCAGATCCGGACCGAGGAGGATACGGCCGAGGGAAGAGACCGCGTGCTTGAACTGGCGGTTTCTCTCCTCAGCTCGGGGAAACTGGCGCGCCAGGATGAGAACGCGGGACTCCACGACTTCCGGGAGTCGCTGGCCCGGAACCTGGCGGATGACATCGAGACCCGTGGCCTCGAATCCGCCCTGGAGTCCTACCGGCAGGCAAAGGCGGGCGATCCCGATGTGTACTATATCGATGTGGACGAACTCCAGATGGTCTCGGGCGAGCTCCGGGAGGCCGGGAAGGACGAGGCAAGCACAGAGGTCCTGCGCATCGCCGCCGAGGAATTTCCCGACATGCCCCTCATCCTCTACTCACTGGGTGCGGCCTACCTCCGAGAGGGGCAGGAGGCGAAAGCCTGGGAGACGTACGAGAGGGCCATCGATCTCAATCTCCGACGCCGGACATCCGAGGCCAACGCCTACTACGCCATGGTGATCACAAAGACCCTGTGGACGGACGGATTCGACAGGATGGCGGAGCGGTATCGAGAGCTCAGACAGGAACATCCCCTCGAGATCGGCGAGGCTCTTCTGAACGACCTCGGATATGAGATGCTGAGTGTCGGACGGACCCGGGACGCCATCGACATCTTCACGTTGAACGTCACCACCTTCCCCGACTATGCCAACGGCTACGACAGCCTCGGCGAAGCCTACATGGAGGCGGGCTTTACCGATCAGGCCATCCACAACTACGAACGGTCTCTCCGGCTGGATCCGGAAAACGCCAACGCGGCGGAAATACTGAGAGCGTTGCGCGCCGGGGAGAAGCCGGGAGAATGAGCAGGATGGACAGGAGGCGGGACAATGCCCGCGCCCCCTACGACCGGCCGATGTCTTCGTTCCATAGCTCCGGATGTGCGCGAATGAACTGCTGAAGAAGATCGTAGCACTCCCGGCTGTCGATGACCTCGACGTGGACTCCTCTTTCCCCAAGAAGATCCTCTTCACCTCGGTACGTCCGGTTCTCGCCGATCACCACGTTCGGAATCCCGTAGAGCAGAATGGCTCCCGAGCACATCGAACAGGGCGACAGTGTCGTGTAGAGGATCGACTCCCGGTAGACGCGCGCGGGCTGCCGGCCCGCCTGTCTCAGAGCATCGATCTCGGCATGGAGCACCGGGCTCTGTTCCTGCACTCGCCGGTTGTATCCGACTCCGATGATCTCGCCGCCGCAAACGAGAACGGATCCGATCGGAATCCCACCCTCGGACAGGCTCCGCTTCGCCGCGTCCAGTGCCGCTTGCATGAAGTGATCCATCGAAAACCCCGCCATTGAAGCAGTGGACGTTTCCGGGATCCCGAGTTCCGAGATGCCAACCGTACGCGCCCCCAACCCGATTCCCCGGGACAGCCGCCGCACATCGGCGCGTCGCGCACGCCGGGAGAATCATAGTTCCTTCACGGAACCGTGACAATCGGGGAATGGGAGGGAACCGTGAGGACGTAAAACTACGAACGGCTGGAAGGTCGTCCTTGCAACGGGCCCTCGGTTGTGTTAGAATATATGAAGTAACGTCAGAAACAGATCTAGTCCCATCCGTGTAGCCGACTTCGATCTGATGGGTTCGTCTGTGAACGGTGCTTCTGAACGACCGAACTCTCTTTTTTGGCGGGCGAAACGCGTGGAGGCAGTGATGTCCAATTGTCGCACGACATTTGTTTCCGGAAATATTGCTCTACTGGTCTTGATGGGATTGCTGGCATTCACCCAGACAGCCGCCGGGCAGTGCGCAGACGATCGGTTCGGGATTCAATTCGCCAACGATGTGGTGATCACAATCCCGGATTCGTTCGTCGTCACCGGCATCCCATCCATTGACAGTCTGAACGCGGACTACAAGGTCGTGTGGGCGGAGAGTCTATTCGTCCGGCCCGACGAGATGGCCCCGCCCGACTCGGCCCTGTACGATTCTCTGGGCATGGGCCGGACCTACCTCTTCGGCACCCTGGATCCCGTTGCGGACTCCGTTCTCGTCGCAACGTACGCCGCCGATCCCGAGGTCGAGTTTGCGGAACTGGATTGCCGGTTCGAGACCTGCGGCAAAGACCGCTGGGGCGGCATTTACCCGAACGATCCCGGGTTTCTGAACCAGTGGGGATTCGAGAACAATCTCTGGAACGGAGGATGGCCGGACGCGGACAAGAACGCGCCCGAAGGATGGTGGCTCCAACAGGAAGGGGTGCTCACGGCCATTGTCGATACGGGAATCGATCTGGACCACGAGGATCTCTGGTCCCGCATCTGGATCAACTTCGATGAAATCGACGGCAATGGGATAGACGACGACGGGAACGGCTACGTGGACGACTATCAGGGCTGGAACTGGGTTGCCGACAGCCCCAACTCGAACGACGACCACGGGCACGGAACGCACGTGGCGGGCATTGCGGGCGCCGAGCCGAACAACGACAGGGGCGTCGCCGGGCAGTGTTGGACCTACCGGCACCTGATGCCGCTCAAGGCGCTGGACGCTAATGCGGGCGGCGAGAGCAGCTGGATCGCCAAGGCCATCACCTACGCCGCGGTGAAAGGCGCCCGGGTTATCAACCTCAGCCTCGGGAGCTACCAACCCAACGCCATGATCCGGCAGAGCATCGACTTCGCACATGCCTCGGGCTGTGTCGTGGTCGCGGCGATGGGCAACGACGATACGGACATCCCGTTCTATCCGGCCAGCTATTGGAACGTGATCGCCGTCGGCGCCACCGACGGCTGGGACCGCCGAGCCTACTTCTCGAACTACGGGTTGCTCTTGGACGTGGTGGCCCCGGGGGAAGCCATCTACAGTACCTACCCGGGAGACAGCTATGTGTGGCGCGACGGGACCTCCATGGCGGCGCCCCACGTTTCCGGCCTCGCCTCCCTCCTCCTCGGGGCGAATCCCGGTCTCACGAACGAAGGCGTTCGGTGGATCATTCAATCGACGGCGGACGACGAGACCGGGAGCCTCAGCGAAGATCCGGTGGGATTCGACGAACGCCACGGCCACGGCAGAATCAACGACTACTCCGCTCTGGCGCATGCTCTGTACCCTGAGTGCCTCCTTCTCCTCGAAGACGTTCGAATCAGCAGCACGCGTGATTCCACGTCTTTCTTAATCACCTCGCCTCGCGCACCGTGCGGCGTCGAGTGGGAGATCGTAGGCGTCCGGATGCCGGAGAACCCGGATTTCCATCTCACCCTGTGGGACTCGGGGGGCCTGTGGTGCGGGACCGGCACCCCGGAGAATGCGGTGGAGTTCATCGTCGGGCAGGAGCGCAACACGTCCTACGGAATGGTGTTCCTCGAAACCTGGGGAGAGAGCGGGAAGTACGCCATCGAGTGGACGGCCCCCTTCGACTGTCTGTTCCCGACCCCGGAGGTGGAATCCGAGTTCGGCGTGTACTCCTGGCAAAGCGCCCACGTCGTACAGATCTGCTGCATCATGCTCGAGAAGGATTACGCGTACGAGATTGAACTGGATCCCACGGGAGAGGCGGATCTGGGAATGGCCCTCTTCACCCCCGATCTCTTCCCGGGCTGCTGCCACGACCGATACTCGGCGGACCAGCTGGCCGACGAGGCCGGACCGGGAGAATCGGAGACGCTGGTGCACATGGCGGACACGACCGCGTGGCACGGCTTGGCCCTCTGGAGCAACAACGGGAGAAACGCCGAGTACGTCATTCGGGTCGCGCCGCCGACGGCCGCCCCCGAAGCGGAGGCCTCCTCCTTGCCGTCCGCCCTGGCGCTGGGCGAAACCCGGCCCAACCCTTTCGGTTCAGAGACGTGCGTCGAGTACGACATTCCCACCCGGGGCCGGGTGACGCTCTCGATCTACGATGCCTCCGGGCGGAGACTCGTTACGCTCGTGAATCGGGACATGGCTCCCGGGCGTTATCGTGCAAACTGGAACGGGAAGGACGAAGAGGGAACCGATGTCGCCCCCGGCGTCTACTTCTGCCGGGTGCAGGCCGCGGCGGGAGTGGAGACGCGGAAGATCGTGTTGTTGAGATAGTTCTGAGCTCTAGGTTCTGAGTACTGAGTCGGAGGAAACGGCGAACCGCCGTTTCCCCCAGGGCGGGATGCGCAGGCTACCGTGGCGAGGCATGGATCGCAAGTCGATACCTGTGTAGTTGTTGAACCAGTCGTACTCCACGCCATGCGGCGATGGAATCGCCGCTGCTCCCTCGACACGTTCGGGACGGGCTCGGGACGAGCGGCGGTAGTCTTCGGGGTGAATTCACCCTTTCACCCATTCGCACTTAGGCTCCCCACACATCCTTCAAGTCATCCGTGATCTTCTTTCCCTCGCCGGTGTCGGGCCTTAGTTTCGCACGCCGGCCCGGGTCGTCCCCGAGCTCCGTCAACCGTTTGGCGAGCTGTTCGACGGGAATCACGCTTGCCCCGGCCCCCTCGATGGCCTCGGCCAGCGCGCGATCATCCGTAACCACCGTCACCTGTTTGGGATTCCTGGAGGCCTGGACGCGGCCGATGATGGCGCCGTCCGCACCGGATTGCGTGAAAATCACGCTGATGCCGTGCACCCGGCTCGGTCTGGACCTCGTGACGTCCCGGTCGCCGTCCCAGTAGAGAAGGATGGCGACGCTGGGATGCTTCGCCCGGTACAGGGCCAGGCGTCGCTCGATCGTGGTCCTCGCTTCGGCCAGCGATTGCTTTTCCATCGCCCGCCACTCGGGCACTCCGTGCATCACGTTGTAACCGTCGACGATCAGTTCCATGCATCACACTCCACAAGACAATCAACCGTGAATGGGCAATCGTTCTCGAAAAGAACTTCGTAGCGAGCTTGACACGTCAGCCGTCGTTCTCGAAGCAACCTCCCCGGCGAGTTTCACAATCTCGAGCCGTTGTCACTGTGCCGCCCCGCCACATTGCCGGCGCGGGCCTTTCTCCGCGGCCGGCCCGAGGGATGCGGTGTTCGGGCCCTCGCTTCTCGGCTCTCGCAGCTATTTCGCCGTCGCCTTGTCGCCCGCTCGCCTTGTTGGGCTACGTCGGCTCCGGGAGAGACTGGTAGATCGCAACGTAGGCATCGACGCCCGTTTCCACGTCAAAGCGCTCCTTAACGTCGCGGCGCGCCGCCCTCCCCATCTCTCTCCTGAACTCCTCGTCCCGAAGTACCCGGAGTCCCGCTTCGGCCATGCCCTCAACGTCCGACGGATCTCTCAGGAACGACGTGACCCCGTCCCGAATGAATTCTCTCGTTCCGCCCCGATCCGTGGCAACCACGGGAACCTCGGCACTCATCGCCTCCAGAGCAACCAGTCCGAAGCTCTCATGTTCCGAGGGCAGCAGGAAAAGGTCCGACGCGGGCAGAATATCCTCGATCTCGTAGATCGAACCCAGGAACACGACATCTTCACTGATTCCCAGATCGTGGGCCAGATGCAGGGCGGCCGGCTTCTCCGGTCCCTCTCCGATCATGACCAGGCGCGCGTGGAGCTCGCGCCGGATGCGGGCGAAGACCCGGAGTACGGCCGGGATGTTCTTGACCGGCCGAAAATTGGACGCATGCATGACGACGGGGACGCCGTCCGGCGCCAGCTTCTCCCGCCCCCCGTCCCTTGCACCGGGCGTGAACAGCTCGGTGTTGACGAAATTGGGCGTCACGCAGACTCGCGTCTTGAGCCGGAACACCTCCCCGGTCTTGGCCTTCAACCACTCCGACACGGCGGTCGCCCGATCGCTCTCCCGAATGCTGAACCGCGTGATCGGGAAGAACGACGGCTGAGATCCCACGAGCGTGATGTCCGTCCCGTGAAGCGTCACCACCGTCGAAACCCTTCGGGGTCGGGCCATCTGCTTGGCCAGATAGGCGCCCACGGCATGGGGAATCGCGTAGTGGGCGTGGAGAACATCCAGGTTGTGTTCGGCCGTCACTTCGCACAGCTTGGCCGCAAGGGCCAGCGCGAAGGGGGGATGCAGGAACACGGGATAGCTCCCCGTGTCCACCTGATGGAAATAGATGTTCTTTTCCATATGCCTGAGCCGCGCCGGGATCGAATGGGCCACAAAGTGAACCTCGTAGCCTCTTCTCGCCAGCCCAATCCCGAGTTCGGTCGCGACCACGCCCGAGCCGCCCATCGTCGGGTGGCAGCTGATGCCGATTCTCTTCTTGCGTGCCATCCGGGTTTTTCCCTGGGATCACCCGCCGGGGAAAAAGGCGGCCGACGGGTCGCCTACGACGAAGGGATCCCTTGCCATGAACGGCTCCGCGTACCGGACGCCGGTGCGAAAACCCCAGTACCGCGCCGCGGCCTCGATGCCCTCGAGAAACGTCGGGTCACTGATGGGCGTCAGAGAGTCCCGGGTCGAATCGGGACTCGGCTCGAACTGGCTGGCGTGAGCTCGAACCGCTTCCATCTTCTGCTCGAAGACCCGGGTGATGTCCACCACAAAGCCGGGGACCATGCCGCTTCGGGCATCGTAGAAGAAGACATTCTCCGCCCGGTGCGGCCTGTGGTCGCTTCGAAATCCAGCGATTCGGGCAAGCACGAACGCTCGCTGGATCAGCCGGGACGTTTCGCAATGATCCGGATGAACGGAATCCCAGTGGGGGGCAAGGATCAGCCGGGGTCGGAGTTCCCTCAGGATGTCCACCACGGTCCGGATCTGGTCCCTCGACACCGAATCCACACCCGTGTCGGGTAGGAAGGCGTTTCTCCGAACCGCCACGCCCAGAATCTCGGCGGCGCGCCGGGTTTCCGCCCTGCGCTCCTCGACGGACCCTCGGGTGCTGGATTCGCCTTCGGTAAGATCCAGAATCCCCACCTCGCGGGTCAGGGCCAGAAGGGCGACCGTGCCCCCACAGCACAGCTCCACGTCGTCCGGATGCCCGCCGACGGCCAGTACGTCCATCACTGTCCTCGAGAGAGTCGAACCGCCAGATGTGCGCCCCGCTTGCGAAGCAGGCGCTCGCGGTGAAGCCCGGACATCGAGAGGAGATCCTCCACAAACATCGAGCCCGAGCGGAAAAACGGCCAGAGGGACGACAGGCTGCGTTCCTGGAGCCGCCCCTTCGGGTACAGGAGATTGCGAACGCGTCCGACGAGGGCGATCTGCGGCGACCGGCCCCGCAGCTTGCTCACCGCCTGCTCGCCGATCCTCCGCACTTGGAAGTCTATCTTTCGTCCCGCGGAGTCTAGCACATCCACGAGGCCTCGATCCAGCTCTTTCAGGGGAATTCGAAGCCCTTCCAGGCACTCGGCAAGCGTGCGACCCAGCTCGTCCAGATCGTCCCGAATCTCGGGTGGAAGCCCGTCCCGCTCCCGATCACGTATGAGCGCCTCCAGGTGTTTGAGAATGTCGCCGGGCCGGTGGTTTCCCAGGGCGTCCTCCACTTCACCCGGCACCAGCGTCGCCGTCAGACGCGGCCATACGACCGGCATCCGAACATCCAATGCCTCGTACGCCTCCCTCAGTTGAGCCCAGTACGCGACTTCTCCCGGTCCCAGAACCACGGCGGCCGCGGGCAGGAGTGAATCCTCGACCAGGGGCCTCAGGAGTACACTGGGGGAAACGGTCTCTGGCCGTGCCTCGAGGCGGGACAGTGCCTCGCGCTCTCGGTCCTCGCGCCGGACGTCCAGCCGGCGGCCGCCCTCAACCACCATGAGCCCGAACCGGGACTGTGCGTCTCTCAGCGGCCGCTCAAAGCCGAGCCGCGCCAAGGCCTCGCCGGCATCCCGAACCCCGCCGTGCACGACGTTCGCCTTTTGCACGTACGTCGCAAAGAGCCCCCCCGAGGCGCGGCGAATCTCGGGCCACCGGGCATCCAGGACGAGAAGCCCCTGATCCCGGAAGAGTTCAAGATAGAGCGCCGAGAAGAACTCCCCGAAGTCCCCCGCTCGCTCCCGCGCCGCGTCGATTCGCTCCATCGTCCACCGCACCGACGGTGCCTCATCGAATAGGGAGGCGAGCCGTTCGTGCACGCCCTCCAGGGCGTCGCCGCCGATGTCCCCCACCCAACGCCCCTCCTCATGAGCGGACGCCTCCAGCGTCAAGGCCGCCGTCGTGAGATCCGTCCCGGGGAAAACGGCCGTGGCGACTTCCGAGAAATCTACGTCATCCGAAGCATTCCAGAGGAGCGGTGCGGTGGGAATCGCCAATTCTTCCCGCATCCACCGCGCCAGGTCGACGGCGGTGGCCACTTTGTAAAGCGTGTAGAGGGGTCCACCGAAGAGCCCCGGCTGCTGGCCGGTGATGACAAAGACGCCCCTGCCGATGCGAATCGAGTCGAGGACCTTCAGAGATTCGGTGGAGGCGCCCAGTCGCCGATTGTCCCGGGCCATCCGGTCCCACAGTTCCGGCGTCGCGCTCCTCAACTCCGGCTCCACCGCGCGCGCCCGATGGTCGGGCTCCCAGTACCAGAGCGGGAACCGCTCCCGGACGATGGAATCTTGATTCATCAGCGCGGAAAACAGCTTCGACATCGCCGGAAGAGACGGCGGGTCCACCAAGTCGTATTGGATTCCCATCAACCCCGCGCCTCACATAGGAGAATCAACCGTTCGGATTCTTCCGCGGAAAACGCCCTTCCGTCGAACCCCCCCGCCACACGGACGACCTCGAAACCGGTTCGGGCCGCCAGTCCCCGAAGCGCATCCGACGTCCACAACCGGACGCTCTCCGTCCAGCATTCCGGAGGCGTCTCCGGCTTCGCCCGATCTACGATCTCCACACGCTTGAGGATGCGGTTTCGGGCCTCATCGATCCACCGTGTCTCGAAGACCGTCAGAGAACCCACCTCGCGCCGGGTCTCGGGAGCGAGGGTCAAGCGCAACCGGCCCGGGTTGAGCGTGTCGATCAGCAGCCGTCCCCGGGATTTCAGGACCCTTCGGGTTTCTGCAAGAACACTGGCATGTTCCTCGTCGGTCTCGAAGTAGCCGAAGGTGGTGAAGAGCGAGAGGGCCAGATCGAACACGCCATCTCGAAACGGGAGCGCCCGCATGTCGGCCCGAGCCATCCGCCCCCCGAGCCCCCGGCGCCCGGCTTCGGCCAGCAGCTCGGGCGACAGATCGATTCCGAACACGTCCCCTCCGGCGTCCCCGAGCACACGCATGTGCCGACCGGGCCCGCATCCGATGTCCAGCACCGAGAGCCCGCGGCAGGCCCACCCGATGTCCGACAGGAACCGGCCCAGGCGCCGCGCGTCGTCCTCATCCCGCTTGCGATAGACCGTAAGGTAAGAGCGACCGAACGCGGTCCGGTACCACGGGGTCGTGAAGGAACCGTCGGAAGGCGTCATCATCGGACCGTCGCCGTCGCCACCCCCGGGTTCCCGGCGGCGTCCACCACCCGGATCAGAACCGTGTGCTCACCGTCGGCAAGTTTCGCCGCGGCGGATTCCGGAATTCGGAACCGGATGGTTTCTTCCCCGGCGTCGAAGAGGCCGTCCTCCGGGAGGAACGGGTGCCACCGGCCGGCATCGATGGAATAACGTCCCTTCTTGAGGGGCGAGGCCCGATCGGCCGCCCGCCCGGTGATTTCGATTTCATTCCCGGCCCGCCGAGCCCGAAGATCGGCGATTTCGGGCGGCGTATTGTCGATCTGAAACGGGTCGCTCACCATCTCGTCCTCGAGGGCGGTGTCTTCCGCGTTGTCGGGCGAATCCTTCACGACGACACGCAGCCGGTAGTGCCCGTCGGGCATCCGCTCCGATTCCCAGCTGTACACCGGATCCCGCCAATCTTCCTCCAGGATTTTCCAGTTCGTCTCGCCGTCTCCTCGGTAGGCGATGTCGAAAAGAAGCCCGTCCTCGTTGGGATCCGTCACCTCCCAGCGCGCCGTCCGAAGGCCCCGAACCCAGCCGAGCGTTTCCTCTCCCGCCGGCGGCGTGTCCATGCCGGAGATGGAGTACTGAATGCGGACCCCGCTGGGGAACACCTGCGTCACGGGAGGTGGGGAGGCATCCGGGATCCCCTCATAGTAGGTTTCTCCGGCGGGAAGAACGACGAGAGACGTGAGCCTCGGCGGGAGGTTCCTCTCCAGGTACGCGAGGGTGATCGATTCGATGACGGGCGACCGCTTTCCGTCTCCCCTCGAAACGACCCGCCACTGGGCGAAGCGGCCGTCCGGTACTCCAAGATCCGCGGGCTCACGCGTTTCGCGAGACCATTCGCTCCAGGTTTCGTCCGGCGTCTCCGTATTTCCCGTTCGAAGCGAAAACCCGACTGAACATCCCTCGGGACACCCGGCCTCCCACCGGATCGTCCCCCACCGGGCCACCGTCTCGGCCCGGAAAGGCTTCGAGGTGAAGGTCCCCTCCTTGGCGTACCCTTTTCCGAGGCGATACGCGCGCCCGCCGTTCCCGGTAGCCAGGTAGAGCATCCCTCCATCCTCAAGAATGTCCAGGATCTGCACCTCGTCGAAGCCGACGATCTTCCACCACTCCTCATGGGCTCCCACGGCGAACAGTTCCGCCTTTCCCCCCGTGGCCACCAGAAGGCGTCCGTCATCCGCCACTTCCAGATCGAACACGAAATCGGCCGGAACCTTCCAGTACCGGGAAACGCCCCCGTCTCGAGCGATGCGGTAGATGGAGGGTTGCGCGGCCGCTCCGCCCCCCTCCCCATTTCCCCCTCCATTTTCGGAAGGGGCCTCCACGGCCGCAGCGAATAGATTGCCGTCGGCGTCCATAGCAAGAGAGGAGATCTCCGCCTCTTCGGCGTCGTAGAGCACGGCCGCTCGTCCGGAATCGTCGATCCGGCAGACCCGCGCCGTTCCCTCACCGCCGGCGTATAGCCCCGTGGACGGGTCGAACAGGAGGCACATCACGTGCGTCTCGGGACTGTCGTAGAAGATTTCGGCGCGCCCACCGGGCGAGATCCGGTAGATCTTGCCCTCGTCACCCGTGGCCGCGTACAGGTTGCCCTTGGTGTCGAAAACGAGATCCCAGACGTAATCTTCCGGCAGATCGACGAGTGTACGTCCCTCACCGTCGGGTGAAATCTTGAGGATCATTCCGTCGGGCGAGGTCCCCGCGTACACCCAACCGTCTCGGCCCACCACCAGGGAAAGGATTTCCAGCTCCAGGGAGTCGAACAGAATCTCCGGCTTCCCGTTCTTCGCAATTCGGTACACGATGCCGTCTTCCCCGGTGGCCGCAAACAGATCGCCCCGATCGTTCCGGGCGAGCGCCCAGACGTAGAGATCCCCCATGTCGAGGAGAACGTCGTGGTCGGGCGACAGCAACAGGCGTCCTCTGGAGGAGATGGACATTCCCTCCATCTCGCCCTCGGCCATCTCGGCCTGCGTGTCCACCTTCCAGAACTCGGTTACAACCGCCTGGGCGGACAGAGGAACCGCCAGCACCAACACGGCGATCCAGATCGCCGGGCGCGTTGTCGGGATCATCCATATCCTCCATGCCGGGGAAATCACGTGTCTACCTAACGGGAGACGATTTCGACTCTTATGCTTCGCGAACCGACCACGACCCAGGGGGTCTCGACTTCGTCTTCGATCAGCGCCGCGCCCTCGGATGAGCCGGTCCGGCCGGCCCGGACACCCGTGGTCATCACGGACAGCACCGAGCCCGGAAGTCTCGGCATTTCCTCACCGCCGACGACGCGGCCCTGCTTGTGCTGGAAGAGCTGAAGATAGATCTTCCGAGTGTCTCGTCGGCTGCCCAGGAGGTCGATCATCTGGTCCACACTCTGCGGCTCGAATCGAAGCGGCGCTCGTTCGGCCTCCAGCGCCCACAGGTCGGCCGAAGAGCAGGCGACCAGATCCACGACCCCCGGGGGTGCGTCGCTCGGAATGTGGACCTTCACTCGCTCGATCACCTCGGACTCCCGGTAGGGGCGAAGCGTCACCCAGACGTCCAGATCGTCGCCGGGGCGAACTTCGGCGCGGCTCACGCGAAGGTCTTCGACGGCGGCCACTCGAAACCGATCGATGATCTCCACCTGAACGCGAATCTCTCGAATCTTGATCTTCTCATACGGGTTCTCGATGAGATACTGCAGGGGCATGCCGATCTGCTCGGCCACGGCCAGGGGCGGCGAGGGACTCGCCACGGCGATTCTCGTGTCCAGAACGCGGTCGGGTTCCATTCGAATCTCCGTCCGAATGTCCAGGGTGCTCTCCCCCACGGTCTTCTGCGCCGCTTCCAGACTCGAGTATCCCACCAGCCCCACGAGACTGGACGTCAGAATCTCGGAGCGCATGACCTCGAAGTGATATTCCCGGGCAAAGTCATCCGCAGCGGAGGTAATGGAGACGGAAACCGGAAGCATGGGGACGTCGGCTCCCACGATTCCCATGACGCCGGCCTGGCGGTCCTGGCGAATCGCGCCCACGGGCGGACCGGGGGATCCGATCTTGAACGAAGCCACCACGGAAGGAAACACGGTGTGAACGTACACGGAGGAGAGCGGCAGGGAAACCGGCCCCGCCATCAGAAACGGATGACCGAATCCCAACATCGTCTCGCCGTCCACCCAGGTCACGGTCCCGATGGCCGTGCTGGAGAAGTCGCCGCGCACCATCTGGATTCCCATGGCGCTGCCGGGCCGGAGTTCCGGATTCCCGATGGCGGGCGCCGTTCCTCCCCCCTCGACCCCCACGAAACCGAAGGGCGCCAGGAAGTCCTGCCATGCGGCCCGAGCCGAGCCCGGCACCCCCGCCAGCACCACGGGCGTCTGAATCGGACGGACTTCGGACACCGGTCCCGGCAGATCGGGCGCCGCCGAGGTCGGGTAAGAATGGCGGGCCGAGAAGAACCCCTCCTGGAGGTCCCCCTCCATTCCGAGATCCAACGATGCCTCGGATCGTTCTACAACGGCCATCATCTCGCCGATGGGCGTGATCCCGACGATGGGCTCCTTGGCGAAGGTCCAGGCGTAGGCCGCCGCCCCGATCAGCCGTCCCTCCACGTACACGGGAGACCCGCTCATCCCGGCGATGATGCCGGTGTTCTCGAGGAACGCCCCCCGCGCCTTGCCCAAGATCAGATCCCGGCCGGGTCCCACGCTCTCCAGGACGCCGAGAATATCGATCTCGAAGCTATCGGGTGTCGTTCCCTGGAAAACCGAGAGGCCGACGCCCGTCTGCCCGGCCCGGATTTCCTCGACCGGCATGAATTCGGCGGGATCGAGCGCCTCCCCCCGACCGGCGAGAGCGCCAACCAGCAGCGGAACACTCAACCAGACCGGTACCCTCGCTTGCTTCATCCGTCCCATCAAGGGCGCTCCCCACAGGTGGTCGTCTACATCCGCAGCGAACTTACCCACGCTTTCCGACCCTGTCAACGCGTTATCGGATTCATTGGAGTTCTCGACTCTTTTGAGCATCTTCCTTAGCCCGGAGTGCGCGCAGCCGACCACCTTGTTTCCTTGTCATGTTTCCCGCGCTGGCCTTGCGCTGCGGGAAGCACTCGGGTCTTCGGTTCTCTCCAGTTCTCGCCTTGTCGCGCACTCACGCTCTCGCGCCCTTTCACCCACTCGCCCTTTCGCCCACTCGCCCTTTCGCTCTCTTCCTCGCCAGCTCCCGTCCTCCGAGCACGAGAAGAACCCCAAGCGTCACAAGACTGATGACGAGGCCGATTCGCAAGGAGCGCGGCCGGTAGCGGAATTCGACCCGGTGATCGCCGGACTCGAGCGCAACGGCCCGGCAGCAAACGTTGGCCTGCAGGATCTCCTGCCTCTCACCGTCGACCCGGGCTTCCCACCCCGGATAGTAGGCGTCGGACAGAACCAGGAAACCGGGACCGGTCAGGGATGCAGCCAGTTCGACCCGTCCGGGTCTTCTGAGGATCTCCCTCACCGACGACCCTTCGACGGACCCGCCCCCTCCCCGCCCGTCCCATGCCTGGAGCGCAACGGTCGTCTCCGGATCGAAGCCGGGGTCGGTGAGAAGGACCCGCGCATGCTCCGGACTCGTTGCGCTGATTCCCTCGGGGACGATTCGGGCCCTCGGCAGGACTCCCAGATTCTCGTAGATCCTGATCCCTCCCGCCACGCGCGCCTTCAACGCGAAATGGGAATCACTGATGTCCCGGCCGACCAGAAGGTACTTGACGTTATACACGTCCAACATGCGCCAGAGTGCGGGCGGCGGGAGGTCCAGCCCGGTCGTCGGCTCCAGGAAAAGCGTCGGCACCATGGGGAAATACACCCCCGCCGACTGGATGCCGTAGATACCGTTCATGTTGGGCTGGAGCGCGTTTCTCTGCTCCAGGTACGGCGTGAGGTCCCCCTTCCAGCCGGCGGCCGCCCGGTAGGCCTGAAGATGGAGGACATGGGCATCCGGACTCCACACCCGAAACCGGGACGGATCCCGCTTCAACAGGCGGGCGGCTTCCGGCTCGGCGAGCCATTCGCCCGCCGGCAGCGTCGGGTTGTGCGTGTAGCCGAAGAGGAAGAGGTCGGCGAGGCAGACGAGAATCGCCCCCGCGTACACCGGACGGCGGAAGGATCTCAGACGATCCGCAAGTGCATCGAGTCCGAAGGCCCCGAGGACGGCCAGAGCCAGCGTGGCGAAGAGGAGAAAGCGCTGGGGAAATCGGAAGTTGTCGAAGCCCGGAACGGCATGGAAGAAGAACCAGAACACCGGACTTCCGCGCCCCAGGGCGATCAGGATCGATAGGATGGCAAGCGCAACCATCCCTTTCACGTGCCGCTCCCGCCAACAGACCACCGCACCCAGCAGGGCCAGGATCAGGGGAAGGATTCCGATATACCCGGAGTTCTCCCAGAAGATCCTCGGCACGTCCTCTCGAACGTAGGTGCCGTGCCCCGGATCCCCGAAGTGGTACGGCGCCACGTACGTGGCCAGGTCCTCCAGCGTGTAGGCGTACTCGGTGGCCTGAGCGAAGTCCAGCCCTCCCGATCGGGTGCCGAGCCGCGCGTATTCATACGTAGGCAAGATCTGGAGGGTCGAGAGCCCGAGACCGACGATCACCATGATCGCCGCTACAAGGACACCCCGCCTCGCCGGCGTCCAGGAGCGGTCTCGGATTGCGGACGCCGCACCCTGCCCCAGCAGGTAGACGGCGACGAGCAGCAGCGCGTTGTACGCCGTGTGCACGTGGCCCGCCAGGATCGTCAGGGCGAGAGGAACGCCGAGCCAGATTCCCGACCGCCACGACGACACCCGTTGC
Organism: uncultured bacterium; assembly: GCA_964610505.1. Taxonomy (GTDB): domain Bacteria; phylum Arandabacterota; class Arandabacteria; order JAGLYR01; family JAGLYR01; genus CAZSXU01. The sequence continues at coordinate 24,102 of CAZSXU010000021.1, read as the reverse complement.
GACCCACGCGCCGCCAGCCAGAACATGAGCGGCACCCAGATCGCCGACGCCTCCAGGTTCACGTGCTTCAGATGCGCCACCATGAAACCGGAAAGCGAAAAGACGATGCCGGCGAGAGCCGCGGCCGGCCGCGAACGGCCCAGGAACCGCGCGAACAGGGCCGTGAAGAGACCCGCCAGCATCACGTGCAGAATCATGAGATGGGAGTAAGCCCAGTGGGCGGGCAGGACAAAGAAGAACAGGAGATTCAGGGGATAGAAAGTCCCCACCTGGCCTTCCGCGGCCACAGGGAATCCCAGGAAGAGGTCGTCCGTCCACAGGGGCAGACGCCCCTGGTGCAGTGCCTCGGCCAGCTCGGCCCGGGCGGGATACGACTGCATCATCATGTCGCTGCCGCTGATCTCATTGGCAAGAAAGAGGTCGCCCAGGAAGAGCGCCTTCCAGTAAAAGACACAGACCACCAGGACCGGGAGTCCGTACGGGAGGGCGATGGATGAGAGACACTTGCGCATGGTTCCCGCAATCGGTCGGGGCTACGTGGCGGACCCGTTGGATTCGGAAGCGGAGTTGCCGGCGGTCTCGAGGAATCGCTCGATCACGACGTCCTGGATTCGCTCAAGAGTCACGGACTTCTTTTTCCCTTCGGCGAAAGACGAGACGGGAAGAATGGCGGCCGCCATTGTGCGGTGCCCTCCGGCCTTGCCCATGTCGGAAAAGGCATGGTGCACGGCCCGCCCGGCGGAACGCCGGCGGTCCTCATTTCGAACGGAGATGTAGACCGTCTTCCCGCGCCTCCCGAAGCAGACGATCCACTCGATGCCCTCCGCCGGAAGGTAGAAATCCGCCGTCTGGGGAATCGCGTTCTCGTTGGTGATGCGCCCCAGGTTGAGGAACATCATGTTGCCGAAGATCTTACGCCGAGTGTACGCCCGAGCCGCGGCATCCAGGTGAACCAGGGGGATGGCGGGCTGTTCGATGCGGCGCAGGGCCTTCAGATCGGCCAGCGGGTAGAGGTGCAGGAAAGCACTGACATCGGCCTCGTCCGTTTCCCGGCTGAGGAGCAGCGTGTCTGTCTTGATGCCGTAGAGAAGCGCCGTGCTGACTCGGGGCGGGATGGACGTACGGGAACCGAGGAGATATTCGGTCACGATCGTGGAGGTCGACCCGTAGGTCACCCGGATGTCCTCAAAGAGGGGCTTACCGTTTCGGGGTTTGACGGGATGATGGTCGACGATCACGTCGATCTTGACATCCCCCAGGGGATCCCCGACCTGGCCGGGCTGCGAATCCACCAGCACGATCCGATCGAAGAAACTGGCGTCCACTCCACCGATCTCCACCATCTCGATTCCGAGGAGATCGAGCATCGTGGCGTTTTCCTTGCGCCCCACCACACCCCAGTACCCGATCGTGCCGGCCGCCTGCCGGCGCTCCTTGATCAAATGCTTCAGCGCGTAGGCGGACGCAATGGCATCGGGGTCCGGGTTCGGGTGCGTCAACAACAGAACCAGGCTTTCCTTCGGGATGCACTTGAGAAACTGGGTCACCGGCTTCATCATTCGTCTTCGCCCGCCTCCCAGCCGTATTGTCCAACAAGAGGCACGAAAGTACAACCCCCAGATTTCCAGCGTTTGGTTTCCGATCCCGACCGCTCCACGACCGTGAGCTCCTGGAACGACCGGCTGCCCACGGGGGCCACCAGGCGCCCTCCGTCGGCCAGCTGGTCCAGCAGAATCCCCGGGATCTCGGGCATGCCGGCCGTCACCAGAATCCGGTCGAAGGGGGCTTTCTCCGGCCATCCGGCGCTCCCGTCTCCAACCCGGAAGTGGACGCGGCGGTACCCCAGGGCGCCCAGGCGCTGCCGGGCGGTGTCCGAGAGTTGCCGGTGCCTCTCGACGGTGAACACCTCCACCCCCATCTCGGCCAGGACGGCCGCCTGGTAGCCGGACCCCGTTCCCAGCTCGAGAACCGTCTCCGGACCCCTGAGAGAGAGGCATTCCGTCATCACGGCGACCATGTAGGGCTGCGAAATCGTCTGCCCGTCCCCGATGGGAAGCGGCCGGTCCTCATAGGCATAGGACTCCTGGCCGCGGGGCACGAACTTGTGCCGGGGCACTCGGGAGACGGCCGAGAGGACGCGGGAGCTCGCGATGCCGCGGGCCTCCAGCTGCTCCCGAACCATCGCCTCGCGCGCCGCATCGAAATCGTCCTCCGTCAGCCCCCCGCTTCTATCTCGGCCGACCATCTGAAGCCAACCCTTCCAATCCCACACCATCGACGTCCGTCCCGCAAGCGGCGCACCGCGACCCGCGAAGGCCCACCTCGGTCGTTCTGTAACCTACCCGGCCGATGAGCGTCTCGCCACACTTCGGACAGAAGGTGTTCTCGCCGTCCTCGCCGGGAACGTTCCCAATGTAAACGTACCGAAGGCCGGCCTCAAGACCGATCTTGCGGGCGCGTCTCAGAGTCTCGGTCGGCGTCGGGCCGACCTGAACAAGTTTATGAGCCGGGTGAAATCGGCTCACGTGCCACGGAACTTCGGCACCGAGCTCGGCAAGGAAGGAGGCAACGGCTTCGAGCTCCTCATCCGAGTCGTTGAGACCCGGGATCACCAGGGTGGTCACTTCAATCCAGATCCCCAGCGACTTGGCCAGACGGAGGCTGTCCACCACCGGCTGAAGATGAGCCCCCACGTAGGACCGGTAAAATTCTTCTCTCATCGACTTGAGGTCGACATTGGCCGCATCCAACAGCGGGGCTATCGTCCGCCAGCTCTCTTCCGTCATGTACCCGTTCGTAACGAAGTTGTTCTTGATGCCGCGCTCGGCCGCCAGCCGAGCGCAGTCCTGCGCGTATTCGAAAAAAATCGTGGGTTCCGTGTACGTATAGGAAATGCTGGCGCACCCTTCGGCTTCCGCCAACCGAACCACCTCCTCGCATTGGAGGCGCCGGCCCTCGATTCCCCCGCCGTAAGATTCCAGGTCGGAGATGTGGTAGTTCTGACAAAACCGGCAGCGAAAATTGCATCCCACCGTGGCGATGGACAGCGCTCGAGTCCCGGGGAGAAAATGGAAGAAGGGTTTTTTCTCGATGGGATCCACGGAGCAGGCCACCGCCTTTTCGTAGACGAGCGAGACCAGGGTCCCGTCCTGATTCTCCCGAACTCCGCAGATCCCGCGCGCACCGGGCGAGATCCCGCAGCGGTGCGCGCAGAGGTTGCACCTCACTTTGTGATCGGGCAGCTTCTCGTAGAGTACGGCTTCTCTTGGCACGATTGACGTCCTAGTCAGGATTACACCCTTGTTTCAGTCACTCGTAACCTGTCACTTGTCAACCGGTTGTCCTGCTTTCGGCTCTCGGCTTTCGGCTCTCAGTGACGGTCACCTTGTCATGTTTCCCGCACGGACCTTGCGCCGCGGCCGGTCCGACGGCTGAAGGTCCCGGCTCTCGACTCACGACCTTCCGTATCTCAGGATTCGTCTCGCCCTCGCGCTCTCTCAGCTCTTCTCAAACACCAGCGCCGCGTCTTCCCCTGTTCCGGCCTTTACCAGGATACGGTCTCCCTCTCCGAACTCTCCCGCCAGTACTTTCCCCGCCAGCGGGTCCTGCACGAGCTTCTGGATGGCCCGCTTGAGGGGGCGGGCTCCGAAACTAGGATCGAAGCCTCGATCGGTCAATACCTGTTTGGCGCCGTCGTCCAGATCGATCTCCATCTTCTGTTCCGCCAGGCGTTTCCTCAGGTATTCAACCTGGATGTCGACGATGGCCGATATCTCATCCCGCCCCAGGGCGTTGAAGATGATGATCTCATCCACGCGGTTCAGGAATTCCGGCCGGAAGGTCGAGTGGAGGGCTTCATCGATCATCCGCTTCAGCTCCCCGCGGTCCTTCGATCCCATTTCATGGATCCACTGGGAGCCGACGTTGGAGGTCATGATAAAGACCGTGTTCTTGAAATCGACCGTGCGGCCCTTGCCGTCGGTGAGCCGCCCGTCGTCGAGTACCTGGAGCAGAACGTTGAAGACGTCCGTGTGGGCCTTCTCGATCTCATCGAGGAGCACGACGCTGTAGGGCCGGCGCCGGACGGCTTCGGTGAGCTGCCCGCCCTCCTCGTAGCCGACGTATCCCGGGGGGGCGCCGATGAGCCGGGCGACCGTATGCTTCTCCATGTACTCGGACATGTCGAGCCGGATCATGGCCCCCTCGTCGTCGAAGAGGAATTCCGCCAGTGCGCGGGCCAGCTCGGTCTTGCCGACGCCGGTCGGGCCGAGAAAGATGAAGGAACCGGCCGGGCGATCGGGATCGTCCAGTCCGGCCCGCGAGCGCCGGACGGCATTGGATACGGCCTCGACGGCCTCGTTCTGGCCGACCACGCGCCGGCGGAGTCTATCCTCCATGTTGAGAAGCTTCTGCCGCTCCCCCTCCAGCATCCGGGTCACGGGAATGCCGGTCCACTTGGAGACGACGTCGGCGATGTCTTCCTCCTCCACCTCTTCTTTGAGCATCGTGAGCGAGCGCTGAAGCTCGGCCAGCCTGCTGTTCTGCTCGGCCAACTGCTTGTCGAGGCCGGAGAGGATGCCGTAGCGGATCTCGGCGACCTTCTCAAGATTCCCCTCCCGCTCCGCCGTCTGCTCCTCCGTGTGGGCTTTTTCGATGGCCTCTTTGATCTTGCGGATGCGGTCGATGGCCTCCTTCTCATTCTGCCAGTGTCCCCGCATCTCGGCCGCTCTTTCCTTCTCGTCGGCCAGTTCCTTCTCGAGTTTGGCCAACCGCTCTTTCGATGCGGCGTCCTTCTCCTTCGAGAGGGCCTGCTTCTCGATCTCGAGCTGCATGATCCGGCGCTCGGCCTCGTCCAGTTCGGTGGGGAGGCTGTCGATCTCGATCCTCAGTTTCGAGGCGGCCTCGTCCACAAGATCGATGGCCTTGTCCGGAAGGAACCGGTCCGTGATATAGCGCTTGGACAGGACGGCGGCCGCCACGAGCGCCGTATCCTGGATGCGGACACCATGGTGGATCTCGTAGCGTTCCTTGAGCCCCCGGAGGATGGCGATGGTGTCTTCCACCGTCGGCTCTCCGACCGTCACCGGCTGGAAGCGCCGCTCCAGAGCGGCGTCCTTCTCAATGTGTTTCCGGTACTCATCCAGCGTCGTGGCCCCGATGGCGCGTAGATCGCCCCTCGCCAGCGCCGGTTTCAGCATGTTGGAGGCATCCACGGCCCCCTCGGCCGCGCCGGCGCCCACCAGTGTGTGGAGTTCATCGATGAAGAGAATCACCTGGCCGTCGGATTCCTCGACTTCCCTGAGGAGCGCCTTCAGGCGGTCCTCGAATTCCCCGCGGAATTTGGTGCCCGCCACCAGTGCGCCGAGATCGAGCGCCAGGAGCTTCTTGTTCTTGAGCGGCTCGGGGATATCTCCACTCACGATCCGGTGGGCCAGTCCCTCGGCGATGGCCGTCTTGCCCACGCCCGGCTCCCCGATGAGGACCGGGTTGTTCTTCGTCCGCCGGGAGAGAACCTGCATCACGCGGCGAATTTCGTCGTCCCGGCCGATGACCGGATCCAGCTTCCCCTGCCTCACCAGATGGCAAAGGTCCCGCGTAAACCTTTCGAGGGCCTGATACTTCCCCTCGGGATTCTGGTCGGTGACGCGTTGTGTTCCCCGGACCTCCGCCACGCCTTTGAGTAGTCCGTCCTTCGTGATCCCCAGGCGTTCGAAGAGGGCCTTCTCCCGTTCACAGATCACGATGAGCAGGTGCTCGGTTGAGAGGAAAGCGTCTTTCATCCGCTCGGCTTCGTTGAACGCGTCGCTCAGGACCTGGCGGAGTTCGCCCGACATGTTGACCTGCGCGGCCGCGCCGTAGGCCTTGGGCATCCTCTCGAGTTCCTGCTCCAGCTCCTCGCGGAACCTGCCGAGATTCACACCCATCTTCTGAAGGATGGACGAGACGATGCCGCCCTCCTGTTCGACCATGGCCGAGAGCAGATGGAACGGGGTCACTTCGGAATGGTTGCGATCCTCCGCAACCTGCGTGGCTCCCTGAAGTGCCTCCTGTGCCTTAATGGTGAGTTTGTCAAATCGCATTGCCCGTACTCCCTGTCATCTCATCTTCTCTACAATTGTCAGATCAGCATCTCTTCCATATGCACACCCGCGGCGCGGGGCATAGCGGTCAGGTCGTAACCTCCCTCGAGGAACGACACCACGCGGCCGGTGGCCGTTTCATCCGCCAGATCGCACAACATTCGGGTCATCCGCCGGTATCCGTCCTCGCTCACCTGCATGGCGGACAGCGGATCGCTGCGGTGAGCATCGAAACCGGCCGAGATCAGAACACATTCGGGCCGGAACTCCCGCGCAGCAGGTAAGAACCGGTCGTTGAAAGCCTCCACGTACTCTTTGTCCCCGGCGCCGGCGGCCAGAGGGATGTTCACCGTGAACCCCTTGCCATCACCGGTCCCATCGTCTCCCGCCGCTCCGGTCCCCGGATAGTGCGGATACTGATGGACGCTGAAATAGGAAACGTCCGGAGAATCGTAGAACGTGTGCTCCGTACCGTTGCCGTGGTGCACGTCCCAATCGACGATGAGAACCCGGCCGACCCCATGCTTGTCCCTTAGATAAGCCGCCGCAATCGCCACGTTGTTGAACAGGCAGAATCCCATGGCGCGATCCCGCTCGGCGTGGTGGCCCGGAGGTCGGACGGCGCAGAACGCCCGCTCCACGCGTCCATCCATCACGGCATCCACGGCGGCCAGCCCGGCTCCCGCGGCCAGGAGCCCCGCGTCGTACGATCTGGCATTGGCCAGGGTATCGCCGTAGTCCAGAAGCCCGCCGCCATTCTCACAGACGTCCCGGACAAATCGTACATGGTCGGACGAGTGGACCTTCTCAATCCACTCGAGAGGCGCAGGCGCAGGCTCGATCTCAACCAGCTTCTCCTTGAGCCCCGTTTCCTCAAGATGCTTCATCAACGCCCGCAACCGCTCCGGACTCTCCGGATGACCCGACCCCATGTCGTGTTCAAGGTAGATGGGTGAATAGACCAACCCGACCGTTCGCATTTTGTTCATCCCTATTTCCTTGTTACTCTGTCCCCGGTCACTTGTCACGCCCCGTCCCCATCATTCATCAACCCGGTCACGGGTGACAAGTGCCCGGTGACAACGCAATGGGGCCAGCATCGCCCTGTCCCCCGTGTCGCAAAAAAGCCCCTCCCGAGGGGGACTCTCCGCCAAGGCATCTTCGCCACCGGGCGATCCTCCAAGCTATGGGAATACCCCCGAAAGGGCAAGGGGGAAAATACACTTCTGAGTTCTGGGTTCTCAGCGTGCCATCCCAAACGACACCGGTCGTCTTTGCCGGCCGCCGGGGGACACGCTCGTCAAACGGCGAGATGGAGTTCATCGTCGATCACGCGCTTACACTTGGAGCCCCGGTTACACCCCGAGATGGAGCGTCTCTACGCAGACCGAAAATCTTCCACCTAGCTTGATCGCCAACACACAGGTCACACTGCGCCCTCCGGGATTCTGAGCGGCACGCTCACCTCCCCCTCGATGGACAGATCTAGCCCTGAGAGGGTTCTTCTGAAGGCGCGCTCCTGGATGCCCTCAGACGGCACATAGAGAGACCGTGGATAGCGGTTATTGCCCGAAAGCTTGACGTGTTCGAGAAAACGTCCCGCGGTCCGCCGCCTTGAAGGGAGACAGAAGGTCCCGAGTGGCCGATTCTACGGAACCGCTACAACGAATCCGGTCGTGTCGCGTCCCGCGCGGAGATCATCCACCGTAAACCAGAACTCCCGGGTCGGACGATCGAGAACCTGGGGACGGAACCAGAAGAGTCCGGTTGCAGCATGGATCCCTCCCTGGACCAGGTACCCATCGCTGATCTCTTCGAATGTCTGACGAACGATGACTCCATAGAGCAGAGCGTCGCCGTCCTGATCCGTCGCCGATGCCTGAAGGTACAAGGTGTCGCCGACGGCCACGCTGGTATCGGGCTGGAGCGCGAGGACGGGCGGATGGTTCAGAGATCCCGGACCCGTCGTATCGTCGGATCCCTCATCGCCGCAACCCGGCAGCCACGCGGCCAAAACAAGCATGCTTAGCGGTACGATGAGGATTCTCCTCACGGCTCCTCCGTTCTTGCCCTGCAATCGGTCGAACGGGCGGGTCGGGTATCTTGGATGGCTTCGCCTTGTCGCTTTGTCACGCTACTTGACCATCACCATTTTCTTCGTCAGTACCCTCCCTCCCGCTTCCAGGCGCGAGAAATAGACACCCGGGGCGGCGGGAGATCCCGAGCGATCCCGTCCATCCCAGATCACGGAATGGGTTCCGGGTTCGATCGTCCCACCGACGAGATCGGCGACGAGCTCTCCGGTCACATCGTAGACCCCCAGCCGGATGTAGGCGCGCGCCGGGACGCCAAAGGCAATCTTCGTGGCCGGATTGAAGGGATTCGGTTCGTTCTGGAAGAGAACCGGTGAGGCCGGATTTGGGGCCGTCCCCGCGCCGGCGAGGACGTCCGTCAGTTCATCGGTCCAGTACGAGTAGAGATCTCCGCCCTCCGCAGAGATGTGGGCCGACACCATGATGAGCGTATCGTAGGCGGTCCCGAAGGTCGGGAGGGAGAACACGCCGTCCTGCAGGGAATCGAGAACCGTGTACTGCACCGTCGTGGGGGCGGTATCGTCCAGTTTCAGCAGCGGCACGCTGAAGAAGCTGTTGTTGCGACCCGTGTAGTAGAGCGTCAGCGATTCGCCGTTGACCAGCCGGATATAATCGGCGGCCCAGTTGTTCACGGTGCTTTGGGTTGACGGCACCGGATAGCTCCCGTGTTGGGTGGCGGCGAAGGGCGGCAGGTCGATCCAGGCATACCCGTACTGCCCCTCGTCGATGGATGGATCATCGAGGACATTGGCCATCGTCCAATCGACGAAGACGTCTTCGAAAGTCTCCGGGTAACCCTGATCCGCCAGGGTGTTCTCGACACCGGTGATCGAGTTCCCCGGCTCGGCCACCAGGGCCGTAATCGTTGCATCTCCCCCGAAGTGTTCTGCCACGTACATCGTCCACAGGTATGTCTGGATGTAATCGGTCCATGCCTGGTCCCAGACGGTCAGATCATCATCGGGGTCGTCCGGGAACCCGGAGATGGGATCGGGATAGCCGTAGAGGTACATGGCGTATTCAGCACACCCCTCGTCCACCCAGGCGTCCTCATCCGGGTCCATATTCCAGTGAATCATGTGTTCGAACTCGTGCGCCAGGACGGAAAGCGTCGAGTTCGCCGTGGGATCAATCGGGTCACAGCTCATGTAAAACATTTCGACCTCGTTGCTGTGCCCTCCCTCGTGTTGCGCCGCCTCCTCGGTGTATTCGTTGAACACGCTGAAATACCCGTCAAAGCAGCTGCCGCCGAAGCAGCCCAACGCGCTGTAGAAGATGTAGATCTTCGGATCGTTGTCGAGCTCGTCGGGCGCGGGGCCGAACGTGTCCGTGTCGATTTCGTAGATTCCGCGCGTGGAGTCGCCCGGTGTCGAGTGATCGAACTTCTCGACCACAAGAGCGACGTCCGTGGAATCCATGTTCACGTTCCACTGATCATCCGCAACGAACACGTAGCAGTATTCGCCGACCGCTCTGCAAGTGGCGGGAACCATGATCCACGCGGGAGGCATCACTGTGAGATCCCAGGCCCAGAAGGACGTCGTGTCGCCGACCGTGGGGGTGTCGCGCTTCACCGTCGGCTGCTGCGGCACGGAGCGATCAACCGCTTGGCCCAGCGCTACCTTGTGCTTCTGGAACAACGGAGTCGCACAGAAAGGCCGGCCCTCATGAGCTCGGACGGGGAATGCCGCCGTCAGCAACAGCGGGGGCAGGAACAAGAGAAATCGTTTCACGGCCGGTCTCCTTACTCAGGGGGAAGGGTTTGCCGTCACATGGGCAACCATACGCTCTTCGGAAGAAATGTCAACCTGGGCAAGACGCCGACCGGGCGACCGCCCCCTTCAGTCGAAGCCCAGGGGGGCCGAAGGTGAACTGGGAGTTCGACCCCTTGACAGCGGAACCAAATGTGGCTATTCTGGTTTATAGAGAGTGGGATTTCGGGAAGATGGCGGTGTTCAGGGTCCCTTGCGTCGTGAGGACGGAGTCGGTCATGAGAGGTTCTCTTCTTCTGTTTACCGCAGCCTGTTTCGTCGGTTGGTGTGCTCTCCCCACCCCGGCGCCCGCTGAGGCGCCCGCTTCAGCGCCCGCCTCAGCGCCCGCCTCAGCGCAGGAATCATCGACGGCGCTTTCGGATCTGAAGGGAGATTGGAATTTCGGCGCCCCCCAGCCAGCGGGACTCAAGAGCCTGATGCTCATTGATCCTTCTCGGCTGAATGTGACTCACTCCGTATCGATGTCCTATGGGATGGGCAGTGCATTCGGATCCACCCAGAGTTCCGTACAGGGTCTATTCTTGAATCACGTCAACTACCGCGTCGCGGACCCTGTCCACGTGTGGGTCGACGTCGGTGTGGGCTTCCAGCCCGGTTTCGGCATGGAGGGCGAAGGCAACGCAGAGTTCGTCGTCCCGGGATTCGGTCTTCTGTATCAGCCCAACAGGAATTTCCGCTTCGAAGTCATCGTCCAGAATCCCAACTACTACTGCAGTCCCTATCGCCGGTGGCGGCGATAGGGCCGCAGTTCGTGATTCGATATTCGAAGTTCGTTCCCGGAGTCTCGGGCCCGAGACTCCGTTTCGCGTGAATCCATTCAACCTGTGTGCTGCCTCGTTTGACTGGCCGCCAATCTGCGGCTGGGTGTCAGGTTTCTCGCGCTCTCGCGAGGTTGTCTTCTCGACTCGGACCCTGCGCCGCGCGGAGCGCTCGGCGTCGCTTGGCTCACATGGCCCGGGTGATTCAGGAAGTCCGTCGCGAGAGGCTGTCGGGGCATGCATGGCGAGGCGCGGTGCTGGTTTCGACCGGAAGCGTGGCCATTGCCCCGTTGAGGATCGAAACCGGTGCCGCAACGAAGTCCAGGCAAGCACCGGCAGCCTCGCAGCAGGGATTCATGAATCATCCGGGCTAGAACCCCGGCCCGAACGGCCCTCGACGGTCTCTGGGCGTAACTCGTGAGACGGGTTCGGTTTCCTGCCGTAGCCAATCGAGGTACGCGTCCGATCCGCCGACGATGGGAAGGGCCACCACCTCGGGCACTTCATAGCTGTGAAGCTCCCCGACCCGCTCGATCAGACGATCCAGCAGCAGCCGCCGGCTCTTCAGAATGATGAGGACTTCCTCTTCGCGCTCGATCCGTCCCTTCCACCGGAAGATGGACGCGACGGAGGGCACCAGGTTCGCGCACGCGGCCAGCCTTTCTTCCACCATGGCACTCGCTATCGTCTCGGCTTCATCGGCGGAGGAAGCGGTGACGAAAACGACGAGGTTGTGGTGCGGCATCCTGCCCTCCTCTCAACCCACGGGCACGCTATCGCGTGGCGTGAAACGCCAGCATGACCCCGATCACGGTCTTGGCATCGATGATCTCGCCCGTGCGTATTCTCTCCTCGATGTCTTCCACGGAGTACGGCGCAAGGTGAATGACCTCCGACGGTTCAAGCGCTTGTTCCCCGGGAACAAGATCGCCGGCGACGAAGAGGTGGATCACTTCGTCGCAGTATCCCGGGGCCAGCATGAACCCGCCGAGAGGCTCCATCCCTCCCGCCGTGTACCCGGTTTCCTCCTCCAACTCCCTGCGGGCGCAGGTCTCGGGATCCTCGCCGGGGTTCACCACACCGGCGGGAATTTCCAGAATGGTTCCCCGCGCCGCGTACCGGAACTGCCGCAGGAGAAGGACGTTGCCGTCCGGCAGAATCGGGACGACGGCGGCGGACGGACCGTGCACGACGGTCTCGAGTGTGGACACATGACCGTTCGGCAGACGAACGCGGTCCGAGCGCAGGCCGACCACTTTGCCGGAGTAAACGCCTCTCTCCTCCAGAACGTCAAACGCCATTGGGAACTTCTCCCTCTGCTGTACGGTGTAAGTATGAGAACGAGGATTCCTGAGTCGTCCTCGAATAGACTCCCACAGGCGCCCGAGGCCTGTCAAGGTCCCGTGGCCTGCGCGCAGGTGCAAGGCTGCCTGAGACGGCCGTTTTCCGGCCCGGCGCCGAATGAGCCGATCGGGAGAGATGTGCCTTCTCCCCGCAAGGGGTTGACACCCGGCGGGACCCGGTGATAGATTGGTGGGGAGAACTTGTCAGGCCTGCACGAATCTGGGGAGAATTGGGGCGGAGAGGAAACGCCGCACCCGGTCGGGACCCGGGCGGGCCGGACTCGCATTGAATATCGCAGCCCTTTGATCACTTCAGAGTGGGGGTAGAGCTATGTGGAGATTGTGGATCCCTACACTTCTGGCGGCCGTCTACATGTGTGGCGTGTCGACACCCGCCCAGGCGCAGTTCGACGCTCCCGACGTCGCCAGTCCGGACGCGAACGTCCTCTTTGAGGAGGGACTGGCGTTCGCCCGTGGCGGTGAATACGATCGGGCCATCGACGAGTTCCAGAAAGCCCTTCTGATCACGAGCAATTTCCCCGCGGCGCAATACAACCTCGCCTTCGCCTATGACCGCAAGGGAGACCTGGCCGAGGCCGAAGCGGCCTACAAGAAGACCCTGGAATTGGATCCCAAGCACTCCAAGGCGCTCTACGGCTTGGGGGCGATGATGTACAAGCAGGCGAAGTACAGTGCGGCCGCGGGCTATCTGAAACGGGCCACGGAGGCGGAGCCCGGCTATGTTGAGGCCCACTTCGCATTGGGCACGGCCCAGCACAAGGCGGGAAACCGCACGGGCGCGCGCAGCGCCTTCGAGAAGGCGATCGGGATCGACTCGACCTTCGTGGACGCCATTTACGAGCTCGGGGACGTGGAATACGAGATCGGGGAGACGTCCGGCAACTACGATCGAGCCTTGGCGGCTTACCGGAAGGTGGTCCGTCAGTTCCCGGACTACGGTAAGTGTTACATCGCCTACTTCCAGCTGGGCAAGATCTACACGGATACGAAAGACTATACGTCCGCTGCGGAGATGTTCGGAAGAGCGGCGGAGAAGCGCCCGGACCTCGCCGAGGCGCATTTCATGCAGGGCCGGGCCCTGGCGAAAACCAAGTCCTACGATTCGGCGATCCGGGCGCTGCGCAAAGCAACGAACCTGAAAGACCCATACGGCGGAGCCCACTACGAGCTGGCTCGAATCTACCAGCAGTTGGGATCCTTCGAATCGGCGCTCAAGGAATACCGGGCGGCCGCGGCCGATACGGAGTTTTCGAAGCGCACCCAGGCAAGATCTTCCGCCAAGAAGATCCAGGATTATCTGGCCGCCCTGGCCGCTCAGGAAGAGGCTCAAGAGGAAGAGGAAGAATTCGATTCGGTGGACGACATTCCGTCATCCGATTTCGAGCCGTAGACGGCGTTTCCGATGGAAGCTCCTCGGGGTTGCGGATCAAAACCGCCCGGCGTGAGAGCTTCCGGAAACACCGTTTCTCACCTCAAAAACGGTGTTCTTCGCCAATCCACCCGCGACCACCACTGGGGAGATTTTAGTTCTTCTGGAACAAGCTTGCAATGTTTTGCGCCTATTAACATATGGTTTTGGTTTTCCGGTGCCCGTGTGATGGGGTTAAGGTTGACAGCTATTTTGGGTTCTGATATAGTGACCCTGAGGGTGTTCCCTGCCGCGTACGTGATCGCGATCCCTCGAATCTGCTGAGCGATGGGACCTAATTGCCCCTGGGTTTCAGAGGTGTCGTGACACGACGGTCTGGCGGGGACCCCCTCTTCTTCTCTTTCTCTCTGTTGTCTCACCTCCCTCGGTTTCCTGACGGATCAACGGATTGTCGAAGTGGACCAGACCCTACGTCCCAAGGACCCACCCTCCCTCGGGTTGGATTCTGACTTTCCAGAGTCCCCGCGCTGTGCTAGCATACTGGGTTCACCCATCATCCAATACACTCGAATCGTGTGGGAATGACAACATGAGCCGTTCTCCCGACGACCACCAACTCGGTTTCAAGTGCGGGTTGGAGATTCACCAGCAGCTCGACACGGAGAAAAAGCTGTTCTGCCGGTGCCCGGTGGGACTCAGGCACGATGCCCCCGATGCCCGAATCATTCGGCACATGCGGCCCACCCTCTCGGAGCTGGGAGAGTATGACGGCACGGCGCTGATGGAGTTTAAGACCAAGAAAGACGTCATCTATGAGCTCTACAGCGGCGCCTCCTGCACGTACGAGATGGACGACACGCCTCCCTTCGAGATGAATCACGAGGCCCTCGACATTGCACTGGAAATCGCCCTCATGCTCAACTGCAACTTGGTGGACGAGATTCACATTTCCAGGAAACAGTACCTCGACGGGAGCATTCCCACGGGCTTTCAGCGAACGGCCGTGGTCGGTACCGAGGGTTGGATTCCCTTCAAGGGGCGCCGGTTCCGCATCATCCAGGTCACCGTGGAGGAAGACGCCTGTCGAGAGATGTCTGATGTGGGACACACGATCACGTTCCGCACCGACCGGCTCTCGACTCCCCTCGTCGAGGTCACGACGTACCCGGACGCCCGGACACCCGCCGAGGCCCAGGAGATCAATGAGGCGCTGGCCAGGGTCCTCCGCGCAACCGGCAGAGTGCGCCGGGGAATCGGCGCGGCCCGGCAGGACGTCAACGTCAGTATCGAAGGTGGGACTCGCGTCGAAATCAAAGGGGTGCCCAGATACCGGTACGTTCAACGACTCACCGAGGGCGAAGCCTACCGGCAATCCCAGCTGTTGAAGCTGCAGGAGATCCTGCGCTCCAGGGGAATCTCGCAGGAAACCGTCCACGGCCGGAAGATCCGGCTGGAGACGTCCCTCTTCAAACCGAAGTCCGAGATCCTGATGGATGCGGAAAGCGCCGGAGCGCGCCTGAAGGCCATCAAGCTGTGCGGTTTCGCCGGGCTCCTCAACCACCCGACGCAACCGGGTCGCACGTTCGCCGATGAGATTGCGGGACGCGTTCGGGTCATCGCCTGTCTGGACCACCACCCCAACCTGCTGCACTCGGACGCATCGGAGGCGTACGGCGTCCATCCCGATGATTGGCGCGCCGTGCGCGCGGAGCTCGACGCAAAGCCAACCGACGCCGTGGTCGCCGTATGGGGAAGCGACGCGGATACCGACACGGCGTTGGCCGAGATCAAGATCCGGGCGATCGAGGCCACTCGCGGCGTGCCCAATGAAACCCGTCAGGCTTTCCCCGACGGGCACACGGATTTTGAACGAATCCTGCCCGGACCCGACCGCATGTATCCGGATACCGACTCGGCTCCCACCCCGGTGACGCGGGAGCGGGTCGAGGCCATCACGGCCCGACTCAGGCCCCGCCCCTGGGAGCGTGAGGAGAAATATCTCGGCTGGGGGCTTCCCCTGGAGCTCGCCCGCCCTCTATCATACTCGCCCTACGCCGGAGTTTTCGAGAATCTTGTCGAGGATGAGGGGCTGCAGCCCGGATGGGCGGCCCGCGTGTTGGTCCAGGATCTGCGCCAGCTCCGGCGCCGTGGAGTCGCGATTGAGCGTATCGAGGAGGCTTCGCTTCGCGAGGCATTGGTCCGCCTGGACGAGGTGGGCGCTCCGAGTGCGCTCGTGCGAAAGATGCTTGCATCTCTGGCCGAACGTTCGGAGCCGGTGTCGCAGCTGACCAAGAGGATGGGGCTCCGATCGTCCTCCCCCGAGGAAGTCGGGAGCGCCGTGGAAGCGGTCCTCGGCAGCCGACGGACACATGTCCTCTCGGAGAAGGAACGGCGGTTCGTCTTTGGCAGGATCGTTGAGCGATTGGGCGGGATCGGGAACCGAGCCCTCATTTCCCGAATTCTTGACGAGAAGATGACCGAAGCATCCCCCGAGATCCACCCCCGCAAAACCGAGGGCTAAAGCAGGTTGTTTCTGAGGAACTCCTCGACCTCGGGTAGACCTCCCTGCAGAATGACGTATCCGTTGTGGGGCTCGCGCTCGGTGATCTCGCCCGCGATCGGGGTCAGCATCATTCGCTTCACTTCCTCCGCGTCGTTCGTGTGACCCAACACCCAGCACAGCTTCATGTACGCGACTTCCGGAAGCATGTTGGCGCCGGGCACGACGCCCAAATCCATCAGATCCCGGCCCGTATCGTACACGTACATCTGGACGTACCCCCACAGCGTCTGGACCGTCATGTACACGGCGATGCCCCTGTCGACGGCCTTCTTCAGAGAATCGAAGAGGGGACGATTCACGTGCCCGAGGCCGGTACCGGCGATGATGATACCCCGGTACTCGTTGTCGATCAGTGCTTCGATGATGTCCGGCTTCATGTTGGGATAGTAGTAGACGATGCTGACCCGCTCTTCGAACGCCTTGTCGATCTTGACGTTCCGATCCTTCCGCCGGGGCTTGGCGTCGGATTGCAGCGCGCGAACCTCTTCGGGGGTGGCGATCCCCAGGGGAATGTCGCCGATGGTCCGGAACGTATCTCGATGCGAGGAATGCATCTTCCGGACCCGCGTACCGCGGTGCAGCAGATTGTATTGATCGCTCGTGGGACCGAACATGCACACCATGACTTCCGCGATGCTTCCCTGGGCGGCGGTGTGCGCGGCGCACCGAAGGTTGAGAGCCGCGTCCGAAGAGGGCCGGTCGCTGGACCGCTGTGATCCCACAATCACGATCGGCACCGGAGGATCCTGAACCATGAAGGAAAGGATGGCGGCCGTGTGATGCATCGTGTCGGTGCCGTGGCCGATGACGATTCCGTCCACGCCTTCGGCGATTTCCTTACCGATGGCCTCGGCCGTCGCAATCCACTGCTCCGGTCCCATGTTCTCGCTGAAGATGCCGTAGAGCTTGCGGGTTTTGAGATTGCAGATGTCGGCCAGCTCGGGAACCGCCCCGTAGAGCTCCCCGGGAGTGAAGGCGGGAATCACGGCCCCCGTGCGGTAGTCGAGCCTCGAAGCAATCGTCCCCCCCGTGCCGAGGAGAGTGACGTTCGGTTTCACGGGATCAACCGGAAACTCGGACTCCGGAATCGCGTAGTGACCTTCCTTATAACCGACCTCCTTGACCTCGACGATCGAGTCTACATGGAGACCCACGTTGTACCCGGTACGCTGCTTCAGAACGACGTGCCGGTCGTCTCCCGTTTCGGCGCGGGGCAGGATGATCCCGGCGAAGCTCCCCTTCTTCGTCTTCACCTCAACGTCACTCCAGACGCGGACGTTCCATTCCTGAAGCTTGGCCCTGGCCGGACCTCGGTACCCCTTCAGCGAATCGTCTGTCATCGTCGCCGGCCTCCCGCACACGCTACAGATCGAAGTACAGTTCGAATTCGTACGGATGGGGCCGGTCATAGACCGCTCTCGCTTCCAGACGCTTGGACCGGATCCAGCGTTCGATCAGCGCCTGGGAGAACACCCCTTCCACCGTCAGGAACTCATGGTCCTTCTCGAGAGCGTCCAATGCTTCATCAAGCGTTCTTGGGAGCGCGCGCACGTAGCTTCCGCCGGCGCCCGCGCCCGATTCCGCTTCCGGGTGGAGAAACCCCTCCTGCGGGGGTTCGATCCGGTTGAGGATTCCGTCGACCCCGGCCATCAGCATTCCCGCCAGAGCCAGGTACGGGTTGGCCAGGGGATCGGGAGGCCGGAACTCGATTCGCGTCCGCTTGGGATCCGAAACGTACTTGGGAATCCGAATGGCCGAGTGGCGGTTCGCCTGCCCGAAGCTCATCGCAATGGGCGCCTCGTGTCCTTCCACCATCCGCTTGAATGAATTCGTGGTCGGATTCGTGAAAGCCATCAGCGCCGGAGTATGTTTGAGGAGCCCGCCCACGTAGTGCTGGGCCGTCAGGCTCAAATTCCCCACGCCCCCGCCGGCCTTGTAGAAGAGGTTCTTCCCAGCGTGCGTGAGATACTGGTGACAGTGCCAGCCGTTTCCGGCATGGCCGAGGACCGGTTTCGGCATGAAGGTCAGTCGATAGCCGAACTGCTTCGCCAGATTCTTGAGGATGTACTTGACCAGGATACTGTGGTCGCCCGCTTCCAGCAGACCGGAGAACACTCCCTCGATTTCCTGCTGCCCCGCCCTCCCACCTTCGTGGTGGTGATACCACACCTCCACGCCGAGATCCCCCATCATCTTGACGGCCGCATCGCGGAAATCGACGTAACGGTCCAGCGGGGGAGCCGCATGGTAGGCGGTCGGAACGTAGAACTCGCCCAGTTCCACGTGGACCATGCTGTCGGTGGCCGTGTTCCGGAACTCCACTTTGGGGAAGATATAGAACTCGTATTCGGGCGCCCACCAGGAGGTCTCTGCAACACCGAGATCGCGGAGAGCCTTCTCGGCCTTCTCGGCGATCCAGCGCGGGTCGTCCGCGTAGCGGGACCGACCCATGTCCGTATGAAGGATACGGGAGAAGAACATCAACGCCGGGGACTCTCGAAAGGGGTCCCGCACCCCGCTGGAGAGGTCCGGGACCAGGACCATGTCACTGTCCTCGGGCTTCGAGAAGCCGTAGCTCGAGCTGTCGAATCCCACGCCCCCGGCGACGATGGCCTCGTCCAGATTCTTGGCCGGGATGGTGACCCGACGCAGGCGTCCGGTCAGGTCTACGGCCTGAATGTCAACAAACTGGATGCCTTCCTTCTTGATGCGTTCTTGTACGGTCTGGAGTGAAACTTCTCTCATCCGCTCATGACCTCCTGGTTTCTCCATCTACAGCGACGGGCATCAAGCATACCCCCCGGCACGGGCGCGGTCAAGTGAATCCAGATCGGTCGCCCCCGCGGGCCTCAGCGAGAACCGGGCCGGGGCTTTCCCCGTTGCGGCCCCGGGAATGAGCCGATGCGCGGGCAGCGGTCGGGCGCCCGGAATCGGGGCGGATTCGTGTCACGCCGAAACACGCGTTGACACTCCGGTCCCCCCTCCCTAGAATGCACGTACGGCCCTGCCCGGTATGTCTCCGTACCGGGCATTGTCCGACCGGCCCGAGGCCGGCAACGGATTCGTCGAAACTCGTAGACCGCGTTCCGGAAGGAGCCTGATCGTATGGCCGAGTCCCCTTCGGTTTCCCCGGGCCTCGACGGCGTACACGTGGTTCTCGACAACATCCGGAGCGCCTTCAACGTGGGGGCCGTTTTCCGGGCCGCCGACGCGTGTCGGGTCGGGAGGATCTTTCTCTGCGGAATCACGGCCGCGCCGCCCAACGGCAAACTCGACAAGACGGCGCTGGGGGCCACGGAGTTCGTCCCGTGGGAGTACTTCCGTTCGACTCACACCGCCCTGGATCGCCTCGAGGAAAAGGGCATCCCGATCGTAGCAGTGGAGGTCCGGCCCGAGAGCGTCCCCGTGTGGAAAGTCCGTTTTCCGGAGCAGGTGGGAATCGTCTTCGGACACGAGGTCTCGGGGATCTCCGACGATATCCTGGCTCGGGCCGATCGGCTGGTCCATCTGCCCATGCTGGGGATCAAGAACTCGCACAACGTTTCGACGGCGTGCGGAATCGTCCTCTTCGAAACGCTGCGGCAACGATTGGCAGATTTGGAGTCATGTGATGGGTGATGCGGCAAGGACCGGCAGCTGTGAAGTCATGTGATGAGTGATGCGGCAAGGACCGGCAGCTGTGAAGTCATGTGATGAGTGATACGGCAAGAACCGGCAGCTTTGGAGTCATGTGATGAGTACGCGGAAGATTCTGGTCACGAGCGCACTGCCCTACGCAAACGGCCCCCTCCACCTGGGCCATCTTGCGGGCGCCTACATTCCCGCCGACATCTACGTTCGGTACCAGCGCATGAAGGGACACGACGTCCTGTTCATCTGTGGAACGGACGAGCACGGGGTGCCCATCACGCTCACGGCCGAGCGTGAAGGGGTCACTCCCCGGGAAATCGTCGATCGGTTCCACGAGAACATCCGCACCAGTTTCGAGCAGCTCGGGGTGTCCTTCGATAACTTTTCCGGGACGGCGCGGGACGTTCACCACAGAACCTCTCAGGACATTTTCCTCCGCCTGAAGGACAAGGGCTATCTGGAAGAGCGGGAGGTAACGCAGCTCGAGTGCCCGAAGTGCCAACGCGCGCTGCCGGACCGCTTCGTCGAGGGGATCTGCCCTCAGTGCCAGGCCCCCGGAGCCCGCGGTGATCAGTGCGACGCGTGTGGGAAATGGCTGGAGCCCTCGGCCCTCATCGACCCGCAATGCAAGATCTGTGGCACGACACCGGTCGTGGCCGCCACGCGCCACTGGTTTTTCAAGCTGAAATCCATGCAGCCGCTGCTGGAGAAATGGATCGGCGAACACCCGCACTGGAAGGAAAACGTCCGGAATTTCTGCCAGGGATGGTTCCAGACCGGCCTCGAAGACCGGCCGATCACCCGCGACATCTCCTGGGGGGTGCCGGTCCCGCTTCCCGGCTGGGAGGGGAAAGTCCTCTACGTCTGGTTCGACGCGCCCATCGGCTACATCTCTTCGACCAAGGAATGGGCCGAGCGCCGGGGTGAACCGGATCGCTGGAAGGACTACTGGTTGGACCCTCAGACGGAGTTGGTCCACTTCATCGGCAAAGACAACATCGTGTTTCACGCCATCGTCTTCCCGGCGACCCTCATGGCCCACGGCGGCTACACCCTGGCCTCCGAGATCCCAGCGAACGAGTTCCTCAACCTGGAGGGCAAACAGCTCTCCACATCCCGAAATTGGGCCGTGTGGGTGCCGGCCTATCTGGAGATCTTCCCACCGGACCCTCTTCGCTACGTGATCGCCCGGAACGCGCCCGAGGCCCGGGACACGGATTTCACCTGGAAAGATTTCCAGGCGAAGAACAACGACGAACTGGCGGATATCCTCGGGAACCTCATCAATCGTTCTCTGAGCTTCTGCCAACGCTTCTTCGACGGCAGGGTGCCGCCGTTGGGGTCACTCGGGGACGCGGATCGGCGGTTCACGCAGGTCATCGAAGAGACGGCCCGGGCGGTGGGAAGCCGCCTGGAGGAGTTTCGCGTGAAGGATGCCCTTCGGGAGCTCATGGCGTCGGCCAAGGAGGGCAATCGATACTTCGACGAGAAGAAACCCTGGGCCACGCGGAAGACTCGCCTCGACGACTGCGGCACGACGCTCAACCTCTCCCTGCAGATGGTGAGGGTGCTGGCGGCCGTCATGCATCCCTTCCTTCCCGGGAGCGCTCAGAAGACATGGCGGATGCTGGGACTCGAGGGACACGTCGAAGAAGTGCCCTGGGACGCTATCGGGACGGACCGAATTCCCGAGGGCCATCCGACGGGAGAGCTCGAGATCCTCTTTCCGAAGATTGAGGACGATGTCATCGAAGCCCAGATCGAGAAACTCAGGCGGGCTTCGGAGGAAACGACTTCGTCCGGCGCGAAGCCGCCGGCCGAAATCTCATTCGATGCCTTCGGGCAATTGGATATCAGAATCGGCGACATCACGGCCGTCCAGGAGATCGAGAGCAAGAAAGGTCTATTCCGGATTTCCGTGAATCTCGCCGATCGCGCGGTCAACATCGTGGCCCGGCTCGAAGGGAATTTGCCGGCGAGCGAACTCCCGGGCCGGCAGGCCGCCATCGTCGTGAGCGTGAAAGCCGAGGTCGAGGGATTTCCCTCCGAGGGCATCCTGCTTCTCACCCGAGGACCGGAAGGCAACGTCTTCATTCGGCCGGATGCGCCGGTCGCCAAGGGAACACGAATCCAGTAGAACGAGACCCACCCATTTATCTTCAATTTTCCACGGCCGGTGGCCGAAAGACAAGCATAACGAAGTCGAGGACGCCCCTCACCCTCACTTTCCGGAGAGCCTCTCGTGTACCATATGTCCATCCTTGACCTCATCGGCAACGTGCCGATCGTGAGACTCAACCAGCTCACGCACCACAACGTGTTCTGCAAGGCGGAGTTCCTCAATCCGGGGGGAAGCGTCAAGGACCGGGTCGCCCGGCACTTGATCCTGGAAGCCGAGCGCGAGGGGAAGCTCAAGCCGAGTTCCATCATCGTCGAACCCACATCCGGAAATACCGGAATCGGCATTGCCCTCATCGGCGTACAGCGGGGGTACCGGGTCCAGATCGTCATGCCGGAGAACATGAGTGAGGAGCGGCGGAAGATCATTCGGGCGCTCGGCGCCGAGCTGATTCTCACGCCCGCCGAGGAAGGACTCGACGGCTGCGTCCGAAAGGTGCGGGAAATCGCCGAGGGCGACGCCAATGTCTTCGTGCCCCAGCAGTTTGAAAACCCGAAGAACCCGGAGATCCATTACCTCACCACGGCGCGCGAGATCTGGGATCAGATGGAGGGCCGGGTCGACATCTTCGTCGCCGGCGTGGGTTCGGGCGGGACCCTCGGGGGCGTCGGCCGTTTCCTCAAGGAGCAGAATCGGGACATCCTCGTCGTCGCCGTCGAACCCAGGAACAGCGCCGCGCTTCTGGGGCAGGAACCCGGACTCCACCAGATCCAGGGAATCGGCGACGGGTTCGTCCCCGCGGTGCTGGACGTCTCGCTGATCGACGAAGTGATCACGGTCTCGGACGAGGACGCCATCGCCACGACCCGGGCACTCGCCCGGGAAGAAGGACTTCTGGTGGGCACCTCCTCGGGCGCCAACGTGTGGTCGGCCATCCAGATCGCCGAGAAACACGAGAAGGGCGCCTACGTGGTCACGGTTCTGGCGGATCGGGCCGAGCGCTACTTCAGCACCAGTCTGATTTAGGCGGAGAACCGACATGCCTGCACAGCGAACCTCGGCGTGCGGGCGCGACCGATCCGGCATCCAAGGTCTCCAGACGCCCCCGGGCGCGTCTACGGACCGTTTGGGGCTACCGGTTCTCGGCTAGCGAGGCGGCTTCTTCGCCCCCATTCGCCCTTTCCAACCGGGGCAATATGTGGTATAGTACGGAGGTGAGAGAAAGACGCCCGAACGATCGGCGTTACGGAGGATCCACGGTGCGACGAACGATTCTTCTGACGGTGTGTTGTGCGTTGGTTTCCATTCCGGCCACCGGCGCCGTCCTCAATGTTCCCGACTCCCATTCCACCATCCAACTGGCGGTGGATGCCGCCTCGCCCGGCGACACGATCCGGGTGGCGCCCGGGACCTACAGAGATTGCACCCACCCGTCCGAGGAAGCCGACGGGGCGCTCGCCTGTGTCGTGATGAAGTCCGGTATCGTGCTCCTGGGCTCCGGGCCCGGGACTGCAATCATCGATGCAGAGCTCCGGGGGATGTGCATCTACTGTAAAGGTGTCAACAACGCCGTGATCGAAGGATTCACGCTGATGAACGCGGATTGCCCCGCGGGCGACTGTGTGTGCGCTCCCGGAGTCTATTGCCGCCTGTCCTCTCCCCACATTCGCAGCTGTGACATCGGACCCAACCACGGCGGCGACGTGATCTGCGCCGAAACGTCGGCACCCGTCATCTCTCGCTGCAATCTGGAGGGAAACGCAGGCAACGGCAGGGACGCACTTCACGTAGAAGACGGGTCGAACCCCGTCGTCGAGAATTGTACGATCGAAGGCGCCACGACGCCCGGTGGAAACGGATCGGCTCTTTCCGACACCGGCGATTCGGGGGTTCGGATCACCCGGAGTCCGCTCGTCGCCTCTCCCGCCCCCAATCCCTTCAAGCAATCGACGACCATCGAATTTGCGCTGACCGAGCCGACCCGGGTGACGCTCAGGATCTACGATGTGACGGGACGGGAAGTCGCATCTCTGAGGGAATGCCCCATGTCGGTGGGAACGCACCGCGTGACCTGGGAAGGGACCACGCATTCCGGCGCGCGCGCATCGAGCGGCATATACTTCTATCGCCTCACCGCTGGAAACCGCACCCAGACCGGACGCATCGTCATGGTCGAGTAACCGGGCTCCGCTCTTGCCCGCCTCCAGGCCCTCCACCACCTCCCGGTGACACCTCGCGAGATGAGACTCGCATACTGCTTACAGTCGAAAGACCCCGGGCGAGATGGGACTCGCATACTGCTTACAGCCGAAAGACCCCGGGCGAGATAGGACTCGCATACGCTTACAGCCGAA
>CAZSXU010000020.1:47975-72855 GCA_964610505.1 uncultured bacterium | reverse complement strand
CTCGGAGGTTGACCGATGGACTTTGGAATTGCGGGAAAGACAGCGCTCTTGATGTCGAGTACGCGGGGACTCGGGTTCGGTTGCGCCGCGGCGTTAGTAGCCGAAGGAGTGCGTGTCGTCATAAACGGTCGCAACACGGAACGAGGGATCGACGCGATATCAAAACTGGGGGAAAAAGCGCATTTCGTTCAGGCCGATATGAGCCGGCCCGCAGAGCGAGCGCGCCTTTTTGAGGAAGCGCGAGCCCAGCTGGGGACCATATCGATGCTGGTGACCAACGTCGATGGACCGCCGCCGGGGACATTCATGAGCAAGAGCAACGAAGACTGGCAAGCGGCCTTCGAGCTGACTATGCTCTCCGCGTTGGATATGGTCCAGCGGTGTCTCCCTGAGATGATTGAGCGGGGGTACGGCCGTATTGTCAACATCAGCTCGACTTCTGCGAAAGAGATCACCCCCGGCACTCCGCTATCGAATGGCATAAAGCCTGGTCTGTTGGGTGCACTTGGAACACTCGCGCGCGAGGTGGGGGCAACGGGAGTCACGGTAAACAGCCTTTTGCCGGGGCCATTCGATACGGACCTATTGCGGCGATTCGCGCCGCATATTGTCGGGCGTGCAGATCTCTCGCCGGAGGAAGCCGTGCAGCTTCACGCCGAGAGAGGACCCATGAAGCGGCTGGGCACGGTCGAGGAGTTCGGTGCGTTGTGTGCCTTTTTGTGTTCACGCCAGGCAGGCTACATCACGGGTCAAAGCATCGTCATTGATGGCGGCCATGTGCCGTCGCTGCTCTGACACGTCTTTGAGGCTTCGGCGGACACTATGCGCGTTTGACACTTTCATGACAATCGCGCCGGCCGAGCGCGTCGTCCGTTCCGCCCGGACCGTGACCATCACCGAAAGAGACGTCGCCATGAGCAAGCGTTCCGGACCGAACACGAGGTTCCTGCCGAAAGGACTCGTGATCATCCACGAAGACAGAGACCTTCTTGTCGTGGATAAGCCGTCCGGTCTCCTGACGATGGGCACGGACAGGGAGAAATCACGGACGGCCTACTTCGCCCTTACGGATTATGTTCGCAAGGGCTCCGCCAAGTCCAGGAACCGAATATTCATCGTTCACCGGTTGGACAGAGATGCCTCGGGGATCGTCGTCTTTGCGAAGAACGAGGAGGCCAAGTTCCGCCTGCAGAGCCGGTGGAAAGAAACGAAGAAGAAGTATCTCGCCGTGATTCACGGCCGACTTAAGAAGCGCTCGGACACGATTACTACATACCTGGCCGAGAACAGGGCCTACCGCGTGTACTCCACACCCGATCCCGGGAAAGGAAAACTGTCTCGCACGGCTTACAGGGTGCTCAAGGAGACAGAGGACTTCTCCCTGCTGGAGATCGATCTGCTGACGGGCAGGAAGCATCAGATTCGCGTGCACCTGTCTGAGAATGGACACCCGGTCGTGGGCGACAGGAAGTACGGAAGAGAGAATGAAGACCACCCGCGTCTGGCGCTTCATGCCATATCCATTTCCTTCAGGCACCCCCACAGCGACAAGGAACTCACGCTGGAGACGAAAACACCCGCGTATTTCGACGAACTGGTCAGGCGTTAGGGGAGGTTGTGGACCGCAGTGGCTCTGGTATCCTGCCCGGGAATGGGATGCCGGCCAGGCCTACGAGCGGTCTTTGCCCATCATAATCTGCGGCTGGTAGTCGTCGATCACGGGGAAGTTGTCCAGCTGCCGGGCGATGGCCGCGTGCAGGAAAGAGTCCACCCACCAGAAGATGTCTTGTTTTCGAATGGACTGACGGAGCCTGCGCATTCGGAGTCGCCTCTCGGCCGTATCCATGGTGAAGGCCTGATAGACGGCCTCTGCGACTCCCTCGGTGTCGTAGGGGTTGACCAGCAGAGCGCCCCGCTGAAGCTGGGCGGCGGCGCCGGCGAATTCGCTCAGGATGAGAACGGAATTCTCTTCCAGGCTGCAGGCACAGTATTCCTTGGCGATCAGGTTCATGCCGTCCTTGAGCGGCGTCACAAGCCCGATCTCGGCGGTCCGGTAATGAGCCAGCAGCTCCGTCCGGCTCAGATTGCGGAAGGCGTAGTGGACCGGGACCCATCCGGCCTGGGTGAATTCGCCGTTGATCTGACCCACCATCTGCTCGATTTCCGTTTTGAGAAGCTGGTACTCCGGAATGTTGGCCCGGCTGGGTACGACCACCTGGACGAGGGAGACCTTCTGGAGAAGATCCGGAAAACGGGCCAGCGCCGTCCGAAAAGCCTCCAGTCGCTCCGGGATGCCTTTCGAGTAATCGAGCCGGTCCACTCCCAGGACGATCTGGCGCTCGGGTAGATTCTCGTGAATGTACCAGGCCGCTTCGGCCACGTTTTGGCTCCGCGCTTCTCGCTCGAAGCTCTTGGAGTCGATTCCCACGGGGAACACCCCGATGCGAATCTCTCGCCCTCCGGCCCGGACGAGTAGCACACGACCTCGACCCTCGACCTCGATGTCCTTGATCAGCGCCCGTACGCATTGGATGAAATTGCGCCGGTCGCGCGGCGTCTGGAATCCGATCAGATCGTACTCCAACATGGCCCGCAGAAACTCGGAACGCCAGGGCAATTTGACGAACAGATCCAGAGGCGGGAAGGGAATGTGCAGGAAGAAGCCGACCGATCCCCGAAATCCTCTTTCCCGAAGCCCGGGTGCGACCAACATCAAGTGGTAGTCGTGAACCCAGAGGTAATCTCCCGGCTGCAGGTTCTCGAAGATGACTTCTACGAACTTCCGGTTCACGGTTTCGTAGATCCGCCAGTAACCGGGATCGAAATTGCAGCGGGATTGCAGATCGTGAAACAGGGGCCACACAATCTCGTTGGAGAACCCGTAGTAGAACCCGTCGATCTCATCTTCCGTCAGCAGCACCGGCCGGAGCTCGTACCCCACCTTCCGGGAGGCCACCTTGAGGGCTCCGTGAAGATCGCCGCCGCCGAGGGCTCCGGGCCATCCGATCCACAGCCCGCCTCGATTTCGAAGAACAGGGGCAAGTGCCGTGATGAGACCCCCGTGACTGGGCTCGGACTCCCAATCGTCGGTCTCGCTCTTCGTCAGGACCACCGGCAGCCGGTTCGACACCACGACCAAACGGCGGAAGCGCTGGTTTCCATCACTGATTGACATTGGAGACATGGTCCCACTCTCTCAAGAATTCCAACACGGCAGCGCAGTCGGGCAACCGGCCTCGAGCGCGCGTGGGCACGTTCGAGCGGCCCACTTTGATACCGTAGCCGCGATCCCGGATGGCGGCGAAAGCGTCTTCGTCCGTCTCATCGTCTCCGACGTAGACGCAGAACGTGGTCCGGGGCTCGTCCGCCAGCAGTTGCAGGAGGATGGTTCCTTTGTCGATGCCGATGGAGCGCAGCTCGACGCCCCCGTTGAACTGCCGGCATTCCATCTCCCGAGTGGGAGACCCGCCGCCCCACAGACCCATCAGTTCGGTCTCGATTTTCTCCGCACGTTCCCTCGGCACGCCGCGTGTGTGAACGGCGACGCTCGCGAGTTTCTTTTCCGCGTGATCTTCAAGACCGAGTTTCGCGACATCCTCCTCCGCCTGCTGCAACATGCGTTTCTGCTCCAGCGACGGAAGCTTGAGCCGATGGTTTCCGTCCGCCGTCCGCATTTCCCAGCCGTGGCTGCCGATGATCGTCAGGCCAATGTCTCCCATGAGCTCCAGAATCTCGCCCACGGGGCGGCCGGAGATGATCACCAACGTCGTGTCCCCGGTTTTCGAGATGCTCGTTAGATGATCCGCCACGCCTTCCACGGGAAACGCCTTCATGCGCTCCTCGCGAAAGGGCGCCAGGGTGCCGTCGTAATCGAGGGCCAGGACCCTCTTGGCCGCTCGCCGGAGTTCCGCCCAGAACCCCGGGATGCCTTCGGGGGTGACTGGATGGTTCGAGTCCGTCATCCCAACTCGATCCTCTCTTCAGCCCCGTAGGTCATCGCGACCATCAATGTCAGGTACTCGCGCAGGTGCCGAGTGAGGAGGAAGTTCTCCCGGACGAGTTCCCTGGCCTTTCTCCCCATCTCTGTCAAGCGGTCTCTATGGTGCAGCAGATAGCGGATGCGGAGGGCCGCGCCCTCGGGGGTCTCCACAAGAAAGCCGGTGTGATGATTGATGACCTGGAGTCGAATTCCGCCCGTGTCGCCGCCGATCACGGGCTTGCCTTTCCACATGGCCTCGGTCACGACAAGGCCGAATCCCTCTTTGATGGATTTCTGAAGAACGACATCCGACGCGCGCTGGAGAGCGTTGATGGTCCGGTGCGCGTCCGGGGGCAGGTCCAGCACGTGAATATCGGGATCGTCCTCGGCGGCCGCCCTGACTTCTTCCAGGACAACGGCCCCTTCGGGATCATCCGACGCCCCTCCGCCGGCAAGGACGAGCTGGAGGGGGAGGAAGGTCTTGGCGAGCCGGTAGGCCCGAATCACGCCGATCGGATCCTTGAACCGGTCGAAGCGGGATACCTGCAGAATCATCGGGCGCTCGGGGTCAATCCCGAACCGCTCGTATACCGAGCGGATTTCCTCTTCCCCGAGATCCATGTTCTTCTCGCTCAGCGGATCGATACTGGGCGGGATGATGTATTGGCAATGCGGCAGGGTCTGCGAGAAAGCGGGGAGCGAGAAGATGCTCGCATCGAATTCCTGTACGAACTGGCGCAGGTATCGCCACGTGGGCCGGTACGGGCGGCTCACATCGATATGGCATCGCCAGATCCATTTGCCCTTGCGGCCCGGGCAGAGCTTCAACAGCGGCGCCGGCTGGGGATCATGAATGAAGACATAGTCCGCTTCCTCCAGCTCGACCCTGAGTCGCTCGGCCGTCCGCTCGTTCGCCTCCTCATACGCCCTCAGCAACGCCTCGGGAGTCTCAACAGCGTTTCCCTGAAGGGAGTTGTGGAACGCTTTGGTGCACCGGTAGAAATCGGGGTCCCCTTCGATGATCTCCCACCGCACGTCCATTCCCAGTTCGGTCTGAAGCGGGATGAAACGATCGAGAATCTCGGCCACCCCTCCGCCGGATCGTGTCGAATTCACATGGAGGATTCTGAGCCCCGTCAACCGGGAGGCCAGCTGGCGCAGGTGGGAGATCACGCGTTCGCCGACGATCGGCGTGTACAGATCGATGGACGTGCTCATCCTTTCCTCCCGGCGAAGTAGTCCTTGAACAGGGAGGAGAGGCGAATTCGGAGTCCGGCCAGCGTGGAGAAATAGGGATCGATGGCGGCGATCCGGTCGATCAACTCTCGGTATTCGTCCCCGAATCCCCACAGCCATGCCCTGAAATCGTCCAGGTTGTAGTCGGTGCGCCGGCGGGCGTCGATGAAGTGGTAGAAGATGCTCCCCGCGTACATCTTTGGAATGACATCCGTCAGGCGACTGGGTTTGCGAACGCGAATGCCGATGTCGAAGACGACGATCTGCGAACGAAGAAAATGGAACTGTTGATCCGACCGGGACCAGGGCACCATTTCGCCCTCGTCGAGGCGCTCCTCGATCACCTCGACGACCTCCTGCCGCAGGTCCTCCAGGCTGTCGAACTCGGTCGGGTCGATGACCCCCAGACGTTCCGCGAGTTTGTGATCGTGAAGTCCGTGCCGCGCCCACGAGGCGAAATCGTTGGCGAACTCGGGCTCGTCGAAACTGGGCCTCAGCATGTCGCCCCAGAAATGATGGTAGATGCACTCCAGATCAACCGTTTCGAGGTGATCTCTCAGCTCCCGAAGTGTCTGGGCGCGTTTACCGGTAGCGATGGCCAGCAGTGCACATCCCTGAACGGCAAAGGGTTCGGTCATTCGTTTTCGGCTCCGCGTCGGTTTTGCCAGCTTCCCATCACCATCCCAACCTCGTACGTAGCACATTGTGGCGTCTGCTTCAAGTCTTTAAGAGTCGGAACTTGACGTTGACGACCATCCGGCTCACTGATAACCTGAAGAAGAGTAAGGGGTTCGGGGACGTCTGGACGGAACGCCGAGGGATTGTCCGGAGGAGGATTATGAACGGGACGAAGTTGAGACGACGATCGGCCGGACTGGTCATCGTTCTGGCGGCGGCCGGGATTCCGCCCGTTGCCGGATTCGGTGCGACATCGAAAGTGCCGCCGGCGCTGGAGAGGGCGTTGGCCGATCTCCGCACTCCGGGCTCTCTGAATCTGGAGGCCGCGAGACAGGCGGCGGATCGGGTCGAGCCGGATTCCATTGAATCCTATCTGCGGAGCCTCAGCACCTATCCCGACGGAAGTCTGCGCACGCGCCAGTACCTTCGGGATGAGACCACCGACGAGGCTCTGGCTTTCATCGAGGAGAAACTGGGCGATTTCCTGTCCGCTCCCGGAGACAGCGTGTGGCGGCAGCCTTTCGAGGTTTCCTGCCAAGAGGGCGACAAGACCTCCGTGAAGGAGGTTTACAACGGCGTCGGGCTCCACAGGGGAGCCGGAGGCGGGGGCGCCTACATCCTCTGCGGGCATTACGATTCGATCGCGAAGCGGACCGGTGGCTGGGACTGGACCGAACACCCGGCGCCGGGCGCGGACGACAACGGCACGGGCGTATCCTGCGTCCTGGAGTGCGCTCGGGTCCTGGGAGCGATGAGCTTCGATTTCGATCTCAGGTTCGTGGTGTTCACGGGAGAGGAGTACGGTCTGCTGGGCAGCAAGCATTACGTCGAAGAGGCCGTGGCAAACGGTGACTCCATTCTGGGCGTCCTCAATATCGACATGGTGGGATACGATCCGGAGGGCCGGAAGAGTACGGTTCTCATGGGCAACGACCGCTCGGAGTGGCTCGTCGACTGGCTGATCGAAATGACCGACTCGTTGAATCTCGACCTCAACCCCGCCAAGGTGGAGATTCCCGACCACTTGGTCAACCGGAGCGATCACGGCCCCTTTATGCGCGAGGGATATCCGGCCATGTCCTGCTGGGAGAACATCGAGGGCGACTCCAGTGAATTCAATCCACACTACCACACCGTTGCCGATACGGTCGGCAACGTCTCGATTCCTCTCACCGCCACGATCGCCTCGATGTTTGCGGGTTCCCTGGCCCTTCTTGCCGATGGGGGAGCGGTGCGGGATTTCAAGGTTCCCGAGAACGGTGTCATTGTGCGCCCGGATCGGGTCTCGGTCGGGGATTCGATAACGGTCCTCGCGGCGGTCTGGAATCTGGGGGTGGCCACCGATGGGCCGGTTGCATTCACGGTGTCGGTCATGGAAGGTCCGGTGGGGGGAGGCGTGCGGCAGGTCTCGAGCCACCCGGTGATGCTGGACCTGCCTCGAGGGACGTGGAAGTACGTGACCGTTCCGT
This sequence comes from uncultured bacterium, assembly GCA_964610505.1. Taxonomy (GTDB): domain Bacteria; phylum Arandabacterota; class Arandabacteria; order JAGLYR01; family JAGLYR01; genus CAZSXU01. Next base: position 65,493 of record CAZSXU010000020.1, on the reverse strand, counting down.
GGGTCCCGGACGAGGAGACCATCGGAATGAGAGAGGTGAGGGTTCGCGTGGTGCCCGACTCGCCGGGCCTGGATTCCGATCCCGACAACAACGAGGGAATGCGTGCGGTGGTGGTGGCGGCGCCGAAGACGGTTGTGTTTGACGTATATGCGTACCCCAATCCCGTGAAGCTGAACGAACATCGGCTGGACGATCTGGTGTTCCACTACCAGCTCTCACACGGAATGGACGTCCGGATCAAGGTCTTTTCGTTGGAAGGCCGGGAGATCGCTTCGTTCTTCCGGCGCTATGACGATTTTGCCGAGGAACAGGGTACCGTTTCGGGACCCAACCGCGTGCGCTGGGACTGGCTTGAGGGACGGCCGGGTTCCCTGGCCCCGGGGTTGTATTTCTTCTCGGTTAAGGTGTGGGATGAAGGCTTCGAAGGGCCGGTGTTCGGCAAGTTCGCCGTCATTCGGTAACCTGCGCCCGGCCCGGAGTAGGGGTATCGACTCTCGGCTCTCGACTTTCGACTTTCTGAAGTTCGGGCCTTGCGCCGCGGCAAAGGTCCGGCATCACCTGGCCAGGAGCGTGAGTGAGGATCCGGATCGGCAAAGAGGGTCACGATTCGCTCAAACTGAAAAGCCACGCTCGGGCCTGCGATCCGGCGGACCTTCACCGCGGCCGGCCCAAAGGTGGTAGATTTCGGCTCTCGGCTTTCGCTTCTTTGGCCCATCTTCGTCACCTTGCAGGAACGGGCAATCGGCCGCCGCTGAGTTATTGGTTTTCCGAATCTGCGCAATCTGCGGATCATGGCTCTTGGGTCTGAATCCGTGACATCTGTGGTTGCGGTCTCCTCCAAGGGAACGCCACGGGGATGGTGCCAGGAATGTCCAGAAGAGTTTTCAGAATCAACCTCACGGCCTTCGTCACGGATTTTGCGCTCTACCTCGTTTGGACGGCGATTCCCTTCAAGGCGATCGGTCTTGGTGCAACGCCGGCCGAGCTGGGTCTTCTCCCTGCCATCGCGTCCTCGACCTACGTGCTGACGACCGTGTTCGCCGGGCGCCTGTCGGACAAACTCTCGCGGCTGCTGCTGGCCCGCCTGGGGTGCGTCGTGTTCGCGGGGGGATGCCTGCTGGTTCTGAGAGCTCCGTCGGTCGTCCAGATTCTTCCCGTCCTCCCTCTGGTCGGTCTGGGGATGGGATTTTTCTGGCCGCCCATTCAGGCCGCCTTGGCCGATGAGGGGAACGTGAGGTCCCTGGAAAAGAACATCGGACTGTTCAACGTGTTCTGGAGCACGGGCAAGGCGATGGGGTTCCTCGTCGCCGGGAGCCTGTACGCCCGGTCCGGCGCGGGGCCGATTCTCCTTCTGGCATCAGCGGTGATGCTGGTGATGATGCTCGTGATTCCCCGCAAGCGGGCGGAGGTCCCGGACGAACTCGATGACGAGCGGGCCGAATTCAAGCAGATTCGATCCGGGGATCTGCGGGCGTTTCTCCATATGGCCTGGCTCGCAAACGCGATCGCCTTCGGTGTCGGCCACACGTTGAACACCCAGTATCCAAAACTCATGGTGGAGATCGGCCTCGGTTCCGGGTCCTTTGGGGTGTACCTTTCGCTCATCTTTCTCGTGCAGACGCTCGCTTTCCTTCTCCTGCGGACCTACCAGGGCTGGAAGTTCCGGAGGCTGCCGGCCTACACGATCCAGGGTGCCATGGGTGTGGCCGTGGTCCTCGTTTCCTTCGCACGCCCGCTTCCGCTGATTCTGTTATCGGCCCTTCCGCTGGGACTCAGTCTCGGCCTGGCGTATCACGCGAGCATCACGTACAGTCTGGCCGGCCATGTCGGCCGAGGTCACCGGGCCGGGATTCATGAATCCCTCCTGGGAGCCGGGAATCTGCTGATCCCGCTGACCGGCGGGCTTCTGGCGAGCGCGCTCGGTAATCTGCGCCTGCCGTACTGGTTCTGCGGCGTGGTGGTTCTCGTGGGACTCCTGGCTCAGGAAACCATCTGGAGGCGGAGGGGGCGCGACGGCAGTCCGGCTGACCGGGGATAGTCGGTTCCGGCTTTCGGCTCCCGGTTTTCGGATCTCTCTCGCGCTTTTCCGGGAGGATCCTCTGGGACATCCGTCAAATCTGTGGCTGGGTTGTTGGACTTTCATGTCGGGGCGAAAGAATCCGTGCGCGGTTCGCCGGAGATTGCTATTGTGAATGGAGATGGGCCAGGATCTTTTCCGGGAGGCGCAATGGAGACCCAGGAGTTCAGGCGGCACGCCCACGAGTTGGTCGACTGGATGGCGGACTACATCGAAAACGTTCGCGATCTGCCGGTGGTGCCGAAAACGGAACCCGGGGACATTCGGAATCGTTTGCCCGGGTCGCCGCCCGAGAAGGGGGAACCCTTCGACTCGCTCGTGCGGGACTTCAAGGACCTGATCCTTCCTGGGATGACGCACTGGAATCACCCCGGCTGGTTCGCGTATTTCCCGGCGAACAACAGCCCCCCCTCGATCCTCGCCGAGATGCTGACCGCAACGATCGGGGCCCAATGCATGTCGTGGCAAACCTCCCCGGCGGCCACCGAACTGGAACAGGTCGTCATGGAATGGCTGCGACGGATGCTCGGCATGCCCGAGGGCTTCACCGGTGTGATCCAGGACACGGCCTCGACCTCGACGTTGGTTGCGCTCCTCTGCGCCCGGGAACGCGTGACCGAATACACGTTTGCCCGACGCGGGGGAGCGGCGGAGGGGGCCGACCGGTTCACCGTGTATGCCTCGACCGAGGCCCACTCCTCCATCGACAAGGGCGTGAAGTTGGCCGGGCTCGGGTTGGATCGGCTCCGCCGAATCGCGGTCGACGACCACTACGCGCTCGTGCCGGATGCTCTGGAGGAAGCGATTGGGACGGACCGGGCCGCGGGGTTCCGGCCCACGTGCGTCGTGGGGGTGATCGGCTCGACATCCTCGTCGGCTCTCGATCCGATTCGGCCGATCGGGGAGATCTGCCGGAAGCACTCGGTGTGGTTCCACGTGGACGCGGCCTACGCGGGCACGGCGGCCGTCCTTCCCGAGAAGCGTTTCATGATGGACGGAATCGAGCTTGCGGACAGCTTCGTCTTCAATCCCCATAAGTGGATGTTCACGAACTTCGACTGCTCCGCCTACTTCGTTCGCGACGTGGACGCGCTACTCCACACTTTCAGCATGACCCCGGAATACCTCAAGACGGCACGCGATGCGGAGGTGGCCAATTTCCGGGACTGGGGGATTCAGCTGGGACGCCGCTTTCGCGCGCTCAAGCTGTGGTTCGTGATCCGTTCATACGGGGTCGAGGGTATTCGCGAGATCGTCCGCCGGCACATCGCGCTGGCCGAGGAGTTTGCAGGTTGGGTGGACGCCCATCCGGGTTTCGAGCGGATGGCGCCCGTTCCGCTGGGACTCGTGTGTTTCCGGTATCGGCCGCGGGGAGTGGATCTGGACGACTCGAATCTGGACGGACTGAATCGGGCTCTCCTGGCGGCGGTCAACGACGCGGGGCGCGTGCATCTCAGCCACACGGTCCTGGGCGGGCGCTACGCCCTTCGCATGTCCATCGGGCAGCTGTACACGACGCGGGCGGAGGTGGCGGAGGCCTGGCGGCTGCTCACCGAGAAGGCGAAGACGCTGGGGCGCTCGGACTCATGAGTCTCTTCCGCTGATCAGTATGGGGAGCGTCGCGCTTCCCGTATTCCCTGCGCGCACTCTCGACCCGACACGCCCAGCCTGCTTGACGCGCGAACCTCCGCCGTTGATCCGTGCGGACTAGAAGGCGGCCAGCAGGCCGAGGGTCCCTCGGCTGGCCTCGTATTCAATGTCTCGGCCGAATTCCATCAGCAAACGGAGGTTTCGGGCCAGGAGGCGGTTGATCGTGAGGGACACCGTTTCCGCCTTTGCACTGTCGTCGTGAGAATCGACGTAGTTGTAGAGGCCCGTGAGGACCCAGCGACCGTCCTGTCCCTGCGGGAAAACATGGACCTCGACCAACCCGCCCATCGTCTCGTATTCGTCCGCGGGCTTATCCAGGAACATGGGGTTGTCGTCCCGCCGCTCCAGGTATTGTCCGTTGACTTCGACGCGGTTGCCCAGGGCCACGGTGAAGTCGTAGCCCCAGTACTTCATCACGTTGACCCCGGAGCTGTCGCCCTTCTCCTTGCCATAGTACCCGAAACCCCCGATGCGGATCGGGCCGATCGAGCGCGTCAACCGAAGGGCGACGTTCTTGTACTTGTCCTTGTCGAAGTCCTGGCTCTCGTCGGCGTGGGAGATTCCGTTGCCCGCCACGACCTCAAGAAAGGTCTCGATCTCTCCCGGGAACGTCCAGCCGAACATCAGACCCCGGTTGTAGGTCAGGTCCACGCTGGAGTGACCGACGCGCGCCTTGTAGATCAGGTAGTCGGACCTCTCCAAACGCAGTTCCCGTTTGAACAGGGGGTCGCACACCTGGAACTGGCCGGCCATCACATCGACCGGCAGGCCGAAGAGGCCGTTCCACTGAAGGTAGGCGTCCTCCAGTCCGACCACTTCGCCTCTTTCGATCAAGAAGTAGAAGTAATACGAGGCCTTGTCCGAAATGGGACCTCCCGACAGGATCTTCCACACCCACGGAAACTCGGCGTCCGTCTCGGCCCGCGCGTCTTCCTTCCAGGAAGCAAACCCTTCCATGCGAATGCCGATGTGGAGATCCCGCGGAAGGAGCAGGAGTGGGTCGCCGACGTCGGCGTACGCCCGAGTGGGCTCCTGACCTTCTTCCATGCGGAACCCGCCGCCTGCGAACTCCTCTCCGAAGGCCTTGAGGCGGGGCGGTGGGGCGTGACACGTGGTACACGAGACCCGGTATTTACGGGCGAAAGCCGGTGCGCCCTCCGCGTGCGGCGTCCGCACGAGGCCGCACGCAAGCATCGCCAGACAGACGCTCAGAGCGAATCGTCTGAGATCCATGTCTCTCCTCCGTCTAGAAGACTTCGAATGTCGTGGAATGCGAACTGATCTCCACGGTTTCCCAATCGTAGTCCGGAACCTTCAGGAACTCCGCCACCGACGACACGATCCGCGAGTAATACACCCGGGCGGTGACCGTGACTGTGCCCTCTGCGATCTCGTCGGGCGGCTGCCAGGTGAACGTTTCCATCACCGCCTCGAGGGGGGCGATTCGGTAATCGACCCCGAACGAGGCCGTATTCCACTGGCAAATCGTCATGCGGCCCTTCGAATCGAAATAGGGAAGGCGGAAGATGCGGTCCCCGGCGGGCACGATCCCATCGCGCTTGAGGCCCCTGAAATCGGCGAGGTCCTGTATGTCGCCGATGTCCTGGTAGGCCAACGCCGTGTCCGAGGCGATGGTGTACGGCTCGCCGTCGAAGCCTTTCGGGTCCACAGGCAGATGATACGTGCGGCCATCCGCGTCGGTGGCCGTCACGTCCAGCCAGAGAACCCTCTCCTCCGAGGAACCGCTGGGTACCTTGTGGCCGGCCTTGGCATTGACCAGAACGGCCGTCAGCCGAATCGGGTCTCCCCATTCCACCTCCCGGGTCTCGGGATGGATTCGCACCTCGATCACGCCCGACAGTTTTCCCCGATCGTGGGCGCCGTGAAAGAGGTGCTGGCGCGCGTCGGGGAGGGATTCTCCCATGAGAGCGGTCCGCCCGGCGGCCGGCGGCATATGGCAGTCCTGGCAGACGATTCCGGCTTTTCCGTGAGGGCCGTCCTTCCACTCGAGCTGCGTCGACTTGACGTACAGACCCCACGAGTTCATTTCGTTGTGACAAGTCCCGCAGAATTCGGCCGAACGCGTGAACGGGTTCTCACGCGTCTCGTGGTGGGGGCTCACGCGTCCCGGCCTCGGGCCCTGCTTGATCTTCCCCGGAGAGACGACCCAGTTGAAGTTCACGGGCACGTCCCCCGAATATCCGGTGACCGTGTGGCACAGATCGCACGACACGCCTTCGTTGGCCCGTGTACCTTCCGCGGGGCGTTTCGGGGGGATGTCGCCGGCTAGGTACGCCAGTGGGGAGTGGCAGCCGTTACATTCGGCCTCGATCCCCGCCATCTTCGGTTCCTTCCGAGCGTGAGGGACGGCCAGTTCGAAGTACTCGATCTCGTCCCACTCGTGAATGTACGCCTGGGACATCATGGCCTGCTCATGCTGGCGGGCGAAATCCGTGTGGCACGTCCCGCAAGCCTGCGGCCGTTCGAAATGCTCGTACCGCTGGGTACCCAGCGTACTCCGCGCTCCGCCGCCCTCTGTCTGGGCGGCGTGGGCGGCGGCCAGGACTGCAACGGCGACTCCGGACGCGACCCATCCCAACCTTGCCGACATCGTGGACCTCCGGGTGGAAAGAATTGTCTGGTCGAAGGAGAATGATCCGCGGTGTCGATGGATTTGTCAAGCCTCGACGGGCCGGACCGGCAAGGGCCCGCATCGGTCGGGATGCCCGGGGCGTGGCGAAACTCGAAAGTCCGCGATTGGCAATCGCGGGGGGGACTGCTAGAATCGGGCCCGCATAGACGGACGGCGTTGAGAGGGCGTGAGATACCGGGTTCCACTGCGAACGGGGATACGATGGGCACACGACGAGGCACGGAGGGATACAACCTGCAGCCGGGCCGTACCCTGGGCGGGCGGTATGAGGTACTGTCGCTCCTGGGGATCGGGTGGGAGGGGGAAGTCTACAAGGTCCGGGAAATCCGGACGGGAATCGAGCGCGGGGCCAAGCTGTATTTTCCCGAGCGGGATCCTCGCGGGCGCGCTCTGCTGAGATACGCGCACAAGCTGAACAAGTTGAAGACATGTCCGATCGTCATCCAATACCATCATCAGGACGTGTGCCGGATTCGCGGGCGCAAAGTCGAATTCCTGGTTTCGGATTACGTCGACGGCGAGATGCTCTCCTCCTACATCGCCCGCCAGAGGGGCAAACGGTTGCCGGCCTTTGAGGCCCTGCACGCGCTCCATGCGCTGGCGCGCGGCGTGGAATCGATCCACCATCTCGGCGAGTATCACGGCGACATCCATTCCGACAACGTCATCATCCGCCGCGCGGGCATCGGGTTCGACGTCAAGCTCCTCGATTTCTTCGACCTGGGTTCGCCGAGCCGCGAGAAGATTCAAGCGGACGTGTTTGATCTGGTTTACACCCTCTACGAGATGATCGGCGCCGCCGCGGGGTACGCCAAGGCGGGACCCGAGATTCGCCAGGTGGTCAAGGGCCTCAAGCGCGGCCTCATCCGCAAGCGCTTCCGCACGGCCGGGCAACTCCGCGAGGGCATTGAGAACCTCCGCTGGGAATAGGCAGGACTGCGAAAGTCAAGAGCCAGCCACAGATTTCACAGATTCCACAGATGGGCATTGTGCTGTGGCAAGTGCTTGCCACAGCGGGGATGATCACGAGTGCGAGTTCGAGTACGGGAAGAGCGGTGAGAATCGTACTCGTACTCAGCGCAAGCGGTACTCGCACTCGTACTCGGGGGGGTGGCAGTGAAACTTCCATTCCCAGGAGCCGCCGGTGTTTGCAGGCCATATCGCCTGGGCTGGTGGGGCGGATCATGGATCCGATCCAGCAGGGGGGTACCCGCATTTCATCTGTGGAATCTGTGAAATCTGTGGCTCGCTCTACGGTCTTGTCCCGCTGTCCCGCGCACCCGCCAGCTCGCTCTCCCGCCGTCTCCACGGCAGGGCCTGGCGGCCCATGCCCCAGGCGAAGGTCAGCTTCACGCGGGCCACGGTCTTCTCGGCAAGCACATAGAAGGTGGGAAGGACAATGAGAGTCAGGATTGTGCTGGCCGCCAGCCCGCCCATCACGGCCCGAGCCAGCGGGAAGTAGTAACCGCCGGCGACCGAGGTCGTTCCCACGGCCAGGGGCAGCAGCCCGAGAATCGTCGTCGATGCCGTCATGATGATCGGCCGGAAGCGCTCCCGGCATCCGTCGATGATCGCATCGGATCGTTTGAGTCCCCGGCGTCTCAGATTGTTCACGTGATCGATCAGCACGATGCCGTTGTTGACTACAATCCCGATCAGAATCACGATGCCGATCATGGCCATGACGTTGAGCGGGGTCGAGGTCACCATCAGGGTCCAGATCACACCCAGCGCGGCGAACGGAATGCAGAGCATGATGACGAGCGGGTGAAGAAAGGATTCGAACAGCGCCGCCATGACGAAGTAGACGCAGCAGAGAGCGATCAAGACGTTCAAGCCCATCTCGTTCTGCTGTTCCTCGGATTCCCGAAGTTCGCGCCCGAAGGACCAGCTGTATCCGGCCGGTAGCTCCAGCGAATTCATCATCGCCGCGGCCTTGTCCTTAGCCTCCGAGAATTCCTCTCCCTCGTAGCTGCCGATCACCGTCATGGCGGTCTTTCGCTGTTCCCGGAAGATGCGTTGCGGTCCCTTGCCGATCTCGAAATGAGCGACCTGTCCGAGGAGGATGGGGCGCCCTTCGCGATAGCTGATCGGCAACTGGGCCAGGCTCTCGATGTCCCTCCGGTCCGAGGGCTCGAGCACGATCCCCATGTCCACTTCCCGGTCCCTGCCCTGGAACTTCCTCAGGGGAACCCCGCGGAACGTGAGACCGAGAATCTGGGAGAGGCTTCTCGAGTTGAATCCGAATCGCCCGGCCAGGTTGCGGTCGAGAACGACGCGGATCTCGTCCTTGCCCCGCTGGGCGTCGGTGCGTACGTCTTCCACGTCGGGAATGAGGGAGAGCCGGCGTTGAGCCTCGTTGGCGATTTCCTCCAGTAGATCGCTGTCCTCGCCGAAGACGGTGACGGAGAGTCTCGTGGCTCCCCGGCCGGCATCTTCCTCGTCGCCGAACCGGTATTCGATCCCGGCCACCACCGGCAGCGACTCGCGGAGGTACTTGCGGAGATCCCGGATGTCCTCATCGCTCAGCGTCTTCTCCTCGGGGAAGAAGAGACTGAATTCCGCGTTGTTGTCCTCGTAGAAAGTGTAGATCGACTCGACGCTCAGGGAGTCCTTTTTGGCAAGGAGGAATTCCTCCACTTCGTCCACGTATTCGACGACCCGGTAGCGGTTCGTGTTATCGACGAACTCCAGCGTGAAATACAGACGATCCTGTTTGACGCCTTCCTCGGCCTCCATGTCGGGCTTGAACTTGGCGATCTGCATGGCGACGATTGTAATCATCACGATGACCGGGAGGAACACGGCCCCGGTGAGGAGAGGATGCTTGATCGCCGTCCACTTCAGCATGGAGAGGTATCTCGTCCGGGCGCGCCCGAGAATTCCAAACTCCCGGCTCCGGCCGTTGGCGCGGGATCGCGACGCCAGGAGGGGGACCAGCGTCAGGCAGATGATCAGCGAGAAGATCAGCGTGATGGAGATCGTGACGCCGACTTCTCCGAGAAAAGCGTTCAGGTCCGTGCCCTTTGAAAGAACGACCGGGGCGAATACGATGACCGAGGTCAGCGTGGAGGCGATCACGGCCGTGGCCACCTCCCGGGCCCCGAGTGCGGCCGCCTGCTTCGGGTTGCCCCCCCTCTCCTGGCGCTGGAAGATCGATTCCAGAACCACGATGGCATTGTCCACCAGCATTCCGACGGCCAGCATCAGCCCGCACATGGTCAGGACGTTCAGCGAGCGGTTCGACAGGTACAGAAACGTACATGTCGAAATCACGGACAACGGGATCGCAATGGAGACGATCAGCGTCGTCCGGATGCGGCGCAGGAAGAACAGGAGAATGCCGACCGCCAGGAACGAACCGACAAGTCCGGCATAGAGGAGGCCCTTGAGCGAACCCTTGATCTCCTGAGCCTGATCGAAAAAGAGGACCACGGTGATCCCCTCGAGGGATGGGTCGTGCTGGATTTCGTCCAGCGCCTCCCGGACCCGCTCGGATACCTCGACAATGTTGGCGCCCGAGGCCTTCTGGATCTGAAATGCGATGGCTGGCTCGCCGTTCAGACGCCGGTAGTAGGACGGCTCCGGTTCCCCATAGACGATGGCCGCCACATCCTTGAGGCGGATACCGGCGGGAGTGACCTGGAGGTTCTCGATTTCCTCCATGGATCGAAACTGCCCCAACGCCCGCACGCCGACACGCTGTTTTCCATTGTGGATACGCCCGAGCGACAGATCCATGTTGTTGGCATTCAGTACCTGGAACAATCGTTCCACGTCGACCGAGTATTCGACGATTTTATCGAGGAAGAGATAGATGGTGACGTCCTTGGGGGAGATTCCGCCCACGTCCAACCGGCCGACCCCCTCCACGCGCCGGATTGGGTTCATGATGCGCCGTTCGAGGAGGTCGTACGAGCCGGCCAGGTCTCTTCCGGGCGCGCTGATCCGGCCCACCATGATGGGGATGTCGTTCGAATTGAACGTGAAGATGAAGTAGTCCTCGATATCACCCGGGAGGAGCGGGCGAACCTGCTCCATCCTCTCCTTGACCTCCAGCCGCAGGATATCAACCGAGTGCCCGAAGTCGAAAGTGACCCCGATAAACGAACCGTCCTGATCGGATTGCGAGAACACTTCCCGGACGTCCCCGAGGGTGGCCATGATTTCCTCGATGGGCCGGGCAATGTCCTTCTCGACCTGGCTGGGGACGGAGTTGGGATAGGGAACGTACACACCGATGAAGGGGAATTCCATCTTCGGCAGGAAGTCCAGTTTCAGGCGGGTTAGACTCACGACCCCGAGGACAAGGACGGCCGCGGTGACGACGAAGACCGTGACGGGTTTGGACAGCGCTCGTTCAGAGATTCGCACGGCAGCCTCACGGTCTCCGGTCGACGGTGGCGTACACCACCGGAATCACCACCAACGTGAGCATCGTGGCCAGGGTCAGCCCGCCGATCACGGCAATGGCCATGGGGGCGCGAATTTCGGCGCCCTCTCCGAGCCCGAGGGCCATGGGCAGAAGCGCAAGCACCGTGGTCAGGGTGGTCATCAGAATCGGGCGCAGGCGGGCCCGGGCGCCGTCCATAATGGCGTCGATCTTGGCCAGACCTTCGCGCCGTCTCTGGTTGATGAAATCAATCAGAACGATGGCGTTGTTCACGACGATCCCGGTCAGCATGACACCGCCGATGAGCACCACGATACTGATGGAGGTGCCCGTGATCGCCAGCGCGAAAACGAGCCCGACCATTCCGAGCGGCACGGTCAGGAGAATGACGAACGGGTGGAGGAATGACTCGAACTGACTCGCCATCACCAGATAGACCATGAAGATGGCCAGGAACACGGCCAGCGCCAGACTCCGGAACGAGGTCTGGACCTCCTCGTTCTGGCCGGCCAGTGTCGCCGTCAGCGTGGGGGCCGGCGGGTACGCCGCCAGCAGGTTCATGATGTCCTGCGAGGCGGCCCCCAGATCCCGATCGACCAAGTTGGCCCGAACGATCGCCGCGCGCTGCTGGCCGACGTGCGTGATCTGCGACGGGCCCCGCCCCAGATCCACATCGGCGACGGAGGAGAGGGGGATGGGAATCCCTTCCACCTGGGCCACGATCAGGTTTTCCACCTGGTCCACGTTGATCGTGGTGGCCTCGGCCGTGCGCACCAGGATGTCGAGTTGCCGGTCTCGCTCCTTGAGACGGGTGGCCACTTCTCCACGGATCTTGTTCCTCAGCGTTCTCGAAACCGATTCGAGGTCAAGATCCAGAGCCGCCATCCGGTCCCGGCGAAATCCCACCTGGACCTCCGGACTGCCATCCTCCAGTGTGCTGTGGACGTCACGGAGGCCCGGCACGGCGGCCAGGCGAGTCGCCAGTCGCCCGGTATATCGCTGGAGCTCGTCCAGATCATAGCCGTACACGTGGATTTCGATCGGGGTCCGGAAGCTGAAATAGCTGGGTCGGTGGAACGTGTAGCGAATCTCGGGTCTGCGTTCGAGGGCCTCTCGAATGGACTCGACAACGGCCGCCTCCTGGTCGTGGTCGCCCGAGTTCTGGATAGAGACATTCAATTGGGCCACGTTCTCTCGCCGCTCGTTTCTGGCGCTCCCCAGCTCGGGGCTCTCCCCGATGGTTGAGAAGAACAGGCCGATGCGGCCGTCACCCTTGAGGCCGTACTCCAGTTCCCGCGTCTTCTCTTCGGTGACGCCGAGCGGCGTGCCGGGAGGATACTCGAGATCAAATGCGAACTCGCCCTGGGCGAAGGGAGGCACCAGTTCCATTCCAAGGCGTGGAAGCATGAGAACGGCCACGACCGCCAGCACCAGCGCCGCGGCGAGCGCCCGGCCCCGGCGGTGAAGCGCCGCCTCGAGAAGCCGCGGATACGCGGCTTCGAGTCTGTCCCATCCCCGATCGAACGCGTGGTGAACGGGGCGAAGCACGAAATCGATTCCCCGCGTGAGGTGGCGGAGCGCAAAGCGCAGCACTCGAACCAGCCCGCCGGGAACGAGCACGACCAGTACACGGAAGAGCCAGCGAAGCGGAAAGGTGACGATGGACCCAATTCGCCGGAACAGGCGTCGCAGGAATCCGGGCGACCGGACCTCCTCGGTTCGATCGGCGGACGACTGGAGAACATCTGCGTCGCTCCTGCTCGCCGTCTCATCCGGCAGACTCTGTCTCGCCAGCGCTCGCCGCGCTCCGGCCGATGCCAGGACCGGAATCAGCGTCAGCGCGGCGATAAGAGAGACGATCAGCGACGCGGCAACCGTCAGCGCCTGATCCCGGAAGATCTGCCCGGCGACTCCCTCGACGAAAATGATCGGCAGGAACACGGCGACGGTTGTCAATGTGGATGCCGTCACGGCCCGGGAGACCTCGTTCGCTCCGAGGAGTGTCGCGTCCCAGACGGATTTGCCCTGAGACCGGTGACGGTTGATCGCTTCGAGGACGACAATGGCATTGTCCACCAGCATGCCGACGCCGAGCGCCAGCCCACCGAGCGACATGATGTTGAGCGTCACGCCCAGCTGCTGCATGATGAAGAAGGTGGCCACCACCGAGACGGGAATGACCAGGGCGATGATGCCCGTACTCCGTCTCTCCTTGAGGAACAGGAAAACGATGAAGACGGCCAGAAGACCGCCGACGAGAGCATTGGAGCGGATCTCGCCGATGGATCTTTCGACGAAGACGGACTGGTCGAACAGCACCTGCGTGTTCACATCCTTGGGAAGCGTGTGGTCGAGGTGCCGGAGTCGGCCCTTCACCGCTCGGGCCACCTGCACAATGTTGGCGTTACCCTCTTTGTAGACGGCCAGTTCGACGGACTCTTTCCCGCGGACTCTCGAGACCACCTCCCGTTCCTTGTGGCCGCGGTCGATGGTGGCGACGTCCTCAAGGCGGACAATGCGGCCCTCTTCCTCGAACAGGACGGTCTTGGCGATTTCGTCCAGATCTTCGAATTCGTTGACCGTACGCACGAGGAACTCCGCGTCCCGGTCTCTAAGGCGCCCGCCGGCGGAGTTGACGTTTTGGCTGTCGAGGAACTGCGACACGGCGGAGATCGGGATTCCCATGGCGGCCAGCTTGCCCTCATCCACCTCGACGTGAATCTCTTCCTCAAGCCCGCCCCGGACGCGCACCGAGGCCACGCCCTCGAGGGACTCGATGTCTTTTTTCAGAATCCGGTCCGCCAGGTACCGGAGAGTGACCAGGTCTTTCTCGCCGTACAATCCCACTCGAAGGATGGGGTCCAGCGAGGGATCGTAGCGGAGGAGGACCGGGCTCTTGGCGTCGTCGGGCAGGGTCACGAGATCGATCTTCTCTCGGACGTCCAGCGCCGCGTAGTCCATCCCGGTCTTCCACGTGAATTCCAGGACGATCTCTGAAACACCCGGTCGAGAGGTCGAGCGCAGATTCCGGAGACCCGGAACCACCGATACCGCTTCCTCCAGCGGTTCCGTGATCAGCTTCTCCACTTCCGCCGGAGCCGCATCCGCGTATTCGGTCTGGATGGTCAGCGTGGGGTACGAGATGTCCGGCAGAAGGTTGAGCGGCAGTCGGGACAGCGCAACCATTCCGAAGAGAGCGGCCGCAAGAGTGATCATGGCGACCGTGACCGGGCGGCGCATCGAACCTTCAACGATCTTCATAGCGGCTAGTTGCTCCCGTCGTCCATGACTTCGGTCACCGTGACCGTGTCTTCGATGATCTCACGGAACTTGGAGCCCGTCTTGAGTCCTCCCTGTCCCACGGCAACGACGCGGTCCCCGGCCTCGAGGCCGCTCGTGATCTCGATCACGGTCCCATTGGCGTACCCGGTGGAAACCGGGATTTTGACCACGGTATCCTGCTCGGCCTTGAACACGTATACCTCGCCGCCTTCGGGAACCAGAGCCCGCTTGGGGATCACCAGGGCCCCCGAGTGGATGTCGGTCCGCACTTTCACACGGACAAACGATCCGGGCCGAAGAGCGGAGGATTGCTCGGCGATCTGGCAGGTTGTCTTCACGGTTCCCGTTCGAGGATCGACCCTGGGAGACACCCGAAGCACCTCTCCGGGAATCGCGCAGGAAGGGTCGGCATCGGGATTCACGACGACGGACTGTTTCGGAAGAATCCGCCCCGCCTCCTTCTCCGGCAGGTGGATGCGCGCCAGCAGGGGATTCGGGTCCGCCAGGGAGAAGAGCGCGGTTCCCACGGAAACGGTTTGCCCCTTATTCACGAAGCGTTCGGTGATTCTCCCCGAGAAGGGCGCCGCAATCCGCGTGTAGTCCAGCTGCAGCTGGACGGCCTGGCACTGGGCCTCGGATTCCTCGTAGCTGAATCGGGCATCCTGCAGTTGCTTGTCGCTGGCGAGATTCTTCTCATGGAGACCCTGGATTCGCTCCAGGTCCAGCTGGAAAGCCCGGACCCGGGTCTCTGCCTCCTGCAGCGAGACCCGCTGGGCCTCGCCGTCCAGTACCGCCAGAATCTGGCCCTCCCGCACCCAGTCTCCTTCTTCCGCCTCGATGCTGCGGATCTCGCCGCTGATCTTGGCCAGGATGTCCGCCTGCATCTCCGCCTCGAGAGTGGCCGTTGCGCTCAGGTAGAGGGGGACATCCCGTTTCTCGGCCACGGCCAGCTGGACCGGCACCGGTTCCTCCTCTTCCTTCTCGTCTTCGTCGTGTCCCTTGCCGAACACTCTGGCGAAAAATCCGACTTTCTTCTCTTCAGCAGCCGTGCTGTCCGCATCCGCCCCAAGGCTGTCGGGCTTGCCGGGAGTTTCCGCCTGGGCGAGAGAATCGGCGGGAGCCTCCGGCTTTGCCTGGGCCGACTGATTCTGGCAGGCTCCGAGGAGAAATGGCAGAATCATCAGAAAAAGCAGAACGCCCGCCGAAAGCAATGGCCGCGCGCCGAGTACAATTCTCGAAATCTTTCTAGCGTGAGCCATCGGTCTTCCTCCTCACGTGTTCATTGCTCTTGGATGCGCGCCCCGCCCGTCTTCCCACTGCCCGCCTGGTCGCCTGCCCGCCCTCCACGATCGCTGTAGGTTTGCTCACTCCAGTATACGCACGACCCCTGCGCGATGTTTCACATTCTCAGAGCCGGATGTGCCGGCCGATCCGGATTGGGAGGCATCCGGGCGCGAATCATGATACGGCAAGAGTGCATACACGGCGCCGGCGACCCGTATTCGATGCCCCGGGGGCCGGCCCGGGGACCCGCCTTCGCTTCGGTACACAAAGCAGCTGGCATGCCAACAAAACGGCGTTGGTCGATTCCACTGGAATTCTTCTATGTCTATGCATGTTCTGGGGTTGGCGGGTTCGGAGCCGCAGGGTGTCCTGCGCCGGGCCCCGGGAATGCGCCCCCATTCGAACCTTGCGCGTGTCCTCTTGACACAGTCCGCCTGGACCGCCTCAACCACCCATTCACCAGTTGGACGCCGCTGGGGGCCGGGAGGTTGCATGCGATCGGCTTCGGGACGGCGGGAGCCGCGCGACCGCCTCAAGCGCGAGCCAGAGATTTCACAGGGGACGGACACGTTCTCCGTCCAAACCAAGGCCAAACGATGAACCTGGAACCCGGCACCTAGGGCTCAGAACGGAGAACTCAGAACTAGGTCTTGTGCCATTCCGGCAGGGGAGGGTACGCTCCGCGCGCGTCGCCGTAGAAGATTCGGTCGCCCCAGAGCGCCGCCCGGCGGGCGAAGTCGTTTCGGGTGGTCATCCAGCGCACCAGCCGATGGACGGGCGATCCCGGGCTGGAATAGGGGCAGACCTTGACGCACAGATTGCAGTCCGATCCGTAGGTGCGCCACATTCGGTAGCAGGTATCGCGCCGCGTCTGCCACTTCTCGACTCCGGCGTACAGAGCCTTCTTGCCGCCGTCCACAGACTCGCTGGGACAGACGGTTGCGCACTTCATGCAGATTTCACAGAACTCCCGGACCCCGAAAACTCGGGGGCGATCCTCGGCGAGCGGGAGATCGGTGGTCACCACGGCGAGTCGCACGCGAGGGCCGAACTCGGGTGTGATCAGCAGACCCAGGCGGCCCAGCTCCCCCAACCCGGCGTCGACGGCGATCGGGATGCAGAGGACGCGATAATTGGCGTCGATGTGAGCGCGCGCCTCATAGCCCAGGAAGTTGACATAGCGAGCGACCTGCATGGCGATTTTGGCCGCCTCGAAATACTGTTTGGCCGTCTCGGTGGTCGTTGCGTTCCCGGGGGCTTGCTCGACCATGTTGTGGTGCATCTCGACGGCGATCGCCACGGCATGGGTGTGGTCGAGACGAATCTCCCGACCCCAGGGACCAGGGGACCGGCCGATGTGGGAATACACGTAGGCCGGATTGAGCTTGGCCGTGCCGACGAGATCGGCGCCCAGGTATCGCGCGAATCCCTTGATCCTGTGAGTGAATTCTTCGGGAGTGGCTTCGACCGGAGATTCTCCGAGCGGTGAGGATTTCCACTCGATCTCCCGCGTGATGTCCTCGAGCGCAGTAAAGGTGGCGGCCTGGAACGCGGAGGTGAAGGGATGATAGAAATGGCTGTGCGGGGCCGATAGAGGCGGGAGCGAGCGGACTTCGTTGTCGAACTCGAGTTTCTCCGGATGGTCCCGGTAGTACAGTTCGAATTCCGGAGTTCCGGGTTGAAGCCGATAGAACCGATGAAACACGGCGTCCCGCTCATCCACCCGCGTCTGCTCACCCACAATCCGGATCGGCTGATTCCTGCCCCGGGGGATGATGAGGAGGACAAACACCACTGCGACGGTAAGGAGCCCCAGGATCACCCAGGGCCGGCCGGGGAACTCGAACCGCTGAAGCGCCGCCAGCGCGCCCCCCGAGGCGAAGGCCAGGAGTAGCGCCAGCCCGAACCCGCGCCAAACCCTTTCAGCGACAAACGTGATCGCAAAGCCGACCCAGAAGACGGTCGAGATTCCCAGGGCTATCCATGCGAGAACGTAGGTCCATGTGGGCACCGGTGACTCCCTTGATGAATCCTTGATGGAACCGTATTGTGTCTTCGCAGACAGCGCCTGTCAATAGGCCGTTCAGGGTGTCCCCCCACGGGGACAGTCACCCCTTTCCGTCCACCATCCCGCATGAGTCATAGTTGATGAAAAGGGGTGACTGTCCCCATTAACGCC
>CAZSXU010000020.1:10598-47875 GCA_964610505.1 uncultured bacterium | reverse complement strand
ACCATCCCGCATGAGTCATAGTTGATGAAAAGGGGTGACTGTCCCCATTAACGCCATTAACACCCATTAACACTTATCGATGATCATCAGGGACCGGGGAGCTACTCGGTTCTCTGGGATGGAAGAGATGCAGCCGGGCGGAGAGTGGCATCGGGAGTTTACTTTGCCCTTCTCATGGCCGACGATTTCAGAGCGACCAAGAAGATGGTCTTGCTCAAGTGAGCGGCTGTGCGCCGCCTACGCCGATGTCCTCCTGCTGTGCTGTTTCAGTGCATCGACCTTGCGAAGATACGCGTCCATATCAAACTTCCGCTCCAGGCCGCGGGCGTTCATGTAGCGCACCTTGCCGAAGATCGGCCGTTCGGTCCAGGGCCGGTCGTGCTTACCGAAACACCAGGCCACGGAAGCGAAGGAATTCGGATCGCGACCGTCGAGGAAATACCGGTTGTTGAGGTGAAGGGCCGTCTCAAACGCCTTCTTCGGCGAACGGGTCCATTCCAGAATCTTTTTCCCCCAGTACATCCGCATGTAGTTGTGCATGAACCCGGTGTGGACCATCTCCTGCATGGCCGCATTCCAGTAGGGATCATGTGTCGCGGCGCGCTCCAGGTCTTTGAGAGAATAAGTATAGGGTCTCTTGTCCCGTGCGTGATCCTGGAGCGTCTTCTGCGCCCAGTCCGGCAGGCAGGCAAAGGCATCGTAGTGGGGATTGAAGCGTACGAAGTTGAGACTGAGCTCCCGCCGGACGATGAGTTCTTCCAGAAACGCGTCCTTTGATGCCCTTGGTCGGCCACGGGCAGCCCGGACGGCCAGTGCGATCTGCAGGGGAGAGATCTGGCCGAAGTGGAGATACGGACTCAGGAATGACGTCACATCCAATCCCGGCTCGCTGTGGAGGTCCGCGTAGTCCTTGAGCGACGTCCGAATGAAGCGGCGCAGCAAACGCTCGGCCTCAGCCGTGCCTCCGGTGAACGATCCGACGGGCCTGATGCTTCTTCGCACCCGGAGCCTCTTGAGCAGGAGATCGATCCTCTCGAGCTTCTCTCCCCGCATGCGAAGACCGAGAGAATCTCGCCGGATTCTCGATGTTCGGAGTGGAACGAGAAATGCCGGCAGATGCCTGTGGATCCTTCTCCGGATTGTGGCGGCCGCGTACTCCTCCTTGTCCGAGGAGGTGTCCACCGGGACCACCGCGTCGCTCTCGACTTCCACCAGCGGGCACTTGAGGTTTCGGGCTGCGCGAGTCCTCCACCGCCGCTGGACGCGGAGATAGCCCCGGTCGACGATGACCATCGACGCCTTCCGACCCATCTCGGCCACGCCCCGGGACGGATCCTCGAGGCGCAGAACGAAGCGGATTCCACGTTTCTCGAGAGTCCGGGAGGTTTCTTTCAGTCCCTCGAGCATGAATGCATAGTGTCTCAGATTGGCCTCGGGGAATCCTGAGGTCAGACCGAAGTAGGCCACCAGGGGCTGGCCGAGTTCGTTGGCAGAACGGATGGCGTATTCCAGCGCGTGATTCCACTCGGCCCGCTGGGATGCCTGCATCCAGTACAGGACATATCGGCCCGCCACCGTGTCCCCTCGATTCAAGCGATGGATTCTCTCCGGCCGGATCATGGCGTGAAGTCTCCTCCATACATGCGATTCATCACGCGTGGTTTCTGAGTTGCAGCTCCGCGGGGTGTGGGTGGAGGTAATGCTGCGTCCTGAGATAAGACTCGTCGTATTTCCGAACGTAGTGGTTGATGAGCGTGATGGGGACGATTAGCGGATACCGTCCGTCGTGATAGTCCATGATCAGTCCCGCCATTTCCTGCTTCTCGTCCGGGGAAAGGACCTTCTTGAAGTAGCCGGCCAGGTGCTGGAGGACATTCGTGTTCTTCTTGCGACTGCTCTTGACTCGAAGGGCGGTCAGAAACCGGCGCTCGTACTCCGAATAGAGTTCCCGAAGGCGGAGCTCCTTTGCCCGGGCGACGAGCTTTCCCATCTCCCTGTAGTGCTTGGGGCTGTGGGCAAGAAGCAGCAGCTTGTGGGTGGTGTGGAATTCCACCAATGCCCCTCGAGATTTCCTTTCCTCCAGGAGATCCTGCCAGCGCCGGTAGGCGAAGATTTGCTCGACGAAGTTCTCCCGAAGGTCCGGGTCGTGCAGCCGGCCGTCTTCCTCCACGGGAAGGAGGGGAAAGTGCTCCATGAAAGTCCGGGCGAACAGGCCGACTCCTTTCTTTGAAGGCATGTTGTTGTGGTCGTAGACCTTCACTCTCTCCATTCCGCTCGACGGCGAACCGTTGCGGAAGACGAAGCCGGAGAGGTTCTCCGACTCCAGCTCCCGGACCCGTCTCCGGGCCCAGCGGAGCATCTGATCGGTCAGGTCTTTCCCCGTGCGTGACGTCATGAGCCGGTAGTCGTGGATGGTTCCGACCAACCGCATGCTCTCGCGGGGGACGGGCAGGCCGCACTCTACCTCGGGGCAGACCGGGACGTAGTCGACGAAACGGCCGAGCGTGTCGACCAGATAACGGTCCAGCTTGTGCCCCCCGTCGTAACGGACATTCTCGCCCATAAGGCAGGTGCTGATTCCGAGTCGAATTCGAGAGATCATCTCCATGGACGCGACACCCCCGGCAGAGAAGCGAATGATAAAGTCTATTCAATCATAGAGCGATGCCGTCGGTTTGGCAAGGAAGAACAGTGCCGGGAACCGGATAGCTCTGCATTCCGATGTTGACTCGGACCCCGAAAGTCGACAGAGTGAGAGGGGTCCGATGTGGCGGTTCTCGTCACGCCGGAATCGGATGCTGCAGTGGAGACCGGGAGGGACTCATGGATGGGGACACCGAGATCGGCGGTGAGAAGAGTCGTCTTCTGGAAAGCGCCGTGTGGGGATGCGTGTTGATTCTCGTCTACGCGGCCTTGGTGAGTCTTCCACTAATCATCGCCTTCGGGGTTCATCCGGAGACTGACGAAGGACCTGTTGCGGAACTCGGCAAGGGCTTCGCTCTGGTGGGAGTGGCGCTCCTGGCGCTCCAGTTCGTGATGGCCGCGCGCCTTCGATGGATCGAACGGCCCTTCGGACTGGACATCATCCTCAGCTTCCACAAGGCAATGGGAGTCTTTGCTGCGATTCTCATTCTCCTGCACCCGATCCTCCTGGCCGCCTCGGGCGGCGGGGGGCTCCTCTACAACATCCGGCAGCCCTGGTTCATCTGGTTGGGGAAGATCGCCCTCCTTCTGCTGCTCATTCTGGCCGCCTCGGCCGTCCTGCGGCCGCGCCTTGCAATAGCCTACGAAACCTGGCGCCGCCGGCACAATCTGGCGATCGTGATCTTTGGACTGGCCTTCATTCATTCGGCGGTCGTGGGCGATGACATGCACAACCCGGCGATGTGGGGGTTGTGGCTCGGCTTCCTGGGGATTGCCGTCTCTGCGTACGCTTATCACAAGGCGATTATTCCGTGGTCGGCCCGACGATCGGCCTTCGTTGTCCACGACGTGAAGTCCGAAACGCACGACGTGTGGACGCTGGAACTGGAACCCCCGGCGGGAGCCACGGTGTTCGACTACCGCCCCGGCCAGTTCCAGTTTCTCACCCTTTTTCGTGGGGACAGAGGATGTCCCATCGAAGAGCATCCTTTCACGATCGCGTCCAGTCCCACCGAGTCGAACCTTTGCCTATCCATCAAGGCCTCCGGGGACTTCACGGCGACGGTTCGGGAGACGAGGGTCGGCGACCGGGCGGCGGTGAGAGGTCCCTACGGTCGCTTCAGCTACACGTACGATCCCGGGAACACGGACCTCGTGTTCATTGCGGGTGGAATCGGGGTGACCCCCTTCCTGAGCATGTTGCGGCACATGCGAGACACTGAAGCGCCGATCGACGTTCTGCTCATTTGGGGCAATAAGAGTGCGAAGGACATTGCCTTTCGCGAGGAGTTGGGCGACATGGCCGCCGCCGAGCGGCCCTCCGTTCGCGTCGTTCATGTGCTGAGTGATCCGGGCGATGATTGGAAGGGAGAGGCGGGGTACGTGGATCGAGGGATCATCGAGCGTCTTGCCGGGGAGGGGCTCGCCGGCAAGACATACTACGTCTGCGGACCTCCCGTCATGATGGAGAAGGTCTTCGCGAATCTGAGATCGCTGGGAGTCTCGTCCGGGCGGGTGCTTTACGAGCGCTTTGCTCTTTAACCCAAGTGGATCAAGACCCGCCGTTTTGGGAAAGCAGGGGCGAGTGCCGCGCCCGCACCATCACGTTTGTGAGTGATCCGGTCGGCGGGAAGGAGGTCCGTCCATGAGGCGAATGCAGGTTTTCTCCATGGTGACCGTTCTGGTGGTTCTTGTCGTTCTGGCCATGAGCGCCGGATTCTCGGTGATTCGAGCCCTTTGAGGAAACGCCCGATCCCGCGCCCTCAATGTTCGGAGCCCTCCATCACCGCCTTCCCCAGATCCAGATCCAGGATTCCGGATACTTCGCAGGTTCTCTCCCAGGCTTTCCGCGTAAGCTCGCCGGAGATCAGTCGAGGGATGACGGTGAAAGGTCGAATCACCATTCCCTCGTGAAGGAAGATCACTTCCTCGCCCACCTCAAAGCGGATCTCCCAGCCCCGGGTGTCCAGCGCTACGGCCAATACCGTGCCGAGAGTCTGTTGCGCCCAGTCGCGGCGTTCTTCGGCGGTGACGCCTTCCGCCACCGGTTTTCCAAGACTCCTGGAAAGACCCTCGAGGTCACGGGAGAGTTCAGGAATCCCTTGCGGCGTGATGCCCAGCAGAGCCCGAGCATGTTTCCTCGCGATCTCTCTCTGATCCGGAAGCCAGACCTCCCGGCCGACATTGTCCCACGTTATCGGGATCACTCTGTCGGTCTGGGGCACCTGGAGCATCCATTGGAAAAGTTGAATCTCGAGTTCCTCCGTGCTCTCAATCAACGTGAGGGCCGGAGAAGTCCCGCCGGGCCAGGCGACTTCGGGCAGATGCTCGAGAAAAGCGATCCGTTCCTGGAGAGGAGGGTGAGTGTCGTAGGGGTGGGTTCTCCGGGGAGGGATCTTGGAAGTGAGACATTCCACAATGGCCTCCGCCACCGGTGCGGAATCCAGAAATCGCCGACAGCCTTCGAGCATGGGCGGGCGGAAGCCCCTCTCTACGATGGGCTTCACCCAGTTGATCCAATACGCTTCGCAGGCGGGTTGGAGGCACCGAATCAGGCGCAGTCCTTCGATGAGAGGGCCGGACCCTACGGCCCGGGCCGCCGTCTCATCCGCTGTCAGTTCCTGCTGTCGGGACACCGAGCGAGTGATTCGAAGGAACATCATGCCGTAGAGGGCGAAGAGGATCTTGAGTTTCGATCCGTGCTTGTCCAGCTCCTGAAGCGTGCGGGCGATGGCTTGACGGGTCCGATGAATCCAGGGACCCAGTCGGGTATCCCCGCCGTGGAGATGACCGAGCTCGTGCGCCAACACCGCCCGGAGCTGTTGCACGCTGAGTGCTTCCAGGAGCGGCAGGCCGATGCCCATCACACGCCGGCTTCCGAGGCCCAGAAACCCGCCACGGTGGGCTACCCAGGCTTCGGCTTGCGGGAGCAGGTAGACTTCCGAAGGCATTTCTTGATGGATGGCCCGGGCCACGCCGGAGAGGGTCTCGAACAGCTTGGGATACCGTCCCGGGTCCAGGATTGATCCGGGAGGCGCAAAACGGTCCGGTCTCGGGAGAATCGACCAGAGGATGACGGCCGCGCCCGGGATACAGAGGATCAAGAACAGCGCGTGGAGAATCCCCAGGTACTTCCAGCCAACGTACGGGATATAGAGGAGCACGGCCACGATCGCGAGAGACAGAACGTAGAATCCCACCGTTACGGCAATCGCCAGGACGGCTCTTGAAATCAGAGAGGTTGAGCGCGACATCCAGGACCCCTACGATCAGACATCGCCCGAAAGCGAAACTGCGGGACCATTGAACGCGTCCCGCATGGGTGCATTCGAAGTGACCCGCTCCCATCACCTTTGCCCGAATGCCCACCCACCGCGAGATGTGTCCCCGACGAGGTGCCGAACGCTCGGCGCACGGGCCCGAGGCACAACGCAAAGCGGACGAGTTGCGCCCATCCCGCCCCATTTACATGCACGGGCGGAATTTTCACTGCCCGCTTCTTTGTAGATGCCGGACATTCCCAAAACCGAATATCATTCTTTTCTTGCGAAGTCAAGAACAAGTGTAGGGTCCGCACATCTACAGATCAGAGAGCCCGAAGGCGGATCTTCCTCCACAATCCCGAGTCAACGCGCGGCCCCGTTCTGCCGATCTTGTTGGAGAACGGTCAAATGTGTTGCCAACGCGTGATGCACCCTCTATACAAGAGGAGGAGAAGATTGGGCCGAGCCGGAGCATCGGGCATCCAGACGAGGGGCAGGAGCGCGGGGCGGCACATGAGGGTTCTTTTTTCGGGGATCAGCATCCAGGGTAGGCGGGCGGAGAATCAGGACTCGGTCTGGGGAAGAACGTACCGGCGTCGTCAAGGGTGCCTGCGCGCCGTGGCTGCCCTGGCCGACGGCATGGGCGGCGTCCGGGGGGGGGCGAGAGCCGCCGGTCTGGCCGTTGCGACGGTGAAGGAATCTCTCCGGGAACCCCCGCCGACGGATTCGGATCTGGTCTCATGGGTCCGGACGCTCTTTCTTTCCTGCCACCGTCGAATCGCTGAAGAGGGACAGGCGGACGAGTCCCTGCGGGGCATGGGAACGACCCTGGTGCTGGCCGCCGTTGGGGAGGCCGATGTGGTAGTGGGATGGGTCGGGGACAGCCGGTGTTACCGGGTCACGGGAAGCGGCGCGGAGCCGGTCACCAAGGACCACACCGTTCTCCAGGAAGTTCTCGACAAAGATGTCAAGACCCTTGAGGAACTCAGGGAATCCATCGAGTACGCCGCCCTGTCGGCGACCCTCACTCGCGCGCTGGGAACCGAAGGCCAGGCGGCACCGGATACCCGGCGTCTCCCGATCCGGGAGAATGAGATCTATTTCCTGTGTTCCGACGGCTTGACCGGCTCGATCCTGGAGCCCGTCGTGAAGCCCGGGGTGATTCACGGGCAACTGGTCGGCCATCGGCACATGCGCCCGGCCCTCAAGAACCTCGCGAGCCTTGCGTACTACGGCGGAAGCTCCGACAATATCTCCATCGCCACCCTCGAACTCGGCAGGCTTCCCCGGTCCAAGCCTTGGGCGAAGAAGGAACCGAATGTCGAGTAGGATTTCGGGTGCCCGCCTCGAGTGTTTTCGTTCATGCCTCCGGATTCATCACGCGCCCGAAGAAGAGGATTGCGCCGGTCGCGCGGTCGCGAATCAGGAACAGGAAGGGCCGGTCCGCCTTGAGCTGGTTCTGCACGATCGACGTCTCGCTTACGACGACCGCCGTGGCGGCCGCGGCCTCGGTACCCTTCTCATCGACGGCGATAAACGTTTTGTGGAAGGCCTCGCTGATATAGAGGTGCCGGTCGTCCGCATCGATCATCCCGCTGAAGTCCGCACAGGGATCGAGCGTCTTCGCGAAACACGGGATAAACGGCACCTCCATTCCCATTGCCTTCAGCGTCTCCTTGAGCCTGAAGCTCGATTCGAAGCTGAACGAAGGCAGGGTGAGGGCGATCTTGGTCAGGTCTCCCAGATCCGAGAGAATGCCGGCAAGCCGATCCGCATCCAGGCTCGACTCGAACTCTGAGAAGCTCCCGGACGCCGGGAGTAGAATCACCATGGAGAGTTCATCGTGGTGATAGTTGAGCTCAACGGCCTGGTATCCGTCGCCTTCGACGTACGGATAGTATTCATCCTGCCACATCATCGGAACCGACACCGTACCGCCGTCGAGCAGATAGAACGGGCCGTCCTGAGTATCCAACTCATTAAAAGGTGATGCCCAGGGCGCTTTCAGGTATAGGGCGTTCGTGATGACGGCTCGAGTGAGTGCGTCGAGCGAGCCAGCCGGCAGGAGATTTTGTATCCTGTCCATCGTTCGATCCTCGACCCACCCGTTGATGATCTCCCGCGCCGCCTCGAAAGCTCCCCGATAGTCCATCGCTTCGATTCCACAGCCGTAGTTCTCGGCGAGGACGTCGAGATACTCTTTGCGGAAGGGGAACGTAATCTCTCCCCAGAAGGCATTGGCGACGTAGATCTCCACGGGATCCCACTCGGCATCGCCCGGGTGGTTGCGCTTGGCCAGCTCGAGATCAAGAACGTTGTACGCATTGTGGAGGTCCGTCTGGCCGAGGCCGTAGCACAGCGCCTCGGCCATCTCCGTCTCTGTTTCCCCCCGGGCGCCCGCATGGACCATGGCAAACGCCGTTCGGATACTCAAGGGGGAGACGAGGAGATTCTCCGATTCGTCCTTGCCCTCGATCAATGTTCTGTAGAGTGCCAGTGTGAACTCGTGATTCCCCCGAACGAGCTCGCCCAGATCCGAGTCGTCGGGTGTAAGATTCCGCTGGAGTGTCGAATGAAGGCTCTGCCAGGTGTCGTCGCCGGTGATGACGACCTCGGCATTGTTCTCGGCGGGATCACCGCCGGTGGGTTTCTTCGCAGAGTCTCCGCACCCGCAGAGAGACAGTACGATCAGAAGGCCGATCACGGACAGGGGGGACCACCGGTTCAGGAATGTGCGAAGCATGGTTCCCTCCTTTTCTAGTGGTGGAGGGTTCGCCCGATTGGGAAGCGGGCACTGGCCGGCCGGAATTTCTCCAGCCTGCGTCATTCATTTCAACAACACATAGTATCCAGAAAAGTGTCGAATGTCAAGGGGCAGGCCTTGGAGGCCCGCCCGGAGACAAGTATGGAATGACGCATTTCGATCTCGACTCTCGACTTTCACCTTTCTGCAGTTTAAGGGCGGGTCCGAAAACCCGCCCTTTGAACAGACACAACAGTGGCCGGATTACTTGTACTTCTTCTTGACCTCGCTCCAGGTCTTTGACTCCTGCTCGGACTTGGGCGAAGCGTTCACGGTCGGATCGCCCGGGCAGCAGCCGTCGCCGATGTTGATCTTGATGAACTGCTGTTCCATGCCGTCGCCGCTGCAGATGTCTCCACAGTCCACCTCGAGTCCGTTCTCGCCTTCGAAGACCCTGATCTGCGGATTCTCGATGCCCAATGCTTCGAGATGGGCGCGAATCTCGGCCTCGATCTCTTCGGCGGTCTTGCCCTCGGGAGATAGATAGAGCTCAAAGGCTCGCTCGGAGCAGGCGTCTCCCGGCAGTGGAGGTTCCATGCCGTCGATGCTGACCTGAATCGGTCCGAGAGCATCATCGGAGTCTTTCGTCATCTGCATCTCGATCTTCATCTGGCCGTCGCCCATCTCGACGTCTACGAACGCGTTGGCGAATCCGGCGTCCTCCAGTTGCGAGCGGATTTCCTCGGCGATTTCCTCGTCGGTCTTGCCATCGCTGTTGACCTGAATGGCGACGATCTGATCGGCCGCCGCCGCATAGACGTTACCCGTCACGCGCTCGGTAAGCGGGCGGATCCGGGCTTCCGCTTCCAGACCGCGGTCGTTGAGCTCCTGGGCGAAGGCTTCGGTAATTCCCTGGACGGTGGACCGAGCGCGCACGGGCAACTGAGCGATCAGGGTGGAGCCGCCCATTCCGGCGTGAACGGAGATGTCCTCCGCCTGGAGAGCCTTCCCGAACTCGTCGGCGATCATGCGCAGGTTCGTTCCCTGCGGCAGAGGACCGGCCAGGGCCAGGCGCGCCTCGTAGCCCGTGGTTCGAGTGTAGGACACGGGTACGGCCAACAGCACGGCGGCGACTACGGCCACGCCGAGCGCCGTCGCCAGCCGGGGCCGAGACTTGAGTGACTGGAACAGGTTCATGAGCCATCCCTCCTGGGGCTTACGCAGATTCCGATTCCATATGGCCTCTGCAGTTCTGTCGATGTTGGGCACATTCCGGGCGGTCGATTTCCCGAGCGCTTCCAGATCCCGGCCCAGCTGGTCGGAGATCCGACGCGCTCCCTCGGCTTCATCCGGATCTCTGAACTGTGGAGGTTTCATGACGGTTCACCCTCCGTGAGAGGACGGGCTCGACGCGGCGTATGAAGAAGCGTCATGGCGCCGAGCGAAGAAGTATTCCGTCCGGAGTCCGTCCGGTCCGGCAACACTCCCGGCCTCTCGTAGTAGCGGCGAAGCCGCTCACGCCCGCGCGCGAGCCTCGACTTTACCGCTGAAATGGAGACCTTCTGGAGGTCCGCGATCTCCTCGATCGAAAACCCCTCGATCTCGAAGAGCACCACGGCCTCTCGCTGGACGGGGGGAAGAGTCGCGAGTGCCCGGGACACCCGCTCGGCTCCCCGCCGCTGTTCATCCCACTCGGTCCCGTCCTCGCCCGCCGGATCGATCCTCGAGGCATCGCTCCCCTCAAAAGAGACGAAGCGACGCCAGAAGCTTCGACGGTAACGACTACGGTGCACGGAGAGAAGAACAGAGTAGAACCAGGATCGAAAGCACGACTCCTCTCTGAGGGTCGGAAGTTTCTCGTACGCGCGAAGCACGGCCTCTTGGAAGAGGTCGTCCCCGTCGGTCTCGGACCGGCCGAGTCGCCGGGCCGTCGCCGCCGCCTGATCGTGAATCGGTCTCAGAAGATCGATCAGTCGCTTCCAGGATTCCGCCTGCTGCACGTTGCCCTTCCATCCTCTCAGGGTGGGTCGCCGGATACTGGCCCTCGTTCCGTAGACGCTTGGGGCGCTCTCCAGGTCGCAGGAAATTTCGAGAAACGGCTAATGTATGATACACCAAGAAGGTAGAGTAAGTTTCGAGGAATGATGAACACGCTGGAACCGCGCGAGCCGGATCGATTCCCTTTGCGAGCCACCGCGGGGACCTAGTCGGTCCTCTTCCCGGCGATTTCTCGATCGCCCTGCGACCAGATCAGGTGCGTTGCTTGACCGGTCTCTTCATCCATCAGGAATTCCACCTGCGCGTCGATCACCTTCAGGAAGAATCGAGTCTCGGACTCCGGGTACAGACGCACCGGGGCCTGATGTTTCGGTTGTACGAAGAGATAGCCTCCCTCATGGAAGACCCGGACGGTCATGTCCATCGGAAGCTCATAGCCGCCGGCGTAGCGGCCGAACCGTGTCGGATCGATATGCACCGGCACCCGGACCTGAAGGGGCTCCACCTCCTCGCCCGCCATGAGTTTCAGAATACTGAGGCCCAGCTTGTCGATCGCCATGACCGCCGAATTGCTCAGCACCACGACTCCGATTCCCAGCGCCTTGTGAAAAGCCACGATGCTGTGGTATCCGCCGCTCTGTCCGTTGTGCCAGATCACGCCTCCGGACTGAAGATGCCAGGCCATTCCGACACCGTCGCCGCGGTCGTTGATCCCGAGAATCGGTTGGTGCGTCGCCGCGATCGCGTTGGACAGAGGGGTTTCTGTCAAGCCCAGGTTGGCCGAGAGGAAGAGGAGCAGGTCGTTCACCGTGGATCGGAGGGCGCCGGCCGCAGGGATGGCGGGGATGTCCCAGGTTGGGGCCGGGCGGCCGTCTGCGTCGTGCCCTTCGGCGAACCGGGTGGTCTGTTCATCCGAGAGGGCAACCCGGGTGTCCTTCATCCCCAAGGGGTCGGCGATTCTCTCGACAACGAGATCTTCAAAACTCTTGTCGGTCTTGAGCGAGAGGATATGCCCCAGGAGTCCCATGCCGATGTTGCTGTACTCGTAGGCCACGCCGGGTTCGCGGGGCAGAGCGTATTCGGACACGTAGCTGTACATCTGGGCCACGCTGTAGTCGGCGTAGGGATTCGTCACCTCACGGGGCTCCAGGTTCGACGGTAACCTCGGGAACCCCGATGTATGAGATACGAGATCCTGAAGGGTGATTTGCCTTTCGGGATTCCGATGGTATTGTGGGACGGTGACAAAGGGAGGCAGGCAGTCGCCGGCGCGATCGTCGAGGCGGGCGTCGCCGCTCTCGACCATGTCCGCCAGGAGAAGAGCACAGAACACTTTGCTCAGGGATCCGATCTCGAAGAGGGTGGAGCCGCCGGGTGTCCTTCCCGCCTCCAGAGACGTGGTCCCGTATCCGGCAACTTCCGTCCCGCTGGAGTCGATCACGCCGACAACGAGCCCCACCGCCATTTCCCCTCGAAGCAGGGGTTCGACCATCTCGTCGATGTGGGATCCGAGGTCCGGGTCGAGGGCGGCGGCGGGAGCCGGAGTCACGACCAGAAGTGCCGCCAGCCAAACGGTACGCTTCCAAAGCCAGGCCATTCGTCCTTTTCTCCTTTACAAGAGGCGTTCAACCTGTACCGTCGACATCAGACTCCCGAGCGTAGCGGCCGGGGCGGGAAAGGTAAAGCCGGAAAGGGCCCCGACGTCTCGCTTGTAGACCGGCGCCCGGCAAGGACGCCTCCTCCAGTTTCTACACGTCACATCGTCCAAGGTTGCAGGGATATTGAGTGAGATTCAAAATGGGAGCCCAAAGGTCCGACCCCTGCGGGTCCCCGGCCGGCCGATCACCGCCGGGTTCCGCCGTTCGGCGGAAACCCCCCAAGAGCAGGGACGTATATGCATGTGTGGGATAGACGACGAAAGAGCCCGGCTTCACCGGCAAGTCGCGTGAACCCTGTATGGAGGTTCTGAGTCATGAGATGTTCATGGATCCGATTCTGGTTACTTATGATTCCGGCGCTTTTCTCGATCCTTGCCCTGCCCGCCGCGCGCGCCGAGGATGTCCGGGTTGGAGAGATTCCGTTCGTCATGGAGGACGATCACATTCATGTCGTGGCCACCGTCAACGGAGCGATGGCACTTCGGCTGATTCTGGACACGGGCCTGGGATCTCCCGGAATCATCCTTCTGGCGCCGGAAACGGGTGAGCGTCTGGATCTCCAGTACGTGACGGAAATTCAGCTTGGCGGCGGCGGTGGAGACCGGGCCAGCAGGCCGGCGAAGGTTGCGGTCGGCGCAACGGTTTCACTCTCGGGGGTCAATCTGAGGGAGCAGCAGGTGCTGGTCATTCAGGACGAAGGTGTTCTCGGGAACCTCTACGCCGACGGCATCATCGGCGCGAGCCTGTTCCAGTACGTCGTGGAGGTGGACTACGACCGAGAGGTTCTCCGTCTATATGATGATCTGACCGAAGAGCCCTCCCACTATGGCCATTCGTTCAAGCTGGGATTCACCTTCGGAATTCCCGTGGTCGACGCATCTCTCACGGTGGACGGAACCGAGTGGATGTCCGCGGAACTGATCGTGGATACGGGAGTGAACGATCCGCTTTTGCTCTTCGCCCACTCAGCGGACGTTTTGAGTCCGCCGGAGCGAGTCATCGAGGGCCGGAACCGGATTCTCTCGGAGGGATTCACCGGAGAGATGTTGGGCTCCACGGGACGCATCGCGCATCTGCACATGGGTCCCTTTTCTTTCGGCGAGGTGGTGGCGTCCTTCCCCGAGAAAGAATCCATGGGCCCCGCCCTCCAGCTTGGCCGCAACGGGATGCTCGGCAACGAAATCCTCCGGAGGTTTACCGTGGTGTTCGACTACGGCGGCGAGCGGATGTTCCTCCGTCCCGGGGAGACCTACGGGGAACCGTTTGAGTACAACATGGCCGGCCTGGTCATGGTTCGAGAGAAGGAAAGTTTTCGAATCGAGGATGTAATCCGGAACTCTCCGGCCGAGGAGCAGGGCCTTCGCGCGGGGGATCACCTCATCGAGATCAACGGCCGCGGCATCGCCGAGTACGAGGGCCCGGAAATCGGCCGGATCTTCTCGGCCCAGGGAGAATCGGTCGAGGTCACCGTCGAGAGGGAATCCGACACCTTCCACCGCCGCCTCGCGTGCAGGCGGCTCATCTGACGTCGCCCCCGGAAATGGGACTTCTCCTTACGGCGGCCGCGTTCCGGATGGCGTTGGCCGTTGCTTCGGTCGCTCGAGCCCATGACGAAATCGATCCCATCGATCTATTTCCGGAGGAGGCAGACGCCGAGATGCTCGTCGTGGACGTGCGGGGCAGACTCGTGCGGCGAATTTCCAGCGGGCGCTTCCCCGCCGGGTTGCATCGCCTGGCGTGGGACGGGAGGGACGGGGGAGGCCGCGCGGTCGCCAGCGGCGTGTACTTCTGCAGATTGCGTGTAGCGGACAGGACGTTTGAACGACGGATTGTGATGATTCGGTGAGTCCGGGAGCTATCCGCCGAGGACGCCGAGAGCACAGAGACGGCGAGACCGCCAAGCCCGCGGCCCCGTCTACCCTGCTTCCATCTTCCTCCTACGACCTACCCGTGCCCGTGTTTCGTGGCCCTCTGCTCACCCGGGAACTCATCGAGAATGGGGCTGCGGGGAAAGGGGACGGAGTAGAAGGGAGAAGGTAGGGCAGAAGCGGGCGCCTCACGGCTGTTCGCTCTTCGTAGAATAACATGACACACGTCCGGAAAGGGAATACCATAGGAACATGAGCGGAACGACCGGCACGTGTTTCAACGTCCAGCGCTATTCCATCCATGACGGTCCGGGGATTCGGTCGACCGCGTTCTTCAAGGGGTGCCCGCTCTCCTGCGGGTGGTGCCACAATCCCGAGGGGCTGTCGCCCGATCCCGAGATTCTCTTCGTGCCCGACCGCTGCATCGGCTGCGGTGCCTGCGCGGAGGTATGTCCGCAAGGGCGGGCCGTTGGTCCGGGCCGTCCTCCCGGGTGCACGGCATGCGGTCGCTGTGTCGACGTCTGCCACACGGGCGCGCGGCGCCGTGTGGGCGAGTCCTTCACCGTTGACCGGCTTATCGGCGAGCTGGAGCGGGACCGCCCCTTCTACGAGGAATCCGGCGGTGGTGTCACCTTCTCCGGTGGAGAGCCGCTCCTCCAGGGACCGTTTCTCCTGGCATGCCTCGAGGAATGCCGGGCGAGAGGTCTGAATGTCGCCATCGACACGTGCGGCTTCGCGGAACCGGATCTGATCGCTTCCGTCTTGCGATTCACGAATCTTTTCCTCTTCGACGTCAAAATCCTGCAGAACGAGCGGCACCGCCGGCTGACGGGAGTATCCCTCCGGCCGATTCTCGAGAACCTGCGGCTTCTCGACGAGGCGGGCGCCGAGATCTGGATTCGGTTTCCCCTGGTTCCCGGGGTGACGGACGATCGAGCGAATCTTGAAGCGCTGGGCGATCTGGTTGCATCTCTGAAGAACACGCGCCGCGTTCACATTCTGCCGTTTCACAGAACGGCGCGGGACAAGTATCACCGACTGGGACGATCCTGGGGGTGCGGCGAGATCCACCCGGCGGCGCCCCCGGCCGTTGACCACATCGTGGCGTTGCTCAACGGCCTGGGTCTCGAAGTGAGAACCGGCGGGTAGGCGGATGACCGAGCGAGTCGAGCGACTGAGACAAGAAACTCTGGAGAGCGAACCCTCCATCTCCGCCGAGCGTGCGGAACTTCTCACGGATTTCTACCGCGAGAACCTGAACACGCATTCGGCGCCCGTTCTCCGGGCCCTTGCTTTCCGGCACCTCTGCGAGCACAAGACGATTCACATCGGGCCCGGCGAGCTCATCGTCGGCGAGCGCGGTCCGAAACCCAAGGCGACTCCGACCTATCCCGAGCTGACGTGCCACAGCCTTGAGGACCTCAGCATTCTGAACGACAGGGAGAAGACCCGCTACTTGGTTTCCTCCGAGACCCGTGCGGTTTACGAACGGGAGATGATCCCGTTCTGGCGGGGTCGAAGCCTTCGGGACCGGATCTTCGCTGCTCTTCCCGAATCGTGGAAGGACGCCTACGACGCGGGAATCTTCACGGAATTCATGGAGCAGCGGGCGCCCGGCCACACGGTTGCGGATGGAAAGATCTACCGGTGTGGAATGATGGATTTCAAGGCGCGCATCGGGAAGGTCCTCGAGACCTTTGACTCGGTGCCACAGTCGGACGACACGGCGCACAGGCGGGAACAGCTTCGAGCCATGGACATCGCCGCCGATGCGGCCATTCTGTTCGCCGAACGCCATGCCGCTCTGGCCGGGAGGTTGGCGGCGGCGGAAGTCGATCCCGGGCGGCGGATGGAACTCGAGCGGATTCGTGAAGTCTGCACCCGCGTGCCCGCAGAGGCCCCACGGGATTTCCGGGAGGCGCTTCAGATGTACTGGTTCTGTCACCTGGGCGTGATCACAGAGCTCAACGGGTGGGACGCTTTCAGCCCGGGACACCTCGATCAGCATATGGAGCCGTTCTACCGTCGGGGCATTGCGGACGGGAGCCTGACGCGCGGTTCGGCCAAGGAACTCCTCGAGTGCTTCTTCATCAAGTTCAACAACCATCCGGCGCCCCCCAAGGTGGGCGTCACTGCGGCCGAAAGCGGGACCTACACGGACTTCGCCAACATCAATCTGGCCGGGCTGCGGCGGGACGGATCCGATGGCTCAAGCGAGGTTTCCTTCCTGCTCCTCGAAGTGATTGAGGAAATGCACATCCTCCAGCCGAGCCAGAACGTGCAGATTTCACATCAGACGCCCGACCGGTTCCTGAAGGAGGCCTGCCGGGTGATCCGCCGGGGATACGGATACCCGTCGGTGTTCAACGCGGACGGCGTCGTTCGGGAGCTCGTTCGCCAGGGCAAGAGTCTCGAGGACGCACGCGAGGGCGGGACCAGCGGCTGCGTGGAAGCCGGCGCCTTCGGCAAGGAAGCCTACATCTTGACGGGTTACTTCAACCTTCCGAAGATCCTGGAGCTGGCCCTTAACAACGGCGTGGACGTGCGAACGGGAAAGCAACTGGGACCCGAAACGGGCGCGCCGAATACCCTTACGACATTCGAAGATGTGGTGGGCGCGTTTGAAGCGCAGATGCGGCATTTCCTTGGCGTGAAGTTCGAAGGGAACGACAGAATCGAACACATGTACGGTGCGGAGATGCCGGCGCCGTTTCTCTCGCTGATCACGGATGACTGTATCGAAACGGGACTCGACTACAACGAGGGCGGGGCGCGATACAACACGTCCTACATTCAGGGCGTCGGCATTGGAACCGTCACCGACAGCCTGGCCGCGCTTCGAAAACACGTCTATCGAGATCGGGCGGTTCCCATGGACGAGGTTCTTGACGCGCTGAGGAGAGACTTCGAGGGGAGCGAGCGATTCCGGCACTTTCTGCGCAACAGGTCGCCCAAGTGGGGCAACGACGACGATGAAGCGGACGAGGTCATGCGGATCGTGTTCGAGATGTTCCTGGGCGCCGTCGAGGGGCGGCCCAATGTGAGGGGCGGCACGTATCACATCGATATGCTCCCGACCACCTGTCACGTCTACTTCGGCCGCGTGACCGGCGCGACACCGGACGGGCGCCGGGCGGGCGTGCCGCTCTCGGAAGGAATCTCTCCGGTTCAGGGTATGGACCGCAAGGGCCCGACGGCCGTCTTTCGCTCGGCGGCGAAGATGGACCATGAGAAAACAGGGGGGACACTCCTCAATATGAAGTTCACGCCCGAGACGCTTCGGGAAGAAGAGGATCTCGATCGGCTGGCCGCCCTCGTCCGGACCTACTTCAAACTGGGCGGGCACCACGTGCAGTTCAATGTGGTGAGCTCCGATACGCTTCGAGAGGCACAGCGGGATCCCGAAGCCCACCGGGACCTCATCGTCCGGGTTGCCGGCTACAGCGATTACTTCTGCGATGTCTCGCGCACGCTCCAGGACGAGATCATATCCCGAACCGAACAAGGCGCGACGGGTGGAGAATCGTGAATAGACGGCAGAGAATGGACCTCGAGGAAGGGCAAGAGAACAAAAAGCGTCAACCGGAGAGGACACAGAGCCGCGAGGCCGCTCATCTTTCGACATGCTGCCGGGCCCACCCGGCGCCCTGCCCGGGGATGGGCTGTTCAAACGGCGAGATCGAGTTCATCCTTGGTCACGCGCTGACATCGGGAACTTCAGCCACATCCCGAGATGGCGCGCCACTACGCCGACTGAATCCCGCCGCTTAGGTCGATCACCAAGACAGACGTCACACTGCGCCCTCCGGGATCCTGAGCGGGACGCTCGGAAGACCGCAGATCTTTCAACCGCCGAATGAGAACATGGATTTCGGTCGCGACGGGTCGCTGATCACAACTGAGGTTTTCCAGACGCTCCACTTGGGGAGGAGGCCGGGGTCGGAACCCGGCACGCCGTTCGCTTCCCCGTTCGTCCCGAGTGCGGCGCGCTGTGCCGCAAGGCCGGACGTCACCGTGTATCGAGGGACCGCAAGCTGCGAGATGGAGCTCCCAGTTGATTACGCGCTTGCCTGGGGAGACGAGGTCCCCTCCCGCGAGGACTCCATCCGGCCGATCCGTGTCCGTGAAGTCTGCGGCTCTCGGTTACCGCTAACGCACCATGACGATCCGGCGCGTCTGGACGGTTCCTCCCGCCTCCATGCGGACGAAGTAGACCCCGGGGGCCGCCTTTCGCCCGTTCATGTCGCGGCCGTCCCACTCGGCCTGCCCGTATCCCCCCGGGAAGTGCCGCTCGTCCATCCGGCGCACCCTTCTCCCCGACGCATCGAAGATCGTGAGTGCGACCGGCCCTGCCTGTTGCAGACGAAACCGAATGGCCGTGTGGTGGCTGAAAGGATTGGGCACGTTGGGTGCAAGGAACGTCGCGCCGGCGGCGATGCCTGCCCGGTCGGTCTCCACGTCCAGATACGGATCCAGGGAAATCACGGTCATGTAGAACGGGTCGCTCACGCCGAGGAAGTAAGGGATGCCTGACGCCAGTTCCACCCAGGTGCAGGGACGTGCCGCCAATCCTCGGGCTGTACGCTCGGCATTGATGATGTCCCGGGCCCAGTAATCGTTCGTGACCGGGTCGGTGGTCACGAGAAGTGTATTCGGGGTTCCCTCCGTGTACGTGTTCCAGGTTTGCGCGGGGCCCGTGGGCCCCCCGCTGTAGGTCGCGCGAAGACAATCCGTGATCACGAGGCGGGTTTTGTCCTTGATGTAAGAATCCGCATTCAGAGTCAGCATGCCGGGAATGTTGCCGCAGAGGCTCGAGGGCGAACAGGATCCATAGTGATTCTTCAGGGCGACCGTGATCTGATTGTTCGAGTCGTAGTGGCTCTTGAGCACCGGGACGTTGATCACGTAATCATGGGTCATGATGAACTGCGAGAGTTCATAGCCCGCCACGGGTTCGTAACCGGATCCCGAGGCGCTGTTTGTGCTGCTCAGGACGGGATGGTTGCCGTCGAAAGTGAAGTTCGCGACATCGTACCCGTGCGAGGACATGCTGTGCCGGTCGAAGACGGTTACCTGACCCACGTTGTACGTCCCTTCCAGCATCTGGGACAGCCCGGATACCACCCCCCGTACGGTTTCCCACCGTGTGTCACAGGGACCGATCAGGTTGACTTTGATTGCGATGGTTGATGTGCCGCTGAGGCCGGGGAACAACGACTCGAAGGCGGCGCCCGTGTCGCCGATTCCGGTCAGGGTGCGGACCGCGAGGTGAACGTTCTGCTCCACTTGATCCAAATCGATCACGGCCTCATGGCCCAGCATTCGAGGGTCATGAAGGATGACAATCTCACCGGGCCCGGCCTTGCCGCGTCCCCTGGTTCCTCGTATGGAGGCGAGGGCGGTGAGGGGAGAGGCCATCATCGGGGGCACGGCCGCGGCCATGGCGCCGAGGGCCGAGAGTTTGAGAAATTCCCTTCTCGTCGGGCAAAACACGAAACCGGGTTTCTTCGGCAAGTCGTTCGGGCCGGGACGGGTCATGGCGGGTTCCTTCCTGGGTTCGCTGGAGCGCCGGCTGGGAAACAGGGATCCGTGAACCTGTCTTCCATACCATTATACCACGTGTGAAGAACGGCGGCAACCGGACCGGGTCGGCCGAGGAACGCAGGAGAACACCAGAATGCGCGAAGCGCGCGCGTCCACCGGCAGGTTTACGCGCGAAGCTGCAATCTCACGCGGATGTCGTGATCTGTTTCGCTTGCCCCCGCCGTTGTCGAAGCGGAGCTCTCGGATCGGTTCAGGAGATATTCGATCTTAAGCGAGAGGATCGGAACCGGATGGACGTTGAGGGACGCCGACAGGGTTTGGCTGCGGTCCTCCTGCCAACCGCCCGGCGCGCCCGGTGAGGTGTCTTTGGTGCGGGTCCACTGGAGCGACCCGCCCAGGGAGGCGTCGAGCTGCCACCGGGATCGTCGCCACGTGATCTGGGCCTGCGGATTCCAGGTCTCGGTGAGATCGCCCACGTGAGCCTCCCGGGTCTCGGCGCGATCGGCCTCGAGCGACACGTAGGTGAGGATACCGCCGCCCCACGTTTGATCCCACTGGCCCGAGAACCGGTGAGTTTCGCCGTTCACCGTCTCCTCTTCGGTGTCCTCTTCGATCCACCGGAGGATGACGAGGCCGCCCGGCGGGCTGGACTCGACGCGGCTTTCCAACCGACGATTGTCCCCTTCCGTGGAGAGACCCTCCCGAGTGAAGCGTTCGGACGCGGTTTCCCATCGTTCCACCAGGCGAAGCCAGGAGAATATCTGGAGCCGGGTTTCGTAGATTCGGTTCCTGCCCCGGTGCCGCTCCGATACGTCGGAGGTCTCCGACCAGAGACTCGCCGATCCGGGGAGCTCGGTGCCGGGTTCGCCTCTCTCCGTCTCGTTGCGTCCCAGGTCCAGCCGGAACGTGAGAGGAGAGAAGTCCTCCCGCAAACGACCCGGGTAGAGTTGGACGGTCGCCGTCAGCATTCGCTCGACGTCAAACCCACCGGGGGTGCCCTCCGGGTGCCAGAACAGGTCCCGGCGGGACTCCCACTTGAGGAACGCGTCCACGCTCGAGTGGGCCTGTGAGTGGAGCGTGGCGTCGAGATTCTGGAACCGGCGGAGATTCCGGGACTGCCGCGCGTCCGGGTTCCAGCTGCGCCGATCTTCAACGGCGATGTTCCAGGAGAGGGGAGTTCCCGTGGATCCGTTGAGGCGAGCGAAGGCGTGATCGGTCGTCTGCCTCCCGGCGTCCTGCCCGTTGAGGCTGTCGCCCGGCGCTTCGGACTCCCGGATCGAGATGTCCCGGTTGCTCCGCTGGAAAAAAGCCCTGAGCCAGAGGCGTCGTATCCCCGGAAGCTCGACGCCGGCCTGGTCGGGACTCAGTTCCAGCTCCCCGCGGCTGATCCACTTCTCCTGCCGGCGCCCGGCCGCATCCAGGACGACGCGCCCCCGGCGGAACTGAAGATTCGGTAGTCCCGAGCGCAGCAATCGCAGGCTGCCCATCACCGACGATTCCTCTCCGAACTGCGATCCGCCCGATCCGGAGGGTTCGCTCGACCCGCCGGCTGCGAACGCGTTCTCGCCGGACAGCCGGTCGGACAACGAGGTTTCCCATTCGAGTTCCGCCTGGAGGTGACGGCCCAGGGTCAGCCGGCCGCGCGCGGCGGACTCCTCTCGAAGCCGGCCCAGCAGTGTGCGCCGGTCCTCAAAGGACACGAAACCGCCGTCCAGATTCCGATGCGACGCGGAGACCTCGAGGCCCCGGTAGCGACCCTTGAGCGCGACGCCCACGGCGGCGCCCGTCTCCGTCTCACCGCCGCCCGCCGACGATTCATCGGCCGGGTCCGCGCGGCTCAACGCCGCCTCGGGAACCACCCGCAGGAAGCATTGCTCGTTCTTCCACTCGAGCCGGGCGTTGAGATCCGTCGTGGTCCGGTCCCGATCGGCCCCATCGGTCCAGTGGGTGGTGCTCAGACCGAGGAATACGTGATCGCCGGGTGCAAGACCCAGTTGGCCCGAGACAACGGTCTCCTCGTTCGATTCTTCGGAGTCCGAGGGCCCCTCGCCCACTTCGTACAGATACTCGACTTCGATCACCGTGTCGTCGTCCAGAAGGACGTGCTCGAAGAAGATGAAGAGACCCGAGGAGGGAATCATCGAATAGTCGATGTCCGGCCGGAGCCGTTCTCGATCCACCCGAATGCTCTCCGATCCGGGAACGACGTCCCCGTGGCTCAGCTGGAAGGTGTTGAGTGTCGCCCGGTAGGTGTATTCGAGGGTGTAACGATTCTCCGGATCGGTTTCCGAATAGACCTCGATGGGGAAGGGGAGACTGTCGGGGAAACTCAGGAGGCCGTTCACCGGGCTGAACCGATCCGGATCCAGCAGCCCGTCGCCGTCGCCGTCGAGTTTGAAGATCTGCAGGTAGGGAGTGCCTGCAGCGTCGGTCGGCGAGCCCGTGGAATCGACGAGGGTCGATTGCAGGGATCCCGGAACCGGTTCCGTGGCGATCCAGTAGTGATTGCGGAGCCAGAGACCGGTGAGGTCGACTTCGGCGCCGTCCCATGCGCGCACCGCCACGAGGGTGTGGTTCCCACCCAGCGGCGCGCTCAGGATCAATGTGCCCCCCCGCGAGCCGATCACATAGTCGGTGTTGGGTGTCAGGCGATCCCAGGCCCCCGAAAGCCCGGCCCGGGTTCGCGTTTCCGTGTTGGCATCGTTGGACGCGTCATCCCCGTCGTCTCGGTAGATGGACGCCTTCCGCAGATCTTCCGCCGTCCATCCCGCGGGCACGGGAAACACGACGCCGCGCACGTAGTCGGTGTCCCGCACCGAGGCCTCCACCGTCCGGTTTCCGCCGTAGAACACGTCCCGGCCCGGGCGCGTGCGGCGCTCTCCGATCCATGCGTCGGCGGTCAGCAGGCGTCGCCGGGTCGCCTGCGAGCGTCCCCCCAGCTCCGCCCGCACCCATCCTCCGCGAATTCCGGCTCCGGGCATGAGGCTCGAATTGAAGATCTGTTGGTCGATCTCTCCGACGCTGGCCACTCGGAGCACGTCGGAACGCGCCCCCCGGTAGGTCAGCTGGTAGGCCGAGTTCTCGGGATCGGTGGTATCGTAGAATCCGCTCAGGGTGCGATCCTCACCCAGCCTCCCGCTCAAGGTGAGGTCCAGGCGGGTGTCCGACACGATCTCTCCGAGCCCGGGGTCCCCTCCGGGCCCGGGGTCCCGGCCGGTGTCGTCGTCCTCCACGAAAATCGTGGCGCCGCCTTTGAGGTTGAGCGTCGAACCCGAGGAGGACCTCATCCCCAACCCGGTTTCGTCCAGTCCCACCCGCCATCCGGGCGCAAGCGATTCGGCCGAGCCGGCGACGATCTCCTGGATCGGTCGACTGCGGTAAGTGAAGAGGCTCGGATTCTCCTGACCGAATCCCAGCCCGTAGACGATTCGGTCCCGCCCCAGGAACAGGAGGGTCTCGCCCGTCCAGTACTGTTCGATGCAATCGTCCGGGGAGAGGGGAACGCTCGAGGTAAAATCGATCCAGCGGGCTTCGTCCTGCTCATAGACGGCAAAGGCGCGCTCGGTGGTGACCCAGATTCTTTCGGTCTCCAGCACGAAGGCGAATACCCGCTCTCCGGGCATTTCATCCCCCGATTCGTCGCGCCGCCAGATGCCGCCGTCTGCCCGGTAGCGCCAGAGACCGTCATCCGTTCCCAACCAGAGATCGTCTCCCTCCAGCGTGAGCTGGTGCACGCGTGCGTCGGGGAAATCGACGCCGGGCTGGAAACTGTTCCAGCTCTCGAGGTCCTTGTCGTAGCGAGCGATGCCCGCGTCCGTAACTGCCCAGAGAAACCGGGGGGTCTGGCGAAGGGCCAGGACCCGAGGTGCCTGGAGCGATCCGAGCACCGCATCGACGCGGACATTCTCGGTTTCCTT
The DNA here is from genome assembly GCA_964610505.1 of uncultured bacterium. Lineage (GTDB taxonomy): Bacteria > Arandabacterota > Arandabacteria > JAGLYR01 > JAGLYR01 > CAZSXU01. Next base: position 24,241 of record CAZSXU010000020.1, on the reverse strand, counting down.
GCGGTACTCGGCGACGCCGGCGTCCAGAGCAAACCACACACGATCCTCTCCGACTGCAACGTCGCTCACGAATCCCAGTGGTTCGCCATCGGGGCCGGCCACGTTTTCCCACTCCAGGACGTACAGATCGAAGCGCGCGGCGCCTTCGTCCGTTCCGGCGTACGCGTAATCTTCATCCGCCTCCACGTCGAAAATTCGTCGACCGGGGTACCCTTCTCCCGGCCCGTACCGCTGCCAATCGTCGAACCGCACGTCGGATACGCTGGTCCCATCCCCGGAGATCCAGATATTCTCGGCGGTGAGGGAGAGGCTCCCGAGAGGAAGACCCGGAAGACCGTCGGCCGGAGCCGTGACGGTCCAGGCTTCCGAGTCGGCCCGGAAGCGGTACAGCGCCGTGGGTGTGAGGATCAGCGCACGGTCATCGACCGTTTCGATTCGGCGTCTCAGGTCTTCGACACGAGTGTCCGACCAGGGCGCCGTCGCGAGCTCCGCCGCCAAGGAAGGCGGTACCGCGAGTGGGAGGAGAAAGAGGAGAACAACTCGATGACGGCGCGGGCGGCCGCACTTCGGCGCGAGCGGTGTGTATGAATGATCGCGGCGGCCCTTCGTCAACAGCCCCGTCTCCGACTCCCGAGAATCTCTCAGCTCACCTCTTCGATTCTGAGCGTCTCCAACTTCGAGGTTCCCAGACCGTGCGCCTCTGCGTGACGAATGTACGCGATCTGGCTCGGCCGGTACGTCCGCCCGTTCCACGTGGACAGACCCACGGCGTAGGCGTCCACGGCCACGGGATCGATTCCGACAACGATGCCGCCGAACGGCTCCACGTCTCCCGGACCTCGAGGGCCGCCGGTCTTGAGGATCCGGATGGCGTCCAGGATCGTGATCTGGGGGCGCAGGACCGTGGCCAGATCGGCGATCGCCGTGTGCAGGTCCAGGGCCGTATGGAAACGGTGACGGTCCCACACGAGCCCCATCAGGTTCTTGAGCCCGAAGCTGACGCCCGTCGCCTGGTGGGACTTGGCGGTGGGCAGATTGATGAAGACGTCCGCCTTCTGAAGAACGGCGGGAACGCGAGCCGCGTGCAGCGCTCGTCCCGCGGGCACACGGACGGCCCGGTACATCTTCTCGTCATCCAGAGAAACCAGCTTGGCGTCGGCAAAAGCGGACACCGCCTCGGCGATGCCGGTGCGTTCGAAGCAGCTCTTGGGGCCGAGCATCGTGTGGTCCACCACCAGAACCCTACGGGCCCCCGCCTCGAAGCAGGATTCCAGAACCGCCGACAGAACGTCCGGGTGTGTGGTGGCGCCCCAATCCGGCGGGCACTCGAAACTGGCGTTTGGCTTGACGACCACCACGTGCTTGGGCCGGACGAACCGCCCGAGCCCCCCGACGGCGTCGAGCGCCGCGTGCGTGGCGGCCTTCGCCTCTCCTTTGGCCAGGACCAGGTCGGGGACGTTCCGGGTCACGGAGGTGGAGTCCGAACCGCCGGAGGTGGCCAGTGCCGGCGCCCACGGAAGCAGGAGACTTCCGCCGATCACCTGGGCGCTCTTGATCATGAAGCGTCTGCGATCCATCCCGACTCCTCGAGTCGCGCTCCGCCGGATCAGCTTCCGATTTCCTGATCGATGTGCGTGGCAAACAGGAGAACCAGATCTTCAGCATCCTGGGAGCTGGTGCTGCTCACCAGTCTCGCCGAGTAGCGGCCTCTACGGAACAGAAGGGTGTAAGCGAAGAGAGCGGTCTGGTTGTGAACCTCGTCTCCGAGCTCGTCCATCTCCTCCCAGGTTCCGATCTGGAGGAGTTCCCGGTGTAGAGCATCCGCATTCTCGGACGAGCCGACGTCGATGATCCAGACGGTGACGGACGCGGCGGATCCGCCGACGGTTCCCGAATAGACCTGCTCGACCACTTCGCGAAAGCCGTTGTTGGTGTAGACCTGATATCCCCCGTTGACAATGAGCCGGAGGCCGTCGGTATCCGTGGCGATCCGGGCGTTTCCGTCCTTCGCCATCGCGTCGGTTCCGGCCGGCAGAAAGTCCTCCGGATGGCGAATGGTGGGTCCGGAGGTGTTGTCGTCCTTGCTGCAACCGGGAGATCCACTCATCGCGATCAGAAGCAGCCCGGCCACAACGAGCCGCGTGGTCAACCTGCCGGTCATCGGACGTCCATGCGTCAGCCCCGCCATCCCGGCATTCCTCCAGGGTCAAAGGGTGAACCGTCTTGCTCTCACCCCACACTGTACGACAAAAGGACCCCGATTTCAAGTTACACTCCGTTGAGGTTCGCCTTTACGGCCGCCTCTCTTCGTCGTAATCTGCATGATGAAGCCCGACTCCTTGCGCGCACCGGACCCAAGAGGGGGAGGCCCCGGCGGTGAAGCGAATCGCTTTCGGATTGCTCTGGGTTGCGTTGACCATGGTCGGTGGAACGGCCGATGGGTTCGGCGCCGCGGATGGCGGCCGCTGCTGGCGGGGGCGCCCGCTTCCCGAGTGCCGCTCCTTCTGGATCACCGAATTCGGGATCGGGTGGCGGCTCACCGATTCATCCGACCCCGCGCGCGCCCGTGAATTGTTCGACCACTACGCCGTCTATGACTTCGGGTGGATGGTCAATCGGACCTCGAAGACGGCCTGGGGAGCCACGTTTTCTCTCAAAGGCATGGGAGAGACGCATGTGGGCGTCCACATCCGGCTGCGACGGTGGATCGACCGGAACTGGGCGCTCGATGTTTCTCCCGGTATCCTCCTCGCCGGTCGCTCGCATGATGATGACTATGATCTCGAGTATCCTACCCTATCGGGCCGTCTTCGAATCAGCTACGGTGACTGGTTCGGGCTGACGGGGGGAGCCGAGCTGGCCCGGATTCGCGACGGGGCCACGGAGGTGGATGGATTCGCGGGCGTCGAGCTGGGAGCGTACGGTGGGACGGGCGTCGGCCTCATGTTCACCGTCCTGTCGCTTCTGTATGTTTCCAGTTTCGGCGGTGGATCCTGAATCGCAATGTACATATGGAAGGTGGAGAGCCATGGATCCTCAGCGTATCAAGGACCTCCTCGCAAGTCTCTTCGGTTCGCAATCTTTCGGCGTTCTGACGACGTGCAGTGGAAAGGAACCGCACGCCAGCCTGATGGCTTTCGTTGCCGGCGAGGATTTGAAATCGCTGGTGTTCGCAACCGACCGAAACACGCGGAAGTACTCCAATCTCCGCTCCAACCCGAACACGGTGTTTCTGATCGACAACCGGCCCGACCACAGCGGCCACACCCAACGGGCCTGCGCCGTCTCGGCCATCGGGCACTCGCATGAGATCGAGGGTCCCGACCGGGAGCGCTGGCGGGAACGGTACGTGCGCAGGCATCCCCACCTGGAGGAGCTTGCGAGCGCTCCTTCCTCTGCGCTCATGCGGTTGGACGTGTGCCGGTATTCCGTGGTCGGGGGGCTGGGGGAGTCGAGCGAGGTGGAGATCGGTGAGCTGGGCGGGTAGAGCCCGACGCGGCACTGAGAAGAGCCGGCCCGGTCTTCTCCGACGTTCTCATCCGATGAACGGCGGCAGGGGACAGTCCAGCGATGCGGAGACAACACGCAGGATGTCGGCTTCTTCTACGGTGACGGTTCGATCGGCCAGCGCCGTATGAGCACACGCCTCGATCACGTTCTTCCGCACTTCGTAGGTGGATTGAATGAGGCGATCGAAGGCTTTCCCCACGTTCTCGAAGCCGGCCTCTTCCTTGACGAAGGGCAGGGTTACCCTGGCGGGATCCAGAATACTGGCCCCGCCCAGATCGAACGCCCGTCGAGCGGCTTCGGAATCCCCCGGGTTGCCCGCCCTGGCAACGGCGGCAAGCACCACGGCAAGATCCTTGAGCAACGGATCCAGGGAGCGGAATGCAATTTTCGCCTTCGGCCGTTCGCCGATGCCGAGGCGAAACCGGATGACCCACTGGACGAGGAATTCGAAAAGAGTCACTTTGGCGTCGGCCTTCACCAGCTCTTCGACCCGGTCCAGAAAGAGCTCGCGCGCCTCGAAGGGCAGCTCCCGAAGGGACGGCATGGCCAGATCCGCAAGTGGCAGGCGCGCCCGGGGGTCGAGTTGCGCGATCCAGCCGTGAAGACCCAGGACGCCCTCGATGGTCTCCGGACTCTCCATCCGGCTAAGCGTGCGAATCTGCTGTTCCCGCATGTCGGGGTCCGGGTCCAGAAGAAGTGCGTAGACGGCGGAGACGGCGCCCGGCGGAGTCGACAGGGTCAAGCGCAGGGCCTTCGGAATCGTCTCGAGAAGCGCCGCGCCCATCGCCAGATGGTCGGCCGTCGGGGCGCCGATGGCGGGTACGATCTCGCCTGGATCGGCCGCCACGGTCCCGGCTTCACCCAGGCCCATTCGCAACGGGTCGGGTGCGTCGGACACGCCGCGCTTGGCGGGCCGGCCGCCGTCCTCGAGAAGCGTGCCGTCGAAGGAAGGATCGATGCGGCGGATCCTCTCGGTCAGGGGGGGGTGCGTGGCCAGAAGGCCGGTGAACAGACTGAGTTTCGATCCTTGTGAGAAGAACAGATGGCTCGCCTGCTGGGCCTTGGGGGAGGTCATCCGTGAGCCCTTCGCAAATCCCCCGATCTTCTTGAGCGCCCCGCTGATACCGGCCGGATTCCGCGTGAACTGAACGGCCGACGAATCCGCCAGGAATTCCCTCTGCCTGCACACTGCGCTCTGGATCAGCCGGCCGACAAACGTCCCGATGTAACCGATCAGCATAAGAAGAAGACCGGCGACGGCGATGGCCGGAACGCCCCGGCGCGATCCTCGCGCGCCGCCCCCGAGTCGCGCCGCAATATGCCCGACGATGCCGATTACGAAGATTCCGAAGAGGATGCCGATCAGCCGGACGTTGAGACGCATGTCGCCGTTGAGGATGTGGCTGAACTCATGAGCGATCACGCCCTGAAGCTCGTCACGGTTGAACTCGTCGAGTGCCCCGCGCGTAACGGTGATGGCGGCATCGTTGGGTGAATATCCCGCGGCGAAGGCGTTGATTCCTTCCTCGTTCTCCAGGACGTAGACCTTGGGCATCGCCACGCCCGAAGCGATGGCCATCTCTTCCACGATGTTCAGCAGCCGCCGCTCCGCCGGATTGCTCGTGTCGTGGTGAACGAGGCGGCCGCCGAGCATCTCGGCGACGGTCCCACCACCGCTCCTGAGGGAGAGTGTCTTGGCTCCGCTCGTGAGCAGGATGAACAGGAGTCCGACGGCGGCGATCACCGCGAAATCCACCGGGTCCCACCAGGAATAGATCTTGGGCCCGGTCGACGTCGTCAATCCGTATCTCAGAACAATACGGCTGGCAAAGTAGAGGGCCACAACGATCCCGCCCACGGCCAACGAGAACAGGAAGACCAGCCGCCCGGTCTGCCTGCGAGCCATGTCCTGGTGTTCGAAAAAATTCACGGTTTACTCCCAAAACCTTTCCGCAGATTTCGCAGATTACGCAGATAGGGCGTCAACTAAGAAAACGATACCTTCGGCGCTTTCCGCTCTTCCTCCGATTCGGTTGCTTCGAGAAGCTGGGCCGCCTGGAAGTTGAACAGATTCGCCACGATGGTGTTCGGGAATTTCTCCCGGCTGATGTTGAAGTTCATCACCGCATCGTTGTACGCCTGCCGGGAGAAAGAAATCTTGTTCTCCGTCGAGGTCAGCTCCTCCATCAGCTGGCTCATGGTCTGGTTGGCCTTGAGATCCGGATAGGCCTCGGCCAGGGCGAAGAAGCGACCCAGGGCGCCGGCAAGCATGCCTTCGGCCTGGGACAATCCCTTCATGGCGTCCGGGGCACCCGGGCTGGCGGACGCCTGCTTGTTGGCGCTGACGGCCTGGTTCCGGGCCTGAATGACCGCTTCCAATGTCTCTCGCTCATGTTTGATGTACCCCTTGGCCGTCTCCACGAGATTCGGAATCAGATCATAGCGCCGCTTGAGCTGAACGTCGATCTGGGCGAACGCGTTCTTGTAGCGGTTCCGGCCCGAAACGAGCGTGTTGTACAGGCCGATGAACGCCACGACCACCACGGCGACGATGATGAGAACAATGATCAGGCCCATAAGAATCCCCCTGTCTGATGTTTTCTGATTCCGGAGAGCGCGCTGCGATCTCCGTCCCTGTGGGATTGTGATACGACGAGGCACGTTCGTCAAGTTCTACACGCGAGGGGTTAGGAATATTCGTGGTCAAAGTGAAGAGGGTAGACAGCGTTTCACGGCACGGGCCTTGCGCCGCGGCAAAGGTCCGGCGGCTCTCTGCCACGGCCGGCCTCAATCCGGCGGACCTTCACCACGGCCGGCCCGAGCCTACAGCAGAAAGCGGACATTCGACATTGGAGATTAGATCTCGGAAAAGAGCATTGGGGAAGACTCGTGGCGGGTGACGAGTACAAAGGGCCCGTAGCGCTCTCGCTCCTTCGTGTTTTGGCAGTTGCGCCTTGTCGTAGGGTCGGCTTCGTCTACTTCAGCAAGACAAGTCTCTTCGTCCGCTTCTCTCCGTTCCACCGGAGTTCGCAGAAGTACACGCCGCTCGCCGCCTCGATTCCACGGTCGTCCCGCCCGTCCCAGGCGACCGCGTGAAGACCTGCGGGTTTCACGGCCAAGACGAGTGTGCAGACCCGCCGCCCGCGGCAATCGTAAATCGTCAGATGGACGGTCCCGGGCGCCGGTGCCGACGGGACGGCATACGTGATCTCGGTCACGGGGTTGAACGGATTCGGGGAGATGGACGTCAACTCGAGGCGAGCCGGCGCACGCTCGTCGCTCCTGGCCACCGAAGACAGATCCGTCACGAGAGCCGAGCCCTCGTTCGGCAGATAGTTGTGCTTGCGTGCCGTCACGAAGAGCGTCCCCTCGGAGGCCGGCGTGAAATTGAAGGTGGCGGTCCCACCGGATGTTTCTTCGATCTCGTAGACATCGCCGTCCTTCCACAGGCAGACCGTCGCCCCGTCCACCGGGGCACGGCCGTCGGATACCTGAACCGGGAACGTCGCGGGTTGGCCCACGGGCACCGTGCCGTCGTGGCTGACGACGAGAACACCCGGATCCTCGGTCCAGATCGTGAGCCCCGGATCTCCGATGAGGTGCATTTCCGTGAACGTGTACTCGCAGAGGTTGTAGGGATCGCCGGGGGCAAACGCGTCGTTCTTGAGGCGAGTGAAATTCTCGCCCAGGTGGTGGATTCCAAGTTCAAACAGGTTGCGATAGAACAGTCGGTCCTGCCGAAGATTGTAGTGGTCCTGGTCCTCGATGGACCCGCCCCATCCGGTAAACGTGTTCCCCATAAAAGCGACCGCTCCGCCTGTAGGATTTGCCCGCTGGAATTTCTCGGCGATGCAGGCCGGGGCCGCAGGGAAATCACACGGGTGGCACCCAACCGCGAAGATGATGCTCAGGCGGTCCGCGTTGGTCAGAGCATCGACGTCCGCGTTGTACATCAGCTCGGCATGACAGATCCATCCGGTACCCATGCAGTCTACGTTGCAGTGGTCGTGGTGATTCACCAGGTGGTGTCCGGTGTTGAGGATACCGAGGATGTCGGCCTTATGCGTACCGGGTTCGCTGTCGTACTCGGTGGTGAGCGTCCAGGCAGGCGGCAGGTATGGGCGGATATAGTTCTCCTTGGAGGTCTCTCCGTAGTCGTCGCCGCAGGTGCCGATGTCCATACCGAAAAAGGCGGCCGTGGTCACGTAGCCGGCCGGAGGCGTCTTCTCGTACGTGAAGATCTTGCCGATGATCTTGGCAATCTGCAGGGTGGTCCGGGCCGTCGCCCGGCCGACGTTGACCTCCAGCACCCAGTCCTCGTCGTAGTCCGCGTAGTAGGTGTCGTTGGAGATGTCGTCCGTCGAGTAATCCGGAACGGTGATCGTCCGCACGTGGTGGGGGATCACGTTGCTGTCGCCGCCGAGGAGGAAGTCGGTCGCGCCCCAGGTCGCGTGGGCGTCCGCCACGAACGCCCGGACCTTCTCCAGGTCGGATCCGGAATAGCCGGCGGTCGTGTAGATCCACTCGGTCGTCACGATGGTGGACGGCACTCCGGTCTTCATTCTCCAATCCGCCAGAGGCTGGAAGTCATCCACCCAGTCCGCCTGGGTGATGATCACGTATTCGTAAGCGCCCGGCGCGACGCCGCGCGACGTGGACCCCGGAAGCACTGTCGGGTTCACGTCACGGGGGTTGAGCACCGACTCTCGAAGCGCGCGTTCGTACGCCGCGCACGCCCGGTCGCTGATCCGATCGGGCAGGTAGTCCCCGCAACGGTGGCCCGGCAGGCCTTCGAGGATGATGTCGATGGAGTGCGCGAAGAACAGTTTCCCTTCCGCCGGAAGATAGCGAATCGGATGGATGCGGAGCATTGCAAAACTCTGGCCTGCCAGATCACTCTGCCGGACGAGTTCCAGCTCGGTGGCCGGGTACGCGCCGGCGGATTCGTAGATCCGTGGGTCGGGTCCGCAGAGGGGGATCTCCCGGGCGTCGGGAGAGATGGGCCGGGGCGGCCGTGCGGGGAGGACCCGGTACGTCCCGGGAAGCTCGGCCCACCGGACGCTGTGCGCGCGGGCGGCGGTCACCTTCATTCCCTCCGGGAGAGCCATTCGGATGCTCTTGGACGGAAGGTCGGGCCGGCCGGCCCGGTTGAGGCCGTCGCATCCCTCGAGACGGATCGTGTCATACCCCATGGACGTCCCGAACGACACCTCGTCTGGAGAGAAACGGATTGAGGTGCGGACCTCGTAGCGGCCGCCCTCGAACCGGATCTCCGTCGATCCGAACCCGCCCACCGCCGGAGGCGAGAACGCCAGGAGGGCGAAGATCGCAATCACCAAACCTGCCGGAAACGCCGAACGCCCCGATCTCAGAGCCGTTGAAATCTGCATGATGGACTCCTTTGTCCGAACAGGCTGCCCGCTGATCACACGATTATACAATCTATTAGACGATTTGCCTTGCATCTCTTCTTAGGCATCTTCCACTGTTCGATTATACCACATTCCGGCGGTCTTCGCTCGCAATATTCCATTCGCATCGCCCCGAATGTGAATGACTCCAACCAGCCCCCATAGCCCGGCCAAACGGTCTCTTCCGGTTTCCTCGTTCCGGTTGTATAATCCTCGAAATCGATGTTTCCTTGTTTCTCTCGCCGGGCGACACGCGCTCGGATCGAAGAGCCTTGAACCAGGGGGTACCCATGCACCGCTGGATAACCACTGCAGGTCTCCTGACAATACTGCTCGCGCTCCCGGCGGCGCTCTGTTCCGCCGAAGACTGGATCACCGATTGCGAGAGGTCGGACTTTCGGGAAACGCCGCCCTACGAAGCCACGGTCGATTACTGCAAGCGCCTTGCGGAGGCATCCGACTGGGTTCACTACACCACCTTCGGCGTAAGTCCCCAGGGGCGGGACCTTCCCCTTCTCGTTGTGGATCGCCGGGGTCACTTCTCTCCCGACGCGGTTCGGAGCACCCGGAATGCCGTCATCCTGATCGAGGCGGGCATTCACAGCGGAGAGATTGCCGGCAAGGACGCCGGATTGATGCTTCTCCGGGATCTGGTGATGGAGAAGAAGCACTCGGATCTCCTCCGGCGCGTGACGATCCTCTTCATCCCGATCTTCAACGTAGACGGGCACGAGCGCTCGAGTCCCTACAACCGGATCAATCAGAACGGGCCGGCGGAAATGGGGTGGAGGGCCACGGCGCAGAATCTCAACCTCAACCGCGACTTTCTCAAGGCCGATGCTCCCGAAATGCAGGACTGGGTTCGTTTATTCGTCGAGTGGCTTCCCGATTTCTTTGTCGATTGCCACACGACCGACGGCGCCGACTACCAGTACGCGATCAGCTACGGTCTGGAGCTCCACGGCAACCTGGCGCCGGGCCTGACCGGTTGGACCCGCGACATCTACCTTCCGTTCATCGAAAAGGAAATGGACGCGTCGGGATTTCCGCTCATTCCCTATGTATGGTTTCGGGAGCGCCACGAACCGAAGAGCGGGATCATCAGCTGGGTCGCCCCGCCCGCGCTCTCCGAGGGATATGCGGCCCTCCACAACCGGGTCGGCCTCCTGGTGGAAACCCACATGCTGAAGGACTACCGTACGCGGGTGATGGCGACCTACGAGATCCTACGCCACACGTTGGCTCTACTTGCCCGAGAGCACGAGACGATCGTGCGGCTCGGTATCGAGGCCGACCGGCTGACCGCGAGTTCACGGTTCCGGGAAGAGCCGCTGCCGGTTCAATACACCTCGACCTCCGACTCGGTGATCATCGACTTCCTCGGGTACGAGTATGAGGTGGAGGAGAGCGATCTCACGGGTGGGCCCTGGCACAAGTATACGAACATTCCCGTGACGTGGCGGATTCCCCACTTCAACAAACAGGTACCCGCTGCGAGCGTTCGGCTTCCCGAGGCGTACGTGATCCCGGCGGAGTGGGGGGAAGTGATCCGGCGGTTGGAGATGCATGGGGTGGCCGTGGAGCGGCTGCGGGAGCCGGAGGAGATTCGGGTGACATCCTACAGGTTCCGTGACGTTCACTGGAGCGAGCGGCCGTACGAGGGCCGCCACCGTGCACGGTATGAAGTGGAGGAGATGGAGGAAGTGCGAACTTTCCCGCCCGGTTCCGCGCTCATCGACATGAACCAGCGCGCCGCCCGCGTGGCCGCGCACGTGCTCGAGCCCGAGGCACCGGATTCCTACGTTGGCTGGGGTTTCTTCGACCCCATCTTCGAGCGCAAAGAGTACACGGAGACCTACGTGATGGAGGCGATGGCGCGCGAGATGATCGCCGCAAACCCGGGATTGGAGGAGGAGTTTCGCCAGGCGGTTTCCGAGGACTCGACGTTGGCCGGAGATCAGTGGGGCGCTCTTCTCTGGTTTTACCGGCGGACTCCGTATTGGGACGACCGAATGAACGTGTACCCCGTGGGGAAGATCGTTGAGCGGAGCGTCGTGGAACGACTTAAACACTGAAGGGGCGAATGGGCGAATGGGCGAAAGGGCGAAAGGGAGAGATGGCGCTTCACCGTTCGTCCTGAGCGACCGCCGGATCTTTGCCGCGGCGCAAGGCCCCGAACGAAACAACACCGAGATCCTGCTGAGAAAGACGACCGGACCGTTGGAGGGGTAGTTTTTCGACAGGCGCATAGGTCCTAGGAGTCTTATGGGATCTACGAGGAGCGGGCCTCCCCATTGACGCCGGCGGGCTTCGCGGGTATAGTGCTCGTTGTGCCTCTTGCAGGATCAGAGCAGCCCCCCTCGGCAGTGCTTAGCATTCCCCTATGCCCTAAGGAGATCTACAATGACGAAAGGAAAGCGGGATCTTCTCGCGTGGAGCGCCTTCCTGTTGGGAGGTATGCTCCTCGTCTCGTACCCGGTCAACGCCGAGAACGAAGTGATCGAGTTTGAATCAGACCGCTGGGAGTCGCCCAACATGGAGGTCGTCGACTACCTCGGCCGCACGGCCATGAGAGGGTACGCCGTCCTCAAGGACGTCGAGTTCGAGAACGGGGTCATTGAGGTGGACTTCGCCGTGGAGGAGGACGTCCGCGGATACCCGGGGCTCTTCTTCCGGATGCAGGACGCCGGCAACTACGAGCACTTCTATATCCGGCCCCACCGGGAGCCTTTCTACCCGGATGCGCTCCAGTACACGCCGTCCACCAACGGGATTTCGAGCTGGCAGCTCTACAGCGGTGAGGGATTCACGGCGCGGACGAGAATCGAGGAAGGCACATGGATCCCGCTCAGGATCGAAGTCTCCGGGACGCAGGCCCGTGTCTTCTTCGGGAACATGGACACGCCGGCGCTTGAGATTCCCGATCTCAAACACGGGGCAAGCAAGGGTTCCATCGGGATCATGTCCGCTCCGAACCAGGCAGCCTATTTCTCCGATTTCCACTACCGGTTGGACGACGATCTGGGGCTTGAAGCGGCGCCGGCGATTGAACCTCCACCCGGCGTCATCACCGACTGGGAACTCTCCGATCCGTTTCCGATGAGCAGCATCGACATTGAGGTCTATCCCGAGCGGGAACTGCTTTCGAACCTGGAGTGGCGGAGGGTCGAGCCGGAACCCCAGGGGTTGGTCGACGTGGCGCGCTACACGGGCCGGCTGGGGGGAGGGCCCGACTGCGTGTTGGCCCGGACCACCCTTCATGCCGACCGGGAGGGCGTGCGGGAGATCATGTTGGGCTACAGCGACGCCGTGAGTCTGTTTCTCAACGGCGAGCTCAGGTTCTTCGGAAACAGCTCCTACCAGTCCAGAGATCCATCCTTCCTCGGAATCGTGGGCTGGCACGACTCGATCTACCTGCCGCTTGCGAAGGGCGACAACGAGCTTCTCCTCCTGCTTCTGGAAGGGTTCGGCGGCTGGGGGTTCCAGGCCAAGGACGGGGATGCGGTGTTCGCGGCGCACGGTGTGGAGAAGGCATGGGAAAGCGAGAAGAAGCTCCGAACGCCCGAATCCGTGGTGTACGATTCCGACCGGCGCGTGCTGTACGTATCGAACTACGATGTGATGGGCCGCGGTCCGGCCTCGGGCAATCAATTCGTGTCCCGGGTGGATCTGGACGGCACCATTCGAGATCTCGAGTGGGTCAAGGGGCTGAAGAATCCGACGGGAATGACGATTCACAAGGACCGTTTGTTCGTGGTGGAGAGGGGAGGGTTCGTGGAGGCGGACCTGGAAACCGGCGAGATCGTTGAGCGGCACGAGGCGCCCGAGTCCGGGTTTCTGAACGACATCGCGGTGGACGGCAAGGGACGCGTCTACTTCTCCGATTCACAGAAGAGCGTCATCTGGCGATATGCGGACGGAGCATTCGCGGTGTGGCTGGACGAGGACGTGGAGAGTCCCAACGCACTGTTGATCGACGGCGACGATCTCCTCTGGGGCAACAACGGGGACTACAGCGTGAAGGCGGCCCATCTCAAGAACAAGAAGGTCCGAACGGTCGTGGAACTGTGCGCGGGGATCATCGACGGGATCGAGCGGTATTCGAAGGGCACGTACCTGGTGTCGCAATGGGAGGGGAGGATCTTCCGCGTGACGTCCAAGGGCCGGACGACCAAGCTGCTTGACACGACCACCCCGGAGGTGAAGTCCGCGGACTTCGAGTACATTCCAAAGAAGAAGCTCATCGTTACGCCGACCTTCTACGGCGACCGCGTCGCGGCGTATAGAATCGAGGAGTAGGGGAAGAGCAAAACCTTAGCCACAAATTTCACGGATTCACGGAAGGACAAGGTCAAGAGCGAGCCACAGATTTCACAGATTACACAGATTTTGAAAACCGGTGAGGCAAGTTCTTGCCTCACCGAGAGGGACATTCAACGGGTTCTCTATCAGGAATGTTCAGGGTGCTGTGACCATGCAGACATCTCCAGGTGAGCGCGACTTGAAACATCGTCTCGCCTGGTTGTAGATTCGAATCGAAGATCCGAATCGACAACTTCTTCACCCGCTCTTCATCTGTGCAATCTGTGGCTACGGATCTTGACTTTGAGTCCATGCAATCTGTGGCTGGCTTCGAATGCAGGAGGGACGTTCATGACGGCCAAGAAGGACGGCCGCAGTGCGCGGGACAATGATCCCGACGTGTATGCCGACCGACTGACA
>CAZSXU010000020.1:0-10498 GCA_964610505.1 uncultured bacterium | reverse complement strand
GGACGGCCGCAGTGCGCGGGACAATGATCCCGACGTGTATGCCGACCGACTGACAAGGATTCATCCCCTGAGGGAACCGGCGATTCGGGGCGCAATCGAGGCGCTGGGTCTTCCCGAGGGAAGCCGTGGGCTCGATGCCGGGTGCGGCATCGGCCACAACGCCGTTCTCCTGGCCGGGGCCGTGGGACCCGACGGACAGGTCACGGGTCTCGATGTCTCGCCCGAATTCCTCGCCCGCAGTGAGACGCTCGCGGCCGAGTCCGGCCTGGCGGACCGGATGGACTTCCGGAAGGGAGACATCCATCACCTTCCATTCGAGAACGATACATTTGACTGGGCATGGTGCGCGGACACGCTGTGGGTCGGGGCGCCGGGATCCGGGCACCCCATCAAAGATCATCGAGGCCCGCTTGCGGAACTGGCGCGCGTGGTTCGCCCCGGAGGCAGGATCGCGGTCGTCTTCTGGTCTTCGCAGAAACTCCTTCCCGGCCATCCCCTCCTGGAGGCCCGGTTGAACGCAACGTCTCCGGCGCTTGAACCGTTCAGGGAAGGAATGGATCCTTCGCTCCATTTCCTGCGGGCTCTGGACTGGATGCGGGATGCGGGTCTTGAGGATCTCGCGGCGCGCACGTTCGTGGCCGAAGCTCGCGCTCCCCTGTCCGATGTGATTCGACAAGCGTTGATCCTCACGATTCCGATGTTCTGGGAGACCGCCGAACCGGAAGTCTCGAAGGAGGACTGGGCCGAGTACGAGCGTCTCTGTGATCCCGAGTCCCCGGATTTCATTCTCAATCTCCCGGACTATTACGCGTTTCTGACCTATACGATGTTCACCGGCCGGGTGGGCGGATAGAGCCCCCGCCGTTTTGAATCTTTTCCGGCGTGGCGGGTAAGGATAGCAGGAACTCCGAGACACGTCTAAGGGGAGGAGACAGGGATGAGAACAACCGTCGCTCTGCTTGTTGGCCTCATGCTCGCCGTTTGCGGGGTCGCTCTGTTTCTATTTTTGATGCTCAGCGGCTGCGGCAAGGACGTGTGTATCGAATTTCGCCTGGCCGGGGAGGAAGCGGGAGAGGGATTGACGGAATTCGTCCTCCAGGAATCGGGGCGGGCTTTCTACGTTCACGATGAGGTGGTGCTCTCCAACGCGGACGTGGCGGCCGCGAAGGTGTCGGGATGGCAGGGTGAACGGGTGGTCGAGCTGACGCTCACGGAGGGCGGCAGGAGGACCTTTGCAGAGGTTACGACGGATCACGTGAAGGAACGAATGGGAATCCTGGTTGACGGCAGGCTCGTGTCGGCGCCCGTCATCAACGCTCCCATCCTCGGGGGCCGGGCGATCATCGCCGGGAATTTCACGGAACAGGAAGCGGAGCGCATCGCGGAGACCCTCAATCGGAGATAGAGAGAAGAGCGCAACCACAGATTGCACAAATTCACAGAAGAACAAGATCAAGAGCGAGCCACAGATTTCACAGATTGCACAGATTCGAAAAGCGTGGAGGCAAGACTCTGCCTCCACGAAGAGGAACCAAGTTCGGGCACGCTATTGAGAGTGCGCCGTTATCTGTTTTGGAGCAAACATTCCCAGGCGCATTCGGTGTATGGCAAGCCGTATCGCCTGGGCGGGTGGGGTGGACCGCAGGGCCGACCCACCCGGGGGTGTCCCCGCTCTTCATCTGTGCAATCTGTGGCTAAGGATCTTGGCTTTGAATCTGCGGAATGAAGATGTCGGAGGGTCGATGGTGAGATGCACATGTCGAGTGGGCGGACTCTTACTCGCGGCGCTGGCGATTGTCCTCGCCGCGTCCTGCGCGTCTAAGGAAACCGGTGGAGGCGAGAGCGCGTCCCCCTTCGCCGCACTCTCGGGGCCCTACTTCGGGCAACCGCCGCCCGGGATGACGCCCGAGATGTTCGCGCGGGGCGCCGTCTCGACGGGCATGCAGGAGCTCAATGCCGTGTTCTTCCCCGGAGCGAGAGAATTCTGTTATTCCATCGACGGCGGCGCCATGCGGTTTGTCCTTCTCCTTACGCGAGAGGAAGACGGTTGCTGGACGGAGCCGGAGGTGACTCTCTTTACACAGGAGTACACAGGCGTGGATGCCTGGGCCACGAAGGACGGGAACCGGCTCTACTTCTGTTCGGATCGGCCGAGGCCGGGTGAGGAGCGGCGATCGGACTGGGATATCTGGTATGTGGATCGGATGCCGACCGGGTGGTCGGAGCCCGTGAACGTGGGTCCCCCCGTCAACTCGGAAGCCGATGAGTTCTATCCGTCCCTCGCCGACGATGGGACCATGTACTTCCAGTCCAGTCGGGTGGGAGGCATGGGCGGCCGCGAACTCTGGCGGTCGGAGTGGGTCGACGGGCGGTACACGGAACCCGAGAACCTCGGGCCACCGATCAACAGCGCCGGTTTTGAGGGAGATCCCTGCATTGCCGGGGACGAGAGTTTTATTATTTTCTCGGCCGCCAACCGTGACGACACGATCGGGATGGGGGACCTCTACATCTGCTTCCGGACAGACGACGGAGGGTGGAGCGAGGCCGTGCACATGGGGGAGGAAATCAACTCGCGAGCGCACGAGAACTGTCCGATCTTCTCGCCGGACGGACGATATTTCTTCTTCACGTCTCGAAAGACGCCGGACGAATCCCCGGAGACGCGCATTACATACGAATCGTTGAAGAACCGGTTGACCTGTCCCGAGAATGGCCAAGGTGACATCTACTGGGTGGACGCGCGAGTGATCGACCAATTCAGACCGGAAAGTCTTGATTGAAGCCTATCAACTCCCCCTGGCGAAAGGTCGGACATCAAGATGAAACATCTGTACACCGCGTCTGCGGCGCTCGTGCTTTCGATTCTTCTCCTTGCTTCCTTCACCTACGCAGCGGAATCCATCACGCCCTACCGCACGGACACGCCGCCCGACATTGACGGCGTCCTTGACGATTCCGTCTGGCAGCGCGCCGAGCGGCTCGGCGGATTCATCACCTTCTATCCCGACTACGGCAATGAACCGGTGGGGGAGACCGAGGCACAGGTTGCCTATGACGAGGAAAACCTCTACTTCGCGTATCGCTGCTACGATCCTGAACCGGAGAAGATCAAGACTTCCGTCACGAGCCGGGACAACATCCGGGCCGATGACTGGATCTGTGTCAATCTGGACACCTTCAACGACCAGCAGACGCTCTCCTGTTTCTATGTCAATCCCATGGGGATCCAGGAGGACAGCCGGTTCGCGAGCGGGATCGAGGATCTCTCTATCGATATGGTCTGGTACAGCGGCGGGCGGATTGATAAGACCGGCTATACGGCCGAAGTGATGATTCCGCTCAAAAGCATCCGGTTCCCGGGCGGCAATCCTGTGGAGATGGGCATCATCTTCGAGCGGAACATCGGGCGGCGGACCGAGCACAGTACCTATCCCACGCTGGACCCGGACAAGGGAATGAATTTCCTCGGGCAGACGACGCCCATTGTCTTTCACGATCTGAAACGCCCGCTTCTCTTCGAACTCCTGCCGGCGGTGACCACAAGCCGGATGGACGCCATCGATCAGGGCCGGCTGGCCCTGGAGGATGAACAGACCGACGTCAGTCTCACGGCCAAGTACGGGATCACGTCGAACCTCATCATGGACGGAACCTACAATCCCGACTTCAGCCAGGTGGAGGCCGACGCCGGGCAGGTGGATGTGAATCTCCGGTACGATCTCTACTTCTCGGAGAAGCGCCCCTTCTTCCTGGAAGGACGGGAGAGTTTCCGCTTGGCCGGATGCCGGGTGTCGGAGATCGATCCGGTCGGATATCTCCTCTACACGCGGACCATCGTGGATCCGCGTGTCGGGGTGAAACTGACAGGGAAGATGGGGGAGAAGAACACGATTGCCTCGATCTACGCGGCCGATGAGCTGCCGGACGCGGATGCGGCCGCCCAGGGTGACTATGCGCATTTCCCGATTGTCCGGTACCGCCGGGCGCTCAGCGAAGACGGGTTCATCGGCGGGATCTATGCCGGGAGGGAACGGAAGGACCGGTACAATCGCGTCGGTGGAGTCGACGGGCAGCTCCGCGTGGGGAAATCAAGCCTCTTCAGCTACCAGGGCGTCTTTTCGCAAGCACAGACGGATCCTTCCTCGGGAGCGATGGACGGTCACACGGTCGGACTCCGGCACTACTACGAGACGCGGGATCTCGACGTGGAGCTGAGTTTCCGCGACATTTCCGAAGATTTTCAGGCGGAGATGGGGTTCATCCGGCGGACGGGGATTCTCAACGGCGGGGTCCTCCTGCGCCCGAAACTCTATCCCCAATCGGATGTCCTCCGGCGGGTGGACATCGAAATCTACAGCACGCAGACCGAGGACAAGTTCTACGACCGGTGGGAAACGTTCAACCATGTCTCGGCGCTCGGCTATCTCTGGGGCGCTCTGCAGCTGAAGGTGAAGTACTCGTATTCGACGGAGATTTTCCTGGGAGAGAGATTCGACACCGGCGGATTCCACGTGTTTGGCGGCGGCTACTTCAAGAATCAGTTCTACGCGAGCGTTCTGTACCGGCGGGTCGGCGCCGTCTACTACTCGGCCGATCCGTACCCGGGATACATGAACCGGGCTTCGGCGACGATCGCCTATCAGCCGTCCGACAAACTCGAGTCCGTGGTGGATCTGGTCTACTATGATTTCTACCGGGATTCTGATGGCGACAAAGTCTATGACTACCCGCTCGCCCGCGGGAAGCTGACCTACCAGCTCAATAAGTACGTCTTCATCCGCGGCATCGCCGAGTACAACGAGTATTACGAGCGGCTGCTCACCGATTTCCTGGCGTCCTTCACCTACATCCCCGGCACCGTCGTCCACGTCGGCTATGGTTCCATCTACGACAGGCTCGCGTGGGACAACGGCGAGTACGTCTCCAGCCGTGACTTCCTGGAGACGCGAAGAGGATTCTTCTTCAAGATGTCGTACTTGTGGCGGGCGTAGGAGCGAAAATCCTTCATCCGCAGATTACGCAGATTCAGACAACGGGGAGGCAAGTTCTTTCCTCCCCGGGGTACATGCAACGACGGTGTTTTGTCTCTATGACGCCTTCTTCCGGGGACAATTTACCATTTACGATTTACGGTTCATTGCGGCAGCTGCGCCCCAAGATGCCCTTGAAACCACTCCACCAACTCCGCCATCGCCTTCTCTCCGTACTCTTCATTGTACCCCTCAGCCCCACTGAACTCATGCCCCGTCTCCGGGAACACCACCACCTTCGCTTCACATCCCTGTCCCTGGAAACCGGCGACCAGCGATTCCGAAGCGGCCGTGATGAAGGGGAAATCCTGATCCCCGTGGATCACAAGGAGCGGAGGATCGTCGGGGGAGAGGTAGTCCTTTATGGAAAGTGTTTCGAGAATCTCCGAATCGATCTGAATCGAAGGGAGATTTTCCTGAACCATCGGGAAACTTTCCACTGTCGCCAGCCAGTCGAACCCGGCAGGGTAGTAGACGGCGATAGCCTTGACTCTGGTGCTCGCCCCGTCGGTCTCATCCGCAGTCGCTCCCACGAAGATGGCGAGGTACCCGCCTGCGCTGGCACCCCAGAGACCGATCCGATCGGGGTCGACAGGGAAGTCCGCAGCATTCTCCTTGATGAACCGCACCGCGCTCCGGCAGTCCTCGACGATCTCATCCAGCGTGAACTTCGGGCTCGAGCCGTGCCGCACATCGAAGACCGTGAATCCGGCGGCGAGGAGGTCCTCAAAGCTGAACTGCTCCAGGAGCGGGAGATGCATCGGCGCCTGGGGAATCATGAGCGTGTCCTTCTTAACGAATTCCCACTGATCCCCGACTTGCTTGCACTGGCGAAGCACGCCCGACTCAAACCCGCCGCTGTTCATGAAGATCACCGCAGCCCCATTGCTCTCCCGAGGCCGGAACACATCAAACGTCAGCGCCATCCCGAACTTGTGCCCGTACACCACGTTCGCCGTGACCATCACGTCCTGCGCCGGCGCCTGTTTCTCCTCGGCCGCGCACCCAAACAGCCCGGCCAGCACCAGCATCGCCACGACTGCGCCACTCCTGTTCGCATACCTCACCACTCACCCTCCTCTTTGCCGTATCTTGGCCACACCGGACATGGATCCCCGGCGCCCTTTCCCGGCTATCCTTACATCCTCCCAGACGCCCGCGCAACCGCTATTGTTTAGCCCGCCGGAGCGTGTGGGGACGTGACCCTGTTTCGGGCGAAGCCCGGCCTCCGTTCGTCCTGAGCCTGTCGAAGGGGAACGAGACTGCGGGACAACGGGACGGCGAGACTGCGGGTGAGCCCCGACAAGGTGACGAGGCGGCCAAACCAGGCGCTTGTAAGAGGGGAATCCTTTCCCCGATCGCGCTGCCGGGGGTGAAGGTCCATTCTCCCATTCGAACCCGAAGGCGGAACAGCGAGAGTGCGGGTCGTCACCTCTTCGCCTCTCACCTTTCTCCTCTCTCGGGCCGGCGGGAGCCGGCCCGGGATGAGGGTCCGACAGTCCATTCCTCCTCTATTCCATCGGACAGCCCAACGTTCTAACCAATAATTCCGCAATCCGTTACACAGCTTTGGCCACCCCGGAAGACAAGAAAATCACATCGAAACAAAAAAGTTCTCAAAAAAAGAGGGGGTTTAGGTAGTTACTACTCTGACGGGGCCTGCATGCCCTGAATCGAACACTGCTTCAAACCGGGACCCTGTCAAAACGCAAATCCATAAGGCCCAACACCGGTGAACAGGGCCCCGATGAGTGACGGACCTTCGCAAGGGTACCTAGCCGGGTCGCGGAGCCCGCCAAGAAGACAAACGCAAGAATGTGTCACTGCACGATCCGGCTTGTCTTCGCCGTGCGGGAATCCGCTCCGAGAGGAGGAGATGATAATGAGACGCGCGCTTCTCGCGATGGTTCTGTTCGCCGTACTGATTGCCGGCGCGGCCGATGGAGCGGAGGTGGGCAGGGACTGCCCGTCCGAGAACTTCAACGCCAGAGTCTACGCCAGCGTCGTCGAGACATACCAGCGGTACGACTACGTTCGTGATCCGTATCCCTGGTGTTACTGGTGTTGCTGCCGTTGTGCCGGAACCTACGCGGGCCGAACCTTCTACAAGAAACATCATCCTGGGGGTGATGGTGATTGCGGCTGTGGTGGGGACATGATTGACCACACGTCACAATGGTATTGCTGGTATCAGGGTGACTTAGGAACAGGCGAGGATACGTGGTCCAGGACTTGCGACCACGAGGGGACGGTTAATGGTCTCGACCACCCCTGTCCACATGGTCTTGATCTGGGGCCCGCCTGCGTACCCCCGATTGAACCCAGACACAATGTGTACAACGACAAGAATTGGCCTACAGAACAGTCCTTGAACCTGAGCTGCACGTTAACCGTCATGTGGGACAACCCGAGTGTTGACGTGTTCTTCTCGAATCCATGGGGTTCAACGACGACGACGGACCCCACAGCATATCTCATCGCCTGCACGGCCCCGTGTCCGCTGTGTGAGGTCGATCCCACGAACCTGGCCTTCAATGTTGACACCGTCGGCGAAGTCCAATCGACCACGTTCACCATCCACAACAATGGAGGAGGGGGACTGGCCGGGGAAATCTCCGAGTCCTGTCCGGAGTTCACGGTGGAACCGAGCTCCTACGACCTGGGAGCCTGGGAATCGGAGATCTTTACCGTAACCTACACGCCCGAGGACTGCGGCAACGACGTGTGCGTGATTGAGACCGGGGTCGAGTGCGCGAACGTGACCTGCAATGCCGCGGGGCCCGACACTCCCGAGTGTGCCATCGACCCGACCGAACTCGATTTCGAGGCGGACAGCGTCGGCGACACCGACACTCACGCCTTCATCATCACCAACATCGCCTGCGGCCAGCTCGCCGGCCAAATCAAATGGAATTGCCAGGATTTCACCGTTGATCCCACCCTCTATTCGCTGGGACCTGATGAGAGCGAGACCTTCAGGGTCGTCTACGCACCCCAGGACTGCGGCGACGATGTGTGCGTGATTGAGACCGGGCCTCTGTGTTCGGACGTAACCTGCAATGCTGTGGGACCCAAGACTCCCAACTGCGGGGTGAAACCAACGGACCTCAGCTTCGGGGTCGACACCATCGGCAATACGGATACGCAGACTTTCACTATCGCCAACCCCGGCTGCGGCACACTTGCAGGAGAAATCACGTGGAACTGCCCGGAGTTCACGGTCGACCCCACGCAGTACTCGCTGGGACACAATGAGAGTGAGACCTTCGACGTGGTCTACGCACCCATGGATTGTGGTGACGATGCATGCACCATCGAAACGGGACCTCTCTGCCCGAATGTCATCTGTAACGCAGCGGGACCCATCCTTCCCATCTGCAAATTGAGTCCGGCCGATCTCAACTTTACGGCCGACGATTTCGGGGACACGGATACCCAGACCTTCAGTATCACGAACCCCGGCTGCGGCACGCTCGCCGGAGAGATCACGTGGGACTGCCAGGGGTTCACCGTCGACCCCACGCAGTACTCGCTGGGACACGACGAGAGCGAGATCTTCAGCGTCGTCTACGCACCCGAGGACTGTGGCGATGATGTGTGCGAGATTGACACAGATACGGGTTGCGGTCCGGTAACCTGTACGGCGACAGGGCCGCATGTTCCGGAGTGCGAGGTAGAGCCTGGAGTCCTTCGCTTCCGTGTCGAGGGCATCGGCGCGACAAAGAGTCTGACTTTCACGATCACCAACAGGCGGTGTGGCATGCTTGATGGCGAAATCATCGAGAGCTGCGATGAGTTCGAAGTCGATCCGACGACATACACCCTGGGTCCCAACCAATCGCAGGTGTTCACCGTGACGTTTACGTCCGAGAGGTTCGGCGCTCGCGTTTGCATACTCGACCCGGGCGCGGACTGCGATCAGGTCCGATGCGTCGGAATATGCCACAGGGTCCAGTACGTGGCCAATGGTGGCGACAACTGGGGGGGAGACGGATCCCAAGAACATCCCTTCCGGACCATCCAGTATGGGCTCAATCAATCGCAACCCGGGGACATCGTGGAGGCCGCCCCTGGAATCTACCGGGAGCACGCCATTCGTCTCAAGTCGGGCGTGGTCCTCCGGGGTGGCCAACCGAGACAGGACGAGGTCGTTGTCGACGCCGAGGGGCGGGGTTACGCCTTCGAGGCCCGAAGCGTGGAGGACGCCGTCCTCGAGAATCTGACCATCACGGGTGGTTCGTGGAGTGGTGTCTACGTCTATGGATCGTCCATCACGATGAGGGACTGTCGCCTCAAGAACAACTGGATCCGGACGACCGGCGGTGGCGGGCTCACCTGCCAGCTCGGGTCGGCGACGCTGGAGGATTGTGTCTTCACCGGAAACCACACGGACGCCTACGGCGGCGCGATCTACGCGTACAAGTCGACTCTCGGACTCAACAGATGCACCTTCGTCGGCAACACGGCCGAGCGTGATGGGGGCGCGGTGTACTTCAAGAAATCGACGGTGGGCGTCCATGCCTGTCACTTCCGCGAGAACTCGGGCGACGACGGCGGGGGAATCTACAGCGCGTACTCAACCCTGAACCTTGGTGGCTCGGTCTTCTGGGCCAACTCGGCCGGCTTGGGCGGCGGACTGTATGCGGCTTGGACGCCACTGACGTTGAGCTCTTGCACTTTCGCAGCCAATCGGGCGACGTTCGCTGCAGCCCTGAACGTCCGAACGGAGGGCGCGACCCAGATCTCAAACTGCATTTTCGGCTTCAACGGCCCCGGCCCGTGGTTCCGGTTCACGAGCGGGGATCCGGCCTTTTACTGCTGCGACGTGTTTGGGAATGTTCAGGGTGATTGGGTTGGGAGTCTGTCCGGCCAGGGTGGCCAGGACTGCAACCATTGCACGGATCCATGCTTCTGCGATCTGGACGCCGGTGACTGCCATCTGGCCACAGGGTCTCCCTGTGCCGACGATGCTCTCTGCGGTCCGATCGGTGCTCTCGGTGTGGATTGCTCCGGTCCGATGTTGGTTGTTCCGGGTACGTCCCCGCAGGCGGTTGGATCCGGTGAGTCGGTCGAGCGATTTCACTTGGGACCGGCCGTGCCGAACCCGTTCAAACCCGTGACGGAAATCTCCTACCGGATTCCCGAGATGTCGGGTCGTTCCCGAGTGATTCTCGCCGTCTACAACACTCTCGGGCGTCGGGTCCGGACCCTGGTGGACGACCCCCAGGCGAGTGGAATCCACTCCGTGGTGTGGGAAGGGAAGGATGACAACGGGGCGGACGTGGCCAGCGGCGTGTACTTCTATCGGATTACATGGAGCGGCAGAACCGAGACCCGCCGCATGGTTTTGTTGAAATGAGTGCCCAGCCAAGGGCGCAATCATCCAGTCGGCTGAGAGGAGCCGACCGGGGTAGATGCCGGGTTTGGGTGCCGGGTCTTGCAGCGCCAGATTGTTCCGCCGTTGG